>JAIXYN010000095.1 GCA_027490195.1 Verrucomicrobiaceae bacterium | reverse complement strand
AAGCAGCATGAGATAGGCAATCTGATCGTGCGCGAGGCTTGGCAACTGAGCATGCAGGCGACAGCTGCCCTGCGAAGAATGCGCCGCAGACACAGAATCCTAACTGCCTGCTTCGCCCAGGCCGAACTTTGGCCTTAACGTCAGTCTATTATGCAAGTCTCAATAGAGCTACTTGACCGCGAGCTGACCTTTCGCCCGTGCGACCTTGTCCGCATCGACCCGCTGTTTGCTTTCTACGGCGCAAAGATCGAGGACACTGAGCAACTAAGCCGGTTTCTCCGAGCTGGTCTGAATCCCATTCTGCAAAGGCATTCATGCGCCCTCGTTCTCTGTCATCACACGCCAAAGATTACCAACCGCGACACAAGCGCATGGTCTGCTGTTGATTTCAGCTATTCAGGGGCCGGAGCTGCCGAGTTGACCAACTGGGCGCGCGCCATCCTTGTAATCGACGCCACAGCAATCCCAGGCACCTACAAATGGATTGCCGTCAAGCGTGGCAGCAGAATCGGCTGGCGTGACGACTTAGATCAGAAAGAGTTCATCCGGTTCTACCAGCACAGCCGCCGTGAAAATGTCATTTGCTGGGAGGATGCCAGCCCCGACGACGTAGCCGCCGCTGATAATCTCAAGCGAGCCAAGAAAAAAGCTGCTGCCGTTGACCCTGTGCCGCTCATTGAGAGCATCGTTCCGCAGTCGGCCCCCATCGAGAAAAATGTTTTGATTGCCAAGGTGAACGGCAAAGGGGCTGGGCTGGGCAGCATTAGGAGTGCACTTACCCGCCTCCTTGCGGAAGATGAACCGCGCTTTTTCGAGCACAAAGAGAAGCGTTCCCACACAAACGAACGCCGATTGATTGCCCGATTCCCGCAAGCCGCTTGAGACTTTCACAGCAGACTTTTATGACCTTCACAGCCCCATGAAAGTCCGAACAAATCAGGGAGTGAGACATTCACACGCTCCCCTAAAGGGAAGCGCGTGAATGTCCCCTCTGACTCCTGATTAACGGAGAGATTTTGTCAGCCATGAAAGTCTCCCAATGGCATGCCACCCAAGAAGCTGTTCAACCGCCGCCACAGCTCCGATGCTCAAAGTCCGCTCCCGTGGCCGCAATTCCAAGGTTCTCTTTGGCTGGACGCGCCCGCAGATCAACCTCACGCCATGAGGCTGCATGCCTCTTCTTCATCAACATGCTCGTGGACCTTGTTGGACTACCTTGCTGAAAATCAACAAGGAAACTCAATCCAGCCTGAAGAAATCGAACAAACAGAAGCCTTCGAAGATCACAACGAGACAACTCAGCTTCAACAGCAGCCATGCGCATACATGAGGCGACAAAACACCTCCATCTGACACCCCCGCTCGCGCACACACACTCGCGCTCGCGCGCACGCGAGGCTCTCCGTCACGAAACTCAGGGTTTTGAGGGTATTTGGCCAGCTCCATGATAACTTGGTAAAGGCAGCAATAAAGAAGGATAGATTCGCCCCTTCCGCCTTGGTTTCCCCGCGCATGGAGTGAAGTTTGATCGCACCGACGACGACCACCAACAATCCCCTCGTGCTGGTGCGCAGGTAAGCCGGGGTGAGATTGCGCCCCGCGTGCGATCGTTCTTTGCAACGAATTGCGTCACGAAGAAAATGGCAACGTGGAGACGCTCACAACATCCCGACTCCTAAAAGCCGCCTTTCTGCGCGGTTGCGGGCGGTTCAGCGTGACCGCCGTAGCGGTTTACTAAAGCGCACTTTTAGGCCGCGTTTGGCCACGGGTGGTAGAGGATAAGGATAGATAGAGGTACTCAGGTGGGGCCTGATGATTCTGTCTGTTTTGATGTGCCCAAGTCTGAGCCAGAACTCTCCAGCGAGGTGACTCGACTCAGTGTCCCGTGACTCAAATCCATCACATCACATCATTGGAACCACTAAGACGTTTCCTTTCTTATCGCTCCGCTCCACACCAGTTCCAACAGAGCAGTCGGTTTGAGCCAAGGGTCCGCCTGGCATTGGCGAGGCGACCTTGGGTATGGACATTCAAGATGGGGACTCAACCCCATCGCCTTCTTCACATGCCACGCCATCCCTCCGCTGGACCGTTCGTATTCACCACTGCGATTGCCTTATGCAAAATCTTATGTAACATGACACCAGACCAAGTTTCTCAAAAAGATTGTCATCTTGATCCGGCGAGCGCAGCAGCCCTTGCGACAATGCGGAGGTGACGTTTGCTAGTAACCAAGGAAAATGTGCTATAATCGACTTATGGCGGCAGAAACATTCGATTTTGTTCTTCATCTCGATGAGTATAACGACATTGCCAGCGTCTTCGGCGAGTGCAAGCTGGTGCGTGGCGAAAGCACCGCCCGAGTAACAGCGAGTGATCTTTGCCTGCTGGCTGGCTACGGTAAACTGCTCAACGAGGCGTGGGCAACTAAAAAGGACGGAGCAAGGGCTGGTGAAGTCATCTTTAAATCAATCTTCAAGGAAGGGATTGGGCAGCTGTTCGACAAAGCTTCAAGGGAGGCGGAAAAACAAGGGAACCCATTGCGCCTAGTTATCAAATACGACCTGCCCGGCGGTTCGCACAAAGCCGAAGGTGTGCATGAAGTGCCGTGGGAACTTATTTTTCATCCAGAGCGCCAGAAGTTCATCGCATTGGACAGTTCGTATCTGCTGGTGCGTCACCTTCGGGGAACCGCTGAATGTTGGAAGCCGGTCACAGGACCGAGACGCCTGTTGTTAACCGCAGCATGTCCCGCAAACTACGCCCCCCTGAAGCTGGACTCTGAACTGGCACAGGTCGAATGCTCCTTGCGTGGAGAGGTGCTGAACAAAGCCGCCAGGCTAGATAAAATGACGGACGTTGGCGCCCAAAGTTTGCGACGCACCCTCAACCACTCACAGGCGGCTGGCCGTTCGTACCACATCTGGCATCATTGCGGACATGCAGATGAAAATGCTGCAGGTGAGGCAGGGTTGGTCCTTCACGCCGCGGACGGTGCGGAGTCACTCTTGGGGGAGCTGTGTAACCCAGCCCAAATGGCGGACATCGTCGCCCGCCAGGAGGATCTCAGGCTGGTGGTGTTGAACGTCTGCCTTGGCGCGAAAAAGCGCGGCCTAGCATCTCTGCTCGCGCATCTGCAAGTGCCTGCCGTCATCGGATATCCATGCCCGGCCAGTGACTCCATGGCGCTTGTCTTTGCGCAATCCTTGTGGCGCAGCCTGTCCTCAGAGCCCGTGGATTTTGCGGTGCGGTCTGCACGAGCTGCGCTCGCAGCCACCCCCCAGACATTGGACTTTGCCAAAGTCGTAGTCTTTCTCCGAGCTCTGGATGATCGCTGCCTGCTATTTCTTTAGGCATAGATCGACCTTGCGATATGGGTTGCCCACGTTTTAGATGTAGATTCAATGTCTAATCTGGAAACAGATCCTGCAGCCACGGAATCACTGCAAGGCAGTAAACCGCCTCCTGTGGAAGGCGACCTGCCGGGAGCAGCGGCCGGAGCAGCGCCACCTGCGGAAGCTCCGGGCTCAGCAGGAGAAGGGACTGAAGTTCCTCCGCCGCCGGCCCAGGGAAAGGGACAGTATCCCCAGGGCAGGAATGGAGCGGGGGACAAGCCGGCACCCGAAGCGCCACCGAACGCGAGGCCCCCTGAAGGCGAAACTCCCGGTGCAGTAGCTCCGCAGGGCAAGCCCGAGCACGAAGGGACGCCACCATCACCTCCTCCCGCACCCGCCCCCGAGGCCGGCGCCAAGGGAGAGAAGGCCAGGAAAGGAGCCGGAAAGGAAGGATTCGAAAGCGAAGGGACCGGCGAACCAGAGCTGACGCCTCTCATCATCGAGAAAATTAAAGAGGTGTACATGCCATGGCCAGGCCTGGAAAAAGACTGCAAGAACCGGGGCGAAAATCCTGAGCGGCTCGTCGTCGTCGTGGGCGAGCCAGGCAGCGGACGTTTCACGACAGCGGTCTGGGCCGGCATGCAGATGCTGCCCAGGCATGGGCCGGAGGCGCACAAGATCGTGGCCCTCTCCCAGACTATGCAAACGGGGCCGGAGTTGATGGACTGGATGCGCTCTAGCCACCGGCAGCGGCGAACGGTTTACGTTCTCGATCAGCCCTTGGGGACCCGCTTCGCCTTTTCCACCCTCACCGAGTCTCTGCTGACGATCATCAACCAGCGGCTTGGGGACCTCGACTCCTGGCTGTTTCTCACCGCGAAGCCCGCGGAGTCACGCGAGAGTGATGCATTGATCAAACCCCTGCACATGACCCGCCTCGACAAAGGCGAGCTACAGAAGGTGCTTGACCGGCACCTGGCATGGCTTCACGACAAGGGGCCCGAATTGGACCTGGGCTCCTGGAAAACGCATTTGATCGATGAAGTCCGGGCACGCACGGACGCGGGCGTTCTTGCCACGCCCCCGCAGATCGTGCGCCTGCTGAGCCAGCTTCCAGAGCTGCTCCGGCGGGGCGGGCTCGATGACGAGCAGGAGCGCAGCCGACGGGTGAAGATCCTGGCCGATGAGGTGGCGCGAGGTGTCACACAGAGCTGGTTCGACCGGCTGAGTGCCAATGAGAAGCTGCTGGCACTTTTGGTGGAGGCATTCCGCGGAACGCCCCAGGCGGATGTGGAGGAGACTTACGTGAGTGCGTCCGACCGCCTGCGCGAGGCCGATCCCTTGTTCCGGGATCCCCGCCGCTTCAGCTTCGACGACATGTACCGGAGGATCTCCGTGGAGCCCATCACCAGGCTGGTCTGGGAAAATCAAAAAAGCCGTGCGGAGTCCGGCGGGCCGCGGAACCGCCTGGAGAGCGCACGCAGGAGCACGGAAAGAGCGGAGACGCGCTACCTTGAGTTCACGCATGAAAACTACCGAGCGGAGGTTCTCCGGCAGATGCAGAACAGGCACCACCTGCTCTGGGGAGTGGTCGAGTCCGTGGGCGGAAGCAAACTGAGCACGATGATTTTGCCGTGGCAGGCCCCCCAGCGGCAAGCCCTGGGCGAAGTCATCGCCCGCATCGGCATTCACCGGCCGCGGGATCTCAAAAAGCTCATGTACGAGCTGCTGCTGAATGAATCCGCCATCATTGCCTCCATGCCCGGATACATTCTCCGGGGCATCTGCCTGCTGGATGACCCGGACCATGACTTTGTCTGCCGGGAGTTGCGCGGCTGGGTCCAGGAAGACCCCGGTGACTTCGATCATGCCTGGGGGGCCACCGCGGCCGTCTGGCGGGTCTATTGCGAGCTGGGACGGCAGCGAACGGCCCTGATGGCCGACAAAACACGCGCGACCGACAAGCTCCGGCGCCTGGAATCCGCCCTCGCTCAACTCGAGGAGATCATCACCCAGGTGGCCAGATCGGGAGTGATTGCGACTGACGATGATGATGACGATCACGATCACGATGCTGACGTTGTTGCTGACAGGGTTGCTGAGAAGCTTGCAGAAGATGATCGTGAGGATGAGTTTCCAGCGGAGGCCGACTTCCTGAGCTACGCTCTGGAGCGGATGTTTCAGGAGCTTCCGCAGTCCGTGGGCCGGCTGACGCAGCGGTGGCTGGAAGCCGGTGGCAAACTCAAAAGCGCGGGGCGCCGCGCCGCCATCCGCCTATATGCGATCAACCAGGATGTGGAATCTCTCGTGCCCGCCCGCTTTGAGGCCCTTCTGGCCCTGGTGGGGGCCGTGCTCAAGCTGGACCGCGCCGTCGTGGATGATGTGCTGCTCGTCATGCTCGAATGGTCGGGCCAGGACGAGCTGCGCCAGGAACGGCAGCGGCAGAAGGAGCGGCCGGACGAGCTGCGCCAGGAACGGCAGCGGCAGAAGGAGCGGCCGGACGAGCTGCTGCAGGGGGCCGGCGGGCTGCTGCCCCAAATTGCTAGGGCGCTTTTCACGGCCTGCAACCGGGCCAGCGAAGGGGAGCGGCTGAATCTGCGCCGGTCCATGTCCACCCTCTGGCTGAGGTCTCCCAGCGCCCGCGCCAGGGACATCGCCCACGCGGTGATCTGCCGGGCGCGACTGCTGGACGGCATACCCGTGGAGATGGCCGGAGCGGGCAGTGCGGTGCTTATGGTGGACGGCTCGGAGGCCGGGCAGCAGAACGACACGGCGAATCGACTGACACAGCAGATCTTTGAGTTCCTGAGCCCTCAGGTGGACCTCTGGGTGGTGCAGCCGGGCAGCAGCCGTGAGCTGGCACGCCCGGGCCACACTCTGGAGGTGGAGCAGCTCCCGTCGCGGGACCCCGTGCCCCGGATTGTCATGCCATGGATCGAGAAGCTGCGCTCTGGCGGCACCGGAGCCAGGGGCGGGACGCCGCTGCATTTTGTCTGCGTCGTCCACTGGGCGCGCCTGGTGGATGACGAGGATGCGGAGGAATGCACCGACGTTCCCTTCATTCCCATCCTGATCTCGGGGCATCATCTTCCGCGGCTGCAAACCAGCTCCGAGATGGACCTGCTGCCATTCGCCTCCGCCATCCGCCTGATGGGAAAGCTGAGCGACAGGATCAATGAGGAACAATCAGAAAATCTGCTGGTGCTCGCCGGCACCGTGCTCGGCGTGCGCCTGAGCAAGATTCTGGCGGGGCGCAGCCCGGATGAGTGGTGGGAGGCATTGGCGCCCTTGCTGCCGCCCTGCCATGAAACGGGCCTGGAGCGGCGGCAGATCGCGCGGCAGAGACTGGAGGAGTGCATCTCCCGGCTCGATGAGGTGTGGTCCTGTGCGGAGGGGGAAGGGGGCGCTGCCGCCGCCGCTTCCGCTTCCGCTGCCGGCAGCAGCAGCAGCGACGGTGCCACGCACACAGATCCTCTGCGCGCGGGGCTGGGCCTGGTGCAGTGGTTTGCGGCAGGCTGCCTGGAGGAGGTGGTGGACCTTCTCTGTGAGTGCATGAACCGGCGGACCAGGAGTCCGCGCGGGAATTTTGCCGCGGGCGCGGCGGGAATGCTGCTGCGTCTGCATTCGGTGAGCATGCTGGAGACCGGTGCGGGAAAGCGGGGGCCCGTGCCGCCGGTACAGCGGCTCCTGCCTTTGCTGGAGCTGGCCCCGGCGCTGGCCAGGTATCGCAGCGGTCAGGGCGTTCAGGCGCTGCTCGAGGCCCTGCGCTGCTGGGTGGGGGACGAAAGCTGGGCCGCCACCCTGCGCTGGCATACTGCCCTGTCCCGCATGGTCACGGAGGCCCCCTCCAGTCTGCGCGACAAGATCCGCGACTGGTCCGCAGGTCTGGCGGAAGGAGCCATCGAGGCCTTGGGCGAGAAACGGGCGCCCGCCTCCGTGCACGCACTGCATCTGCGCCTGAAGTGCGCGCTCCTGCTGCGCTTGACGAAAAAAGTCTCCCTGAAGGGCACAGTACTGGTCCTGTGGCATGACTCCGGCCACCCGCGCTCCCTGCACCGCCTTGGCCGGCTTGCCTGGCAGCTCTACCTGTGGGCGGAGGCCGCGCGCGACCGGCGTGAATCGAACGCCCCTTCCTTCGTCTTCCTCCGCGTGGGGTCGGGCGATCCCGTGGGGGTGAGCGGCGATGGCGTCCAGGGGTTGGAAGCCGCTTTTACCACTGCCAAGCCGGGCCCTGCCATTCTTTACCCGGTCCTCGAGACGCTGGCCCTGGCCGCGGGCCAGATCATCCTGATGGCGGACGGCCTGCTGCCAGATGCGGAAGACTGGCTGGATCCCGAAGCGCTCTTCGTTCAGCCGGCCAGCCGCCAACGCCTCAGGCTCTTCTGGGACAACCGTGCGGAGCCGCACCCGCACCTGGCCGGCAGCCCGCCCTGGCAGCCGGAATGGACCAGCCTGTCCGAGATGAGTGACAGCCAGGCCCTGGAATGCGTGCGCCAGAAAATAGCCATGAACCTTCTCAATGACGAATTATGAGCCTCCCATACGAAATCACCTGCCCGGTCTGCCTCGTGCCCCTGTCTGAGTCAGACAACGTCTGTCCTGGAGAGGATTGTCGTTTCCGGCTGCCCATCAACTACTACCGCATCTGCCGCCAGGCTCCGCCGCTGCCGATCGCCGCCGTCGGATATTCCACCCATGGCAAGACCCACCTCCTGGCCACCATGGTGCTGACCCTGAAGGATCTCACCAACCGGGACATGGCCGAGGAGCTCATCACCTTTGAAGTCCTGGATGAGCAGACGCGCAAGGTCACCACCAAATGGCAGGACCACGAGAAGAGCACCCTTACACTGGAGCCCACCGTGGAAAGCTCCAAGCGGCCCGTGCCCATGATCCTCTCCGTCAAGGGGATCTTCCCCGAGCGCACGCTCCTCGTCTATGACGTCGCCGGCCAGGTCTTCCACGACATGGAAAGCGACGGCAAAAGGCTCGAGATCCTACGCAACATCCAGACGGTCTGGTTTGTGATCAGCCCGCATGACCTGGAGCTCGATCAGGACAGCATGGAGGCGGACAGCAAGGTGCCGCAGGACGTCCTGTACCTCTTCTCATCCTACAAGGCGGCCATGAACCGCCTCGATGCCTCGCTCGAAGGCCGCAACGCCGTGATCGTGCTCACCAAGGGGGACAAGCTCACTCACGCGCGCTCCGGCGAGCTTCATCAGTATCTTGAATGCGATCCGCTTTCACCGCTTGTGCCCCAGGATGAGAGGCCGCATTTTTCCATCAAGCCTTATGAAGCCGTGCTGCGGGACACCTCGGTGAAAGTGCAGCAATACATCCATGGCCTGTCGGGCATGGGCGGCATCAAAAGCATGACCAACTCGCTCAGCCAGGCGCGCATGGACGTGTGGTATTGCGTCACCTCCGCCCTGGGAAAGGACGCGGAGGGACTTCAGGGGCACCGGAAGACGACCTCCCCCTGGGCACGCCAGCGGGTGCTCGATCCCCTCATCTGGACGCTGACCCTGGAAAAAAACCGCATCGACACCCAGGCTCACATCATCCTCGATTTCAGCGCCGGGTCCGGCTACCCGGCCTGCGGGGAGGGAGCCATTCCAGAGCTGCTGTGGAAGGCCTTGCCGCGCCATCAGCAGGTGCGCATCTGGTATCTGGGCCAGTCCGCCGCGGCCTCCGCCGCAGGCCAGGCGCCTCCCCGTCCCCCCCAGCGCTCTCCCCGGCAGCGGCTGATCGGCCGGCTCCTCGAGCCCCTGGAGAACGTGGCGCACCCGCAGGGCCGGATGGTCCTGATCACCGACAACGTCGTGACCGATCTCGAAGATTTCAAGACGGGCCCCTGGGCCGGCAGGCTGCTGCTGCTCACCACTTCAGACCGCGTCGAAGTCCGCGAGCAGTGGGGGAATACCAAGGTGGTCACCTCCAGCGCCGACCTGGGTGAAGCGCTGGACTTTCTCAAACAATCCTAGGGAACCTCTCTTTTTGGAAAACACTGTCTATGAACAAAACAATCGAATATGACCGCGTCGGCTTCCCAATGGTGTGGGTGAACTGCCTCAAGGGGTATGTCCACCTGCTGCCGGTGACGAAGATCCAGTTTGAGTATTTTCTCTGGGACACTCCCGCTTCGACGCTGGACCAGGCCTGGCTGGAACACATGTACAAGTATAACGAACGCATCACCCCCAAGAAGATCAATAATCGCAACTACTGGCGGGCCTTCATGTCCGGCATTGCGCCAGCGGAGGCGGAAAAATTCGCCGCATGGTCCGGCGGCTCCGACGAAAACATCCAGTACTCCCTGCCAACGGATGTGGAGTGGCGGGACGCCTACAACGAGATGCTGCTCAGTCCCAGCATCCCGCCCGATGAGTTCGAAGACAATTCGGGCCGCATTTCTCCCCGCGTGCTTCTGCTCCTGCGGCGGCTGTATGATGAGGTCAAACATGAAACGCTGGCCGATCAGATGCTCTTCGATGGCGGCGTGCTCGAATGGGTGCAGGCCACCAGCAGCACCAACGGCTGCGACTACGCCGCCCATGGCCAGACCAGCCGTGCGTGGTCCTATAGCGGCAACTATCTCATCCGCCCCTTCCCGGTGCGGTCCTTGCCCAAGGGACCGGAAGACGACGAGCACCGGACCGGCACAAACGGGTTCCGCCTGCTGCGCAGATCACTCAAACAGTCATGAGCCGGCCGATCACAGCCCAGCAGTTGGTTCATACCAACCTCATGCCGGAGTATTCTCCCACGGGAACCCGGGGGTGGCAGGTCGCGTGCGCGTCACCGGGTCTCTCTCCCGAGGATGCTGAAGCCATCAAGACCCACGTGGCACGCAGCTTGCCGGAGGGGATGACGGAATCGCGGTGGCAGTACTTCTGCCTGAAAGATGGCCGCCCGGTGGTCGCCCGTACAGCACGGTTCATTACGGACGGAAAAATCTCCGACCCGCGCGGTTCGCCGCAGATCGCGCATGCCCTGGTGCTCTCCGTAGAGGACTTCGAAGAGATCGAGTGCCATCCCCTGAGCGTTTTGCTCGGTTTTGGGTCCCTCTTCCTCCGTTCCTCGCAGGCCATGGTGGAGCGTTTCGGGCTGCGTGCCGGTGTCATTCCTCCCGTGCAGGTCGAGTGCGCGGATCTTGCAGAACCTGAGCAGGCCGCGACCTGGCGGGAATGGTTCTGCCTCGCCTGCCTGGCCGCCGAGGGGACCCCGGAGGCCGGCGCTTCCCCGTCATCACTGCTGCTGCACGGTGAACCCGCCGGCATCAAAAGCTGGATCCAGCTCACCCTGGACTCGGTGCCGCCCTCCCTGCGCAGGCATTGCACCTTTGACACCATGGTCAGCCTGCGCACCATCAGGCCCGGTGACTTCTGGGCGGTGGGCACCGCCACCAGGGATGCCAGCCCAAGCTACCGTACGGTGGATGCAGGCAGGCGGATCCTTCAGCCCGTCACGCCCTGCCGGACCTTTGGAGCCAGCCTCTATGGACGGTGGCTGGAACAAAAATCGGCGGAGGATGACGGCACACCGGTGCCGATTTTCCCCGTCCTCCGGCAGGTCCAGACCGCCGCCGCCTGCTTGTCCAGCAGAACGCCGCTTCCCGAGTCTTGCGAGATCGACCCGGACATCTGGGAACCATTGAAGGCTCTTGCCGCCGACTCTGTCCTCCGTGACTTCGGCGCCCGCGTGACCGGGCTGACCACACCGGAGATTGCGGACTGCTTTGCCGACTGGGCGCTCGGGCCCGCCGAGGGGGCGAAGCAGGTGGAGCTGGCACTCCGGCTTCTGGGAGACCCTCAGGAGTTGTGCGGCGCATTTTTCGAATGGTTGCATGGCAGAAGGCCGCGCCTCGACCTGGCCGTCTTCCAGAAGTTGCACCAGTTTGCGCGGGAGTCCGGACACCCTGACCTGGTGCTTCTGACGCAGTTGTGGCTGCCCGCGAAAAAGCGCCCGTCGCTGGAGGCCGCCCTGAAGCACGCCTCCGCGGAGGGATACCGCAGGATTCTTGAGCTCTGTCCGGATGAATTTCCCCTGGAAGATCTGATCGCACCCCAATTTGGCTCGGCGCTCCTGGAAAGACTCAGCACACTGGAACTCTCCGACAAAGAGATCGTCCAGTGGGTGGGCGAGTTGGCAGGGCAGGGGTATGAGGGCCCTTTCGATCCTTTGCTGGAGCGGCTCGCGGAACTTCCGGAGAAAAGCCTGCAGCGTCTGCCCCCGGCAGTCTTCTGCAGCACTCCCGAACTGGAGAAGCGGCGCCTCCTCCGCCAAGCCTCTCACCAGCCCAGCCTCAGGCCGCTCTGGAAACGGGTCCTGGGACGGGACTGACCTTCCCTCTGTTTTCAGCCCCCTGCCTCCCACACCACACGTCACCTCACTTCACCTCCCACACCACGCGTCACCTCACCACACTTCACCACAACTTCCATCACTCCTCCGCCACCATGTCACTGCTCGACTTCTTTCTTCAGCGCAAGGCCAACGTCTTATGCCCCTACTGCGTCACCCCCTGGGCCACGACGCTCAAACCGGCCCCCGGAACGAAGCCACCCCCGTGTTCGCATTGCGGCCAGGAACTGCCGGACGACTATCTGCAGCTCGCCAGCCAGGCCCCTCCGGTGTTCCTGCCCATGATGGGCATGCCCAATACCGGCAAGACCATCTTCATGACGGCCTTTGTCCGCGCTGTCATGCAGGGGGCTGACTTCTGGAAGGACAGGATTTACAATCCTTTGTCAGACGAAACCGACGAACTGATCACCTCCGTCAAACGGGACATGAAGGGAAGCGGAAAACTGCGCGGTGCCACCACCGATGACGCCATCAAGACAGCCTATGTCCTGCAGCTCAAAAAACTGCCGCGCTGGAGGCAGGGGGCCACGCTGGTGCTGCGGGATGTGCCGGGAGAACACTTCATGAAGCGCAAGTTCGACCCCCTCCAGCTGCCGTTTCTGAAGGCCTCTCCCACCAGCTTTCTCTTCTATGACTTCAACGGGGCGGATGCGGGAGCCGGCAACACCGACGATGACGGTCGCGAAATCGACCGCGTCTTCCGCTCCTACATCATGGGCATGTCGGCAGGCGATGTCACCTTTTCGGAGAAGGACAAGCGCAATGTGGTCGTGGTGCTCACCAAGGCCGAGCGGCTGCCGCTGCCCTCAAACCTCGCCAAGTACCTGCAGGAAGACGAGCATTGGAACGAGAACCTGCGCCGCACCAAGCTCACCGATGGAGACCCCTTCTTCACTGACGCAGCCATGGCCACCTACGTGCAACGGCTGCAATGGGTCAGCCTTGAACTCGCGGAATGGGTGAAAAAACAACCGGGCGGCCGGGATCTCATGAGCCTTGCCAAGGACAAGTTCGTCAATCTGCACTTCTGCATGATCTCCGCCATTCCGTGTGGTGTGACCAGCAGGAGCGACGCCATGGGGGCCGGCTGGGTTCCCGCCGGACTCTGGGAGAATCCCCTCCGCATCATGGACCCACTTTACTGGGCCTTGCATCTCAACAGCATCCCTGTGGCCTGACCTGGCATCACGCAAGCTTAACGGGGTACCACATGGTGAACAGCAAACCAGATCCCGGCGCAGGCTTTCCACGCCTCAGCATCACAGGAGAGACCCCATGCGCGGTCTGCCTGCTCACGCTCAACGCGGAAGACCGCGACCCCGGGCGGCGCACCTTTGTTTACTGCGCGCAGTGCGGCCGGCCGCTCCATGCCGCATGCCAGCACGAGGGCTGCCCCCGCTCAGAATGCATCGCCCCGGCCTTTCTCTCTCTCCCGGCCGCCTTGGTGAAAGGTGCTGCGGTGGACACCCGCCTGTGCGTCATCAAACTCCGGGAGCCGGACGAAAGCGAACGGGCCGCTCTTCGCGTCAAACTGACTGCCTGCTGGACGGCGCCCTTCCTCCTTTCCGTAGTTCTGGCAGTCCCCTTGGCTTTGAGCTTCGGATTTTGGTCCACTCTGGCCATGACAGCCCTGATCCCCTGCTTGTTCGACCTTCACCGGCAGATGTTCGCCCCGGACCTGCGACTGGGGCAGTATTTCGACGAAATGATCTTCGACTGGAAGAGTCTCACGCATGCCGTCATCCACAAGGAGCCTCAAGCTGTCATCATCCTTCTGGGGGGGGGCGTGCTCTGGCTCTTTTCGCCCCCTCTGATCACCGGCGTGATTGGCGCCACCGTCCTGATCATGCTGTTCCATACCTGGATCGGTCGCACCGAGACCGCTGGCAAGCTCCTGCTGTGTATCGCGCTGGAGAGAGACCAGCTCGTCAAAACGCTGCGCCGGGATTTGTCCGGCGGCCACCTTTCCGTGGCTGTGGCGTTTGCTTCAATGGTTCCGCCCGTGATCCTTCTGGCACATTTTTTGATTCAGCCCTGGAAATGTCACCCGCTGCTCACCCTCTGCCTAATGTCAGGCGCGGCAGCAGTCCTGCCGGCGCTCTTCTACATGCTCACCTCATCACTCTCCGGCCGGGATGTCACCTTCTCGCGTCTCTCCTCGGACTCCTCCGTGATGTCGGCAACTCAGGCCGCTTACATGCTGGGCATCTGGGCCGCGTCAGCCTATGCCTTTCAACAGATGACGCCCAATTTTCCCTTCGGACACCCGGCATTCAACAGCGTCCTATGGGGGCTGGTCGCCACGGTCCCCGGCTGGTGGCTGCCTGGCCTGGGCCCGACATCTGCTCACTTTGCGAACGACCCTCCGCCATCTGGACGCCAGTCCGCCTTCAGCACCCTCACACTGGTCACACTGGAGTTCATGCTGTGGGCGTTGCTTCAGTTTCAGAACCCCGGGGCCCTGCCGGCTTTCTGCGCTGTTGCCATCATTGGCCTGTGGTTCTTCTTTACCCTGTGCCTTATCGACCTTGTCCGAAGGGAAAGCGACGGTGCCGTGCCAGACTGGACTGCTGCACATGTGACGGTCATGATCGGCATCCTCCTCCTCACCCTGTCTGGGTTCTATGGTGGCAGGCCGGGATGTCTCATCGCCATGGCCCCCGCCACCTTGCTCCTGGCCAATCTCTGGATCAGACAACAAAGAGTGGTTAAAGAGGATTGATTACTCTTCCTGCTCCTTCTGCCGGTCTCTCACTGCCGCTGGTTGGCTCAAATGGACGATGGCAGGATGATCAGCTAAAAATGGGAGGTCCAAGATAGCGGAAGATGCTGTTCGTCCTCCTAAACGCCGGGATGGATTCGTGCAACGAGCACAAGGCCGCTCTTATATCGACGCCCCCGAATTGAAGCAGCCATTCAGCCTGCCTGTAATCCAAGGCCGCCTTTAGCGCGAGGTCTTCGGAAAGGACGTCATCCTGCAGGTCACCGGCACAGACCGCTACAAGCGCACGCTGACCGTCGTTCTGGTCGGTGGCGTGATCGTGAACCTTGACCTTGTGCGGCAGGGCCTCGCTTGGCGTTACGACAAGTACCGCAATCGAGACCCTCCAGGCAGCGCAGAACGCCGCAAAAAGGGCAAAGTGTGGCTTGTGGAGCGATCCCTCGCCCGTGCCGCCGTGGGAGTGGCGGGCACGGGCAAAGGCTGGGTGAGCAATGCCGTGGGACGGTGAACTTGCCCCAGTACCGCTGATGCGGCGCAATGCCTGACAATTCACCTTACAGCCATCCCCATACTACCCCGACTTACCTGTACTACTTACCCGACGAGTGCGTCGTATATTTTGCGCGCCACTTCCTTGTCATCGAGATAGCCCGCGATGCCGTGCCGGTTCTCTGTTTTGTTCCGCACGTCTGTTTTGTTTTGAATCCTCGGATCTGCCGGATCTAAGGGAAATTCTGCCGACGTCAGCGGGTAGAGGGCCACCACGTCACGATCATCCATTGCGTTAAACCATGCCTTGACACAGGTTGGACACTGGGTCGGAGCCGCCAGCGATTTGACAGTTTTCCGAATCTCACTGACGCCGAGGGGCGATCCCAGCGTGACAAAGAGAGGAACCCTCCAACCCTTGGCTTCGCCACTTTGCCGCAAAAGATTGTAGCCGACGACGGTACCGAGCGAATGACTGACGACAACGGTTTCTAGCCCAGTTGTCAGGGCGGCGCTCACTCCCGTGTCGATGACCTGCCGGATCGAAGCGTTCTTGAGGTACTGGTACACATCCTTTGTGGCGAGTGCGATACTCCCGCCGCTGCCAAAGGGGACATGCCGGTCGATTGCCTTCAGGACAGTTTGCAGCCACTCCCAGTTGAGCGGACCACGATCAATCACCTCCTGGCCACCGATGGCAGCGAGCTGTTCGTCGGTAATGCCCGCCTTCTTTCGCACCTCCTCGATGACGGATCGAATGAATCTCTTTTCGTCGGCATCAGTATCTTCTCCCCGAACGACGATCGAGGCGGCTTCCTGGGCGCTCTTGCCAGCCACCAGATCGTACAATGTGTCGCCATAAAACGGAAAGCGCACATCCGTTTCCGGGATCGGCAGATTGAGATGGCTTTTTGAGAGGCCCTCGTTGAGTGCCTCGATCCATTCTGCTTTGAGGGCGACGGAGTCTTTATTTTCCTGCGCGCGTCCGTGAATAAATAACAGTTGTTTGCTCATGACACGTCGCCTTGTGACATCGTTTCTTTGAGAAGATCGAAGGCACTGCTGTCAAACAATGTCCAAAGTGAATCTTTCATCAGCGGCTCGATCTTGTCCAAGACGGGATGTTTTTTCACCCGATTTGCCTTCAGCAACGCCCAACCTTGGGATAGCAGAGGGAAAAAAGGCACTATGTGATCCTGGGGCAGCAAGGTTTTATCGACCAGCTTGCGTCCTAGCAGCATGAGATCAAACAGGACGGCACCGATATCACTACGCAGGAAACCCGCCATGTCACCGATGATATCCCTCCGCTGCAAGTCGTGGTACGCATAGGCAGCATAGATTGAAAGCGTGGGGTCGATGCTTTTCTCGAATTGCATTTGCCGGGCCAGTGTCAAGGCATTCGCTTCGTCCAGATGGAACCAACCGTCTTGCGTCGCCGTGGCGATCACGGCCCGCAGCCGTCGCAATTCGTCCAGTTTGTTCTGGTATCCAGCCCACCGGTAATGGGTTGTAGACGGTTCGTAAGTCACGTCCGCCAGCTCGCCATCTTTGACGGTCAACGCCGCGAGATAGCCGTGGATCGCGGGCACCACCGCGCAGGTATAGTTGTCAAAGCGCAGCAAAATACTCATACACGGTGCGCGGTCCAGGGAAACGCGGACGAGTTCGTCGCCCAGCAACTCGACGCTGGCGCCGCGAGTAGCGAAGACGTCCATGATTCGCGCGCCACGAACTTTAATGCCGCACCCACTTTCGAAATGATCGGGCCCAAAAATCGGCGCGACTGCCTCCACTGCTTCAGCGACACCTTTCTTGAGGGACATTGGCAAACTCATCCCATGCGCGGGATCGTTGGACGGATCGCCGCTGGCAATCAAAGCATTCGCCAGAATATTGCGATTGTCTTGGGGGGCCGGCTCAACGGGGGGGGATGGCATTTGAATCCCACGGAATGCTACGCGTGGCACACGGGAAACCCAATGATCCGACGCGATTACAATGGCGTCGGGGTTTTGGTTGACCTTGCCAACGAGCTTCTTTGCTATGATTCGTCTGGGAACTTCCTTGGCGAGATAATCCCGCAGGGTGGCCGTGCCCACGTAACGCCAGTCAGGGTCGGACGGAGGCTCAGGTTTGAGGGCATCCAGCGCTCCGTCACTGAGAGCGGAGAGCAGCGCCTCCGTGTAAAGAGCGCTAAAGTTGCTCGCTGCGCTCGCCGCGTCCTTGACTTCGGCAGCCGTCCGTCCAAGGCCACAGGCAAAGAATTGGTCCACGGGGTTGGTAAGATCCGCCACGGCGTCATTGGGGAAAATTTCGATTCCGCTCACATTGGACGCCTGAATGCTGTCAGGCGCCACCCGGCAGGCATCGGAGAAGAAGACCACATGCTTTATGCCGGAATATTGGGCCAGTTCCACGCTTCCTTTCAAGTTGACTGCGGCAGACGGCTTCACGGGAGCTTCGCTCAACAACCAGCGTTCGCCGCGATTGATGTTCACCCCGTGTCCGGCGAAATACACGATCAACTGATCGACTCCCGGGCCGTCGATGATCTGCTTGATCGCGTTGTAGATGTCGTTCGGATCAACTTTGTTGCCTCCCGCGTCGGTGAACAACCGAGCCTGCTTTATATCCGCCATTCCCTGAGCAATCGCCCAATTGTGCATTCGCTCTGCCCCGGCAGCAGCGTCACTGAGTTTGTCAAGATTCCCAGTCTGATCGACGCCGATGAATATTCCGGCACGCGCCATAGTCTTGAGTTAAGAGTTTGGTGAGGTGTTCTAGCGAAGCGCCCATGCAGAATGAAAATCGCTGCTATTGCACTTTTCTCTATCAGGCAAAAGCCTGCACGGCAAGAAGATTCCCACATCGCCTTCTGGCGGGTGAACTCACTCGCAAGAAGACCACCTGACGAAAGAAGCCAGCCCGCTGGGCGGCACATCCCGTCAACGCGTGGAGATTTCCTGGTTATCCAGGGCGAAATCGAAGAGCGCGCGGCATAGAGGCTCATGGAGAGCTTTCAGCCGGTCACTCGCTTCGACCAAGGACGGTTCACGTGAATGGTGCATTGAGCGCTTAGCGACCATGTCTTGCAGTACTGCTACAAGGTCATCGAACAGCCCCTCCTTGATCTCACGCGCCAGCCCCTCAGCTTTGATCACGTCCCTGCGGAAGGTCTCGTCACTGTCCATCCACCGGTGAAACGTCTGTCTGGGCACGCAGCAGGCCCGGGTGACCTTGGCGCGGTCCTCACCCTCAAGAAGGCGTTGCAGCACCTCAGAACGCATTTCTGGCGTTAATCTGGACCGCCGGCCGGGTTTCCTCATCACCCAGGCGCGATTGGACACAAAATACTCCCCGTATTTTCGATAGGTGGCTGGCATAGCGGATCGAGCCATACCTCAGGGGTATTGGCAAGAGACCTATTTTGTCGCCCCTCAATCCCGCCGCCTCTGATGCCTCACGGGCAGGCGGTTGAGGGACTGCTGGAATGACTGCCTCTTGGGCATGAACTGGTTCATTTGGGCGATGAAGCGAGTATTGTGGGTCGGTTCGAGGATGTAGACGGCTTACTCCCTCTGGCAATACCCGACGTCATATCTCGCTCAAGGGGCACCCGATTCCGGGGAGGAACTAAATTTGGAGCTAAGGATGACGAATATTCACTGAATTTTATCGGCAATCTCTTCACGATGCTTGCCAACCTGAGTCACAGCCGCTCTGATCATTAAATAGCCCTAGCCGCATGAAGATCCTTAAGAACCAAGGCAACAACCGTGTCATTGATGAACTCCGCGCCAGTTTAGCGGCGGGCGGCAGCCTTGATGCGGCAACTCCCGACCTTTCCCTCTTTGCCTATGGTGAATTGCGTGAAGTTTTGCGCCGCCTCTCCGGTTCACGTCTCATCATTCCATTTCCGCAGGCAGACGCTCATCCCCTCCTTGGGTCCGAGGCCGACCGGGGCTCTCGAAATCAACTTTCCGCTCAAAAGCTCGCACGCGACCTCACAGAATGGCTGCGTAAAACCGTGGAAGTGAAAGCCGCCCCAGGTCCGCTTCCGCAGGCGACCTTGGTGGCAAAGAACGCCGACGGAACACCCGCCAAAGTCATCAGCGGGAATTGCCCGCTCACCACAGATGGCCTTGGCATCACACCAGCCAATCAATTCAGCCTCGTACAAGCCACTGAAACCCAGGAGGAATCCCAGCTTCTCGCTGGTTGGTTCACGCAAATGTGGAATGCTCTGCCAGATTCCGCCGATGGCAAAGCCGCGCTGCTGGCTCAGCTCGATGAACTCACCGCCAAGCGCGAGCCTTCAATTATTTACCTGCTCACGATTTACCACCTCTTCAAAGATCGCGATGACGTGCTCGATGAGGAAAAGATCGTCAAATCTGCCACCGGCATCCGCGAAACCGTCGTTTGGAAAAAACTCTTCAAGTTCCAGCGCGACGGCGTGATCGGAGCCATCGACAAATTGGAACGCCTTGGTGGCTGTATCATCGCAGACAGCGTGGGTCTCGGCAAAACTTTCGAGGCGCTCGCCATCATCAAATATTATGAACTGCGCAATGACCGTGTACTCGTCCTCGTACCGAAGCGCTTGAGGGACAACTGGACGCTCTATAAGACAAACGACCGGCGAAACATCCTCGCGCCCGACCGCCTCAATTACGATGTCCTGAATCACACCGACCTCTCCCGCGACGGCGGCAAGTCCGGGGACATCGAACTCTCGCACGTCAACTGGGGCAACTACGACCTTGTGGTCATCGACGAATCCCACAATTTCCGTAACAAATCGACGCTCAAGGATCGCGAGACGCGATATGACCGGCTTATGCGCCGTGTCATCAAGGAGGGCGTGAAGACGCGCGTGCTTATGCTTTCCGCCACGCCGGTGAACAATCGCCTCGCTGACCTCAAAAACCAGATTGCCTTCGTCACAGAGGGTAACGACACCGCGCTTTTGGACCACGGCATCAGCAGTATCGAGTCCACCGTCCGCAAGGCACAGCTCCAGTTCAATCGCTGGCTCGTCTCCGAGCCTGCCGACCGCACTCCACCGCGCCTCATCGAGATGCTCGGCTTTGATTATTTCAAGCTGCTCGACCTGCTCACCATCGCCCGCTCGCGGCGGCACATTGAGAAATACTACGGCACCGCCGAGACCGGTAAATTCCCCGAGCGCCTCAAGCCCATCAATCACAAGCCCGACGTAGACCGTGCCGGGGAGTTCCGTTCCATCCGCGACATAAACAACGAGATTCGCCGTCTTACCCTCGCCGCCTATGCCCCGCTGCGTTATGTCCTGCCGGGTAAGCAGGCCGCGTATGATGCCAAATACAGCACCCAGATTCGAGGTGGCGAGAGCTTCTTCAGGCAGGTGGACCGGGAGGAAAGCCTCATCCACCTCATTCGCATCAATGTGCTCAAGCGCATGGAAAGTGCCGTGTCATCTTTTGCTCTCACAGTCAGACGTCAGCTCGACGACGTGGTAAACACCCTCGCCAAGATCGAGGCGCATGAGGAATCCATGGAGGAAATCGAGATCGAGGACGTGGACATCGACGATCCAGCTTTTGAGAGCCTGCTGGTCGGGCGAAAAGTCAAAGTCCTCGTAAAGGACGTGGATCTCGTCCGCTGGAAACAAGACCTCACCGAAGATCGCAACCGTCTCTCCACGCTCTACTCTGCTGCCCATCAAGTCGGGGCATCTCGTGACGCCAAACTCGAAAAACTCCGTGCTATCATCGCGGAAAAAGTCCGTAATCCGCTCAATCCCGGCAACCGCAAGATCATCGTCTTCACCGCCTTTGCCGACACCGCCAAATATCTCTACGCCGAACTCGCCCAGTGGGCACTGTCCGAGCTGGGCGTGCATTCCGCTCTCGTCACCGGCGGCGGGCATAATCAGACCACGCTGCCGCACTTGCGCAAAGACCTCACCAGTATCCTCACGACGTTCTCCCCGCTTTCCAAGGAGCGCCCGGAAGATCTTGCTTCTGAAGGCGATATCGAACTGCTCATCGCAACTGACTGCATCAGCGAGGGTCAAAACCTCCAGGACTGCGATTTTCTCGTCAACTACGACATCCATTGGAACCCTGTCCGCATCATCCAGCGCTTTGGGCGCATCGATCGCATCGGTTCACCGAACACCCGCATCCAGCTCGTAAACTTCTGGCCCAACATTGAGCTGGAAGAATACATCAACCTCGAACAGCGCGTCTCCGGGCGCATGGTGCTCCTTGATATTTCCGCCACTGGCGAAGAGAACATCATCGAGCAACAGTCCGGGAACCAGATGAACGATCTGGAATACCGCCGCACCCAGCTCCTCAAGCTCCAGGACGCCGTCATTGATCTCGAAGACCTCTCCAGTGGTGTCTCGATCGCCGACCTCACACTCACCGATTTCCGCATCGACCTCGCCCAATATCTCAAGGCGCATCCCGGCAAACTCGAATCCCTACCACTCGGCACCTTCGCCGTCACGACCACGCCCGAGACCGGTATCCCTCCCGGCATCGTCTTCTGCCTCCGCGCCGAGGGCGAAGCCGCCGCCAAGTCCTTCGAACCCGGCTACCCGCTTGCCCCGCATTACCTCGTCCACGTCGGTGACGACGCCACCACTCTCCTGCCCTTCACCCAGGCCAAGACCGTACTCGACCGCCTGAAGCGAGTCTGCGTCGGGCGCGACCTGCCGGATGCGGAAGCCTGCTCCCGCTTCGACAAGGCGACCAAGCAAGGTGAAGACATGGCCCAAGCCCGCAGACTGCTTTCAGCCGCCGTTGCCTCCGTCATCGGCAAAAAAGAAGAGCGCGCCGTCGCCAGCCTGTTCACCCCCGGCGGCACCCACGCCATGAAGGGCGAGTTTGCAGGCATCAACGACTTCGAGGTCGTCGCCTATCTTGTGATTCTTCCCGCATTTTCGAATGTTCGTGTGGAGACTGAGCGAATGGAGCTGGGAACGTTCACGCTCAAGTTTGAGAAGACCGACAAGCAGCCTTTCTCCGCGAACGAAAAACAGACTGCCATCCGCGAATCATGCGACGCGCTCGGACGGTTGTTCGGCACTCTCGACAAGCCCGACGGTATTAAGATTGACGTTGTTCATTCCGGCGATGGTGAAGGCTGCTTCTGGGTAGATTGCGTCCCCTACGTTGTCGCCACGATCGGCTTTCTCGGCGCCATAGGCCCTGCCCTCCATGTATTGGGCTTGGCAATAGAAAAAGCAGGCACCGCCACAGAACGACTGGCCGCCATGATGAAAGGAACAGGCGGCTGGCTAAAGTGGGCTGCATGCCGTCTGACACCGCAAGCGGGCCAGGAGGCTCGACGCCCCGGTTGTTTTGGGCAAAGCGAAATGCTGGACCGTCGGACGAAACGTTGCCGCGATTGCGGCTTCCGCGAAGCTTGTGTTCAGGCCATCGAAGGAGCTTCCTAGTTCATGACCGCCGACACCGTTATTGCAGCTCTCTCCCTCCCCGCCGATGCGCGGGTAGATCAGCGTGTGCCGAAGAAGCTGCTGGTGGAAAACGGCGCACCCACCGCCGCCGATAAACGCCAGATCAACGAGGGCATCGAGGACATTCACTGGCTCGCCGCGCTCAAGCCCGCGACCATCGGCGTGCCAGTCTTCCGCGATGACACCCGTGAGTATCTGGAAATCGCCGTCTTGTCGCTCACCCTTCGTCCTGGAGCCAAGGCTCCGCGCCTCACCGAACTGATTCACCGCGCCATTCCGTATCCCGTCTTCCTCATCCTGTCCCTGCCCGGCAGTCTCACGCTCTCGCTGGCTCACCTGCGCTGGTCACAGGGGCAGTCCGGGCAAACCGTGCTCGACGGCCCACTCATCACCACCAAGGTCAGCGCCGAGACTCCCGCGACGGACGCCTTCCTAGCCTCGCTCAATGTCACCAGCCAGCCGCGCCAGCATCTCTACGCGCTCTTTCAAGGCTGGATGGAGAGGTTCGAGGCGCACGCGGCGGCCCGACACACGGGAAAATTCGCTCATTCTGCTGACCCCGCCGCCGCCGAACGCCGACGCGCCGCGCTGACTGAGCACGACCGACTAAGCCGTGAGATCACGGGACTGCGCACGCGAGCTGCAAAGGAAACTCAACTCAACCGCCGAGTGGAACTGAATATCCAAATCAAACAACTTGAAGCCCGCCTCGCCGAGGCCACTACAGATCTATCCTAACACTTCGCACACACCACTTTCTGCTATAATGAAAAACCACAAACAAACTATCCGCAAGATCGTCGGCTTCCTCAATAACCCGGACGAGGACGGCGGCTTCTGGCTTCCAAACATTCAGCGTCCGTTTGTCTGGTCCGAAGATCAGATTTGCCGTCTGTTTGACTCGATCCTTCGTGAGTATCCGATCAGCACTCTGTTGGTATGGAAAACGACGAGTTCCATTCGCTGTCGGAAGTTCATCGACAATTGGAAGGAGTCCCTGCGGCTCATCGATTTTTATGTACCCACGAATAACAAGAGGAAATGCCTCGTGTTGGACGGGCAGCAGCGCCTGCAGAGCCTTTATATAGCTCTGCATGGCAGCTACGAGGGACGCGAACTTTGTTTTGATGTTCTCAGCGGTGAAATCGCTGCCCCAGACGACATCAAATACAAGTTCCAATTCCTTGAGCCCAATTCAATCGCTTTCCCCTGGATCAAGTTCAAGGAACTCATATTCACACAGCAAAAAAAGCGCGAAATCGTCGAACGCATCAAGGTGGATGCTGGTCGGGAGTTGACTACCTTGGAGCTTAACAAGCTGGACGATCATCTCGACATCGTGGACCGGACTTTCAAAATGGACGAGGCTGTGATTTATCAGGAGCTCGACAGCATTGATGCCCCGAGCCTCTACACAGACGATGATGTGGTTGAGATCTTCATCAGGGCCAATTCTGGGGGCACAAGACTCGGCAAATCGGACCTCCTGTTCTCGCTGCTAAGCTCGTCGTGGGATCAGGCCGATGACCGGATGCAAGAGTTGCTGGATGAACTCAACTGCCACGGTTTCGATTTTTCGCGCGATTTCATTCTGAAGACGTGCCTCACCGTCCTGGATCAGGGCGCGAGATACGAGGTGGACAAGTTCCGCAAAGCGGGTGTGCGCGAGCAGATCGAGGAAAACTGGGCTGAGATTGCTGATGCGGTCAAAGATGTGCTCGATTTTGTTCGTGGAAAGACTTTCATCAAGTGTGACAAGGCTCTGCCGTCCTACCTTCTTCTCATCCCTCTCATTTACGGGCGCTACCATTTCAAGGAGTCATGGAGGCAGGCCAAGGACGTGGAAACCTATTTGGTGCGCACCGCACTGGCCGGTGCCTTCAGTGGCACGCCGGATCAGTTGATTGACTCCATTGTAGACAAGCTGCGGGAGTTGAAAAAGTTCGACCTCGCTGAAGTCTTCGGGGTCATCCGGACGAAGGGCCGCAGTCTGGACATAACTGAGGACCGGCTCTGGGGGATGGGCTACGGGTCCGACCAGATTCACTTGCTCTTCAACCTATGGTATAGCTTCAATTATACCCCCGCCTACGACAACAATCTTCCACAAGTGGATCACATCTTCCCGCAGAGTCTCCTTAGTTCAGTAAAAATGCTCAATCCTGACACCGGGCGTATGAGCCTGATGCGCTTCAAAGGACCCGAACGCAATCAATTGGCGAATTGCATGCTTCTCACGCAGCAAGAAAATGGGGCCGGCGGCAAATCGGACACGCCGCCAGATGCATGGTTCAAGGATAAGCCTGCAGAATACCTTGAGGCTCATCTCATCCCAACGGACTCAGCGCTGTGGCAGCTCGACCGCTTTGAAGATTTCATAACCGCTCGGAAAGCACTCATCTTGGAAAAGTTCAAATACCTCCTCGCCAGCACTTCGACAACTGCCGCAAACGCCTGACACATGAATCCACTCACCGCCGCCGATCCTGAAACCAAATCCCCCGATCTCGCCGCCACGAACCTTGCCGCGCTTCGTGCGCTATTCCCCGAACTCGTTACTGAGGGGGCAAACGGCGTGGCCGTGAATCTCGACGTGCTCAAGCAGCTCGTGGGCGACAAGGCTGTGACGGATGCCGAGGAAAAATACGGCCTCAACTGGCATGGCAAACGCCGCGCCCGCCAGCTCGCCCTCACGCCCTCCACCGGCACCCTGCGCCCGTGCCCGGAAGACAGCGTGGACTGGGACACCACCCAGAACCTCATGATCGAGGGCGACAACCTCGAAGTCCTCAAGCTCCTCCAGAAGTCCTACGCGGGAAAAGTGAAGCTCATCTACATCGACCCCCCTACAACACCGGCAAGGACTTCGTTTATCCTGACAACTTCCAGGACAACATCAAAAACTACCTCGAACTCACCGGTCAGACGGGTGAGGGCGGCAAGAAACTCTCCTCCAACATCGAAGCCTCCGGCCGCTTCCATACCGACTGGCTCAACATGATGTATCCCCGCCTCAAAATGGCGTGGAGCCTTCTTCGTCCGGATGGGGTGATGTTCGTATCAATTGACGAAAAGGAAGTTCAGCATTTCCGCATCGTCGCCAACGATCTGTTTGGTGAAGAAAACTTCATCGCCAATGTGACTGTAGTGACGAATATGAAGGGCAGGAATGACAAAAAGCATGTGGCTGCGTGTCACGAGCAGATTGTCATCTATGCGAAGCCGGAATTCGTTTCATTCGGACTACCACTCACGGAAGAACAGCGAGCAGCCTTCAAACACACAGACGAAGCTGGGCAGAAGTATGCACTTCGCGATCTACGAAAGCGTGGTGGGCCAGACAGGCGGGAGGACCGGCCTAACATGTATTTTCCCATCTACTGGTCGGCCGACGACAATCGCGTCTCCCTAGAGCGGGAGAATGATACTGACATTGAAATCTTTCCACTTCGTGGTGATGGCAGCGATGGCCGTTGGCGCTGGGGTATCGATAAGGTCCGAGCTTTTCTCCCCTGGATGCATCCTAAACAGTCAGGGCGGAGTGGCCGTTTGGACGTGTCACATCGCCTATATCTTGATCCAACCGTCAAACTTGGTGACACAATTATGCAGGATGATGACGAGGAAGACGAAGGCGAGGAAGACGAAATCATCGAGCGCACCTCGAAACCGAAGTCGATTTGGATTGGGCCTAACTTTTCGAGCGACAACGGTAAGCGTGCGATGAAGGCCTTCCTTCCAGGCGACACATTTAGCTTTCCGAAGTCTGTAGATCTTCTGCGTCAATGTATTCAGATTGGCATGAGCAATGATCAAGTGGGCTTGGACTTGTTCGCCGGGTCGGGGACATTTGGGCAGGCCGTGATGGAACATAACTTGTCCGATGGGGCGAATCGTCATTTTGTTCTCGTTCAATTGCCTGAGCAATTGAGCTTAGAACAAAAGGAACAAAAGGCTGCGGCGATGTTTTGTGATGAAATTGGAAAACCGCGCAACATCGCCGAACTTACCAAAGAGCGTCTGCGCCGGGCCGGGAAGAAGTTTCGGAAGGAAAACCCGCTGTTTGCGGGGGACCTCGGCTTCCGCGTCTTTAAACTCGCCAGCAGCAACATCCTGGCCTGGGAGCCAGACCGTAACAAACTCGCCGAAACCCTCGAAGCCTCCATCGAGCACCTCAAGACCAACCGCACCGAGCAGGACATCCTCTTTGAACTGCTCCTCAAGCTTGGCCTTGACCTCTGTGTGCCCATCGAAACCAAAAAGATCACCGGAGCCAAGAAGCAGACACATGAAGTTCACTCCATCGGCAGCGGTTCCCTGCTCGTCTGTCTCTCGACCACCATCCCGCAGGCCGATGTGGAGCCGCTGGCCCTCGGCCTCGTCGCCTGGTACAAGGCATTGAAGCCCGCCGGAGAAACCACCGTCGTCTTTCGCGACAGCGCCTTCGCCGATGACGTCGCCAAGACCAACCTCACCGCCATCCTCCACCAGCACGGGCTGGAAACGGTGCGGAGCCTGTAGAGTCCGAATTTCTCCCCAACCACCAACCAACCTAGCCTATGTTAAACGTCTTCATCAGCTGGTCCGGAACTAAAAGTCAGAAAGCGGCTTTGATTCTTGAGAAACACATTCGTCTGCATCTGCCTGGAGCAAATGCTTTCATCTCCACGGGTATCGAAAGCGGTCAGCGTTGGTTTGAAGTAATTTCAAACAAACTCGAATCATCCAACTTCGGCATTTTGGTGGTAACGCGTGCAAATGTGCAATCACCGTGGCTTCATTTTGAGGCAGGTGCCTTGGCCCGTCATCATAAAGAGGCCACTGTGTGCCTTTTTCTTTTGGATGCTAAAACGTCTGATCTGAAACCGCCTTTGTCGGAATATCACGCGACGACCTTTGAACGAGGGGACATCCTGAAGCTTTTCAGGACAATTAACACTCGTCTCAATGAACAGAAGCGAAACGAATCCGACCTGGATGAAGTCTTCGCCATGATCTGGCCAAACCTGGAACAAGAGCTAAATATTGTTGCTCAAGCAGAAGATTCAAAGGACCAACCTCCGGCGAAGCGCTCACCCGAGGACATCCTCGAAGAACTCCTAACAAACAGCCGTTCTATGTTAAATGGAGTGTCGCAAGGGCTCAACGCTTTTGATTATATCTATGGCGAGAGAGAGGCGATGCAGGCGCTCATTGATGCCACCATGAGAGCAACTCGAATGATCCGTGCCACCCGCTTCTTCCCCCATGCCATCAAGAATACGTTCCCTGCTTACTCTGACGCCATCAATGACCGCGTCCTCGGGAAAGACTGCCAAGCATTGGAGCATTATTTCAGAATCGTGGCGGCCAATAATCTCGAAAAGCTCAAGGATGTTGAAGAATACCTAGAGAAGTTCATGGGTAAGTCGTTCACGTTGTATCTGACCCAGTTTACCAATGACTTTGAACTCGTAATCATCGACAACAAAGAAGTGTTCATTCACTTCTATGGCGAAGATCTCGTAATCGAATCCACAGTCCGCCTGACCGGCCCCGAAATAGCAGAACGCTTCTCCAGCGTGTTTTCTCGTCTTCATGACCCTAAGAAGGGTGCGGTCGAGAAAATTGAATGCCGGTACCTCAATCAAGACAACCTCGACAAGCACAAGGCACTGGCACGGGAGTTTTTTGACACTTATTCAAAACGTCCCAGCTCGACCTCGAAAACTTCAAAATGAAACTCCACTTCGAGCCCAACCTCGATTACCAGCGCGATGCCATCAACGCGGTGTGCGACCTGTTCAGCAAATGGGAGCGCTGCACCTCCGTCTTCACCGTTTCCAAATTCTTCGGTGACCTGCCGGGCTTCGACAATGCCAATGGCTATGGCAACTGGCCCGAGCGTCCCGATGAGTCAGTTTACAATGAAGTAATTTTGGAGGATCTCCTCAAAGTCCAACTGCGGCACGGGTTGAAGCCGTCGAAGGACTTGAAGAACCGTGACTTCACCGTGGAGATGGAGACGGGCACTGGCAAAACCTACGTCTATCTCCGCACCATTTTTGAACTGAACCAGCGCAGCGGCTTTACCAAGTTCGTGATCGTGGTGCCCTCAGTCGCGATCAAAGAGGGGGTCTATCATTCGATCAAAATCATGGAGGAGCATTTCCGCACCCTCTACTCCGGCGTGCCGTTTGACTATTTCCTCTACGACTCCGCCAAGCCCGGCCCGGTGCGCAACTTCGCGACCAGCTCGAACATCCAGATCATGGTGGTGACGGTGGGTGCAATTAACAAAAAGGAGGTGAACAACCTCTACAAAGACACCGAGAAAATGGGCGGAGAGAAGCCCATCGACCTCATCAAATCGACGCGTCCCATCCTCATCGTGGATGAACCGCAAAGTGTGGACGGTGGCCTGGAAGGCCGGGGCAAGGAGGCGCTGGATGCCATGCGCCCGCTCTGCACGCTGCGCTACTCCGCCACCCACGCGGACAAGCATCACATGGTCTATCGACTTGATGCCGTGGATGCCTACGAGAGCAAGCTGGTGAAACAGATCGAAGTGGCATCAGCCACGGTGGAGGGCGGGCATAACCGCGCCTATGTGCGATTCATCGCGCCGGTGTCTCGTGGAAGAAACGTAGTTGGTGCCCAGGTGGAGTTGGACATGGCCACGGCCCACGGAGTCGCCCGGCAAATTGTGACGGTAGCACCACTCGACAAACTTGAAGAAGTCACCAAACGGGAAATCTACCGGGACCACCTCATTGGGCAGGACATCAGGGATGCAGGAGACGACAAGTTCATGGAGCTTCGCTACCCCGGCGGCGAACAATACCTTCGCCCCGGCCAAGCCTATGGCGATGTGGAACCGCTGGCGGTTCAGCGTCAGATGATCCACCGCACCATCAAAGAGCACCTCGACAAGGAGAAGCGCCTAGCTCCGCAGGGCATCAAGGTCTTGAGCCTGTTTTTCATTGATGCCGTGGACAAATACCGGCAATACGACGCTGAAGGCAACAAGATGAAGGGCGATTATGCACGCCTTTTCGAGGAGGAATACCGGCGGCTCGCCAAGCACCCGGATTACCAGGTCCTCTTCAAGGAAGTCGATATGACCACTGCCGCCGAGGAAGTTCACGACGGCTATTTCTCCATTGATAAAAAGGGAGGCTGGACTGACACCGCAGAGAACAACCAAGGGAATCGGGACAACGCCGAGCGGGCCTACAACCTCATCATGAAGGAGAAGGAGAAACTCCTGAGCTTTGATACGAAGTTGAAGTTCATCTTCTCCCACTCCGCCCTCCGCGAAGGCTGGGACAACCCCAACGTCTTCCAGATCTGCGCCTTGCGCGAAATGGGCACTGAGCGCGAACGCCGTCAAACCATCGGGCGCGGCCTGCGCCTTTGTGTGAACCAGCAAGGCGAGCGCCTGCGCGGCTTCGAGGTGAACACCCTGACTGTCATCGCGACGGAGAGCTACGAGCAGTTCGCCGAGAGCCTTCAGAACGAGATTGAGCAGGAGACCGGCATCCGTTTCGGCGTCGTGGAGACACATCAATTTGCTGGAATCACCATCAACGGACCAGATGGCCAGCCCGCACCGCTGGGCTTTGACCAATCGAAAGTCCTCTGGGAGCATTTGAAAGCCGCCGGTCTGGTGGACTCCAAGGGCAAGGTGCAGGACGCACTTCGTACCGCCCTCAAAAACGGCACACTGACACTGCCAGAGCCGTTTACCGCCCAGGTGCCGCAGGTCAGGGAAATTCTCCGCAAGCTGGCCGGACGCCTTGAAATCAAGAATGCCGATGAACGCAAGCAGGTGAAGAGCCGACAAGCCGTGCTTCAAGGCGCGGACTTCAAGGCGCTGTGGGATCGCATCAAGCACAAGACAACCTACCGTGTGCAGTTCGACAACGAGGCCCTGCTGCTGACCTGCATCAAGTCCCTTACGGACGGTCCCCCCATCGCCAAGACCCGCCTGCAATGGCGCAAGGCCGACCTCGCCATCGGGCGGTCCGGTGTGGACACCAAGGAGACGGCGACCTCGGCCCCGGTAACCCTGGACGAAGGCGACATCGAACTTCCCGACATCCTCACTGACCTCCAGGACAAGACCTCACTCACGCGCCGCAGCATCTACCGTATTCTCGTGGACAGCGGACGACTCGATGATTTCAAACGCAACCCTCAGCAGTTTATCGAACTTGCCGCCGAGATCATCAACCGCAGCAAGCGCATGGCCCTCGTGAACGGCATCAAGTACCAGCGCATTGGAGCCGAAGAATACTACGCTCAGCAACTTTTCGAGACCGAAGAACTCACCGGCTACCTCAAGACGATGATTAACGCCGACAAGAGCGTACACGAACAGGTCATCTACCAGTCAGACACCGAGCGCAGCTTCGCAGAACAACTGGAGAAGAATGAGGCCATCAAAGTTTACGCCAAGCTCCCCGGCTGGTTTCGGGTCCCCACGCCCCTCGGCCCCTACAATCCCGACTGGGCCGTGCTCGTGGACAAAGACGGCACCGAGCGTCTCTACTTCGTTGTCGAAACCAAGAGCAGCCTCTTTACTGACGATCTCCGTGACAAAGAAAGCGCCAAGATCAAATGCGGTGAGGCTCATTTTGCCGCACTCGCCACCCATAACACGCCTACAGCCAGGTTCCTCAAGGCAACGAAGCTGGATGATGTGCTCGCAAAATGCTGAACGGCGCCTTCATGCACACTTTTGCCGATCTCGCCGAAACCCTGACCCGCTCCACGGTTTATCTCTGCGGCCTGCAATCACGTTTTGAACTGTCTACCTTCGATGAAGCAGGGTATTCGAACCTTATCTCGCGTTTCTCCCGGCGGCCCCCTCATCCAACCTATTTTCTCAGCCTACATCTGACTGGGGTGCAAAAAAGAAACTTCCGAACAAACCCCAAACTCCAAATCTTCGCCAGCGCCGCACAAAATTGCGCCATGCAGATGATGAGCAACGCCGCCTACATTCAGACCGAGTTGCCCAGTCTCACGCTGCCAGAGGGCATGAGTGAACAAATTACCGTACTGTGTGACAGCCTTATTGCCACCAAGCATGATGTCATCTCAGAATTGTTCGAGCTGTCTGAAGTGGTGGAATCTTCCTGACCTTCGAACATCAACGAACGAATCAAAATGATCATCCAATGGTTATGGGAAACCATCATGGAGGTGCATCAGGTTGTGCAGTCTTTGCAGACAGCCGCCGGCGCCGATCCGCAATTTTCCATCAGTTGCCTGCTGGTCGCCGAATCGGCCTCCAACATACTGAATCCCTTCAATCGCGCAGCAGAAGCCGCTGATTCACTTTGAGGTGAACCATGAAACAAGCAGAACTGCCAAATACCACAGCCGATGAGGACACACGAAAAACGCTTGCCATCATGGATCAGTTGAGAGCTGCCTTGCAGGCCGCGACAGATCCAACTGTCAGGGCTGAAATCCGAGATGAAATGGGCTGTGTGGCAATGTCCTGGCAGGTCCGCCAATTGTTAAATGACGATGCATATTGATTTAGACCCAGGCCCGCCTTTGTGGCCATACCAGATCTACATAGACCGCAACGCCAGGTCCGTGTCCGGCTCTGTGGGACGGCGCTATGTCTGTAGCAAGGCGACTCTTTAGGAGGCAGTCGCAGAATGCCAGCGCATCACGCGAGACTCCCTGCTGGCGCTCTACGCACCGCACATGTCCGCTGCGGAACTGAATTACGCCTACCTCGAATCAGGTGTTGATCCCCTCATTGTCGGCGCAACCTTGTGTTCCTTTTTCGGCATGGGCCTTTGCCCGAATTTGCTGCTGTGAAATATCTGGCGAGGTCATTGAGCCCCCCATCCCAGCTCACCAATGTGACAAAAGCCCCCCCGCCCCCACCTGATCAATAATCCCACTGCAAAACCAGTAATTGACAGTTGGCGCAAAGATAGACAGTGCGTTCAGTTTCTGCCCAACCGTATGCCGAGGCCTGCCGACTGACCTGCATGTACTGGCTGGCCTTTGCTACCCTAATGCTTGCTTCTATCTTCCCCAAAAGTTAAACGGTCTCCAAGCTTGCCCCCCAGGCCAGCGGCACATTTTAATCTGTGGCTTGTCGGCACTCCTGCGCAAGTTCACTGGCCTAAAGTTTTTTCACTTATTATCAGTAATACATGTATAAATATCGAGGGTTTTGAAGGTTGCAATTGACAGCGCAAAGACCCATAGGTACATACCTTATGAATATAGACCCACCGTCGAAGCGAAATGCGCCGATGAAGGCCTACCAACCCTTCTTCATAGCTCGTCTTCTACTTGGCTTGTTAGGCCTGTGTTTGATCATTCCGGTCAACGCACAGGAAATCGATGACAAAGCCCGTAATCTGGGAGCTGGTGCGCTCTCTCATGAGCAACGCTATCAGTCACTGGCTATGAGGACGGATTCGGTGTGGGCCAATGTTCAGAAGACGCTGAAAACGTTCAACGCTTCCAGCAATCCCGAGCTACAGCTTCGCACACTGCGCAGCGAGCTCAACGGCCTCCAATCTCAGGTCACCGAGTCCACAGCGCCCATCCTCATCCGCAAGGACGTGGACCAGCTCAAGCTGGAGATCGCAACCCTCCGCGCCGGGCTCACCCGTGCCGACCTCGCCAAAAAAGCCGGAGAGCTCGAGAACAATGTGGGCAACCTGGTTGCCGAACTCGACGCCATCGGTCAGGCCTGTCAGCACATCATCGCCGAGTCCGTCACCTGGGAGAAAGAATATATCCTCAGTATTCAGGTGCAGGGCGAGAGCATCGCACGCAAGGAGCTCAAAAACCTCGGCGACAAAGCTTCCGAGAAGCTCGGAAAATCCTGCGAACAATACAAGAAAACGCGCCTTCCGCCGCCACCCGCCTCGCGCTCTCAGGCGGAGCGGCCCAAGAATCTGCGCACCCTCCCGCTGACCGAGCTCCAGGCATTGATGGACAAGGAGAACGCCCAGACCGTGGTGGACAGAGTCTGGCTCAAGGAGCTCATCGAGGAAGTCAAAGTGCGGATCATGCACACCGAAGACTCCAAAAAAACCCTGCAGTCAGAACTGCTCCCCACCGGGCCCACCGTGTGCATCTGAACTGACGCCACGCCACGCCGCACTGCACCACTTCGACCTTCACCCTTCAGTCGCCCAAACCATGACGCACTTCGACTTCACCTCTCAGAGCCAGAGATGGCTGGAATGCCACCGGAACTCTAAAGGCCCCGGCCAGAGCCTGCCGCTGCGCCTCAGCTTGAGTCTGGGACTGGCCGCCTGCCTGCTCATCCCTGCCTGCGAGACCACCGGAAACCCCTATGAGGACAACTTCTTTTTCAGCTCCCGCAAGGCCGAGAAGACCCTCATGGAGATGCAGACCGAGCTTGCCGCGATGCACCACCAACTAGGCGATGACCGCGCCCGCATTTCCCGGCTGAAAAAGCGCGTCGCCGCCACCCGACAGTCCAATGTGGAAATGCAGCAAGAGATCGCCCAGCTTGAGACCCTGGACACTCAGGCAACCACGTTGCAGCAGCAGACTGCCCCTGCCCGCCGCACCAGCCGCGATTCCGCCCCTGCGGTTGAGGTGCTGCAGCGCAAGTCCGACGAACTCTCCCGCCAGCTCCAGCTCATGGAGAGAAAGCTCCAGCAGCCCTAAATCCGTTTTCCTAGGCAACACCCACCCAGTTATCCGACAGGTTAGCCACTCAGTCTTCCGTTAGGTCCGCTGTTAAATTTCTACGCCGCCGAGTCGCCCCGTTCCTCTCACCCCGCCCCCCCCTTGTCCACTCACTCTTCATGACTTCCCATCCAACAACCTTCATTCGCCTAACTGCTTTTGGGCTTGTCTTCAGTCTGTTCATGGCCTCCTGCACCACCCCAGGCGGACTCCCGGACACCAAGTCGAAATTCGTTGGCACTGGCCTGGGGGCCTTGGTCGGCGGCGCATTAGGCGCGGGCATTGGTGCGCTCAGCGGAGAGAAGGACGGCGCGGTGAAGGGAATGATCATCGGCAGCATCTTGGGAGGTGCTGTCGGCTTTGGCTTCGCGCACCGGCAGGCTCTGAAGCGGGACTACTACGCCTCCCGTTTCGACACTGTGAACCAAGACCTCACCAGAGCCCGCAGCAGCCTCAGTACCGCGCGGAAAAACAAGTCCGCGCTGGAGAGCCAGCTTGAAAACGCCCGTGTCAGCCAGGCCACGCTGAGCGCCAGCCAGCAGTCCCTCCAGCAAGTCCGCAACGACCGCAAGAGCCTCTCCGAGGCCCTCGGCTTCGTCCCTGTCAAGACCTCTGCCGGCAGCGAGAAATCCCAGGAAATCAAAGCCGCCATCCGCCGTCTCGACGACGTGGAAAAGAGCCTCCAGGAAAGCCTCCGCCGCGCTGAAGAACGCCTTGGGCAATAAGCCTACCCATATAAGGAATCTCGCTGCACCACGTTCCATCAACACTCAATCCTCATGAACTGCAAACTGCATCCCTTGATCTTCGCTGTGGCGGTGCTTTCCATCGCCAGCAGCCTTGCGGGACAGTCCACGGCACCTGGGCCAGCACTTCCCCCTGCAGGCGGGGCTCCCGCCAATGGGCTGGCGCCCACGCGCATAGGCTCTATCCCAGAGGAGTTCAAACCGTTGGATGATTGCACCAAGCCGCCGGCGAACACTGTGGACAAGGCGTTGGAAATGGTCAAAAAAGCAGTTACAGATAAGAACGAAAATGATTTCAAGCAGGCGCTGGACACGCTGATCGATGGGCTCAAAAACTCGATCACCTTCATCGACGGTACACTGGAGCCGGGGACTCGCAAGGTCATGGAACGTGCACAGGTCCATGCCCGCGAATATACCGCCAAGGCAGGCACCCCCGGACTCTCCTCCGCCCAGCAAAAACGCTGGACGGACATGGCCCAGTCCTACAACACCAATGCGGAAACGGGCCAGAACATGCTCAAAAAAATACGAGCCACGCGGGAGGAGTTGGCGGCCAATTTGAAGAATGCGGAGGCCGAGAAAGAGCTGCTCATTGCGAAGATGGAGTTCAAGGCCTTTGAATCCACCATCACAGAGTCCGCCCAGCATGTGCGAGAGGCGGCGGAGAGCCTGAAGTTGCTCATTCAGCGCGTTGAGAACACACCACCGAATGACATGCCTGCAACCTCTGCACGGAACTGACCAGTCCTCCCACAGCCTCCGATTTTTCTTCAACCTTCTTTCATTTCCACATCCGCCACACCAACTTCGTCCCCAACTCCCCGCACTTTCAAACTCCATCCCTCTCTCTACTCCACCCTCCATCCTCATGAACTGCAAACTGCATCCTCTCATCCTCGCCACTGCGGCGCTCACATTCACCAGCACTCTTCTGGGGCAGGCAGCCGCCCCGGAGCCAGTACCAGCACTGCCCTCCGCTGGCGGTGCAGAAGGCACTGCGGAGTCCAAAATCCCCGAGGAGTACAAGCCTCTGGATACCGACTCTAAAAAGCTGGCAGACTCCGTGGACCAAGCCTTGGAAATGGTCAAAAAAGCCGTAACTGACAAGAACAGAGCTGAGCTGCAAAAAGGCCTCGATGAGCTCATCGCGCGGATCGGAAACTCCATCTCGACCATTGAAAAAAACCTCGAGCCCGAAAGTCGCAAGGTCATGGAGCGCGCCCAGACCCGTGCCCGCGAATATACCGCCAAGGCAGGCACCCCGGGACTCTCCCCCGCCCAGCAAAAACGCTGGACGGACATGGCTCAGTCCTACAACACCAATGCGGAAGCAGGCATCGGCGTCATTAAAAAAATGCAGGACACCCGCGTCGAGCTCATGACCAATTTGAAGTCTGCCGAAGAGGAAAAGGAGCTCATCATTGCCGAGATCGAGCTCAAAGGATTCACCTCCACCATAACCCAGCTCCAAGCCGTTGTGGACAACATGCGAACCGTCAGCCTCCGCATCCGCGGCATGGTGGGCACCATGGGCATGACCGATGGTATCAGACCTAACTGAGGACATCCCCCATGGCTCTCACATTCACTCGAAGGCCCACGCGGCAGGGTAGCGGCATGCACAGCCCCCTGAGCCTGCAGCAACGCCTGCGCTTGTTCCTGGTTCTGCTAGTGCCAGCCGCGGTCTGCTCCGCGCAGGGGCAGGCCCCCGGCGGCACCGGAGCGGCTTCCGCCACTCCGCCGCAGACTGTCGCGGCGGCCCCCGTGCGATCACCGGAAATGGAGAAGACGCTGAAGTCCGTCGAGGAGCTTGTCGCGGCGTTGGACGCCCAGATCAAAAACCTTGAAGCCAAATACCTTCTGCAACGTAAGCAGGCTGCGGACGCTGCGGTGAGCAGTGCCGAGAAAGAAGCTGCGGCAACCTCCGCGGCAAAGCTCGCGGATCTGCTCAAAGCCACCACCAAGGAGCGGGACGCCCTGGCGGTCCAGATCGCATCCTTGCGCAGTCTCCTCGGCCTGCCCTCCGCTGCCGCTACGAGCCCGGAAGGCACGCCCGGCGCAACCCCGTCTACAGGCAGCGGTAAATAAGCTGCTGCGGCAGACTTCTCGGCCCCGCTCGCTCATCCCACCTCTCACACACCGGCCCTAAGGCATGCGCAGGATACAGATGTTGGCGCGTGTCTGCCAGAGATTGCTGCCCCTTAGCTGGACGGGCTGGTGCCTCGCACTCACTGCCGCCGTAGTGGGCCTGTGGTCGCGCACCCAAGGCCGGGACGAGGTGGGAAACGCCCTTAGTTTCTGCCTTACCGCTCTCCTGCTCCTGCTCATCCTCTGCAATTACCTCGCCCAGTTCCTTGCCTCCCGCGCTGGGTCAGCCGCCCCGATCTTGCAGATTCAACTGCCGCCCTCACTCTGGCTGGTCCTGGGTTCTAATGATGGATCTGCCTCCAGCTCTGGCCCGGCTCAGGATCCAGCCACGAGCATTCAGCCTCCAGCGCCTGCGGAGTTCCTCTCCGGCTGGAGTGGCGGCTCGCCCCTCCTCCTGCGGCTGGGACTTGTCACCATTTCCACCCTTTGGAAAAAAGCAGACGGCCACGGGCAAGTAGTCGTGCAAGGCCGCCTCGGAGCAGACGGCCGGGAACACATCGCCGTAGGGCGGCGCGGTTCCTTTGAGTTTCGCCGCCAGCTTGTTCTCAGGGACGTGTTCAATCTCACCTGCGCCCGTTTGGAAAAGAGCGACCTGGCCCGCGTCTCCATCTCCCCGCCGGAGACCGGCCGTCTAACTCGCCTGCAGTCCACTTTCCCCGACAGCGACGAAGGCTGGTCGCAGTATGGCAAGCACCAGGGCGACTACTTTGACATTCTCACCGCCGATCCCCAGACCCCCCGGCGCCTCCTCCTCTGGAAGCTCAGCCTCAAGTCCGGCTCCACCACCGTGAAGTACCGCCGCGCCCCCGAGCCAGTGGCTCAGCACCGCCGCAGACTGGGCGTCTTTTTCCAGGTTACCCCCATGGATGAACCCGCCGCTGCCTTCCTCTGCAGCTGCTTGGCAGCCCCCCACGGCACTGCGGACATGTTCGGCAACGACTGGTACTTCGCCGACTCCCTCGACCCCGGTAAGCTCCTGCCCGGCCAAGCCGCAGGCGCCCGCGCTGTCGCCCGGCGGCTAGTGAAGAGTGGCAGCCGGGATATCCCCCCCGCCAACCTCAGTGTGGAGCCTCTTTCTGCCTTCGTGCTCAAGTGCCGCCAGCAGGGTATCGCCGAAGTCTGGGTCTTTCACGGGCACGACTGGCAGCCCGGCAGCCTGCGGGCGGAATCCGCAGTGGCGGGAGTGGCGGCAACCTTTTTCCGTGTCATCCCCTGTACCGCCAAAGGCGTGAGCCTGCGAGCCCTGCCTAGTCAGCCCACCCAATTCGAGATCACCGTCTCATGACCCTCCTTGCCCAGGCCCACATGCAGAGAGCTACAGTCCCCTTTTGGAGGCTGCTCGCCTGGTTGCCCGTGCTTACCCCCTATGTCTGCCTGCGCTCCGGGTTGTCCGGCTGGGGTGGTGCCCTCCTCGGCTGGGTGGTCGGCATCTGGCTGGAAAAAGCCCTGCAGCAGGCCAGCCAGCACTGCCGCCATGCCGGCTCCGGCACCGGTTCAGAGGCCGCACAGTCAAAGCCACGGTCATGGCGGGTGAGGCATCCGCTGCTGGCTGCCTCCGGCGTGCTGCTGGGAGCAGGCCTGGTCCTGCTCGCTTGCGGTGTGTTCGCACCTTGGCTCGCCGAGCAGGGTGCCTGGGCCGTGGGCCAAGGCTGGCCGCAGGCCTCTGCCGCCGCTTACCTGCTGGTGGAAGCTGGGCTTCACGCCGTCGCTTTGTCCGCCTTCCTCGCCCTGCTGCAGCGGCGACTGCCCGGGCTGGGCCTGCCGGTGGAACTGGGCCTCATGGCGTGGTTTGCGCTCGCTACGGCAAGCACGCATCGCGCAGGGCAGGTGCTCTACCCCTACTGGCTGGCAGATTCCATGACCTTCCTCGGCTGGAGCATCTACTGGGCTTACTTTGGGTGGGCGGCCGTCTTTGTGGCCTGCTGCCTCTGGCGCCTGCGCTCACCCGCCTCCGCCCCGGAGGCGACCCTGGCTTCTGCTCTTTCTCCGGTACGCACTCGGCCAAGGAAAGGGGGGCGTGCTAGGGATGCCGCCGCTCCCTCCTGGCGCTGGCCAAAGTGGGCCTTGGTAGCCGCGGTCCTGGCGGCCGCCGCCCCTGTTTACTGGAGTCACCGCGTGCCGCCCGCCCCCCTGGCCGCCAATCCCCCACGCCAAAACAAAGAGGAAAAGGAGGAGGAAAAAGACCAGCAGGAGCAGCCCCCGCCGCCGCAGTCAGACTCCGACCAGGGCTACGACGTCCTGGTACGCTTCCGCGGCCTGCCCCCAGCCGAGCCCCGAGCCTGGGGTGGCCTGCTCTTCCGCCTTGAGACCCAACTCCCCCAGCTCTCGCCCCAGGATCTCCGCCCGAATCCCGCATGGGAGGCGGACCTCTATCTCTACAAAGAACTCGAAGGCCTCCCCATCTGCCCCACAGCAGCTCCCTCCACGCCCAGCCCGGCAGCCTTCGCCACAAGGTTGCCACCTGCCGGCCGTGTCTCCGCCGTCTGGCGCACGCTCTCCGGGTCGCCGCCCGCAGTCATCGAGCCCGAGCTCTGGGACCTGGAACTCCGCGGCAGCGGCGATGACATCGCCGAAGCTCCCACGCCAGCCACGCCTGCGGCCCCTTTGACACCTACTCCCGACGCCGCAGCATCTTCCGATGCGATGACGCCTGCTGCCACGCCGCCGCAGGCTACCGAGCCTCCAGCAAGCCCGGCAAGACCACCGCGCCCGCCTTCCTTCGTGGCACAGCTCACGGCAGCCATCCTGCCGCCCGCAGTCCCGGGCACCGCTCCGCCGCGTCCGGCGCAAAAGGTGGATGCCATCGTTAAATGGCTCTCCGCTCACTGCATTCTCTCTGCGCAGGCTTCGCAGGATCTGTCCGTGGAGGCCTTTTTGCAGCAGAAGGAAGGCTCCCGTCGTGGCAGTGCCGGGCACATCGCCGCAGCCACCCAGGCGCTGCTGCAAAGCGCCGGCATCCGCGCCCGGATTGCCCAAGGTTACCGGGTGGTGTCGCAGCCCGGTGCGGGCCGGGGCCGCAGCGATCTACTGCTCACCCCGGCCATGAAGTTTTCTTGGGTGGAAATCCAGCTGCGGCAGGGCGGCTGGACGCCCCTGGTCTTCACCCCCGCCAATGTCGAGAAAAGTGCCGATGAGTCGCCGCCGCCCGACCCCGAGCTGATCCAGGCCCTCGTGGAGGAGACCCGTGCCACGGCTCCCGAGCCGCCGCCTGAACTCGCCTCGGCCACCTACCTCACCACGCCGCGAATTCTTGCCGCTCTTCTCGCCGCTGGGTTGCTGCTTCGTCTCGCTTTCCTAGCTCGGCAGCTCCTGCACCCGCTTTTCACCCCTGGGACGGCCGCCCCGCCCGCTGCGCTCAGGGAGGCTCTGCGTCTGCTGCAGCTCGCGCCCCGGCAGCGCATATACGGGCAGCCACTGAGCGACTTCTCCAGGCAGCTCGCCGCCGAAACTCCGGCCCTGGGAACCCGCTTGGCCGCCCTCGTGGCAGCCACGGAGTACGCCTTCACCCACCGCAGCTCGGCGGAGACCTCTACTTCTTCGGGAGGAGTGGGCCGCCAGCTTGTCCAGCCCCCCGCTGTGCGGCGCACCTATCTTGGCTTCCTCACCCTCGCCTGCCTGCGCTTTCCCCTTCTCAGTCTGAAGCTCTTCTTTTCCACCCGCTACAGCCAACGCTCACGTCTCCATGCCCCCGCCCTCCATGCGTCCCGCCCACTCGCCCCCCGCCAGCCCCGCCTATCTTAGGCTTCGCCAGGCCATCAACCACAAGGTTTTTGGCCGCGACACCGACCACGCGCCGAACCTGAGCACGATCGACCTCGTGCTCTGCGCCCTTTACACTGGCGGCCACGTCCTGCTTGAGGACTATCCTGGCTCCGGGAAATCATACTTGGCCGAGTGCCTGGGCCGCAGCCTGCTGCATGACGTCCCCGGCCACTCCACCTCCACAGACCCGGAGAGCGTCCATGTGCCTCTGGCGCAGTTTCGCCGCATCCAGTGCACGCCGGACCTCCTGCCCTCAGACCTCACGGGCTACTACGACATGCACCGAACCTTCCACCCCGGGCCGGTCTTTTCCACCGTCGTCTTGGTGGATGAGATCAACCGCACCACCCCCCGCGTGCAGTCCGCCCTTTTGGAGGCCATGGCGGAAAAGCAAGTGACTGTGGAAAACAAAAGCCACCCCCTAGGAGAGCTCTTTTTCGGCATCGCCACGCAGAACCCACTGGACCACCTGGGCACCTTTGAGCTTCCCGCCGCGCAGTTGGACCGCTTTCTATTCAAGCGCACGCTCCAGCCCATCTCCGACGAATGCGAAATGCGCATCATTTCCATGGACGATCCCCGCGAGTCCGCCCGCCTTTCAGCCTACCCCCAGCCCCAGGCTCATAACGGCTCCGACTTCCACTCCTACCCCGTGACCGTGGGCCAGGTGCTGGCCGAGCGCGCCTGGATCAACGCCAGCGTCACCTGCCATCCCGACCTCGTGAGGATTATGGTGGAAATCGCCAGCGCGCTGCAGCACCGCTTCAGCGGCGTGCCAGTGTACCGCACCTCCGCGCGCAGCCAGAAGAACCTCTTCAACTGCCTGAAGGTGGTCTCCTTTGCCGAGCACCTGCTGCACGGCCACGAACTGACCGTGCACCCTCGGCTGCTCACCCTCATCGCCGAAGATTTTTACCTGCACCGCCTCGGCCTGCCGACCGACTTTGACGAATTCGACCCCCGCGAAGCCGTGCACCAGACTGTCGTGGAAGTGATTGAGCGCGCCAAACTCACCCCCTGCGCCGCCTGAAGCCGTGAGAGAGCCTGATGATATACGCAAACACGTGAACCCATGAGCATGAGAAGTCTCCAGTCCCACCGGGCCACCCTCATGGCCCTGGCCACGCTCGTTCTTGCCAGCGCCCGCCCAGCGTGTGCGCAGCCTGCTGCGGGTACGGCTTTGCTCCCGGCACCGGCCGCAGCTTCAGAGTTGGTTTCTACTCAAGCTGCGGCTGATCCCGTAGCGGAGTTTGAGCGCATGCTCCAGGCACGTGTAATGACGCAGGTGGCAGACCTCGTGGGACTGGCCGAGCGCGTTCTGACCCTGCGCCCGCAACACCTCGCCGCCCGTTACTTGCTGGGAGTCTCCGCTCTCGAAGACGGTGCCCTCAATCTGGCCCTGCGTCAGTTTGATCAAGCCGAGGAAATCCGTCGCAATGCCAGCCCTGCCGCCGAAGGCTCTGCCCCCGCCACCGCACCCCACCCGGACCTCTTTGCTCCCGCCACCGTACACTGGCGCTCGCTCATTGCCTACCGGCGGGCGCAGTGCCTCGGCTTCATGGGCCGCCACGAGCAAGAACAGGCCGCCCTGCGGGACTACTTGGGCCAGGGCTTTGACCAGCATGAAAAGAACAACTCCACCGAGCGGCCCGCCGTGCTCCTCCTAGCCGCCTCTTACTTGAAGACCGGGCGCTTTGCCGAGGCGGACACACTCCTGCAGCGCGCGGAGCAGGACCGGCTGGGCGGCTGGCAGTTTGAGCGCGCACTCTACGAGCGCTTCCGCAATCCTGATGAAGCCGAAGCCCGCCGCATGTTGGACCGGATGATCCAGGAGCAAGGCGGTAGCCAGGAGCCTACCTGCCCGCTCTCCTGGCTGTTTCTCCGCGCCATCGTCTCACTCCGCACCGGCGAGCCCGAGCTGGCGGCGCAACTGCTGGAGGTCTGCCTCCGTCGGCAGAAGGAGCAGCCCCTGTTCTTTCCCCGCCTCGTGCAGGGCCAGGTGCACCTTTCCGCCGGGGACCTTCCCGCCGTGCGGCAGACCCTCGCCGCCTGCTGGGCGGACCTCGAGCTCATGCGGCCGCTGGACCGCCGGGACAACCGCCGGCGTCTGCTGCTCACCATCGCTCAGTTTTACCTCGTGGCCGGGCATCCGGAAAGAGGAGCCGAAATCTGCGCCCGGCTCATGGCCGAGCCCGTGCGCTTCGGTGCCAACACCACGCAGAATGCATCGGGCTGGCGTGCCGCCTTATACCTCACCGCGTGCTGCTGCGAGAAAGCCCGCCCGCCCGGGGGCCTTCTCGCCGCCGCCCAGAGCGCCCTGGCCAGCCGCGACCTGCAAGCTAGGCTGTATCACGAGATGGATCAAATGCTGCGCGGCCCCGAGTACTACCGCGACACCTTTGACTTCATGGACGCTCCCGTGTGGCTCTGGCCCGCGCTCGAGCGTGTGACCTCGCCCGCGCTCATCAGCGCCCTCCATGCCAAGGCCCCCTTCCACGGCTGGCGAAAGAGCGCCTACACAAGCCTCATTGATTACCTCAACACCGGCAAAGCCGCTCGCTCCACCCTCCTTCCAAAAGCACAGGCCGACCTCTCCCCGCGCGAACCTCTCACCTTGGAACTGCTCACTACGCCCGCACCCACCTTTTTTTCCACCCTTGCAAAACTTCGCATGCCCCTAACCGATAACGACCACCAAGCTATCACCGGCACCGAGCAGCCCTGAGATCTAGTGCACCGTCTGCTGCGCAGTCAAGATTCAACCCACCTTCCGTAGTGTCCGCCCGACTCAAAAATCCATGGATTCATATAAGGCTCGCACTTGAAAACATGGCTCATCAAATTTGTTTGACTAGGAGGTATCTAGAATGCAAAGGGGACCTTTGATGAAAAATTCGACGTTCTATGCATTTGTTTTTGGATTGAGTCTATCGTCTTGCCAAACGATGAAAGGACCCCAAGAATTGGCCCATTCGCAGTCAGCAGTGGTACATACCTCCCAATCCAAGCCCCAGGTGCCGGTAAAAACGGAGGTGTCCAACCGCAACCTCTTCCAAAACCTGTTTTCGAATAAGGAGCAGCAGCCAAAAGGCGAGCCGCCGGAGCCCAAGGGAGCCCGGTTTTTTGGCGAGATTTGGATTCGTCCAGGCAGGAGCTGGTTTTCCAATAAAGCAGGCCATACTCTGGAGATGGCACAGGATGACGCAAAGGATGACGACCCGAATTCCCCAAATTACCATACCTTGAAAAGCATGTACCATGGGGTGGCTCCGCAAAAAAACAGCGGGGGTAAGAGGATTTACAAACTCGTGTGGACGCCTTGCCCTCCGGACCCCGCATTGCTGAAGGCCCTGCGTGCGGCCCAGCAGCCGACGAAAGCTGACCCGCTTCCGTGATTCCGGCAGCACCTTTTGGCGGCACTTCTAGGGCACGTCCGTGTCTCCCGAGGAAACATGGGACATCAAATCAAAATTCAGCGGGTGAAAAGAGGACGAACAAAGTCCTATTACGTGAACTTCCCAGCCGCGCTGGCCGAAGCGGCCAGAATCGAAAAAGTGAAGGAAATGGAGTGGCTGGTCGAAGATCGCGACACGTTTGTCCTGCGGCGGATCAAGCCCGCCAAGTCTGTCTTATCAAGGAAGAAGCCCTTAAGTTGACGCGCATGCCCCGAGGGGCTGGAAGGACGGAAGGTAAAAAGTTGACAGTCCTTTGTTGAATCGTATTTCTGGACAATGTGCTCGAAGCAATGGCGGCGGATTCGATCCAAAAGGGTGGTCAGTGCGCCCATGGCTGGACTTCTTTTCTCATTCCTGCTCAGCATGTGCGCGGCCCCTCCCGCCGAAGCCCAGAGCGTGAAAGATGTTCGTGGCTTTGGAGCTGGCGAGCTGTCCCACGACCAGCGCTACCAGACGCTTGTCTTCAGCACTGATGCAATGTGGAAGCACGCTCTCAAGACGCACAAGGATTTCATTGCTGCGCCCAATCCCGAGCTGGCCCTGCCGACGCTTCGAACAGAACTGATTGCCATAAGAACCCAGGCCAAGGAGAAGAGTGCGCCGGTCAAGATCCGCAATGATGTCGAGCAGCTCAAGCTGGAGATCGACACTCTCATGAAGGCAGGTTATATCACAGCAGCCCGCCAAGATATCGCCGCGAAGGCCCAGTTGCTTAAGGCGGCGCTGGAAATGCTGGAGGAGGAACTGGACACCATCGTCCATATTTGTGCGCTGACCTCCTATGATTCTTCCACTTGGGAGAAGGAATACGTGCTCAGCATTCAGGTGCAGGGAGAGGATGTGGCGCGACGGGAGCTCAAGAACCAGGGACTCAAAGCCTGCGACAAGTTGGAGATCGCCTGGGAAAGGTCCAAAAAAACCCGCCTGCCTGCCACCCCTGCACCCCAGAAGCGTGACCGCCCGGCAGACCTGGGTGAGCTGTCTGTGAGCCAGCTACAGGCACTCCAGGCTGAGGAAAGCGCACTCCCCGTCCCGGACAACGCTTGGGTCAGAGAAATCTCGGCTGAAATCAAAAGGCGTTTATTCGTCTCCTCGAGTCTGCAGAAGTTTCAGGAGGCGGAGGAGGCTGCGGACGCGGCGGAGGCAGAGGCAGAGGCGAAAAAGAAGCTCGACGAGAAATCCAAGTCGAATAAAAAGGATTCTGGCAAGCGGAGCCCCCGTGCTCCCTGAGCTATGCGTTTCGTCACACCCTTCAGATCTTCCGGCGTCCCATGGAGGCGACGCACAATTTGAAACCGCTCGTCAATGCGCTCTTGGGCATCTGCGTCGCACAATTTGATGATGGCGATCAGTTCAGTTCGGCGAGGCTTTTTCAAACTACGGTGCGGATTCCGCAAGCTGAGGATCTCAGAGTCGTGACAGGTGGCCATAAGGGCGAATTTGAACCGAAAAAATGCACAGCAAGTGCACAGCCGGATTTTCACCTCATCTAACGTCGCTCCCTTTCGGGAGGCGTAACTCACTCAGAATGAAGGTGGTGGGCAGGGCTGGATTCGAACCAGCGTAGGCGTAAGCCAGCAGATTTACAGTCTGCCCCCTTTGACCGCTCGGGTACCTACCCATTCTCCTTTCGAAGTGGGCCGCGATTATCGAGTCGGTGCCTTGTTTTGCAAACGCTTTGTTCCTCTGTTTTGCATTCTTCCTGAGATTCTTTGCGTTCTGCTCAGCGGCGGCGCTTGCCGCGGCGCACGTACGTGGGCTGGATGATGGGGCTCTGCGCGTGCAGGACCTTGAAGCCGCCGGTCTCGATGACCTTGTCCATCTGGGTAAAGGCTTCGGTCAGCAGGTTCTCATAGGGGAGCTGGCGGTTGGCGACGAGCCAGAGCTGCCCACCGGGGCGTAGGGCTTGGGCGGCGGCGGCGATGAACTTGAGACCGATGAGGGGATCGGCCTCTTTGCCTTCGTGAAACGGGGGGTTCATCACGACGGTGTCAAACTTGGTGCGCTCAAAGCCGGTGGTGATGTCCTGCCAGTGTGGGTGCGCTTTCACCTTGGTGGGGACGAGGCCGAGATTGCGCCGGGCGCATTCGAAACAGTCAGCATCGGCATCATAGATGTCGAGGGTGTCGATGTCGTGGCAGTTGCGCAGGAGGTGATCGCTCAGGAAGCCCCAGCCGCAGCCGAAGTCGGCGACGTTGCCTGCGATGGTGTCTGGCAGGTGCTTGGCGAGGAGGGCGGAGCCTTCGTCAATGCGGTCCCAGTTGAAGAGTCCGGGCCGCGACCAGAAGCGGCCTTCGAGGATGCGACGCATGACGGCTCCCTGACGCCAGCGTTCGAGGAGGTCGGCCTTCCAGGGCTTGCCTTCCTGCTTGGTGGCCCAGAAGGCGCGGCTGTGGTGCTTGGAGAGGGAGGTGATCTGCCCGGCCACTTCGCGCAGGTATTGCTCGCAGCGTTTGCTGCCGGCGTCGTTGTGTACGGCGGCCATGAGGACACCACCTGGGGCAAGATGATCGTATCCACGGGCGAGATCGGCGACCATAAGATCGCGCTGCGGTTCGGGGAGCACGAGCACGAGGTCAAAGAGACCGTTCACCTCGCGCTCCACGCGGTGTCCGGCGGCCTGGAGCAGGTTGGCTTTGGGTTTCCAGGTTTGCTGGCAGACGAGGCGACCTGCGAAATGCTCCAAGGCGGGGTGCTCCTGGGCGCGCAGGAAGAGCACACGCCCTTCGGTGCTGATGTCGGGATTGACATCCAGGGCGTAAATGAGGGCGTCGATGGGGTAGGACACAGTGGATTAAAGAAATTTGTCGTATTCGTGGTGAGGGCCGATCCAGAACCATTGCAAGCCTTCGCTTCTCTCATGAGCCAGGGCACGAATGTCCTCGGGCAATCGATTCAGGCATTCCCAGAACAGCGGATCCGCAAAGTGCCTCATAGCGGCTTGCACAGACCAGCTTCGAAGTTCGCATCCAATTGCGCGATCAATGCGTCAAACTTCCCCGCAGTCACGTCACGTTCGATCTGCCGGTCCCATTCATCGGAGAGGTAATCATCAAACCAAGCCGAGAACTTTTTGAGTTCCTCCGGGCTGAGCTGGGTGATTTGTTTTTCGATTTCTTCGAGAAGCATGGGAAAATCATCTCACACAAGGCTGCTGCATGCAACCACGTCCATCTACAAGGCCATCCGCAGCAGATGCGGTGCGGCGAAGGAGGAAAACTGGAGGAGGAGCAGGCCGATCAGCACAGCGGCGAGGCCGACGATGAGGACTTCGAGAACTTTGACGCTGATGAGCGAGACACGTGAGACGCCGACGTCTTCGAGGGTAGCGAATTCGCGCTGGCGCAGACGAAACGAAAGCGCAAACACCAGCGCGGTGACGAAAAGCGCAGCGGTGGCGGTGAGCAGGAGGGCGCTGGCGGCGAAGCCTTCGAGGCGCACGAGCTGGGTGAGCAGCGCCTCCATTTCATCGCGCGGGCGGATGAGCTGCTGCTCCTTGGAGCGGGCGAACTGTCCGGCCAGCAGGGCTTCGGCCTTGGCATCCTTTGGCAACAGGATCACGGCACTGATGGGATAGGTGGAGACATCCCCATGGAAGTGGAAGGAGGCGATGTTGGCATCCGTGACTTCGTTGAACATGCGCACGGCGGCGTTGCCGACGATGTTGCCCTCCTCTTTTGTCAGCACGACGGATGCATCTTTTTTGAGGTCATCATGGCCATGGGAGCGGCCCTCGATGAGCCAGCAGGTTTTCAGATCGACGAAGAGTGCCTCGTCATCGGGCGTGCCGTTCGGGGTGAGGATGCCGGTGACGCGCATCTTTAGCGGATACACACCAGCCATGTCGAAGGCCTGCTCGGGTGTGGAGAAAATGTGGCCGCCCGGCTGTAGGCCGCGCTGCTTGGCGAGTGTGGCGCCGACGACGCAATCGCCGAGGCGGCTGAGCTGCTTGCCAGCGGCGAGGTGGAGGCCACGAAAAGGAAAGTATTCCAGCTCCGTGCCGACGATGGGTGCGCCCTGCGCCTGATAGCGCACATGCAGAGGGATGGCGGCGGCCATGGTGCTGGCGCTGGCGGAGTGGTGGTGCTGCAGCTCGTTCAGCTCACCATAGGGCAGCGGCAGGAGGTTCTCGCGCTTGAAATAGAGCGCGGTCATCATGAGATCGAGCGCGCTGCCTCGTGTGCCGACGATCTGTGGCGTGGCGGCGGCACGGGCGCGTAGTTCCTGCTGGGCGTGCTCGATCAGCACGCGCAGGCACAGGGGCAGCGCAAAGACCAGACCGAGCGCGCAGGCAAGGAGTGCGCTCTGGATGCGGTGCCGCAGCACATAGCGTGCAGCCAGATGGAAGGCGGCTCTCATGCGGTGGCGAGGTCCTCCATGCGCACGGTTTGATCAAAGAGCGGCAGCAGATTGGGATCATGCGTGACCATGACGAGGCAGGCCCCTCGTCTGCGCGTGTCTTCGAGCAGCATGTCCACCACGATGCGACCCCGAGCGGGATCGAGCGAGGCGGTGGGCTCATCGGCAAAGACGAACTGCGGCTCATGCACGAGTGCACGCGCCACGGCCACGCGCTGGCGCTCGCCCTGCGAGAGGTGGGAGACGCGCTTGTCCAGGTAGCGGTCGATGTGCAGCCGCTGGGTGAGATCCTGCATTTTCGCACGGACAGCCTCGTCCGCAGTGCCGCGAAACTGATGTGGCAGGAGGATGTTCTCGGAGACGGTGAGGTAGTCGAGCAGGGCGAAGTCCTGGAAGACGAGGCCGATGTGCTGCAGGCGGAAGGCGCGGCGTGCTTCGTGGGACATCGTGTCCATTTGTGCAGCGCCGAGGCTGACCTTGCCAGCGGTGGGCGTCAGCAGGCCGGTGAGCAGGCGCAGCAGGGTGGACTTCCCTGCCCCGCTGGGACCGGCCAGCGCGAGCGCCTTCCCGGCGGCGAGATCTAGCTGCGGCACGTGCACACGGAATCCCTCGGCCGAATAGGCAAATCGGAGGTCGGAGACATGGAGGCCGGTGGTTGCGGACATGCAGGCTCACTCTTTAAAGCAGCAATCCCGCGACACAAGCGGTGCAATAGCAGGCCAGCAGGCCGCCGAGCATGGATTTGATGCCAAGCTGCGCCAGTTCTCCCCGGCGTTCCGGCACCAGCGCCCCGATGCCGCCGATCTGAATGGCGATGCTGCCGAAGTTGGCGAAGCCGCACAATGCATAAGTGGCGATCTCCGCGCTGCGCGGGGAGAGGGTGGCTCCCTGCTGGCTGAGGTGCAGGTAGGCGAAGAATTCATTCAGCACCACGCGCTCGCCCAGCAGTGCGCCCACCTGGCCGCACTCGGACCACGGCACGCCCATGAGCCAGGCGCAGGGTGCATTGAGCCAGCCGAGCACCAGTTGCAGGGGCTGCGGCACGTTTTGACCGAAGGCACGCAGGCCGAGCGAGAGCATGTAATTGAAGAGCGCCACCACCGCGACGAAGGCAATGAGCATGGCGATTACGTTAATCGCAAGCTTCATGCCGTCGCTCGCGCCAGCGCAGAGCGCGTCGATGCCGTTGGCGGTTTCGCGTTCGATGACTTTGCTCGTGCCGTGTGCGGTTTCGCTTTCTTCGGTCTCGGGGATCAGGATTTTAGACATCATCAGCGCGGCGGGGGCGCTCATCACCGAGGCAGTGAGCAGATGTCCGGCGGAGATGCCAAAGGATACGTAGGCCGCGAGTACCCCACCGGCAATGGTCGCCATGCCGCCGACCATGAGGCAGAGCAGCTCACTGCGGGTCATGCGCGGGAGGTAGGGCTTGATGACAAGCGGTGCCTCCGTCTGGCCCATGAAGATGTTCGCTGCGGCCGCCAGGGTTTCGCTGCCGCTGGTGCGCATGACACGGCGCATGACCCAGGCAGCCATTTTGACGATCCACTGCAGCACGCCGTAATGGTAAAGGAAGGATGACAGCGCAGAGACGAGGATGATGCTGCCGGTGATCGTCAGGGCGAGGATGAAGCCATTGTTCGGGCCAAACGCCGCCTGCAGCGTGGTCGGTCCTCCCAGGGGGCCGAAGACGAGGCCCACGCCTTCATTTGCAAAGCCCAGCAGGCGGCGGAACATTTTGTCCAGCAGCGCAAAGGAATCGTGCCCCAACTGCGTGCGGAGAATCAGCACGCCAAAGATCAACTGCAGCGCCAGCCCACTCAGCACCACCCGCCAGGGAAAGAGCCGACGTTTTTCCGACAGCGCCCATGCAAGCGCCACGAACACAACCAAGCCGAGAAGGCAGATGAGACGATCCATGATGCGGGCGAGAGTGGGTCAGCGGGGTGAATGGGTCAAGCGCTCAAGAGGCCCTTCGGGCACCGCCACGCAAAATCTCGCTCAATGATACTGCCGCGCGTCACAAACATTCAAGAGAGGCCCGCCTCGGGATAAGTGGGTGCTGTGCGCCCATGTATCGGCCACGACAAGGACGGCGGACGTTTTTGAGCGCCTGCGATGGGATAGACCCGGAATCACGGACCCGCACAGCGGTTCCCTACCAGCCTTGCGGCACGCCTTGCTCTGGGGGGTAGGGATGCGCTGTGCGCGTCCGTAGAATCCTTCGCTCCAACGCGGGCTGCGAACTCAGCGTTCTCCCCCTTTTCAAACGCCTCCGACTTCTGCTGTCGAAGGCGCCAAGGACGGCGGACGTTTTTGAGCGCCTGCGATGCGACAGACCCGAAATCACGGACCCGCACAGCGGTTCCCTACCAGCCCTGCTTCACGCACTGCTTTGGGTGGTAGGGATGCGCTGTGCGCGTCCGTGGAATCCTTCGTCACGGCGCGGGCTGCTGACTCACCCTTTCCGCGCCTTTCCAGTGCCGCTCAGAATCAGCCGTCACTTACCACATGAAAGTGGGTGATGCGCGGCAGTATGGAAACCTGATGCCCTGATTACCGGTTGTCCAGTTCCCAACCGCTGCGGCCAAATTCATAGGGGTCGTCAAAGCGGCCTTTGCCGGGAGTCCAGATGAGTGGAAAACCCTGTTTGATCTGCGCGTGGTAGTTCGAGGGTGGCGCATCAAGCTGAAACGGCACCCCCGGCGTGGAACGGATCTCCTGAGCGGAATTGTTGAGCACGGTCGGCTTCACCTCCCAGTTCTTGCCGTTCGGATAATGGAACTGCTTTGAATCGTGGTGGTAGTAGGCCTCGTAACGCGGGTAGTACGTGTAGTTGCCCGATCTGCCGAACCGGGGTGCCAAGACCGACAATCCGGCCGGATAACCGTAGCCTGGCACAGCCATGCCGTATTGGAAGCTGCAGGCCGGGAAAAGGAGCACGAGAGACAGCGCGAGACAGATGGCAGAGCGTGAATGCATGGAGGATGATTAGCGGGATTCCGGCGACTGGCAATGGAGTGCAGGAGGAATGACAAAGGCAGCAAGGCACGAATGGGAAACCAATCACACGTTACATTTGGTGCAAAGTTCAGTGGCTAGATTCACCGATCCAGCCCACGCTCTTGTAACGATTGAAAAGTTAACTGATTCGAAATGCATTCAAAAAGCTGCTGCAGTGGCAGGGGCAAAAGCGGGAACGAGATCAGCTTACGCTTGCGTCGTTAGCTGCATTTCTAGATAACGTATTTTAAGTTACTTCGATGAGCAGCGGATTTCAGCTTGGGAGATGCGGGTCACCATTCATTCCACGTTGCCTTACCGTTCGATAACGATTCAGTCGTTTCCGCTTCCCGGTCTTGATCCTGCACTCTCTGAGAGTTGTTTTTTGGGTTGTCTCGACTCAATGATCAAGCATCGGCTGTCGGTGAGTCATGCTAGAGCTGTTCATCAGGATTTATGTAACGCCCAATGTGTTTCATACTCATCGCTATTGCCTGTAGATCAATCAATTGTACTCTATCTATCGATCAGCCTTCAGGGCATGCGAGAGATGAACATTCAGCACTCAATGATCACTCAACGACAGTCGCCAAATAAACCTTGAGAATGGATTTGGAGTGAACGAACGAAGGCCTCACTCCGCGAGCACCGAGTCTGCGACGTCCGAGACCATCCCACCATGGCCACCAACCCAACCCCCACGAATGACGTCGAGCTGCTGGCCCTCTGTGGGAAGTTGCTGCAGGGCTGTGTGGAGCTTGCGGGGGAGATTGGGATCGAACTAACTTCGGTGGCGTTACTTGATGAGCAACTGAGCAGCGCCCATGCCGCCCTGGCTGAGGTGGAGAAACAGAAGGCCGAACGCAGTGCGCTGCGGAAGGAACTGCGAGAGCGGGACCTGGAAAGTGAGCGGGTGCTGAGCCGCTGCAGGCTGCGGCTGGCCGCTCTGTTTGGCAATGGCTTCAATGAGCAGTGGGAGGCGGCAGGATTTCCCGACCAGTCCACGATGGTGCCCGAGGTCTTCTCCAAACGCCTGGCCCTGCTGGCCAAATTGTCCGCCTACTTCACCGCAAGACCAGAGCACGAAAGCCAGGACATGCGGGCCACGACGGCGATCTGCGAAATGACCCACCAGTCACTTTCAGGGGTGCGTTCGCTGGTGGATCACCACAAGTCCATCCTGCAAAACGCCGTGCAGAAGAAAAACGACGCGCTCAAGCAGTTGCGCAAGCGCCTGCGCAGCCTGATCGATGAACTGGGCCTGCTGCTGGCCAAGGACGATTTGCGCTGGAGGCGCTTCGGCCTGAACCCGCCTGCGGGCGAGCCGCTGCCGCAGCCGGTGGGGCAGGTGCTGCTCACAGCCCTGGGCCAGGGCACCCTGCGGGCGCAGTGGTCCCCTGCCCTCCATGCCTTGCGCTACCACGTGCAGATGCGGGTGATGGGCGTGGGAGATTTTGCCACCCTGAGCACCGTGCCGGGCACTGAGATTCTGCTGCCAGACCTGCCACCGGGAGAATTCATCGAGGTGCGCGTGATCGCAGCCAACACCCTGGAGGAGTCCGCCCCCTGCCCTGCCTCAGCGGTGCTGGTGGGCTGAGGAACGAGGAAAACATAACGCCTCGCCGCACTCCAGCACTCGAAATCCACGAATCCTGCGCTTCATTATGTGCCATTCATGCCTGGCATTTTTTTCGACAGATAGCCTTCGAGCCGTTGCCTGCATCCGTTTTGTTAGGCAACCGTTGCATTGGTATCGGATCTCCGCGTGCGCCCGACAACAAACCCACCGATGAGAGCAAGGATGCCTCCCGCGAAGGGTGCCCAAGGGGAAACATGCATCATCGTGTAACCGATGTTTGTCGACGCGCTGAAAGCGCCTTCGGTGGTCTCCGAACTCACCTGCTCAATCGTAAACAACTCCGCATAGAGAGGAAGAGCGGTCAGTGCCAAGCCGATGACTACGGCACTCCATCCTCCGATGAGCTTGGTTTTTTTGTTTCCCATGTGATGATGCCTAACGACCCGGATCAGGCGACGGCGAGCGCAAGACGTTGCTGACACGACAGATAGCCTTCGAGCCGTTGCCTGCATCCGTTTTGTTCGGCCTTGGTGGCTGGTGCGGTCGTGCTCATGTACATGGTGTCTCTGTCGTGGGAGGTGCTTGAAGAACCTGTTGGGTGAGACTGCGATATGCCCAGAGAGTGAGGCCGGTACCATCACACTCAACGTCAAACTGACCTGCACTGAGTATGACGTCATACAAGGCAGCGGTGTCCTGATGCCTCAGCCAAGGAGTAACGTCTTGTCCGCGGCTAACTCGGTATGAACTGGGCCAGAATACACAGAGTACATCTCGAAAGAGAAAGGGGCCACAGGTGGGAATGTCGCGAATACCAGATCCGTCCTCAGAACACCAACCAGGTTCAGGTGTGGCCATGCTAAAGCGTCGGTAGTCCCGCAAAAAGCTCCAGAACGACTCTGGAAGTGAAAGGCCAGAAGTATGGATAGAAGTAAGTAATCGCCTCCACTTCGAACTGCTCATGGTCGAAACACATGTCTCACGAAGGCGTTCAACACGCTGTGCAAACACAAGTCCTGTTGATTCACTTGCTGGCATTGGGACGACGATTGCGTGGATTGGGCGAACATTTCGGATCAGGCGACGGCGAGCGGGACGCGCCGATGACACGACAGATAGCATTCGAGCCATTGCCTGCATCCGATTTGTTCGCCTTGGGGGTTACTGAGGTTCATGGCTTCTTGTGGTGTTCAGGTCGAAGCGTCCTTGGGCCTCCGTCCATCTGGGCGGCAACACGGGACTCTTGATGCCGAACGGACTGAGATCGCTGTCGGCATAGTAAAGCCGCTCGGCGTTCGGCGTAAAGCGTCCGCAACTGTGCAACGAAAAAACAGTGAAGCGGTGGGTGGCTCTGTAAGCGGCAATATCGATCCACTCTGGCACTGCATCAGCTCGGCAGAGCAACTGAACAATCTCAACAGAGGAAAGGGGTGAATCGAGGTCCCCGACTCGCAATGGATCTTCTGGATAAACTGTCTCGTCCGCTTCCAACGGGTTCTCATCGAAAGAATGATTCAAGTAAACCACATAGCGGTAGTCCGTCGGCAAATCATTCGTGACGACAGACAAAGCGAACTGTCTCGATGCATCAGATGCTCTGCGAAGCGCTTGCTCGAATCTCTCTCTCGTCATGTGGGCGCTGCGTGGTTAGGCGAACGACTCGGATCAGGCGACGGAGAGCGGGAAACGTTGATGACACGACAGATGCCATCCGAGCCGCTGCCTGCATCCGTTTTGTTCGGCCCGTTTGAAAAATGATGCCAGGCATTAGGCACTCTGGAATCACTCGATTCGGGATGACTTAGATTCCAGGCATTTTGCACACAAAAATTCATGATTATTGAGACTTGCATAATAGCCTGACATATGTTGAAACCTGTTGTAAGGTGCTTGGATGAGCAAAGCAAGAGATCACCAGGAAATGGAAGTGCGCCGGTTGAAGGCCGCGAGGCACTTT
>JAIXYN010000016.1 GCA_027490195.1 Verrucomicrobiaceae bacterium | reverse complement strand
CGATAGGGGACCCTCGCTGTCGGCTCAGGTTGGGGCTGAAACCGGGCCTGCTCTGGCGGGCTGCCTGCGAGGGGCAGCTTTTTGCGCGGGTAGGTGGGTGGATCGAAAAGGGATGGCGGAGTGTAGAACATGGCGGATGCGTGGCCGCAGGGCGGCGGTGGCACCTTTCGTGTTCTTCACAGCGTCAGGTTTATTGAGTGATCGGAAAAAGGATTGGGTCGTGATTTGGGATTGCAACTGGAAAATGTGTGGGGGTGGTAGATGATGGTATCCTGGTGGTGGTGGGAAGCGGGTGGATGCAGGGGCTGGTGCGGGACATCCAGCTTTCGACAGTTGGTGGGTCAGAGCACCTCTGCCGCATGGTGGCAGCGCGTAGCAGGGTGGTAACATGAGCTGTCGAAATCCTCAGTGCTTGTCTTTTGGACTGTTCTGCGATAAACAGCCGCTGACATCCTCAGGACGGTCGCATGCCTACCGAAGTTGTTGCTGAAACTGACCACGACACGCGTTCGTCAGCACTTTGGCAGAGTGATCAGGGACAAGCACTCCGAGGAGGGCAAGGTGCTGGCATGTTCAGTTGGACGTAGGTTAACTTGGTTCCGCCAGCAGCGTTGCCGTTTCAGGAAGAGAGTATGGGTCATCAAAGTGAACGCCGACCGATTTCGATTCTTAAGGCGGCTTCAATAACAGGAACATTCATCACCGAGCAGCTATCCTGACTTTATTTTTCAAATAGGCTGGCACGTCCCTCGCTATTGGTTGGCGCGTGGGTTCATTTTAGCAGTCATGTGATACACTTCTGTCTGCCCCTGATAAACTTCGTCGGTGGTGATCCAGATTCTCGTTTGAAGTGTGGGTGGGAGATTAAATTGCTCTTTGAGTTCATCACGGTCTTCATCATCGAGTGTGTTGACGGAAAAGACTCCGCCGCTCCAATCCCCGCCCCACCTCTTGCTGTGATTGCCTTGTGACAGGGGACCGAAGGAGCAAGGACCGATGCAGCCTTGGCCAAGGCGATGCAGCACTATGTCTTCCGGCGCTTCGGTGTATAGACTCATAAAAAAGCTCATATTATAAAATAACAAAGACGTCTGACATGAATCGCAACTTATTATAGAGTTGATCGCAGGCACCGAGGCCCAGGAGTGAAATGCTCACCGGCGTCAATAAAGACAGGATGAAAGTAAACCTGTCACTTGCCAGTATGCTCGTCCTGGCCGTTTTCCGAAACGGGGAGTCCGGCCAGTCTTGCTCTCATTCTCTTCATATGACGGGCCACCACATCTTTGACAAAGGGATCATCTGGTCCTCTCACCTTGAGGTGAACTCGCTCCCACTGTTCTGCGTATGGCATGGCTTCAGCATAACGTTTTTGGTAGGCAAGACTTAGCGCGAGCGTCATGCGAAAGTCTGCCAAATAACTGTCGCCTTCCGGATCCCAGTCACTGACATCGGCTGTTTTGTAGCGCAGGTAGCCATCCAGGCTTTTTCTTGCCGCCATCTCAGCTTCGACGGGTCGATTCATTCTCAGGTACATGCGAGCGACTAGCTCCCATTGAAAAGCGGCCAGTCTCTGGTGTACGCGGCTTTCATCGAGAAGCGCTATAAGTTCATGGCTCGATTTGATGCCATCCTCATAATCTGCCTGCATATACTCCTCGGTACTCTTTTTTCGGAGGTGTTCTATTTTTTGTCCAGTTGTCATGGTGTAATAAGATTTTGTCAGCAGTTAATAACCATCCATGCCATCCCACGGGTTTATTCCATTCTCATTCACATGCGGTTCTCCAGGATTGTATTTTGGCACTTCACCTATGGCGTCTGTATCACCTTTGTATTCATACTCCAGCCACTTTGGATGTCCAGGCACACTGCTGAGGTTTGTATTGCCTTCCTGAACAACATCATTCAGACGATGTTGTCCTTCCTCCACATAAATATTTCCTTCTGGGGTGAGGTAGGCAGCTGTGTTATCATGCCCATCTCCTCGCCCTCCTTTCTTTGCGCCGTTAGGACTGCGCGCTTCGGGCGCGTAAAAGCGCACCCACTTCTTGCCTCCCTGCTCAAAGATGAACCAATGTTCTGAGGACTGTAAAAGCTTGGCACCTTCCGGCAGTTCGGGTCTCCCTCCGCTGACGTGTTGATTGATGGGAATAGGGGGTTCCCCCCTCGCCAGCGCAGCCTTCGCGTCCGCCAAGGCCTTCTGCTGCGCCTCGCTCAGCGGCTCCTTCTGGCTTTCCAGCTTCCGTACCTGCTCGCGTACCACCCACTGTGCCTGGGCGAGATCTGCCTGCGTTGTCGGGTGCCCGCGCTGCTCGGGCGGGCGGTTCATCACATTGTGGATGAGCTTCTGCGACTGCTCCACGCTCAGCGGCGGAGTGGAGGGCCGACCGACGGTGGTGGTTGATGATGATTGATCCGAAGCTGAACTGCTGCCGGTGTCGTCGGTCTTCTGGGATGTCTCAGCTTGCGTCTGCTCGCCGCTGTTCTTGAACTGCTGCTGTGTTTGCACAGCACCGCCGGCTCCGCCCATGAGGGCGATGGCGCCGACGAGCTGGGGTGAGTTTTTGATAAAGTCAGCCGCGACCTTGCCGAGGTCGGCAAGGCCCAATCCCCATCTTCCTTCTTAAATGCCAGTCTGTTGGGCTGAACTGTGGCGCGCGTTGCGCTGTGCCTCGGCCCTCGGTCGCAGCCAGTTCAACCTTGGGATAACGAGCTCCTTGACGAAAGGGTCATCTTCTCCCTTGAGCATGTAAATGCCCGCCGACTCCTCCAGCCAGGGCAAGGCTTCTTCATAGCGATGCTGGTCCACGAGGCAGCGTGACAAAGTCATGGTGTACTCTGCAATGGTGCCATCACGATCTCGATGCCATTCACCATGCAGTAGTGCCCGATTGCGCAGGTAGGTGTCCAGAGCCTTTCTGGCGGCCACTTCGGCCTCCTGAGGCTTCCCCATCCGAATATACATGCCCGCCATGCGGTGCCATTCGTGCGCGGCTATTTTTAATGCGATTCTATCTTCGTTCAGAATTCCGAGGAGTTCTCGAATGCATTCGATGCTACGTTCAAAGTTTCCTTTAGCCTTCTGGTCTCGACTTTCCTGGCGCAGATATTCAATTTTTTCTCCGTATGTCATAATGGTATCCTTCCTCTTTTAAATCCACCATCACCATTCATAACCCTCTCGATTAACGAAAGGATTGTCAGGGTCAAATTCAAATGGTTTTTTGATCGTCAGGAGGTTTCCGTCTGTGAGCGTGCGGGTGGAGTCTTGGTCATGGCCGAAGATGCCGACGCCGCGGTTGATGCCATTGGCAAAGCCTGCCTGTTGATCGTAGCCCTCCTGGGTGATGGAGGGCAGAGGTTAAAACTCCATCGCTTTTGTCATCAGTTGCTCCCGCTCAGACTGCTGCTGCTGCTTTTCATTCGCTGGCGTCATCTGGAAAACACATGTTCCAGATTTCTTTTAAATGGGCCTGTAACTGATCCTGTGACTTAAAGCTGGCGTCTGAGGTCCAGGCTCTATAGAGCTTGGGCGTCACGAGTCCGGGCTTGTCGATGGCATGTTGCAATTGCGATTTGAAATCATGGACAAGGCTTGAACTGGGCAGGCATGCCTTGCACCAATTTGCAAACTCTTCCAAGTCATAGGCTTCCACATCCAAATTGGCTGAGAGCAGAGTCTGCAATGCTGTGGGCGATTCAGGAGAGGATTTCATTATTTTGGATCAGGATACATTGTGAGAAGATAGTACTTTCTGGTAATTCTGTCGTATTTGTAGACTGCCTTGACGTTGCCATCCGTCAACTCTGTGGGTTTGGTGCCGGCAGAAGGATCGTTGGGATCAACAAGAGAACGCCCCCGTACATGCTCGGCGTACTTGTCGCCGAAGACATCCTTTAATGGAAGCTTGACCGCAAAAGCAGGGCTGGGGTAAGGATGGTGGTTTAAAGCTGCGGTTTCTTCTCGTGTGAAGTCAGGGTGACGTTCGATTTCTTTCAGGGCATGAGTCATTGCTCGATCATTCGTAAATTGAGTGGCGTGTTCTGCGCTAAGATGATCTTTTCCTCGAGGATCTCCATTTTCTTTCGTTTGAGTCATAGGATCAACTTGATGTTTCACACGATCATCAAGCTGACCTTCAGTCACCTCCGGTCCTTGACGGTCATGTGAATGACCGTTGGCTTTCAGCTGCTCTTTTGTGGCTTTGATCTCACTGTCAGGAATCGCCAGGGCATCCGGCGTGAACTTGTCATTGGTGGGATGTACGGGCTTGTCGCCCTCGGGTGGGTACCATTCGTGATGCTGTGGGTTTGGGTTGCCAGGAATGGGGCCGCGTGGTCGTGGGTCATACCCTGGCGGAGGCCCTTTGGGCAGTTCAGTGCCGTAGGGGGAGGCGGCGAGGATTTTTTGGAATTGGGCGAGTTGTCCTTGTTGCTGCGGGGTGAGGGCAGTGCCCAAAGCGGTGAGGTCCTTAACACGCTGCTGAGCGATGGCGCGCTGGGCGTGCGCCATTTGGTGGGCTTCATCGGCGTTGAGAGTGCCTGCGGCGGCTTTGTCCGAAAGATCCTGAATGGTCTTCCGTGCGTCAGGGATTGTGGGCAGAGGGCCGCGATCACGGGGTGCAGGCCGCGCCAGTGTGGCCTGCGCCTTTGCCAGCGCTGCCGCAGTGGTTGGGTGTATTTTTTCGCCGCGTTTCTCTAGGGTGGCTTTCTGGGCGAGGATGTTGGCTTCGGTTTTCTTGGCAAAGGTTTTCTCTGCGGCGTTGAGTTCCTGCTGCTGCTCCAGGCTCAGCGGGGTTTCTGAGCTTTGAGCTTTTCGATGGTCTGGCTGGCAGCGAAGGCTTCCTCGAAGGTGGGAATCTTGTTGGAAGTGGTAGAACCTGGTATTGTTTGCTCTGACGATGGCGTCTGCTTTGTTTCATCCAGGGTATTTTCGTCCTCGGAGGCATCAACGTGCGTCTGTTCAGGGCTGTTCTTGGCATCCTGGCGCGTTTTTATGGCACCGCCGGCTCCGCCCATGAGGGCGATCGCGCCGATGAGCTGGATAAATCAGCTTGGTCTGTCAATTATTTTGACCCTGGCCCCGTTCTTCATTTTTGTCGTTTTCCTGAACGGGTTCTCCGGCTAGTCTTGCTCTCATCCGTTTCATATGACGGGCCACCACATCTTTGACAAAGGGATCATCTGGTCCTCTCACCTTGAGGTGAACTCGCTCCCACTGCTCTGCGTAAGGCATGGCTTCGGCATAGCGTTTCTGGTAAGCAAGGCTCAGCGCCAACACCATGCGAAAGTCCGCGAGATAGGTGTCGCCTTCCGGATCCCATTTCCCTTCGAGCATGGCTCTGTTGCGCATGTAAGTCTCTAAGCTGTTTCTGGCAGCCGCTTCAGCCTCGATGGGCTGATTCAGTCGTAGGTGCATGCGAGCCACCCGCTCCCACTGCAAAGCGGCCAGTTTCAGATTCGTACGGCTGTCGCCAAGAAGTCCTAGAAGCTCATGGCTCAAGGCGATTCCGGCCTCATATTGACCTTGCGCTTCCTGTTCCCAGCTTCTTTCGCGAAGCTCCTGTATTTTTTCACCTGTTGTCATGACTTGATCAGTGTTATGAATTAATAGCCTTCCTCGCCATCCCAGTCATTGAGTCTGTTGACATTTTTGTGTGGCTCCCCTGGGGCGTAGGCTGGTGCTTTTCCTGGTTCATCGGTAGGGCCTTTGTATTCATACTCCAACCACTGTGGATGTCCTTGAACAGTGCTTATTGTGCTTTTGCCATCCAACACAACAGAGTTCAAACGATGTTGTCCTTCATCCACATAAATTCTTCCTTCTGGCGTGAGAAAGGCCGCTGTGTCATCATCTCCACCGCCACGCCCTCCTTTTTTTGCGCTGTTAGGACTGCGCGCCTCAGGTGCATAAAACCGCACCCATTTTTTGCCGTTCTTCTCAAAAATAAACCAGTGCTCCGAGGACTGCAGCAGTTTGGCACCTTTCGGCAGTTCGGGCCTACCGCCGCTGACATGCTGCTTGTTTGGAAGAGAGGGGGGCACTCTTGCGAGCGCAGCCTTCGCATCCGCCAAGGCCTTTTTTTGTTCTTCGCTCAGCGGCTCCTTCTGGCTTTCCAGCTTTCGTACCTGCTCCCGCACCACCCACTGTGCCTGTGCGAAGTCAGCCTGCGTTGTCGGGTGGCCGCGCTGCTCGGGCGGGCGGTTCATCACATTGTGGATGAGCTTTTGCGACTGCTCCACGCTCAGCGGCGGAGTGGAGGGCCGACCGGCGGTGGTGGTTGATGATGATTGATCCGAAGCTGAACTGCTGCCGGTGTCGTCGGTCTTCTGGGATGTCTCAGCTTGCGTCTGCTCGGTGCCGCTGCTGCTCTCTTGGTGCGCTTTCATGGCACCGCCGGCTCCGCCCAAGAGGGCGATGGCGGCGATGAGCTGGGGGGAGTTCTGGATGAAGTCGCTCACGACCTTGCCGAGGTCGGCGTCGTGATTGGTGGCGAGGGCCGACATCATCTGGCTGAAGAGCTCGTCTG
>JAIXYN010000089.1 GCA_027490195.1 Verrucomicrobiaceae bacterium | reverse complement strand
GGCACGCACAGACGGAAGCAGCGACGCCGAGATGAAATCTGGCTCGCCAAGGCGAGTTTTTTTACCCGAGGTGCGGGCGAGCGCTTCCGGAGGAGTTTTCACACAGCCTGTTTAGCCGGAATCTGGGAGCTTGCTTCACGCGCGCAGCTCCCAAATCCCTTGTTACCCTCCGTTCCACCATCCAGCCGCTTCGAGTTCAGGTGCTTCGTATCTTGAGCGAAGAATGGGCCTCTACTCCGCCCCTGCGCCGCAGGTGACTGCGTTCTGAGTCTAGAGCCCCATGACTCCAGCTCCAGATTTCAATCAAACTCCATTCGCGTCAGTCTATGACGCAAGTCTCAACAGGATGACGTACCGAATGGCAATTGCTTAATTCTACTTGGGCAAGTCATCAGAGCTCAGAAAATCCATCGATCTGTCTTTCCCGCGGCATCACATTTGACGCAGTGGAATGTTCTTGGCAGGTTCCAGGGTCTTTGGTCATCCCATTCCGCTTGATCCCAGTCCCAACGGGACTGCGCATCATAGCAAAGGGTTGTCGAGCCTCAGCGAGGCTACCCTGGTACCGGACGTCAATCACCGGAAAGCCAACCCAGCGCCTTCGTCACACACCACGTTCACCAGCAGCGTTTGCAAGAAGCTCCGCCGCGCTCAGAACGTGCCGCCAGCCCCCAACCCCGATAACTTTCCAAAGTAGAATTAAAAGCCCTCCTTAGCGCGTGAAGAACCAAATGCCAACCCAGACGCGAACCTGCTGCCGCGCCAACGGCGCGAAGGAGCCAGCCCAGGGCGGGCCGAGCCTTGGCGAGTGCTGCCCTGGGTTCTGACGGCCAATCCGGGAAGCAAACCCAGACCCCCGCCACACGACGCCGGGTACCAGCAGCGTTTGCTCCGCCTTTGCGCCGCAGGTGGCTGCGTTCTTAGTCTAGAGCCCCATGCCTCCAGCACGCACCGCTATTGCACAGGCTTGGGGTCACGTGAGTACTCCGGCTTCTTGGCATCCGGCGCCAGAGCAGGGGCCGCCGCAGCAGGTCCCGGCGTTGCGGCTTTAGGCTTCACAAAAACTCCCCCCAGATTTTGGGTGAACTTTTTGAAGTCGCCCAGGTTGTTGATTCCCACAGCAAGTTGCAGAGAGAAATCCAGGGTGGTGGCATTTGAGTTAAAGGGCTGGCCTGGCTTGAGATTGCGGAACCATCGGAGACGTGTCTGCTCGCTGACAGAGGAGGGGGGAATCATCGGCGTGCCGGGGTTTTGCGCTGTGGAATGGCAGCTCAGGCAGGATGAGATGGGGTTGTCCACGGGGCCATTGCCACGCCCAGCCCAGCCCAGCACGGGCGGAGGAGGGGGCGTCAGTCCTGCTGGCGGATTGGCACGAAACTTCACGATGGGCGACTCAGCATCCACCCAGCTTTCCACGGGCTTGGTACCACTGCTGGGCGTCACTGTGGGATCATTGCCCCACAGCACCGTCAATGGACGAAGCTTCTGCCATGGAGAATCTCCCAGAATTGAATTGTCGTAGTGAAACGTGCCAAAGACCCAGCCACCACAACTGGAACGCTGGTCCTTCACGGCCACATCAACCTGAAGGAGTCTGACCTTGGTGGCTGCTATTTTAGCGGAGTTGTTGCTACGGTCCAGATCTGCGGTCCAAGTCGGCGAGCCCGCCAGCCACGGCGCAATAGTCTCAGGAGCTGCGGTGAAAAGGAGCTTAAAGCTCACCGTACCTTCAGGAAACTTGGCAGCAGCAGCGTTCGGCGCTGTTGGGTTTTTCCAAACCTGGCCAATCGTGAAAGCTCCGCGATCATTGTAAAGCCCTACGGCCACATTGCGGTAAGACTCGGTTTGACCTTCAGAAAGCTCGCTGGGGCGGGAGCTTCTCTCGTTGGTAAGGCCGTTGACGAACTCACGCCCATTGCTCCCATAGTGAAGCCACGGAGCGTGATACCAGGGCCTTTTCTTGTTTTCTTGCGGCTGGAGAAATTCCCCCTCCTTGAGAAACCCTTCAAAGCAGTAACGGATGATGGAGTTCAGATACTCCTTGGGCTGCGTTTTAAAATCGATACTCGTCCAAGGGTAGCTCTCTGCTGGAGGCTCGGCTTGCGGATAGTCCTGGCTGAGAACAAACTGCTTCCCATTCCAGTTCTGCGGAGCCGCGTAGCCAACATCTGGAAAAACACCCGCGAAAACGGGACTCGCGAAAAGCAGTGCTAGAACTGTGTATGTCTTCATATAATCATTTATCTGTAACCAAGAGATGCAAGGAAGCACCGTTTAACTTGTAAAAATGCCACTGAAGAGCCACTTGAAGCACATCAATGTTATTCGGTCAACATCCCACCAATAACATTTTAAGCCTAACTATTTTCCTTATTTCACCCTAGACAACCACAAATCAAAGGCCACAGCCCTGCCATAATACAGAGTCTCCCAGCTTGGGAATCCGAGCTTCACACCTCACGCCAGCAACGCCTTCACCGGACTGTGCTCCTCCACTCCCGTCAGCCGCTGGTCCAGTCCCTGGAACTTGAAACTAAACTTGCGGTGATCAATGCCCATGAGGTGCAGGATCGTCGCGTTGAGATCATTGATGTGCACCGGGTCTTTGGCCACGTTGTAGCTGAAGTCGTCGGTCTCACCATGCTCAATGCCGCCCTTCACACCGCCACCCGCCATCCACATGGTAAAGCAGCGCGGATGATGGTCACGCCCATAGGTTTCCTTGGTCAGCGTGCCCTGCGAATAGACCGTACGTCCAAACTCGCCACCCCACACCACCAGCGTGTCCTGCAGCAGCCCGCGCTGTTTCAAATCCATGATCAGCGCCGCACACGCCCGCTCCGTATCCTCCACCTGACCACGCAGCAGCTTGGGCAGATTGCTATGCTGATCCCACCCGCGATGCAAAATCTGCACCACACGCGTCCCTCTCTCAATAAGCCGCCGCGCCATGATCGCGCTATGCGTAAAGCTGCCGCTGCGGTTCACATCGTCCCCATACATCTCCAGCGTCGCCTTGCTCTCCTTGCTCAGATCCGTCAGCTCCGGCACACTCGTCTGCATGCGAAAAGCCATCTCATACTGCGCGATCCGCGTCTGAATCTCCGGATCACCAATGCGGGCATGATTGATCGTGTTCAGCTTGTTCAGCGCATCCAGCATCGTCCGCCGGTCACTGCCATCCACCCCCGGCGGATTCTTCACATACAGCACCGGGTCGCCCTGCCCCCGCAGCGCCACACCCGTGTACTTCGTGGGCAGAAAGCCACTGCTCCACATCCGCGTAAACAAAGCCTGCGCCTGACTCGCCGCAGGGAATGACGGCGTAAACACCACAAACGACGGCAGGTCATTGCTCTCACTCCCCAGACCATACCCCAGCCAGCTACCAATGCTCGGCTTGCCCGGCACCTCGCTGCCCGTCATGACAAACGTACACGCCGGATCATGATTGATCGCACTCGTGTGCACACTTTTGATCACCGCGATTTCATCCACGATCTTCGCCGTGTGCGGCAGCAGCTCACTCACAAACCGCCCGCACTGCCCATGCGGCGTAAACTTAAACATGCTCGGTGCCACCGGAAACCGCGCCTGCCCGCTCGTCATCGTGGTAATCCGCTGCCCATTGCGAATGCTGTCCGGCAGATCCTTGTCAAAATGCTGCGCCAACTGCGGCTTGTGATCCCACAGATCCAACTGCGACGGCGCACCATTCATGTGCAGGTAAATAAGTCTTTTAGCCTTCGGCGCAAAATGCGGCAGCCCAGGCAGCGCCGGTTGCACCAGATTAGAGGCACCGCTCGCAAATTGCTCACCCATCATGCCCGCCAGCGCCACGCCACCCAGGCGCAGGCCCGTCTGGCCAAAAAACTGCCGGCGCGTCTGACTGCGGTGATATTCAAGGAAAGGATCCATAGACAAAGAACGCTCAAAACAGGCGGAGGCTTGCGACAGACCGAAATTCATCACCCGCTCACCGAAACAGCTTCTTCTCCACCACCGGCCCATTCACCACCACCCGCCGCTTCGCAAAATCCAAGATCATGATCGCATCCGGCTTCGCCCCCTTGATGTGCTGCTGCCCCGACTGCACCGTCGGGTCCCCCTCCAGCACCACCTCCGAAGAGGAACTGCGAAAATGAATGCGCTGCGCGATGCCAAAGAAAGTCCCGTCCTTCGTGATCACAGTGATTTTGCTCCACTTCTCAGCACGCGCAAGGCGCGGCCACGTCTGCTTGTCCGCCTTCGCATAGACCAGTTCATTCCCCTGCAGCAGCACAAAAGGAAATTCATTCACCGCGAGCTGCCGCCGCGTGTCATCGATCGACCCCAGCTTGTCATCCGAAGTAGAACCCGCCGCGATCGCCAGCAGCGAGGTCACCATCCCCATCAGATCCCCCGCCCTACCCGTCAGCCCCGAACTCGGCCTCTTCGCCTTGGGCGATCCCTTCGGCAGTTCGTCATCACGAATGAAAAGACTGCGCGGGATCACTTTGCCCCCCTGCACTTCCAGCATCGGCCCCGGCCTCGCAGCCCACTGCTTGAGATCCGGAAACGGCAGGTAGTCCAGCGGCTCCGAGGTCAGTGGGTTCGACACACTGTGCACGACCTTGTAGGCAAAAGAGCCCACATGCATCTTGCAGGAGGTAAGTGAGAAAAGGCAGATGCTGAGCGTCGGCACCACGCGCCGAAAGCGTTTCCAAATCATCCCCTAGGCTGCCCTTCTGGCGCACATGCGCAAGTCTGGAATCCCTCAATCCTACATTCGTGCTCCGAATTGCCCGGCAAGATACCCCACCAGCCCATCGTTCCCATGCGCCCATGATCCGCCGCCTTTTCCTCTCGCTGCTCGCCCTGCCCTGCCTGCTCTCCGCCGCCGAGGCACCGCCAAACATCGTCATGATCATCTCAGACGATCACTTGTACAGCGACTACGGCTTCATGGGCCACAAGATCATCCAGACGCCAAATCTCGACCGCCTCGCCGCCGAAAGCCTCACTTTCACCCGTGGCTACGTCCCCAGCAGCCTCTGCTGCCCCAGCCTAGCCTCAATGATCACCGGCCTCTATCCCCATCAGCACAAAGTCACCAGCAACGACCCACCCATCCCCGCTGGCATGAAGCCACGGGCGTTTCAAACCAGCCCGCAGTTTGACGCCGGTCGCGAAGTCATCAGCAAGCACCTCGAAGCAGCCGGCACACTGCCCACCCTGCTGAAAGAAAAAGGCTACCTCAGCCTGCAAACCGGCAAATGGTGGCAGAAGAGCTACGAGCGCGGCGGCTTCACCCATGGAATGACCCACGGCGGCCGCCACGGAGATGCCGGACTCGACATCGGTCGCAAGACCATGCAGCCCATCTATGATTTCATCGGCGAAGCCAAAAAACAGCAAAAGCCCTTCTTCGTCTGGTATGCCCCCATGATGCCGCACGATCCCCACACGCCGCCCAAGCGCCTGCTGGATAAATACAAGGACAAAGCCCCCAGCGAGCACGTGGCCAAATACTGGGCCATGGTCGAGTGGTTCGACGAAACCTGCGGCGAACTCATCAAGCACATCGACGACCATGGCATGAAGGAAAACACCATCTTCCTCTACCTCAGCGACAACGGCTGGATCACCAACACCAAGACCGGCCGCTATGCCGACAAGTCAAAACAAAGCCAGTACGACGGCGGCCTGCGCACCCCCATCATGATCCGCTGGCCCGGCCACGTACAGCCAAAAAGGTCCGAAGACCTCGCCCAATCCATCGACCTCGTGCCCACCCTGCTCAAAGCCGTCGGCATCGCCCCCACCAAGACCTTCCCCGGCATTGATCTCCTCGATGCCACCGCCGTCAGCGCCCGCAAGACCATCTACGGCGAATGCTTCACCCACAACTTCGTCGATCTCAACGCTCCCTCCACCAGCCTCCGCTGGCGCTGGCTCATCAATGGCCACGACAAACTCATTCTCCCCCACAAAGCCAACCAGCCCGATGACGTCGTGGAACTCTACGACCTCAAAGCAGACCCTACCGAAGAAAAAAATCTCTCAGCCGAAAACGCAGACAAAGTGAAAGCACTCACCGCAAAGCTGGACGCATGGTGGAAGCCATAAAGATAGGGGTAGGGACGGCGTGATGAACGCCGCCCCTCCCTCCGAACCGGACTGGCGGGTTTCCCGCATCCGGCTCTCCAGTCAGAAGTTGGCTGCTTGACGCAGACTCATGAGTTCC
>JAIXYN010000032.1 GCA_027490195.1 Verrucomicrobiaceae bacterium | reverse complement strand
GAGTATGCAAGCGACAGCGGCACTGCGAAGAATGCGCCGCAGACACAGAATCCTCACCGCCTGCTTCGCCCAAGCCGAACTTTGGCCTTAACGTCAGTCTATTATACAAGTCTCAATAAGTGCCATTCGGGCCTGCCAATTTGTCCAAAGCCTACTGGAGAAGCGGTGACCGACCGCATGCTGGAAGCCTTGGTTTTCGGCAAAGGAATGTTTTGACAATGGAATGAAGAGAAAACCGGCATTCCTTTGTCCTTCTAAGGCGGCGTCAACGACAGAGCCCGTTGTTCAAGCCCATGCACACAAAATTGGCTCGTGAAATGCGCTTGGCACCCTTTCAATTCTCCCTTTACTCCCCGCCCCCGAACTTCCTCCCAAGACACACATGCCCATCGCCCGCGCTCTGCTTTCTGTTTCCGATAAAACCGGCCTTCTCGACTTCGCCAAAGGTTTGGCGGCGCTCGGGGTGGAGCTGCTTTCCACGGGGGGGACGTCCAAGCACCTGAAGGATGGCGGCCTGACGGTCACGGATGTGTCTGACCACACCGGCTTTCCAGAGATGTTTGATGGTCGCGTGAAGACGCTGCACCCGAAGGTCCACGGCGGCCTGCTGCAGCGCCGGGACAACGACGAGGACAAAAAGAACGCCCAGAAGCACGATATCCCGTGCATCGACCTCGTGGTGGTGAATCTCTACCCCTTTGAGCAGACCGTCGCCAAGAAGGACGTGATGCTGGAAGAAGCCATCGAGAACATCGACATCGGCGGCCCATCCATGCTGCGCAGTGCAGCGAAGAATCACCGCTGGGTGACCGTGATCACCGATCCCGCCGATTACAGCATCGTGCTGGAAGAAATGAAGGAGCACGCCGGAGACACCACGCTGGGCACCCGCGAGCGCCTGGCCTGCAAGGTGTTTCAGCGCACCGGTGCCTACGACACTGCCATCGCCGCCTACCTGAACAAGGAGCAGACCACGCAGAAGACCTTCAACCTCAGCCTGCCGCTCTACTCGGAACTGCGCTACGGCGACAATCCGCACCAGAAGACCTCCCTTTACGGCAACTTCGGCGACTACTTCGTCAAACTGCACGGCAAGGACCTCAGCTACACCAACGTGCTGGACATCCATGCTGCGGCAGAGATCGCCCTGGAATTCCGCCGCCCCACCGTGGCGATTCTCAAGCACACCAATCCCTGCGGCGTGGGCTGTGCGGAGGAAGATCTGCGCGAAGCCTGGCAGAAAGCCTTTGAAACGGACAAGCAGGCCCCGTTTGGCGGTGTCATCGTGGTGAACCGCAGCATGACGCTGGGCCTCGCCCGCATCATCTCGGAGATCTTCACGGATGTCATCATCGCCCCTGACTTCGATGCGGACGCGCGTGCGCTACTTCAGAAGAAAAAGAACCTGCGCCTGATCCAGATGCTGCCCGGCGTGGCCCAAGCCCTCACCGAACCCACCATCCGCTCCGCTCCTGGCGGCGTGATGGTCATGGACAGCGACTCTCGTGCCCTCGGCCTGGAAGATCTGGAATCCAAGGTCAAGACCATCCGCCCGCCAACCCGCGACGAGCTGGAAGCCATGCGCTTTGGCTGGCGCGTGGTGAAGCACGTGAAGTCCAACGCCATTGTCTTCGCCACCAGCGACCGCACGCTGGCCATCGGTGCCGGTCAAATGAGCCGCGTGGATTCCTGCCGCATCGCGATCTGGAAAGCCAAAGAAGCCGGACTCTCCCTCAAAGGCTGCATCGTCGCCTCCGACGCCATGTTCCCCTTCCCCGACGGCCTGATCGCCGCCGCCGAAGCCGGTGCCACGGCCGCCATCCAACCCGGCGGTTCCGTGAAGGACGCCGAGGTCATTGCCGCTGCAGATGAGCACAAAATGGCCATGTGCTTCACCGGCGTGCGTCATTTCCTGCACTAGGATTGGCGCGTGTAAAGGGTGGCCAAGCCACTGAGGCTTAACTATTTAAATACATTAAATAGTTAAGCCGTCTTTAATCAAGAGCACTTCCACCCGCAGGGCGGAGCGCTGCGTGCTGCATTTTGTTCCTTGTGCGGGAGCCTATCCCGTTCAATGCCTACGGCTCCATGATTTTCGCTTACTACCTGCACGACCTAAGCCCGTTTGTGATCAAGTTCACGGACAAGATCGCCATTCACTGGTATGGGCTGGCCTATGTGATGGGATTTTACCTCACCTACCGGGTGATGCACTTCCTGGCGCTGCGCGGTCTTTCGGAGATCAAGCCGGAGGCGGTGGCGGATTTCATCACGCTGGTGTCGCTCTTCGGCCTCGTGCTGGGCGGGCGGCTGGGCTTCATGCTGCTGTACAATTTTGACGAGTTCATCCACGCGCCGTGGACGCTCTTCCTGATCAATCAAGGCGGCATGGCGAGTCATGGCGGCATCGCGGGGGTCACGCTGTTCTGCGGCTGGTATGCGTGGAAGCACAAGATTTCCTGGGCGGGCATCGGCGACTCAATCGTCTGCGGTGCACCGCTGGGGGTGTTTCTGGGCCGCATCGCCAACTTCATCAATGGCGAACTCTTTGGCCGTGTGACCACGGTGCCCTGGGCCGTGAAGTTTCCGACGGAGATGCTGCATGAGGACTTCTACCGCCAGGGCGGGAAGCCAGGGCTGATTCCCGAAGGCTTGCAGCACAGCCCGGACATCATCGCCTACTTTGAGAAGTATCGTGGCGGGCGCGCGGAACTGGAGGCCGTCCTGCATCCGCGTCATCCTTCCCAGCTTTATGAGGCGCTTGGAGAGGGCCTGCTGCTCAGCGCCGTCCTGATCTTCATCCGCCTGCGGTTTCCAAAGCTGCGCCAAGGCATCATCACCGGCCTGTTCTTTTTCCTCTACGCCATCGCCCGCATCGCGCTGGAGTATGTGCGCCAGCCGGACAGCGGCTCAGCGATGATCATGGGCCTCACCAAGGGGCAGTTTTTCTCCACCTTCATGTTCCTCATAGGCGGGGTGTTCATCGCCTATGGCCTGATTTGGGGCAAGAGCCCGCCCGGGCTGGCAGCAGCAGCGGCTCCGGCACCTAAAAAGGCCTGATGTCGGGCCAAAGCCTGATTTTTTAGCTTTCCCATACAAAAGCCAAACGTTGCGGCGTTAGGGTGCTGGTATACTGCTACGCATGGAAGCCGCCTTTGACTGGAAACAAACCTTTAACCAACTCGCCCCGCAGTTGGTGATGTACGCGCGTCAGCTCGTCGACTCGAAAGCCGACGCTGAAGACGTGGTGCAGCAGGCCTTTGTACGCTGGTGGCGGCGTTTTCCTGAGGGGGACGCCAGTCACATTCCCCTGCTGTATGCCGCCGTTCGCACCATAGCCTTGGATCAGCGCCGCTCCGACCACCGCCGGGTGAATCGTGAGGCGAAGTCCGACATCGCGGTGGCCGGTGAAAACGCGCCTGCCTTTGATCCCAGACCCGAACAGAAAGAGACCGCCGCTATCGTCGAGAAAGCCCTGCAGGCCCTTCCCGAGGATCAGCGCGAAGTCATCACGCTGAAGCTCTGGGGCGACCTCACTTTCAATGAAATCGCCGCCATGACCGGCAGTTCGATCAACACCATCGCCGGTCGCTACCGCTACGCCCTGCAGGCGCTGCACAAGAAGCTTGGCCACCTGCGCGCCGATCTCCTTGGTGAATCCACATCTCCCGCCATTAACATCCTACCCTTCACATCTCCTAGAGAGGCCATCTCATGAACAACGACCTAAACGACACCCAACTCGAAAATCTGCTGCGTGGCCTCGCCCCGGCCGCAGCCTCCCATAGCTTGGTACAACGAGTCGATGAAGAGCTGAAGCTCGACATGACTTGGCTCAGCACCAGTCGCAGCAAACCACACCGCCAGCCGCGCTGGCTCATGTCAGCAGGCTGGGCCGCTATGGGGGCCGCCGCTGCCATCGCCGTGATGAGCTACCTGCCGCAGCAGCCAAGCGCCCAGGGACTCGCCACCATCGCACCCGCCGTGCAACCTGGCTCCAACCTTCGTGAGTGGGATGGTGCCCAGGAAAGCGGCATCCACCACGGCCGCAGCCACATGGCCGAGGCGCGCGCCCTCGTCGTCTCCCGCGAGCTCGGAACGTGGGTGGACCCTCGCTACGGCGCGCAACTGACCATGCATATTCCCAGCGAGCAGAATCTCTTGGTGCCCGTCTCCTACAAGTGAGCGAGGCACTGACCCAAAGTCAGTTCTACTTCCCAGCCATGAAGCTCCCCCTCACACTTCTCATCGTCTGCCTCGGTGCTGCACCGCTGTGTGCCCAGCAGGTGGAGCCGAATGCCGAAGCCCCAAAACCCGCCACTGGCGCAGGCAGCCCAAATGGCGAGGTGAGAGCGGACAGACCAGCTTCGACCGCTACATCCAGCCACCGCTATGCGCACGGCAATGGCATGCCGGAGCGGAAGCCGGTGGCCTACATCGGCCTGCTCACCCGTGAGGTGCCGCCGGAACTGCGGGCTCAGTTCTCATTGGCGGAAGGCTTTGGCCTGCTGGTCGAAGAAGTGATGCCTGACTCTCCCGCGAAGGGGGCCGGATTGAAAGTGTTCGATGTGCTGCTGAAGTTCGAACATCAGCAGCTCGTGAACATGGAGCAGTTCATGTCCTTGGTGAGGTCGAAGAAGGTGGGAGACGTGGTGCACTTGGCTGTCATCACCGGCGGCAAGGAAACCCAAGTGCCTGTCACGCTTGGCGAGCACATGGTTGAGACCCGCAAGCATCAAGAGCATCGCGGTTTCCCGAATCAGGGCAATGCCATGCAGGAGAACATGGAACGCCTTCATCACATGCAGCAGGAAATGCGCGAGTATCAAGAGCGCGTCCTGCAGTGGTCAAAAGGCGGCGGCAACGGACCCATGCCGCAAGCGCCCATGCTCAAGCTGCCCGGTCACGGTGACGAACAGCCATCCCGTGAAGGTGGCCGCCACCCCAGCGGACGCCAAACACAAACCGGCATCTCGATTCCACCCGGAACCGATCTGGAGCGTTTCAAGGTCTCCCAGTCCCAATCCTCCGCCAACGTGACCCGGCGTGACGCCTCCGGAGAGTACACCCTCAAGAATGAAAACGGCTATAAGACCTTCATTGCCCGTCCGAGCAACGGGCAGGAGCAGTCCTGGCCCATCAACACCGACGCTGAACGTCAGGCCGTGCCGGAGGAGATGCGCGACAAGCTACGCATGATGGATGGCGCGGGCAGTGGTGCCCGGATTGAGATCAATCCCGGTCATCCTGCTCCTGCGGGTCGTGGCAGCGCCCCTGCCCTGCCGCCCGTGAAAGCGCAGACGACTTCGGCATAGAGGGCGATTTCAAGTGGCTCCGCTGCCGCGACAGCTTCTATGAGCACTTCAGTCCTCTGGAGCTTTTCGCAGGCCCAACGGGACTCGGTCTGCCTTTCGTCATGTGAGCAAAAAAGCGGCGATAGCTCACTGAGCCATCGCCGCCTTTCTTAAATCCAACGAACCTCACAAGCCTCGATGGCTTGCCGGTTCCTGTCCCTTACTTCGCTGCCAGCGCTTCCTTGATGGCTTCGACGACTGCAGGTGCATCGGGTTTGTCACCGGGTTCGAAGCGCTTCAGGATCTTGCCGTCCTTACCGATGAGGAACTTGCCGAAGTTCCATTTCACATCTCCTGGGAAGGGAGAGGTCGGGCCGCTGAGCACTTGGTAGAGCGGGCTCTTGTCGGCACCCTTCACCACGAGCTTGTCAAACATTGGGAAGGTCACCTTATACTTGGTGGAGCAGAACTCCTTGATCTCGGCATTGGTGCCGGGCTCCTGGCCGCCGAAGTCGTTGCAGGGGAAGCCGAGCACAGCCAGCCCGTCCTTTTTGAACTCCTGATTGAGCTGTTCGAGCTGCGCATACTGCGGGGTCTTGCCGCACTTCGAGGCGACATTGACGATCAGCAGCACCTTGCCCTGATAGGCCTTCAAAGAGGTGTCTTTGCCATCGATGTCTTTCAGCGGGACATCGTAAACGGATTTGGGGGCGTCAGCCGCGCTGAGTGCAACGGCGAGGAGGAGAGAGGAAGCAAGGGTAAGCAATTTCATGGGACGACATGTACGCTGCCGGGAGTTGCAGTGTTGCGGGACAATGAGGAAGATCCGCTCATTCCAAGCAAGCCGTTTTATTGCGCGGGCGGCGGCAGTACTTTGAGGCGAATGAAGCGCTTGCCATTGCTGCCGCTTGGAATCGAGGCTTTCACCTGCTGCTGGAGGCCGTCGTCAGAGAGGACCACCTCACTTACACCAGCACTGCTCCACTGGGTAGGGTTCAGGGTGTCGTTCCATTCGACCGTGAAGGTGATGCCCGAATTCAGCGCGTCCAGACTGCGGGTGTATTGGTACTCCAGATTGCCGCCGTTGAGCCTGGGGGCGGTGCTTGCTGCGTTTTGAGATTTGGTGGGATTTTTCCCAGTGGCGAACTCCAGCAGGTTCGGCACTCCATCGCCATCTGGGTCGGCATTGTCGGCAGCAGAGCTGGCTCCCTGCGTTGTGCCAAAGAAGGTCTGCCGCCAATTTTGCAGCACCGTGGGCGTGGTGAAGGTGGATGGTGTTGAAAGGGTCGTGGCGCCGGTGCTGTCTGTAGCATAGACGCGATAGGTGTAAGTCGTGTTGGCCGCGAGTCCGGCGGCTGTCAGGCTAAAGCTGCCGTTGGCAGTCGGAAGGCCGGTGTGCACGACCTTGAAGACGCCGCTGGCGCCCAGAGTGGGTGAGCCATTGGCCGAGGACAGGGAGTAGATGACGCCACGTTCCGAAATGCCCTGAGCGCCTACATTTCCAATACCCAGCAGCGCAACGGAGGGGGCGGCAAAGCTCACGCTGGTGGGCGTGTTGCCAACTGGCACACTGCCAAGCGCAGTCACGTTGACGGATCCCGTGGACTGCGTGGCACCATTGCTGGTCAGGGCGAGCCCCGTGCTGCCGAGCACCATACCGCCGACCACATTGGTGTTTCCCGTCAAAGTCAGGCCGGCGGCAGTCATGCCTGTGAGGTTTAAAACGCCACCGCTGTTCAGGACGAGCGAGCCGGAGGTGGTGAGAGTCCCCGAGGAGCTGACCATGTTGGCAGCCGTGTTCGTGCTGCTGAAATTGAGTGTGATGGTGCTACCGTTTGCATTGCTCAATAGCGACGTCCCCACAGTGGAGCCGAAAGGAAGCGTGCTGCTGCCGGCACTCGTAATCACTGTGGTGGGGGTGCCGCCAACCATGGTGATTACTGAGCCTGAAGAGAGCGCGGAGTTAAGGGAGATCGAAGAGCCAAAGGAGGTCAGTGGTGCTAAATTGATCGTGTTGCCGAAACTGATCGAAGAACCGGAGCTGATCGTGAGGCCTGTGTAGAAATTGTTAGCGAAGTTCAGAGTGAGGGGATCAACGACCGCCTGTGTGACGCTCGTCCCATTAATGAGCGTTGCACTTCCGGCCGTGCCGAAGTTTAAACCCGCATTTGAAAGTGTCAGAGTGCCGCCACTTAGGGTGGTGGTGCCTGTGTAGGTGCTGGCTCCAGAAAGAGTCAGACTCGAATTATTGAACACAATCGTGCCACCGGTGGTGGTATTTACGCCACTGTTCGTGGGATCAGCAGGATCTGTCGTTGACGTTTGGGCATGGCCCAAACTGCTAACGAGCATGATGGCACAGGCACCAAGCAGACGCACGGCCGAATGCCCGAACTTGCGGGACTGAATCCGCAGAACAGAACAGGTTGGAAATGGGTGGCTCATGGCATCATTATTAAGGACCTTAAATCTAAAATCTAGCGTCTAAATGGAATGGCAGGCAAGTCTAAATGCAGAAAGACGCAGCTCCCATCCCTTACCTGCCTAGCACCAGCGTGGCAAGCGGAGGTAGATCGACGACGATGCTCCAGGGCTGACCCTGCCAGGGAACCTGCTGGGCTTGGAAGCCTGCACCGGCACTGACGCCGGAGCCAGCGTAGTTCGGGGCGTCGCTGTTGAGGAGTTCGCGGTAGCTTCCGGCTTCAGCAACGCCGACGCGGTAGCCTGGGCGGGTCACGGGGGTGGCATTGACGAGCACAGTCACCTTGTCGCCGTCAAACGAGGAGCGGACGAAGGCGAAAATGCTGTTGTCGGCATCATTGGCATCGAGCCAGTGGAAGCCGCCGGACTCGTGATCCTTCGCATAGAGCGCAGAACGGCTGGTGTAGAGGTGGTTGAGGTCTTTGACGAGCTTTTGCAGGCCACTGTGCTCCTCCCCGAGGAAAAGATGCCAGTCGAGGCTGCTATCATGCCGCCACTCATGCCACTGGCCGAACTCGCAGCCCATGAAGAGCAGCTTTTTGCCGGGGTGCATCCACATCCAGGAGAGGAACATGCGGAGGTTGGCAAATTTCTGCCAGCGGTCGCCCGGCATCTTGTTGATCAGAGAGCCCTTGCCATGCACGACTTCATCGTGGCTGAGAACCAGGATGAAGTTCTCATCAAAGGCGTAGATCATGGAGAAGGTGGCCTCGCCGTGATGGTATTTCCGGTGCACAGGGTCTTCGGCCATGTAGTGCAGACTGTCGTTCATCCAGCCCATGTTCCACTTGAAGCCGAAACCCAGACCGCCGGTGCTGACAGGCTTGGAGACGCCCGGCCAAGCGGTGCTTTCCTCCGCGATGATGGTGGTGCCGGGATGCTTGGCGTAGCAGACGGAGTTAAGCTCGCGCATGAAGGCGATGGCCTCCAGGTTCTCACGACCTCCTAGATGGTTGGGAATCCACTCTCCAGCGTTACGTGAATAGTCGAGATAAAGCATTGATGCCACGGCATCTACGCGCAATCCATCAATGTGGAATTGCTCCAGCCAGTAGAGGGCGTTGGAGATGAGGAAATTCTTCACCTCATGGCGGCCGTAATTGAAGATGAGGGTTCCCCAGTCCTGATGCTCGCCAAGACGTGGGTCCGCATGCTCGTAGAGGGCGGTGCCGTCGAACTTCGCGAGGCCGTGGGAGTCTTTCGGGAAATGTCCTGGCACCCAGTCAAGGATGACGCCGATGCCGGCCTGATGACAGCGGTCCACAAATTCGCGGAACTCATCGGGATTCCCAAAGCGGCTCGTTGGCGCGAAGTAGCCGGTGACCTGATAGCCCCAGGAGCCGTCAAAGGGATGCTCGGCGATGCCCATGATCTCGATGTGCGTGAACCCGAGGCCTTTGACATAGGGGATGAGGTCATCCGCAAGTTCCTTGTAGGACAGCCAGCGGTTCCCTTCACTTTCCTTGCGCTTCCATGAGCCGAGGTGGACCTCATAGGCGCTCATCGGGGAGTGGTAGAGATCGCACTTGGCCCGTTTCTGCATCCAGTCATTGTCGGACCAGCCGTAGCGCTCCATGTTGAAGACGAGGCTGGAGGTCTGCGTGCCATGCTGGGCGAAGACGGCGTAGGGATCGCTTTTCAGGCACATGTGGCCGTGGGCGCCCACGACCTCAAACTTGTAATGCGTCAGCTCGGTGATGCCGGGGATGAAGATCTCCCAGATGCCGGCTTCGATGCGGTTGCGCATCACGTTCACGCGGCCATCCCAGCGGTTCCAGTCGCCCACCACGGAGACGCGCTGGGCATTCGGGGCCCACACGGCAAACTGACAGCCGGCGATGCCATGCACCGTTTTCAGCCGTGCACCCAGCACTTCCCACAGGCGCTGATGGGTTCCTTCGCGGAAATAATACATGTCCTGATCTCCTAGCAGCAGGCCAAAGGAGTAGGGATCGCTGTGACGGGTGCTCTCGCCCTCAAACGGGGTCACTTCGAGCTCATAGAGCCCTGGGGCCGTGACGGCTTCGAAGAAACCGTCCTTGTGCAGCTTGGTAGCCACCACGCGTTCATTGCCAACAATGACAGCCACTTCCTTGGCGTAGGGCTGCACGGTGCGCACCACCTGCTTCCCTGCCCCAGCCTCATGCGCCCCTAGGAAGGCGAACACATTTTGATGTCGTGCAGCCAGCACGGCCTCGATCTCGGCTTTGTGGGAATATTGACTCATCAAAGTCACTCATGGAGCCTTTCGACCAGAAAGCAACGGCTCTAGCATCTCCTGTATGATTCGTGGCCATGCCAGCCGTGCCATCATCTGCCGCTGCGCCTGTCGCGTTCGCACGTTAGAGTCATTTTTGATCTTGCGTGCGAGGAACTTGAGCGAGGCTGTGAGCTTGAAAAACGTAGCCCCCACCGCCACCTCCCGATGCGCTGGAATGCTGGAGCAGTACACCGGCACTCCGTGCAGCGCTCCTTCGATCAAAGGCAACCCATAACCTTCTTGCGTGCTAGGCAGGAAAAGAAGATCCGCCATCTGGTAGAGGCTGCGTACGTCATGGTCGGTCAAAATAGCTTTTTCACCCAGCCAACTCACGCGTTTGGCCACGCCGAGTTCTTTGGCCAGTCGCTTCAATTCACGGAAGTACTTCATTCCATCGCTCTGATGGGGGTCAGGGGCCGCCGTGACGATGTACAAGGCCTCGGGCAACTCTGCCAGCAGCCGCAGGCCGAATTCGATATTCTTCCGCCGCACAAAGCGCGTGGGCTGCAGCAGCACGAGGCCTTCGTGCTCAAGTTTCAGTTCACGCACACGCTCGGTAAGGCCTAGTACGGCAGCTGAATCGCAACCATTGGGAATGACGTGGATCGGCTCCTGGGTCACCTGTGCGTAGTCCTGCCGTCGGAACTCTGAAACCGCCACATGAACGGCCTCAGGCACCTGGTCAGACCAGCGCACGTCATGGACCCAGTTGATCCAGCGGATGTCCGGGCGAGAGCGTGTGAGTGCAATGAGCTTCTTCGTCCAAGCCAGGTCAAAGGGCATGGTGAAGACATTGTGAACGATGACGGCGTCCCAGGGAGCCATATGCCATTTAGCCCGGGTAAGGATCTCCACCTCATGTCCCTGTAGGCGCAGCGCGGCGGCCTGCTCGCCAATGACACGTTCCACCCCACCAATGACGGGAGGTTTTGAGTAATGAAGTATGGCGATCAGCATGAAAAGGGGCGCAATGGGAGTGCTCTATGGGGATTATGGTCAGCTATGAAACGAGCACAATTTAGGTCTGGTTTGAATTATAACGTGTAGGCCATAAACGAAATAGGGTATTCCCCACCTTGATAGCAACTCAGATGATCCTTTGACGAAATGGCCCAACTTCTACTGAACTCTGGCTGCCTGGAAAACAGCGCAGGGTAACGTTGCGCCAAGAAAAAGGTGTACGCATATTGCTTGACAGGGGTCGTTATTTTAACCTATTTCGTTAATATGATGAAAACGACTACACTCGCGATCTGGATTACTTTTACTCTCGCTCTTGTCGCTTTGATCCCGGCACAGGCCAAAGACGAAGTGGTGCGCCTGTCCTACCCTTCCAAAGTTGAGGCCTCGAAGGGCAAGGAGCGCGAGAAGCTCTTCTCCCCATGGATGACAAGTGAGTCCCTCCGCACTTTCATCGAACAAAAGCGGGCCAAGGGCGAGCAGATCGTCTTCTTTGAATACAACAATTCCAATGGGCAATCACGCGCCATTTTTGCGAGCAAGCTCAAACTGAGCGGCCCGTTCTCCCGCTGGTCCTTCACCAGCGAAGCAGCCATGGAGGAAAAGCTCAACAACGAGATCAAGGCAGGCCTGCAGCCGGCATTCATCGCCCGCAACGTCAGCGGTGCCTATAGCATGCTGTTCGTCTCACCCGGAGACCTGGTCGCCGTGCGCAATGAACTCAAGGCGCTGGGCGTCGGCGAGCCAAGGCTGAAGAAGTGATAGAACCGTTGCCGCTGAACATCGTGGCTCAAACCACGATGTTCACCAGCTTGCCGGGAACGACGATGATCTTTTTCGGCGTTTTGCCTTCCATGAACTCCTGCACGCGGGCGCTGGCGAGGGCGATCTTTTCGATCTCCTCCTTAGTGGCCTGAATAGGCACGCGGGCTTTGTCACGCAGCTTGCCATTGACCTGGAAGACGACTTCCACCTCGTCCTCGATGAGGGCGGCGGGATCGTACTTCGGCCAGGTGGCGTCGCTGAGCAGGCCTTCCACAGCCAAGGCCGGGAACTTGGTGGCGATGCGTGCATTTAGATCTTCCGCGAGGTGCGGGGCGAAGGGGCTGAGCACCTTGAGGAAGGTGACGATGGCGGAAACGGGCATCACCTCCTCGGCCGTGAAGGTCTTGGTGCAGATCATCATCTGACTGATGGCGGTGTTGAAGCTGAGCTTCTCAATGTCCTCACCGCATTTCTTGATGGTCTCGTGCAGGGCTTTGGTGACCTGCTTGTTGGCAGGTACGTCTTGCAGCGCGGGAGAAAGGCTCCACACGCCTTCTTCACTGACTGCCATGACGAGACGCCACACGCGAGCGAGGAAGCGGTACACGCCCTCGACGCCCTTCATGCTCCACGGCTTCACCTGCTCCAGCGGGCCCATGAACATCTCATACAGGCGCAGCGAATCCGCGCCGTACTCCTTCACGACGTCATCGGGGTTCACGACGTTGCCGCGTGACTTCGACATCTTCTGACCGTCTTCGCCCATGATCAGGCCTTGATTCACGAGGCGCTGAAACGGCTCCGGCGTGCTGACGTAGCCGAGATCAAACAGCACTTTGTGCCAGAAGCGTGCGTAAAGCAGATGCAGCACGGCATGCTCGGTGCCGCCGACGTAGAGATCCACACCGCCGGGTTTGCCGCCGCCCATCCAGTACTTCTCGGCTTCTTCGCTGACAAAGCGTTCGCTGTTCTGCGCATCGCAGTAGCGCAGGTAGTACCAGCAAGAGCCCGCCCACTGCGGCATGGTGTTGAGTTCACGCGTGGCCGTGGCGGAGTAGCGCACCCAGTCAGGAGCTTTGGAAAGAGGCGGCTCGGGCGTACCGGTGGGCCGGAAATCTTCCAGATCCGGCGGCAGCAGTGGCAGCTCGCTTTCAGCAATGCTGCGGTGGTTGCCCTCTTCCCACACGATCGGGAAGGGTTCGCCCCAGTAGCGCTGGCGGCTGAAGAGCCAGTCGCGCAGCTTGAAATTGGTGGTACCTTTGCCGAGGCCTTTTTCTTCGAGCCAGCAGGCCATTTTTGCTTTAGCTTCCGGCGTGGTCAGGCCATCAAGGAAACCGGAGTTCACGGCGGTGCCGTTGTCCGTGAAGCCCTGCCAGTCTTTACCTTCCGGTGGCTGCACCACCTGCTTGACCGGCAGTGCAAACATCTGCGCGAATTCAAAGTCACGTGAGTCATGTGCAGGCACGGCCATGATGGCGCCGGTGCCGTAGCCCATCAGGACGTAGTCGGCGATCCAGATGGGGATCTGCTCATTGTTAACGGGATTGATGGCGTACGCGCCGGTGAAGACGCCGGATTTTTCCTTGGCGAGTTCGGTGCGCTCCAGATCGGACTTGGAACCGACGACTTTGCGATATGCTTCCACCGCTGCCGCATGCTCAGGCGTGGTGATTTGATCCACCAGCGCATGCTCGGGCGCGAAGACCATGTAGGTGGCACCAAAGAGGGTATCTGGGCGTGTGGTGAAGACGGTCACGTCAGACTCATGCCCGACGATCTGAAACTTCACATGCGCGCCTTCGCTGCGGCCGATCCAGTTGCGCTGCAGCAGCTTGATGCTTTCCGGCCAGTCGAGGCCGTCGAGTTCATCGATGAGGCGCTGGGCAAAGGAGGTGATGCGCAGCATCCACTGGCGCATGGGGCGGCGCTCCACGGGGAATCCGCCGACTTCGCTTTTGCCGTCCACCACTTCTTCATTGGCCAGCACGGTGCCGAGTTCCGGGCACCAGTTCACAGGTGCAGAGGAGACGAATGCGAGGCGGCGTGAGTCGATCTCTTCGCGGGAAAGCCCCTGCCCTTCAAGTTCGGCGATGGGGCGTGCCTTGCCGGCATCATTCACGTATGAGTTGTACAGCTTGAGGAAGATCCACTGCGTCCATTTGAAGTAACCCGGGTCGGTGGTGTTCACCTCACGGTCCCAGTCATAGGCGAAGCCGAGGCGCTTCAACTGGCCGCGGAAGCCTTCGATGTTCTTCTCTGTGGTCGCACGCGGATGCTGGCCGGTCTTGATGGCGTATTGCTCGGCAGGAAGGCCGAAAGCATCCCAGCCCATGGGGTGCAGCACGTTGAAACCGGACATCTTCTTGAAGCGGCCGATGATGTCCGTGGCTGTGTAGCCTTCTGGATGCCCGACGTGCAGGCCCGCGCCGCTGGGATAGGGAAACATGTCGAGCACGAAGTACTTCGGCTTCGAGGCATCGAAGTCGGCATCGCCGGGGTTCGGAGTGCGGAAGGCTTTCTTAGCCTCCCACACATCCTGCCACTTGGGTTCAAACTCAGAGAATGGAAAGGCTTTGCGCTGCTCGCTGCTCATAGGGGGGCGCGAAACAAGGCGAGGGCCGGACAGAGGTCAAGGTCGCTGCGCGGTCAAGTTGCGGGCCTACGCCGGCTCATTCCTGACCGGATTCGTTAGCGTCCCGATCTGCGCGATCTCCACGCTCACCGTATCTCCATCCTTCATAAACACCGGCGGCGTGCGCGCCGCGCCCACACCATGCGGCGTGCCGGTGAGGATCACCGTGCCCGGCATCAGCGTCGTACTGCCGCTCAGGAACTCAATCAGCGTCGGCACATCGAAGATCATGTCGTCCGTATTCCAGTCCTGCATCGTCTCACCATTGAGCACCGTCTTGATCGCAAGACTGTTCGGGTTCGGGATCTCGTCCGCCGTCACCAGCACCGGACCCAGTGGGCAGAAGGTGTCGAAGGACTTGCCCCGGCACCATTGGCCGCCACCGCCATGCTTCTGCCAGTCACGTGCGCTGACGTCATTCGCGCAGGTGTAGCCCAGCACATAATTCAACGCATCCGCCTTGCTCACGTTCTTCGCCTTCTTGCCAATGACCACCGCTAACTCGGCCTCAAAATCGACCTTCTCGCTCTTGAGATGCGTCGGCAGCAGGATCGGCTCGCCCGGATGCTGCACCACATTTGGCAACTTCATGAACACCACCGGATGCTTTGGCAGGTCCGCCTTCGTCTCCTCCGCGTGCTTTTTGTAGTTCAGCCCGATGCACACAATCGCAAACGGCTGCACCGGCGCGAGCAGCTTCGCCTCATCCGCCTGGCGGTCGGTCACACGATGCTCACCAAAGATATCCCCCTCAATGACCCGCGCTGTGCCATCGGCCTGCAGTGCCGCATGAGCGATGTTTGCCTGTGAGTCGAGGTAGCGGATGATTTTCATGATGATCTAGTAGTGCAGGCAACTCTGGCCGCCACAGCTTTCTCAAGCGGACAGGAGTGCTCACACTACTTCTGACGCCCATTCCACGCCACCAGCTCCTCATACTTCGCCCCGGTGCCGCCGAACAAATCCAGCGCACTGCCCACCGTGCCATCCACGCGCCCATGGCTCAGTTCATCGATGCGCTTCAAGTCATCCAGATGCCGGATGCCACCGGCGTAGGTCATTGGCAGGGGCGAATGTTCACCGAGGAAACTCACGAGGGCTTCGTCAATACCCTCACACTTGCCCTCCACATCTACGGCATGAATCAGAAACTCCGCGCAATGACCGGCGAGAAAACGCAGGGACTCCGGTGTCACATCCATCGTCGTCAGCGTCTGCCAGCGGTTCATCGCCACCGTCCAGCCCATGGCCGTGGCTTTGCAGCTCAGATCAATCACGAGCCGCTCCTTGCCTGCCGCAGCCACCATTTTATCGAGCCTCGTCTGATTGAAAGTGCCGTCCGTTTCAAACAGGTAGCTAGTCACGATCACATGGCTGGCTCCGGCCTCCAGGTACTCCGCCGCATTGCAGGAGCGTATGCCGCCCCCGACCTGCAAACCGCCTGGAAACGCCCCCGTTGCCGCCTTCGCCGCATCCTCGTTGCCCTTGCCCAGCAGGATCACATGCCCGCCCGTCAGTCCATCGCGTTTGTAAAGCTCGCCATACCAAGCCGCATCCCGATCACTCACAAAGTTCGTTTTCAGCCCCGTCCCATCATCCCGCAACGACGACCCCACGATCTGCTTTACGCGGCCATCGTGAAGGTCAATGCAGGGGCGGAATTTTGTCATGGGAGGTCTGGCAGTAGTCAAGATGGTCAGGGAGAAGTCAAGAGGTCAAGAAGTCCTCTGGACGCGGACACTTGACCTACGCCTCTTCTCTGCTTTCTTCCAGTTGTCCATGACCACCACTGCCAAGGCTCTGCTTCTTCTTTCCCTGCGACTTACGCAAGGGTAGGCGGCCCGTGTTTCCTCGTCATGCCCCTTGCCGTCACGTCACGGCAGTTTCTCAGAGCAGGAAAGAATCCTGTCCAATTCTGAAATCTTGTTAATCCTGTCCCAATCTGTCTCGTCATGTTAAAAGATCCGTCTTCCAAGTACCAGCCCTTCCCGCTGATCCACATTCCCAATCGTCAATGGCCCTCTCGCCATCTGACCCATGCGCCTATCTGGTGCAGCGTTGATCTCCGGGATGGCAACCAGGCGCTCGCCGTGCCGATGAACGTCTCCCAGAAGCTCGAAATGTTCGATGCGCTGGTGAAATGCGGCTTCAAGGAAATCGAGGTCGGTTTCCCTTCCGCCTCCAACACCGAGTTCAGTTTCAACCGCCGCCTCATCGAGGAAAAACGCATCCCTGACGATGTCACCATCCAGTGCTTGGTGCAGGCGCGCGAGGACTTGATCGAGAAGACCGTCGAATCGCTCATCGGAGCGAAGCAGGTCGTCATCCACATGTACAACAGCACCTCTCCCGCACAGCGGAAGTACGTGTTTGGCAAAACGAAGGAAGAGATCATCGCCGTGGCCATCAAAGGCGCGCAGATGATCAAAGACCGCCTGCACCGCCTCACCGCAGGCGGCACCAAGGTGACCTTGCAGTATTCGCCTGAGAGCTTCAGCGCCACGGAAGTGGAATTTGCAAAAGAGATAAGCGAAGCCGTCATGGACGTATGGCAGCCGACTCCCGAGCACAAGATGATCCTGAACCTGCCCGACACTGTCGAGGTGGCTATGCCCAATGTGTATGCCGACCAGATCGAATGGATCTGCACGAACATCAAAAACCGCGACAGCCTCATCATCAGCCTGCACACCCACAACGACCGCGGCACCGGCACCGCCGCCACCGAGCTGGGCCTGCTGGCCGGAGCCGACCGCGTGGAAGGCACCCTGTTTGGCAATGGCGAGCGCACCGGCAATCTGGACATCGTGCAGGTGGCCATGAACCTCTACATGCACGGCATCGCCCCCGGCCTGGACTTCAGCGACATGAGCGGCCTCATCCACATGTACGAACGCACCACCGGCATGACGGTGGCTCCGCGCCATCCTTACAGCGGCGAACTCGTCTTCACTGCCTTCAGCGGCAGCCATCAGGATGCCATCAAGAAAGGCCTCACCGGCTACGAAGAGCACAAATCCATCTGGGATGTGCCCTACCTCACCATCGACCCCAACGACATCGGACGTGAGTACCGCGAAGTCATTCGCGTCAATTCGCAGAGCGGCAAAGGCGGAGTGGCCTACCTGCTGGAAAGCGAGTTCGGCATCGAACTGCCCAAGGACATGCAGCGTGAATTTGGCCCGCTGGCCAACGACATCGTGGACAAGCTGGGCCGCGAAGTCACCGCTGCGGAATTGAAAGGCATGTTCTGGCAGGAATACATTGAGCGCGAGACCCCCTTCGCGCTGCATCACTTTCATGCCGATGGCGTGGACGGCGTCTTCACCTGCCGCAGCAGCCTGGTCATCAACGGCCAGGAACGCGGTGTCACCGGCAAAGGCAATGGCCCCATCGCCGCGTTTGCGCAGGCTTTGATTCAGGATGGCGGAGCCCCCGCCTTTGAAGTTGCCACCTTCCGCGAGCAAAGCCTCAGCTCCGGCACCGAAGCCAGCGCCCTCGCCTTCATCCAGATCAAAACCGCCAATGGCAAAACCATCTGGGGCGCTGGAGTCGATACGAACATCGAACTCGCCTCGATCAAAGCGGTGCTGAGTGCGGTGAATCGGGCATCGTAGTGCAGACTCAACGTTTGCGAGAGCCACCACGGCTATCGCAAACCTGGGTCACCTTCCGTAAGACGCAGGCACTCAATTAGAAAAGTTGGTTGCCGCCCACCATCGTGTGCGGTTTATGAACGCATCCCATGCCCCTCGAAATCCCCGACTACCCCTTTCAAGCCTACATCTTTGACTGCGACGGCACGCTCGTTGATTCGATGCCGCTGCACTACGTCGCCTGGGTGGAGGCCTTGAAACAGCATGAAGCGCCGTATGAGTTCACCGAGGAGGAGTTTTATGCGCACGCAGGCATGAAGGAGCAGGACGTGGTCAAGCTTCTGAATGCGAAGCATGGGGCCAATGTCGATCCCGTGAGCGTGGACGAACTGAAGATGGAGATCTTCGCCAGGCGCATTCCCGAAGTGCAGGCGGTGAAACCCGTCGCAGAATTTGCAAAATCTCTCTTCGGCCGCTTCCCCATCGCCGTGGCCTCCGGCAGCGAAGAATCCACCGTGCGCGGCTGCCTGACAGCCACCGGGTTGATCGATCTCTTCCCCATCATCATCACGCCCAAGAAAGTGAAACATGGCAAACCTGCGCCCGACATGTTCCTGCTCGCTGCTGAGCAGATGGGCATCGCCCCTCGTGAATGCCTCGTGCTTGAAGATGGCAACATCGGCATCCAAGCCGCCAATGCCGCCGGGATGCAGTCGGTGTTTATTCCACGGACGCTCCGGTAAAGTAGTTTAGAGCTTCAGCTCGTTCTGGGAAGCTCCGTAAGCCCCCAGAATCCTGAGTGAGCTGAAGCTCACGAGTACTTTGCTTCGCACTTGAGCCCGAATCGTTCCAAGACGTCTTCGGCACTCAGGTCAGATTCTGTGCCAATGCCAATAATATACCCAGCCCTTAGTCCTGCTTTGGCAGGATTCAGCGCAATGTAACGCCTGAAGTGATCCAGTTGCGCCTCACTGCGCACGATGTGGTCGAACGGCTCATGCTGCCATAGTTTACCAGTGACACCGCGCGCCCGGTTGATCTCCCGCGCACTGCCACCTTTGCAGCGTTGAACGATGCCGCCCAGTTCCCTGCCCTCCACAGGTTCGACGAGTGCATGAAAGTGATTGGGCATGATGACCCAGGCGTCCAGCTGGTAGTCCGCTCCATGGCCTGCCACGAGTTTGCTAACGAGCATCGTCGAATGTTTGGGATCGGCCAGAGGGCAGGCTCCGTGGCCTGCATCCAGCAATTCGTGAAAGCGTGCGGTGAATTCACTGTGGTAGGCGTGGCGCTGGTCTTCATGGAGCTGATCGAGTTGCTGGACGGAGGTTATGCCGTGAGTATTCAGCCAGGCATCCCGCAGTTTCTTCCAGTGGTCGAGCACCCTTGTCGGCAAGGAATCTGCCAACCGAGAGGTGATGAAGTAGGTCGTGCCGCTCTGCTGCCAGTGCGGAAGCTTGCCGTAATGGCGCTCCACCTTCTCGTTTGAATTGAACGGTCGAAACGGCATCGCGAAAGTACTTGTGAGCTTTAGCTCACTCTGGGAGGCTCCGCAAGCAGCCGGGAGCCGGAGTGAGCTAAAGCTCACAAGTACTTTTCCAGAATCCAGAGTGAGCTGTAGCTCACGAGTACTTTACTTCTTCATCCACGCTTTCCAGCATGTCACAAAACCCTTCGCGAAATCCTGTGGCCGCGCATCGACCCACGCGCTGATGTCTTCGGGTTTGAACCAGTCTCCCGTGGCGATTTCCTCGGGAAGACAGCGCACAGGGCCGTCATGTCGTGCGATGTGAAGCTCGACGAATTCGTGATCCGTGTTATTTCCGGCGGGGATCTGCGCAGCGAGTTCGGTGGCTTCGATGTGGATGCCAATTTCCTCTCCGAGTTCCCGCACAGCGGCGCTGGCATAGCTTTCTCCGGCATCCAGATGCCCAGCAGCGCTGCTGTCCCATTTAAGTGGCGACACATCCTTGAGATGCGACCGCTGCTGCAGGTAAATGTGCCCGCGTTTGTTGATGACGAAGATGTGCACCGCACGGTGCAGCAGCTTGCGCTTGTGCACCTCGCCCCGTGTGAGCTGTTCGATGACTTCGTTGCGTTCATTGACCACATCAAACATCTCGCTGGCCTTCTGCCCGGCATCGGCTTCGTGGCGCTGCTCGTAGTGACGAGCGATCTTAATCCATTGCGTCAGCGACAGCGCCTCTGCACGAACCATCCCAGTGACGCCGAGCGCCTCAATCAACGACTCCCAGCCGCCTGGGGCTTCGGGTAGGAGATTTTTCAACTGCTTGCGCCTTTGTGAAAAGCCCATGCGCACGAGGCGGTCAAACAGCAAGTGATCAAACACCGGCAGCGTGGCGGGATCTCGCGGCGTGAGGCGAATGATGGCGGAGTCCACCCGAGGCTTGGGCACGAAGACCTCCGGTGGCACCACGCGCAGCATTTCCACATTCCAGTCCTTCTGGACCAGTAGGCTAAGGGCTCCGTAGGCATCGTCTTCGCAGGTGGCGGCAAGGCGGTCGCACACCTCCTTTTGCAGCATGAACACCGCGCAACCGACCGGTGACGGCGGCGTGAGCCAGTGCTTCAAAATCTCGCTGCCGACGGAATAAGGCAGATTTCCCACGATGCGCAGCGGTCCGTGTTTGAACCACGCACGCAGGTTGATGCGTGTAGCGTCGTTGTGAATGACTTCCACATCGTCGCGGCCTTCAAACTGGCTTTGCAGCTCCGGCGCGAGCTGAGAATCTTTTTCAATCAAAATAAGTCTCTTTGGCCTGCCTACGAGATGCTTCGTCAATGCCCCCATGCCTGGGCCAATTTCCACCACAATATCAGCGCCATCCGGCTGCACCTGATCGCCAATCCAGCGGGCGATCTCCTCGTCCTGCAGGAAGTTCTGACCCATGCTCTTGCGTGGGGTGAAGTGCGGTCGTGGTGGGGCGGATTCGGAGCGGCGTTGGTCGCGGTATCTCATTGCCTCATCATCCACCGTTCTGCCGTTCCATCAAACCAATCCATCAGGCGAGCCAATACTTGACCCCCGGCATGAATGAAGCATTCTTGCGGGTGCTTAGAACCTGCCTCAAATCCAAACTCCACCGCGCCGCCATCACTGATGCCAACATCGCCTATGAAGGCAGCATCACCATTCCGACCGATCTCATGGAAAAAGCCGACCTCTGGGTGGGCGAAAAAGTGCTGGTGACCTCCATCACCAACGGTGCCCGTTTGGAAACCTACGTCATCCCCGCCCCCGCCGGCTCCGGGCAGATCATCGTCAACGGTGCCGCCGCCCATCTCATCAACACTGGCCACCGCGTCACCATCATGGCCTGGGGCCAGAGTGAGCATCCCATCATCCCCAAGCGTCTGCTGCTCAATGAGCGCAACGAAGTGGTGAATGACACGGTGCTGTGAGGCGGATCAAAAGCGCTCCAAGGCCTCGCGCAGCAAGCCGTGCGGGCGCATGGGAATGATGTCGATGGGGACGAGCTGGCCCTCGCTGTAGAGAACATTGCTCTCACCGACATCGAACAGTGCCAGATTCTGCTCTGCGTGATACCAGCGCGTGGGATCGTCATAGATATCGTCACGGACAGGTCGGAATCCGAGATTACGCAGCCAGCGGCTGATTTCCGCCCAAGTGGCGTTGCGTGCGGCATACCACGATTGTGAAGTGATGATGGAGAAATGCCCGTCAAGATGGGCCAAGCCTTCGAGGCGGTTAATGTCCGGATGGAGCGCATCGAGCAGGATGAGGCGTGAGAAATACTGCGCCGGAGTGCCGGGCCGCATGACCAAATACTAATCAAGGCGTGTGGAGACCACCTCACTTGCTACAGACGGCCAGAAGCCAAACTTGGCACCTTTAGTAGCCTTGAAGGCACAGGTTCCGGCAGTGCGTCCACCAAAGACCGCGTGCTCCATGCGGCCAGTGTTGCGAGGTCCCAGTTCTTCGATTGAAATCCAGAGTTGATTGCTGACCGCCCAGTCTGACAAAAGTTGAATCTGCTGATCGCGGATTACGGAGTACCCTGCGGGCGTCCAAGGCTCCGGTTGATCTGTGCCACTTTCTCCTCCCAGGACATCAAGGGCTGCCTGGAGGCCAGGGCCGCCGCTTCTTCGTGTGTGATCCACGGTTTGACCGGGAGCGAGGCTTCCTGGGTCTTGGCGGCTGGTTTCTGAGGGAGCGTCTCCAGGCATGAGGTGGCGAGGGCGGACATGACGGAAGGGTAACGGCAAGGCAGCGCAGGGCAAATCTCTTTTTCATCCCGCTGCCATCACAAGAATACCACCATGGGCCACTTTCGGCTGTTCATGCTGCCGCAGGACTCCGTATGATCTTGTCATGACTCAGACTGCCGCCTGCTCACTCCTGCTGCTGCTCGCCTTAAACACCTCGCTTTTCGCGCAGGCGGATGGCCTCAAGTCGAAGACGACCTACGCCAAGGCCTACGGCGAGACGAAAAACCCAGTGGCGGTGGATCCAGCCAAGGATCTGCCGCGCTACCCCGCCGTGGAGCCCAAGGACGCCATCGCCACATGGCAGGTGAAAAAAGGCTTCAAGCTCCAGCTTGCCGCGAACGAACCGCAGGTGCGCGATCCTATCGCGCTCAGCTTTGATGAGAACGGTCGCATGTTTGTCTGCGAGATGCATGACTACAGCGAGATGCGCGGCGTCACCCCGCATATGGGCCGCGTCTCCATGCTGGAAGACAAAGATGGCGACGGTCACTTTGAGACGAGCCAGGTCTTTGCCGATGATCTCGCCTGGCCCACCGGCCTCATCTGTGCCAACGGCGGCGTTTTCGTCATTGCCACGCCTGACCTATGGTTTTTCAAGGACATCGATGGCGATGGCCAGGCCGACGTGCGCGAGAAGGTTTATACAGGCTTTGGCACGGGCTTGAAGCTGCTCAACGTTCAGGGCCTCGCCAACAGTCCGATGTGGGGGCAGGACAATCGCATCCACATCCTCGCTGGCGGTGGCAATCGTGGGGTGATGACCTGCCTGAAGCGTCCAGAACTGCCGGGAATCGAGCTGGGCGGCAAGGATTTTTGGTTTGATCCGCTCACATTCGAGTTCGGTCTCGAAGGTGGCGGCGCACAGTATGGCATGAGCTTTGACAACTACGGGCGGAAGTTCGCCTGCTCAAACTCGGACCACCTTCAATACTGGGTTTACGACGACAAATACGCGAACCGCAATCCCTACTACCCCATGCCGCCTGCACGTCAGAGCATCGCGGTAGACGGCGGTGCGGCGGAGGTCTTTCGCATCAGCCCGGACGAACCCTGGCGCATCATTCGCACGCGCTGGCGCATTGCCGGTGTGGTGAAGGGCGCAGTGGAAGGCGGCGGCCGTGTGAGCGGCTACTTCACCGGCGCCACCGGCACCACCATCTATCGCGGCGATGCCTACGGTCCCGACTTCGTAAACAACAGTTTCACCGGAGATGCGGGCGGCCAGCTCGTGCATCGCAAGATCATCAAGCCCAGCGCCGACGGCATCAGCCTCATCGGCGAACGCCCCGCCGACGAGCACGGCTTTGAATTTGCCGCTAGCAAAGACACCTGGGTGCGCGTGGTGAACTTCGCCAACGCCCCCGACGGCTGCCTGCACATCTGCGACATGTATCGCGAAGTCATCGAGCATCCCTGGAGCATCCCCGACGAGATCAAAAAACACATCGACCTCAACAGCGGCAACGACCGCGGCCGCATCTACCGCATCGTCCCGGTCAAAGGTGCCGAACGCATCGGCCAGAAGATCGCCCTGGGCAAAGCCAGCACCGAAGAACTCGTCAAAACCCTCGGCCACCCCAACGGCTGGCATCGCGATACGGCGCAGCGTTTGCTGTTTGAGAGGAAGGACAAGGCAGCGGTTCCGCTGCTGGAGAAGGTGTTAAACGGGGATGATGCTCTGGCCAAACTGCATGCGCTTGGGGCGTTGAAAGGCTTGAGCGCTTTGAGTGAGGCATCCCTTGTTCGTTGTCTTGATGATGGAGATCGTCAGGTGGCTGAGAGAGCTCTGGGGGAGGTGTCAGAGGTTACAAAGGAGGTTGCCACGACATTGAATGTGATGGTCGAAAAATGGAATGCCCCCAGAGTCTTGATGGCCATTGCCCGCCTGGCAAGTGAACAGCCTGTAGGTGTGAAGCAGGGGGTGCGCTTTTCGGGGAATGACTGGGCCGAGGATATGGTTTGGAAATGCCTGGTTAAGACAGATGCACATCCCTTTGTTCTAAGCGCGGCGCTCAACGGATCGCATCGGATGGCAGCGCTTTGGCCGTCTTTTGAGCGTGCCGCGACTGAGAAGTCCGGATGGATGGATTCGTTTGCGTCACTGCTGCGAGCCGAGGCTGCAAGACCCGGTTCCGAAGAGTGGGCGGGCGGCCTGGTGGACACACTTGTCAAAGAAAAGACCATGAAAGACGCATGGCCCATTCTATTCAAAGCATTGGATGAAGGCTTGAAATCATCTGGAAGCAATCTGCAGCGTGCGGACAAGGCGATGCTCCTGAAGGCGGTGCTGGAAGAAGCCGCAAAGAAGGTGCTAAATCCAGAAGTTAAAGAGTCGGACAGGCTCAGGGAACTACAGTTGCTCACATTGCAGCGTTCCACTGATAGCCTTGACGTTCTCATTCATTGTCTTGATGCAAAACAACCCGCTGTGATTCAGGCGGCCGCAATCCGTATGCTGGCCCAGAACAGCATCCCACAGGTGACAAAATCACTCATCGCTAGCTGGTCCGGCTACGGCCCCAAGGCCAAAGAAGCCGCTCTCGAAGCCCTCCTCGCCCGCGAAGATCGCGCTCTGGCGCTGCTGGAATCCGGCGTGGTAAAGCCGACGGAGTTCTCGGCTTCGCAAGTGCAGGCTCTGCTCAAGCACAAGTCCGCCAAAGTCGCGGCAGCGGCAAAAACGGTGCTGGCCTCAGTCATCCCACCCTCCCGCGAGGAAGTAACCGCGAAGTTCAAACCTGCCATCGCAGCTCAGGGCGATGCCAAGAAAGGCCAGCTACAATACATGGCGCGCTGCGTGGCCTGTCATCGCGCTGGAAGCATGGGATTGCAGGTGGGGCCGGATCTTGTAACGGTAAAAACTAAGGGCCGCGAGGCATTGCTTGCGGCGATTTTGGAGCCCCACAAGGAAGTTGCCTCTCAGTTCATCGCTTATACCGTGAATACGAAGGACGGTCAAACGCTAGTGGGTATTATTACGAACGATACCGCTTCAAGTATGACCCTCAAGATGATGGGTGGCATGGAGAAGACATTGCAGCGTTCGGAGATCAAAGGCAGCAGCTCCACCGGCCAGAGCCTGATGCCGGAAGGTTTGGAGACCGGCATGAGCGTCTCAGACATGGCTGATCTTCTTAGCTTCATTGAGGGACAGTAATCCTACCCCAAAACTGAACCGGTTTTTCTTTGCAGCTGGCGCTGTCTGCGCTCCTGTGTTGTAATCATGAAGACCACCCCCGTTACCTTTGAAGACCTTCAGTCCTCCGTCATCGCTGTGCCACCGCTTTGCCGGAACAAGGACATGTCTTTGGCCAAGTCGCAGAACAGCCGATTGATCAAGCACATGTATAAAGGTGGCATCCGCACGCTGCTGTACGGAGGCAACGCCAATCTCTACAACATCGCCCCAAGCGAGTATCACTCTCTGCTGAAGATGCTGGTCGATGTGTCCCCTGAGGACATGTGGATCGTGCCGTCCGTCGGCCCCATGTATGGCACCGCGATGGATCAGGCCAAAATCCTCAGCGAGTTCGCCTTCCCCACAGCGATGCTGCTTCCGACTTTGTTCCCCTCCAAGCCTGCCGGTGTCGCCACTGCCATTCGTCATTTCGTGGAGAAGTCCGGTATCAAGGCAGTGCTCTACATCAAGGACGGTGCCTACATCACTCCTGAACTCGCCGCCGAACTCGTCAACGATGGCCTGATCTCCTGGATCAAATACGCCATCGTCGAGGAAGACCCGAAAAAGGACCCCTACCTCAAGAAGCTCATCAAGCTGGTGGACCCCAAACTCATCGTCAGCGGCATCGGCGAGCAGCCTTCCATCATCCATCTGCGTGACTTCGGCGTCACTGGTTTCACCGCCGGCTGCGTCTGCATCGCCCCTTCCCGCTCCACCGCTCTACTTCAGGCCATCCTGAAGAAAGACTGGGACACCGCCGAAGCCATACGCGAGGAATTCGTCGCCCTCGAGGACCTGCGTAATGCCCACAGCCCGATCCTGGTGCTGCATCACGCCGTCGAACTCTCCGGCGTGGCTCAGACCGGTCCCGTGCTGCCCCTGCTCACCGAGCTTCCAGCCAACCTGCTGCCGAAGATCGAGAAAGCTGCCAAAGCGCTGCTGGCGAAGAATGGCTGATATTAGGCCCTGCCTAATGTGCCTAAGTTTGTATTGACGGTTTGTGACAACTCACGTCATGGATGTGCGTACACTCACGCCATGACATCACGCCGTCACTTCATCCAGTCCCTTTCCACCACCGCACTTATTACCGCTTCCGGTAGCATCATTGCTCAAGACGCCGCCCAACCCGCGCGTAAGCTGCGCAAGGCCATCATGGGCGGCACGCTCGGCATCAAGGGCACGCTGGTTGAGAAGTACAAATTCGCCAAAGAGGCGGGCTATGAAGGCGTTGAGCCTGCAGGCGGTCTCAATCAGCAGGAAGTGATCGATGCGCTTGGCCAGTCGGGCCTGCAAGCCGCCAGCGTGTGCTGCCACACCCACTGGAAACAGACACTCACCCACGACGATCCCAAGATCCGCGAGGAAGGCCTACAGGGCGTGCTCACCACCCTGCGCGACGCCAAGGCCTACGGTGCCGACTCCATCCTCGTGGTGCCCGGCGTGGTAAACGAGACAACGCCATATGACGTGGCCTGGGAGCGCTCCATTGCCGAGATCAAAAAGGCCGTCCCGCTGGCCAAAGAACTCGGCGTGAAGATTTCCATCGAGAACGTCTGGAACAATTTCATCCTCAGCCCGCTCGAAGCCGTGCGCTATCTCGATGAAGTGGGCGATCCCATCGTGGGCTGGCATTTCGACATCGGCAACGTGCTGCGCTTCGGCTGGCCGGAGCAGTGGATCAAGGTGCTAGGCAAGCGCATCAACCGCATCCACGTCAAAGAATACAGCACCAAGAAGATGAAGGAGGAGGGCATCTACAAAGGCTTCGACTGCGACCTCACCGAAGGCGACAACAACTGGCCCGCCATCATGAAAGCCCTCGACACCGCAGGCTACAGCGGCTGGGCCATCAGCGAACAGCGCGGCGGCATCAATCCCAATGGCCTCAAGATGCTCACCGAACGCATGGACAAAATTTTTGCGATGTGAGTCTTCAGCATCAACGCGAATGATTACGAATGACCGCGAATTTTCACGAATGGCGCTTTGTTTGAATTCTGATTCGCGGGCATTCGCGTTCAAATCTTTTTGCCCCACTTTTTAATCATCCTTTGTCATTTCTAAAATGCCTTCCGCCCTTGCCATCTTCGCCCATCCTGACGACATCGAATTTGTCGCCGCCGGAACCCTGCTGCTGCTTAAAGAACGCGGCTGGGACATCCACTACATCAACCTCTGCACCGGCAACGGTGGCTCCGTTCAGATGGACGGACCCACGACGACCCAGAAACGTCTGGAAGAAGGCCGGGAGGCCGCACGCATCCTGGGGGCCACGTTTTATCCGCCAATCTGCGATGACTTGGAGCTGACTTACTCGGTGCCCTACCTGCGCAAAGTCGCCGCCGTCGTGCGCATGGCTCAGCCCAGCATCGTTCTCACCCATGCCCCTGCGGACTACATGGAAGATCACATGCAGGCCTGCCGCCTCGCCGTTACAGCGGCATTCGCCCACTGCATCCCCAATTTCCAAACGGACCCCCACCTCCCGTCCTATTCGCACGACGTGACCGTCTATCACGCCATGCCGCACGGCCAATGCGATCCGCTGCGTCAGAAGCTCCAGGCCGGGCAGTATGTGGACACCACCAGCGTTCACGCCCATAAACGCGAATCCCTCGCCGCTCACGAAAGCCAGAAACACTGGCTAGACGTCAGCCAGGGCATGGACTCCTACCTCATCAGCATGGATGAATCCGCCCGCTCCATGGGCAGGCTTTCCGGCCGGTTCGAATACGCCGAAGGCTGGCGCAGGCACCTCCACCTCGGCTTCAGTGCCAAAGAAATCGATCCTCTCAAAGACGCCCTCGGTGACCTCTGCCTGATCAACGAAGCGTATGAGCAGGCGAAGGCCGTGCCGATCTGAGTTTAAAGTTTCAGGTTCCAAGTTTAAAGTCGGCAACGAACAACGGGCCAACTTGAAACTTGAAACCTTGAACTTGCCATAGATGAATCCGCTGACCTACCTGCTCGTTGACGGCCACAGCGTCATCCACGCCTGGCCGGAACTCAAGCGAGAGCATCGTGTCGCCTCGCGACGTCATTTGGCCCGCACGGAGTTGCTGAAACGCCTGCGCAATCTACAGGACATGAGCGGCATGCAGGTCGTCGTCGTGTTTGATGGAGCCCGACAAGGCACCAATGAGGAACGTGAACCGCAGGGCCTTCAAATCATCTTCGCCGATCCCGGCACCACGGCGGACACCATCATCGAGCGCCTCGTGGCCAAATACATCCAGGAGCGCCCCATGCGCGTCGTTTCCGCCGACGGCATGGTGCGTGAAACGATTCTGTCACTTGGAGCCGAATGGTTCAGCCCTGAAATCCTCCGCACCCTGTGCGATGGTGCCGAAACCAGCATGCGCGCTCGCCTTGCCTGATTCCCATTCACGTACTACCTTCCCCTCATGAGATTGCTCCAAACCTTTCTGCTCCTTACATTAGGCATCGCCTCAGCCATGGCTCAGGCCCCCGCCCCGACTCCTGTTTCCGATGAGGTCAAAAAGCTCCTGATGGAAGCCCGCGAACTGCGCATCAAGCAGCGCTATACAGACGCGCTCGAAAAGTTGGACGCCGCCGAGAAGATCAACCCCAATGTGGCCGACATCTATGCCTTGCGTGGAGACATCTACCTGGCGCCCCGGCGCCGTGATTTTGACCTCGCGCTGCCCCAGTTTGAAAAAGCCGCGCAGCTTCAGCCTGAAAGCCCGCTGCCCAAGTTCAATCTCGCCGAGTACTACTTTGTGAAGCACGATTTCACCACGGCGCTGCAATCCTTCACCAAACTGGCCACGGACTACCCCAAGCTGCCAATGATCATCCGCCACCTTGTGCATTACAAACGGGCCTTATGTGAACTCAAACTGGGACACCGACCCGCCGCCGACCAGATCGTTGCAGAAAATTTCACCTTCATGGACGACACCCCAGCCTACTATTTCTGCAAGGCGGCCATTGCCTTTGATTCGGGCGATCCCAATAAAGGCAACGAGTGGGTGAAACGTGGCGTGGCTGTCTTTAAAATCCCGAACTGCGAGCCCTACTACGATGCCTTCAAAGAATTGCGCTGGGTACCTGATCTGGATTTCGCCACTCCCCCGGATGCGCCCGTAAAACCGTGAAATGGCACATCGCTGCTGATACCGGTGGCACCTTCACCGACTGCCACGCTCTCGACCCTCAGGGCCGTGAATCACGCTGCAAAGTCCTGTCCACAGGCCACCTACGCGCCGTCTTGGCCAGTTGGACGAGCAGCCATTTCCGTCTCTCAGGCCTCCCACCCCTGCCCGACAATTTCCTTCGCGGCTTCCTCATCAACGGCGTAGGCAGCACGGAAGTCCGAACCATCACTGCGTTCGACAGTGCCACAGGCGGGATCACCCTTGATGCCCCGCCATCATGGCAACTAGGCACCCTGCTGGAACTCACCACCAGCGAGGAGGCTCCGGTTCTAGGTGCCCGCATTCTGACCAACACACCGCCGGGGCACGAGTTCCCTCCTCTGAACCTCCGCATTGCCACCACGCGGGCCACCAACGCCCTACTGGAGCACAAGGGCGGCCGCATTGCCCTCTTCATCACCCGGGGCTTTGGCGATCTCCTGCAAATCGGTGACCAGCGCCGCAGCGATCTCTTTGCGCTGAAGCACGAACCCCGCGTGATCTTCCACGAGATCGCCTGCGAAGTGTCGGAACGTATCAGCATCTCCGGTGAGGTGCTCGAACCCCTCGACGAAGCCAGCGTGCGCACAGCCGCCCATGAGTGCATCGCCCAGGGCATCACCACCGCCGCGGTTTCCCTGCTGCATGGTCATGCCCATCCGCAGCACGAGTTGCGCGTCGCCACCATTTTGCGCACGTGCGGGTTCACTCACCTTACCCTATCGCATCAAACCGCCGCCTTCGCCAAGCTCCTGCCACGCGCCCAGAGCACCGTTGCAGATGCCTACCTGCACGCGCCCGTGCAATCTTTCCTCAATGGCATCCGCAGCGTATCGCCTACCATGCAGGTGATGACCAGCGCCGGCGGCCTCAAATCCGCCGATGACATCCGGCCCAAGGACATGCTACTCAGCGGTCCCGCTGGAGGAGCCATCGGTGCCGCCAATGCTGCACGTCGCCTCGGCATCACCAAGATCATCACCCTCGACATGGGCGGCACCAGCACCGATGTGGCACGCATCGACACGCGCCCCGGCTACCGTTTCTCACAAAACGTGGCGGGCATGCAGTTGCTCGCGCCTTGTGTCGCCATCGAAACCGTGGCCGCAGGTGGCGGCTCCATCTGCCATCTCACGCATCACGGCCTCGCTGTTGGTCCGCAAAGTGCAGGCTCCAATCCAGGCCCCGCCTGCTATGGCAAAGGCGGCCCGCTGACCATCACCGATGTCAACCTCCTCCTTGGCCGCTTCGATCCCGCACGCGCGCCGATCCCGCTCGATATCGCAGCAGCGCAGCGCCGCCTGACCGAACTCCATGCGCAAACCAGCGGCACCGGCACAGAGGCGGAACTCCTGCATTCTCTCCTGCGCCTAGCCATTGAGCACATGACCGATGCCATCCGTCGCATCTCCATTGGCGAAGGCTTTGCTCCCTCAGATCACGCGCTGCTAGCCTTTGGCGGTGCCGGGCCGCAGCACGCCTGTGCCGTAGCCGAATCCCTTGGCATGCAGACGATCCTCGTCCCTGAGCACGCCGGCATCCTCAGCGCCGTGGGTTTGCAGGAGGCTGTGCCAGAACGCATCATCGAAAAAGAGATCCGCCTGCCACTGACGAGTGCATTGACCATCCTACCAGCCGAACTCGCGGCCCTGCCGCACGGAGTGCGCACTCAGATCGCCGAGCTTCGCCTCAAAGGTCAGGACACACCGCTGCAGGTGGAGTTTCAAGATCCCGCCGATCTGCCACAATTCTACGGCGCAGTCTACGAACGTCTCTTTGGCTACAAACCGCCTGCCGGACGCGAGATCGAACTCGTCAATCTGCGCATCATTTTACGCGAACCCCAAAGCGCCACTCAGGACGCAGCATTTCCAGCTCAGCCTCTCGAACCAGCCCCCACGCTGATCCAGGATGCCTTCAGTACCATCGTCATCGCACCCGGTTGGCGCGTGGAAAAGGTCACAGGCTTCGGCCATGTGCTGCGCTGTGATCATGCGGCAAGACCGGCCCCCACCCTGGAGCGTGACCTGCTGCGGCACCGCTTCCACTCCATCGTCAGCGACATGGGTGCCCTGCTCTGCCGAACCGCCATTTCCACCAACATTCGCGAGCGCCTCGACTTCTCCTGCGCATTGCTGGACCCCCATGGCCGTCTGCTTTCCAGTGCCCCACACATCCCCGTACATCTCGGCGCTTTAGGGGTGTGCGTGCGTGAAGTCGCGCAAGTAATCGCCATGCAACCCGGCGATACCCTCATCACCAATCACCCCGCCTACGGTGGCTCGCATCTTCCCGACGTGACGCTCATCACGCCCGTGCATGATTCAAACAATGCGCTCATCGGCTACATCGCCAATCGCGCGCATCATGCCGAGATTGGCGGCATCACCCCCGGCTCCATGCCCGCCAATGCCACGCGCTTAATCGAGGAAGGTGTCGTCATCGCACCACGCCACCTGATCCGTGGCGGCGTCTCCTGCTTCGATGAAATCAGCGCCCTGCTGACATCCTCAATTCACCCCACTCGCAATCTCGCCGACAACCTCGCTGATCTGCACGCGCAACTCGCCGCCAATCTCCACGGTGCTGAGCGTCTGCGTGCTCTTTCAGACGACTCCTTGCTAGGCATGATGCAGAGCATCCTGGATCATTCCGCTCAGGTCATGCGCTCTCAAATTGACCGCCTGCCCGCTGCCATTTCAGCTACGGAGAAACTCGACGACGGCTCCACCATCGCAGTCTCCATGCGCAAAGCAGATGGGAAACTCATCCTAGACTTCACCGGCACCTCCGGCGTGCACCCACGCAATCTCAACGCTACCACCGCCATTGTGCGCAGCGCCGTGCTCTATGTGATGCGTCTCATGCTTCAGGAAGACCTGCCACTGAATGAGGGACTCATGGAGCCCGTGGAAATCATTTGCCCCGAGTCGCTGCTCAACCCCACCTTCACCGGCGATGCGGCGCGCGACCCCGCAGTCGTCGGCGGCAATGTCGAGGTCAGCCAACGCCTTGTCGATACCCTCATCAAAGCCCTCGGTCTCCAGGCTTGCAGCCAGGGCACGATGAACAATTTCCTGTTCGGCGGCGCAGGCTTCGGCTACTACGAAACCATCGCTGGTGGCTCCGGTGCCGGAGACGGTTACCACGGCGCTCATGCCCTGCACACGCACATGACCAATACCGCCATCACCGATCCTGAGATCATCGAACAACGCTACCCGGTGCGCCTTCGTCAGTTCGCCATCCGCCGCCACTCCGGTGGCCAGGGCCAATGGCACGGCGGCGATGGCGTGACCCGCGAATTCGAGTTCCTCGAACCCCTTACCGTCAGCCTCCTCACCCAGCATAGCGTGGAAGCCCCCTTCGGTCTGCACGGCGGCTCCGCCGGAAAAACCGGCCATCAAACCCTGCGGCGCGATGGTCATTCAACAACACTCGAAGGCTGCACCTCCTTCACCGTCCAGCCCGGAGACCGCCTCACCATCGAAACGCCCGGCGGCGGTGCCTGGGGCTCTTGAAAAGTACTACCTAACTTTAGTTCGTTCTGGGAGCGACAGGCCCGTTCCAGAACGAGCTAAAGCTCGGGTATACTTTCGCCAAAGCGCGCCTACGGTTTCTTCACCACCACCGTCAGCCACGGATGCGTGTCCGTCATGATCAACAAATCTCCACGTGGCTCAGTAAACGGAATCGAATAGCTCGCCTTCACCGTCTCCGCCGCATCCGGCGCGCTCGTCACAATCTCCACGCCAAACGGCGCTTGATTCGCCAGCACCTCCGCCGTCGCCTTCAGTGTCAGCTTCACATCACCACCCTTCACCGGCACATCCACGCTCTCCGCCGTGACTCCCACAGGCAACTGCACCGCCTGCGCTTTGATCTTTCCCGCATAGGTGCCGTTCGTCTTCACCGTGACCTTCACCTCCACCAACTTTCCAGCCTCCAAACGATAGGCATGCGTGTCGAGCGTGGCCGTGAGCGAAGCAACAAACGGCTTCACCGTCAGCTCATACAGATGCTCCGCGCTGCCATGTTGAAACCGGTCACCCACGACGAGTTTAAACTCGCCATCCTTCGGGGCTTTCCAGCGCAGCGCTGGGTCCAGGCTGTCTTTATCGGCATCATCCGCCTGCTGCAGAGACTTACCCGCCTCATCCTCGATCCGGAGCGTGGCATCCAGCAGACTGCGCAGTCGTTGCGCACGCATGCTTATCTGCAAATCGTCCCCCTTTTTCGCGGTGAACGTGTAGGCATCCTCTTCCGCCGCCTTGCTGATGCAGCCATTGAGCACCGCTGGCAGTGTGATTTTCCCCGGCTCGCTCAAAGCTGTCACGGCCTTCGACTCATCCGTCACCGCGAGCCGATACACATGACTGGCGCTGCCTTTAAATGCGACGTCAGCCGCAGGCGGATGTGCAAACGCGAACAACTGCACAAACAAGGTGCCGTCGGCCGTGGGCGTGTATTCAATGCGCGGATCAAGATTGTGCGTGTCATGCCCGGCAGCAATCTCGACACCCCGCTCATTGAGCAATCGCATCGCGGGGTCCATCGGTGAACCCAAGGCATAACCATGCAGATCAAACCTGATGCGTTTGCCCTTCTGCGCCCGGATGGCGAAAGTGTCCGCATCGCCCGCCTTCTCCAGCACGCCGTTGAAGGTCACATTCATCTTACCTTCAGCCTTCTTGGCATCGGCAAGTGTGTCGTTAGGCTCCTTTTCCAGCACCTCCTCAAACTTGCCAACTTCAATGATGCGCGGCGGCGAGGCATCCGATTCGTTGTACAGCCTTATCAGATACGGACCGGGTACGGCATCCTTGGCGATGTTCAGAAAGAACTTCTTCGGCTTGTCGCCAGACAGCACCACCACGTGTGGATCACTGCTCCAGACCAGAAGAGTCTCTTTCTCCAACCCCTTGCCGCTCACCAGCGTCTCGACCCGGCTTCCAATCTGCCCTCCCGCAGGAAACAGACTTTCGAAGGCATGCGGGGCCGCGAATGCAAAGGAGCAAAAGGAAGAAGCCAGAATGACAACAGCCAGCGCACTGCGGCCAGTCGTCGTTCTGCTTTCGTCATTCGTCATCTCACGGCGCATCACGCAAACAGCTCGCGGATAGGCCTGCCGCCATTGATCAACTGCACTGGACGTCCGCTGCCGGTGTGGAGTACCTGATGCGGATCAATGCCGAGCTTGGAGTACAGCGTCACGGCAAAGTCTTCCGGCGAATAGATGTTGTCGCTGGCGTAATAGCCCTTCGGATCGGTGGCACCGACGATGCCGCCGCGTGGGACTCCCGCGCCTGCGAAGAGGATGTTCATCGCGCCAGGCCAATGATCACGACCTGAGTCCTTGTTGATCTTCGGCGTCCGGCCAAATTCTCCGAGTGCAACCACCAGCGTGCTTTCCAGCAGGCCGCGACGGTCGAGATCGGTGATCAGTCCCGCCATGCCCTGGTCAAACTTGTTCATGAACTCGCCTTTGCAGGTCTTGAACAGATCGCGGTGATGATCCCAGCCGCCGTAGTTAACGGTGACAAACGGCACGCCCACTTCCACAAGACGACGTGCCAGCAGCATGCGCTGGCCAACATCATTGCGGCCGTAGAGATCACGCGTCTTCTCATCTTCCAGCGAAATATCAAAGGCTTCCTGCGCTGGCTTGGAGGCGATCAGATCCACGGCCTGGCCGTAGAAGGTGTCAAAGCTCACCGCCGGATCTTCCGCGACGGCATCGTTCAGGCGCTTCATGCGATCCAGCGAGTGGCGCAGTTCACGACGGGCGAGTCCCCGTGCATCGGAAATCTCGGAAGGCAGTACCACATCGCGAACCTTGAAACCCTTCGAGTTCGGATCACCACCCGCAACAAAAGGTGCATGCTCCGCACCAAGAAAATTGGGTCCACCGCTGCGGGTGATGCTCGGCAGCGTCATGTAGGATGGCAGGCCGTTTTTAACACCGCGTTTGTAGCTCACCACGCTGCCAAAGGAAGGATGAAAGGTCACAAAGGCACCGCAGCCCACCGGCACAGGTGTTGGCGCGCCCGTCATCATGTAATGATTGCCGCCACCGTGGTTCGGGTCCTTGTGCGTCACGCTACGCAGCACGGTGAACTTGTCCGCCGCCTTAGCCAGATGCGGTACTGTTTCAGAAAAACGTACCCCTGGGACACTGGTCGGGATCGTTCCCAATGAACCACGGATTTCACTCGGCGCATCCGGCTTCGGATCGAACATCTCGTAGTGCGATGGTCCGCCATCCAGCCACACCAGAATGCAATTCACGGGCCGTGCGATCGAAGGCTGCGGAGCCTGCGCCGCCATGGCCCGGGCACGCAACAGGTCAGTAAAGCCCATGCCACCACCTGCAGCGGTGAGACCGAGCTTTAGAAAATCACGCCGCATGTGACCGGCGCAGTTGTGAGTGATTCGTGGCATGCAGGAAACGATAAGAGACAAGGAAATTACGCTCCACCTAGGGGATTCTTGCGGAAACGAACAAAAGTATCGATTTCAGTGATTAAACACAAACTCCGCCGAATTCAGCAAACTCCACAGCACATCCTCGATCGCTGCCTGACGGTTCGCTACTCCCACATCCAGGGCCTTGCCGGCAATGGCGGCCTCCTCGCTGGTGGGCAGGCGTGAGTAGCAGGCGAGGTAGAGCTCCTCCATGAGTTGCTCCGGCTTGAGGTCGCTTTTGGCCAGCCTGGTCACGCGCCCTTTGCTGCTGACCAGCATCTCCTGCAGCTTTGTCGAATTCATCAGATGCAGCGCTTGCACCACGTTGGACTTGGCATCGCGTTCGCAGGGGCATTCTGAACTGGCGTTAGGGCGGCCAAAGGCGTCCATGAACTGGCTTTCAAGCTTGTGATTCCACGTCTGCTTTGCCAGCGCATCCGATTGCATGCCGGAGAAGGTTTCCTGTACCTCGGTGACTTCACACACGGCATCCAGCAATGTTTCCGCAGGCAAACGGCGGCGATAGCTTCGGCTGTAGTTTTTCAAATCGGCGATGTTCGTCTCATTCGGCAGGCTGCTCAGGCGATAAGTCTGCGACAGCATGATGGTGCGCATGAGGTGCTTCAAATCGTAGCCGTGCTTCACAAAATCCTGCGCCAGCCAGTCGAGCAGCGGGGCATTGGTGGGTGGATTCGAAGCACGGAAGTCATCCACGGGATCCACGATGCCACGGCCCATGAAACTGGACCAAACGCGGTTCACGATGGCGGGCGCAAAGTAAGGATTGTGCGGGTTGGTCATCCAGTCGGCCAGCACGGCGCGCGGATCCTGCGTTTCAGCAATGGTGATTTCCTTGTCGGCAGGCGGGCGCGGTTTAAGCGTGGCCTTGGTCACAGGATGCTCGATGCCTGCACTCCCCGGCGCGAACCACATCTGCTCGGGCTCGCCGCTGATCGGTGCGGAGATCCCCTGCCCTTTACGCTTCATTTGCGTGAAGAACGCAGCCATTTGATAGTAGTCGGTGAGATCCCACTTCTCTGTCGGATGGTGGTGGCACTTCGCACATTCAAGCCGCACGCCGAGGAATATCTGGCCAATGAACGTGGCCGCATCCACAGGCTCGCGTTTGTCGCGCCAGATCGCCACGGGACCGTTTTGATGCGTGTTGCCTTGTGCGGTGAGCAGTTCGTGCACGAATTTGTCCCAGGATTTGTTTTCGCGGAAACTCTGACGAATCCACTGATCCAGCAGATAGACCGGCTTCACCCCGACTCGGGAGGGATTCGGGCGAATCAGGTCTCCCCATTTGATGGCCCAGTGGTCGGCCCACTCGGGGCGCTGCAGCAGAGCATCCACCCACTGCTCGTATTTTTTGGGATCGTTGTTCGCAGCAAAGGCGCGTGCTTCGGCCACGGTGGGTAGCATGCCGATGGCATCCAGCGTACTGCGGCGCAGGAACTCCGCATCCGTGCAGGTGTCGCTGGGCAAATGGCCTAGCTTTTGCAGGCGCGCATACACTAGTTTGTCGATGTCATTGCGCACGGTCAGTTTTGCATAGCGTTCCGGCGGCAGCAGTTTGTCCGCAGGCACCGCCACACGCGATATGGCCACCTGCCCCATGTAACGCGCCACGATCACCGTCTCACCGCTTTCGTTTGTGGTCTTCATGTGACCTTCTTCATCTACGGCAGCGATGGCTTTCTCGGAGGAAATGTAGTCCGCCAGGCCCGTCACATCGCGCGTGGTGCCGTTGCTGTATTTCGCTGTGACCTTCAAGACTCCAGCCTCGTTCTTGCGATAAGTTTTCTCCGTCGGCACCACCTCGATGCCCGTGAGCGCGGGCTGGCCCGGCGTTTCGTAAGGCATGCCCTGGCGAATCCACTCAGCGATGGTCCTGGCCGACTCGGAGTCCGCCTCAAAGCGCTGCCCGCCTTCATGCTGCACGCGCACCACGGACTTTTGCAGCAGCAGGCTGTCTTCTGGCAAAGCCGGGAACACACGGCGACCACGCGAATCCTTGACCAGCTCCATGTAGTCGCCCTTCGGGTCATAGGCGAAGATGGAGAGCTTGAAGCCCGCTTGTCCGGACGACTTCGCATGGCAACTGCCGAGATTGCACCCAGCCTTGCTGAGCACGGGCAGGATGTCTTGGGTAAATGACAGCGCCTTCGAATTGGGCGTGGCAGGCGCAGCCGCAGGGCCGTTCAGCTTCGTAAGATTTAGCTTTTCATCGAGTTGGAAAACATCGCCCGCATCGGTGGCGGCATAGAGATTCTTGCCATCAGCCGAAATCACAGCGGTGTTTGGCACAGCTTCGAGAGTGCCGATCCGCTTGTCTGTGCCCGAGGTGAAGGCGAGGCGCACCCCATCGTGCGTTTTCAGTTCGGTGACTCGATGCACACTCCCGTTGTCATTGAAGTAAGTGAGGCTGGTGGAATCCGGCGACCAAAGCAACGCGTTCACCGGAGAAGACTTGTCCCCCAGCAGCATGATCATCTCCTTGCTAGCGATGTCCCAGACTTTCAGGTCCTTGTCCGCACTGCCGGTGGCCAGCCATTTTCCATCCGTGTTGAAGCCGAGCGCCACAATATGCCCCACATGCCCCTCGATTTTGGCGGTCTCCTTCAGCGTCGCCGCATCCCACACCTTGGCCAGATTGTCAGCCCCGCCCGTGGCGATCTGTTTCCCATCCCGGCTCAAGACAAGACTCAACACATTGTCCGCATGTGCCTCGATCGTCTGCGAAGGTTTCGGCTCACCAATCTTCCAGCGATGCAGCAGGCCCTTCAAACTCATGGCTCCGTCCGCGAGAATCAGCGTGCCATTGTCCGGCAGAAATACCAAGCCCGTGACACGCCCTTCCAGAGGCGCTGTTAATGTTTGAGTAATCACCCAAGGCTGTTCTATAGTCCCGGCTTTAGCCGGTTCTGGACTCTTCCACACCAGCACCGTGCGATAACCACCCGCCGCCAGCAGCGAACCGTCCGCATTCCACGTCAGCGACTGCACCACATCCTTGTGACCTTCCAGCGTCGCCACCACCGGCGCATCCTTCGCCGTCACATCACGAATCAGCACGCGATTACCACGCCCTACGGCCAGGCGTTTGCCATCTGCGCTCAGTGCCATCGCAGCCGCAGGCGTGTGGTCCGCAGGCAGCGCTTTCAGTTTGTCCGCTGGCGTCAGTTCGCCAAATTTTTTCAGCGCCGCATCATCCCAGGGCGCACCCGCGTTCACCCAAGCTTTGAAGAGATTGATCTGCTTCTCCGGCATCTGCTTCTTCGGCGGCATATGGGCATCCCCCGGATCATTCAGAGCTTTGATCAGCGCGCTGTGATCCGCATCGCCTGCATTCAGCGCGGCCCCATTCTCACCACCCTTCAGGGCCAGCTCACGCGTCTCCAGTGACAGCCCGCCTTTCTTCTTTTCCGCATTGTGGCAGCCGAGGCACTGCGTCTTCAGCAATCCCATCGCCTGCGCCGGATGCACCTTCGCCACCTCCGCAACGAGCGATGAGGTGAGCAGGAAGAAGGTAAGAGCGTGGCGGCAATGAAACATGGTGGGGTGTAAAACTACGGTGTTATACGCAGCGCTCTTGCCAGACGTTCTTCCAAAGTACTCGCGAGCTTTAGCTCGCTCTGGCTGGCGCGCACGCCACACCCAGAATACAGAGTAAGCTAAAGCTCACGACCACTTACCTCGCACCTTCCGCCTCTCATTCCCCCACCCCAGCGCCAGCGAGACCACAAACAACGCCACAAAAATCAAAAACACCACCCAAAGCGGCTGGGTCATGCCTATGAGGTTCTGTAGAGGCAGCCTAGGCATCGGTACCGCATGAATCAGCAGCAAATGCACCACATACAGCAGCAAGGATTCACGTCCCGCGAGCCGCAGCCAGCCGGTATTGTCGCTGAGTCGGTCCGCCACACAGGCCGCTAGTACGGCTGCCATCATCACCCAGCCAAGACGTTCTAGAAAGAACTCCGGTGGCCCACCCGGCCACGGCGAATACGGCTGCGCATAGGCCAACAGCCCCCCCAGTACAAAGACAAGTCCCGCATTACCATCCGCCTTGCCGTTCCATAGCCTACGCGTCAGAAACCCCGCGAGCCCAAAGCCCACCCACGGAAACAGCGCAAACAGAGAACCCTGGTTGCGATTGAAATACTGATCGATGAACAGCACACCCGTGTGCCAGCTCTCCGCCGACTTTTGCAGGCCCACAAACACGATCAGCAGCATGGCCACCACCGCATGACGCCAGCGACCCGCACGCTCAGCCAGCAGCATCAGCATCCCGGTAATGGCAAGGCAGTGCAGCACATTCACCGTGCACGCCGCACGCCAGGCCTGAGCATGGAACAGATCACTCCAAGGAACATACATCAGGTAGGCAATGAGCAGCACCACCAGCAGCCGTTTCAAGGCGGGCAGCGCAGGCTTGGGTGCCGCCGTGGTCACATGAGCGCGCACATACCCGGCGATCCAGAAGAACGCGGGGGCGATCAGGCCGTGATAGTAGCTCAGCTCGCGAAACCACGCGGTCTTTTGCAGCCCGGCTTCGAGAAACGTGTTGGCCGCATGCGTCCAGACCATGCCGAGCACAGCCAAACCACGGAAGAGATCAAGCCAGAGGAGACGTTTGCTGGGGAGTGGCACTCGGAGAGATTAACGAATTTGTTTTCATTCACAAGATGTAGCGATGGGGTGCGTTGGTTAAAGCTTTTGTTTCCCACCATGAAGTCAGCCATCCTGCTCTCCCTCCTCATCGCAAGCTCCGTGCCTGCTGCCGAAGTTTTTGAAGCCGCTCTCGGTCGTGAAACGGAGCTACCTAAAGGCAAGGAAGCCGACGGCATCCTGGGCGACTTCGTCCTGCGCAGCGACAAGGTGGAGGCGCTGATCTCGCAGAACATGCCGAACCGCCGCGCCAACATGAGTACCTTCTACGGCGAAGATGGCGTGACCCCTGGCTGCCTCTATGATCTGACGCTGCGTGGCGCGAACAACGACCAACTCGTCATTTATGCCCCCTGCGGCCACGGCTCCGTAAGCTACGTCAAAATGATCGAAGCAAAAGAAGCTGGCAGTGCTGCGGTGGAGTCTGTTACCACAGCGGCCAAAAACGGCGGCGTCTTCAAGCGGCATGAATACCGCGTGCAGGATGGCGTGCAGGGAATCTTCATCACCACCACGCTGCGCAACGAAACCCAGGAGCCGCAGAAGACCTTCACCAAATCCGACTTCACCCGCTTTGACGCCACCGGGACAACCACGGACGACATCTACTGGACGGATGCCATCAATCCCGCGCACAAGTGCGGCTACGCGGTGGGCACGCTCAGTGTCAGAGGCACGGAAAAGCTCGCAGACACCCTGGAATTGAAACCCGGTCAGGAGGTCGTCATCTCACGCTTCTTCGCCGTTGGCACCTCCCCTGCGCAGGCGGTAGGAGAAGTGCGTGCCGCGAAAGGCGTGAAGCTGGGCAGTATCACCGCGCAGATCCTTGAGCAAGGCGGCAAAGGCATCAGCACGGCCAAGGTGCTCGTGCCTGATGGTGAGAAATCCATGCCCGCCTATCCCGATGACGGCGGCACTGTCAGCTTAAAACTGCCGCAGGGTCCGGTGGAATTGCAGATCGAAGACCTGGGCCGTCTGCCAGCCAAGATTGCTTTCACCGTGGCAGAAGGTTCCACCTCCGCTCCGAAGGTGCTCCTACCAGATTCTGCACGCATCCGCTTCGCCATCACCGATGAATCCGGTAAACCCACGCCCTGCAAAGCGCACTTCGCACCGCTGGACAAAAACGCGCCGAAGCTCGATTTCGGCCCCAAGTGGCGCGCGCATGGTTGCGTGGACCAGTACATGAGCGAGAACGGCCAGTTCACCCAGCAACTGCCGCCGGGCAAGTACCGCGTCGTCGTGGTGCGGGGACCAGAATACGCTCATCTGGAGCAGGAAGTGACCGTCGAAGCGGGCAAGGAATCCGTGTTCAAGGGCACGCTGAAACGCGTGGTGGATACCAAGGGCTGGATCAGCGCTGACTTCCACAATCACAGCACCCCCAGCGGTGACAATGTCTGCGACACGGATGGCCGCCTCATCAACATCGCGGCAGAAAATATCGAGTTCGCTCCCACGACTGAGCACAACCGCTTTTACGACTGGGAGCCCACGATCAAGGCTCTAGGACTCCAAGACTACATCAAGACCGTCAAAGGCATCGAGCTCACCGGCAGCCGTCAGCACGTCAATGCCTTTCCGTTTGAGCCTGAGCCGCTCAAGCAAAACGGTGGCGCGCCTGAATGGAATGACGACCCACGCATCACGGTCCTCAGCTTGCGCCGCTGGCAGGGCGAGCGTGCAGACCGCTGGATTCAGTTCAACCATCCCGACCTCTCCAACATGTTTGTTGATCGCGACAGTGACGGCATTGCGGATGGTGGATTCGTTGGCGTCGGCAGCCTGATTGATGGATCGGAAGCCGAAAACGGCCCCGGCACCGACATCCTCGCGGACTCGCCCTTTCGCCTCAGCCGCCCAGCAGGCGCGCTGGCCATGAAGGTAAACCCCGTGCGTGAGTTTGTATGGCGCCAGCTCTTGAACCAAGGGCTGCGTGTTACCGCCGTCGGCGTGGCGGATGCGCATTCAGTCTATGGCAACGGTGTCGGCTGCTGGCGCTGCTACCTGCCCAGCACCACCGATGAACCGGCGAAAATCGATTGGGCAGAACTCGCCCCGCATGCCAAGGCCGGCCACCTCATACTCAGCACAGGCCCCTTCCTCGAAGTCACCACACAGAACGGCAAGATCGCGGGAGATGATGACCGCGCCGCTGGCGGCATTGATCTGAACGTCCGCGTGCAATGCACCGACTGGATGGACATCGACCGCGTGCAGGTGCTGGTGAACAGCCGACCTGATGCCAAGCTCAATTTCACCCGCGCATCGCACCCGCAGATGTTCAAGGATGGCGTGGTGAAGTTTGACCAGAAGATTCACGTAGCGCTGGAACAGGACGCCCATCTCATCGTCGTGGCCATCGACGAAGATGGCGATCAAAAGACCTGCTACGGCACCAGCGACTACGCCAAGATGCGCCCCTGCGCCTACAACAACCCCATCTACGTCGATGCCGACGGCAACGGCTTCAAACCGAATTATGACACGCTCGATTTCGAACTCCCCACCGGAGGCCTTAAAGTGGATGCTGTGAAGGAAAAACTCATGAAAGCCGGTCTGATCCAAGACGGCCCGCAACCTGCTTCACCTCCGGCACCGCCTGCAGCCGAACCAAAGAAGAAAAAAAAGAAGTCATGATGGGTGCCTCAGCTCTCCTTGTCCAGGCCACGACCGTCGCGGCGAAGGCCTATGCGCCCTACTCGCACTTTCAGGTCGGCTGTGCGTTGCTGACGGCGCAGGGGAACCTCTTCACTGGCTGCAATGTGGAAAACGCCAGCTATGGCCTGACCATCTGCGCGGAGCGCAACACGATCTTCCACGCGGTGGCGGAAGAAGGCCCCGGCATGAAGATCGCTGAGCTAGCGGTGGTGGCGCTGGGACTTGAGTTTCCGCCTTGTGGCGGCTGCCGTCAGGTCATAGCGGAGTTCGCAGGACCGGAAACGCCCATCTGGTTTCTGCGTGATGGAAAACCAGTGTCGATGACAATGGCGGAGTTGCTGCCTGCGAGCTTCCGGTTATGAATGCGCCCGCATGACACTTCCTCCCTCCGTTACCCTCATTGAAGAACCCGCCGGTTATCCCATCCTCGTCATCGAGCATTCCGCTGCAACGGGTCGCATCGCGTTGAATGGTGCGCATGTGACGGACTGGATACCTGATGGGCATGATCCGGTGCTCTACATGAGCGCCGATGCGGTGCTGGAGGTGGGTAAGCCCATCCGTGGTGGCATCCCTGTGTGCTGGCCTTGGTTTGGCCCGAACCCGAAGGACAGCAGCAAACCGGCCCATGGCTTTGTACGCCAGATGACTTGGGAAGTCGATGTGGCGCGTGAGACAGAGGCAGGGGTCGACATCGTTCTCAAGCTGTCCGATTCTGCTGATACGAAAGCCCTCTGGCCGCACGCTTTTTCAGCCCGGCTGCACGTCCATATGGGCGCTTCGCTGCAAGTGACGCTCCAAGTGACCAACACCGGCGACACCGCCTGGAGCATGACTGGTGCGCTACACACCTACTTCAATGTGGAGGACGTGCGCAAAGTCACCATCCATGGCCTGCACGGCACGCAGTACGTCGAAGGCCGCCTTTCACCCGACAAACGCCCGCAGCTCGGCACCATCGTCATCGATCAGGAAGTGGACCGAATGTACATCTCGGATGCCACCGTCATCGTGCATGATCCGCTCTGGAAGCGTGAACTCGTCATCGAAAAAGCCGGCAGCCTGGCAACGGTCGTATGGAATCCCTGGATCGAAAAATCCAAGCGCCTCGCCGATCTCCCCGACGAAGCCTACCCCGAGTTCCTCTGCATCGAAGCCGCCAACGCAGGTGAAGATGTCGTTACCGTGCAGCCCGGCCAGGAGCATTTGCTGATGCAGCGCATTGAAGTGCGGAAGCTGTGAAGTAGCGATTGAGCTCCTGGCAGTTATCAATGCGTTCAAATGACGAAACGAGAGCCGAGCAGAGCGAATCAATGAGGAATGTCGAATGAAGTCCCAATGAACAAATGCGCAAAGCATTCGTTCATTCGAGATTGGTCATTGATTCGTCATTCGCCATTCTGGTTTCGTCTTTTTCCTGTCCACCCCATTGCTTGACCCCGCCCAATGCCTCGCCATCACTAGCGCTGTGCCGGACGGCCCCCCATTGATCGACCGAGTTCGTTTGCGCTCCAACCAGTGGCGCAAGCTTCGTTCCATCGTGCTCAATCTCGCCACCACGGACAGCTTTTACGGCAAAAAGATCCGCGAATGGCAGCTAAAAGTAAGCCGCCTCAATCGGGTTGAGGATTTCATCTCGCAGGTTCCCTTCACCACCAAGGCTGACATTCAGGCCGATCGCCTCGCTCACCCCCCTTTCGGCACCAATCTGACACGGGCCATCGGCCAGTACACTCGCTTCTGCCAGACGAGTGGCACCAGCACTGGCCTGCCCATGGCCTGGGTGGACACCCCCGAAAGCTGGGATGCCATGCTCAAGTGCTGGCAGCGCGTGTTTGATGCGGCAGGGCTGGTCAAAGGACGTGACCGCATCTTCTTCGCGTTTTCATTCGGTCCATTCTTGGGTTTCTGGACCGCCTATGAGGCGGCGGCAAGGGACTATCTCATCATTCCCACCGGCGGCATGTCCAGCCAGGCACGGCTGGAGGCCATGGCACGCTATGGTGCCACCGTACTCTGCTGCACGCCAACGTATGCACTGCGGCTGGGTGAACTGATCGGCGCGCCTTCCGGCGTGGAGCGCAAGAGCCTGTGCATCAACAAGATCATCGTGGCAGGTGAAACCGGTGGCAGTGTGCCCGAGGTGCGCAAGCGTCTGGAGGATCTGTGGGAGGCCCGCGTGTTTGATCATCACGGCATGACCGAGGTGGGGCCAGTCAGCTACGAAACAGAAGACATGCCCATGCAACTCGTAGTGATTGAGGAGGCGTACCTTGCCGAGATCGTGGATCCAAAAAAGGGCGTCGAAGTGGCCGATGGCGATTGCGGCGAATTGATTCTCACCACACTGGACCGCACTGCCTGCCCTCTGCTGCGCTACCGTACGGGCGACTGGGTGAAAAAGAAACTCCACCGTGGCCGGCTGATGCTCGACGGCGGCATCCTCAGTCGTGTGGACGACATGGTTGTGGTGCGCGGCGTAAACATCTATCCCAGCGCCATCGAAGCCGTGGTGCGTCAGTTTCCCGAGGTCGTCGAATACATGGTCGAGCAGCGCAAGGAGGATGCCATGGATGAAATTGAACTGGTCGTCGAACTGGACGTCAATGTGACGAAGCCGTTGCTCAAGCGCCTTGAAGCCAAGCTGAAAGACACCTTTTCTCTCCGAATTTCAGTGCGCCTCGCCGAGCCGAACAGTCTGCCGCGGCACGAGTTTAAGGCGAAGAGATGGAGAGTCGTGCAGGCAGGGTGAACCCCGCCTAAGGCTGGAATGAAAGAAGACACTTGGGCATTCGACATTCGTCATTCTGGTTTCGTCATTTTATCCTGTTCATCTGCCACAGCTTGCCTACGCTATCCCCATGCCACTCATCCAGCTAACCAACGTTTCAAAATCCTACACCGATCCTGGCAGCGGAGCTCAGGTGCCCGTGTTGCGCGGCATCAATCTCAGCATTGAAGCCGGTGAATCCGTGGCCGTCGTCGGCCCCTCGGGCTGCGGCAAGAGTACGCTGCTGAACATTCTCGGCACGCTCGATCTGCCTGATTCCGGTGACATCACTTTTGATGGTCAGGCCCTCATTAGCCTGACGGCCAAGCAACTCGCCGCCCTGCGCAGTCAAAAAATCGGCTTCATCTTCCAGCTCCATCATCTCATGCCGCAGTGCTCCGTGTTGGAAAATGTGCTACTCCCCACACTCGCCCTGAAATCACCTCCCGCAGACGCTTTGCAGCGCGCGGAATCACTTCTCGAAGAGGTGGGGCTAAAGGATCGCATGAACTGGAAGCCCGCCCAGCTCTCAGGTGGCGAGCGCCAGCGCGTGGCTTTTGTCCGTGCGCTGATCAATCAACCCCGTCTCATCCTCGCCGATGAGCCCACCGGCGCTCTCGATGAGACCAGCGCAGATACCTTGACCGACCTGCTGCTCAAGCTTCAGAAAAGCAGCGGCGTCACGCTGATCATGGTCACCCATCATTGTGCACAGGCAGACCGCATGGGCCGTGTGCTGACGATTCACGAAGGCGCTCTGCAATGAAACTCACGGATTTCGTCCTCCAGTCCGCACGCCATTACTGGCGTGGTCATCTGGGCCTGCTCTTCGGCACCTTCCTGGCTGCCACCATTCTGACCGGATCCATGCTCGTGGGTGATTCTGTGCGCGCCAGCCTCGAGCGCGTGGCGGCCCTGCGCCTCGGTAAAGTGGAAGGCGGCATTCTCGGCGGCGACCGCTGGTTCACCGAAACTCTGGCACGCAAAACTAGTGCAGCCCCCGTTATCATCGCCACCGGCGCAGCAAGTGCAGCGACTGGTAAGGTGCGTGTCAACGGAGCCCAGGTCCTAGGAGTGGACGCCAGCTTTTGGAAGCTCAGCACCAGTTCCAAGAACATCGCCTTTGATAAAACTTCGGTGGCTATCAATCAACCGCTCGCACGCAAACTCGGCGTAAAAACAGGCGACACCATCCTCGTTCGATTGGAGCGCCCCAGCGCCATTTCGCGCGATGCCCCTCTCTCCGGCAGCACCAATCAAGACATCTCCCTTCGGCGCACTGTTGCTGCGGTGATCAGTGCCGAAGATTTTGGCGCCTTTCAGCTCACCGCCTCGCAGGTGCCGCCGGACTCCGTGTTTGTAAATCTCGCCGATTTGCAAACCCAGCTCGAAATGGACGGGCGTGTGAATGCTCTTCTCCATCCTCAGTTCAACACGCTGCGTGCCCATGTGGAAGAACATCGCACCCTTGAAGACTTCGCCCTCAAGCTCAAACGCCTTGATGGCGCTCAGAAAGATTGGGAGATCAGCACCAGTCGAGTGTTTCTGGACCGCAGCATTGCGGACAAGCTCGGCGAATTCAAGGGTGCCTCCGATGTGCTGACGTATCTGGTCAATGGCATCACCTCCAAGCAGGGCGGCACCCCCTACTCCATGGTCACTGCGACGGGCCAAGGCAAGGATGATGAAATCACCATCACCCAATGGCTGGCGGATGATCACAAACTCGCCATCGGCGATGAACTGGAGGTCAAATACTTCGTGGTAGGTCTGGGGCGCGATCTCAAACAGCAGTCCGCGAAGTTCAAAGTCGCGAAGATCCTCCCCATGGATGATCCCATGGTCACCAAAGCCTGGACTCCCGATTTCCCCGGCGTCTCGGACGTGGACAACTGCCGTGACTGGGAGCCTGGAATCCCGATGGACATGAAGGCCATCCGCGACAAGGACGAAGACTACTGGGATGAATTCAAAGGCACTCCCAAGGGCTTCATCACGCTGGCTGCCGGGCAAAAACTCTGGGCCAATCGCTTTGGCCAGCTCACCGCCATTCGCCTGCCGAATGAGGGCCAGACCCCGGAGGCGAAAGCAAACGCACTCGCCCTCCGCCTGCAGCTTGCAGACATCGGTCTGGTGCCGCGCGATTTCAAACAGGATGCCGGAAACGCCGCCAAAGGCAGTGTGGACTTCGGCGGCCTCTTCATCGGTCTCAGCATGTTCCTTATCGCGGCCGCCCTGGTCTTCGCTGCGCTCTTGTTCCTATTCACGTTGGAGCGCCGTGCCGCGCAGATCGGTCTGCTCTTGGCCGTGGGCTGGACGCGCGGAATGGTGCGCCGTGCCTGGCTGCTGGAGGCAGGTGTCATCGCCGCAGCAGGCGTATTGCTCGGCGTGTTCGGCGGCATCTTCTACACGCAATCCGCGCTGCATGGACTCTCTGCCATCTGGACCGGTGCCACACAGGGGCTGCCCCTCATCTTCAGCGCCAGCCTCGCCACCATCTTCAACGCCGCGCTGGCCACGCTGATCGTCGTGCTGCTCACGCTCGGCTGGGCCAGCCGGAAGCTCTTCAAAATCCAGGCGCGTGATTTGCTGGCCGGTTCTTGGAGCCATGACCTCGCACCCCTGCAGAAAAAGCATAGTAACAAACCGATGCTCATTCTCGCAGTCGTCGCGCTTTTACTCCTCGCCTCTGGGTTTGTGCTGAAAAATCCCGAAGCCGTCGCGGGCATGTTCTTTGGCTCCGGCATGCTGATGATGATCGCTGGCCTGCTCTTCATTCGCAGTTGGATGCGGCGGGACAGCGGTACGCTCGCTCGTTCCCTACGGCAGATCGGCCTGCGCAATATTTCCCGCCGCCCTTCTCGCAGCCTCGCCGTCATCGGCATGATGGCAGGTGGCATCTTCCTTGTGGTCGCGGTAAACGCCTTCCGGATGAGCGCCGGAGACACCACCGCACGCGACTCCGGTACCGGCGGATTCGCGCTCATCGGCGAATCATCGCTGCCAGTCTATGAAGACCTCAATGGGAAAGCAGGCTGGGACGCCTTCGGCCTCGATGAAAAACTCATGCCCCTGGCCCGCGTGGTGCCCTTCCGCGTGCGCGATGGTGACGATGCCAGTTGCCTAAATCTCAACCGCGCCCAAAAGCCCGTGCTCGTCGCCGCAGATCCAGCCAAGCTCATTGGCACCTTTGCCTTTGCGTCTGGTGCATGGGACATGCTCAACGACGACTCATGCATCCCAGCCATCGCCGATCAAGCCACCGCCATGTGGGGCCTCGGCAAAGGCGTGGGTGATACGCTGGACTATCAGGACAGTGCTGGAAACACCTTCCAGGTGAAAATTGTCGGCCTCCTCGCCGGTTCCATCCTGCAGGGCAAGATGATTATCAGCGAAAAGGACTACCTCTCCAAGTATCCTGATGCCGCAGGCTACCGCTTCTTTTTGGTCGATGCCAAACCTGAGCAGTCAGCCGATATCGCCGCCCATCTCACCCGCCAGCTTGAGCAACGCGGTCTCGCCTTGGAGCCCACACGGCAACGGCTTGAGCTGTTCCTCAGCGTGCAAAACACCTACATCGGCATCTTCACCGTCCTCGGCGGTCTCGGCGTTCTGCTGGGTACCGCCGGCATCGGCGTCCTCATCGCACGCCATGTGCTTGAACGTCGCGGCGAACTCGGCCTCATGCAGGCCCTCGGCTTCCGCGCCGGAGCCCTGCGCAGCATGATCATGGGAGAGCACAGCCTGCTGCTCGTCCTCGGCCTCATTCTTGGCGTCGTCACCGCCTCCCTCGCCGTGCTGCCTCAGTTGATCGAACGTGGCGGCAGCCTACCCATCGCCTTCCTCGTCGAACTCATCATCGCCGTCCTCGCCTTTGGGCTCGCAGTTTGCGCCATCGCCGTGGCCACCGCCGTTCGCGGCACTCTCACCGATTCCATCCGCCGCGAGTAAGCGGCACACAGTCCAAGGAGCGGCACTTACCAAGTGCCTCTGGTTCAGATTTCATCCCACTTATCATTGCCTATAAGCAAGACTAAGCACAAAAATCGATCATCCCTCATCCTGAATCCGTCATGCTCTTCTGGACACACATCTTCGACCTTCTTGCCAAGCTCGCTGGTATAGCCATCACCGTGGCTCTGTTGTTGCTCAATTTACCAACTCCACCGGCCAAGGTCGGCTTTGAGATCTTTATCCTGTGCTTCCTGGCAGGGATCGCCATCTGGTGGTTGCTGCTGCGGCCCCTGTCCTCGTGGCTGCATGCACGGCTTCGGCTGGGGACCCGCCTTTCGTGGGCGCAGTCACGGCGGGCGTCCATGCTCTTTTCACCCGTGCTTGATCTCCTGCATTGGCATCCCCTATGGGAAGTGCGCCAGCTTCCGTTAGAAAAACGTGTGCCCGCGATTGAAGAGTTCATGAACCAGTTGCAGGCAGAACAGGATGACAAGGCCGCACGCCAGCGCGGTGCCCCTGCCCTGAGTCACGCGTTCCGCTGGCTGCAATGGGTGGTGCTGGCTGTCGCGGCGGTGCTCACCTTTGCCAATCTGCCTCCCGCTTCCTGGGTGTCCGAGTTTCAAGCACGCAGATTCGATGGCGCTTACTACCCAGTTCTGACCTTTCTTATCGTGGCGCTGCCCGTGACTAGCGTCCTCCGCTGGTTGGAGCATGCCACAGCTCTTGGCCAAACCACGGTCGTCAGCAATCCGTCCGCAACCGATGTGCCTCATGCACCGTTTGATGCGGCAATGGCTTCTTCCCAAGAGCGGACGGTCACGAAGGAGCAGGAAAAGGCCGTCGATCCCAACGACCACTCACGCTTTGCGCCCCCGGGCCGTTAAGGCCGAATTGAAGAAGAGGGCGTTACCTGAAGCTCTCCCTGCCTTTTCCGGCATCACTTCAATCCACGGGCTCGGATCGGCCCCAATTCTTACCGTTGCCAAAATCTGCGCATCCCAGCACGAAGAGCCACGCGCCACGCCTTGCACTCTGCGCCGCGCACGCTCCTATGTAAGCAGTGAATCCCACGCTCAACGACCCCGACTCTCCCTTCGATCTCGCCCTCCGCCCGGCGGATTTCTCCGAGTTCCACGGCCAGACCAAGGTCAAAGAACAGCTCCTCGTCATGGTCGAGGCCGCCAAGATGCGCGGAGAGTCGCTGGATCATGTACTGCTCTGCGGCCCGCCCGGACTTGGCAAGACCACCCTCGCTAATCTCATCGCCAACGCCATCGGCACCAAGCTGCACACCACCAGCGGCCCGCAGATTGATCGCGCGGGCGATCTCGCCGGCATCCTCACCAATCTGCAGGAGCGCGACGTCCTCTTCATCGACGAAATCCATCGCCTCCATCCCAGCATCGAGGAATACCTCTATCCAGCCATCGAGGACTACCGCCTCGACATCATTATCGATCAAGGCCCCAAGGCGCGCACCATCCGCATCGATCTCCCGCCCTTCACCCTCGTCGGTGCCACCACCCGCGCTGGCATGCTCACCTCACCGATGCGTTCACGCTTTGGCATTCCAAACCGCCTCGACTACTACACTGCCGAGGAGATCCAGCACATCCTCATCCGCTCCGCACGGTTGCTGAATATTGCCATTGAGCCCGAAGGCGCGCACGAGATCGCCCGCCGCTCCCGTGGCACCCCGCGTATCGCCAATCACCTGCTCCGCTGGGTGCGTGATTTCGCCCAGGTCAAAGCGCAAAACATCGTCACCGAAGACGTCGCCCGCCAGGCCCTCACCATGCGCGACATCGACGAATCTGGCCTCGATGAAATGGACACCCGCATTCTCGAAACCATCATCGGCAAGTTCGATGGCGGCCCCGTCGGCATGGGCAGCGTCGCCGTTGCCGTCGGTGAAGACACCAGTACTCTCGAAGACGTCCACGAGCCCTACCTCGTCATGCAAGGCTACCTCAAACGCACCCCCCGTGGCCGCGTCGCCATGCCCGCCGCCTATCGCAAACTCGGACTCATCCCGCCAGTCACCGGGCAAACAGACCTGTTTTAAAAACACTCACGAGCTTCAGCTCGTTCTGGATGCCTATCAGCTAAGAATCGCGACTGCTTTTTTATTTCACCAGTTTCAATATCACAAGCCCCGCTTCCTCGCGTAACCAGCAATTGTCCGCCTGATTCAAATGGAGGTGTTAGTCAATCCTCCAATTTTTGACGGCAAGCCATCCCCTCCTTGCACCCCGGTCATAAAGCATTCAGCATCCGCACATGTGGCGCGAACTCACCACCCTTTGGCAGAGCATCTGCGACCCCGAATACCTGCATCTGCTGCTGGAACCCCTGCCCCTTTACGGCCTGGGCATAGGGCTGACGTTTCTGATCGTCTCCTTCATGTTTGGCGAGCCCAAGTGCCGCATGCTCGCCCTGGCCGTCATCTGCGTATCCTGCGCCAGCGTGTGGCCGTACAATGATCTGCGGGCCAAAGCGACCCCCCGCATCCTCGCCACCCGCTCCCCGGATTTCGCGCCGCTCATTCAAGACCAGACACAACGCCGCAAAGACTGGGCTTGGCCCTACTATGCGATGTCCTTATGCAGCTTCTCAGCCCTGGTCGCAGCGCGTTCACCCAAAAGCCGTCTGCTGGTCTTTTTCGTCGTGGCCTACGGGGCGCTGCTCTTCTGGTTCAGCATCTGGATTCACAAAAAGGAGTGCGAGGTCTACCACCGCAACATCGTGCGGTTTGTGCCGGTGAGGTGAGGACTCCCCCCCGCCAATTCACTTCTCAATATACGAATCCCCCTCAGTTGGCACGACCAGCTTGTCTTTGACGCGGTCAAAGTACTCCCCCTTGCCAGACGAGTGTATGTAGAGCCGTTGCTTTCGGAGCTTCAGGTTATCGAGCACCACAGACATCTGCTTGTCGTCCACGGCATCCTGAAAATCCGAGAACCAGTACAGCCCGTCCGCATTGCGCACCTCATCACTCAGCAGCGCCAGCCACGTGTAACCCACACCCACATTGTGGATGAAATACGTCTGCGGACGGCGCGACAGCTTGAGGAAGAGATCCTTGCTCGGGATGGTCTTCTTGGTGTCGATCTTGTACTGGGCCGTCTCCATGAAAGTGGCGCCGCCCATGCGCCAGAATTTTTCAAACTCGACCGTAGAGGTGCGGAAGATCTTCGTGCCCACCAGGGGCTTTGCCGGTGCCTCCAGACCGCAGCCAAAATACAACACCACGACGCTGCCTTTCGCCACCTTGTCCACCTCATTGACCACACGTTCTAGGTGCGGCATCATCGAGGAGGAAACATCGAGCACCACCGCCAGCTTTTTCGCTTTGATGGTCAGGCCAAACAACGGGCCAAACACCATGCCGCTCTTGCCCCCCAGGCCCACTCCAATGCCCGCGCCGCCTGCGGCACCCGCCAGACCCAATCCGCCAGTGGGCAGCCCACCACCCATGGGTTTGGATGTCTGGGGGAAATCGAGCATGTCTGGAACATCCGTCAGCACCATCACATCCTTGATTCTGTCAGCCACCGCCAACTTGCGATTAGGCATCGCTTTTTTCAGCCAGGGATTTTTCTTCTGCTGAATCTTGTGCTGCAGTGCCTCATCAGCCTGCGCCCCCTGAACCGTGCGGCCTCCAGAAATGAAGTCCATCTGCCTGTCGCTAGCATTTTGCACCACAATGAGCGCTCCAGCGCCCAAGATCAGCACATGCATGGCAATGCTCAAAGCGAGCGATCGCCCTCCCCATTTCTCCCATCGCACCCGCCACGATTCGGTGGGTGTATCAGCAACATCAGGCAAGACACTGCGCCGAATTTTGGGCAGCGCCTTCACAGGAGGCAGCGCAGGAGGTTTCGCCCTACCTGGCGCTTTTGGATTCTCACCCACTGAGAGGGACACCCTCTTGGTCGTTGGCTTCCTCCCAGATTCTTCATCACCGGCCCTTGGGCGATGTTTGAAGTCATCAGGAGTGGGGAGCATGACAGGTAACCAGTAAACCCTGCTAAGCTTCCCGAGTTTTCAGCCAACTGCGAGACCGCATTGCAAAATCTGCCCTCCAGGCGAACCGGCTAATACACCGGATTCAGGACTCCTTGCGCAGCTTGCTGTGCTTGATGCCATAGAAAAAGTAGATCACGAGACCGATGGTCATCCACACAAAGAGTCGGATCCAGGTGTCGGCTGGCAGTGAGCAGGCTTGAAGCACGCAGATGCCCGCACCCAGGATCGGCACCAACGGGACCAAGGGCGTGCGATAAGGGCGCGGCATGTCGGGCTTGGTTTTGCGCAGGACAATGATACCGATGCAAACCACGCTAAACGCCATCAGTGTCCCGATGGACACGAGCTCTCCCAGCAAGTTCAAGGGCAGAAAACCAGCCAGCATGGAGCAAACCAACCCCGTGGCGATGGTGGTGATGTGCGGGGTACCATATTTCGGATGTACCTTGGCAAACACCGGTGGCAGCAAGCCGTCCTTGGCCATGCTGAAAAATACGCGCGGTTGCCCCATTAGCAGTACAAGGATCACAGAACTGAGGCCAGCGAGCACCGCTATCTCCACCGCCATGCGCAGCCATTTCAAGCTGTCGCCGGCCACCTTCTCCAGCGCATAAACAACAGGGGCATCCACATGCAGTTCCTTGTAGTTCACCATGCCGCAAAGCACGATGGACACCGCAACAAACAGCACCGCGCAGATCGCAAGCGAGCCGATCATTCCCCAAAACATGTCTTTCTGCGGATTCTTCGTCTCCTGCGCCGCTGTCGAGACCGCATCAAAGCCGATGTAGGCAAAGAAGATAACCGCAGAGCCTTTGAGAACGCCGCTCCAGCCAAACTTGCCGAATTCACCCGTGTTTTCAGGAATGAATGGTGTGAGGTTCGCGGAGTTCACGTATCCCCAGCCGAGACCGATGATCATCAGAATGATCACCACTTTGATCGCGACCATCACATTGTTGAAGCCAGCAGATTCCTTGATACCAACGACCAGTAGCCAGGTGACGGCCCAAATCAGCAAGATGGCGGGAATGTTCACATAGTTGGCCGTATGCGTGATGTGACCGTCAATGTAATCAAGCGGCGCACGGCACCATTGTTCGGGCAGTTGCACTCCGAAACAATCCTTCATAAACGGGATGAAATGCTTGGACCAGCCCACTGCAACCGTGGCGGCGGCAAAGAGATATTCGAGAATCAAATCCCAGCCGATAAGCCACGCCACAAGTTCCCCAAGCGTCGCATAGGAATAAGTGTAAGCACTGCCAGCGATGGGAATGGCCGCCGCATACTCCGCATAGCACAATCCGGCAAACAAACAGCCAAGCCCGGAGAGGACATAGGACAAGGCGACAGCAGGCCCCGCGAAATCCGCCGCCGCATGCCCCGTCAGCACAAAAATGCCCGTTCCGATCACCGCCCCAATACCGAGAGAGACCAGCGCCCAGCGCGAAAGAACACGCTTCAGACCATGGGATTCATCTTGAGACTAAGCAATGAGCTGTGAGGTGGATTTCGTGCTAAAGAGACCTTGTTTCATAATTCCAGAAAGCGGTCCGAGTATGTGAGAATGCGCAGGATGTCGCAATCATTAAAAGTGCCAAGGTCACCACCGAATCCTGGGAACATTTTTGTCAAGCCGTCGCCGCCCAGACAATCATTCCACACGCCACAACCGTTCCGGCCAGCCCCACCAGAAACACTATGTCCGCTGCGGATTCCACCCGGTGCATGCGCCGGATGCTGCGCGTCCGCAGCGCCCAGTATGAGAGTAGGCACGCGCAGAGAAAGACCAGCGCATTCACTGCGAGCACATCATCTACGAAAGAGCGCACCAGTTCCGAACGCGTGAAGGTCTGCGCGATGCTGATCACCGTGAGGCATACTCCCACCATGGCCGCTGAGGCGCTGAAAATGTGGATGGCAATGTCGCGCTCCAGTGGCGTGTCGTTATTGTTGGGAGGATGGGGTTTCATGATCGCTTTGAGCAGGTCATTTATGGACCTCTTTTTTTCCCAACCCAAAGCTAAAAATGATCGTGGCAGCCAACAGCATTGAGCAGCACAGATAGTACAACCCGCCCACAAACGAACCTGTCATTTTTTCGACCGTTCCCAGCACGTTTGGCCCCAGGAAGCCACCAAGATTCCCAATCGAATTGATCAGGCCAATGCTGCCTGCCGCAGCTGACTCCGTGAGAAACATGCTCGGCAGCGCCCAGAAGGCGGGCATGTAGCTCTTGAACCCGGCAAAGGCGGTCATCAGGCAGACCATCGTCAGCACCAGATTCCCCTGCGTGTGCGGCATCAGCCCCAGCGCGGTCGAACCCATGACGATGGGCAGCACCGCGTGCCAGCGTCGCTCCTTGAAATAGTCCGAACTCCAGCCCATGAAAAGCTGCCCGCACATGGCCACCGCGGGTGGCAGCATGATAAGCCAGGTCAGCTTGTTCATGTCCATGGCATACCAGGATTTCAAAATGCTTGGCATGAAAAACTCGATGCCATAGCTGCCGGTCACCGTGCAAAAATAAACCAGCGCCAGTAGCAGCACCTTGGGGTGCCGCAGAGCTTCGATCACCGTCATGCGTTTGCCCTTGCGCGTCTCCGCACGTTCGCGCTCCAGTTCAGTCTCAAGCGCCGTGCTCTCTTCCTCCGTGAGCCATTTCGCCTGCTTCGGCCGGTCCACCAGCCAGAAAAACACAAACGTGCCCAACACCACAGCAGGTAGCGCCCAAAATACATACACCCACTGCCAGCCCACCATCCCCAGCACTGGCGGATGCGCCGCGTCCGCGCCGATCTGCAGCAGTGCATTGGAAATCTTCGGGCTCACAATCTGCGCCATCGGCGTCGCCACGAGAAACGTGGCCAGCGCACGCGCGCGGTCACGGCTGGGAAACCAATGAGTGAGATAAACCACTACACCAGGAAAAAAGCCCGCCTCCGCCAGCCCCAGAAAAAAGCGCACCGTGTAAAATTGCCAGGGCGTTGTCACCGCAGCTGTCAGCCCAGCCATCACACCCCAGGTGATCATGATCCGGCAGATCCATTTACGCGCGCTCCATCGTTCCACCATCAGCGTACCAGGAATCTCCAGCAGGAAATAGCCAAGGAAGAAGATGCCAGCTCCGAATCCGATCACCGCATTGTCAAAACCTGGTAGATCCCGCGTCATCGTCAGTTTCGCCACCGCCACATTCTGCCGGTCCACATAGGCGATCATGTAGCTGACAAACAGCAGCGGCAGCAGGTGCCAGTAAGCTTTGCGGCGTGCACGGTCGAGTGCCGCTGTGTGGGATGTAGTATCAGGAAGGCTGGATGGCATGAGGTGAATCCGCAGTCTATCCTACGGTCAATCCAAGGCTCAAGCACGGAATGAAGATTCACTCGATTCCGTCATTGAAAAGCGGAATCGAGTATGGCCATGGCTCTTTGTGGCACCTAGGCTGATAACCAGGTGCATGGCATTTCCTCAAGCTTGGCGTCTAGACGCGATCAGCTCAGGACTTCGGCTTCACCTGATACTTGCCCGGAGTCGCGTCGAATTTTCCTTTGCACTCTGCCGTGGCGAAAATGACGCGCTTGCCATCCTTTGTGTTGCTACGAAAAATCAGACGGGCATCCTTGTGGCAAACCGGGCATTCCGTATTCACGGGTGGTTCGGCGGCGACGCTATTCAGTGTCAAGGATGCCGTGAGAGCGAGGAGGGTCAGCAGTGTTTTCATGGTGGGTCAGGTGGGGTGAAAGCAGACAGCCCCCATAGTCAAGCCAAGCAACCTAATCTGTCACGCATGATTTTCAGCGTGACATCACCTGCCCCGACTGCCCTAGTGCTAGTCCCCCATGGAATCCCCCTCGTCCTCCAAGTTTACTGGCATCCTTCAGGTTATCGGAGGATTGTACATCCTCTTTGGCAGCTTCGCTCTCGTCAGCATGGTTCAAAATTGCCGCCTATGTTTTGCTCCGCTTGATGGGCAGACCGGCCTCATGGCCGACATGCTGCGCAGCCATCCGACCTACGCCTCCATCATGCGGGCGCTCTTTTTCCCCGGCCTACTCTACGCAGTACTGCAGTTTGCCTCCGGCGTGGGTCTCCTCCGCCTCAGCGCTGCTGCCCGCAAAGTCGCCCTCGGCTGCGCCGTCTATGGCTTTGGGGCGGCACTCTTCACCGCCTGGCTCACCGTCACCTTCACCCTGCCCTTCACCCTGGCCTACACCCTGCAGCAGGTGAAAAATCCCGACATGCTCGTGACCACACGAAACGTCACCCTCGCTTCCGGCTACTTCGGCATAACGCTCGGTCTGCTCTATCCCTTGACCGCATTCATCCTGCTCAAGCGCACCAAGATCCCCCGCTACGACTTCGCTCATTCATGATGACCTCCTTGTCTGAACTCCCTCAACGAAAAGCCAGCGGCCCCAAGCTCGCCGTCCTGACTGCCTATGACTACCCCACCGCTCGCATGCTCGATGACGCCGGTGTGGACCTCCTCCTCGTCGGCGACTCCCTCGGCATGGTCGTCCTCGGCCTGCCAGACACCACCGGCGTCACCATGGACATGATGGTGCACCACACCTCCGCCGTCTGCCGTGGCGTCACCCGCGCCCCCGTCATCGCAGATCTCCCCTTTGCCAGCTACCTCACGCCCGAGATGGCCGTGGCCAATGCCCAGCGTCTCATGGATTGCGGGGCCGCCTGCGTGAAGCTCGAAGGCGGCGTCAGCATGTTGCCCCAGATCCGCGCCATCATCGACGCAGGCATTCCCTTCGTCGGCCACATCGGCATGCTCCCGCAGAGCGTAAGGGAGGAAGGCGGCTACAAAAAGAAAGGCAAGACCGCCGAGTCCATCGACCACCTCATCGCCGACGCCCAGGCCATCGACCAAGCCGGAGCGGTCGCCATGGTATTGGAAAGCATCGTCCCCGCCGTCGCCACCCAGATCACCAGCCTCGTCAAAGCCAGCACCATTGGCATCGGAGCCGGCACAGGCACCGACGGCCAGGTCCTCGTCACTCCAGACCTCCTCGGCAGCTTCCCCTGGTTCCGCCCCCCCTTTGCCAAAGCACGTGCCGATGTCGCAGGCGAGACCCTGCGCGCCGTGCGCGAATACATGGCCGAAGTGCAGTCCTGAGCAACTCCCTAGCCTCCCCGCTGTTCAAACGATCCCGCACATCGCCGCCAAATCCCGCTGGTCTTTTTCAGCCATCTCTGAGAACATCCCTCCATGAATACCCTCCTCGCACCTTCGGATAGGAAATTCCCCAGCCGCCGCGAGATCCTCCGCGCCCTCGGAACCACTGCGGCATTCACCGCCTTTCCCGCGTTGAGAGCCGCGACCGCACCAGCCAAAGACTCCCTGCCCACCCAGTTCTATAGAAGCCTTAGCGAAGAGCAGCATTCAAAGATCGTCTTGCCACTCGACCACCCCAAGCGCGGTTTCGTCAGCAACTGGTGGTACATCTGCCCTGAGCAGCGCCTCCACAACTTCTACACCAAAGATCAGCAGGACCTCGTCCGCCAAATCTTCGAGTCTCTCCATCATCCCGACCACCGTGAGAAAATGAACTGGCAGGTGCAGAAGGACCTGATGGGCAAAATCAAAAACACCCCCTCAGTGGGCTTCTTCGGCACCCCGGCCGACCCGGACTTCGAGTTCATCTACACCGGACATCACGTCACGCGTCGCTGCCATGCCCACACCGATCAGGGCCTCGGCTTCGGGGGACGCCCCATCTTTTACGGCAACTTCGCCAAAGCCTTCAACGAGAGCAAGGACCACGAAGGCAACCCCTTCTGGTATCAGGGCCTCGTCTTCAATGAATTCGTCCAAGCCCTCGACGGCAAGCAGCTGGAAAAAATCCTCGTCGGCCGCGAACCGCGCGACGAAAGCCCCGCCAAAGTCATCGAAAAACGCAAGACCGACCTCCCCGGTCTCAGCGGCGCCGATCTCAGCAAAGACCAGCAGGCCAAGCTCCTCGAAACCATGCGCCGCATGCTCGCCTGCTTCCGCCCCGACGACGTCGCCGCCACCATGAAGACCATCGAAGATAAAAAACTCGTCGAGCGCCTCTTCGTCTCCTGCTACGGCGGCAAATACGACATCGCCTCCGACAAAGTCTGGGACACTTGGCAGATCGAAAGCCCCGACTTCGTCTGGTACTTCCGCGGCTTTCCCCACATCCACGGCTATTTCCATCTGCCGGTTTAGCCAGAAGAGATTAGAAAGCAGCGCCAGTTAGCGATTTAAAAAGTTTCGAACCGCCCTCAAAATGGGGTCAGGATGCAAATTATTGACATTTTTTCTATCCAGTTTTCCTTGCGGTGTCAGCAATTTGACCGCCCCCTTCCGTCACTTCTCGCCCTGCACATCCTCATCGCTCGGCACCACCAGAACCGGGCAGTGGGCGCCCTGCAAAACGTCCGCTGTCACATTGCCCACCAGTAGATGGTAAATCGTGCTGTGGTGGTGGGAGCCGAGAATGATCAGGTCCGCATTCCGCCGCCGGGTCTCGGCGAGCACGGCAGCCACGCTGGCATCGCCCAGTTGCTCCACGCTGGCGCGCACGCCGAATTTGATCAGTGAGTCGCGCAATTCAAAAAGCTGCTCGGTTTGATGATGCAGCACCTCGGGTGAGGGATCCTGCATGATCACGGGTGAGACCAGCCCCACATCCACGACCACGGGCACCTTGGCCAGCACATGCAGGATGATCACCTCGCTGTGAAAGGCGGTGGCAAGCGTGTGCGCCTGCTTGAGGACTTTGAAGGTGAGATCAGACAGATCAAGGAGGACAACGATGGTTTTCATACTTAAATGTTTTCCGCGTTAAGTTTCACCACAAGCAGCGAGCACGCCAACCGCGTGAGCAGGCGCTCAGCGGTGGAACCCAGTAGGACGTAGCGTAAATTCGTGCGCCCCTTGCCGCCGATGATGATCAGGTCCGCCTGCGACTCCTCAGCATGCGCGGCGATGCCATTGCCATGACTGCCCCCCTCATGCAGCACCTCGTTGGAAGCGATGCCCTTCGCGGCATCTCCCACAAATTCATGCAACTCCTTGCGCAGGCCCTCGATGAAGGCCTCGCGCTCTATGGGCGAGTACACCACCGAAGGCAGGCTCGTGTCCGCAAAGGGAGTCGGGTAGGCCATGGCTGCCCAAGGCTCCTGCCACACATGCAGGAAGTCCACCTCGCCACCCTCCATGCTCGCCACGCTTTGCGCCTGCTGAACTACCGCCCGCGAATTCTCCGAGAAATCCAAGCATGCCACGATTTTGCGAAACGGCTGCGGATGATTCGTCCGGACCAGCAGCACTGGCATCAACGCCTTGCGTGCCAGCTTGCTGGATATCGACCCCGCGCCTGCCGGCATCTCCCCTGCCCCGGCGATCCCCGCCACCAGCAGATCCGCATTGAGCGTGCGCGCATGCTCCAGGATCTCATGCAGCGGGGTGCCCAGCGCGATCGTGACCTCGTAATTGCCCGGTGCGGGAGATTGCGCCATCCATTGGGAGAGCGCCGAGCTGGCCCCTTCCGATGCCACCTTCGCATGGGTTTCAAAGGGCTCTTCCCGGCTGGCTGCCAGTGTCGCGACAGCGGCGGAGTCCACCACATGCAGCACATGTACTTTCGCGCTGGTCAGTGCCGCGATGCGTACCGCCTGCTCATAAGCCGAGCGTGACCCCGTGGAAAAATCCACAGCAACGAGAATGGTAGAGAGCTTGTTCATGGTCTGCGTGGGTGGTTCATCAGTGCCGAGCTAAACGCAGATGCTCGCGCCGCGATATGGGTTGTTTACCCCATCTCCTATCGCGTCCTGCGCGGATTTTGGCCTCACAAGGCACATTTTCTTTCCTGCCAGAAACCCTGCTCCCACATGGGGTACACACCTCATATCATCTTCCATGAATGCGTCCCATGCTTCGCTCATGAAGAAACCCGCCCTACTCAAGAAAACACTGGTCATCCCCACCGTTCTTCTCACCCTCTCGCTCACTTCCTGCGTGGAGCCGATGTATCCCGTAGCCTATAACAGTGGCAGCGGCTTCAACACCTACACCACGATGCCAACCAACTACTCTGGCAACGCCTACTTCTACAATGGCCACTACTACTCCGGCGGCCAGTATCAAAACGGCAGCTACAATTACCAAGGTCGCGCCTACCCCGGCCGCTACCTTTACGATGGCCTGCATTTCTACGGCGGCAACCACACCGCGTATGGCAATTCCATCGCGGCGCGGAACAATGGCTTCATCCGGTAGTTGCGTATCCCAAGTTCGCCTTTGAACAAACCGCCCCCGAATGGCATTCCGTGAAAGCGGGGTGCCATTTATTTTTGCGGCCATTGCGTCAGCTTGACCACCACATCGGAGCCAGCGCCTTGCATTTTCCCATCTCGGCAGACATAGCTTGCGCCACCCGGATGGGCCGCAAGCCATTGCGTGGGAGCCGTCCAACGTCATTTCTACTTCGTTTCCTTCAGCCCACGTGCTTTGTCGATGAGCTGGAGAAACTCGCCACGATACCCCAGCTTGTCGGCGCCTTTGCCATCCAGTGCCAGGCGGCGCACGGTTTCCCAGCTCAGGGTGCCTTTGTAACTGGAGTCGCGCAGCAGGAGGCCGAAGCCTGCGACGGCGGCGCTGAATTTGTACTCTTCGCTGCTCGCGGTCAGGGTCTTGCCTTCGTCTTTGGTGGGCACTTCGATCAGCTTGCTCAGATCGCTCTCGGGTTCCTTGTAGCGCAGCTTCACGGTCATCATCTCGCCAGTTTTCGCGGCGGCGGCGAGCTGAGCGGAAGCGATGGCGGGGGCTTGATACTTCAAGTTGTCCACCAGCGGGCGGGGCTCGGCACCGGGGGGCAGATTCGCAGGGACGATCTCATACAGGGCCACCACGCTGTGGCCTGCGCCGATCTCGCCGGCGTCCTTCGTGTCATCGTTAAAATCTTCCTTGGCCAGCAGGCGGTTTTCATAACCGATGAGGCGGTAGCTGCGCACGGCGGCGGGATTGAACTCCACCTGGATTTTCACGTCTTTGGCGATGGTCACCAGCGTGCCGCTCATCTGCTCCACCAGCACTTTGCGCGCTTCGCTGAGGCTGTCGATGTAGGCGTAGTTGCCGTTGCCTTTGTCGGCCAGGGTTTCCATGGTGCGGTCCTTCAAGTTTCCGCTGCCAAAGCCCAGCACGCTGAGAAAGACACCGCTCTTGGCCTTGTGCTTGATGAGTTTTTCCAGCTCCTCCGGCGAGCTCACGCCCACATTGAAGTCGCCGTCCGTGCAGAGGATCACGCGGTTCACGCCGCCTTTGATGAAGCCCGCCACCGCCTGCTCATAGGCGAGCTTGATGCCCTCGCTGCCATGCGTGCTGCCGCCTGCGCTCAGTCGGCCGATGGCCGCCAGGATCTCTTCTTTCTTCTCGCCACTCGTCGGTGGCAGCACCACGCCGCTGCTGCCGGCATAGACCACCATCGTCACGCGGTCCCCTTCCCCGAGCTGCTCCGTGAGCATGCGCAGAGACTGCTGCACCAGCGGCAGTTTGTTTGGCTCGCCCATCGAGCCCGAGACATCCACCAGGAAGACGAGGTTGCTTGCCTTGCGGTTCTTGTCCATCTCACGGCCTTTGATGGCGATGCGTGCGAGGCGGTGAACCGGCTGCCAGGGGCAGGGTGCCAGCTCCACGCGCACGCCGAAGGGTTCCTTCGCCTCATGCGCGGGGCCTTCTTCGGCGGTGGGGAAATAATTCACCAGCTCCTCAATGCGCACCGCATCCGGCGGCGGGATCATGTTCTGGTTCAGGAAGCGCCGCACGTTTGCATAGGAGGCGGTGTCCACATCGATGGAGAGCGTGGAAAGGGGCTCACGCGCCACGTCCTTGAGTTCGTTTTCGATGATGCGGGTGTAGGATTCGCCGGTGCCCAGCTGGGTCTGCGGCTCGGGCTTGCGATCTTCACGCATGGCAGTGTTTCCGAAATAGAAGTCATCATTCTTCACATCCTTGCCCAGGACGACCTGACCCGGCTGAACCGACGCGTTTTCCCATTGATCTACTTGAGCCAGCATCTTTGACCGTTGCGGGTCATAGGCTGCCGTGCTCGCCTTGCCACCCTCAGCCGCCCCAGCCTGGAGTTGCAGCATCCCCGGTCTGCTTGTGGTGAAGGTCGCGGATTGGTTGCCTTCCCTCAGGACCATAGGCGCTGCGCCTGCATTGCCCGTTGCAGCGGCGGCCACCTGCGGTAAGCCATACGCGCTCTCATCCTGCGCCCGTTTCAGCCGCTCCACATCGCCGGGGCTCATGGCACGCTGGTTCTTGTTCACGACCATCGCAGCCACTGCGGACACAGGTTCGGATGTCGGCATGGGCGAAAGCGGTTTCGCCGCAGGCTGCTCCGCCACGATCACAGGCTTCGCTGGCGCGGCGGTCAGCATCCGGGTGTCAGGCCCCTGCCCGGCTTTCTTGTCGGCCAGTGTCTTCGGTGCGAGTTGCACTTTGAAGCCGGGCTTCTCCGCCACGGCCGCGAGGGCATGCTCTTCAGTGTGTTTTCCCGAGTACGCCTGCCACGTCCAAAATCCGCCCAGCACCGCGCACGCGGCCAGGGAGAGGCGGACGATGACGCCGATGTTCCAGCGGGTGGTTTTGCCGGGCTTCCTGCTGGCCCCAGACGCACGCTCTCCCGGCGGTTGTGCAAGCGTCCCGCTTGCAGCGGGCAATCGAGACGATTGCTCTACGAGCCGTTCGCGCTGCTTGTCCGTCAGCGCCAGGGAGTCGTCGCGCAGCTCGCTCAGCAGGAAGTCGCAGAAGGCTTTGGTTTCATCTGCCTTCTCTTTGTCCTGCGGATTCTCTTGCAGTGCCGCCTCAAGCTGCTGGCGTTCTTCGGCGCTGGCTTCATCCAGTGCCCAGGCGGTGATTTGTTCGGGTTTCATATCAAAAATAAAAAGGTAAAAAGGTTTAAGCGATGGCGTGTTTCTGTTTCACCGCTGGCGGCGCGTCGTGGTCTTTCCACTTGGTCTTCAGGGCGGCCACGCCGTGGTGGATGAGGTAGCCCACATTGCCGATGCTGGTCTGCATGGCGGCGCTGATCTGCTGGTAGTCGAGCCCCGCGATGAACTTAAGCCGCACCGCCTCGCGCTGCCGCACGGGGAGTGTTTCGATGAGTTCCCGCAGCGCGGTGGCGGTCTCGCGCTGCTCCATGGCGTCATTGGGTGCGGGATCAGCGGAGGTTTCGAGATCGAGTGTTTCTGTTTCCATAACGACGAGGCGTTGATGTTTGCGGTGATGGTCCAGGGCGCGATTGCGGCAGACGGTGAAGAGCCAGGGCGCCAGCCGCTCGTGATCCAGGGTGGGCAGGTGCTGGCTGAGCTTTAAAAACACGTCCTGCACAATGTCCCGCGCATCCTCCAGATCCCCAGTGTAGCCATGCGCATAGCGGATGAGGGGCCGCTCGTAGCGCTGCAGGGTTTCAAGAAAGAGGTCGTGCGGTTCGCTCATGGGAGTGTGTTCGGCGGGCATCACGGCTGACATTCCGGCATCTTGGGAACTATTTTCACGAAAGGCGAGAATCATCGCAAGGCCGGCCCCATTCCGCCTATGCCTGTTCAAGTCGCAGGTCATGGCGTGGCTACCCGGATGGCAGGATAGGTGTTCACCTCATTTTCATGATGGGCGGGTAGGATTACACCCCGTGGCGACAGCTTCCCACCCCATACCTCAAAACGTGGGTCACCGCTGGCTATTGATCAAACCTCCCTGAAATGCCCATAATTTGCCAGGAGATTTGAGCAATTGGCTAAAGACCTTGACCATGCACCGGTTGCTGCGCCTGTCACCTAGTTGGATGGAACCGAGCTCCTCTGCCGCCCATTGGGCGTTGGGTTGGGCATCATGCAAGAAGATGGGAAGCGCACGGGCGGGTTGAGGTGCTACTATAAAGCAATGAAAACCATAGCCTATCATTATCTCATGACAGATCGGTTGATCAACCAACTCGGCTACAGCTCACATCCGCAAACTGGAACACCACCTTCCATCCCCCAAGACCTGAGCCGATTAAACTTCAAGGCTAAGTGTTGAAGTTTCAGCCAGCCCCTGACCGCACAAAACATCTCACCCTTTCTTAAAAGCACCAGCTAAACCAATACCATCCCTAAGTTTTTTTATCGTTGGTATCGTTTGTTCTCTTTTGCACGATCCGCCGCTCGCCAAAAAAACTGCCCCTTTTGAAAGTCACTGCCAAAACCCCGGCTGGGCAGTCGGCAAAAGGGCGCAGTGCATGCATGGTCCGCCGGTTTCCCGCCGTATGTCACGGCACCATGAACACGCTCAACCGCCGTCAGTTCGTCCGTCGCACCGCTTTGGCTTCATTCGCTGCTCCCGCCATTCTGAAGGCGACAGGGACTGACAAGATCAACCTAGCCTTCATCGGCCCCGGCGGGATGGGCACGAACCACATCAACACGATGTGCAAACGCGATGACGTGATCTACTCCTGGGTCTGCGATGCCGACTCCAAGCGAGCGGAGGCTGCGGCGAAGAAGATTCAGGAGCTTACCGGGCAGACGCCCAAGACCGCCAGCGATATGCGGCAGGTGTTTGATGACAAAGCCGTGCAGGCCGTGCTGATGGCCACACCGGATCACTGGCATGCGCCGGGGGCAATCCTCGCGGCGAATGCCGACAAGCATGTTTATGTGGAGAAGCCCTGCTCGCACAACCTGCGTGAAGGGCGGCTCATGATTGAGGCCGCAGCGAAAAACAAGGTCGCCATGCAGGTCGGCACCCAGAGCCGTAGCACGGCCAGCATCCGCCAGATCATCGAAAAGCTGCGCAGCGGCATCATCGGCGAAGTCCTAGTGGCAAAGGCGTGGAACAGCCAGCTCAGAAGGAATCAAGGCCACATGCCTGTGACCGAGCCACCGGCAAACCTCGACTACGAACAGTGGCTGGGCCCGGTGCCAAAGGTGCCGTTCAAGAGCACCTACCATCCCGGCAGTTGGCGCTGGTTCCATCATTTCGGCGCGGGAGATTTCGGCAATGACGGCGTGCATGACATCGACATCGCTCGCTGGGGCCTCGGTATCGATCAGCACCCCAACCGAATCATCGGCCAGGGCAGCAAGCTCTTCTTTGACGACGATCAGGAATGGCCGGACACGCTCTACTGCGCCTTTGAGTACGACATCGCGGGCAAAACCAAGCAGCTCATCTATGAGCAGCGTGACTGGTCGCCCTATGTGCAGGAGGGCCACGAAAACGGCTGCGCATGGTACGGCACCGAAGGTATGGTCATCGGAGGAAAACAGAAAGGCAGCTGGCAGATCTATGGCCGCAAAAACAAGCTCATCGAAGACATCAAACCCACTTCCGGCCCCGATCTCGCCGCGCATCATGCGAACTTCTTCGACGCCATCCGCACCGGTGCCAAACTGAACGCCGACATCACCATCAACCACCTATCCACCTCCCTCTGCCACCTCGGCAACATCGCCGCCCGCACCCGCAGCGCCCTGGTGTTTGATCCCGCGAAAGAGCAGTTCATCGGCAACGCCGACACCTCCAAGCTGCTCAAACGCGAATATCGCGAGCATTGGGCCGCTCCCATCGGATGAGGGAACCGTTGACGGTCGTTTACAATGGTTGACGATTGTATTCCAGATCGTCTTAGTTCACATCAACCGTCAACTCTCCTCGCATCTGCTTATGCCACTGTCTAGAGTCCTCCATCGCATACTCGGCTGCGTCCTGCTCATCGCCGCACTCCCAGCCTGCAGCCTGAAGAGCTACAAAGAAGATCCTTCGGCACCACGCAGCCTCACAATCTGGGGAGGAGGAGGCCTCTCGGGGAGCACTAAATATTTCGCAGACGGAAACTTCGTCGTCGAAGAGCGGCACTTTGTGGATCGTGGACGTCAGAAGCTGCACATAGTGTCTAAAATCAAACTGACTCCTGAGCAGTGGAGGGCTTTTTGGCAGACAGTGGATCAAAGTAAAATCCCCCTGTGGAAACCGCACTATATATCACGCATAGTAAATTTGAATCAATGCCACGGAGATTGGTTCCTTGATCTGCGTCTGGGCAGCAAACATTATAAACGCGACGGTGAGGAGGCTTATCCCCTGAAAAAAGATCCGACACAAACCGTGGAACACTATTCCCCGAGTAAAAGCTCGCCGGAGACCGCGAACAAAGAGCGTGATGATGCATTTCGGCCATTGGTGGACCTTTTTCAGAGTCACCTCGCTGCTGCCAAACACTGATGCCTGCACGGCAGAGGGGCCTATTTACGCTCGTGTCCAAAGCTTGACGGCAGTTGCGCGTTGTTATCCAATCCTTCCCTGCCACCTCAACTCCCACCGCTATCAACCGTCAACCATCGTCAACCACGGTCAACCACCGTCAACTTTCCCTCCGGCTCCCCTTCCTCGCCTGCCTGCTGGCGCTCTCTGGTGCCTGTGCGCTCGTCTATCAAATGGCTTGGCTGCGGGAATTCCGGCTCGTCTTTGGCGGTGCTACGCCTGCCACGGCGGCGGTGCTGGCCATCTTCATGGGCGCGATGGGCGCAGGCAGTGCACTCTTTGGCCGTAAGGCGGAAGCTTCTGCGAATCCGTTGCGACTGTATGCCTTGATTGAGCTCGGCGTGGGCATCGCCGCTTTGTTGACGCCTGTTCTGCTTTCGCTAGTGCGCTCACTCTATCTCAGCACCGGCGGCATCGCCGCGCTGGGTCAGGTGCCAGCGACGCTGCTGCAGCTTTTGCTCGCCACCGTGGTGCTGGCACCGCCCTGCCTGCTCATGGGCGGCAGCCTGCCTGCGGCGTTTAAATGGGTGGAGACCGATCAGGACACCCAGCGCGGCAGTCTCGGAGTGCTGTATGGCGTCAACACCCTCGGTGCACTTGCGGGCGTGCTAGTGAGCACCTTCTGGCTGCTGGAGTTCTGGGGCATCCGCACCACCGTCATGGTGGCAGCGGGGGTGAACCTGCTGATTGGTGGCATTGCGTGGTATGTGGCTCGTGGTGAAGAGACGAGGCATGAAAGGGAGGAGGAGACGGAAGAAGAGGAGGAGGTAGATTCTTCCAGAGCACTCACACGGCGTTTTCTCTACCTCGCCGCAGGCATCACGGGATTCACCTTTTTCCTCAGTGAACTGGTCTGGTTTCGCATCCTCGCCCCCTTGCTCGGCAGTTCGGTGTATGGCTTTGGTTTGATCCTGGCGCTGGCACTTGCTGGTATCGGCTTGGGTGGATTGCTCTATCGCATGCTGTGGGCATCACGCCCCGGTGCGGTCACACTGGCGGCACTCGCACGCGTCGCAGCATGGCAGGCGCTATTTCTTGCTATACCTTTCGCGCTGGGAGATCGCATCGCTGTCTTCGCCATTGATGTGAATCAACTGCGTTCCCTCGGCCTGCCCGGTCAGATCACCGGATGGACGATGATCGCCAGCTTGCTGGTGCTGGGGCCATCGATTCTCGCGGGCGTGCAGTTTCCGCTGCTCGTGGGTTTGCTGGGCAGCGGTAGTCGCAATGCAGGCCGTCATGTGGGCTACGCGTATGCAGCCAATACCCTCGGTGCCATCACCGGTTCGCTGGCTGGAGGTTTCGTGCTGCTGCCATGGCTGACGGCTCTCGGTGCCTGGCGCTGGGTGTTTGTGCTGACCTTGCTGCTAAGTCTTGGCGCAGCAGTGCTGGGAGCACGAGCCACTTCAAAGTGGGCGTGGCCTGTCATCGCAGTCTTATGGCTCAGCGCGGGTTGGCTGATGTTTGTTCCCACCGGTCCCACCGCAGCCTGGCGGCACAAGCCCATTGGTTACGGCCGTGTGGAGTCGCTGCCGAATTCCATCAATGGCCTGCACGGCTGGTTGCATGCCAGCCGCTGGAAGATCGCGCATGAATTTGAAGGACGTGAGGCCAGCGTGGCCGCCGTATCGAGCGATGACGGCTACTGCCTCTATGTGAACGGCAAATCCGACGGCTCTGCCTTTGGCGATGCCGACACCCAGGTGATGCAGGGCCTCGTGCCCGCGCTGCTACACCCCGCACCGCACACCGCCTTCATCGTCGGTCTCGGCACCGGCACCACAGCGGGCTGGGTCGCAGACGTGCCCGAGATGAAGCAAGTCGATGTGGTGGAACTGGAGCCCGCCATGGCCAGCCTCGCGCGCCAACACTTCGCGCCCGTGAACCGCGATGTGCTGAACAAAGCGAACGTCCACCTCATTCCCGGCGATGCCCGCGAAGCCCTGCTGGCAGCAGGCAGCCGCTATGACTTGATCATCTCCGAACCTTCCAATCCCTACCGCGCAGGCGTCTCCACCTTATTCACGCAGGAGTTCTACGCCGCTGCCAAAGCCCGGCTCAATGAGCACGGTCTCTTTGCCCAATGGGTACAGGGTTATGAAGTCGATGCGCAGGCCATCCGCCAGGTCTATGCCACGCTCACGTCGGTGTTTCCGCATGTGGAGACGTGGATCTCAGGGCCCAATGATCTGCTCTTCATCGGCCATCTCACGCCACCAGAATATACCATGGATCAACTGCGCACGCGCATCGCGCAGCCGCTGATGGCCGAAGCCCTCAATCGTGTCTGGCTCACGAACTCGGTCGAAGGCGTGCTGGCCCATCATCTGGCCGCGCCTGCCTTTGCGCGCAGTTTGCTGCAAACCACGCCCGCCAACATAAACACCGACGACCGCAACCTGCTGGAGTACGGCTTTGCCCGCGCCCTCTCCAAAGACAACACCTTTGAAACCACGCAGGTGCTCTCCATGGCCATCGAACAGGAAATGGATGTGCCAGCACACCTTGCAGCTCAGATTGATCGCACACGCCTGACTTATGAGCGCCTGCGCATGCTCGCGGCAGACAGTGCCACCTCCTCCATTCCGTCTGATCTCGATGGCGACGACCAACGCCGCGCTGAAGCCGCTGTGGCCTTTGCCAAAGGAAACTTTGAGCAAGTTCTCACCACATGGGCAGGCACTCCCACAAGTCCCTTTGAGCAGTTGATGCTGCTGGAATCCGCCGCCCAAGCAGGCACTGCGGAGCAACTGCCACCCTACCTGGCCGCCGTGCGCCAAGACTGGCCTGCCGATGCCCTCTTCGCCGCCGCGCTGTCCTCCTTCAGGCATGAGTCCTATGACGATGCCGCATCTCAGTTGCTGGATGGATTCAAGGCGCTGCGCCCACAAGTCTGGGTGCGGCTCTCATCGGTGCAAGCCGCCCTCTCATTGGTGCCACCGCTTGCAGCCAACAACCGCGATCTCGTGCCGCAGTTCATGGCAGCCCTGCAGCAGCCCTTTCCCGGCGGACTGGCTGAGCCGAGCCGCATGAACACGCTGATCCAGATCATCACCCTGCTCTCCTCAGCGCAGCAGATTGAAGTGATGGCCGAGTTTGAACCCAATCCTCCCTGGCAGCGTCAGTTCCTGGAGTTTCGTGTTAAAACTTATCGCGCCGCAGCTCACGCGCTCACATCGAAAGCGGAACACGATTTGCAGGAATTTTTACGCCATGCCGATCGCCCTCTGGATGAACCGCCTGCCAGCGCACGTTGAATCCGCATGTTCACCACCCTTGTCGTGATCCTCGCGGCTGCGACGGCTGAACCGCAGCCCAACACGCAGATCGAGGCGCTGCCGAAATCGGCTGCGCTGCCCGGCGACACGCCTGCGAAGATCGCCCTCGGTCGTCTGCTGTTTTTTGACCCCATTCTCTCTGCCACGCGTGATGTCGCCTGCGCCACCTGCCACCATCCGCAGCACGGCTGGGCCGATGGCAGACCGACGCCGCTCGGCGTGCATGCCAGAGGCATCGGGCCTGCGCGAAAACGAGTGCAAGGCGCAACCTTTCTGCCGCTGACACGCAACACGCCCACGATCCTCAACGCGGCCTTCAACGGCATCGAATCCGGCAAGCCGTTTGAACCCGCCAAGTCGCCCATGTTTTGGGACAACCGCGTGCACAGCCTCGAAGCGCAGGCCCTGGCACCCATACGCCAGCGTGAAGAGATGCGTGGTGATGTATGCCGTGAAGCCGAAGCCGTTCCCGCCATGGTCGAGCGACTGAAAAGCATCCCGGAATACATCAAACTCTTCGAGACTGAAATCACCGCCGAGAAAGTCACGCAGGCCATCGCCGCGTATGAGCGCACGCTCATCACACCCGACACGCCCTTTGACCGATTCATGCGTGGAGACAAAACCGCCATGACCGCCGAGCAGCAGCAAGGCATGGCCGCCTTTCAGAAAGCGGGCTGCGCCCTCTGCCACAACGGCCCCATGCTCTCCGACTTCAAGCTCCACGCCATCGGCCTCACCGACTCCGCCACGAATCGCCATGAGTTCCGCACACCTTCGCTGCGCAATCTGAAACACACCGCGCCCTACATGCACCACGGCGGCAGCACCACGCTCGATGAAGTGCTGCTCTTCTACGACCGCCTCATGGATCAAGCCGCCGAAACATTCGAAGGCGGCGACACCACCCTGCCCCCGCTGGATCCCCTGCTCCGCCAGATGAACATGCTGCCGGAAGACCACGCACCCATCAAAGCCTTCCTCGAAACGCTGAATAGCGATGCGTATAACAAGACTGTGCCGGAGGGGGTGCCAAGTGGTTTGAAGTGATCCATGTTCCCAAGAGACGGATGGGCACCTGGGACTCGACAAAGCAGCAACTCTTTGATATTCTGAAGGCGCTATGACAGCCGTCGTGGAAAACATCCGTCAGCAGATTGATCGCCTTGCGCCCGAAGAGGTGCAGGAGCTTTTCGCCGGGCTTGAATGCGACTACGCCATCCGAGTCGTCCACACTGAGATCAAAGTCGAGGAACTCAACGCGGCAGATCAAGCCAAGATCGCAGCCTTGCGCCAGGACATTCAGCTTGCGGCTGACGGACTTGATCGCGGAGAAGGCATTGAGATCGACTGGGATGCAAAGCTGGCACGCAGGCATGCGGCTTTTGCGCTTCGGCAGCAGACCGCCTGATCCGCCATGCCCACGGTCATCTACTCCGAGCAGGCAGATCGTGATCTCGACGACATCTGGGACCACATCGCTCAAGACAGCGTACTTCAGGCTGACAGGCTTTGGGAACGTTTTAAAGCTCGGCTGGAATACCTCGCCAAATGGAACGCGTTTGGGCGGCCAAGATCCGAACTCTGCGCAAACTGCCGCAGCTATCCGTTCGAAAAATACTGCTTCTACTTTCGCCCCACAGAATCAGGCATCGAGGTGCTGCGGATCCTCCATTCCGCACGCGACCTCGACCAGATCGTTTTCTCCGAGTAACCTCAACGGACTACCACGCATCCGTCCTGAACGGCTGCGCGGGCAGGTCACCTAGATTGAACCATTTCGCCCACTGGAAGGCATTGCTCCAGGCATAGCGCACGGCGACGGGATTTGGTACATCTTTACTTGAAACGATGACGCTGGCCCAATCAATGCGTGGATCAGCCCAGACAAATTAAGGCGAGACGCCCCAGTCCGCAGTCAGGCAGGATGCCTGACCTCCGCGCTGCCAAATCTCCACGCGAGGATGCGGCTCTTCTTCTGCCCCTGCGCCATTTCGATGATCTTCACCTGGGTGGCCTTCACACGCCGCAGCGCCTGCTCAAGTCGCGGCAGATGCTCGCTCTTGGACACCAGCGTGGTGAACCATTCACACTGCCCCGCGAACTGAGCACTCTCTTCGATCATGCGTCGAATGAATCCCAGCTCACCGCCTTCGCACCACAGCTCATTTGCCTTGCCGCCGAAGTTCAGTCCCGTCTTTTTCCCGCCTAGATTTTTCAGCTTTCTTTGAGTACCTGCCGTCGCTTCTTCAGCGGAGGAATGAAACGGCGGATTGCACAAGGTCAGAACGAAGTGCTCACCCGGTTGGATGATGCCGTGAAAGCAGGCTGTCGCTGACTTTTGCAGCCGGCAATCAATCAAGCCCGCCACACTCGGATTCGCCGCCACCATCTTTTGCGCCCATCGCCATGCGGCAGGATCGACCTCCGCGCCGACGAAACTCCAGCCATACTCACTCGCGCCGATGAGCGGATAAATGCAGTTCGCCCCCGTGCCGATGTCCAGCACCCGCACGGATGGACCGCGCCGCTGCGCGATCAGATCTGCCAGATGATGAATGTAATCACTGCGCCCTGGAATCGGCGGACAGAGATAACCCGGCGGGATGTCCCAATGCTCCAAGCCATAGGCCTGCCTCAGCAGCGCCTGATTCAGCGCCTTCACCGCGAGCGGGTTCGCATAGTCAATGCTGTCATCCCCATACGCATTCGACTTCACAAACACCGCCAGCGCCGGACTGCAGGCGATGAGCTGCGGGAAGTCGTAGCGTGTGTTGAAGCGATTGCGCAGGTGCAGTCCTGCTTTGAGAGCGCTGTTTATCTTCACCGTCCACCTCCCGGCGGCGTGCGGTCATCGCCGAAGTACTTCTCGCTGCGGTAGCGCAGCCACACGCGCAGCACCTGCGGCACCTTCTCCCGCTCCGCCTCGCTCAGGGTTTCGTAGAGTGCCATCGCCTTCTCGCGCTCGCCCCGGCAGGCGCGGTTGTTGTGCGCGTCCCAGTAGGCTCGTGCCACGCGGATGCGTCGGCACACCTCCTTGATCAAGGCGGCACCGCTGAGCGGTTTGGCGTTGGGTTTCTTTTTCGCGGGCATGGAACAAGGTCAGTGATACTATCGCGCATCACAAACTTTCATTTTTTGCGCGGGTCTTCTTGGGTAGATGGTTGATGTGCGTCCATAGCGCACGAACCGGAGGCGGAGCGATTGAAAAGGTGCGGAACGGGTGAGTCTGCAGCACGCGCTGGGGCGAAGGATTCCAGGGACGCGCACAGCGCATCCCTACCAGCTCTGTGTGGCGCGGCACCTCAAGCGCTGGTAGGGAACCGCTGCGTCGGGTCCGAGTTTTCGGGTCTATCACGACGCAGGCACCCAAAAAGGTTCGCCGTCCTTGTCGCGCTCGATCAACGGAAACCCAGAGTCCATTTCTATAGATTGGGGGACTTTTGAAAGTTGGTGATGCGCGGCAGTTCAACGAGAAGGCATTGAAAAGCGAGGTCGGCAACATTTCATAATGCCTTGCCTTCTGAGGTGCTGCTGCTTTCATGCACCTACCCTTACGGCAAAATTCGCATGCGTAGCGCTTTCGTTTCCCACAGCACTGTCGATGACTCTTACGTCACAGAAATGGAATCGTTCCTACGTGCCGCTGGCTTCGATGATGTTTTCAATGACTCCAGTGCCATCAAGCCAGACGAGCAGCTCTGGCCGGAGATCGAGAAGGGCATAACGAAAGCCGATACACTGTTCGTTGTCATCACTGCCTCCTCCAACACATCGGATTGGGTGAAGCGCGAAGTCGAATACGCACGCAGCCTTTCGAAGAAGATCATCCCCGTCTGGATCGAGGACTGCCCCGTTCCTCCGATCTTTGCAGACCGCGATGTCATCGACTTTCGTCCCCGCACTCGCCAGGCACGCAGGATCGACATCTCCCGCATCGGCAAATACGCTCCGGCTGAACTCATCGGGCGCGAAGCGGAGACGAAGATTCTCACCGATGCCTGGGGTCAGGCCGTGCGCGCAGAATCGAACCGCCCGTACGTGCTCACCTTCGTGGCCTTGGGTGGCGAAGGAAAAACGTCCCTGGTAGCCAAGTGGGCTGCGAGCTTGGCCCATGACAGCTGGCCCGGCTGCGACGCCGTCTTTGCGTGGTCCTTCTACAGCCAGGGCACGCGCGAGCAGACCGCCGTTTCGTCCGACTTGTTTATCGCCGAGGCCCTCGCCTTCTTTGGCGATGATGCCATGGCGGGCAGCGCGCAGGGCGCGTTCGAGAAGGGCCGGCGAATGGCCCAGCTCGTCGGCGAACGGCGCGCGCTGCTCATCCTCGACGGCCTCGAGCCGCTGCAATACGCGCCCACCTCGCCCACGCCCGGCGAACTCAAGGACCAGGGACTGAGCGCGCTGCTCAAAGGACTGGCCGCCACCAGCCACGGCCTGTGCGTCGTCACCACCCGCTATGCGCTGCCTGACCTGCGCTCCTTCCTTGGCCGCACCGTGCGGGAGGAAAAGCTCACACGTCTGGCGCGGGCTGCGGGCGTGCAGTTGCTGAAAGCCCACGGCGTCACCGGCAGCGACCGCCGGAACCTCCCGCTCCACGACGGCGACGCGAATAGCGAGCGGGTTAACGAGTTTGAAAAGCTCGTCGAGGACGTGGACGGCCACGCGCTCACGCTCCACATCATGGGCTCGTTTTTGAAGAAGGCGTTCGGTGGCGACATCCGCAAGCGCGACCGCGTGACCTTCGCCAAGGCCAGCCAGAAGACCGACAACGGCCACGCCTTTCGCGCGATGGCCGCCTACGCCCGGTGGATGGAGGACGGCAGCGACGAGGCGCGCCGCGAACTGGCCATCCTCCGCCTCATGGGCCTTTTTGACCGGCCCGCCACCGCCGATTGCCTCGCGGCCTTGCTCGCCGCCCCCGCCATCACCGGCCTCACCGAGCCGCTCACCGGCCTGCCCGAGGAAGATTGGAATTGCAGTCTCGAATCGCTGGTCGCCGCAAAACTGCTCTCCGTCAGCCCGGAGACCGTTTCCGTTCCGGCTGCCGCGTTCCCACTTCCGGCCTCCCTCGACGCGCATCCGCTCATCCGCGAATACTTCGCGGAAAGGCTGAAAAGTAGCCCTCTCGCTCCGCGAGAGGAGCCTGCTGCTACCGCCAATGAGAAGACACTCGATGATTCCAAGCGCCATGCCGCAGCGGAGCCGCCAGATCATCTCGCGGAGCGAGATAGCTACTCTGCCTGGCGCGAAGCCCACCGTCGGCTCTACGAACACCTCTGCGAGAGCACGCAGGAAGGCGACGAGCCCACGCTCGAAGCCCTCCAACCGCTCTATCAAGCCGTGGCCCACGGCTGCCAGGCGGGCTTGCAGCAGGAGGCATTGGACCAGGTATTGTTTGCTCGCATCGACAGACGCCAAGCTTACAGCATTAACAAGCTAGGGATGTCCGGGGCACACCTCGGAGCTTTCGCGTGCTTCTTTCAGAAGCCATGGAGCAAACCTGTCGAGACTGTGACTGCGGCGGATATTGCATGGTTGTTTCAAGGTGCTGCCTTCTGCCTCCGAGCTGCTGGGCGATTGAAAGAAGCCACCGAACCGATGCGGGCTGGACTGGATATGTGCGTCAAGCAGGAGAATTGGAAACAGGCCGCCATCCATGCCAGCAACCTGAGCGAGCTGGATCTGACGCTGGGCGAGGTGGCCGGGGCGATGGGGGACGCCGAGGAGTCCGTGACCTATGCCGACCGCAGCGGCGATTCGTTTCAGCGGTATAGCAAGCGCACGACCCATGCCGACGCCCTGCACCAGGCGGGCCGCCGGGCCGAGGCGGAGGCGCGCTTCCGCGAGGCCGAGCAGATGCAGGCCGAGCGCCAGCCCGACTACCCGCTGCTGTATTCGCTTCAAGGCTTCAATTATTGCGACCTGCTCCTGGCGGAGGCGGAGCGTGCCGCGTGGCAAGTCATGCTGCGAATGTCGCGAAGCGTCTTGGCTGCGCAGCCGCGAAGCGAATGCGGTGGCAGAGATGCCAGGGGCCACCCAGGCATCGGCGACACCGCTTTCGCTAGGCCGAGTGAAATTGAGGAACCCCATCCCGATGCCGGAGGTGTCTCGGCGGCAGGTCATGGCACCGAGTCAACGGCTCCGGCGAAAGCGGTGTCGCCGCCCCTTCAGGGCTCTGCCACCGCACTCCAGGACGCTGTCGCGCCCACCGATAGCGATCTGGCTACCAAGCTCCGCGCCGTCTCCGAGCGCGCGGCGAAGGCGCTCAAGATTGCCGAGCAAAACAACTGGCTCCTCAGCATCGCCCTCGACCACCTCACCCTGGGCCGCGCCGCGCTCTACGAGGCGATCCTCGGGAACTTCGACATTCGTCATTCGTCATTCGACATTGACGCCGCCGTCTCCGGCCTCCGCCGCGCTGGCGAGCAAGACCCACTCGTCCTCGGCCTCCTCACCCGCGCCTGGCAGCGGAGTCTCACCGGGGCACTGACTTCCGAGCAAGCCGGCCCCGACAGCGCGCAGGGCGACCTGGACGAAGCCTGGGAAATCGCCGAGCGCGGGCCGATGCGGCTGTTCATGGCGGACATTTTGCTCACGCGCTGTCGCTTGTTCGGAATCGCCGTCAAGACGGGTCAAGGAGTCAACGGTCCAGAGGTGAAGTATCCGTGGGAGTCGCCGGAGAAGGATCTGGCGGAGGCGCGGAAGCTGATCGTGGCATGCGGCTATGGGCGGCGGATACCCGAGCTGGAGGATGCGGAGAAGGCGCTGAAGGCGCGGGTTTGAGTACGTTGTTCACGCTTTAGCGTGTTCAGGTGGGTTTGAGTACGTTGTTCACGCTTTAGCGTGTTCAGGCGGTGGGAAACACGCTAAAGCGTGAACAACGTACGGTGCGCGGCGGGGGGAACACGCTGAAGCGTGAACAACGTACGGTGAGCGGCAGGCGAGTAGAATACTCGCGCTCCCGGTTGCTAGCATCCATTCCCCGCTCTATCTCGACGCGTGGAAGACACCGATTACAAAGTTAAACTCGAGATTTTTGAAGGCCCGCTGGACCTGTTGCTTTACCTCATCAAGAAGGAGGAGATCGACATTTACAACGTGTCGCTTGAGCGCATCACGCGGCAGTACCTGGATTACATCGACACGTTCAAGGCGCTGAACATCGAGCTGGCCAGTGAGTTCATCGTGATGGCGGCCAATTTGATGTACATCAAAAGCCGCGAACTGCTGCCGCAGGCGGTGCAGCCACCGGAAGAGGATGCCGATGAGAGTGACCCGCGCTGGGAGCTGATCCGTCAGCTCATGGAGTACAAGAAGTTCAAGGAAGCCGCGCACTTCCTCGGCGCGCAAGAGGTGAAGGGCGATGAACTCTTCGTCACCACCCCCGAGCTACCTGATCTGGATGCTCCAGTGGAGACCATCGGCCAGGTGGGCATCTTTGACCTGATCCGCGCCTTCCAGCGCATCCTCAAGCGCTTCGAAAACGCCAGCGACTTCCGCGAGATCGTCAATGACCGCTACACCGTGGCAGACAAGATCGAGCACCTGCTCCAGATCGTCGCCGTGGGCAGCAAGGTGAGGTTTGAAGACCTCTTCACCAGCGCCGCCAGCCGTGGTGAGGTGATCGTGACCTTCCTGGCCATGCTGGAACTGATCAAACTCAACCACCTGCAGGTGGAGCAGGAGCAGCTGCTGGGAGATATTGTGGTGGTACGACCTGCGGTCTGAGGAGCGACTGGCAGGTGGCAAGACACCGGGTTGAACAATGACGAATGAGTAAATCCGAATGACGAAATAATGTCGAAGTCCTAGTGCCGATCTCAGAGCGAGCCATGCCAGACGTATGGGGTAGCCTTCGGCATTCGCGCTTCGGAGTTATTTCGTCATTCGTATTTCGGACTTCGTCATTTTTGACCGTCCCATCACTTCCCCTTCGCCACAGCACCCACCGTCGTCGGTGTCGTAGGCGCTACCCGGCTGAATTTCGTCTTCGTGCCAAGCACCCAGAACAGCCCGCCGATGCTGCCGATCAGGGCAAACGCTGCCAGCACGGTCCAAAGGCCAGGAAGGAGCGGTTTGCGGTAGCGGCGGCGTCTTGCCATGCGGGAATGTGACACGACTTGCCGCACTGTGCCAGTGCGGCTATGATCTAAAGATGCTTCCTTGGTTCGAAAAAGACCACTTTCCCCTCTATCTGGCCCCCATGGCCGGGGTCACGGACGTGATCTTCCGCCATTTGTGCAAGGAACAGGGCGCGGATGTGATGGTCACGGAGTTCGTCAGCGCCGAAGGCATCCTGCAGCGCGATGACCGCACCCGCCACTACACGGACTTCGATGATGCCCAGCGCCCGCTCGGGGTACAGCTCTTCGGCTCCGATGGCGTGCGCATGGGCGAGGCCGCACGCAAAATCATCGACTGGAAGCAGCCTGACTTCATCGACATCAATTTCGGCTGCCCAGTGAACAAAGTGGTCTCAAAGAACGGCGGCTCCTCCCTGCTCAAAGACTGCCCCCTGCTGACCAGTGTGGCCCGTGAAGTCGCCAAGGCGGTGTCGATTCCGGTGACGGCCAAAATGCGCATCGGCTGGGACGCGAATCTGGTCAATGCCGTCGAAGTTGCCCGCATCCTGGAAGACTGCGGCATGCAGGCCATCGCCGTGCATGGCCGCACGCGGGCGCAGGGTTACACGGGTCTCGCGGACTGGGATGTCATCGGTCAGGTGGCAGATGCCGTGAAGATTCCCGTCATTGGCAATGGCGACATCTCCAGCGGCGTCGATGTGGAAATCCGCCGCGCGCAAACGAACGTGAAGGGCGTCATGATTGGCCGTGCCGCCATGGTGAATCCCTGGATCTTCAAAGAGGCCAAGCATTACCTATCCACCGGCACCCATGCCCCGCATGCGACTGTGGAGGAGCGATTCAACTTCATGCGACGCCACTGCCAGATGGCCATCGCCCGCAATGCCCACATGGGCGAACTGCCGACGATTCGCTCCATGCGCAATCGCCTCATGAACTACACGAAGTCCATCCCCGGCGGCAAGTGGCTACGGCAGCGCTTCTCGCAAATCGGCAGCGTGATGGAGCTGGAGGACATCTTTGCGGCGTATCTCGTGCATCAGGCCACGCAGGGGCATGAGCATGAGGTGAGTCTGGAGACGGGCCACGAGAGCGTGGGGGCATGAACGTGGACGATCTGGCGCGCAGCGGCTGCGTTTTCGATGGCGGATGAGGCTGCAGGGAAGGTGGTGAGGTGTTTGCTCGTCAGGGGGCTGACGCCAGAGCCGGTTAAAAACCAGCGCTCCCAGTACAGAATCTCGCACCGCGCTGGGGCGAAGCTCTTTGCTGGGAGCGCTGATGTTTCATCGGCTCTGGGCGGGTGTCCTTGCCACCCCGACATGGCATGAAATTCTTATCGATCCCATGAACTCAGAAATATTGGTTTAATGCACTGCTTGATCATGCCTTCAATTCGCAAAGACCTTCTTCAGCCACGCATCCACCACCGGCGTCGCGGGATAATCAGGCTTGCCGAGATCGCGATTGATCTCCATGTGCCCCTGCAGTCCGCGCCCCTCAAAGCCTTTGACCTCCGCAGCAGTGCCCGCCTTGCGCAAGGCTTCTCCAAGAGCGATGGACTGGGCGGTGCCGTCCACACGCTGGACGTGAAGAATGAGGAAAGCCGGGGCGTTCGGTGCAGCAGCCTGCGCTGTCGGAGAAAGCTTTTTCTGGCGCTCTGGATCAGTGCCAAAGGCTTGCAAGTAGGTGTCTTGCATGAAGTCGCCGCCCTCGGCAATCTGACGCGGCACATCATAGGCCGCACCATCCAGCGGGATGATCCCACGCACGGCCTTCGGTTCTACCTCTGCTATTTTCAGGTAGCTCAGATCCGTGCCCACCAGGGCGACCAGATGCGCCCCGGCGCTGTGGCCAATGAGCGCCACACGCTTGCCGTCAAAGCCCAGTTTCGCCGCATTTCTGATCAGATACGCGATGGCATTTGCCACATCCTGCGCCTGCTCTTCCACCGTGCAGGATGGCACGAGCTGGTAATTGAGCGACGCAAAGGCGTAACCCTGCTGCACGAAGTGAGGCCCCTTCTCTCCTGCGGCCATCCGCTTGTCACCACGCTTCCAGCCACCGCCGTGCACATAAACCACAATCGGCACCCCTGGAGTGGTCGGCTTCCAGTAATCCAGCTTTTGCAGCGGGTCCGAGCCATAGCTCATTTCCTCGCCCCCAGGTTCAGAGGCTTTTTGCATCCGCTGGGCGATCCGCTCGCGCAACGATCCGCCGATTTGGGCACGCGCTGGAAGGATGCTGAGAAAAGAGAAGAGTAGAATGAGGGTTTTGAACATGGTCGGCTTGGAGGTGGTCATTGACTGAAATGCCGCACGGCGCGAGTGGTTACACCATTTTTTGGGAATCTGGTAGCCCTGCGCCATCTTCCTGAACCCAACCCATTCATGGGCCCTTGCGCCCCCTTCCCTTCGCATGTCTCTCTCCAATACCTGGTTCATCGCCGCTGTCATCGGCGTGCTCGGCGTCTTTCACCTCGAAATCGTCGCCACGTTTTTGAACCTCGGGCAGTTTCGCCACGCTTTGCCCCAGCGGTTGAAAGCGATTTTCACGGACGAAACCGTGCAGAAGGCCGGTGAATACGCTGGCAAATCCGCACACCTTGATCTGCTGCGCAGCACCTTCTCAGTGGGCACATTGGTTTTGTTTTGGTGGAGCGGCGGCTTTGACTGGCTGCAGCGTTGGAGTGCCACCTGGGGCTGGAATGCCGTGCAGACAGGCGTGGGCGTCATCGGCCTGCTGATGCTGGTGCAAAATGTACTGTCCCTGCCCTTTGATGCCTACGACACCTTCAAGATCGAAGCCGAATACGGCTTCAACCGCACCACACCGGGCACCTTCATCAAAGACCGCCTCAAGGGCCTGCTGCTCACCGCCCTGCTCGGCGGACCGCTGCTGGCGCTGATCCTGTGGTTCTTCCAGACCCAGACGCAGGCGGTGCTCTACACCTGGCTCACGGTCGCAGGCTTCAGCATTGTCATGGCCTGGCTCTCTCCGCGTCTGCTGATGCCTTTGTTCCTCAAATTCCAACCTCTGGCCGATGGCCCCCTGCGTGAGGCGCTGCTGGCGCTGGCAGCACGTCTCAAATTCCCCGTCGTCGATGTTTCGGTGGTGGATGGCTCGCGCCGCTCCAGCAAGGCCAATGCCTTCCTCAGTGGCTTCGGCAAAAACAAGCGCATCGCCCTGTTCGACACCTTGATTGAAAAACACTCGCAGGAGGAGTTGGAGGCGATCCTGGCCCATGAGATCGGGCACCACAAATGCCGTCACGTTCCACAGCAGCTCATCCTTGGCCTGCTGGAAAGCGGCCTGATGTTTTACCTGCTGCATGCCGCCTTGCAGTCGCCCGCATTTTTCCAGGCCTTTGGAGTCACGGGACAGCCGCTGGGTCTTGGGCTCGTGCTCTTTAGCATCCTTTACCAGCCTGCCAGCCTACTTCTGGGTTTGGTGAGCAGCGCCCTGAGCCGCAGACACGAATTCCAAGCCGACGCCTTCGCCCGGGCCGCCTGCGGCAGCACGCCCCTCATCGCAGGCTTGCAAAAGCTCTCGCTCGACCACCTCACGCACCCCAATCCCCATGCGCTAACGGTCTGGCTGCATTACTCCCACCCGCCCATTGGCCAACGGCTGGCGGCCTTGGAGGCCTGATGAACATTATTCACAGAGTTTTTTCGCATCCGTGATAAATACCCCACCTCCAGCCCGTAGCTTGAGTAACCCCTTGATCTTACCCTTTATGAAAAGCCCCGTGCGAGCTTCTCTCTTTATCCTCGCCCTCACCTCCAGTGCTCTCGCTGTTGACCCTACAACTCCAGCAGCGCCAGCCGCTACAGCCGGAGTCGATTTTGTGCGTGATGTGCAGCCCATCTTGGAAACCAAGTGCTTGGAGTGCCACAATCCCAACAAGATCAAAGGCAAGCTGCTGATGGATTCCGCGGCCGCTCTGCTCAAAGGCGGCGCTGAAGGCCCCGCCCTCGTCGCCGGCAAGCCTGATGAAAGCGAAATGATCAAGCGCGTCGTGCTTCCCAAAGATCACGATGACATCATGCCGCCCAAAGGCGGGCCGCTCGCCGCGAATGAGATCGACGTGCTCAAGCGCTGGATCGCCGCAGGTGCCCAGTGGCCGCAGAACCTGACACTCGTCTATAAAACACCCGAGCAGCGCGCGGCTCTGGCCGAGTTGCAGAAGAAGCTCCCAACCCTGAAGAGCATCCAAATTCTCCCCGAGAAATACTCCTTGGAAACCAAGCGTGATTTCCACCGCGTTGTCGTGCTGGCCACCTTTCAGGATGCCACCACCAAGGATGTCACCGACGTATGCGATCTCAAAGTTGCCGACAGCAAGATTGCCGCACTCGACGGTCTGACGCTGAAGCCAGTCGCAGACGCAGGCAGCACCGAACTGATCGCCTCCATCGGAGGTCAGACGGTCAAAGCCGCGATCCAGGTGAAAGATGGCACCAAGGATCGCGCCATCTCCTTCCGCCTCGACTGCATGCCCGTGTTCATGCGCGGCGGCTGCAATCAGGGCGGCTGCCATGGTGCCGCACGCGGCAAAGACGGCTTCCGCACTTCCCTTTTCGGCATGGACCCCGCTGGTGACTACACTCGCATCACCCGCGAAATGCCAGGCCGCCGCATCAATCTGGCCATTCCGGAAGAAAGCTCGCTCATTGAAAAAGCCGTCGGTGCCGTGCCTCACTCGGGCAACCAGTGCTTCGAGCCAGATTCCACATACAACAAGGCGCTGATCGAATGGATCAACGCAGGGGCTCCAGATGACGCCGCCGATGTGGCCAAGGTCACCGGCATCGAAGTCTTCCCCAGCCAGATCGTCATGGAAGGCAAGAACGCCACGCAGCAAATCACCGTTCGCGCCACCTACTCCGATGGCACCGACCGCGATGTGACAAACCTCGCGCTGTTCATGTCCAACAACGACCCGACCGCGACCATCAGCAAGCAGGGCCTCGTGACCTCCGGCGACCGAGGTGCCGCGTTCATGCTCGCCCGTTTCAATGTGTACTCCGTCACCGCTCAGGTGCTGGTGATTCCTGCTCAGCTCCAGTATGAGCGGCCCAAGCTCGCAGAGACCAATTACATCGACACTCTGGTCGATGAGAACCTTCACAAGCTGCGCATCCTGCCCTCCGGCATCTGCACCGACGAGGAGTTCGTGCGTCGTGCCTTCATCGACATCGCCGGTGTCTATCCAGAAGCGAAGGACATGCGCGCCTTCCTGGCCGACTCCAGCCCCAACAAGCGCGCTGCACTGGTGGACAGCCTGCTGGAACGCAAGGAGTTCACCGAATTGTGGGTGATGAAGTGGGCCGAACTGCTGCAGATCCGTTCCGCGATCAACAACAACACGCCGCCCTTCTACAAGAACGCGCTCCTGTATTACAACTGGCTCTCCGAGCGCATCGGCAAGAACATCCCCATCAATGAAATCGTGGTGGAACTCCTCGCTTCCACCGGTGGCACCGTCTCCAACCCTGCGGTCAACTTCTACCAGACCGAACTCGACCAGCTCAAGCTGACCGAAAACGTTGCGCAGGTGTTCATGGGCATGCGCATTCAGTGCGCCCAGTGCCACAATCATCCCTTCGACCGCTGGACCATGGATGACTATTATGGCTTCAAAGCCTTCTTCTCCCAGATTGGTCGCAAGCAGACTGACGATCCGGCGGAAGTCATCATCTACAACAGCAAGGGTGGTGAATCGAAACACTTCCTCACACAGGCTGTGATGAAGCCCAAGTTCCTGGGTGGCGATACTCCAGAAATGAAACCCGGCGAAGACCGCCGCAAGGTGCTTGCCGACTGGATGGCCTCCCCGCAGAACCCCTTCTTCGCCCGCAATGTTGCCAACATCGTCTGGGCCCATTTCAACGGTGTTGGCGTGGTGGAGCCCGTGGATGACGTGCGCGTCTCCAATCCGCCCTCCAATCCCGCTCTCATTGCCGCCATGGCCGAGCACCTGACCGAGTACAAATACGACATGCGCAAGTTCGTCCGTGATGTCTGCAACTCCCAGACCTACCAGCGCAGCACCAAGGTCAACGAAACCAACGCAGGCGACAAACGCAATTTCTCACACGCCCAGGTCCGCCGTGTTCGCGCCGAAGTGCTGCTCGATGCCATCTCACAGATCACCGACACGCCGAACAAGTTCCAGGGCCTGCCTCTGGGTGCCCGTGCCGTGCAGATCGCCGACGGTGCCGTCTCGAACTACTTCCTCACCACTTTCGGCCGTGCCAAGCGTGAATCCGTTTGCTCCTGCGAAGTGAAGATGGAACCCACCCTTTCCCAGGCGCTTCACCTCATGAACGGCGACGCCGTGAATGACCGCATCAAGCAGGGCCGCGTGGTCGCCAAGATGATTCAGGAGAAGAAGAACGACCGCGAAATCGTGGAAGACCTCTTCCTCCGCGTCTTTGGCCGCATGCCTCTTGAAAAGGAATGGAACAACGTGCAACAGGCCATCACCGAAGACCCCGCTTCCCGTCAAAACGTCCTCGAAGATTTGTTCTGGGCCCTGCTGAACTCCAAGGAGTTCTACTTCAACCATTGATCGGCTGACAGATCCGAGTTTCGAAGCGGGCGGTTGGGCGATAGCCTGACCGCCCGTTTTTTGTGCAGTGAAGAAAATGGGTATGTTCGTAAAGCAGCCGTAACGACATTCGGTCGAGGCTTGTCGACAAGCCTGCCTACCTCGCGCCTGTCACGTGCCAGCCCAAACAAGGGTGGGGCTGGCCGTCCTCAGCCTGCCGCCTTCGGAGCCCATGATCTTCCATCAAGAGACAGCCCGCTGAACGGCAATGAATTTTGCGAAACGCTAAAGAGCTCACTTAATCCCCGGCATCAACTTCGTGATCCAGCGCGCAAGGAGCAACAGGACTACCCCTGAAACCCCGGCAGTGATCGCCACATGGATAAAGCGCTCGGGCATCTGGGCGGTGGCATCGCCAGTAACACCTCCAGCTAGGATTCCCGCCAGAATATCTCCCAGCGAACTGCCGAGAAACCAGATGCCCATCATCTGACCTGTGAGGCGCGGCGGCGAAAGTTTGGTGACGGCACTCAAACCGACCGGGCTAAGAAAGAGTTCGCCTAAAGTGTGCAGCACGACCACGGACATCAGCCATGTCGGCCACACGGGCCCCGTGCTCAAGGCACGCTGTGCCGCCCAACCGGCAACCACAAAACCCAGCGCCAGCATGAGCAGCGCCCAGGACATCTTGGTCGTCAACGAAGGTGATCTTTCACTGCGAGCCAGCCGAGACCAGAGCAACGCTACAAGTGGAGCTAGCGCGATGACACAGAGCGGATTCAGCGCCTGAATCCAGCTCGCCGGAACCTCCCACCCAGCGAATTTCCGAAGGGTGAATCGTTCTGCAAAAATACTGAAGGACGAGCCCACCTGCTCGAAGCCCGCCCAGAACATGGCCGATGCCAGAAACAGAACGAGGATGACCACCATTCGCTTCTTTTCAACGACATCCAGTTTGGCCAGAAAAAACGCCCAGAGGAAATACAGCAGCGCCACTCCGGCGATGAACCACGCAGTGTGGTGGGCAAACTTGATGGCATCGATTTGAATGATTCCCGCCACCCCCAACGCGACCAAGACGCCCACACCGGCCAACGCAAGCAGCAGCAGTGTCCATTCACGCCGTATATTCTGACCTTCATGCACCACGCGTTCGCCGATCTGTGCCACATGTTGGTGCGTGAACTTGAACTGCACCAAGCCCAGAAACATACCCGCCGCTGCCGCCGAAAAGCCCCAGCGCCAGCCCACTTCCTCACCCAGCCAGCCACATAACAACTGGCCAAACAAAGCGCCGACATTGATGCCCATATAAAACAAGGTAAAACCCGCATCACGCCGTGCGCCGCCCTCAGGATAAAGCTGCCCCACCAGCGCGCTCATGTTCGACTTCAACAGCCCGGAACCGAAGGCCACCAGAATCAGTCCGATGAAAAACGCCTGCGTGCTGTGCAGACCCAGTACCACATGGCCGATGGCAATCACAATGCCTCCCCACCAGACCGCTCCCTTGGCCCCGAGCAGCCGGTCCCCCACCCAGCCGCCGGGCAATGCCGTCATGTAAACGAGCGCCGTGTAAAGTCCGTAGATGGCGGCTGCCATTTCATCCGTCAGCCCCATGCCGCCTCGATTCACCTCGGCCACCATGTAAAGCACCAGCAGCGCCCGCATGCCGTAGTAGCTGAAGCGTTCCCACATTTCGGTGAAGAACAGAGTGCGAAGACCGCGGGGCTGGCCGGTAGATTCGGAAGTCATTGAGTGAGGAAGCCGCCATCCAAAGACAGCAAGCTCCTCAATGCGAGCTTTTCCTTACTCAGCAGCCACCAACTTTGCCTTAAACTTCACCATCGCCTGCTGGATCAGCGCATCGTTGTAAAAATCCTCAGGCGGTTTGGGAGCGGCCGCAGGGATGTCAAGTTCAGCGGTCTGCGGTGCGTCGGCCTTGGCGGCAGCTTTGGGCTCCACTTTGGGGGCTTCTGCGGGTTTGCCAGCAGAGGTTGGCTCATTCAGCAGGCCCAGATCAATCTCAGCAAACACGGGTGCCTTGAGGTTCGGATCGATAACGAATTCGAACTTCATCGCCTTCCCCGTCAGCTCCTGCGCCAGACCTTCCAGAAAGCTGATCTGCGCCGGGCGCATCAGGCTGTCTCGCGCAAAGCTCTCGCTCGGTGGGAAACCCACCTTGATCGTGTTACGCGTGATGCCGAGCAGCGTGGTCGATTGCAGCCAGGAAACAGCCAGGGGGCGACGCACCTGCACCTGACTGACGAACTTCGACCAGAAAACATCCTGGCTAAACAGCTCTTCAGGGTCATCCACAGCTGAAGCCTCTTTGACCTTCGCCACCACCACGGGTGCGGGTGCGGGTGCGGGTGCGGGTGCGGGTGCTGGCTCAGGCGCTTTCTCCACCACGGGTGCCGGGGCTCTCTCAACGAAGGGCGCGGCCTTCGCCACAGGCTCCGGTGCCCTCACCAGGGCGGGCGCGGGAGTCTCCTCACGCACCACCGGCTGCGGCTTTTCAGCTACGACGACTGGCGCTGCCTTCACCGGCTCCGCCGCGCGGCGCAGGGGGGCTGGAGCCGCCTGCACACGCGGGGCCTGCCGGGGCAAACCTTCTCCGCTGCCGGAATCCAGCGCATCAATGACATCGCTGATCGAAACTTCATTCAAGCTCTGCACAGAGGCGATGACGCCCAGTTCAAAGTGCAGGCGCTTGTTGCTGGCCCAGCGCATGCGCGCATCCACATCGGCCAAGCCATCCACCACGCGCAGCAGTTGCTCCGTGCTGGCCATCTGTGCCTGGACCACGACTTCCTCAGCCACTTCCGGGCTCAAATCTTCCGCCGCCGCTTCAGGGTCCGCCTGCTGCACCAGCAGGGTGCGGAAATGCTGAATCAAATCTCCGAGGAAACGCCCCAGCTCCTTGCCGGCTTCGTTTTGCTCATACACGGCGCGCAGAGCGCCCACGGTGTCGCTTTCGAGAATGTGCCGCGCCAGTGCTGCCACGGACTCGCCGGAGGTGAAACCGAAGACATCCAGCACGTCCTGCTCAGTGATGTTGCCGCCGCAGAAGGCCACGAGCTGATCCAGCATGGACTGCGCGTCGCGCATGCCGCCTTCGGCTCCTTTGCCGATGGCATAGGCCGCCTTCTCATCCAGCTTCACATTCTCCAGCTCGGCGATGTGCAGCAGGTGCTTGGCGATCACCGCATTCGGGATGCGGCGCAGGTCAAAGCGCTGGCAGCGACTGATGATCGTGGGCAGGATCTTGTTCGGTTCGGTCGTGGCAAAAATGAACTTCACATGCTCCGGTGGCTCTTCCAGCGTCTTGAGCAGCGCATTGAAGGCCCCAGTCGTCAGCATGTGGACCTCATCGATGTAGTAGATCTTGTAACGGCAGCGTGACGGGGCGTACTTCACGTTGTCCCGCAGCTCGCGCACCTGCTCCACACCGTTGTTACTCGCGCCGTCGATCTCCAGCACGTCCATGCAGCGACCTTCGGCGATCTCGATGCTCAGCTCGTCTTCAGGGTCAAAGTCAATGCTCGGCCCGTTCTTGGCGCACAGCGCCTTGGCAAAAATACGCGCCGTGGAGGTCTTCCCCGTTCCACGCGGCCCCACAAACAAATAGGCATGCGCCAGCCGCTGCTGGGCGATGGCATTGCGCAGCGTCCGTACGACATGATCCTGGCCGAGAACGTCTGCGAAGGTCTTGGGGCGATATTTGCGGGCAAAAACTTGGTAACTCACCCGTTCAGACTATCGAAGCGTATTCTGGAAGCCACCGGAACTTTGAACTTTGCACCTCAAGTCTTGACCTTTTCTCCCGTAGTGACCTCTTGACGACATCCCTGCCCCCTGACGACTCCCATGCTCCTTTCCCTCACCTCCCGCATCCTGCAAACCGTTGATCCGCTCTGCCTGGCCAAAATCGGCTGGAATTTCGGTTACAAGGGGGCGCGCTCAGTCATGCTGCACAAGCAGCGCATGAAGCAGGGCCAGTACTTCCCGCCGTTCTTCTACATCTCCATCCTGAACTCCTGCAACCTCCGCTGCCAGGGCTGCTGGGTGGACGTGGACAAACCGCGCGAATCGCTCAATCTCGATGAGCTCAACAAGATCGTGAACGACGCCAAACGGCGCGGCAATTCCTTCTTCGGCATCCTCGGCGGCGAGCCCTTCATGCACCCGGAGCTCTTCGACTTCCTTTCGATGCACCCGGACGCCTTCTTCCAGGTCTTCACCAACGGGCAGATGATCACCGCCAAGGCCGCCGAAACCATGCGCAAGCTCGGCAACATCACCCCGCTGGTCAGCATCGAAGGCACCGAGATCGTCAGCAATGAGCGCCGTGGCAACAAGGACGTGCTCACCCGCACCCTGCGCGGCCTGCAAAACTGCCTGGATGCCCGCGTTCTCACTGGCGTGGCTACCAGCCTCTGCAAAACCAACATCGACGACCTCCTCACCGAGAAATGGCTCCGCCGCCTCATCGACATGGGCGTACACTACGCCTGGTATCACACCTACCGCCCCGTCGGCCCCAAGATCAGCGCCGACCTCGCCCTCACGCCCGAGCAGATCACCCAGGTGCGCAAGTTCGTCGTCAACATGCGCGCCAAGATGCCCATCGCCATCGTGGATGCCTACTACGACCACAACGGCCAGGCCCTCTGCCCCATGGCCAACGGCATCAGCCATCACATCAGCCCCACCGGCGCCATCGAGCCCTGCCCCATCATCCAGTTCGCCAAGGAAAGCGTGCGCACCAACGACGACCTCTTCGACGTCTTCACCAAAAGCGAATTCCTCCGCGACTTCCGCAACATCGCCTCCGCCAATACCCGCGGCTGCATCGTCCTAGAGCGCCCCGACTTGGTGAAAGCCGTCGTCACCAAACACACCGCTAAAGACTCCACCATCCGCCAGACCGCCATGGCCGAAATCGAAAGCATGACCCCACGCACCAGCCAGTGGCGCGAAGGCGAGGAGATCCCCGAGAAGCACTGGATGTACTGGCTCGCGAAGAAGTTCTTCTTCAATGACTTCGGGGTGTATAAGGGGCTGGGTAAGCCGCAAAGTTAGCCTGTCTGGAGAGCATATCCCAGCTTGAGGAAGACGGCGATAGGAGAGGATAAAGAGAACTCATAGGAATCCCATATTCTTGACAGAATGCTTTTTTAGAGCACATTTCAGAAATAATGAGTCCCAAGCTATCGCAAGATAGCTTGGGACCTGAAGATACTCCATCCCGCTCCTGAAAGACTTCCGACCAAGGTAATGACTTTCAGGAGCGGTTGTTTACGGGCTCACTGCTGATGAAGCTAGAACACTGAGCCCGCCTAGAGTGACGACGCCTCTTCTTTTTCATAATTTTAACCTCCTTTCGTTGATAGTTGGTGGAAATTTTCTCATAGCAGCTCACTCACAACCGAGGTGTAGGTTGTAATTACCCCAGAGTTATCAAGGATGATTTTACTCTTTTCGGCCAACCGGCGGCAGGTGGTGCTGACAATGATGTTGAAGTTGTTTGTTTCGGTTTTGTATCCGGCCTCAATTAGAGCCTTTGCGATAGAACGGGCAGACATTTTGATCGGAGCCCTGTCATCCAAAAGCTTGACTACGGAATCAGACAAAGTCTTGGATTCTCCGCGGCTAATAGAACTTTCATTGGTATTAGGCTCCGCTTGGACAGAAAGACTATCTGCGGAATAGCAGGTCAAAACCACATCAAAAGCATTTATTTTCTTAAGTATTTGAGCCTCTTCCATTTCTAACTTTTGCCGCTGATGCACAATAGCTTGTCGACGCTCAAGCAGCGCCGCCCGGTCACGTTCAAGTGCTTCAATTGATAACTTAGACATAATCCGATTAGATTACACCTTTCCACATCAATGCCAACCTTTTTTAATCAGTTTCTGATTAATAATTATAATCTGATTATTTCTTTGCTCGACTGAAGGATTGGAGCTGTACGAAATTTGACGGCGCGCGGTCTCCCTGAAATTATAGCCTTTCATGCCAAAAAAAGGCAACTGCGTGTCCCCGGCCGCGATTGCGCGACTAGCGATCAATCCCCGGTGCCATCTGCAAGCAGCGCAGCCCTCCGCCCTGCAACCACCCCTCATCATTCCTCAAAATCACACGCAGCGTCTTCGGTGGTTTGTTGCCCATGTAAGCATCCGCCTTGATGAGGGTGATCGTCAGAGCGCCATCAGCATCGCGCAAAACCGTCTGCGGCTTGTCGCTGTCGAACCAGCCATCCTCGGTGAAGGCGATGATCTGATCAGCTTCCCGCTGGTTTTTGCTGAGCCGGGCCTCCGCAGTCGCAGGCTTGAGCACCAGGGTGATCGTATCGCCTTTCTCGCTGGCGGTGGCAGTCCAGGCATCGCTGGTCTGTTCGGCACGCGCTCGCTCAGCATCAAGCAGCTTGTGCCATTTCGCATTCAGTTCGGTGGTTTCAGCCACTGGCAAAGTCAGGCTGAGACCCATGGAGCCGGGGTGGCAGGAATTGCCGCAGCACATCCATAAGGCGAGACCGGTGAGGGTGACGGATTCGCCCACCTTCAAATTCGCCGGCGGCGTGATCTCCGTGCGCAGCATCACATCGCGGTCAAACCCCTGCGCTTTGATCTTGAACATGAGCGTGCGTTCAGGCTCAGGATAGATGAGCTCTCCCGCCTTCCAGCCACGCGGCAAATTCCACTTCATCTGCGTCGGCACCCCGACGATGCCGGGAAACCGCCAGTAGGTATGCGAGCCACGATCATGCTCCAGCCAGAGACCGACGGTGAAGGGCTGGCCAGGAACGATGGCGGTGACTTCAGAGACGAGTTGGATTTTGAGACCCTGCTGAGCCAATGACGAATGACGAATGGCGAATGACGAAAGCAGAACCATGAGCAGCAACCAGCGGCGGCTCGGAACATTCAGCATTCTGGTTTGGTCATTCATTCGGCATTCCTCATTGATTCGTTTCACTCACCCTTCGGGCTCCCTATGGTCGTCTGTCTCACTTCGTTCGGCTCTGGTTTCGTCATTCTACGATAAACGGTGCGAGTGTGGTGGCGGACTGCTGCGGACTCGGAGGTCCGCGCCCCTCAATAAGCAGCATGCCCCGGCGTCCGCGCAAAAGGAATGACATCGCGGATGTTGGGAACTCCTGTGACAAACATGAGCAGGCGCTCGAAGCCGAGGCCGTAACCGGCGTGAGGCACGCTGCCGTAGCGGCGGAGGTCTGCGTACCAGGAGTAGTTTTCCGGCTCCAGCCCCTGCTTGGCCATGAGGGCTTCGAGCACGTCTAGGCGCTCCTCGCGCTGGCTGCCACCGACGATTTCACCAATGCCCGGCACGAGCAGGTCCATGGCAGCCGCCGTTTTGCCGTCGTCATTCTGGCGCATGTAGAAGGGTTTGATCTCCTTCGGGTAGTTGAAGATCGTGACGGGGCCTTTGACGTGTTCTTCAGCCAGGTAGCGCTCGTGCTCGGTCTGCAGGCCTTCACCCCAGACGACGGGATTTTCAAAGCTTCGTCCGCTCTTGAGCAGGATCTCCACGGCATCCGTGTAGCTGATGCGCTCAAAGGGTTTCGCGAGCGTCTGCTTGAGCCGCTCGATGAGGCCTTTGTCGATGAACTTATTGAAGAACTCCAGTTCGTCCGGGCATTCATCAAACATGGCCTGCACGAGGTAGCGCACCTGCTCCTCCGCAAGCGTCATGTCGGCGGCGAGATCATAGAACGCCATCTCCGGCTCGATCATCCAGAACTCCGCCGCGTGGCGCGTGGTGTTGCTGTTCTCCGCGCGGAAGGTGGGCCCAAAGGTGTAGATATTGCCCAGCGCACACGCAAAAGCCTCGCCCTGAAGCTGCCCGCTGACGGTGAGGTAGGTCGGGCGGCCAAAGAAATCCTGCTCGGGCTTCGTCGGCGTGTTTGGCTTCAGCGTCGTCACCTGAAACATCTCCCCTGCCCCTTCGCAGTCGCTGCTGGTGATGATGGGTGTGTGCACGTAGAAGAATCCACGCTCCTGGAAGAAGCGATGCACAGCGTAGGCCATCTTGCTGCGCACGCGGAAGACACTGCCAAACAGATTCGTGCGCGGCCGCAGATGCGCGATGGTGCGCAGAAACTCCGGCGTGTGCCCCTTCTTCTGCAGCGGATACGTGGCATCCGCCTCGCCCAGCAGTCGCAGTTCCTTGGCCTGCATCTCCCACTTCTGCCCCGCAGCAGGAGAAGCAATCAGATCCCCCGTCACTTCCACCGAGGCCCCGGTCAAAATACGTGGCAGCAGATCCGCCGAAGGCAGCGCCGCATCCACCACCACCTGCAAGCCCTTGAAGCAGGAGCCGTCGGAAATTTCCAAAAAGGAGCAGGCTTTCGAGTCGCGCTTCGTGCGAACCCAGCCGCGAGCAATGATGCCAGGCCGTGCGGATTCGGAATGAATAAGGGAGTTGATGGTGTCGAGGGACATGCGGGGAAAGCTAGCGCGTGAGCGCGATGGGGCAAGAAGCGTACGCTTGGAAAGTATCAGGCGCTTTCATGAATCATGTGGCGCGGCGGTTCGTAATGGGAGCGCTGGTTTTTAACCGGCTCTGGGAAGTTCCGCCACACGAACATGCGCCGCTACTCCAGCCATCTTTAGGCGAGCCGATACGCCACGAACGCTTGTCCAGAGCCGATGAAACATCGGCGCTCCCAGCAAGGAGTTCCTCCCAGCGGCAGACCCTACTTCCCGAAATACCCCTTCACCTTGACCTTGCGGCCATAGATCTTCTCGCCGCCGGCCACGTAGAGGATGTCGTGATCTTTGCCAGCAAACTCAACGCTGACAACCTTGCCCAGCGGTTCCGGTTTGGCAATGATCCCTGCCAGACGCCCTGCCGTATCAAAAATCTGCACACCGAGTTCCGTGGTGACAAAGGTGCGGCCGTTAGCCTCCGTGGTCGAGCCATCGCCTGCGGCGGATTCTTTGCCGACGGGCAGCCACATAGTCATGTAGGGCGCGCCACCGGTCAGGGTGCCGTCGTCTTCGATGCGCCAGGCCCACACGTGCTTGCCGCCGTACTCAGAGGCAAACAGTGTGCGTTCATCCGTGGAGATGGTGATGCCGTTGGGCTTCACCACATGCCCCTCATCCGCGATGATGTGCTTCTTGTCCTTGGTGATCAGATGGATGCGCTGCGCGGGTGTCTCCGTGAAATACAGGTTCCCCGTTTTGCTGACGACGAGGTCATTGCACTTCACGTCGGTGAGCAGCACCTCCACCTCGCCCTTCATCGTGATGGCAATGATGCGGCCTTCCTTGTTGTGGCAGGCATAGAAGCGGCCATCCGGGCCGATCTGCAGTCCGCTGATGCCGGGTAGGTTGTCCAAAAACAAATCGACCTTCCCCGTGGCGGCGTCCAGCTTATAGATGCCCTTGCCGCCCTTCACATCGGTGAAGAACAGATTGCCCGCCGCGTCACAGCACAGGCCATCAGTAAAGACATACCCACCGGCGACCTCCTTCCACGGCTCCCCCTCGATGAGGTAGTCATGCAGTGAGGTGTCCTGGGAGAACAGCGAGGTGGAGAGGAGACAGAGGGAAAGGAGGGTGAGTTTCATGATGGCTCTGAATTCAATGTTCGATAGTGAGTGTTCAAAATTCACACTCATTTCTTCCACAGCCAGCGCAGTGTGTCTGGCAGCAAGGAACCGCCGTGCTTGCCGTTGTGCGTGCCTTCGCCGAGGACGAACTGGAAATCATATCCCGCAAACTTCAGCGATGCGGCCATGTCCTGATTCGCCAGCGGCCAGTTGCCGAACTGGTTGTCGAGGTCGTTCTTGCCATCCTGCAGGAAGACCTTGAGCGGCTTCTTCTCCGACTTGCGGATCAGCGCAGGATAGACATAGCCGCCACGAATGTTGGTGAAGGAACCGATGTGGCTGATCACCTTGCGGAAGGCGTCAGGACGTTCCCAGGCCACAGTGAAGGCGCAGATGCCGCCGCTGCTGTTGCCGCAGATGCCACGGCCTTCGGGATCGTCGGTCAGTTTGTAGGTCTTGGACACTTCCGGCAGGATTTCTTCAATCAGGAAGCGCGCATGCACATCGCCGAGGGAATCGTATTCAAAGCTGCGATTGCTGCGCGGCTTCTCCTTCGGGTTGGTCGTCGGAAACACGCCTGGATTGATAAAGATCGCGATCGTCACCGGCATCTCGCCCTTGGCAATGAGGTTGTCGAACACCACAGGCACCCGGAACTGGCCGTCGTTCTTCACGAAGCCGCCGCCGTCGCAGAACACCATCACATTCGCGGGTTGTTCGGCCTTGTATTGCGCCGGGACGTAGATCCACCAGTCACGCGTCGTGCCCGGATAGATCTTGGAGTTCGTCCAGGCCGGCATCTGCGTCACCTTCCCCTGCGGCACGCCTTCCTTGACCTGCGAATCGGGCCCGAGTACATACTGGTCATCCTGAGGAGCGGAGTGCACGGAAGTGGCGAAGAGCAACGAGGCAACGGCAAGAGGTAGAAACTTCATGGGACGAATCCGAACGGGAATAGGGTTGGACATCTTGCAGACACTGAAGTGGAGAACCAGCTTTGCAACAACGTGCATCGCCATGCTTGCACCAAGGGAAGCGGAAGGATAGTATGCATACCATGAGCACTGCCGTAGCTGATCTTCTGACTGCCGCCATGAGACTGCCTGCCGATTCTCGGACAGAGCTGGTGGAGGCGATTCTGGAGCGATCCACGCCGACCGAGGACTTCATCGCAGGTCAGATGGAGGTGGTGAGCCGCCGGATGGAGCGAGTCCGCCAAGGCATTACCCAACTGGTGCCTGCCGCCGAGGCTCATGACGCTGTACTTGCCGGAATCCAGACCCGTGAATGACAACCTCGTTTGATCCGGAGGCCTTGGACGAATATCACGAAGCCGCCAAGTATTCGGAGCAACGCTTTGGCATGGGCCGCCAGTTCGTGACCTCCATGCAGGCAGCGATCACTGCCATTGAGAAAACTCCCGTCCGATATCAATCCGTGGGCCAGGGCATCCGCATCTTCAGGATGAAGAAACTGCCCTACTACCTCTTTTATCACTACGACGAAGCGAGCCAGGCGATCACCATCTACGCCGTGGCGCATCACAAGAGAGAACCCGGCTACTGGCATGGGCGACTGAAGGACTAGCACGAGGCGCGAGATTTCACCTCCCCGTCACGTTAATGATCATTGAATGCGTCTCTCTTTTCTCTTTCTTCTTACCTCCATGCTCCCCGCTCGTTCAGCGGTGGATTTCTCCCACCAGATCGTCCCGATCCTGCGTGAGCACTGCGCGGAATGCCATGCGGGGGACAAGAAAAAAGGCGGCTTCTCTTTCAATGATCGTAAATCCCTGCTGGAGGGTGGCGAAGACGGCGCGGTGGTGGTGAGTGGCAAAAGTGCGGAGAGCGCCATGATCCAGGCCATCCTCTCCGCCGATCCCGATGACCAGATGCCGCCCAAAGGCAAACGGGTGCCAGCGGAGCAGATCGCGCTGTTGAAGCAGTGGATCGATGAAGGTCTGGCATGGGAAGAAGGTTTCGCTTTCAAAAAACCCGCCTATGAGCCGCCGCTCAAACCCCGCATGCCTGTGCTGCCTGCTGTGGTGGACGGACGGAGCAACCCAATCGACCGCATCCTTGACCCATACCTGGCGCAAAAAAAACTCCCCCGCCCTGCGGCCATCGACGATGCCACGTTTGTGCGCCGTGCCTATCTGGATCTGATCGGTCTGCTGCCGTCTCCAAAAGATCTGGAGACGTTTGCCAAAGACACTTCCGCAGACAAACGCGCCCGCTTGATCGACTCCCTGCTCAAGCGTGACATGGACTACACTGAGCATTGGCTCACGTTTTGGAATGACCTCCTGCGAAACGATTACGGCGGCACGGGCTTCATCACCGGCGGGCGCAAGCAGATCAGCAACTGGTTGTATCGCGCCTTGATCACCAACAAGCCCTTCGACCAGTTCGTGCGTGAGCTCATCGCGCCACCAAATGACGAGAGCCGCGGCTTCATCGACGGCATCAAATGGCGCGGCGAGGTCAGCGCCGGGCAGACGGTGGAAATTCAGTTCGCCCAGAGCGTCTCGCAAAGCTTCCTCGGCATCAACATGAAGTGCGCTTCATGCCATGACAGCTTCATCGACCGCTGGAAACTCAGCGAGGCCTATGGACTCGCTGCGATTTATTCGAGCCGCCCGCTGGAGATCAACCGTTGTGACAAACCCATCGGCCAGCAGGCCGTGGCATCGTGGTTGTTTCCAGAGATCGGCCAAGTGGATGCGAAGGCTGCCCAACCCGAGCGCCTGAAGCAACTGGCCGCCTTGATGACTCATCCGCAAAATGGCCGCACTACACGAACCATCGTGAACCGCCTTTGGCAGCGCCTGATGGGACGCGGCATCGTGCACCCGGTGGATGCCATGCAGACGGAGCCTTGGAATGCCGACCTTCTCGACTACCTGGCCGCGCACCTCGCGGAGAATCAGTATGACCTCAAACATACGCTCGCCCTCATCGCCACCTCGCAGGCCTATCAAGCGCACGCTCAGGTCGTGACCAAAGGCATCGACGATCACGGCTACGTCTATGCCGGCCCACGCGCAAAAAGGCTCACCGCAGAGCAGTTTGTCGATGCCATCTGGCAGATCACCGGTGCAGCACCCACGAAAATGGATGCGGGCGTGCTGCGTGGAAAGGTCGATCCCGAACTCGCAAAGCAGGTCAAGATTCAAGGCCAGTGGATCTGGGGCCATAGCGCCAAGCCCGGCAGCACGCCGCCCTCCGGTGAAACGATCACCCTTCGCAAGACGATCAAGCTCGACACCGATCCCGCCAGCGCCAGCGCCGTGGTCACTTGCGATAATGGCTACACGTTATACGTGAACAACCGCAAGATCAGCGCCGGAGATGACTGGACCAAACCCGCCGCCGTGCCGCTGCAAACCGCGCTGAGCAAAGGGGCAAACACCATCCTAGTGATCGCCACCAACGCAGGCAAAGGCCCTAACGCCGCCGGGTTTTTCTTCGACGCCCGCATTCGCGATGCTTCCGGCAAAGAGACAGCCATCAGCAGCGACGCCACCTGGGAATGGACGCCGCAGGCTCCGTCCACCAAAGAAGGCCGCATCCCTGCCTTTGAAGCCAAGGACTGGCAGCCAGTCACCATCGTGAAAGCCCTTGGCCCATGGCAGCAGACCATCAATGCGCAGGCCCCTGCACTGCTGGCGCAAGGAGCAGCCGCCTCGGACCACATGGTTCGTGCCTCGCTGATGAAATCGAACTTCCTCATGCGCACGCTGGGCCGCCCGAACCGCGATCAGATTGTCACAGCCCGTCCTAACGACCTCACCACATTGGAGGCCATCGACCTCGCGAATGGCAGCATCCTCTCCGACGCCATCGCCAAGGGAGCGCAACGAATGCTGACCACCAAACAGCCTTCCCAGGCGGCTTTGATCACCAGCCTGTACCTCCAGGCCCTCTGTCGCGAACCCTCAGCCAGCGAACTCGCCACGGCCCAAAGCTTGGTCGGCGAAAAGCCCACACAGCAGTCGCTCGAAGACCTGCTCTGGGTGGTTTGCATGCTTCCTGAGTTTCAGACCGTGCGCTAGCGCTCCATCATCCATGGCTTCGGCTCTTGATTTGAAGCGGAGGCTGGGAATGATGAGAGAGATTCCACTCAACTTATGAAGCCAGCACAACTGCTCACCGTCCTCTTCGCCACCGCTGTTTCACTCCAGGCCGTCACGCCGGATGGAAAACAGAAGCTCGTTTTCATCGCCGGCAAGCCATCGCATCCGCCAGGCATGCATGAGTTCCGTGCCGGCACGATGCTGCTGGAGCAATGCCTGAAGAACGTGCCAAATCTGGTTGTGGACCGCCACGAAATGGGCTGGGTGAGCGACGAAAAAAACTTCGAAGACGCGGATGCAGTGGTCATATACGCTGACGGTGGCGGCAGGCACCCCGCCGTGGTGGACGGGCACACCGAAACTTTGCGCAAGCTGATCACCAGAGGCGTCGGCTTTGGCTGCATGCACTACGGCGTCGAAGTGGTGGCAGGTCAGGCAGGCAAGGAGTTTCAAGAATGGCTCGGAGGTTATTATGAGAACGCCTATTCCTGCAACCCCATCTGGGACGCTAGCTACACAGCCCTGCCAAAACACCCCATCTCAAACGGAGTGCAGCCCTTCGCCACCAAAGATGAATGGTACATTCACATGCGCTTCCGCCCGGCCTTCGGTCATGGAGTCGCGCCGATTGCTGATGGTGCGGTGAAGTTTGCGCCCATCCTGGTCGCCGTGCCAAGTGACGCCACGCGTGACGGCCCCTACGTAGCGCCAAAGGGTCCCTATGCCCACATCCAGGCAGAAAAAGGCAACCCTGAAACGACCATGTGGACGATCGAGCGCGCCGACGGTGGCCGTGGCTTCGGCTTCACCGGCGGTCATTTTCACGCCAACTGGGGCAATGACAACGTGCGCAAGACAGTGCTCAACGCACTGCTGTGGGTGGCGAAGGTCAAGGTTCCTGAAAACGGAGTCGAATCGGTCGTGTCCCCTGAAGCGCTGACGCAGAATCTGGATCCGAAACCTGCTCCCAAACCCAAGAATGCCAGCAGCGAAACACCCCGCGTGTTTCAGCGCATGGCGGCACGCTGATCAGAAGTGCTCCTTCTTGAACAGGATGCTCGCGAACGACTCAAGGCGTTTGAGGATGGCTCCAAGCATCTGCTGATGCTGCTCAATCATGGCAAACTGCGCCGGTTCAGAGAGCTTCATGTTCTCACATTGTTCTTCAACACGTGAGACGGCGATTTTGAGTTCCTTGAGCTTCTGTCTGACTTCAGGCGTGATCCGGCTCTCCTTGATGGTGTTGCCGAGGATCTCAGCTTCACGCGAGAGGTATTCCACCGTCTTGGGTAGCGCACTGCTGCCACCGACCAGCGCGCCGCTGTAGGTATCGACCTTCGGCTTGCCGGCAAGGTGAGGCTTCAGTGGCACGACTGACTGCGGCTCCGCAGGCAGGCCGCCGTTGCGGCCATCAATGATCGTCGGAGTGATGAAGAGCATGAGGCTCTTGTGATTTTTGCTCCGGCTCTTGTAATCGAAGAGCCACTTCAGACCTGGGATCTTGCTCAGGAAGGGCACCCCTGCTTCGGCCTCTTTTTCAGTGGCCTCATCCAGTCCGCCCACAGCGACGGTGTAGCCCGAATCAATCTCCACCGGTGCGCTGTAAACACGTGACGAAGCAACGGGATACGGATTGCCAGAAATGACCTGCGTGCCAATGATGCTGGAGACGGTGACCGCCATGTTGAGCAGCACCTTTTCCCCCTGCATGCGCTTGGGCAGGATGTTCAACACCGTGCCGATCGGCAGATAGGCGACCTTGGTCGTGGTGGTGGCACCGATGGTGCCTGAACTCGCCGTGGAGCTGGCGTCCAGCACTGGCTGGTTCACCACTGCGCGGATGGCCACCTCGCGGTTGCTCAGAGTGACCATTCTGGGATAGGACGTGGTGTTAGTTTCCTGATCGCGCATCATTGCCCGCAGTTTCACATTCACATCCTGCGCACTCAGGATGCTGGTGGCTGGAAATCCAAGTGTAGCGCCCACATTGTTGAGGTTCGCGCCAGTCAGCAAATTGGCGAGGTCGGTGCGGTAACCACCAGTAGTCGGTACGTTGTTGTAGTTGATCGTTGTCACCGGCAGCCCTGTGACGGCATCGGTCTCAGTGCTTGTATCTTTGACCTGCCGAAAGTTTCCAGTCTCGAGCGTGCCGGTCCAGTCGATGCCAAATTCACGCGAAGGATCACGCGAAGTTTCAATGAATTTCACCTCGACGGCGATCATCGTTTGCGGTTTGTCAGCCGCAGCGATGTAGCCCTCCACCCACAGGTGCTGGAGACGCGTTGCAACGATGTAGAGCGTGTTGGAATCAGATTTCCAGATCACCTTGGGTTTCCGCACCGAGCTCATCTCATTTGAGTTCATGGCCCGCGCGGCATTCTCATCCGTACCGGAGACGCCCTGCCCAGCCATGCCAGCGGCAGCCTGTCCACCATCCATTTCTTCTGGTGGCAGGCCCAGCAAAGTGCGGATGTCATTGATCACTTCGCTGCGTTTGACTGAAAAGGTCTGGCTGGTTCCCTGGAGATCCATCCCAACACCCGCTCCGCTGATTCCGCCACCGCCACCACCACCACCGGATCCTGAGGATGAAGAAGCCGTACCGGTATTGACACGTTCAACAAGCTCCACTGCATTGTTCTTGATCTCATAGGATTTGCCGATGAGCTCACGATCATCCGCAGGTCGAATGTACCAGATGCCGTTGTCGGGAATGATGGCAAGTCCGTTGGCTTTGCACAAAGTTTCAAGCACTTGGAACGGACTGGATTTAATGGAAAACGTGATCAGACGAGTGCCATCGGTACTGTCATCAGGCAGCGAAAAGAACGAAATTCCAGCGTCGGTCGCAAGAAAGCGCAGCACATCACTCAGCATGGCCTTTGAAAAGTCATACTGTTGGGGCGCTGCTGATCGAAGTCTGCTCGCCTCCATTTCATTCTCGGGCGACATCATGTGCAGAGTGCTCTGGTTGAACTGAGCGCACACCGTCGTGCCCGATAGGCTCGTCAAAACGAGGCCAATCAGGAGATTGAGCTGGATTCGTGCAATGAAATGACGCATATTATGGAAATTATACCCGCAATAGTATTACAAATCAAACATCATTTATCAGTGAAGTGTATTGATTTTATGTTTCATGCCGAATATTTAGCCGTTTGAACATTTTTATTCATACTATTTATATTTTCCATATCTTCTCCTTGAATTTAGGGACTTTTAAATATTTAGTACAACATCAATGATGGCCGCTAGAGTCTCAGCTTTCCGTTCAGATGTACGCAGTTCACACTGGCGTGGCGGATTTTCGTTGCTCGAACTGATCATCATGATCTCCATAATTGGAGTGATTGTCGGAACGGGAGCAGCCCTCCTCACGGATGACTCTGATTCCGCACGCGTGGCCAAGCTTCTGTCGGACACCGCCACACTGAATCAAATGGTGGCCCTCTACGTGGCAGATGGCGGCAGTTTGGCAGGTCTGACCAATCCCCAGACGGTGCTCGACAAAATGAAACGCTCTCGCCCTCAGTCAGAGTGGCAACAGCATGTGGGCATTGCTTCAGGAAAACTGCTGGATGTACGGTTGCGGGCACAAATAACCACCAAGCCTGACAATTCCAACAATCCGCGAGCCTTCTGGGACCGCGTAAAACAACGCTTTGTCATTCGCCAAGCCTCCGGCAGTGCGGTGTCTGATTTTTATCTGGATGAAAGCCTTGTGAGTGCCGACTTCGGCACCGAAAACCGCACCAAATCCGTTGTCTCTTTTAATTCAGCTAAAACCGGCTGGGTCTGGGGCTCCTCAGTGTCAAACCCCACTGCCAATTATTTAGATCCACAGCCTTTCATGTCGCCAGCTCCCACCGCTGGATTCGATCCGGATGAAACAGCGGATGGTTCGTCGAATCCTCCAACAGACTCTGGTGGGGGCAGTGGCGGGGGCGGCGGTAGTGGTGGCGGCGATCCGGACCAGCCCACTATGGCACTTTTGCCGATTCCTCTCATCACCCCTGTTGGTGGCACCTTTGCATTCAGCAGTTTCCCAACGACAGTCTCCATCAGCTCAAGTGCCCCTGCCGAGGTCTCCAAGCTGATGTACAGCATCAATGGCGGAGCCTGGCAGGAATATACCGGCAGCAGCATCCCCGTGATTCCTGCGATGAGTCTGCAGGCACGCAATCAAACGACGCGTCCTGCCGAATACGCCACCAGTTTGATCAACACCCAGACATACTACCGCCTCACCAGCGGTTTCAGCGGAACGGGAGAAGGCAGCTGGGGCAACGCCCTTGGCGGTTCAAATCTAGTCACCAGTATTCAGAACAGCGGCACCACTTCCAGTTTTAAATCCGGCAACACCAAACTCGATCTCGGCAATGGCACCTACCTCGATGCAGGAGTTGAAAATTCCTTGAGCTTCACTCCTGAGAGCTTTGACACCATCACTCCCAACACCTGGTTTGATTTTGGAGCCATGCAGATTTTGAACGGCACCACCTTCTACAACAGCGAGGCCACGGGTGTCACACTCACCGTCAATCTGAGACTGACGCAGCCCTCGATCAGTGTCACCACCTACATCAATCTGGGTCTCGTCAGCACCACCAACACCAGTGATCGTCTCGCAAGTGCTGACATCGTCCAATTGATCAACCCAACCACGGATTTCACGATCACCATCGACGGGGTCCAGTATCGTCTGGAGCTTTCATGGGTGTCAAAGGACTCCACCTCAAGTGTCGTCCAGGGCAACAACCTCCACGTCTATGAAGGCGCCAACGCGGCAGTGGAACTGCGCGCACGCTTCACCAGCAACTACTAAAACACCATGGAAGACATTCACGAACGCAGTCAGCTTGGTTACCGGATGCTTCACCTGTCGAAGGATTCGGGGGTCAGCGACTTCTATGTCACACCCTGGGAAGCGCTGACTTATAAGCGCAACGGCAAGCTCTTTTATGACTCCTTCATCTATCAGCCGGAACGCCCGCTGGAGTTCACCGCAGGCTGCATCGACTACGCGCTTCAGCTCGGACCGCGCCGTTATCGTGTCAACCGCATGGTCACACGGGGACGTCCACGCTGGGTCCTGCGTCTGCTCCCAGAAAGCATTCCTGACATCAGCAAGCTGATGGTGCCGCCACCCGCCATCAAGGCGTTCCTGGAGGCGAAAAACGGCCTCTTTCTCGTCTGCGGTGCCACGGGCTCTGGTAAATCAACGACCATTGCCTCCATGATTCTTGAGCGCGCCAAACGCCGCCAGGAACACGTGCTCACCTTTGAGGATCCCATCGAATTCGTCTATCCCTCCGGCATCCCCTCGTTGGTCTCTCAACGTGAAATCGGCACGGATGAACTGGACTTCAACAAATCCCTGCGTGCCGCCCTCCGCCAAGCACCCGACGTGATCCTCGTGGGAGAAATTCGTGACGGCGAAACGGCGGAAATCGCCCTGCAAGCTGCCGAAACCGGCCACGTCGTCGTGGCCACCCTGCACACGTCATCCGCCGCTCAGACAGTTCAGCGCTATCTCAAGCTCATCCCAAGCGACCGCATGGAAAACGCCATGCTCTCCTTCGCGGACTCCATTCGCGGCATTCTCTGTCAGCGCCTGCTCTTTGACGAAGCCAAGGGCAAACGTTTTCCCATTCACGAGCTGCTGCTTCCTTATGATTCGGTTTGCGGCATGATCCGCCGTGGTGAGTTCAAGAACCTGGACCAGGAGCTGGAGGCAGGTTTCACCCGCGGCATGGTGAGCTTCGAACGCTGTTTAAACATGCGTATGGCCGACGGCTGGAAGCCTTCCACCGCACGCAAAACCGGCTACACCGAACATGAGGTGTACGACTTCCTTTCCAAAGAACAACTGACCTCAATTTATGCTGTTGGATGAAATCAAATCTGTCCTGAGCTTCGCCGCTTTCAAAGCCGACCCCGACGACTCCGCAGTCCCGTGGTCAAAACGCTATGAAGCTCGCAAATCTCTTCTTATCAATGTCAGCCGCGGCTCGGTGAGCTGGCGTTCTGTCAACAAACGCGGACGCTTTGAGGACAGTGGTTCCCAGGATGGCGAACTCCCCGACACCGCCCCGCTGAAAGGCGAAGAATGGCGTGGCATGGCGGATGGAGGCTGGTGCTCCGTTTCTGTGAACCACCGCTTCATCATCAGCCTCGAAAACAACCTCATGCGCGGTGACAACTCCGTGAATCTGCTGCGCACCAACCCGCGTGCCGTGCTGGGTCCAAAATATGACCGCGGCAAGCGCTATGCCATCTGCCATCATCCCGAAACCACCGCCAGCCTGCTGCTCGCCGTAGAGGAATCACTGGTCAAGGTGACCGAAGACGTGCTCAAAACAGTCCAGCTGAAGCCGGGGCGGGTATGCTGTGGGCTGTTTGCCATGCTGGAGCATGCGATCCTCAGCATCTTTCGCGCAAGTTCGGGGGGAACCCCTTCGGATTTCGTTTTGATCGCCGCATGTGAAGGTTCACTCGCGGTGCTGGTGCAGCAGGAAGGCCAGTGGCGTGATATTCGCTGCCGCAGCGGCCTTGGCCCGGAGGCCGTGGAAACCGCCCTGCAAATCATCAGCCCGCTGCTTGCCAAAGTCCCTCAGGGCAGCCCCGTGTACTTTGTCGGCGACGGCCATGACAACAAATTCCGCACTGAACTGATGCTGCATCTTGAGAAGGTTGGTGCCGCCGATCTCACGCAGGATGATCTGCTCTGGACCATCATCGGGGAACATTAAGCCACCCACGCCTATGAACGAATATCTCTGCCATGATTTCAAAACGCCGCGCATTGACACCTCGCGCCGTCTGCCTTCAACGTTCCGCGCCATTCCCATCATCTTTTATGTGGCCCTGGTCGGCAGTGCCTACGTGATGACGATGGATTACTTCAATTACAAAAAAGCGCTGAAGCAGAAAGTAGACGCCCAGGAGCGCCAGACGATCAGTGAAACCGAGCGCGACGCGTTCAAGAATGAAAAATCCGATCTCGAGTCCGAGGCCACCAAGGCCGAACAGGTCGCCCAATGGATGGAAGGTGCCCGCAACATCCAGCCCATCGCCGTCAAGATCGCCCGTGCCGTGCAGACCGACACCCGCATCACCCAGGTGGCGCTCGAACGCAATGAGCAGGTGCCCGCCAACATCGCTCTCACCATCCATTTGAACGGCTCCAAGGTCTCCATGGAGCTTGCCGCCATTGAAGCCGCGCTTGGTCAGTTGCTCTACCGCTCCGCTTCACCGCAGCAGACCAAGAACGGCGACGTCGTCGAATACCATTCCACCCTTGTCCGCCAGGCGGATTAACCCCTTCCACCCCATTCCAGCATGAATCCCAAGCAACTTGCCTGCATCATCCTGCTCATGATGATCGGTGTGATGATGTATTCGGCACTGACCATCCACAAAAAAGTGGCCGCAACACGGGCCGAAGCCGAGGATGCCGAAACCGCCGCCGTCACAGCCGAGAACGAGCGCTCCACGGCTGAAATTGAAACAGCAGTGTTCAAGGCCAACACCGAGGAGGTGCGCCGCTTTCTCCGCTCCTGGCTGCCATCCATCGAGCACGTGCAAACCCAGCAGGAGGCCGAGCAGACCATCCAGCTCAGCCTGCGTGAGCGCGGCATCAGTCTGGTGCGCACCATCAAGACCGAATCGAAGCAATCGGTGGGTAACAAGCTCATTCCCAAATCCGTCATCACCACGCTTACCATTGAGGAGGAGTTTGCCAAGGTGCTCAATTGGCTGGGAGACATTGAACGCCGTTTGCCCACTGCTCGCATGAAAGTGGTGCAGATCACCGGCGGCAGCACGGGCAGTCAGCTGAAGATGGATGTCTCTTTTGAAACACCGATTTTTGATCTTGCCGCCGCAGATGCAGACAAGAAAAAAGACACGGCCAAGACCAAGCCCAAAGTCACAAAATCCTAGCCCATGAACTTTGCATACAGATTGCTGCTGCCGGGCCTGATCTTCACTCTCATGGCTACCTCCAGCCATGCCCAGGAAGCCGCCGCTGAGGAGGAGGAAAAGCGCGTGCAATACCAGCTCGTGCTGCCGGAGGAGAAGACTCCCGAAAATGTGAAGCCTGAGGAGCACAACCCCTTTGAATCCGAAAACGAGGCGCTCAGTCGGCAGGCCCCTGGTGACACCGAGGAGAACCGCGTTCGCGACAAGCTTCTCAAACTTCCCGTGGTAGGAACCAAACGCATGGCGGACGGACGCATGCGGGTGCTGCTGGGCGATATCATTTTGGAGACCGGCCATGCTGTCCCCCCGGTGCTGCCGGACCAGATGGTTGAGTTGAAAGTGAAAAACATCACTCCGCTATACATCGAGCTCGCCTGGCAGGAAAAGCGCCTCACCGGCCTGCCACCGAAGATCATGACCATCCCTATCAACATCTCGCCTCAGGTGCGCTATCAGATGTTTGGGCAGACCGAAGCTGAATCAAAAAACAGCAAGGGCCCCAACGCCAAGATGGACATGCCGCTGCGCGATCCTGCGGCCAATACAGCAGTCGCACCGCAAAGTGCTCAGCCGCCCATGGTTTCCGCCGGTCCTACACCTGCAGCACCTCCCCGTGCGCTAGTCGTTGCGGATGATCCGCTGCCCTTTTCTCCGCCCCGCCTGATTGCGCCTCCCCCAGCCACCGCTCCTTCCTCGCCCGCACCTGCGCAGCAAATGACTGCAACCCCCGCAAAGCCGCTGGAGCCTACGCCTTCGGCCCCACCTCCGGCTTCTCCCGCTGTTGAGTCCGTGGTGCGCATGCTGTTCGGCAATCCAACGCCTGCCCCCAAATGAAAAGCCGTATCCATCAGCCAGGAGGCTTCACCTCCGTGGAACTCCTGCTGGTGCTCGCGCTTTCTGCCGTGATCCTAGGCGGCGCTGTCGTCTCCTATGGCACGCTTGTTCGGAGCCAGCCAAGTGTCTCCTCCATGGTTGCCGTGCCTCTGGGAAGCACCCGTTCGCTGAACTTTTACGGCACCATTAAAAACACCGTCGATGTCGGCATGGCTCCGCAGTACGGCGCCCTCTCGCTGGCCGAAGAACTGCGTGAACAGTTTCTGACGGACACACTCAGCGCCACTGCCGTTTACTGCCTGCCTCGTGACGGCATCAACACCTGGAAGCCCTCCCTGATAGCTTACAATTCAAGCACGGATAGTGAACTCGACACTCCGCAAAAATTTCGCGCCCACATCATCGCACGTGCCGGCGTTTCCAGTTCTCTCTATCGCGACTATCGCAATCCGCTCAATGACGGCACGTCAGTCCCCCAGAACGCCAGCATCTTTGTGCTCGGCTACAGCAAGTACTCCGGCTATCTCAAGGTCAACGCCATTTACGACATTGACCTTATCCGTTACACCGGTGCCACGGAACCCAATGGCATTCATGCCTCCGTCAAACGCTACGCTGACGCCACCTCAAGCACAACCCCGGCCACACTGACCTACATGGGTGGTTACGATGTGTTTTTTCCCCCCTCCATTCCCAGCCCAACAAACGCCTCCCAATGGTCCACGGATGGCTTCACTCCGCTCTTCATCACCTTTGAACGCGCATCGCGTCTGGCATTGCGCGAGTCGCCCGCCACCATCAACCGTTTTAAACGTGCGTATGAACGTCCGTTCTACTTCATCTGGTGGCCGGATCCAGCCGCCCGTCACCTCGGCCAAATCGCCAACACCCTGGCCTCCACCGATCCACGTCAGGCCTACAATCAAATGGCCGGACGCTCATCCTTCATGTTTACCGTGCCGATGTTTCCGGCGCTTTGAATCTCTGAGTCATGCGCATCACCCGACATCATCATCGCAGCACGCGCGGAGCCCTCATGGCGGCAGCGCTCATGCTCATGATTGTCGGCGGCATTTTTGTCACCTCCTGGATCACCCTCATGAGCACACGCGCTTCGCAGGTCAGTTATCTGGAGGATGTTTGCAGACGCCACATCGGCGTCGAAAGTTCTCGTCTCCTGACTTGGCAGTGCATCACCAGCAAGGCTTTTGATCGCAACAGCACGATGGCTGCCAGTCAGAACACCATGCTCGGCAGCGACATTGGTGGATTCAACACAAAGAACGGCTGGAACAATCTCAATGTCTTCACCTCCAGCAGCACGGCTGGAGGCATGAGCACCGTGTTCCCCTTCAATCACACGGGACTCCGACCCGGAGCCACTTACATCAATGTTGAACAATTCACCCGCCCCTCCGTCGCACTCGCGGGCAACATTGATGACTACAATGCCTGGGAGTTTCTCAAAACCATGCCGCCAGTTCTCAATGGCGATGTCTTCTGCATCTATCGCAAGCCCGACTTCGTCACCACCGAGCTCGATGTGTACGCCAACGCCGGCTCCGGCAGCGCGGGCCACAATGCCAACTGGACCGTGCAGGGACGCACCATCCTTCACCACCCGCCTTCGTTGTTCGTCCGCACCACTCCCAGCCCATTGCAGCTGCCCTTTCTCACCAAATCTCTCTACATCCAGTCGCACTCGACGGTGGAGCCCCCTTCCATTCCCTACCCCGTTTATGGCACTGATTTGAATGGCCAGGCCTTACTGCCATCCAACATGGCCGTCGTCCCCAGCACCACCGGCCCCATCGACAACAGCGGCACCAGCAACTTTCTCGGTTACCTTGATGTCGTGCGTAATAATGACAATCCTGACAACTCGCTCTGGCACTTTCAGGATCGAGAAGCCGCCGCCGGCCGCACGGCCACCGTCACCATCGATGTTGCAAGAGTCTTCAACTCCGCCACAGAGGCCTACTGGATCGCCGAGCAGACAACGCCGACCTACACCCCTCCCGGCTGGCCTTCGGGTTATGACACCAAGCTCAAGGTGCTCTTCATCAAACTCGACAGCCAGCATCTTAAAAACATGCGCATCTTTGGCGTCGTTGATCAAATCATCTTCGTTGGACAGAGCAACGCCGCCGCCTTTGCCAATGCCGCTGCACTGAAACCCGTCATCATCACCATCATGCCCAACGGTGCCAAAGGCCGCTGGGTGCGTGACATTCGCTTCGAACGCGAAAACAACCGCCGGCATGTCCTCGCATTTCAGGATGACAACGGCCGCCCAATCGAACTCTCATGGGTCAACAATCCCATCAGCGGCACCGAATTTCGCTGGCGCAGCGTGCTGGTGAACGAATACACGGCACTCTTTTTTAATATGCCCTCCAATCTGACGCAAAACGTGCGCCTGATCGGCGGAGTCATGACCAACTGGACCGTCAAACGCCGTGCAGCAGGAGGCACCAATCCAAGCCGGCTGCTGTTCACCAGCGACAGTGATCCCGCCGTCCCCGCCGCCACCAATAGCGGCCCTGCCTTCGCCACCTTTCTGCCACGTGATGCCTGGCTTGAGTCCTACTTCCTCCCTGTCCCACCACCATGAAGCACACGAGGATCCAGAGTTTGCGATGGTTTGCAATGGTTGGCCATTGTTTGCAGTGGTTTGGCAAACCATCGCCAACCATTGCAAACAACCGCAAACAACCGCCAACCGCCCGCAGGGCCTCAGCCTACACTCTCATCGAAGTCCTCGCCGCCGCCTCCATCCTTTCCATCGGCACCTCCGCCATGGTCAGCCTCTCTTCCACGCTCATGCTGCAGGAGGAGCTCGCCAACCGTGTCGCCATCACACGCAACTATCAGGAAAACACGGTGCGGCTCTGGCAGCTCGGCCTGTCCTCCGTGCAGATCACCGCGCTCATGCCGTCTCTGTCACAAAATACCATTCTACAGCAGGCCATGTTCAGCAATCCGGTGCTGGTTGAAAACGGCCTGACCACCGTCAACGGCGTCGTCATGGAGACCGCCCTTTGTACCGCCATCATCAACATCTCGCAAAATCCTTCCACGAAAGCTGCCGGGGCCTCCTTGACCCTCACGGCCTACCGGCCGCACCTTGTCACAGCTCTCCGCACCGCTCCGCCATGAGCCCTGAAGTTGCAAAGTTGAAATCTCTCAGCCTCCCGCGTCATGCTTAAAAAAGTAAAAATAACCAACGTTCACTCCGGCAAATCCTCCGAAGCCCTCGTGGACACGGATACCGATGACAAAGCTCTCATCGGCGCTGGAGTCGCGCAAAACGAAACCACCTCGGTTCAAACGATCACCGGCATTGATGAAAAGCTCCACCGCCTGACCAGTCCAAAGGCCAACACCGATGACAGCGCCGCCTTTTTCTCAGGTCTCGGCCGCTGTCTTGAGCGCAACATCTCGCTCACCAAATCGTTGCTCCTCCAAACCAACCGCGTCAAATCTGCCACTTACAAAGGCATGATCGCCGAGGTCGTCCACGCCATCTCCGTCGGCGACAAATTCAGTGACGCCATCTCGAAGTTTCCCAAGCTCTTCCCTGATGACATGCTCTCCCTCATCCTCGCGGGGGAAGAGGCCGGCCAGCTTTCCAAAGTCTGCAAACGAATCGCGGTCTCTCAGAAAAAATCCTCCAAAGTCATCAAAAAACTCAAGGGCGGACTCATCTACCCCGCCGTGGTTATTGTACTCGGCGTGGGTGTTGTCATCGTCATGAGCTTCACGCTTGTGCCTGCCATGGCCGGCCTTTTCTCCTCATTCAAGACCGACCTTCCCATGGGCACCAAGGTGCTCATCGCGCTCTCGGATCTATTCATTCACCGGCCTTACTTTGCCATCCTTCCCTTTGCCGCCCTGTACGTCTTTTTCTCCAACTGGGGCTGGATCAGTTCCCGTCGCCCCATGCAGGATCTCTTCCTCAAGATCCCCGCCGTCGGCGTCATCGTGCGTAAATCCGCCGCCGCGACCGGCTTCCGCACACTGGCCATGCTCACCGAATCGAACGTCCGCCTCAGCAGCGCACTCGACATCACCGCACAGGCCAGTTGGCACTACCACTACAAGGAGCTGTTTGTTCGCCTGCGCGAGCACATCGCCGTCGGCCGCACGCTGCATGAAGCCTTCCTCATGGAATCTCACTGGCTGGGGCCAGATGCCCGTAACCTTTGCGGCCTCATCGAACTCGCCTCCGAAACCGGCTCCGGCACCGAAATGCTTTCCGAAATTGCCGACGACTATGAGGAGGACCTCGACAACCTCGCCGCTACGCTCGACAAGATGATCGAACCTCTCACGATGCTGATTCTCGGCGTCATGGTCGGCTTCCTCATCTACGCCATCTACGGCCCCATGTTCAGCCTCGGCGATGTCATCTTGAAGAAGAAGTAGCCCTGCGTGGCGGTAGCCAAAGTGCTTATGAGCTTCAGTTCGTTCTGGGAAAGCTTCGCCAGCACCCAGAAACCGGTCCGAGCTGCAGATCATGAGTGTTTGGGTGCCTCACTCCCCCATCACACCAGCCCACTCTTCCATGTGACGTTCCCACGTCAGCGACAGCATCGTCTCGCGCGCTGTGGTGGAAAGTCTCTGCCAGGTCGGCGCATCAAAGGCTAGCGCCTCTTGAATGCGAACGGCAAGTTCCCTCGGCTGCTGCGGGTGGTAAAGCATCAGGCCGTTCTCTCCATTGCGCACTTGATCGACAGCACCGTCCATGACAGAGACGATGCCGGGCAGTCCGCAGGCCATGCTTTGCAGCACCGTGTTGGAAAAGGCGTCATACTGCGTGGGATGCACGAACCAGTCCGCCGACTGGTACAATTCCACCAGGTTGCTTGTCACCGGCACGGTGCGGATGCGCGGTGCAATACCAAGGCGCTTGATCCTCTCATTCAGCTCAGGGCTGAGGCTCTTGCCCACGATCCAGAGCGTGGCGTCATTCTGCGTCATCGCCTCCAGCAAAGGCTCCAAGCCGCGGCGGCGATGACTGAGAGACACAAACATCAGCACGGGCTTCGTTGCATCGGTTTGCAGCTTGCGGCAAAGGAGTTCGCGCGTGTTCGCGCGGTTCTCCGCTGGCCTGAAGAGTTGGGTCTCGACGGGAGGCGGTAGGATGCGGAAGCGTTCACCATCGGTGCCATAGACGCCCTGCAACTGCGCCGCCACTCGTGCGGAACTGCTGACGAACTTCGGCGTCCCCTTGCCCGCATACAGCCGACGCTCCAGATGCAGTTCATAAAGATGCTTCACACTGAAGCGCTGCCAGAGCGGCAACAGATTGCCATAGAGCCGGTGGCATCCCGTGCCATTGCGGTGAATGTCCTGCACGCAGGTGCGGCCGAAGCCGATGCTCAGATCCACACCAGCCGTCAGCGCAGCACGTGGAGCCAGCCGGTTGAAATGCCACATGCGCATTGTCGCCGAGCCACGCAGGCGCGGCAGTAACTCCCAGCGCCCAGGCAGCGCGGCACCGATCTCCGGCGTCGTCAGCGAGGTGATGTATGTCAGCTCATGTCCGGCCGCCGCCAGTCGTTTGGCGAATTCGATCAGGAAGTTCTCCACGCCGGAGCCACGAATGATTTGCGGATGGATCAGAGCCAGCTTCATCCCGTTACTTTTTCGCCGCCTCCGCCTCGTTTTCAAACATCCGGCTGTAGCGATCAAACGTGAAAAACGCCGTGGCCAGTGCGATCCACAGACCGGGAAAGCCGTCCATGAATCCGCGCTTCAGCACGTAGGCCCGCGTAAACCGCCACCAAGGACGAAACAACGTGTGCAGCAGCGACCAGCGCTTCCCCTTGCCCTGCTGCGTCTGCAAAAAGACATTCGAGTACTGCACATGCTTCACCAGGTAATGCTGGATATTCTTGAACGAGTAATGCAGCAGGTCACCACGCAGCGTGGTGCAGGGTCCTGCCACATCCAGCCGTTCATGCACCTGCCCACCGCCATCTGCGGCCCACTGGCTTTTCTCGCGTCGAAACAGCCGCACTTTGCGGTCAGGATACCAGTCCCCGTGATGAATCCACCGTCCCATGAACCAGACCAGCCGCGACATCCAAGCACCGTCAAAACGCTGATCGTCGCGATTGGCAAAAAATCCTTGTATCGAATTCCGCAATTCCGGCGTCAGTTCCTCATCGCAGTCCAGCGCCAGAACCCAGGGCTGCGAGCACAGCGTCAAACAGTGGTTCTTCTGCGCCGTGTAGCCCAGCCAGTCCTGATGCACAAATGTCGCGCCAAACTCCGCCGCGATTTCCGCCGTGCGGTCCTTCGACCCGGAGTCTAAAATGACGATCTCCTGCGCCAGATCTCCCACGCTGGCGAGACAACGACGCAGGTTATCCTCCTCGTTGAGTGAGATGATGGAAATCGAAAGCGGCAGTCGGGTCATGCGGTAGGTGACTTTCGCGAATCCATCGCCGGTGCCAAGCACGAATCAAACCACCAACAGAGACACCGCCGCATTGTGCCCGCCCATGCCGGAGGCCAGTTTCACCACTCGGTCTCCCGCCGTGACCTTCAGCGGCGCTTCATTCAAAGGGATTCCGCAGCCCGGCGGCGTCAGCCCTGGCAGCACCGCAGGCAACCAGCCTTCCGCCATGCACGCAGACAGCAGCGCTACGTCCAGCAGTCCACTCGCACCCAGCGTGTGCCCCATCTGCGGTTTCAGCGGCAGCAGCGGCACCTTGCGGCCATCCAGCGCGCGCAGCAGGGCTGGCGGCTCGACTCGGGCGTGGTTCAGCGTCCCCGTCGCGTGCGGGCAAACCGCCACCACTCTGCCCACATCACCTGCCGTCACAGCCGCACGCACGCAGTCTTCGATCCCTCCTCCGTCCTCCGGAATCATCAGTGCATCGTAGGCGTCGCTGTTCGCGCTGTAATGCTCCACCCGGCACAGCTTCGGCCTTCCAGCACTGTCACGCTCCAGCGTCAGCGCCACGGCGGCTTCTCCTGGCAGAAATCCGCTGGTAGCTTGTCCCTTGTCCACCGCAAAGGGATCATTGACCCCATTGCTCGAAAGCAGCCCCGTATCCCGAAAATCCTGCAGCAGGGCTGCGATCAGAGGCAGATCCACCGCCACCACCACTGCGCGCGGTGCTAGGCCGCTACCCACTGCCATCCAGGCCATGCCCAGCGCATCGAGTCCAGAGGAACACCCGTTGGAAATCATCTGCCACGGACCCCGAATCCCCAGCTCAATGCTCACGGCCGCAGGTATTTCACAGTGCATGGTGTTGCTGGCACTGAACTTGCGTAGCGGTCTTCTCCATGGATTCACCCCCAGTATTTCTCCTGCGTTGCCTCGGCTGCTGGCCCCGTACAGCCAGGAAGCGCGGATTTCCTCCACGCTCCAGCCTGCTCGCCGCACGGCTGCAGTCGCTGCTTGAACCGCTGCATTGCTGGCAGCGCCATAGCGGCGGCCTTTCACCAGTTCGCGTGAAGGCAGCACCCCCATGGGAAGCGCCTCAAAACCCGCTCCTGGCATGCTCCCGGACAGGGCCAGCCCCCCGCGCCGCTCGCGCAGCGCGTCCAGGCACTCCTCCGTCCGCAAACCAAGAACACAGGCCGTCTCCACGGCTGTGATGAACACATTTTCCATCATGACTCGATACAGCCCCAAAACCACCCCAGCGCAACCCCTCTCACCAAACCCTTTACCCTAAACTGAAAAAAATAAGCAAGCCGAAGATTGACACTCAACTTAATAACCAGCTATATTTTAATCCTCATGTTAAGGCAAATCATAGGACAACCCGAAGGGCAAAAGGAAGACAGGCGTTCTGAGGCATCCGCACCGGCTCCCGCAGCCGAACGCGCACCCATTCTCTCCACCGCATCCTCTCCCGCTGCACAACCCCAACGCTCACATCAAGCTCCAGTCATGACCACCAGCAAAAACGTTCTAGCTAACGACGTCGAAATCAAAGGTTCCATCAAGTTTTCCCACGACCTCATCATTGACGGCAAAATCGAAGGGGAAGTGATCTCCGACGGCAGCCTCACCGTGGGTGAAAACGCCCTCATCAAAGGCGAAGTCAAAACCCGTTCCGTCATCATTTTCGGCAAGGTCGAAGGCAACATCACTGTCGCTGAACGTTGCGAACTGAAGAGCAACGCCATCCTCGTCGGCGACATCGCCGCAGGCACCCTTGCCATCGAAGAAGGTGCCACCTTCATGGGTCAGTCCCAGGTCGGAAAAAAGGCTGAAACCAAGCCTGCCTTCGGCGGCGCTCCAAAACAACCTTAACTTCCACCTGAGTGTTCGGACGGTTCTTCGGCACGAAGACCAGCATCCTTCCCACGCCACCTAAGAATCAAATCGAAGTGGTGTGCCCTTCTTGTGGCGCGGCTCAGTATGAGCCGCGCCTCGTTGTTTCCACTTTTTGTAAAAAATGCGGGGTCCACCTCACCGTGGAAAAACGCCGCGTTGTCGCCTCTGCGGTCACACGCTCCGGCGCGGGCATGGATGATTCTTGGGCGATAGCGGAGGAAACGCCCAGCCCCACCCCTGACCCGGCCAAAGAACCGGTAGCCAAGCCCGCTGCTGCCCCACCGCCAGAGCCCGCACCCACCGCTGCCGATGGTTTCGGCGCTTTCCTGCAAAGCCAGAATCTGTCAGCCCTCACGGACCCCGAGCCTTCCGCTGACGCCTCACCTCCGGTGGAAGAAGCCGCAGCACCAGTGGCTGCCGATGCTGGGCCCACTCCGGCTGCCACGCGCCGTCCGCAGTCCAATTCTCCGCCCCCCACGCCTGCCCCTGCACCGCATACGGCGACCTCTCTGCAAAAGATGAAGGAGCAGGGCATGTACCGGAACGGCTATTTCAAAGACGCCGAGTGCTTTGACTGCGGCCACAAGTTCAAGACAGGGCGCTCCGCCAAGTCCGCCAACTGCCCTGCCTGCGGTGCCTACATTTCCCTGGAGGACGTCGAGATCAACATGACCTCCACGCAGCCCATCAAGACGCGCGGCAATGTCCTCATCCGCAAACGCGGCCGCCTCTCCGCCAGCAGCGTCCAGTGCCGCGATCTCGAATGCCATGGCATCATTGAGGCGAATGTCACCTGCTCAGGCGATGCCTCCTTCCGCACCAACGGCACCATCATCGGCGAAATCCACTGCCAGCGCTTCGTGGTCGAAAAAGGTGCCGATGTCGTCTTCCTCAATTCCGTGCATGCCACCGATGTGGACATCCAGGCACGCTTCACCGGCAACATCTACAGCACCGGCCCCGTGCTCATCGGTGGCAACGGCTCCATCAATGGCGACGTCACCGCACGCTCCGTTTCCATCGAGCCCGGTGGCGAGCTCAACGGCGCGATGAACATCGTGCGTGGCAAGCAGCAGATGGCCCTTCCGCAGGCCAACTGATCCAGCCGCGCCATGAAACCGCGCATTCTGCTTCTCGCGGCCGCGCTCATCGCCGCCTGCCTTCTGGCCGCTCGTGCCGACTCCTTGTCGGCCTTACATTCCTGGCTCAATTACGCCCAGCAAATGCTCTCGCGCGAATATCTCCCTCTGCCCTACCCTGCGCCCCCCGCCCCGGAGGAATGGCGCCGCATGAACGCCACGCAGAGGCTCGCCAATGTGCGCGCACGCCTTCTGCCCAAATTGCACGACGAACTTGCCGCCAAGCAGTGCAGTCTCGGCCAGCCCGCCTTCATCCGCATCTTCAAAGAAAGCCACGAACTCGAACTCTGGCTGCAAGGCAACACGTCGGAATGGACCCTCTTCCGCACCTACCCCATCGCCTGCTTCTCTGGCACCCTCGGCCCCAAAACCCGTGAAGGCGACATGCAGGCCCCCGAAGGCTTTTACAGCGTCACCGCCAGGCAGCTCAATCCCGCCAGCAGCTACCACCTCGCCTTCAACATCGGCTACCCCAACGCCTACGACCTCACCCAGAAGCGCACCGGCAGCCTCATCATGATCCATGGAGACATGTGCAGCATCGGTTGCTTCGCCATGACCGACCCGCTCATCGAAGAAATCTACCTCATCGTCGCCGCCGCACTCACGCATGCCCCCAGCGTCCCCGTCCACAGCTTCCCTTTCCGCATGACTCCGGAACGCCTGAGCCAGGCAGACCCCACCCACCTCACCTTCTGGCAAACCCTCCTCCCCGCCTACACCCGCTTCGAAACAACCCACCGCCTCGCCCCCTGACCAGCGCCTAGGCAGCCACCACTCCGAAGTCGTCATTCTGTTTTCGTCATTCGTCATTTCATGCTCTCCCTCACCCTCACCGCCGCCAAAACCTTCGCCTGGACCACGCTCCCCGAAGCCTCCGCCCCCGGCCCAAACGAGACCCTCGTCGCCATCCGCGCCATCGGCATCTGCGGAACCGACTTCAGCGGCTACCTTGGCAAAATGCCCTTCATCGAGTTCCCCCGCATCCTCGGCCATGAGCTCGGCGTCGAAGTCCTCGCCATCGGTGAAAACGTCACCCATCTGCGCGTCGGCGACCGCTGCTCCGTCGAGCCCTACCTCAACTGCGGCACCTGCCACGCCTGCCAGCGCGGCAGCACCAACTGCTGCGAAACCCTCCAGGTCCTCGGCGTCCATTGCGATGGCGGCATGCGCGAGCGCATCGTCCTGCCTGCGCACAAGCTCCATCCCTGCAACGCCCTCAGCTTCGAGCAACTCGCCCTCGTCGAGACCCTCGCCATCGGCTGCCATGCCGTGAACCGCGCCCAGGTCACCGCCGCAGACGATGTCCTCATCATCGGCTCCGGCCCCATTGGCCTCACCGTCCTCGAATTCGCCCGCGCCACCGGTGCCCCCATCACCATTCTTGAACTCAACCCCGCACGCCGCGCCTTCGTCCAGCAGCACTACCCCGGCGTCACCGTCATCGATACCCTGCCAGACACCCCCGCCTTCCAGATCGTCTTCGATGCCACCGGCAATCCCGCATCCATGGCCGCCACCCTGAGCTACGCCCGCTTCACCGGCCGCATCGTTTACGTCGGCATCACCAAAGAGCCCGTCCCCCTGGACGATCCCCTCTTCCACCGCCGCGAGCTCACCCTCCTCGCCAGCCGCAACGCCCTCGCTTCCGACTTCCCCCGCATCCTAGCCATGATCCAGTCCGGCCAGATAGACACACGTCCCTGGATCAGCCACCGCTGCAAATTCAGCGAACTCCCGGATCAAATGGACACCTGGCTGCTGCCGGAGTCCCGGGTGATCAAGGCAGTCGTGAGCCTTTAGCAATGACGAATGAGTAAACCCGAATGTCGAAATAGACTTGCCACGCATCACCCACTTTCATTCTGCGAATGACTGCTCGGCAGATGGGCGATGCACCGACATACCCACGACAGCCGGAGTCGGAGGCGTTTCAAAAGGGGGAGAACTATGAGGCCGCAGCCCGTGCTGGGACGAAGGATTCTACGGACGCGCACAGCGCATCCCTACCACCCAGAGCAAGGCGTGCCGCAAGGCTGGTAGGGAACCGCTGTGCGGGTCCGTGATTCCGGGTCTGTCGCGTCGCAGGCGCTGAAAAAGGTTCGCCGTCCTTGGCGCCTTCGACAGCAGAAGTCAGAGAAGTTTGAAAAGGGGGAGAACGATGAGGCCGCAGCCCGTGCTGGGACGAAGGATTCCAGGGACGCGCACAGCGCATCTCTACCATCCAGAGCAGCGCGTGCCTCAGCGCTGGTAGGGAACCGCTGTGCGGGTCCGTGATTTCGGGTCTGTAGCATCGCAGTCGCTCAAAAAGGTCCGCCGTCCTTGTCGTGGCCGATAGACGGGCGCACAGCACCCACTCCGTTCGAGACGCGTTTCTTTTGAAAGTTGGTGATGCGCGGCAGTATAATGACCAAGGTCTAGCCACCAATAGCCCCAGTCCCCCATTCGGCCTTCGGGCTTATTTCGTCATTCGGATTTACTCATTCGTCATTCTGCCCCACCTCTCTACCCTCCTAGCCCTGTCTATCAACCACCTCCCCAACCATGCCCACCCTCACCGTCCAGCCCCGCGCCCGCCTTTTCCACGGTCACCTATGGGTTTACGCCACTGAAATCCAGAAGCGCTTCGGCGATCCCAAGCCCGGCGATGTCGTCCATCTCCAAGACGTCCGCGGCAAGCCCCTTGGCAGCGCCATCTACAATCCCCAGTCGCAGATCTCTGCACGCCTCTTCTCCTACCGCCGCCAGGACCTCGACCTCGACTTCTTCACCCGCCGCATCCAGCGCGCCATCACCGTGCGCGAAGCGGCCGGCGTGGACCTCAATCTCTGCCGCATCGTCTGGAGCGAATCCGACGGCCTCCCCGGCCTCATCATCGACCGCTACGGCGACTTCCTCGTCATCCAGACCCTCACCCTTGCCATGGATCTGCGGAAGGACCTCATCATCCAGGCCCTCAACGACACCCTCAAGCCACGCGGCATCGTGGAGCGCAACGAAGGTGCCGTCCGCAAAGCTGAAGGCATGGAGCAGATCAAAGGCGTCGTCAGTGGCGAGTCCCCCGCCCCCTTCGTCGTTCGCTACCAGGGCAGCGCCTTCCACGCCGACCTCCTCGAAGGCCAGAAGACGGGCCTCTACTTGGATCAGCTAGATAACTACCAGCATGTCGCCGCCCTAGCCAAAGGCCGCCGCGTCCTCGACTGCTTCTCCAATCAGGGCGGCTTCGCCCAGGCCTGCGCCCTCGCCGGAGCCAGCGAAGTCACCGCCGTGGACATCAGCGAATCCGCCACCGAAGTCGCCAAACAAAACGCCGCCATCGCCGGTGTGCAGATCAACTGCATCGCCGAAAACTGCTTCGACTTCCTCAAGCGCAACGAAGCCGCCGCCGCCCGCTACGACCTCATCATCCTCGATCCCCCCTCCTTCACCAAAACCAAAAGCTCCGTGCGCGATGCCCTCCGCGGCTACAAGGAGATCCACCTCCGCGCCATGAAGATGCTCGAGCCCGGCGGCATCTTCGCCACCTTCACCTGCTCCCACCACGTCAGCGCCGAAGAATTCCACAGCAGCATCACGGATGCGGCGGTGGATGCGAAGAAGACACTGCGGCGGGTGGCAACGTACACGCAGCGGCCGGATCATCCGATTCTGGCGACGATTCCAGAGACTGAGTATCTGCGCGGGTATGCGTATGAGGTGGTGGCGAGCTGGTGATGAGCGCGTGAACCGAGTTATCAGTCAGCATGCGCCACACTGAGGCGGGAAATGTTGCATGTTGCACACCCTAGACATGCAACATGGCAACATTTTACTTTCACCTCGAAAAATTCAGGCATTTGGTGACCTGAAGTAGCATTTCATAGCAACTGAAGGAAAACTTTGGAAGGAATAGGCTTAGATCACGGCAACATTTCAGGAGTGAAAATGTTGCCGTGAATGATATAAAATTTAAACCGAAATGGGTTCATGGCAGGCCCTGCACCCCTGGCCACCCTGAGCCGTAGCCATGCATATGAATACTCTATAGCGCGGCAGCGTTTTGGAACCGGAGTGCAGCGGGTCGAAGACCGCCGAAGTCAAATAGACAGCTGCAGGCTGCTCGGATGCTGAGCGAAGCGAATCAACCAATGATTCAGCTCTCTGGAGCTTTCTGTGCGCCTGAGGACGCGCTAAAAGCGCCGGAGGACCGGAGCCCTCCCGGACGATGCCGTGAGTTTGAACCCGCAGCATTCCAAGGCTTCGACTACATGTTTGTGGCTAAGGGGAGCATACTAGCCGTAATTATAATCCATGTAAGCTCACCGAGGCAAATACACACACAGACCAGCATAATTAGATATACGGATGAATTCATGGCCCCCATTGAAGCAGTGTCCCCATGACAGGCTGTCTGCCGACTCATGAGATGCCCCGCGCACGGTTGCCTGGCCGCACCAAAGGTGCTAAGGATTCAGCCCAGGGCGGGCCGAGCCTTGGCGAGTGCTGCCCTGGGACAGACGGCGTCCACACCACCCAGCGCGCATGGCCGCGCCCTGAAGGGGCGCGGGAGAGCGTAATCCACGGAAATGCCTACCTGCGCGCCAAGTCGCAGATGCTCTCTCACCCGCTTCCTCAGTCATTCAGCCCATCCCACCCAAAATGTTGCCATGTTGCAAGCCTAGGGTGTGCAACATGCAACATTTCGCCTTTTGCGCCTTTCAAAAGGGCTAGTATTGGCAACAGCGAGCGTGGTTATGCAGCTGATTGCAATCTTTGGAAGGTGAGCCAGAAAAAGCGGCAACATTTTGAGGCGTGAAAAAGTTGCCATGGTTACCAGGTGCAAGGCTACGCGCTCGGCCAAAGGCTGAATTTTCAGCCTACGCAGAAAATCGCCCATCTGAGCCGCCGTGAACGGGAGGTGATGGATCTCGTCTTTGCCCAAGGCGAGGCCACGCTCTCACAAATCCTCGAAGGCATGGACTCACCGCCAGGAAGGCCGCTAGTTCATCTACCAGCCCATCCATTCTCGGGCAGAGGTCGGCCAGTCCCCCCCTCAGTCGCGTCATCGGCACCTTCTTCGGCGGTTCCCTCACCCAGGCCCTCGCCGCCTACATTGCCACGCAAGGCCCACAGTGCACCTTTCACGTCGGCTCCTGCATCACGTCACTGCTTGCGCACTGCATCCACCGCTTCGCCTGCCAGTTGCATGACATGAAAGCGGTCGAAAACGATTTGGGCCTGCTGCAAATACCCCCCTTTCTGCTTTCTGGCTGGCATATTATCTGCATAAGGCGTATTTATTGCTTCGCTAATCTCGCCCTAGCGCGTTAAGCCTAGCATCTTTCTTTGCGGCTAAACTAGCCAAATCTGCGCTGGGATTTGTCGAACGACCAGATCACGGCAAATGAAGGACTCATTTCCTTCATTCCAGGACTGGTCTATCAAGACCCATTGACACCACCACCTAGTTAGATTGTTTAATGTTATGGGTTACCACAAATATATTAACTTATGACACAGCAAAATTGTTCGCCAATTATTTTAAAGTGTTTCTAGTTAAGTGCATGCCGAGGATCAACAAACAGGACATTAAATTGATAGAAGAACTTGCAAACAAAGGTATGACCCCACCTGTAAATTCTAATATCATTATTGAGACTTGCATAATAGGCTGACAAAGGTCGAGAACTGTTGTAGAATGGCTGGATGAGCAAGAGAAGAGATCACCAGGAAATGGAAGTGCGCCGGTTGAAGGCCGCGAGGCACTT
>JAIXYN010000058.1 GCA_027490195.1 Verrucomicrobiaceae bacterium | reverse complement strand
GGCGATGAAATGCCTTGGACGCCAAACACGACCAACCTACAACCCCGAGCGCCGGGCCTTGCATCTGTTTGGGAACAGGTTTCCGCTGCGTCCGGAATACAGACCTGTTTTAAGTTGTGTGGTATGAATGGAGCGAAGCACTCTTTCGACGCCAAACACCCCCAACCAACGACCGGAGCGACTCGCTGCCCGCCTCTTCCAGAAGAAATCTGCTGCCAGTGGAGAACAGACCTGTTTTCTACCAATCGTGGTATTACTTGAGTGCGTGAAGTGCAGTGCTTTCCAGAGGGAGCTGAAGCTCCCGACTATTTTCAAAAAAAGGGCGGATCTGTTGCCAGATCCGCCCGTGGGGAAAAGTTGAAAGCGGCTGATTAGATCAGGCCGGCTCCTTTGAGGACGTTGTAGGCGCCGTTTTTGTCGATGGTCTTGAGGGCGCGAGCGCTGAGCTTGACGTCGATGAACTTGTTGAGTTCAGGAACGAAGATGCGCTTTTTGCGAAGGTTTGGCAGGATGACGCGCTTCACACGCTTGGTGATGTGACGACCGATACCGCCTTCTTTCTTGGCTTTACCGCTGCGATGGATGTGGTGGCCGCGAGTAACGCCGACGCCGGTGATTTGACAGATGGTAGCCATGATGAGTTCTGGGGAAAAATTGGGGAGCGATACTAGCCGAGGACAGAGTGACGTCAACCAAAAGTCTGCCTTTCCGGCTTCAGCGGGTCGGACGGCCCACCATGAGGCTGGTCATTTGGGGGTTCATGAGATAGCCGATGCCGAAGTTCAGCGGCTTCACAGGATACTTCCCGGAGGAGTAGGCGGCAACCAAATCCGCCTGCTGGTGGCCAGAGAAGATGTCAAGAGTGCCGCGATAGTTGCCGTAGAGCCAGAGATTCCAGCCGTAGCGGCCGAAGTCACGGAAAGGGATGCCGGAGGGATCCTGCACGATGGCGCTGCTGTGACGCAGCAGGTAATCGCGGATGTTGGAGAAGCCGCTTTCGTGCATGAGGTAGGAGGCGCTTTTCAAGAAGGCTGGAATGCGGCCCAGGCGAGAAACGAAGGTCAGAAAGGGGCCGGCGGCGCTGACGCCGCCATTGGAGAGGTCCTGGCGGAAGTAGAACACCCGTTTGGAAGGACCAAAACCGCTGCGGCAGCGAATCATGAGGCCGGTGTTTCCTGAGGAGCCGGAGAGGGTGACATTGCCCGCACCATCCAAACGCACGGTATCGACAGAATCCACGGTGTGGCCCGTCCGCGCCATGAACGCCATCAGCAGCGGCAGCACGCCGCGAAAGCGCGTGGCCTGTAGATTGCTGCGCATCTCCGTGGTGATGAAGTAGCCGTTCTGCATGATGGTCGAGACGGCATTGTGCAAGCCGGTGAGGCCGTTATCGATCTCAGACTGAGAGAGATCACTCAGACGAGGCAGCGGCTCGGCAGGCTCCAGACCCGCGAGCACGTAGGTCTCTGCTGAGGGGAAGAGGGCGCTGGCAAAAAGGAAGTCCGGCCCGCTGAAGGGGTAGAACATGGCGTTGGCATTCTTGAAGTCGCCGATCTCTTCACTGGCCCATGACTGCAAGGGGCCGCGACGAGTGTTTTGGTGCGAGGCCCAGAGGCTGTCCATGCGCTGCTTGTGCGCGGCCACCGCTACAGTCTGGCTGTAGGAGGAGTCCATGCCGGCAAACAGCTTGGCGATGTCGTTGATGGAGCCTGAATGCGTGGGCACATTCATGGACACGGCACCGTTGAAGAGCGGAACATTGCCTGCGCTTTCAGCACGTTTCACACTGCCGCCACCTAGGGCATCCAGCACGTTGCTCCATTGGCTGACCTTGCTGGCAGCCGAGTAATTTTTAAAAGCGTCCGGAGGCAGCGCACAGGCTGCAAGCAGCAGCAACGCCGACAGCGCAGCTGTCACCCGGAAGAATTTGGAGAGATCATGATTTCGTGGAGCCGTCATAGAGCCACGAACTTACCAGACCGAAAAGGACCTCCAAGAAACTCTTTGTAAGGAGAAGCCTCTTTATTTAGAGTCTTTTTTATTCGTTATGGATATTCAGCGCCACTGTTTTAGGGCGCTGAATATTTAAGCGATTAGGTCCTGCCTGCTTACTTCGGCTGATGCATGCCGATGCAATGGAAAGCACCACCTTCGGTGACGAGGTCCTTGGCCATCATGGAGATGATTTCACGACCCGGGAAGCACTCGGAGATCTTGTCTTCAGCGGCGGCGTCCTTCTTCTTGTGACCAAAAAGCGGGAGGATCACGGCGTTGTTCATGATCATGAAGTTCGCGTAGCTGGCAGGAAGACGGCTAAGGCGCCAGTCCTTCATTTCGATGGCCTGGGGCATTTCGATTTCGATGATCTCAAGCTTGCCGCCATCGGGAGCTTTGACGTCGTCAAGCTTCTCGCGGATTTCTTTGAGGACCTTGTGGTTGGGGTCGGAGTCACGGGGCTCGACCATGCAAATCACGGCGTCTTCACGGATGAAGCGCACGATGTCGTCGATGTGGCCGTCGGTGTCGTCGCCTTCGATGCCTTTCTTGAACCAGACGATGTCCTTCACGCCGAGCATGGCCTTCAGTTCCTTCTCGACTTCAGCCTTGTTGCCGGGCTTACCGCCATGGCGGTTTGGATTGAGAAGGACGGCCTCAGTGGTGAGGAGGGTGCCTTTGCCATTGGTTTCGATGGCTCCGCCTTCGAGTATCATCTTGGAGGTGAAGCGCTCCATCTTGAGAGCTGCGGCCGCTTTCTCAGGGATGGCGTTGTCGAGATCCCATGGTGGGAACTTGCCGCCCCAGGCGTTGAATTCCCAGTCGGTGATGGCGACCTGGCCGGTTTCGTTGTGCTTGATGAAGATCGGGCCGTGGTCACGGCACCAGACGTCGTTGGTGTTGTTCTCGTAGAGATCCACCTGGCTGAGATCGCCCTCGTTGTCGGCGATGCTGAGGCGGATGTTCATGTGGCTGAGCATCGGGGCATTGATGCGCACGCGCTCGTAGCGGGAGATGACGCTGGCGATCTCGCCGAACTTGTCCTGCAGCTTGTGGTAGGTCTTGGGGCAGCTTTCCTTGTTGGAAGGCCAGGACAGCCAGATTGCCTCCTGCGGCTCGAATTCGGCGGGCAGACGGTAGTTTTGGGGATAGGAGGCTTTACTCATCGATGTAGCGTTTGGTCAGGGGAGCGTAAGTGTCAATGCGGCGATCACGGAAAAAAGGCCAGATGCGGCGGAAATCTTCCACCGCAGAGAGGTCACATGGCACGATCAAAATCTCTTCATCGCTCACGGAGGCCTTTGCAACGATTTCTCCATAAGGATTTGCAACAAAGCTCTGGCCCCAGAATTCGCTCTGCTGCTCGGTGCCGACGCGGTTGACTGCGGCGAGGTAGCAGCCGTTGGCCACGGCATGGCCGCGCTGCACGGTCTCCCAGGCGCAGTGCTGGGCGGTGCCAAGGGCGGCCTTTTCGCTGGGGAGCCAGCCGATGGCGGTGGGGTAGAAGAGGATCTCTGCGCCCATGAGGGCGGTGAGGCGTGCGGCCTCGGGGTACCACTGGTCCCAGCAGATGAGGACGCCGATGCGGCCGAACTTGGTGTCCCAGACGCGGTAGCCGAGGTCTCCGGGGGTGAAATAGAATTTCTCCTCGAAGCCGGGATCCTGCGGGATGTGCATCTTGCGGTACTTGCCGAGCACGGTGCCGTCGGCGTCGATGACGGCGGCGGTGTTGTGGTAGAGGCCGGGCGCGCGTTTTTCAAAGAGGGGGACGATGATGACGACGCCGAGTTCTTTGGCGAGAGGGGCCAGTCTGTCGGTGGTAGGGCCGGGGACGGCCTCGGCGAGGTTGAACAATTCCGTGTCCTGCGTGATGCAGAAGTAGGGGGTGTTGAAGAGCTCCTGGAGGCAGATGATCTGCGCGCCACGGGCTGCCGCATCACGAATGAGCCGTTCATGCTGCTGCACGCTTTCTTCCTTGCTTGAAAATGCCCGGCTTTGCACCAGGCCGAGAGTCACCTTTGCCATAAGAGGGTGACGGTTCACTGCTTGGGGTAGGATTGCAAGAAAAGCTGTGGGAACAAAAAGGCGCGGTGGGGGTGGGAAGAGTATCAGTCAACGGTGAACGGAAGCGTTGTCTGATCGCAGCGCAGTCACGTGGCGGAGCTCTTTGCAGACGCTGCTGGTGGGCGTGGCGTGTGGCGTTGTACTGGGTTTGCTTGCGGGGCATTTTCTGCATTACCCAGGGTCACCTCGCCAAGGCTCGGCTGACCTTGGCTGAATCCGCAGCACCTTTGGTGCTGGTGTGATGCGGAGCGGAGTGGCGGAACATGACGAGAGGTTTTTGTGGTGAGCCGGGAGCGCCTTACTTTTTGGTCGCTTCTCGCGCGCTTTCAGGGCGCAACGAATGCACACGGTGGATGCCTCGGCAGTTCCGGTGGTTCTCGCTCGCCAAGCCTCGCTTCACCGCCGGCTAACTTCTCTGCTCCCTCCGGGAGCCCAAAATCACCCATCGGGTTGATCTTATCGCGGGCCAAACTCCAGTGCTGCCTCCGGGAGCCAATGCCAGAAAACAAAGTGGGCGATGTGAAGAAAGAGTGGGCCGCCGCATCAGTCTCCCCTTATTTTGCGAGTCTCAATGAATGGACCCTGCGGGATCAAACCGCAGATCTGTGCCGTCGAAGACCGGCTGGTGCGCAAAATCGTTGGTCGGTTGCACCCGACCGACATAGCAGCGCTTCAAACGCACTTGCGTAACTGGCTGGGACTCTGAAATCCCCCGCATAGCCAAACAAAAAGGCCCGGCAGCTTGCGCGGCCTGGGCCTGGGGGAGTCATACACTCATACGGCGCTTATTTGCGATCGACGGAGAACTTGCCAGCGCCGGTGAAGAGGAGGGTCATGTAGGCAAAGAGGTAGACCATGGCGAGTTCGCCGGAACCGGGACCGGCGATGAGGCTGGATTTGTGGATGATGAAAAAGGCAGTGCCCATGGTGATGGCCAGCATGAGTGCTGCAAAGCGGGTGAAGAGGCCGAGGATGAGCAGCGCGGAGCAGACGACTTCTGCGAAGACGGCGAGGCCTGCATTTACCGTGGAAGACATGCCAAATAGCGCAGGGAATTTTTCCGCTGTGGCGGAGAAGTTTAGCAGCTTGTCGCGGCCGTGGAGGAGGAGCATGGAGAGGCCGACGGAGAGACGCAGGATGAGCAGACCGGCATTGGAAGATTTTGGGAGGAAGGAGAGGTGGAGGAGTTTGAGCATGTGCGTGTTGGGTTCGTGTTGAGCGGGGATTTATCCGAGCATGATCATGGCGCGGGTGCGGCGACGAGCCTACAATTTATGCTGGAAATGCAGGAAACGGATGGCTTGCTGCGCAGGGACGGCCTGAGGCATGGGACCAAGGGATAGAGCTCTCGACTTTGCGGCGGGTTGTGCCACCGCTACGCGGTTCCACGAATAGTATCTTCGTATGATGCCGTTGACCGTGGGCTGGCGCCCACGGCTACCGTTGTGTCAGCGCTAAGCGCTTCAAGCCGAAGCAAGCCAGAACGGGGGCAGGATGCCCCCGCTCCGCTTCTGATTAGCCGAGGGCAGACATCATTTCTTTGAGCTTGGCGAGTTTCTCCTGCCAGTCGGTTTTGCGCTGCTGGTGCTCGTCGAGCACTTTTTGCGGGACCTTGGAGGTGAATTTTTCGTCGGCGAGTTTGGCGGTGACCTTTTCCAATTCGGATTCGACTTTGGCGACTTCTTTGCCGATGCGGGCGCGCTCGGCTTCGACGTCGATGAGGCCATCGAGGGGGAGGAAGAGGGTGCCGAGCGGAGTGAGGGCGCTGGGGGTGCCTTGGGTCGGAGCGAAGGAGGCATCGACATCGAGAGGATCGGCATTGAGGAGGATGCGGAGGACTTCGATCTCGTGGGCGGGGAGTTCCGCATTCGGCTTGAGGACGAAGCGGACGCGCTTGTTGATGTTGAAGGTGCTCTTGAGGCCGCGGCCGAGATTGACGGCTTCGTATTTGTCGTTCGCGGTCTTTTCGTCTTCGGGGAGGATGCCGAAGTAGGCGAGTTCATCGGCATCGAGAGGCTTCGGCCACTTGGCGAACATGATGCTGTTGCCGCCCTGGTCTGCGGGCAGGTCGGCATTGAAGGCCATGCCGTGCCAGAGCTCTTCGGTGATGAAGGGCATGAAGGGATGGAAGAGGCGCAGGGTGTTGCTGAGGACGAAGTCGATGACAGCCAAGGTGTTGGCCTTGCGCTTGTCGTCGGTGCCTTGCAGCACGGCTTTGCTGGCCTCGATGTACCAGTCGCAGTACTCGCTCCAGAAGAAGCGGTAGAGGGTGGCGGTGGCGTCGCTGAAGCGGTAGTCTTCGAGGGCTGCGGTGACTTCGGCGATGGCGGTGTTGAGGCGGAGGAGGATCCATTTGTCGTCGCTGCTGAGGAGGGCGGCGCTGATCTCCGTCTCGGTTTCGCCGCCCTGCATCTGGCGGAAGCGTGCGGCGTTCCAGAGCTTGGTGCAGAAGTTGCGGCCGAGCTCGACGTTCTTTTCGTCGAAGCAGATGTCCTGACCCAGCGGGGCGCTGCGCATGATGCCGAAGCGCAGGGCGTCGGCGCTGAAGCTGGCGATGAGTTCCAGAGGGTCGGGGGAATTGCCAAGGGACTTGGACATTTTGCGACCTTGTTTGTCGCGGATGATGCCGGTGAAATAGACGTTCTTGAAGGGCAGCTCGCCCATCCATTCGAAGCCGGCCATGATCATGCGGGCGACCCAGAAGAAGATGATGTCCGGGCCGGTGACGAGGTCGGTGGTGGGGTAGAAGGCTTTGAGCGTGGCGGTCTTTTCCGGCCAGCCCATGGTGGCGAAGGGCCAGAGCCAGGAGGAGAACCAGGTGTCGAGGACGTCGGGGTCTTGCTGCCAGCCTTGTGCTTCCATTCGCTCAATCAAGCGCTGGTCTGTCGTGCAAATTGACATCTGGATTTCACGATCATCATCGTTATGTGCGTCGAACAGACGAAGTGATTCTTCCATCAGCCACTTCGCATCAGATGACACTGCCTTACCATCAATGACGACCCCCAGTTCGTTCGAATCCTGGCCGATGAAGCGCAGGTCATCAGGAAGCGAAAGAAGATCAGAAACATCCACATAGGCTGATCCGATTCCAGTTGGACTACCCTTGCTCCACACCGGAATGCGATGGCCCCACCAGACCTGGCGGCTGATGCACCAGTCTTGGAGGCCGGTCATCCAATGGTCGTAGACCTTGGCCCAGCGGTCGGGGTGGAATTTCATCTCGCCGTTGGCAACGACGTCCTGGGATGCTTTGACGCTGGGGTATTTGAGGAACCACTGTTCGCTGAGGCGTGACTCGATGGGGACGTCGGCGCGCTCGGAGTAGCCGAGGTTGTTTTGGTAGGGCTCTTCTTTGACGAGGCTGCCGATTTCGGTGAGGAGTTCGGCGGCGCGTTTGCGGGCGGCGAAGCGCTCCATGCCGGCGAGGTCTTTGCCAGCAAGGTCATTGAGCACGCCGTTCGGGTGCATGACGTCGATCACTGGCAGGCTGTGGCGCTGGCCGATTTCGAAGTCGGCCTTGTCGTGCGCGGGAGTGACTTTGAGGACGCCGGTACCGAAGGTGAAATCGACGTGCTCATCCGCGATGATGGGGAGGAGTTCCTGATTTTCGACGGGGAGCGGGCGGCGGACGTGCTTGCCGATGAGGTGCGTGTAGCGCTCGTCCTTCGGGTTCACGGCGATGGCGGTGTCGCCAGGGATGACTTCGGGGCGGGTGGTGGCGATGGTGAGCCAGGTGCCGGGTGCTTCGACCACTTCGACTTTGAAGTGGTACATGATGGCGTTCTGGGGCTTCATGACGACCTCTTCATCGCTGAGCGCGGTGAGGGAGGAGGGGCACCAGTTGACCATGCGCTTGCCACGGTAGATCTGGCCTTTTTTGTAGAGGTCCACGAACACGCGCATGACGCAGGCGTTGTAGTCGGGGTCAAAGGTGAAGCGCTCGCGGCTCCAGTCGCAGGAGGCACCGAGTTTCTTGAGCTGCTCGATGATGATGCCGCCGTGCTTTTCCTTCCACTCCCAGATTTTGGCGACGAGGGCTTCGCGGCCGAGGTCGTCGCGGTGCTTGATGACGCCCTGTTTTTTGAGGGTCTTTTCGACGACGTTCTGCGTGGCGATGCCGGCGTGGTCGGTGCCGGGGAGCCAGAGGACTTCTTTCCCGAGCATGCGGGCGCGACGGGCGAGGATGTCCTGGATGGTGTTGTTCAGGACGTGGCCGAGCGTGAGGATGCCGGTGACGTTTGGCGGGGGGATGACGATGGAGTAGGCCGGGCGGGCCGCGCTCACACGAGCGGGGTCGGCTTCAAAGCATTTGTCGTCCAGCCAGCGCTGATACCAGCGGGCTTCGACTTCCGCAGGTGTGTAGGTCTTGTCGAGTTCGGGCATAAAGGGCGGCCAAGATGGGGGAAAGCGGCCGCTTTGCAAACGGGGAGGTGCGTCTTGGCTGACACGTGGGGGGCTGACTGCCTAGGTGTGCCTACAATCCAATGGCAGTTATTTGAATTCACAATGCCGCGGAGCATGGGCGGAAGATCTCCAGCGCCCCTTCAGGGCGCGACCTTCGGTGAAGAGAATCCGTCATGCGTGACCCAGGGCTTGCTGCGCTGCGCCTTGGGCTGATTCCGGCGGCCCGTCAGGCCGCCATCACACTCGCCTATGGCTATCAGTGCATGGGCATGCCGAGGGGGCCGACGGGGGGCATTGCTGGGCGGGGATCGTGGATGGTGTCGGGAACCGTTTGCTTGGCGTGGACTTTTGCCTCCGTGCTGGGGGGGGATTTATCGGTCAAGACGCTGCAAGCTGGCAGCAGAGTCGCGGCAAGAAGGAGGATCAGGGCGGTGGGTGCTGAGTTCATGGGGGGGATGGTTAGAGTGTTGCGTGCAATCGGGTGAGATCACTTTGGGAGCCGGGCGTTCAAATCTTCCACATACTTGCGGTCCTCGTCGCTCAGGCGCTCGAGCGGGACTTCGACGGGTTTTTGCTTGACCAGCAGGCGGATTTTGCCCTCGCGGATGAGAGTGGGCTTGTCGGGCATCTTGGGTGGTGGGGCTTTGCCTGCGGCTTCACGCGCGGCGGCGGGAGTGGCGGCTTCGAATTCGATGACGGCATCCTCAAAGATGATGATGGCACCGAGCAGGGATTTGCCATCGGTGCTTTTCCACTGGCGCGGGTCGTCGAGCCGGAAGTAGGAGGTGAGCTTGGTCTTGGTGGGCGGCGCGGGCTGGGTGGTGGCGTTGACACTGACGCCGCTGGTGCCGCCGCTGCCATTGATGGTGCGGGTCTCAAACTTTTTGCCGGTGGCTGGCAGGACCACCTGCGCGCTGAGTGGCGCTGCCACCGCAAGGAGGATGAGCAAGGCTTTCATGGCCGGAGGCTAGCATGAGCCTAAGGTGGGGCGCAATGCCGATTATGCGTCGAGCACGGTGTAGTCGATGGCCTTGAGGCGGGGCTGTTTGGGGCCCATGCGGGGGACGCAGGCGAGGAGTGCTTTTGTGTAGGCGTGCTGAGGATTGCGCAGGACTTCTTCGACGAGGCCGGTTTCGACGATTTCGCCACGGAACATGACGGCGACGCGGTCCACGACGCTGCGGATGATGCCGAGATTGTGGGTGATGAGGATGATGGACATGTCGAGATCACGGCGAAGCTGGGCGAGGAGGTCCATGATCTGCTTTTGTATGGTGACGTCGAGCGCGGTGGTCGGTTCGTCGGCGATGAGGAGCTGGGGCTGGGTGCAGAGAGCCATGGCGATCATGACGCGCTGCTGCATGCCGCCGCTGAGTTCGTGCGCGTAGGCGTGGAGACGCTTGCGGGAATCGACGATGCCGACTTTGTCGAGCCACTTGACGATTTCGTCGTCGCGCCCGGCCTTGCTGACATCGGGGCGATGGAGGGCGAGGGCTTCGGCGATCTGGGTGCGGATGGTGAGGACGGGATTGAGGGAGGTGGTGGGCTCCTGGAAAATGTAGGCGATTTCTTTGCCACGGATGGCGCGCAGCTCGCGCTCTTTCATTTCGAGGATTTCGTGGCCGTTCAGCGTCATCTGCCGTGCGGTGATGGTGGCGGGCGGCTCGGGGAGGAGGCGGGCGAAGGAGAGAGCGGTGGCGCTTTTGCCGCTGCCGCTTTCACCGACGAGGGCGATGGACTCGCCGCGCTTGAGTTCGAGGCTGATACCTTTGACGGCTTTGACGGGGGCGGCGTCATGGCGGCTGAATTCGATCTGCAAGTCGCGGATGCAGAGCAGCGGGGCATCTTTGGGGGAGGTGGCTTCGGCGGACATGGGCTCAGGAGAGTCGAGGTTGTAGGATGCGGCTGACTTGGATCAAACACAAGACGGCAAGAGCGATGGTGCCGCCGGATTGGAGCAGCGCGGTGGGGTCTGCCAGCGTCTGCGCGGCGTCCTGAAGGGATGCGATGGCCAGAGGGCGGTAAAGATTGGCGAGCGGTTCGCTCAATTCGTCGATCAGCCGGGGCAGCAGTGCGCAGGCGGCGGCAATGCAGAGCAACGTCTGTGCAAACACGGTGCACAACCAGGCCGCAAGCATGCGGAACTGCAAGACTGCGATGTGGCTGCGCCAGATCATCAGCTCTGAAGCGCCGAACACCCGGGCGGCATCCACGGGCAGCTCTGACTCGATGTGGTTCCAGGCCTGATGCCAGCCGGAACTGCCTGACAAGAGAACTGACGTCCAAAGGATGAGCCACAGCAGCGATGAGGCTGGAAGCAGAGCAATCACTCCCAGCGCCCAGAGCAGCCACGGCTGCCAGGCCAGAGTGGGAACAAGAACAGCTGCGGATTTCAGCCTGCCCGGCAGGAGTTGAAGGCATGCGCACACGAGAGCAAGCATGGCTCCGCCGCTGGCGAATCCGAGGGCGATGCCAGGGGCGTCACCCGCGCGCAGGCTTTCCGCCATCCAGTCACCCCAACCCCTGAAATGCAGCGCGTCTTCGATGATGATGAGATAAACGGGCGCGATGAGGCACAAAGACTGCAAGCGCACGCGCAGCAGTGGCAGCAACTGACTTAGATGATGACGCCAAAGCCGCGAAGCTTTGGGCACCCCACGTGCGCGCAGTGAGAAATCGAGGTCCAAAACCGACCTGCCATCCACTATGACCGCGTGAATCATTTCGCCACAGAAGGGCAGTGCCAGAATCAGGGCCGGGGCCAGAAACTCCCAGAGCGCATGAGCGAGCAGCACTTGCCAGGAGACTTGATTGTTCGGGAACTGCGCCGACATCAGCGATTCGACCGGCCAGCCTAGCCGGCCAATCCAGCCGCTGATGAAGCCCCACGCGAGGACTACCACCGGCACACATGCCAGCGCACGACCCAGCAATGCGATGAACCGCTCCATGAGAGGACCCATCTGGCGGGCGCGCAGTCCCACGATGACTCCGAGGCACAGCGCCAGCAGCAGCCCCAGAGCAAGCACGAGCAGGCTGGAGCCACAACGCGCCCAGAAGTCCGATGCGCGTGCCTTCACCTGCCAATCGTGGTGCCGGGAAAGCAACAGCACCCCAGCAGCGATGATGCCACCGAGCAAAAGACGCCATGGCAGCCACCGTGGTGGCAATGAGAAGGGCTGCAGACTCATCATTTCGGAACACGCATTTCGAGTTTGATGCCGGGGGCGTTCGGCGTCTTTGACCGCTGGACATCCTGCTCTTCATCGCGAGAGCGCAACTGGAGATTGAGGACCGGAGCAGGCTGCGCGAGCTTAGGTGGGCCCGAAAGAGTTTGCAGCGTCCAGTCGGAGACCGGACCACTCGTGGAGCCAAGTTCATGCAAGGTGGGCATGGCTGCGGCCTCGTCATGCGTGGTGAACAAGGTGAGCATGGGATGCATGGGCAGCAGGCGGGACTCCAGATCCCGCACCCGCTTTGGTACCTGCTCGGGCTCATAATCAGCCGACAGGGCTTCGAGGATGAGATCGATCTGCGGATCAGAAATTCCGCAGAAATTGCTACCTCCCGTTTTGGCCTGCGAAGAGTGCCACCATGGCAACTGGTCCCAAGACACTTCGAAACGCTGGTCTAGCAGCACGGCGTCAAAGCGGTGCTCGTACAGACGCTGCGAGAGAGCTTTTGCGTCAGGGGCGTGCTCGATTTTCACCTCGGCCCCAAGCTTGTGCCACTGCGCCACGAGCAGATCCGCCGTGCGCGTGTGCAACGCATCCCCGCCGGGCACGAGCAACGTGAAACGAAATGGACGCTCCGGACTGCGCACGATTCCTTTGTCATCACGAGGCCAGCCTGCCTCGGTGAGGATCTGGCGCGCCTGCTCCAACTGAAAGGGCTGGCTCTTCGCCCCAGTGCTGAACCACAGACCCGGACCGAACAGGCTGGCGTCCGCACGGCCCAGGCGCCCAGGCAATGCGCGGATGAGCTCATCCCTGTCCGTCGCAAGAGCCAAGGCCTCGCGGCAGCGGTCGTGCTGCAAAACATCATGACGAGTGTTCCACAGCACGACCAGACGCTGTCGCGGCGGTGTGAAGCGCATCCGCTCCAGCGGGGTGCGGTCTGCCGCCGGCCAGACTAGGTCCACGATATGAGTGCGCATGCCAATCTGTGTCATCAAGGGCGAGGCGGAGAAGTTGAACAGGAAACCCGGCATGCCCTTGTCCTTTTTATCCGGTGCCAGCAGCAGTGAACGGGAGTCTCGTGAAGCGATACGGTAAGCACCCGCCCCCGGCGGTGCCTGGTGCGTGAAATCAGACTCCTGTGCTGCTGGATGAGCGCGCAGCCACTCTGCGGGCAGCATTGGCAGATTCACGAACACGCAAAGCGCTGTGCCCTGACGCCGGCGGAACGACACATGCAGGCGGGAGCCGTTGTTTTGCGCTTCCATTGTCTGGATGTTGCTCAGCGCTTCACGATTCGGCAGCGACCAGTCGTTGCCACGCAGAAATTCCAATGTCGATTTGGCATCTTCCGCCGTGACAGGTTTCCCGTCATGCCAGTGCTGACCGGGGCGGATGTCGAGATCGAGCACGGGCTCGCTCAACGCACCGACTTCCCCCAGGGGATTGATGGAAGCTGGTTCTTTGACACTGGCATCCAGGAAACGATGCAGGTCTTCGAGCAACTGAGGCGAATCCCCCGCCACTACGATCTCACAAGCGTTCGCCCCATCAAACCACACGCGCTGAATCTGTCCCGCCTGCTTGGATCCTGCCATGAACTTGTCCCAGGCTTGGCGCAGCGGGGTGCGGCGCTCGATGCGCCAGAACACGACGGGCTTGAGATTTAGCCCGGCGACGATTTCAAACGCCTGCCGGACTCCTTCTGCGTTGGGTTCTTTGAAACTCAGGAGCAGCCGATTTTTCAAAACACGCACCGAATCGAGGTGCCACTCGGCCCAGCGGTTTTTTTCGCCGATCTGAGCTTGAAGCAGCTCCTGCGCATGTTTGGCGGCTGCTTCATCCGCAAACCAGCAGGTCACGTCCTGCGTCCAGCGCCAAAACTCCGCCAGTCCGGGCTGCAGCGTGCCATCGGCCGCCAGCCGGATCAGCGGTTCATGCACCAAAGCTGAGATTTCCTGCTCAACCTCGGTGGCCGGAAGAAAGGGATTCAGAACGGGCTCTTTCTGCGAGAGCATCACCACGACACCGTCTTTGCCGTCCGAGCGGCTCTGTTTTAACTCATGCACCGCCCACGCAGCCACCGCTGCAACGAGCAACGGAAAACCAATAATAAACGTGCGGGCCAAAATCATGCGCAGTCCCAAGCTAAAGCGTATGCCCTAGGACGGCAAGACATCGCTAGATGCCGCTCATGATGCCGTCGTCGGTGACCTGGATGCGTTCTGCGGCGGGCACCTTTGGCAGCGCGGGCATGCGCATCATGGTGCCGGTGAGAGCGACGAGGAACCCAGCGCCATTGGCGATTTCGAAATCGCGCACGGTGATGGTGAAGCCACGCGGGCGTCCGCGCTTTTTCGCGTCGTCGGAGAGCGAGTCCTGAGTCTTGGCCATGCAGAGAGGCAGTTTGTCGAAGCCGCTGCGGGCAAAGAGCGCCAGCTTGGCGCGTGCTTCATCGGTGAGCAGCACGCCATCTGCGCCGTAAATCTTGGTGGCAATGGCGGTGAGCTTGGATTCGACGCTGTCGTCGGGTTGATACAAGAAGGGCAGCGGCGGGGTCTCAGGTGCCAGAGCCGCGAGCACTTTTTCGGCGAGTTCAACGGCGCCAGCGCCCCCTTCCCCGAAGACATTGGCGGTGGCGCTGGGGACGCCGCGTGACTGGCAGAACTCATGCACCAAGGCGAGTTCGTCCGGGTGGTCGTTGGTGAACTGATTGATCGCCACGATGACGGGACGCTGAAACTGCGCGGCGCTATCCAGATGTGCGGCGAGATTTTCCAGGCCCCGGCTGAGAGCGGCGGTGTCGGTCTGAGTGAGCTGGTCCAGCGGCACGCCGCCGTGCATCTTGAGCGCACGCACGGTGGCGACGATAACGATGGCTGCTGGCGCGAGACCGCTCTGCCGGCACTTGATGTGCATGAATTTTTCCCCGCCGAGATCAAAGGCGAATCCGGCCTCGGTAACCGCGTAGTCGGCATGGGCCAGTGCCATGCGGGTGGCCAGCACGGAATTGCAGCCATGGGCGATGTTGGCAAAGGGGCCGCCGTGGAGGAAGGCGGGCACGCCTTCAACGCTCTGCACGAGATTGGGCGGAAGAGCCTCAAGCAGCAGCGCCATCATGGCGCCAGTGACGCGGAATTCCTTGGCATAGACGGGATCGCCCTCGGCGGTGAAACCGACGACAATGCGTTCGAGACGACGGCGTAAATCCGGCAGCGACTCCGCGAGGCACATGACCGCCATGATTTCAGAGGCGGCGGTGATGTCGAAGCCCGAGGCGCGTTCCGTTGGTTTGCCAACGGCGGTGCGGACGCTGCGCAGGGCGCGGTCGTTCATGTCCATGACACGTTTCCACAGGACGCGGTCTGGTGAGAGCCGTGCTTCGCCGAGAAAGAGCTGATTATCGATGACGGCGGAGAGCAGGTTGTGCGCGCAGGTGATGGCGTGGAAGTCGCCGGTGAAATGCAGATTGATCGAATGCGCAGGCAGGACGGTGCTTTTTCCGCCGCCGGTGGCACCGCCTTTGCGGCCGAAGACCGGACCCATCGAAGGCTGGCGCAGCGCCAGAGCCACGCTTTGGCCGATCTTTTTCAATCCCTGTGAGAGGCCGATGGAGACGGTCGTTTTGCCTTCGCCGGCAGGTGTCGGCGTGATGGCGGAGACGAGGATCAATTTGCCACGCTGCGGTTTATTGTGCAGGGCCTTGAGACTGACCTTGGCCATGTGGCGGCCATGAAGAATGAGGTGCTCAGGCGCGATGCCAAGATCGGCGGCGATGGGGGAGATGTCCGGATGCATACGGGATGAAGGCTTGCAGAATGGCAAGGGCAGCGGTGAAGCAAAGGGTTTTCCAACGACAAAAAATTCGACACGTATTTTTGGTGTGTGCTCTCTTCACGGCGGAGCCGGGATGCTGTCTTCAAATAAGCCTTTGAAATATGCTGCCACGCATCATCCACTTTCATTTGGCAAGGGACGGCTTGGCAGATGGGCGATGCACAGATCTACCTAGCGACGGCTGATGCGGAGCGGCTGGAAAGGTGCGGATCTGCGACGACGCAGGCGCTCAAAATGGTGCACCGTCCTGGTCTTGGCCGATCGGCGGGTGCACAGCGCCCTCTCAGTTCGAGACGGGTTTCTTTTGAAAGTTTTTGATGCGCGGCAGTATCAGTGCTGATCTGGCACGTCTCAACGCCAGCGCCTTCCGCCATGAAAACTTCCATCCGCATCCTGCTTGTTGTCGCCTTTATTGCGGGGGCCACGTGGCTGGCTGCGCAAGTCGCCACGACCGCCGCAAAACAAAGCGGGCTGGAGGAGCGACTGGCGCAGGCACTGAAGCTCTACCCTGAAGCGGATGTGGACAAGAATGGAACGCTTTCGGTGGATGAGGCGCTGAAGTATCTGGAGGCGCACCCGGAGCTGAAGGCGCTGCTGGCCACCAAATCCAAAAAGGGTGGTCCCAGCACCAGCAAGCCTGGCGAGTTCACCACCCCTGCGACGTCAGGACTGCCGCCAGGACCGCGGGTGTTTGTGTGTGCGCACAGCTTCATGATTTTCACCGCGACGATGCTGCCGAAAATGGCCGAGGCGGCGGGCATTGGCTATCAGGACGCTGGGCGGCAGATGATCGGTGGCTCGCGCACGATTCAGCACTGGGAGGTGCCGGATGATAAAAATCTCGCGAAGAGGGTGCTGCGCGAAGGCAGCGTGGACGTGCTCACGCTCTCGCCCCACATGCTGCTGCCCGATGAGGGCATCGACCACTTCACGAAACTGGGGCTGGAGAAGAATCCGAAACTGCGCGTGCTGGTGCAGGCATCATGGCCAGCCCGTGACGGCAACCTGACGGGTGAATTTCGCAACAGCATGCGCAATGATGCCACGGTGGAAAGCCTGCGGAAGATGCGTGAGATGCAACGCGAGAAGTGGAACACCCAACTCGAAGCCCAGGTGACGGCGTTGAACACGTCTGCGGGCAAAGAGGCGGTCTTCATCGTGCCAGTGGGTGATGCGGTTTTTGCACTGCGGGAGCGGATCATCGAAGGCAAAGCACCGGGCATCACGAAGCAGGCGGATTTGTTCAAGGACGATCTGGGGCACCCGATGCCGCCGATGTCTGTGCTGGTGACTTACTGCCACTTTGCCGCGATCTATCAGCGCAGCCCCGTCGGTTTGCCGGTGCCAGCAGCTTTGAAAGATGCGCCGCAGGCGGCGGAGCTCAATGCGCTGCTGCAAGAGTTGGCGTGGGAGGCGGTCACACGATATCCGATGAGCGGAGTGAAAGCGGAAGCGGGCAAGCCGTCGGCTTGAGAGAGCTTGTCAATTTAACACGCACCCTTGTAATCTGCGCCCATGACCACCTCACGCCGCTCCTTCCTTAAACGCGCCAGCCTTGCTCCGTTCAGCTTGTGGATTCCGCAGGCTTTCGCTGAAGCTACGACTACGGGCCTCGCGCGTAGCGAGCCTGAAGCGCAGGGTATTGCTGCATCGAGCATTCTTGATTTCATCAATGCCATTGAGCGGGAAAAATTTGAACTGCACAGTTTCATGATGCTGCGGCATGGCAAGGCGGTGGCGGAAGGGTGGTGGAAACCGTATGGGCCGGAGTTTGTCCATACGATGTACTCGATGAGCAAAAGCTTCACCTCCACGGCGGTCGGATTCGCCGTCGCTGAGGGGAAGCTGAGTGTGGAGGACAAGGTGATCTCCTTTTTCGCCGATGATCTGCCTGCGACGATCAGTGAGAACCTGGCAGCGATGCGGGTGAAGGATCTGCTGACCATGGCCACCGGCAATGAGAAGGAGCCGACGGGGACGGTGGTCAAAGAGGAGAACTGGGCGCGAACCTTTCTGGCGCAGAACTTCGCGCACAAGCCGGGCACGCAGTTCATGTACAACAGCGCCGCCACGTATATGTGCTCCGCCATTGTGCAGAGGCTCACGCATCAGACGGTGCTGGACTACCTGACGCCGCGTTTGTTTGCGCCGCTGGGCATCCAAGGCATGAAGTGGGAAACGTGCCCGCATGGCATCAACACCGGCGGCTGGGGGCTGAGCATTCAGACGGAGGGACTGGCGAAGTTTGGCCAGTTCCTGCTGCAAAAAGGAAAATGGAATGGAAAGCAGCTGCTGCCCACCGAGTGGGTCGAGGAAGCGACACGCTTCCACATTCAGCAGCCGGGTGGAGACAAGAAGGACCGGCCCAAGGCGCAGAACGACTGGCTGCAGGGCTATGGGTATCAGTTCTGGCGGTGCCAGGGCACCGCCTTCCGAGGCGATGGCGCCTTTGGTCAGTTCACGATTGTGCTGCCTGAGCAGGATGCGGTGATCGTGATGACGAGTGAGAACAAAAACATGCAGGGCCAGCTGGATCTGGTCTGGAAGCATTTGCTGCCTGCAATGGATGCCAAGGAACCGAAGGCGGCTGATTTGAGCAGGCTTAAGACGCTGACACTTGCGCCGCAGCAGGGCAGCAAGACTTCGCCGGCGGCGACTCGCAGGAAATTCAAACTCGAAACCAACGGCCTTGGCCTCACCACCGCTGCATTTGCCTTTGACGGCAATACCTGCACTTTCACAGCCGACGATCACACGATCACCTGTGGTCTTGAATCTTGGCATCGATGTGAAGCGGCCTTCCCAGGCACGCCGCCGCGTCTCATCTCAGGCGGCAAGCCGAAAAAGGCTGCGCCCTTGAAGATGGCCGCGAGTGCGGCGTGGACGGATGACAACACTTTGGTCATGCAGTGGCGCTACTATGAGACGCCGCACAGCGACAAGGTGACCTGTGTGTTTGACGGTGACCATGTCACGATCTCTTTTCTCAACAGCATCACAGCCATGAATCCAAAAGCGAAGGACGCACGTGCGCCTTTGAAGGGACGAGCATCTGTGTGAACATTGCATGACAAGTGTACGATTCTCGTCGAGGACACACTTTTCATGCAACGATTTACCTGTGAGTGCGGCAATGTGCTTTTCTTTGGCAGCTCACGCTGTTTGAAGTGCAACAGCGATGTGGGATATGATCCGCAGCGGGGCGCGATGCAGCGCGTGAAGCCGGATAGCGCGATGAAACGCTGCCAGAACGGCGTGAAGCACAATGTGTGCAACTGGCTGCTGCCTGCCAGTGCCACAGCGGTGCTCTGCGTAGCGTGCCGGATGAATCGTACGATCCCCGATCTGAGCGCGGACCGGAACCGCATGCTCTGGGCGCGCATGGAGATGGCAAAAAGGCGACTGATCTACACCCTGCTGCGGATGGGCATCAGCCTGCCGTCGAAAAAGGATGATCCCAAGAACGGGCTGGCTTTTGACATTGTCAGTACGCTGTCCAATCCGACGGTGACCACGGGCCATCTCAATGGGGTGATCACGATGAATCTTGAAGAGGCGGATGACACTTACCGCCAGTTCAACCGCCAGCAGCTTGGTGAAAACAGCCGTACATTGCTCGGTCATTTCCGCCACGAAAGTGCGCACTACCTGTGGCAGCGGCATTTGTCGGAGCTGCTGTGGGATGATCCGCTGCGGCTGGCGTTTCGTGAACGCTTCGGGGATGAATGGCTCGACTACGCGGCGGCACTCAGCACCTATTATCAAAACGGTGCGCCCGGGGACTGGGGGCAGAACTACATCACCGCGTATGCGTCTTCGCATCCGTGGGAAGACTGGGCGGAGACCTGGGCCCACTATTTGCAAATCACTGACGGATTGGAGACCTGCGAGAGCCTTGGCATCCAGGTGCAATACATAGCGCTGCCGCTCGTCATGCTGCCGGTGGAGTCGGGAATACTTCCGGCCATGCTGCCTTCCACCCCTGCTGAGGATGGTGAATTTCTCGCCTGGCTGCAGCGGTGGATGTGCCTCTCCACGGTGCTCAACGAGATTGCCTACAGCCTCGGTGAGTCGGCGCTGTATCCCTTCGTCATTTCCGTGAAGGCCGCACAAAAGCTGCGCTTGGCGCATCATTATGCCAAGGTATGGGGTCTGGGTGGCAGGAAGACCGGCGAGGCTTGAGGAGCAGAGTGGTTGAATTGAGATTTGCCTGATTCCAAAATGTTGGCAGTCGCGTCTTGCAAGCCGCCAACGGCGCAGCCACATTCCTAGTGCACCCAACAACACGCACATCATTATGGCCAAAGGCAACAACGCTCACAAAAAGGAAGTCAAAAAGCCGAAGAAGGAAAAGCCCAAGCCAGCACCAGCGGGCCGCAAGAGCTAAGGCCTTGCAGAGGGAGAGCAGCGGATCACGCATTGCTCCGGTTTTTGATAGAGCGCGAATCGTTGCCGTCCAGGCAACGGGCTTTCTTTTGCGGACTGGTGCCGACAGCCGCAACGCTATGAAGCCCGGAGAGTGACCATGGAGTCGCGGCCTCTGCGCCTGGCGGGCTTAAACTCACCCGAGGGTGAAGACACGCGCGGACGGAAGCCCAGCGCTTGTGCGAACGCGAAGCGTCTTGGACTGCGTGCGGCAAGCCTCGGCGTGACGCCGCTTTCGCAGACTGGAGGGTGGGGTATGGAGGAGGAGCGCGCTGCAACACGCGAAAGCGGTGCCTTCGATGCAGGCTTGCGTGGGCGTTGGAGTCTCCTTTCGTCCTGTTTGGTTATACCACGCGCAGTTGAAAAAGAGTCTGAAGATCCTCCTTCGTGAGAAGGATGGCGGATGGTCTCAAAGGCTGGCTGGGGAACTAAGCAGTGAGTTTTGAAGCGCACAGTGCGAAGAATGGGAGGTGTCTGTGCGCGCACGGCAAATGCTGGGGAGTGCGAAGGTCCTCGCAGTCGGGCGGTTTGGCGAAGATGGCGCTGGGCGATGAAATGCCTTGGACGCCAAACACGACCAACCTACAGCCCCGAGCACCGGGCCTTGCATGTGTTTGGGAACAGGTTTCCGCTGCGTACGGAATACAGACCTGTTTTAAGTTGTGCGTGGTATTACCTACTGCATGGTTACGGCTGAGCGTGACGACAAAAAAAGAGCGGCCATTGCTGGCCGCCCTCGTGGTTTTGGGGTTGTGATTGATGAGGCGCGCGTTGCGGCGCAACTGGGCTACTTTAGTAGCGGTAGTGATCGGTCTTGTAAGGGCCGTCGACGGGGACGCCGATGTAGTCGGCCTGGTCCTTGGAGAGGACGGTGAGCTTCACACCGATCTTGGCGAGGTGGAGGCGGGCGACTTCTTCGTCGAGCTTCTTCGGAAGGACGGTGACGCCGATTGGGCGGGTGTCCTTGGTTTCCCAGAGTTCGATCTGCGCGAGGGTCTGATTGGTGAAGCTGTTGCTCATCACGAAGCTCGGATGGCCGGTAGCGCAGCCGAGGTTCACGAGGCGGCCTTCTGCCAGCATGAAGATGCTGTTGCCAGCCGGGAAGGTGTACTTGTCCACCTGGGGCTTGATGTTGAGGCGCTTGACGTCCGAGCGGGCGTTGAGCTTGTCGACCTGGATTTCGTTGTCGAAGTGGCCGATGTTGCAGACGATGGCCTGGTCCTTCATCTTCTCCATGTGCTCAAGGGTGATGATGTCCTTGTTGCCGGTGGTGGTGACGTAGATGTCGCCGTAGCCGAGGGTGTCTTCGATGGGCATGACGCGATGGCCTTCCATGGCGGCCTGAAGGGCACACACAGGGTCGATTTCGGTGACGATGACCTGGGCGCCCATGCCGCGAAGGGCAGCAGCGCAGCCTTTACCCACGTCGCCGTAGCCGCAGACGACGCCGACTTTGCCGGCGATCATGACGTCGGTGGCACGCTTGATGCCGTCGAGGAGGGATTCGCGGCAGCCGTAGAGGTTGTCGAACTTGGACTTGGTGACGCTGTCGTTCACGTTGATGGCAGGGAAGAGCAGCTTGCCGGCCTTGGCCATTTCATAGAGGCGATGCACGCCGGTGGTGGTCTCTTCGGAGACGCCCTTCAGATCTTTGACGATCGTGTGGAAAATGCCGGGCTGGTTCTTGGCGATGTCCTTGAGGAGGTCCTTGATGACCTTCACTTCGTGGTTGTCGGAAGGAGTATCGACCCACTTGTCGCCGTTTTCCATCTCGTAGCCCTTGTGGATGAGGAGGGTGACGTCGCCACCGTCGTCAACGATGAGCTGAGGGCCTTTGTCTCCTGGGAAAATGATGGCCTTCCAGGTGCACCACCAGTATTCTTCGAGGGTCTCGCCCTTCCAGGCAAAGACAGGAGTGCCGGAAGCCGCGATGGCAGCAGCGGCGTGGTCCTGAGTGGAGAAGATGTTGCAGGAGGCCCAGCGGACATCAGCACCGAGTTCCTTGAGCGTCTCGATGAGCACGCCGGTCTGGATGGTCATGTGCAGGGAGCCGGTGATGCGGACGCCAGCAAGGGGCTTTTTCGGGCCGTACTTCTCGCGGGTGGCGATGAGGCCGGGCATTTCGCTCTCGGCGATGTCGAGTTCTTTGCGGCCAAAGGCGGCTTCAGCGATGTCTTTTACTTTAAAGTCGGACATGAGGTGGTGGCGTGGGTTCAGGTTAGGGTGAAATGGAACGGATCAACGTATCAGGATACGTTGATATGTTCCAAATAGTTGCCCGAATGTCAAACGAGGATTTATCCGGCTGCGACAGGCCGTTTGAAGCTGACCACCATGAAACTCGCCTCCCTCTTTGCCTGCCTTTGCCTTGCCGCCTCCGCCCATGCTGAAGATCTCCACCCCGCTGCTGACGCGGCTGGTTTCGTGCCGCTCTTTAATAGCAAGGACCTCACGGGCTGGAAAACGACGGGAAACTGGCTTGTGGAGGCTGATGGCAGTGTCTCGCTGCACCCGCGTGAAGGCGAGAAGGGCTGGCAGCGGTATGATGCCTACATCGCCACGGAGAAGCTGTATGGAGACTTCGTGCTGGACCTTGAATTCAAGATCAACGCCAAGGGCAACAGCGGCGTGTTCATGCGCGTGGGCGACATGAAGGAGCCGGTGAAGACGGGATTTGAGGTGCAGATCCTCGACACTTTTGGTCTCGAAAAACCGGGGCATCATGACTGTGGCGGCATCGTCCATGGCACGGGCCCTTCCAAGAACATGGTGAAGCCGGCTGGGGAGTGGAACAGGTACACCATCACGGTCAAAGGCCGGAGCGTGAAGGTGGTGTTCAATGGCGAGCAGGTCATCGACACCAGTCTCGATGATATTAAAATGGCTGACCGTCCGAACCTGGGCCAGATCGCCTTTCAAGACGAGGCGCTGCGGGTGTGGTATCGCAATGTGCGGATCAAGGAGCTGAAGTAGGCCGAAAGGCGGAAGCCAGCGCAGCGTTTAGCGAGGCATGCGTCTTCCCTTTGCCATTCTGGTTTCGTCATTCGGCATTCTGGCTTCGTCATTGGTTGCGGAGCAACGACCGAACGTGCTGCTGCTGATGGCGGATGATCTGGCAGCGTCGCTGAGCTGCTACGGTCATCCGCAGGCGAAGACGCCGAATCTCGATGCGCTGGCGAAGCGCAGCGTGCTGTTCAGCCGGGCCTACTGCCAGTTCCCGCACTGCAATCCTTCGCGCGCCTCAATGATGAGCGGGCTGCGGCCAAATACGACACGGGTCACGAACAACGAGGACAATCTGTACAAGAACATTCCCGAGGTGCTGACGCTGCCGCATCACTTTCGCAACAATGGGTATGCCACGGCGCGCTGCGGGAAGATTTTTCATCTTGGGGTGCCGACTGGACTTGAGAGCATGGATGATCCGCAGGCGTGGGACTTTGGGACGCCGTTTAAAAGCGAGCTGCCGTATCCGCCGAAGCGGGAGAGCAGCGCTAAGATAAAGAGTGGCAAGAAGCAGGGCCTTGGGTGGCAGGAAATCCCGGGTGATGATGATCAACTGGTGGATGGGAACTTTGCCAAAACCGCCATCGAGTGGCTGGGCAAGCGTGAGAAAGACAAACCGTTTTTTCTCGCGGTGGGCTTTCACCGTCCGCATCTGCCGCTGGTCGCGCCGGCGAAGTATTTTGACCTGTATCCGCTGGAGAGCATCACGCTGCCAGAGGCTCCGGCTGACGATGAGGCTGACATCCCTGAGCCGGCGCGGAATGGGGCGGTGCCGGGTTATGCGCTGACCACCACGCCGGAGCAGAGACGAGCGGCCATATGTGCGTATCTGGCCTGCGTAAGCTACGTCGATGCGCAGGCTGGACGCCTGCTGGATGCGATCAAGCAGATGGGGCTGGATGACAACACGATCATCGTTTTTACCAGCGATCATGGCTGGCACCTCGGCGAGCACGGGTTGTGGCACAAACGCAGTCTGTTTGAAGAATGTGCGCGCGTTCCGTTTATCATGCACACGCCGGGCATGAAGACGGGCGGGCAGCAAAGCAAGGGCCTCATTGAACTGCTGGATGTTTACCCGACCTTGTGTGAGCTCTGCGGCGTTCCTGCGCCCCAAGAGGTGCAGGGACTGAGCTTGCGCCCGTTGTTGAATGATCCATCGGCGACCATCCATGAGGGGGCTTTTACGCAGGCGCGGCGGGGTGCGAATGCTGAGTTTTGGGGGCGCACGATTCGGACGGCGCGCTGGCGCTGCACGGAGTGGGATGAAGGGAATAGTGGCATTGAACTGTACGATCACGACAAGGATCCGCAGGAATACACGAACCTGGCGAGTGATCCGCAGCATGCGGAGGTGTTGAAGGATTTGCGGGCGCGGCTGGCGGAGAGGTTGCCGCCGATCATCAAATAATACCTCAAACAACAGAAAACAGGTCTCAGCATTAGCAGACGGTCGGTCACCGGATCCTACAGCGCCTGGGTATAGCGAAGCGTGGTGACTTGTGGCGGCGTGACGTTGAGACGCTGCTGGAAAGCGCGGTGTGATCAAGGAAGATCTGGTTTTGCTTTCCGGATTGGACGCTCTTTCCAGGGATGGCGCCCGCTACGCGGGCTTATCCCTGGCTACCTTCTGTGATTTGCCTTCGGCTGTCTTCGCTTCGCTACGGCTCTCCGGGATGAAGGACAGCATTGAGATCCTATGATGCCAGGGAGAGGGAAAAATGCTGAATCGATCCCAAATGAAGAACCTGATCTTTTGAACTGGAGGCCTGTTTTCAATGACCCATGTCATAATCAATGCTGCCGGAGTTTCAGGACGGCTGCGCGAGCGCGGATGAGGAAATCTGGTTTGGATTCGTCTTCTTCAAGGCGGATCGGTTCACCGAAGGTGACGCTGCCGAGGACGGGGACGGGGAGGATTTCGCCTTTGGGGAGGATGCGGTTGAGGTTTTCCATCCACACGGGGACGAGCTGAACATCGGGCCGCTTTTTGGCGAGGTGGAAGAGGCCGGGCTTGAAGGGCTGCGGCTCGGGGGTGTTCTGGCGGCCGCCTTCGGGAAAGAGGATAAGGGAGTGGCGGTCTCCCATGGCCTGGACCATTTCGATCAGCGGATTGGCCTCTGGTGTGGGCTTTTTGCGCTCGATGAGAACGGCATTGAACACATGGCAGGCAAGGAAGGGACGCACGCGACCCACCGACCAGTAGTCTTTGGCACCGACCATGCGCGTGACGGCGCGGACGGGTGCTGGTAGAGAGGCCCAGAGCACGGGTCCGTCGAGGTTGCTGGTGTGATTGGCGAAGTAAACCCGCTGCACCAACTCCGGCGCGCAACCCTGCCAGCGGGCGACGGAACCGGAGAACACACGCAGCGATCCGGCGATGAGACTGCGAATCATGTGCAGAAGATGTGCGAAGAAGTAGAGGTTGTCACGCGGCTTGCTTGTTCGTAGTGATTCACTTTCCTCCGCATGCCGAATTCCACACAAGCACCTCCTGATTCCTCCACCTGGATGACAGCGCTGGCTGAGTTCCTGATGGAGGAGCCAGCGATTGAGTCGATCCGATTGAATCCGGAGACCAAGCGGGTCGAGATGGCGACCTTGGGGCGGGTGGATGGCGAACTGTTGCAGGCGAAGCTCTCTGAGGTGCTGCGAGCGGTGGATGCCAAGTGGCTGAAGCAAAACGGCCAGGTGCCGCCGAGCAACGGCATGCTGGATGTGCAGCAGAACAAAGATGGTGCCTTTGTGCTGGAAAAGCCTTCCTGCCCGACGGCACCGAAGTTCTGGAAGTGGCGTGACTTTGCCTGGCCGGAAGCGGATGAGATGGAGCAGGAGAGCGACGACGAGTGGCGCATGCTGGCGCTGCAGGCGGGAATTTGCGCCGTGACACTGGTGGCGGGCTACATCACCGAGCGTTTTTTCTCCGCACCGGCCTGGCTACCGAAAAGTCTGTTTGCCATCTCGCTGATTTCTGGTGGCTGGGACGCGGCGAAGGACACCTGGGAAAACCTGCGTGAGCGGCGACTTGATGTGCACTTCCTGATGCTGGCCGTGGCCACGGGTGCGGTGTCGATCGGTGCGTGGGAGGAAGGCGCGCTGCTGCTGTTTCTGTTTTCGACTTCGGGTGCCCTGGAGCATTTTGTGATGTTCCGCACACACCGGGAGATCAATGCGCTGACCAAGGCGGCACCTAAATTTGCGCATGTTCTGCAAGCCGACGGGACGACGGCTGACCGTGGCGTGCAGACGCTGCAGGTGGGTGATGTGATCGTGGTGAAGCCGGATGAGCTGTTCGCCGTGGATGGCACGGTGATCGAGGGCTCGACGGCGGCAGATGAATCGACGCTGACCGGTGAGGCCCTGCCTATCGCCAAGGAGAAGGGTGCGTCCATCTACGGCGGCACCTTGAACCAATGGGGGATGGTGCATGTGCGTGTGGACCGTCTGGCCACGCAGAGCGCTCTGGCGAAAATCATCACGATGATCCAGACGGCGCAGCATCTGCGAGCGCCGAGCCAGCGATTCACGGACCGCTTTGGCACGCGTTACACGCTGCTCACACTCGGCGTCGTGGCGCTGATGTTTTTCGTGTGGTGGCTGGGTTTTGGCATTCCGCCGCTGGAAAACACCGCCACGTCGAAGTCCTCGTTTTACCGCGCCATGACACTGCTGGTGGTGATGAGCCCCTGCGCGCTGGTGCTGTCGATCCCTTCGGCCATTCTGGCGGCGATCGCCTGGGGTGCGCGGCGTGGTGTGCTGTTTCGTGGGGGTGCTGCCATTGAAAAGCTGGCGGAGGTGGATGTCATCGCGATGGACAAGACGGGGACGCTCACGGAAGGCGAACTGAAGGTGACGAAGATCGAAAGCTTTCCCGCCGGCCGGGAGCAGGATGTGCTGCGAATCGCCGCGAGCCTGGAGGCGAATTCGAACCATCCCATCGCGCGATCGATCACGCAATTCGCACAGGCGCAGGGAATCGTGGTAGAAAAACTGGCGGAGTTTCAGTCGATCACCGGCCAGGGTCTGCGTGGGCGCACGGCTGAAGGGCTGAGCTACGTGGGACGACGCGAACTCGTCAAAGACAGCGCTTTGGGAGAGGTGCTGGCGGGTGTGCCGGATGCGCCGCTGGGTTTCAGCGAGGTCTGGGTGCTGCATGAGCAGATCGTGGGCCGGGTGCTGCTCAAGGATGAAATCCGCGCCGGCAGCCGGGCCGTGCTGGAAAAGCTGGCCGCCGAAGGCGTGCGCACGATCATGCTGACGGGTGACCGCCGAGCGGCGGCGATTGAGGTGGGGGAGAAACTCGGCATTTCCGAAGTGCGCGCGGGTTTGCACCCAGAGGACAAGGTGGCTGCGATCCGCGAACTGACGCTGGCGGGCCACAAGGTGGCGATGATCGGGGATGGCGTGAACGACGCGCCGAGTCTGGCGGCAGCCTACGTCTCCGTGGCCATGGGGGCGCGTGGCAGCGACGCCGCTCTGGAGCAGAGCGACGTGGTGCTGATGCAGGACAAGATCGAAAAACTGCTCTCCGCAAGGCGGATCAGCCAGCGGGCGCGGCGCATCATTCAGCAGAACCTGATCATTTCCCTCGGCAGTGTGGTGGTCATGGCGGTGGCGTCACTGTTCGGCATCGTACCACTCACCTTGGGTGTTTTGACGCATGAGGGCAGCACGGTGGTGGTGTGTCTGAACAGTCTGCGGCTGCTGTTTGAAAAGGAATGAAGCCGCCTGCCATTTTTCATCTGAGCAACTCCGTGCTGGACGATGCCCCCCTTTTCTTCATAGAGTATTCAAAATTCTGGCATGCGCATTCTCTCCAAAGTCCTCTGGACCCTCGCTTTCCTCGTCGCTACTTTTGTCTGGATGGTGCTCTTTGAGCACGGATTCAGCATGAAGGGCCTGACGGAAGGAACGGGAGCGGAGCTGCGTGGCATTGCCGCATGGTTTGGCGGCGGGAAGAAATAACCGCCGCCCACTTACATTCAAACACGTCAAGAACACCCAGCATTATGATCGTTCAGGAAGCCGAACTCGACCCCAAGTATCAAGCCCTTTGGAAAAAAGCCCTCATTTCCGCTGAGCGGAAAAACTGGGATTACGTGATCGACCAAGTTCTGCCCATCGTGACAGCCAACGTCGGATTTCTGGATGGCCGCAAGCTGCTGCGCAGCGCTGAAGGTGAAGTCGCCGGCAGTGGCAAAAAGTTCAGCTTCGGCCTGGGTGGTTTCAAGCCCAGCTCCAAAAAAGAGCCGGTTGAGACCATCGCCGACATGGAAGAAAACGTGTTCCGCAAGGACCCTTTCAATCTCAACGCGAATGAGCAGCTCTTTGATCTGGCGATGAAGCTGCAGTTCCCGGAACTGGCATCGTTTGCTCTGGAGACCATCCGCGGCGGGCATCCTGAGAACACCAAAAACATGCACAAGCTGGCGCAGCACTACATGGCGGTGGGTCTGCCAGAAAAAGCCGCTGCCACCTACAATGCGATCTTGAAGGTCAACCCACGTGACATGGAAGCCACGCAGGGCGAAAAGAATGCAGCCGCGCAAGGTTCCATCAAAAATCAGGGCTGGGGCTCGTCCAATTTCAAGGATGCGATGAAGAACTCCAGCGAGGCCATCGACCTGGAAATGGAATCCCGTCAAGGCATGACGCAGGATCAGATGGACCAGGCCCTCGAGAAAGCCATCAATCTGTACAACGCTGATCAGACGAACATCGCCGTCGTCAAACGCATGTCGGATCTGTACGAGCGTCTCGGCCACCTTGAGACTGCACTGATGTTCTACGATTACGCCCTCACGCTGAACACAGGTGACGTCGCGCTTCAGCGCAAGGTGGAGATCCTGCGAGACAAGGTGCAGGACCAGAAGATTGCGGATTACGAGCGTGAAATCGAAACCGATCCCGATGCGCCCGACATTGATGACAAGCGCGCTCAGCTGGCCGAAATCCGCCGCCAGCGTGCCAGTGTCGTGATCAGCGAAGCCAAGACCCGAGTGGACCGCAACCCGACTGACAAAGCACTGCGCTATGAGCTGGGCCAGGCTTACTTTAACGCTGGCATGTTTGGTGAGGCGCTCCCTGAGCTCCAGCAGGCGAAGTCGAGCCCGAACCTGCGCATCAAGGCGATCCTTATGCTGGGACGCTGCTTTGAGCGCAAGAACATGAACGATCTGGCCAAGACTTCGTTCATGGATGCCTCCAAGGAGCTGCTCGTCATGGACGCCACCAAAAAGGAAGTGCTCTATGAGCTGGCCAACGTGCTGGAAAAGATGGGCGACAAGGCGGGAAGCCTGGATGCGCTGAAGGAAATCTACAACGCCGACTACGGCTACAAGGACGTGGCAAAACGGGTGGAGTCCTCCTACTCGTAACTGATTTTTTGGGTTACCCCTTTTTGACACCCCGTTTCGCATTCCGAAACGGGGTGTTTTTTCTTTGCCGCCAAATGGTACTGGAAAGACGGAGCGTGTCCTCCATCATACAGGCTGATGATAATCGAATTTCTCGCCGCCACTGACGTCTGGACAACAGTCAAAGACGGCATCCCAGTGGTGCTGGCCTTGATCGTGATCGAGGGGCTGCTCTCGGTGGACAATGCGCTGGCGATTGCTGCGATGGCTTCCCATCTCGAAGAAAAGGAGCGCAAGATGGCAATGAACATCGGCTACATCGGGGCCTATGGCTTTCGCATCGTGGCCCTGCTCACCACCAGCCTCATCATGGGCAACCACTGGCTGATGCTGCTGGGCTCTCTCTACCTCGTGTGGCTGATGTGCTCTCATTTTGCGGACCAGGAGGAAGCGGATTCGGATGAAACTGGTGGTAAGAAAGCGATCCCACAGAGCTTCGCCAAAACGATCGCGATGATCGCATTTCTCGATCTGAGCCTGAGCTTTGACAACGTCGTCGCTGCTGTGGCCTTTGCGCGTGACAGCAAGGTGCTTGTTTATGTTGGCGTGACACTGGGCATTATCACGCTGCGTCTGGTGGCGGGATACTGCATCAAGCTGCTCGAAAGGCAGCCATGGCTGGAGCACACCGCGTTTTTACTGGTGGGCTTCGTGGGCCTGCTGCTCGGGCTGGAACTCTTGTGGGACCAAAGCGTCAAGCAAGTCCTCGAAATCGGAGGCTTCAGTCTCATCAGTGAGGCGGGTGGGCATTACCACATCGCCAAGGCGGTCAAATTTGCGGGCATCATCGGCATCATTGTGCTGCATCTGGCCTATGAGAAAAACTCTTCGATCAAAGGCATGCTGCACCCGGTGATGCGCCTGCTGCTCCTGCCAGCGCAATTGATTGCCGGAGTGGTCGGCGCAGTCTTTGCTGTCATCTCCTGGCCGTTTCGTGCCACCTGGGCCGCCGTTGCACCCAAATAAGAATCCCCCGGCTTTTAGGCCGAGGGACTCTGGGATTCATGGGATGGCGTTTACCAAAACTGGTTTGCGGAAAGTGAGCGTGGAGACGCCCGGCGACGGCTTGAGGACAAGCCGCCCTACCTCGCGCTGGGCAAAGCCTGCCTGTTACGGCTTTGGCTTGGTGAGCATCTCGAAGCTGTCGCTGCGGAAGGGTGTCACTGGCAGGCCGTCGGTGCTGTAGAGATTGCAGACAGGATTGTCGGACCATGCGTAGCGGACGGCCACGGGTTTGGCGACGCCCTTGGCGCTGACTTCGAGCTTGTCTTTGCCGATGATTTTCGCCTCTGCCCAGGCCCATTTTTTGTCTTCGCCGCAGACCACAAAGCCCTTCACTTCGCTGATGTCGACCGTGCGGAGGCTGCCGCCGAAGGTGTCGAGCGTGACGGTGGCTTTGCCTCCTGCGAACTCGGCGGATTTGAACTCGGGGCTGCGATACGGGAGCTTCATGCCGTAGTCCTTGACCAAGGCCAGACGGGCGAGGCGCTCGGCTACGTCGCGCTTGTTCTTGGGGTGAATGTCATTGGCTTCACCGAGGTCAATGATGACGGCCTGACCGCCATTTTTGATGGCGTCCTGAGTTTTGGTCTGGCTTTCGCGCAGTTCTGCCCATGAGCTGGCGGTGGCCTGCTCGGCGTCGGTTTTTTCGGCCATGAAGTCAGCCAGCTGCACCCAGTAGAAAGGGAAATCTCCCTGCTTCCATTCATTGCGCCAGTTCTGAATCATGAAGGGGAAGAGGCTGGCGTACTCATAGGCGCGTCCTGCGTTGCTTTCGCCCTGATACCAGATGGCACCTTTGATGCCGTAGCCAATGGTGGGAAGTAATGCGCCGTTGTAGATGTTGCCGGGGCGGGCATTGCCGCTAAGCCAAGCTGTAGGTGCGCCAGGAGCACGGGTGGTGAAGGGCTTGCCCGCTTTCTTGGCATCATCTGCCTGCTTCTGCCAGTTGGCGAGAGCGGCGTCATACTTGGCCTTGGCTGCGGGGGAAGTGAGCGAAGACTCGTTCTTCTTCGTGTTGTCCATCAGCAGCTTGAAGCGTGGGTCTTTTTCGAGTTCGCCGCGATTCACCCAGGCCTCGCAGGCACTGCCACCCCAGGCGTTGTTGATCAGGCCCACTGGGACATCCAGTGTGTTGTGCAGGACGCGGCCATAGAAAAAGCCGACGGCGCTGAAGCCGCCCACTGTTTCCGGCGAGCACTCTTTCCACTCGCCCTTGAAATCCTGCTGGGGCTCCTGAGTGCCCACGTTTGGCACCGTGATGAGGCGGATGTTGGGATACTTCGCGGTGGCGATTTCCAGATCGGCGTCCCAGCTAGAGCCGACATTCCACTGCATGTTGGACTGACCGGAGCAGATCCAAACCTCGCCGACGAGCACGTTTTTGAGTTCCTTGGCGGTGGTGCCTTTGATCGAAATCGTTGCGGGTTTGGCGTTTGCAGGCACGGGATCGAGTTTCAAGGTCCATTTGCCATCGGTGCCGGCTTTGGCGGTCTTGGTTTGATCTCCAAATTTCACGGTCACTTCGGTGCCGGGAGCATCCCATCCCCAGAGCGGATTGGTCTGCTTTTGCTGCAGCACCATGTTGTCGCCAATGATGGCGGGGAGTTTGAGTTCAGCGCGGGCGGTGAACGCCAGCGCGGCGAGGAGGGTGGTAAGTGAGAGGAGTCTCATGGATGGGTAAAAACTGGAAGGAGGAAACGCAGCCCGAGGCGGGCTTTTCAAATCTTTTGACGCTCGCTGAATCAAAGGTCAGATGTCATCACCGCCCTGAGGAGGAAACAGGATTAAAGACAGAACTTGAAAGCTTGCCCCTCCCATCCCATTTGCAAACCATCGCAGCCACTCGATGTGGCAGCGTTGCCGAAGACTTGATGACTGAAACGGATTCTCCAGAACCAGGCGGCTTCCTCCCGAAGAGTGTCAGCAAGCCCGTGAAAACGGGACATGGCATCAAGATCGGCATCTTTGCCGGCATTCATGGGGACGAGGAGGCGGGGACGCTGGCCACCCATGAGCTCATCGCATGGGCCGCCGAGAGGCCGGAGGAGTTGCATGACTATGAGCTGCACTTCTTTCCGATCTGCAATCCATCGGGCCGCACGCTGGGCACGCGGCACAGCCACAGTGGGCTGGATCTGAACCGTGAGTTTTGGTTTGGATCCACCGAGCCGGAGGTCGTCTTTTTGGAAGCCGAGCTGCGGCGTGAGCGCTATGACGGGATCATCTCGTTGCACTCCGATGACACTTCCGATGGCTGCTATGGATTCGTCAGCGGTGCGCTGCTAAGCGAGCATCTGCTGGAACCTGCGCTGCAGGCCGCGAGTGAGTTTTTACCGCGCAACGAGCAGCATATCATCGATGGATTCCTGGCCTCACGCGGCATCATCAAGGAAGGCTATCTGGGCATCCTCAGTGCTCCTCCGGAGCAGCGTCCGCATGCGCTGGAGATCGTGTTTGAGACGCCAGCACTGGCACCGATGGACGCGCAGGTAAAAGCGACGGTGGCGGCGGTGAAGCGGATTTTGGTGGAGTATCGGGAGCTGCAGGCTTATGCGGCGAACTTGTAAAGTTCAGTTCTAGCATCTGGTTTTTTGCCCGCTTTACGAGTGATCGACCGGGAGTATCATTATTCAGATGCAGACGGTTTACATTGAGACGACGATCCCTCCCTACTTGGGCGCACACCCGAGCAGTCAGCCGCCTATCGCCGCCGAACCGAAGGTTATGTTCAGGGGCGCAACACGCCCATGAAGACCCACGTCTTTGGAATCCTTATTTGGTCATTGGTGGCCTTCGCTCTATATATTGTTGTCACTGCCATCGGCTGGGTTCCCATCGTCAGCAGGCAGCAGGAGACCGCTCTCACCAAAATATGTGGCGTTATCTCGGGCATTCTTACCGCGCCATTTATTTGGATTCCACCCCAAAGCTTTCTCGATGGACCACAAGCATTCCTCCTCATGTTCCTTTTCTGGGGTGTGGTCTTCTATTGCTTCCATGCATTTTTACGCAGCTATCGTGCCAGCATCTGCCGTCGCTGAGCTTGGGCATTATGGTCGTCACACGTCTCCTATGAATGAAGATCAGAATAATCCCACTGAGACGCTTCGTCTGTATTCCGAGCATCTCGGCGCGATTCGGGCGCGTCGTTGCTTCGCACGTCCATTTTACGAGATTATGTCCGATGCGCTTGTGTGGCCTGACGAGACAACCCAGTCCACACCAACACGAGTCATCTCGGCTTTACGTCCTTTATTCCATCATCGCACCGGACTTATACTCGGCGAGCAGTGGCGCTTCGCCGATGAGTGGCAGCTTGGTCTCCGACTTTTCCCGCATTGGGTCGGCTTTCATCCGAGGCGATGTTCCATTTCACCACGTTTGGCGCAGATCTATCGGACAGGCGCAGCTAAGGCGAACCAAGAACTCGGCCAACTCTTCAATGACACAAACGGCTAGCAGGCGTTTGTGTCACCTCCCCTGCTTCACTCTCAGCAGTTTCTCTCCTGCCGCGTTGAGCGTCTCCACCTGCTTGGCGTAATGAAAGCGGATGAAGCGGTGTTCGGGTTCGCGGAAGAAGCTGGAGCCGGGGACGCCGGCGACGCCGACTTCGCGGACGAACCATTCGGCAGCTTCGGTGTCGGTGGGGAAGCCGAGGGATGAGATGTCCATGAGGACGTAGTAAGCGCCGTGGGGTTCGGTGAATGGGAGGCCGGTGGCGCGGAGGTGGTTGAGGAAGACGTCGCGCTTCTCGGTGTAGAGATCGCGCAGGCCGTGGTAGTAGCTGTCGGGGAGTTCGAGTCCGGCGACGGCGGCCTCCTGCAGCGGTGCGGCGGCACCGACGGTGAGGAAATCGTGCACCTTGCGCGCCTGGGCAATGATGTGCGGGGCAGCCTGCACGTAGCCCAAGCGCCAGCCGGTGATGGAGTAGGTTTTGGAGAGGGAATTGCAGACGATCACGCGCTCTGCGGCACCGGGAAGAGAGTGCATGTACACGTGCTCATGCGGGGCATAGACGATGTGCTCATAGGGTTCGTCGGTGATGACGAAGGCATCGTGCTTTTCGGCGAGATCGAGGATCATCTGCAACTCGGCGCGGGTGAAGACCTTGCCGGTGGGGTTGGAGGGATTACAGACGATGATGGCCTTGGCTCCCTGCGCAAAGGCGCGTGCGAGTTCATCGGGATCAAAGCCGAACTGCGGGGGGCGCAGCGGGACGTAGATGGGCTCGGCACCGGAGAGGATGGCGTCTGCGGCGTAGTTCTCGTAGAAAGGGGAGAAGACGATGACTTTGTCGCCTGGCTCGCAGCAGGTCATCATGGCGCACATCATGGCCTCGGTGCTGCCGCAGGTGACGACGAGGTTTTGGTCCGGATCAACGGGGGTGCCGGAGAAATGGGTGATCTTTTTGGCGAGCGCCTGGCGGAAGCGCGGAGCACCCCAGGTCACGGCGTATTGATGAAAGGGGCCACGGGTGGCGCGCTCCAATGCAGCGAGGAGTTCCTCCGGTGGATTGAAGTCGGGGAAGCCCTGGGAAAGATTGATCGCGCCATGCTGGTTCGAGAGACGCGTCATGGCGCGAATGACGGATTCGGTGAAGGCGTGGAGGCGGCGGGAAGTTGCAGGCATCCTTGCGATTTGGGCGAGAAGCCGCCAACGTGCAACCAACCAATCTGACCCATATGCTGCGCCGAATTCTCTTGCTAGCCCTGCTGCTTCCAGCCACGTGCCTGTGTGGCGCCGAGGAGTGGCATACACTGTTCAACGGCCGGGATCTGACTGGCTGGCGGGCCAACGTCATGCCGGAATCTTTCTCCGTGGTGGATGGGGCCATCCGAGCGCGTGCCACCAAGCCCAGCGCGCATCTGTTTTATGCGGGCGACTCGAAAAGCGGCTTCATGCGCTTCAAGAATTTTGTGCTTGAAGCGACCTGCCGCAGCGAGCCGAATTCCAACTCAGGCATCTTTATTCATACGGACATGACCACGCGAGACAGCGCGCTGCATCTGGCGAAGGGCTACGAGATCCAGCTCAACAGCACTGCCAAGGAGAAACGCAAGACCGGCAGCCTGTATGCGGTGGTTGATCTTGCGCAATCGCCGGTCGATGAGAGCCAGTGGTTTCGAATTCGCATCACGGTGAGTGGCAAGCGAATCATGATCCACGTAAACGAGAAGCAGGCGGTGGACTACACCGAGCCGGACAATGTCACACGCCCGCCGGAACGTGCCGGACGCTTGTTTGATCCGCAGGGCGGCGGCATCGCCCTGCAGGCGCATGATCCGGGGAGTGTGTTTTACTTCAAAGATATTCGAATCAAGACGCTGCCTTGAAACCTTGCTGATTATGCCTCCTGAACCCGACTCCCCACCGCAGCTCAAAGAATGGTTTGATGCCGCCCGCTATCGGGCCATCGCCAAGGAACTCGCCAGCATCGCGCCGAAATTTCGTGCGGATGATTTCATGAAGACGGTGCTGGATGGGCTTGAAGGCCGCAGCCTGATGCAGCGCGTGCATCAGTGCGCGGTGGCCGTGGATGCAGCGCTACCGGGGACGTATCAGCAAAAGGTCCGGGCGCTACAGAAGCTGGCACCGCGCATTGGGCATGAGTTTGTGACGGTTTTTCTCGGCGACTTCGTGGCGACTTACGGCCTTGATGATTTCGATTTTTCGATGGAGGCGCTGAGGTTTTTCACGGTCTTCGGCTCGGCGGAGTTTGCGGTGAGACCCTTCATTCTGGCGGATCAACAACGTGCTTTGCAAATGATGCACGCGTGGACTGCCGACCCTGATGAGAAGGTGCGCCGTCTCGCCAGCGAGGGATCGCGGCCGCGCCTGCCCTGGGGCATGCGTTTGCAGACGCTGGTGCGCGACCCCGAGCCCACGGCGAAGATTCTGGAGGCGCTGAAGGATGATGACTCACTGTTTGTGCGGCGATCAGTGGCCAATCATTTGAATGACATCACGAAGGATCATCACGACTATGTTTTGCAGCGGCTTGAAGCGTGGGATCTTGAACGTGAGCATCTGCAGTGGATCGCGAAGCATGCCTGCCGAACGCTGATCAAGCGCGGGCATCCGCGTGCGCTGAAGCTGTTTGGGTTTGGCAAAAAGGCGGAGGTCACGGCGAAGCTGGCTGCTTCTCCTTCACGACTGGAGCTTGGTCAGCGGCTTACGTTGAAGGCAGCGCTGACTTCCACGTCCAGTCGTTCGCAGCGACTCGCCATCGACTACGTGGTGCATTACGTGAAGGCGAGCGGAGGGAGCGCGGAGAAGGTCTTCAAGTGGACTGAGATCGACCTGCCGGCGCATGCTGAAATCGAACTCGTCAAATCGCAGGTGGTGCGTGATTTCACGACGCGCAAACATTACCCAGGCAGGCACCGAGTGGAGTTGCAGATCAATGGCCAGCGGGTGGCGGAGACGATGTTTGTCCTGGCCTGAATTCTACCGCAGGCTCAGCGGTAGAAGGTTTCGAGAATCAAGGTGCAAAGGGCCTGACGATAGGTGGCATCGGCTGCATCACCGGCAGGCCAACTGGGACGGCCGTGATTGAAGGAGCCGTCCGGCTGCTGGGCAGCGAGGATTTGTGGCATGACTTGAGAGGCGAAGGTCGTCCACTCGGCCCCGCCGTTGAGGAAGAGCGCATTGCTATAGCCATGCCAGCAGTAGAGATTGCAGTTTTTCTCCCAGTCCGGTGGCTCGGCCTGGAGGAAGCCTGAGATGAAATTGACACCCTTTTTAGCGGCTGGTGTGCTTTTCCCCGTCAGCATGATGTGGCCTGCCGTGGCTCCGCCGCTGAGGCTCCATTGGTTGTAGTGCGCGTCACGGAAGGCACCGCCGAATCCGCCTTCTTTGGTTTGGGTGGATTCGATGTATGAGAGGGCTTTTTTGATGCAGGAGTGGAGCCCGTCTATTTTCAGGCCGGTGGCCTTGGCGACATTGAGCGCCTGGAAATGCCAGTTGGCCAATGAGAGATCCGAGCCGCTGCCTGGATTGTAAACGATGGTTTCGCCGCCGTAGGCCCAGGAGCCGCGACTGGTCTGCTGGCTGATGATCGTCTTGATGGCTGTTTCAAAGGACTCACGCAGACCTGGAAGACTTTTGCTGCCCACTCGTGCCGTGACGTAGGCCTCGCCGACTGCCAAGGTGGCGATGGCATGCTCGTAAGTTCCAGCGCCTCCCAATCCTCCCGTCGTTTTTCCGCCCCAGTTTGAGGAAAAAATGCCGCTGGGGTTCTGTTTAGCGAGGGTGATCAAGTACATCAGCCCCTTCATCACGGAGTCTCCATACTCGGCAGAATCCGGTGTCTCACCGTGGCCGAGGAAGCACTGGAGCACAAAGCCGGTCATCGCGCCTTTGTTGCTGCGGCCCCAGGAGCCATCGGGGTTCTGGCGGGTCTTAAACAGATTCAGGGAAGTCACCACGGCCGCATCCATCTCAGGAGTCCCTCCGCCCCGGCGGATTGCTTCAAGGCGAGTCGCGGAAGCAAAACGGGAACGGAAGGATTCAGGGAGGTTTTTGAGAGAGGCTTCCGAAGTGCCACCGGGGGCGGTGCTTGCCGGAGCATTCTGCATGGCCACCCAATGGTCTTTGGCATAGGCCTTGTCAGGCGGGCTGAGATTGTCGATGGCAATCTCAAACTCAGCGCCGTTTTTCAAGCGAACTTGGACCGCACGCTTCGCGGCATTCACGCCCACCATTTCAGCCTCGATGAGCTGGCCGCTGGTGTTTGTCCAGACACGCATCTCCGCCGCTGCTGCACCGGTAAGCAGCGAGAGGCTGAATGCGGCCATGCACCACGCGCGCTTCATGGTTATTTCACTGCGGCTTTGGCTTGGGCTTGGCTTTCAGCAGAGAGCTTGCTCAGTGGCAGAATGTGAGTGGTGCCGGTGGATGGAATTTTGAGCAGCACGCTGTCGCCTTCCAATCCCATGAATTCGGCCTCGATGGTTTTGCCTTCGGTGTTGGTCCATTTGAGGGCGCCGCCAGCCGCGGCGGGCATGGCAGTTGCGGGTGCTGCGCCACCGCCGGTGAGGCTGGCACCTTCGGTGATCCAGGCTTTGAAGAGGTCGAGTTCGGCGGCGGTGAGCTTGTTCTTGCCTTCAGGGGGCATCACATCGGCGTCATCGTCAGGCAGGGTGCAATTGACGAACATGGTGCTCTTCATGGCTTCGCCGGGAATGATGTTTTTTCCGGCGCCGATCTGCTCGGGCAGCTTGTCATCATCGAGGGCGAGCTTGCCTTTGACCTTCTTTGTGGTGCTGTGGCAGGCGTAGCACTTATTGCGGAAGATCGGGGCGATCTGCGTTTTATAATCGACCGCCGAAGCAGCGGTGGTGGTCAGGACAAGAGCGAAGAGGAGGCTGAATTTCATGGTTGAGTGCGACATGGAACGATCAAACGGGCTGTTTGCCTAGATTATTTTATGGATTCCGTGCGTTCAGCGAGCTGCCGGGTCGAGTTCAGTCAATTGCTGGAGCGTGACCAGAATGGCATTTCGCTGGGATTGCAGGCGGCTGATGCCCAGTACGGCACGGCTGCCGGAGAGCGTATTGAGCAGCGGACTGGCCTCCGGTCGGGAGAAATTCCAGTCCACACCGCGCATGGCGGCGGGGTTCTTGGCGGCAAGGGCCTGAAACTCCGAGTTCAAGGTTTGCCGCTGGGAGACAAGCTGCTTGCGCAGCACCTCCACCACGTTGCCTACAGGCAGGTCTGCTGATGGGGCCGGAGTCTGGGGCGGACTGTTTTGCTCTCGGGCCTGCATGTCCCGAGCTTGGACGAGCAGATTTTCACGCGACTTCTCCCGGGCCTCTAGGGGATCGTAGCAGGCTTCCCAACGCAGATCAGGCGTGGTTCTGGCCAGGGCGACTTTGATCTGGCCATCGGCGTGGCGGATGGAGAGATTTTCGGCGGTGACAGCCGTGATTTCTGCGTCGCGCAGCACTTTGCCATCGTCCAGGGTCAGCACGGGAAACTTCTTTCCCACCATGGCGCTGCGGCGCTGGGTGCGGAACTGGTCAAACTGGGTTTTCAAAGCCTTGAACTCAGCCTGTGACTGCGTGAGCTCGGACTGGGTTTTTTTCAGAGTTGTCTCTACCGCCACCCATTGCTGCATCTGTGCCTGCAGCGCAGCCACATCGGCTTGTGACTGCACTAGGAGATGGTTGGTCTCATCCACGCGCGTCTGCAGAGTCTGGTTCTCGATCTGCAGGGCATCGTATTCGCTTTTTTTGACGCAACTGCCCAGCAGCGGCAGCAGAACTGCCGCTGTTTGAAGCTTCCAAAAATGGGACCTGCTCATTCCAAAGGGAGTGTAATCCCTTTTGTGCCCGTTTGTCACGCATCCCGTAGCATGATTTTCAGAATGACTCCCCAGCCTCAACCACTTGCATTCAAGGTATCCTAGCCGAGACTGGCAGCCCCCCAAACCACCCTTTTATGAGCAAAGCCTCCGTCGAAGACATCAAACTCGCCTCAGAAGGCCTCCGTGGCCACCTAGCCGAGCAGTTCGCTGATACCAGCACCCCGAACATCCCGGAGGACTCCAACATCCTGCTCAAGCACCACGGTTCCTACCAGCAGGATGACCGCGATGTGCGCGCCGAACGCACCAAGGCCAAGCTGGACAAAGCCTGGAGCTTCATGATCCGCAGCAAGATGCCTGGTGGCCGCATCACCGCGAAGCAGTGGCTCATCCATGACGACCTGTGCGAGAAGGCTTTCGGCAACATGCGCCTGACCAACCGTCAGGGCATTCAGCTCCATGGCGTGCTCAAAGGCGGCCTGAAGGAAGTCATTTCCAATGTCTGCCACAGCGGCCTGAGCACCATGGGTGCCTGCGGTGACGTGGTACGCAACACCATGGGCCCGGCGGCTCCGATCAAGGACGCTGTGCATGCTGACACTCAGACGCTTACGGAAGAAATCAGCCAGCGCTTTCTGTGGCGCAGTCAGGCCTATGCCGACATCTGGCTGGACGGAGAGAAGCTGGAGCCCAACTGGATCCAAGATCCGGAGGTGAACCCGGCCGTGCGTGAGGCGACGAAAGCCCCTGAGGGTGATGACCCCATCTACGGCAAGGTCTATCTGCCACGTAAATTTAAGATCGGCGTGGCCATCCAGCCCTGCAACGATGCGGACATCTACTCCCAGGACCTGGGCCTGGTGCCGCACGTGGTGGACGGTGCCGTCGAAGGCTATACCCTTACGGTCGGTGGCGGCTTTGGCATGAGCCACGGCCAGCTCAGCACCCGCCCCTTCCTCGGGCAGCCGCTGCTGTATGCGAAGCGCGCGAACGTGGTGGATGCGATCGAGGCTGTCGTGACCACCCAGCGTGACCATGGCAACCGCACCGAGCGCAAAAACGCGCGTATGAAGTACACCGTGCAGACCATGGGCCTGGACGGCTTCCGCGCCGAAGTGGTGCGCCGCCTGCCGGGCATCGAAACATTCCCGCCGAAGGAGCTCCACTTTGACAGCGTGGAGGACAAGCTCGGCTGGCACGAACAGGGTGACGGCAAGCTCTACTGCGCCGTGCATGTGAGCATGGGCCGCATTGTGGACCGTGAAAACGGCCCGCAATACCGCAGCGCCTTCGTGGATCTCTGCAAAGAGCTGGACCTGCCGCTGATCGTGACGCCGAACACGAACATGATCATTGCTGACGTGGCACCCGATCAAAAGGACGCCGTGGATGCCATTCTGGCCAAGCACGGAGTCATCCATGCCGACGGCATGACCCGCGCCCGCAAAGTGGCCCACGCATGTGTGGCCCTGCCGACCTGCGGCTTGGCCCTGAGTGAGTCCGAGCGTGCGCTGCCGGGCTTCATGGACAAGATCGACGAATCCCTGCGTGAACTGGGTCTCGAAGACGAGCCGATCCTCTTCCGCATGACGGGCTGCCCGAACGGCTGCGGCCGCCCTTACAACGCCGACTTCGGCTTTGTGGGTCGCTCGCCGAACAAGTACGCGATGTTTGTGGGTGGCAGCATCCGCGGCAACCGCCTGGCTGGCCTGGAGTACAAGACGGTCCTCGGTGAAGAAGTGCCGGTGAAGGTGCGCGCCTTCCTGGAAGCATTCAAAGCGGAGCGCAAGGACGGCGAAATCTTCGCCGACTGGTTCGCCCGCACCCGCACCACGGGAGAGGCCCCGACGCCAGAGCAGTTCCACATCGAACTGGCTGAACGTGCCGCCAAGCTGGCTGAAGCCAAGACGACGGCTGCTGAGGCAGGTTAATCCTCCGAAAAAGCATCGAATTCGAGGCGGCCCGCAAATTGCGGACCGCCTTTTTTGTGCTGACAGTTCAGGGATCAGAGGGGGGCCTACGGAACACACGGAATGCACGGAAAACCAAAAGGGTGGACGTAGGCTTCCGTGTGTTCCGTAGGCTCATTTGGGGGCACCTCATCTGCCGATCATTCCAATGATTCATCCAAAATGTGAGCGCAATCCTCCAAAATTGTTGCCGCACCTCCACTGATCGGGTTTAATCCTCCAAATGAGCCTGAATGTGACCTTGTTTGGTGACTCCCTCCGGGAAGCGGCGAAGCCATGGCTGGAGGAGCTGGGGAAATCCGACCGGGACAGGCTCCTGAGGCTGCTCAAGCTCGCGGTAGCGGAGAAAACGCGACTCTCGGACGTGCTGAGCACGCTCTTTTATGGCGAGGACACTCAGACCGCGTTGGCCAACCTGACCCGGCTGCGCAATCGCCTCAATGAAGTGGGGGAGGCTCTGGGACTGTGCTTCAAGGTCGATACCAAAAAGAAGAGCCCACCGGAGGAACGTGTGGTGTGGTTTACTGGGCCGGATGGGGCGGTGCTGCGCGCCACCCGCTTTTCCCAGCAGATGACGGCGGACATCGAGGGAAAACCTTTCATCCCGTCCAAAGGCATTGCCACCACGGGCACAGCCATGGAGGGGAAGAAAATCTTCGTCCGCTTCTTCGTCTCCTATGCGCGGGCCAACAAAGACCTGGTGGACAACCTTGTGGACGAACTTAAAAGCCAGTTTGGCTGCTCCAAGCGCTACGAAGTCGAGCTTTGGATGGATCAGGACACCACCGTTGGAGATCGCTGGCATGAGCGCATCCAGGCGGCGCTTCACGCCTCAGACTTTGGCCTCTTGCTCGTTGGGCCGGAGTTCCTGAACCGAAAATACATCAAGGAGCATGAATTGCCGCACTTCATGCAGGACAAAAAGCCCATCCTTCCCGTGGGCCTGATCAAAGTGGACTTTCAAGAGCAGGAGCTGCTGGGACTCGAAGAACATCAGATTTTCCGTCTGCCCCTGAAGAACGACATCACTCGCTTTTACGAGGAGATGTCAGGTTCGGCCAAGAAGCGCGAATTTGCCCATCAGCTCTTCCTCGCCATCCAGAAGCGTCTCGACATTACCTTCGCCGCCAGCACTGAAAGTGATGTGGGCACTCCCGTCCGCAGCGAGGACGAGGAGACGTGCGAAGTGCAGGCAGGAGTGCCTGCATCACCTGATCTCCAGCGCTACATGCCTCCTCTGGAGGAGACGCGGCACTTCCAACGCACCAAAGGATACATGCACCATCTCTCGCAGCGGGAGTCGATTGATGCGGCGCGGGCGAATCTGGGCGAGGCCCGCGACGCCTTGGATGAACTGGAAGCCTGGGCGGTGAGGGCGGAGGGGTCGCCGTTCTTTGCGCTGCTGGGAGAGGTCGGCATTGGCAAGACCACGACGCTGAAGCAGTTCACGCGGCAGTTGCTTGAGAAGCGCCAGAAGGAGCCGGGGAAATTTCCGCTGCCCATCTATATTGATCTGCGCGACTACGTGGCCAGCGGCCAGCCAGACAGCGTGCCGAACATTGAAGAGCTGCTGACCAGCGTCATCCAGCGTTCTTGGCGTGTCACGGATCGTATTGTCACGGCGGCTGATCTGCTGCGGCTGGTGCGAGAGGAGGGTGCGCTGATCATCTTCGATGGTCTGGATGAAAAAATCGTGCACCTCACCCAGAACCGTGCGCGGGATTTCATTCGTACGCTGTGGTCTGTGCTGCCGCAGGCCATGCTGTCCCATGGCCAAGCCGCCACTTGCAAAGGCAAGATGCTGCTGTCCTGCCGCAGTCATTACTTCCGTGATGTGTGGAGTCAGAATGCCATGCTCACGGGCGAGGATCGCGAGGGCCTAGATCGCAGCCAGTATCCGGCGTTCTGCCTGCTGCCTTTTGATGAAGCGCAGATTCGTGGTTACCTCACGTCCTTCCTAGGCGATGAGAAACGCGGTGGCGAAGCCTTTGAACTCATCGCTTCCATTCACAATCTACGTGATCTTGCCGAGCGTCCTTACCTGCTCAGCCTCATCAGCGGGCGGCTGGGTGAACTGGAGGCGTTGCAGATGCGCGGGGAAACCGTCAATGCGGCACGTCTGTACGATCTCGTGGTGCGTTCGTGGTTGAGCCGCGATGATGGCAAGCACCACCTCGATGCCATGCACAAGCGCCGCCTCATGGAAGCGCTGGCCGCCGCCCTCTGGCGCAGTGGCGAGAAGCAGTGGGACGCGGACCGTTTGGAGGAATGGTTTGATGAGTTTCTGCACCAGAACCCTGCCATCGCTTCGGCTTATGCGAACAAGGATCGCGCCCTGCTGAAGGAAGATCTGCGCACCGCCACCTTTGTGCTGCGGCCAGATACGGAAGCGAAGCACTTCCGCTTTGCCCACACGTCTTTGCAGGAATTCTTTCTCGCGAGCCACCTCTTCCGAGCTTTGGCGGACAAGGCGGATGCTGAGTGGGACATGCCGATGGTGTCGCTGGAGACGCTGGATTTCCTTGGGCAGATTCTTGCGACGAATCCTTCGAGTGTGGCCATCGGCTCGCTGGAGCGCATCCTTGGGGGCACTTGCTTGTCTGCGGCCTGCCTCGCGTTCAAGTACTGGCTGGAGGCCATCAAGCATGGGCATCCCGAGCCGCAGCCGCAGCAGGTGAATCTGGCCGGCGCTGATTTCGACGAATGGCACATCAAGGGCTACAGCAAAGACCGCCCGCTGAACCTGCGGGGTGCGAATCTGCAAGGTGCACGGCTCAATCGTGCGCGTGTTGAGTTCGTCGATCTTGCGGAATCGGACCTGTCTGGACTGGAGGCGCGGCAGGCATTGTTCCTGTGGGTGAATGCAACGCGTACGAAGCTTATTGAGGCCGATATGGCGGGGTTGCAATGGCGACACGGAAGCCTCGATCATGTCTTGGCCGAGGAAACAGCCCTCGATCTAGCCGAATTGCTAAAGGTTCATATTACCGGCCTACCTCTTCCCGCCGTACCGCGCCCTGTACAGAGCATGTCCCAATTATTCGCATATTCTGGACATCGCGACTCGATAAGCGCTTGTGTATGGAATTCTCGAGGCACGGCCGTGGCCTCTTTATCGGCAGATGGCACGATGAAAATCTGGGATGCCACCACCGGGAGGGAACTCCTCAGCATCGACGCTCCTGCGAGTGTCGCCTCGTGCTGTGTTTGGAGCCCAGATGGCTCTCGCCTGCTCTCCGGCTGTGAGGACAACACTCTCAAGCTTTGGGATGCCACTACAGGGAGGGAACTTCTCAGCATCAATGCTCATAAAAATGTCGTCTGGTGCTGTGCCTGGAGCCCAGATGGCTCTCGTCTGCTCTCCGGTTCCGCTGATCATACCCTCAAACTTTGGGATGCCACTAGCGGTAGGGAGCTCCTCTGCATCGACACTCATAAGGATTCTGTCTGGCACTGTGCGTGGAGCCCCGACGGTTCCCGCATTCTATCCAGTTCCTGGGATAAAACCCTGAAGGTCTGGGATGCAATCACTGGCAAGGAACTCCTTAATGTCACAGGCCACGCGCTTAACATCAGATGTTGCGCTTGGAGCCCCAATGGATCCCGTCTGCTTTCAGGCTCCGATGACAACACCCTCAAAATTTGGGATGCTGCCACCGGCAAAGAACTCCTCAGTATAGACGCTCATAAGAATTCTGTCTGGTCCTGCGCATGGAGTCCCGATGGATCCCGCCTGCTGTCAGGCTCCGATGACAACACCCTCAAGATTTGGGATGCCACTAGCGGGAGGAAACTCCTAACTCTAACTGCTCATGCGAATGCCGTCAGTTGCTGCTCTTGGAGTCCCGATGGTTCTCATATTCTCTCTGGCTCTTGGGATCATACACTCAAGATTTGGGATGCAATCACTGGTCAGGAACTCCTCAGCCTCGATGCTTATGCGAATGCCTTCAGATGTTGTGCTTGGAATCCTGACAGCACACGCCTGCTAACAGGATCAGATGATAAAACACTCAGAGTCTGGGATACTACCACCGGCAAAGAGTTCCTCAGCCTAAACGCTCACACGAGCTCCATCAGGTTCTGTGCCTGGAATCCCGATGGCTCTCGCCTGTTCTCCGGTTCCGCTGATAGCACACTCCAGCTCTGGGATACCAACACTGGCAAAGAACTCTTCAGCCTCAAAACTCATGCTTTTCTTATCAAATGTTGCTCTTGGAGTCCTGATGGCTCTCGCTTACTCTCCGTCGCTTGGGACAGTACGCTTAAGCTCTGGGATGCAGCCTCTGGCAAAGAACTCCTCAGTCTCACGGGGCATACCCGTGGCATCAGATGTTGCGCATGGAGTTCCGACAGTTTCCGACTGCTCTCCGGTTCCGATGATAAGACACTCAAGCTTTGGGATACAATCTCTGGCAAAGAACTACTCAGTCTCACGGGGCATACAAATCACATCAGTTGCTGTGCATGGAGTCCCGATGGCTCTCGCTTTCTTTCAGGTTCTTGGGACAAGGCACTCAAGCTCTGGGATGCATCTTCTGGCAAAGAACTCATAAGCCTCAATGGACATACGAATTCCGTCTGGTGCTGCGCATGGAGTCCCGACGCAACTCACGTTCTTTCTGGCTCAGCTGACAAGACACTCAAGATCTGGGATGCCGCCACAGGCAAAGAACTTTTTACCCTTGGTGGGCATCTCAGTTCCGTTTGGTGTTGCGCTTGGAGTCCCGATGGATCTCGCCTAGTCTCAGGGGCTGCTGACAACACCATTAAAGTCTGGGATGCTACCACTGGCAAGTGCCTCAGGACGTTGCACAGCCTCCCCGAGCTTCAATCCGCCGTCATCAGCGGAGACGGCACCGAAATCCTCCATGCCACGCCGGAGGCGTGGCGGTGGCTGGGGTGGGAGGAGAGGGATGCGAAGGGGCGGTTTATTCGGCGGCTGCCGGCGGAGGTGTTTGGGCCGATTCCGGGGATGGAGGATTGAGGGATGGGCCGGTGCCTGTGGGAGGGGTGGGACCGGGGGATCCTGCCCTTGTTGCGGCGCAACAAGGCAACTTTGATTTCTGACCATTACGGCACTTGTGTGAGGCGGTTCTTTGGGCCACAGAGTCCGCCATGTCTCTCCCGTTCTATCATTACCTGCATCTCATCGGCCTGATCCTTGTTTTCATTGGCTTTGGCGGTCTGTTCTCCAGCGAAGGTGCCAAGAAGGCCATGATGTGGCATGGCATTGGTCTGGTGATCAGCTTCGTCTCTGCCTTTGGCATGCTGGCGAAGATGTCCAAGGGACTGCCTGAGGGGTCGCCTTCCCTTTACACGCAGCCTTGGGTGATCGCGAAGATGGTGCTCTGGCTGGTGCTGGGCTTCCTGCCGGTGCTGGCAAAGCGCCGTGTGATCGCCGCGCCGCTGGTGGTGCTGATCGCTGCGATCGTGGGTGCTGCGCTGGCGTATCTGGGGTATTTCAAGCCGGCGTTTTGATTTTAGCGCAGGCGGTGGGTTGGGGAGTGCGGTGGGCGGATTGGCCTGTCTGTTTGACTTCGTCTGGCTGCCTTACGGTGGTTCTCGGCCGTTGCGCTCAGGTTTGCTAGGTCTTGGTTCTCTTTCCTGCTGGTCTGGCCACGACCTTGACTTGCCCATGGGTATGGCGGCGTTTTGTGCCACCGCTACGCGGTTCCACGATATTTGGGAAACATGGATGATGCGGTTCCGTGGGTTGGCACCCACGGCTACCGTTGTGCCAGCCCTACGGGCTTTCGGAGGGGATGATGCCTGCCTGCCGTGAATGGCAATGACTTGGGGCCAGTCAGCACGGGTTTTCGAACGCCGCCGGGCTTTGGACTGATCTTGCTGGCGGCTGGGTTGAGGCGGAGCGTAGGCGAGGGAGCTTGCGGGGGCGCTGATCGACAGGCAGGAGTGCCTATCGTGCTTCCCGGAGGCCTGGCCTAGACCCCGAGCGCTTTGCTTTTTTCGGTGGCGGCGCGGACGGCTTGGATCATGGCGTTGCGGAGGCCGTGCTGCTCGAGTTTTTCGAGGCCGGCGATGGTGGTGCCGCCGGGGCTGGTGACTTCATCGCGCAGGGACGCGGGGTGTTTGCCGCTGGTGAGGACCATTTCTGCGGCACCGGCGACGGTTTGAGCCGCGAGGCGCAGAGCGGCTGCGCGTGGCAGGCCCATGAGGACGCCGCCGTCGGCGAGTGCTTCGATGACGGTGTAAACATAGGCGGGGCCGCTGCCGGAGAGGCCGGTGACGGCATCGAGCAGCTTTTCGGCGACTTCATCCGCAGTGCCGACGGCTCCGAGAATCTTGTCCGCGAGGGCGGCGTCCTTGGGGGTGGCCTTGCTGCCGCGTGCGAAGGCAGCGGCTCCTTTGCCGACGAGGGCCGGAGTGTTGGGCATGCTGCGAATGACGCGCTGCTTGCCGCCGAGCCAAGTTTCAAGATTGGCCAATGAGATGCCTGCGGCGATGCTGAGGTAGAGGCGCGAGCCTTTGACCTGGGAGAGGGCCTCGCACAGGGGCTTCATATCGCCGGGTTTCACGGCGAGGATGATGACGTCTGATGCTGCCGCCACTTCCGCAGGGGTGCCGGTGATGGTTTTGCAGGCGAGGCATTTGCGGAGGGCGTTCACGGCCTCGGGCATGACATCGCTGAGGGCCACATTGAGGCTGGATTTGCCAAGCGCCTGCTCCACGCCGCGCAGGAGAGCGCCGCCCATTTTTCCACAGCCTATGAGTCCGAGTTTCATCATGGGGCGACTTTGGGGCAGATGCGGCGAGGTGCAAGTACGCCAATCTTGTCTTGCGTTTGGCCACCGGATTTTGCGATGATGATCGAAATCGTTGTTAACAATGCACCCCGACCAGTTTCAGCCCGAAAAGATCATCGCCGCAGGGCCCTCTGCCAAAGTCTATCGCGGAGTGGAGCCGAGGACGGGGCGCAAGGTGCTGATCAAAGCGCTGCTGGAGGACCACGAAACGGTGTGTCCGCTGGATCGGGATCGCATCCAGCAGATGGCTCCCTCACTCATGCAGATGCGGCATCCGCACATTGCGCGTCTCATCACGCTGCTGCCCACGGAGGATGAGTTTGCCTTCGTTTCTGAATTCATGCCCGGAATGAATGGCCGGTCCTTTGACGCCGAGCACAGACCTTCGCCCAAGGATGTGCGGATGCTGGCGGTGCAGCTCATGCAGGCGCTGCAGGTGGGTGAGGAACTGCGGCAGCCCCACGGCGACCCCAAGCCGAGCAATCTCATCATCGCTGATCATCCCGGTGGCGGTTTGTTTCTCCAGGTGCAGGACTGGGGCCTCTCACTAGCCCGGCAGACCCAGCCGCCGGAGACGCTGTGGTTTCGTGCACCGGAGCTTCACGCGGGCGGCGCACCGACGATGCAGAGCGATCTGTTCACGGCGGCGGGCAGTTTGTTCTGCATCGCCACAAACACCTCACCGACACTGGGAACAACGGTGGAGGAAATCTTGCAGGACTGGCAGGCCTTTGACGCCTGCGAACTGCTGGAGCATCTGCGGCCGGACCTGGACCAGCCGCTGCGCGACTGGCTGGCATGGCTGCTGAGCCTGGTGCCACAGCAGCGCCCAAAGTCGGTGTCGCTGGCGCTGAAAGTACTGCTACAGAGCATGCCTGAAGGCAGCACCTACGAGACCAAGCAGCCCCCTGTGATGGCACCGGGTGCCAAGACAACGCATCTCACATCCAAGTCGCTGAAGCCCCGGCCCGTTTTGACCAAAGCTGCATCAGTGCCTGCTGCTGCCTCACTTCCACTGGCAGCCGTCCCAAAAAAACCGTCCCGCAGCCGTGTGCTGGCCACAGTGCTGTTAAAGATCGCCGCACTCACGGTGGTCGGATTTTTCGTCTGGTCCGTCATTCAGAAATTCGTGCCCGGAGTGTACTCAGCCTCCGCCATGAGTGGCAAAAAAGCATCCGCTGTGGCTGATGCCTCCGAAGTCAGGATGGACAGCCGCCGGGCGGTTTCCCCAGATCCATTACCTCCGAGGACAGGAGTCGAAGTCCGCTGAGCGACGAAGCTCCTGCCCGACAGCATTCTCCATGCGGCAGGCGCTGATTTCGCATGCAGGATGTGCGTAATTATCTCGTGAAAAGCTCCCCTGCCCTTCTCCTGCTGCTAATGACCGCACCTGCCTCTGCGGCGGTCGATTTCGTGCGGGACATCCAGCCGATCTTCAGCGAGCACTGCTACCAATGCCATGGCGGACATAAGCAGGAGGCGGCCTTTCGGCTGGACAACAAACCGAGCGCGCTGAAGGGCGGCGACTTTGGCGTGGCCATTGTCCCCGGCAAAGCGGATGACAGCCGCCTGATGCACGCGGTGCTGGGCACGAACCCGAAAATGCGCATGCCGCGCAAGGGTGACCCGCTGAGTGCGGAGGAGATCGGGAAGCTGAAGGAGTGGATCAATGCCGGGGCCGTCTGGCCTGACAGCGCGAGTGTGAGCATCGAGCGGAAGACCGACCACTGGGCCTTCAAGCCGCCCGTGCGGCCACCCGTGCCTGCGACGGCGAAGCATCCCATCGATGCTTTCATCCGTGAGCGTCTGGCGAAGGAAGGGCTGCAGCCTTCGCCCCCAGCAGCCCCTGAAACGCTGCTGCGCCGACTTCACCTGGATCTCACGGGTTTGCCGCCGACGCCGCTGGAGATCCGAACCTTTGCCACTGCGTACCGCAAAGACCCTGCTGCGAGCATTCAGCGTGTGGCGTCTGCGCTGCTCGGCAGCCAGCACTTCGGGGAACGCTGGGCGCGGCACTGGCTGGATGCGGCGCATTACGCGGACAGCAATGGCTACGAAAAGGACCCGATGCGCTTCATTTGGTTTTACCGTGACTGGGTCATCAGCGCCTACAACCGCGACCTGCCGTATGATCAGTTCATCATTCAGCAGCTTGCCGGAGACGAGTTGCCCCAGGCCACGCAGGACCAGATCGTGGCCACCGGATTCCTGCGCAACACGATGGTGAATGAGGAGGGTGGTGTGGACCCGGAGCAGTTCCGCATGGAGTCAATGTTTGACCGCATGGACACGATCGGCAAAAGCGTGCTTGGGCTCACCATTGGCTGCACGCAGTGCCACAACCACAAGTACGACCCTATCTCGCAGGAGGAGTACTACCGCATGTTTGCCTTCCTCAACAATGACAACGAGCCCTGGCGCGTGGTGTACACCGCCAGCGAGCAGATGCAGCGCGCGCAGGTGCTCACGCGCACGGCCGAGCTGGAAGCAAAGCTGAAGCATGATCACGCTGACTGGCAGGATAGGATGAACGCGTGGGTGGCGGGTGTGAAAGCTGCGCAGCCGCAGTGGCATACGCTGGCCTTTGAGGACGATCCCTCAGGGGGAGAGAAGGCGCTGCGACAGCCAGATGGGAGCATCCTCGCGCAAGGTTACGCGCCGACGAAGGGTGATGTGAAGTTTGCGGTGAAGTCGGTAGGGCAAGCCTCTGGCTTGCCGAGTGCAACCGGGACGGTCGCACTACAGCAGAATGCGCCACGCACCATCAGCGCCTTCCGCCTTGAACTGATGAATGACCCCAATCTGCCTGCGTATGGCCCGGGACGTTCGCAAAAAGGCACGGCGGCGCTGACGGAGTTCAGCGCCGAGATGAAGATCGACGGCAAGATGACGAAGCTGAAGTTTGTCAAAGCCACCGCCGACTATGGCGAGCCGGAAAACTCGCCGCTCGCCCCCTTTGCGCGCGATCAGGATCTGACGAAAGACAAGCGTGTCACGGGGCCAATCGCGTATGCGATTGATGGTAAAGCGGACACTGCCTGGGGTATTAATGCCGGACCTGGACGGCGCAATGTGCCGCGCAATGCGGTCTTCGTTTTGGAGAAGCCGGTCGAACTCAAGCCTGACAGCGAACTGAGCGTGACACTAAGCATGAAGCATGGCGGCTGGAACAGCGATGATCTGCAGACGATGAACCTCGGGCGGTATCGCATCAGTGTGACGGATGCGCCAAATGCCGAGGCTGATCCGCTCTATGGAAAGAAGTCCGAGTTCACCTCCTTCCGCACCACCGTGGCCGAGTGGCAGCCGGTGAATGACGAAATTGAATCGGTCTGGAAGCAGCACCCCGAAGGAACCACCACCCTGACGCTGGACCCGCGCGCGGAACCGCGCATGACCTCGGTGCTCAAGCGCGGCGATTTTCTCAAGCCAGACAACCGCGTGACCGCCGGGGTGCCTGCCGTGCTGAATCCGCTGCCGAAGAATGCGGATGGATCGCGCCTGACTTTTGCCAAATGGCTGGTGGATAAAAAATCACCCACCACCGCCCGTGCTTATGTGAACCGCGTTTGGCAGGCCTGCTTTGGCACGGGGCTGGTGGAGACCGCTGAAGATTTCGGCACGCAGGGCTCGCCGCCGAGCCATCCTGCGTTGCTCGACTGGCTTGCGGTCGATTTCATGGAGCACGGCTGGAGCACGAAGCATCTGCTGCGCCTCATCACCAGCAGCGAGACTTATCAGCAGTCCAGCAAGGTGACGCCTGAGCTTTTGGAGCGTGACCCCTACAACCGCCTGCTGGCGCGTGGCCCGCGCTTCCGTGTGGAGGGGGAAGTCGTACGCGACATCCAGCTTGCCGCGAGCGGTCTGCTCAATCCTACCATCGGTGGCCGCCCCGTGATGCCGCCTGCACCGGCGCATTTGTTTGAAAAGCCCGCGAGCTACGCGCCCTTCCCGTGGAAGGTGGATGAGGATGAGAGCCAGTTCCGCCGCAGCGTGTATGTCTTCCGCCGCCGCAGCACGCCGTATCCGTTTTTGAGCACTTTTGATGTACCGAATGGGGAGAGCGCGTGCATCCGCCGCTCCAAGAGCAACACGCCGCTGCAGGCTCTGATGACGCTGAATGAAACGATGAGCATGGCCGCCGCCAAAGCCTTGGGCGAACGCATGTGGAAAGAGGGTGGCAGCGATGATGCCTCCCACATTGCCTACGGTTTTCAGCTCTGCACGGGCCGCCAGCCGACTGCGAAAGAAATGGCTTTGCTGATGGACATGCTCAAGCGACACCAGCCCAAGGCGGGTGAAATCGACTCGCATACTTTGATCGCGCGCGTGCTGCTGAACCTTGATGAGACGATCACGAAGGAGTGAGGCTGCACTTCGCCAGAAGCGATCCAGAGAGACAGCCTGACTAAATCGCCAGCGCGTTCTCCGCATCGCCGAAGTGGCCCACATGGAGGCCCATGCGGTCCATGAGAGCGATGTGGAGGCGGCAGAGTTTGCGATTGGGGTCGGCGCTGAGGTCGTGGAGACGGCCGCCCTGGATGGTGCCGCCACCGCCGCCGGCGAGGACGACGGGGAGCTGGCGTGAATCGTGGGCGTTGCCATCGAAGAGGCTGCTGGTGAGCATGATCATGCTGTTTTCGAGCAGGGTGCGCTCGCCTTCGTTGGTGGCCTGCATTTTGCCGAGGAACTCGCCCCAGAGCTTCACCTGGTGCTGGTTCACGCGCTGGTACATGTCGAGGCGGTGCTCGTCATTGGCGTGGTGGGAGAGCTCGTGAATGCCGCCGCTGATGCCTTCCAGGCTGGGGAAGCGCATGTTGGAGAGGTCGTTGTTCATCATGAACGTGGCCACGCGGGTGCGGTCCATCTGGAAGGCGAGGAGCATGATGTCGAACATGAGGCGCAGATGATCTTCCGCGCTGGTGGGGATACCGGCACCGGGACGCTGCATGGTGGGCACCTTCACGGTGGGCTGCCAGCCAGCACCGCTGGTTTCGGCCTGGCTGATTTTTTCGGCCAGTTCCACGCGCTGCTCGATCTCACGCACGGAGGTGAGGTATTCGTCGAGCTTCTGTTTGTCGCGCTGGCTGAGCTTGGGCTTCAGCGCACCGGCGTCTTCGAGCACGAGGTCGAGGATGCTCTTGTCACGCTTGCGTTTGCTGCCGTCGTCAAAGAGCTGGTCAAAAGCCTGCTGCGGGAAGATTTCCTTCGGTGCAGGGGTGGTGGGTGTGCTCCAGGAAATATAGGCGGAGTAGATCGAGGTGAAGCCGGAATCCGTGCTGTAGCTGGGGCGCTCGGTGCCGAGCACGACGCTTGGCATGGGTGTGAATTTGCCCGTTTGTGCCGCGACGAGCTGGTCCATTGTGGTGCCGACTTCGACGTCGGTGGTGGTCTTCTTCACCTTGAGACCGCAGAGCACGTTCATCTTCGGATAGTGACCGCCTTCACCTTCCACGGTGGTCGGATTCCACAGGCCTTTGAAGACGCTGATGTGCTTCTTCAGCGGCTCCAGCGGCGAGAGCGATTTCATGAACTCCATGCCAGCAGGGCCCTGCGTGGCACCCCAGTGGTGTGGATTGACCCCGTTACCGGTGAAGCACACGGCGAGACGGCGTGGAGCGGTGTTGTTCTTGACCGCTTCGGCGCCGAAGGAGCTGATCGATTCAAACCACGGCAGGCCAAGGGCGACACCGGTGCCACGGAGAAATTTGCGACGGGAAAGGTTCATAGGGGGATGCTTTCTGTTAAAGATATACGCGGCGAAACGAAACGAATTTGGGTGTTTTGATCAGTTATCAAGAACGCTTGGCGTCCCCACTGATATTCGACCAGAGAATGAGGACCGAAATAGTGAACAGGTGCAGACTCAAAAACTGATAATTCACTGTCTGAGATTACCCCTTGCTTGTTGTACTGACTCAAGGATTTGAGAGACGCGCCCGGATGAGCCGAAATGTACCTCACCAAGCGTCTAATAGCGGCTTCGGCGGTCTTTGAAGGTAGTGAGTTTCCATCCACTGGACTTCCCCCAAAGTTGTAATGGGCAATAGATTGCAGTTCCGCGCTCACTCGTAGCTCAAGCGGATCGGCATGTTTGCGCGAAAGTTCAATGCGACCAAACAGTTTCAGATCGCTGGAACGGGTCATGATCTGCGTGGCATAACCCTTACTTGTCGTCATTGAAAAAAATCCATGCTCATCGCTTTTCGTAGTGGCGATCTCCTCAGGCCGAATCATTGGCCATAGGCTGCTTCGAACGCAGGGTCGAGATGCTGTGATAGTGGCATTTGCAATGCCTGTCCCAAGTTCGTCATGCACGACTCTGCCCCGGTAAGTTGTCGAGGGCAGATTACCCCAAGGAATCGCACATGACGAACCGCACAGGAGCAGTACCGACCATGACAAAACTTCGAAGGCTCGGAGGACTAATTTCATTAATTATTAGCCACGGCGGGTTCGCTGCGGCGATTGAGGAACTGGCGGCTGTTGACGACGTCGAGCACAGCGGCGGAGAACTTGCCGTTGTTCTGCTTGAGTGCGGCCTGCATGTGCAGGAGCAGGGCTTTGTCGCTGGGCATTGTCTGGCGGCCCAGCGCGTAGCCGAGGAGCTTGCGGCAAAACTGCGCGTTGAAATTGGTTTCGTTCTTTTTGAGGTAGTCACGCAGTCCGGCGAGCCCTTGGAATTTGGTGCCGTCTTTGAGTTCACCCGTATCATCGATCTTGCCACCAGTCTCATCAGCGACGCGGAAGCGACCAATGGGGTCGAAGCTTTCGAGCGCGAAGCCGAGGGGATCAATGCGCTCATGACAGACGGCGCAGGCGGCATCGGTGCGGTGAATCATGAGGGCTTCGCGCAATGAGGCGGGTTTCACGGCGCTGTCAGGAAGCTGGGGAACATTCGGTGGTGGCGGCGGTGAACTGAACCCGAGCACGACCTGATAGAGATAGTCACCGCGCACCACGGGACTTGTGCGATTCGGACGCGAAGTCTTCGTCAAAATAGCACCCATGCCAAGCAGACCGCCGCGATGCTGCTGCCCGACTTTGACCTCGCGGAATTCACCGCCGGTGACGCCGGGAACGCCGTAGAATTTGGCGAGGCGCTCGTTGAGGAAGGAATAGTCGCCACCGATGATGTCACCGACGCTGCGGTCATCGCGTACGAGATGCGCGAAGAACTCGGTGGTCTCGCGCTGCATGTCGTTGCGGAGTTCGGTGGTGAACTCAGGATACTTTTTCTCATCGACGGTGCTCTTCTCGTCAAAGCCGTTGAACTTGAGCCACTGGCCGGCGAACTCTTTGGCAAGCGCGGAGGCCTTCGGATCGCGCAACATGCGTTTTGTCTGTGCGGCGAGGACTTCGGGCTTGAGCAGGCTGCCGTCATCGGCGGCTTTACGGAGCTCAAGGTCAGGCGTGGAAGCCCAGAGAAAATAGGAGAGCCGCGCGGCAAGCTGCTGAGCATTCAATGCCACGTCGCTGCTGCTAGCGATGGCGGGTGCAGCTAGCGCTGGGCTGCCGGGCGGCGGCGCAGCTGGAGGGAGTGGGAGGGTCTCGGCTTTGAAAAGGAAGTGCGGCGAGACAAGGATGAAGACGAGGACTTCACGAGCAGCGGATTCGCGGTCGAGGTCCTTCTTGAGGCCGTCGTAGTAGAGGCTGTCGAGCTTGCGGTTGTCTTCACCCGTGAGCGGGCGGCGCCAGGCGAGGCTGGCAAAGTAGTGCAGGTGGCCGACCATCAGGCTGTTGTATTCTTGTTGCTGCTGGGGTTTGAGGTTGCCGCCGGTGGCGGTGTAGCCCCAGTCCTTCTTCATGTAGTCGAGGAACCTTTTATCCTTCTCGCCGAGGAGCGAGCCGAGTTGATCGTCGCTGAAGTAGTAAACGGTGTAGTTGGGCTTGCCGCCGCGGTACAGATTGCTAGCGACCTCTTCGAGCCGGCGCTCAAACATGTCCGGGAAGGCGGTCTTCATCTTGTTGAAGTCGTTCATCGTCTCTGCGGAGGCTTTGGTGCCGCGTTTCCAGATGGTGAGGACGCCGGGGATGATCTTGGTCACGTCGCGCGGCGTCCCGGTGGTCATGGTCCACTGAATGGTGGCTGCATCGACTTCAGGGTTTTCCATGTCGAGGCGAGTGTCCACCTTTAGCCAGTGTGCACCTTCCGGCAGCGGCAGGGTGAAAACAGCAGGCGCGGCAAAGGCGAGCACATGTGGCTCGATCTTGCGGCCGGGCTGCGGGTGCTTTCCATAGGCGGCACGCATTTTTTCCAGCTCGGCAATGCGGGCCTTCAGCGCGTCGAGATTCGGCGGCGGTGGGTTTGCAGCAGCCAGCTTTTTCTTTTCATCGAGCGTCTGGTTCAGCCAATGGAAGTAGTTGAGCTTCTGTTTGCCAACGCTGACCTCAATGTAGGTCACGAGTGCGATGTCGCCCTTGTTGCCGTCGCCAATGTCGCCAAAGCAGAGATGAACGTGCGTTTTGCCATTCACGGAGGTCTGCATCGGGTAGGGGCGAATGCCGTCGCTGTCCTGCTGCTGGCGCTGGATGCCACTGCCGGGACGCTTGGGGTTGTTCCAGGAGAGTCTGTCCGCCTCAATGGCCTTGATGCGCTCATGCGCCGTTTTTTCATCGGCGGGCAGCTCACACCAGGCCACGCGGGTGAGATCGAGGAAACGGCTTTTCGGCTCCACGCTGTTCACGAGGTTCCACCAGTTGCTCAGGAAGTGAATGCTGAGCTTCATTTCTTTCGCGAGCTGGTCGAGCGGCGTCTTGGCGTGCTTGTGCTTCCAGCAGGCGAGCATGTAATCGGCCTCGCGCATGTCTTCGTCATCCTTCGGCAGGTGCGGCGCTGCTTTCTGCTGATACCACACATAGAGGCCCTGCTGTGCCTGTGCTTTGACCTGCTCCGGCCCTCGAAGGCCGATGCGTGCCGAGTTAAACACGATGCCGGTGCCCGGCATGATGGTGGCATAGTCTGCGAGCTTGCGTGCCGCCGCGAAATACTTGTCGATGGCCGTCGGGCTCATGAAAAGCACGTCGCCCGTGTTGGTGAAGCCTTCACCACCGCCGCCATCGGTTTGGAATTCTTTGGCGAGGGCGTAATCGCGTCCGGTGAGGTCGCGAATGGAGTAGTCGTACTCGGCATTCGTCAGCCGACGCATGGTCACGGGGCCGGGATCGCCCGACTGGGCGGCTGCCAGAGCGTCGAGTTCGCCATTCACCCAGCCGAGGAGCGCCTTGTGCTCCTGGTCGCTCATCTGGTGCGCTTTTGGCGGCGGCATGTCACCGTTTTCGATGGTGTCTTTGACTTTGAGCCACACTTCAAAATGCTTGGCGAGCTGTGGATCCGCCGCAAACTGCTGCAAATCGACGTCGCCCTTGGTCTTTTTGGGGTTGTGGCACTCGTAGCATTTAGCCTTCAAAACGACCTCGGCGTCCTTCCACGCGGGAGCTGCGGGAAGGGACAACGAGCCGACGACAAAGGCGGCCAGAGCAAAATGGCGTGGATTCAGGGACATTGGGGGGACAAATGATACGAGCAAAGGATGGATTTTAATCAGCAGCTTCCGCTCCTTTTTTGCGCTTTCCTGTGCTATAAATCTCGCCCAGGGAATCAAGCGAAAGCATGCCCCTGCCGAGACGTATCATTCATACCCCCATGAGTTCTATCTTTTCACATCATGCCCCGAATCTGGAGCATGCGTTTTTGACGCGCCGCGAGCTGCTGCAGCGTGTCGGCATGGGCTTTGGCACGATGGCGGCCGGCTCACTGTTCACACCGCAGGCGTCTGCTGCGACGATGGACCCGATGGCGGTGAAGCGTCCGCACTTTGAGCCGAAGGCGAAACGGGTGGTTCATTTCTTCATGAACGGCGGGCCGTCCCACGTCGACACCTTCGACCCGAAGCCGATGCTGGACAAATACGACGGCAAAGCGCTGCCGAACGTGCTCAAAACCGAGCGCCCGACCGGAGCCGGCTTCAAATCTCCCTTCAAATTTACCAAGCGTGGTCAGTGCGGCCTCGAGGTGAGCGAAATCTTTGAGAAGACCGGTGCTTTTGCGGATGACCTCTGCGTGATCCGCTCGATGCACGCGGACGTGCCGAACCATGAGCCTTCCCTTGGCCTGATGAACAGCGGCGAAGGCCGCCTGAACCGCCCAACGATGGGCTCGTGGGTGACCTACGGTCTGGGCAGTGAAAATCACAATCTGCCCGGCTACATTGCCATGTGCCCCGGCGGCATGCCGACGCGGCGGACGAAGAACTGGCAGTCGGCCTTCCTACCCAGCGCCTACCAAGGGGCCTATATTAATACGGAGGACACGCGCGTCGAAAAACTCGTGGAGTTCATCAAGAACGGCTCGCTCGATCTGAAGCAGCAGCGCCGCCAACTGGACCTGCTGCAGGAGCTGAACCAGCGCAATCTGGTGCAGCAGGACCGCGACCAGCAGCTCGAGGCCCGCGTGCAGAGCTACGAACTGGCCTACCGCATGCAGATGGAGGCCACGGACGCCTTTGACATCATGAAGGAACCGGAGTCGATGCGGAAGATGTATGGCGACCACGCTTTTGGCCGCCAGTGCCTGATCGCCCGGCGGTTGCTGGAGCGCGGGGTGCGCTTCATCCAGCTGTGGACCGGCGCGGGCCAGCCGTGGGACAATCACGACGAAATTCTTGATCACCGGAAGCTCGGCCAGCAGACGGACGGGGCGATGGCCGCGTTCATGAGCGACCTCAAGCAGCGCGGGCTGTGGGATGACACCCTGATGATGTGGGGGGGCGAATTTGGCCGTACCCCGGCGGTGGAACTGCCGTCGCCAGGGGCCAACGCGGGCAAGCAGCACGGCCGCGACCACAACCACTACGGCTTCACCATGTGGCTGGCGGGGGGTGGGGTGCGGGGTGGCTACACGCATGGCTCGACCGATGAATTTGGCTTCGCCGCGCAGGAAAACCCGGTGCATGTGCATGATCTGCACGCCACAATCCTGCGCATTTTGGGCTTCGATCACGAAAAGTTCACCTACAAGTACGCCGGGCTCGATTTCCGCCTCACAGGCGTGAACGAGTGCAAAGTGGTGCGGGAATTGCTGGCCTGACCGGGCCAGGAAAGCCAACCACCGGCCCCTTGCAAGGCTGGCGCACACGTTTACAGTTGTTACCTCATGCATCGAAAAATCTTCTTCGCCCTAGCCGTGCTGGTGGCACTCGTCTTCACGATGACCCTTAAAGCTCAGGCCCAGCAGCCTGCGCCTCCCGCTTCTGGTGTCACCGTGACCACCGCCGCCATAGAGGAAGACAATCCCTATGGCGATGTGCTGACCTTCAACGGTTTCGTCAAGCGCACCGGGGTGATGGCCTACCCGCTGATCGTCCTATCGATGATCGCTTTTTTCATGATTGTGCTGTTCGCCTTCACGGTGCGGCAGGGCACCGTGGTGAGCGATGCCTTCATGAACTCGGCGGACGCCCTGATCCGCAAGCAGGACTACCTCGGGCTGCTGGCGGTGTGCAACCGCCGCAACGAGTGCATCGCACGCATTACCTCAAAGACGCTCGACTTCGCCACGCGCAACCCGACCGCGAGCTTTGAAGAGGTCAAGGAAGTCACCGAGGCCGAAGGCAACCGCCAGTCCAGCCTGCTGCTGGCCCGCATCGCCTACTTGGGAGACGTTGGCGCCATCGCTCCCATGCTCGGCCTGCTCGGCACGACGCTGGGCATGATCACGACTTTCCATGAAATCTCAGGCAAGGGCGTCGGTGGCTCCAACCAGCTCGGCCTCGCCCAAGGGGTGTCCGAAGCCCTGCTCTGCACGGCCTCGGGTCTCGTCATTGGTATTCCCGCCCTGATGTTTTACGCCATCTTCCGCGGCAAGGTGAACCGCCTGATCTCCGAAATGGAAGCTGCGACGACCCATCTGATGGCCCTGCTGGCGGTGCAGTACAAGCGTGCCGCACGCGCCGTCTCCGGTCAGTAGAATGAAAATGACGAAACCAGAATGAGGAATGACGAATGAAATCCGAAGCTCGAACGACAAAAGGTGCTGCCGGTATTGGCTGGCACATTCGTCATTCGTCATTCTGATTTCGTCATTGGCCCGCTTCGCAATCTTCCTGACATGAATTTCAGAAAACAGCATTCCATCGAACCCTCGCCCATGCAGCTTGCGCCGCTGGTGGACGTGCTGTTCCTGCTCGTCATTTTCTTTGCCGTGACCTTCCAATATGCCAAGGAGGAGCAGGTCATGGACGTAAGCGTGCCTGCCGCCGACGAGGGCAAGGAGAAGGAAACCCGCAACGTGGGCGAGATCATCATCAACATCAAAAAAGACGGCGAGATCCTCGTCAACGGCCAGAAATTCAACACCGACGAACTGCTGGTGAAACTGAAGAACATCGTCTCGCTCTACAAGGATCAGGCCGTGATCCTGCGGGGTGACGAAGGCACCCCTTACCAGAACGTGATCCGCGTGTTGGACACCTGCCAGAAGGCTGGCATCTGGAACATCGCCTTTGCCACGCGCAAACCCGACGCCGACCAACCTGCTGCCACGCCCAAGTGAGATGACCGCCGCGAAGTTCCCAACCGCCTCGCGCAGCCATGCGCCCCGTTTCATTCCAGCGCTTTTCTGCCTGCTGGCGTTTTCGTCCATGGCGCAGCAACCCGCCCCACCGCGTGCCCTGCCAGTGGAAGATGATGTGCCGAAGGCCATTCCTGTGAGCCCACCGAAGGCGCAGCCTGTGCCGGATGCGCCACAGCCGAAGACCAAGGGGCCTGATGATGACATGTTCGACTTTGCCACGCTGGCGTATGACCGCGAGGAGTGGAGCATGGCTGGGCAGTCGTATGCGAAGTACCTGCAGCAATATCCCAGTGGCAGGCAGGTGCCGGATGCACTCTACCGCGTTGGCGAGTGCTACATGAAGCAAAACCAGCTCAAGCAGGCTGCGGGTTTTTATGAGGAAGTCGTGAACCGCTACCCAGAAAGCGAGGGAGCCCCCTCCTGCGCCTATCGCCTGGGTGCGATGATGTTCAACGACTCCAAGTTTGCTGACTCGGCCAAATTTTTCAGCTTTGCTGAAACCAAAACCAAGAGCTCTGCCGTCCGGCTGGCTGCCGCCTACAACAAAAGCCGCGCCTACGAAATGGTCGGGGACAAGGCCAAGCAGACCGCCGCCCTGACCAGTGTGATCGCGGTGAAAGCGGACAACCCTTACCGCGAAACGTCGCTGCTCACGCTCGGCAGCCTCTACCTCGGTCAGGACAAAAAGACCGAGGCCTTGCCTATTTTTGACGAGCTCGTCAAGACCAGCGCCGACCGTGCGATCATCGCCGAGGCCAGCATCCGCGCGGCAGTGCTCTATGCCGAGCTTAAGAAGCCGGAAGAGTCCATCGCGATGTTTGAAAAGGCGCTGCGCATGCCGGAAACAAGCGAGCAAAACCGTGGCATCTCCCTTGTTGGCATTATTCAAGCACTCTATGCCAAGGGCGATTACGACGGCGTCATCGACTACTACAATAAGAACTCCGAGGTCCTGCCCCAAGGAGCCGCGCGTGCCAAGATGCTGCTGCTCGTCGGCCACGCCTACCGCATGCGAAAGAGCTATGCCCGTGCTGTGGAAGTGTACCTGCTCATTGAACAGTATCATGCCGATACCGAGGAAGCCTTCAGTTCTGGATACTGGAAGCTGTACTGTTTTTACCTGCTGAATGACAAAGACCTGGGCGAGTTCGCCACGGCATTCATCACACGTCAGGCGCCGAAGCACGCCGATCATGAATACCTTTCTCTGGCACGCCTGATCCGCGCCGATTTTTACTTCAATAAAGGCGACTACCAACAGGCGTCGCTGAGCTACAATGAAATCAGCCTCGAAAAGCTGCCCGAAAAACTGCGCCCAGGTACGCTCTTCAACATGGGCTGGGCACAGAGTGAGGCTGGACGCAATCAGGAGGCCGTGGGCACCTTCACCCGATTCATTAACGAGAATCCAGCCCACGAGTTCCTCCCCAAGGCCTACGCCCGCCGTGGTCTTGCGAACCGCGAAGCTCGCGATCTGCCCAAGGCGAAGGCTGACTTTGAACACGTCACCAAGGAATTCCCCAAATCCGACGCCTGCGAGCTTTCGTGGCTTCAGCTCGGCTTCATCGCGATGGAGCAAAAGGATCCCAAGGCCATGATCACCGCCTTTGAAACGTTGCTGAAAAAATTCCCCACCACCACCGCCGCTGCGCAGGCCTACTACGGCATTGGTCGGGGCAATTTCGACCAGAAGATCTACGACAAGGCTGTGCCCGCCCTGCGCCGTTCCATTGAGATCGACAGCAAAGGCTACCTCGAAAAATCGAGCCAGATGATCATCCTCTGCGACTACGCACGTCAGAACGCTGACAACCTCGCCAAGACCATCGATAGCTACCTGCAGTCCAAGCCCGGCGGCCTAGTGCCCCCGAACATTCTGAAATGGCTCGGTCTCAAGCTCTACAGCAGCGACGACTACAAACGTGCCGCCCGTTTCCTCGAACTCGCCGTCACCCCGCAAACCCCGGAAAACACCGAGCCTGTCGTGTGGAACTACCTCGGCATGGCACAGCTGCAGAACCAGCAGTACGACGCCAGCATTCAGGCCACGGACAACTTCCTGAAATCTGAACCCGACAGCGCCACCCGCTCACGTGCGCTGCTGACCAAAGGCAGCGCCTTGCTGGGCAAAGGACTCTTCGATGAAGCCGACAAGGTGGCCCAGGACGCGCTCCAAGTCGTTAAAGACGGCAGGCTCCAGGCCGAACTCCTCATCCTGGAAGGCGACATCTATGCCGCGCAGGGCGACAAACTCGCCGCTGAAGGCCAGAAAGATGCCGCCGTGAGCAAATGGAAAGACGGCGCCGCCAAATATGCCGTTCCCAGCCAATTCTTCGACGACCCAGACGTCACCCCTAATGCTCTCTACAAAGCCGCCCAGGTGTTGGAGAAAGCAGGAGACTCCGTCAAAGCCAAGCAGATGCTGCAGCAGCTTCAGCAGCGTTATCCGAAGTATCAGCCGAAGTAAGGAATCTGGGAACTCGTAAGTTTCAGTTGCGGAGAATCCATGAATTCGTATTCGGGTCTGACGTCTTATTCCACCACGCCCATCATGAAACACATCCTTACCCTCATCGCCGCGCTCAGCCTGTTGGCTGGCCTTTCCCCTGCCGCCGAACCGCTGAACACGGTCTGCCCCATTTCCGGCAAGCCCGCGAGCCCGGCCATCACCAGCACCTATACGAAGACCGTGGCCGTCTGCTGCAACCGCTGCAAAGCCCAGTTCACCGCTGCTCCCAAGGGCTACCTCAATAACATCCTCAGTGCCACCGCAGGCCAGTGCCCGCTGAGCAAGAAGAAATCCGACCCTTCCATCACCGTGACCTACACCCGTCCGGTCGCCTTTGCCGATGCCGCCAGCAAGGCTGCTTTCGACGCCGCACCAGACAAGCACATCAAGGAAGTGCGCCAGTAACCGGCAGCTTTTCATTTCACCCCTCAAGCGGAGCTGCGGCATGCGGCTCCGCTTTTTTTGTGCCTGGATGATTCAGCGTGTCATCGAAACACGTTCTGATTAGTCCCCGCCTTGTGAAAGCCAAAGCCGCCGCCACATCCCCCGTCGATGCCCTGCGCGATCTTTTCGACGTACTGCCGGACGTGCAAGCATGGATCAAAGATGCCAAACGCCGCTACCTCTGGGTGAACCGCACCTTCCTGCTGAACTACGACATGCATCAGCTGGATGAAGTACTCGGCAAGACCGACGATGATCTCTCCCCTCCACATCTCGCGGCGCATTTCCGTGCGGGCGATGAAGCAGTGCTGGCCGGGCAAACGGTGCAGGGCCGCCTGGAACTCGTCGGCCGTTTTGATCACACAGCGGCATGGTGTTTCACCACCAAACGACCCGTCTGCAATGCCCGAGGCCGCATCGTCGGCACGGCAGGTATCACACGCGCCTTGGATGCTGCGCAGATTGATCAGCGCAGCGACATCCGTCTCGGTGTCGTCATCGCGCTCATGACCCGCCGCCTCGGTGAATCCGTGACGAATGCCGACATGGCGCGCAGCGTTGGTATGTCCGTACGCGCCTTCGAGCGCAGCTTCCTCCGCGAATATGGTCTGCCACCGCAGCAGTACCTGAAGCGCCTGCGCATTCAGACCGCCTGCCGGTTGCTGGTCGATACGCGAGAATCCATTGCCGCTGTCAGCCTGCGCTGTGGCTTCGCGGACCAGAGCCACCTCACCCGCGAATTCCGCCGTGTCACGGGCCTCACACCGGGTGCGTATCGCGACAAATACGCTGCCGCGAATATTCCACGCCCTGCCGTTTCTGTTCTATCCCGGCACCGGACGAAGCGATAGCATCTCTCCACCATGAAGCTCCAACCAGGCACCACTGTCATCAAAAATGGCCAACTCGTCGATGGCACGGGCAAACCGGCAGTTCAAAACGCCGCTGTCATCATCACCGATGGCATCATCAGCTATGCCGGTACCGCTGCGGATGCACCGCAGGCTACTCCTGACGCACGCGTCATCGATGCTGGTGGCGGCACCATCATGCCCGGACTCATCGAGGCGCACATTCATCTCACCTATTTCAATGTGTCCGAATTGCAGGATCTCGACATCAAGTTCCCCGTGGAATACGTCACGCTGCAATCGGCTGTGAATGCGAAGACCGCGCTGGAATGCGGCTATACGGCGGCGCGCAGCGGCGGCTGCCTGCATAACATCGACGTGTGGATGAAGAGGGCCATCGAGGAGGACATGATTCCTGGGCCGCGCCTGACCGCCAGCGGCCGTGAAATCTGCGGCGCAGGTGGGCTGATGGACTGGAATCCTGACTACCGCCGCATCGGCATGGAGGGCATTGTCTTCATCGTGAATGGCCCTGAGCAGGCCCGCACTGCCGTGAGAAAACTCGTCAAAGATGGCATCGAGTGGGTGAAAACCTATCCCACAGGCGATGCGGCTTCTCCCGACATCAACGACCATCACACGCTGTGCATGACCTTCGAAGAAATGCACGCCGTCGTCGCCACGGCGCACAATCACGGACTCAAAGTCACCGGCCACTGCCGTGCCACCGAGGGCATCCGCAATGCGCTCAAGGCTGGTTATGATGCTATTGAGCATGGAACTTTCATGGACGACGAATGCCTTGAACTACTGCTCAAGCGCAATGTCCCGATGTGCCCCGGCCTCGGCTTCGAGCTCTTCAGCGTTCAGCGCGGCAAGGAGTTCGGCCTGTCCCAGCGTGTGCTGGACGGCCACCAGGAAACTCTCGAAGCGGGTGCCGAAAGCTGCCGCAAAGTCCTCAAGGCCGGTGGAACCCTGGGGCTCGGTGGCGACTATGGCTTTGCCTGGACGCCGCACGGCACCTACGCCCAGGAGTTGACCTTCTTCGTCAATTACGTCGGCTTCTCCGCGCTCGACACCATCAAGTGCGCCACGCTCGGCGGCGCGAAAATGATGGGACGCGAGAAGGAGATCGGCACCCTCGAAGCAGGCAAACTGGGCGATGTCCTCGTGGTCAAAGGCGACGTGCTCAAAGACATCTCCATTCTCGAGAACCGAGACAACCTCCTTGCAGTCATTCAGGGCGGCGCGGTGAAGGCCGGGACGCTTGTAAAGCCTGCGAGTTTGTAAGGCACCGCTCCGTTCCATCGTCATGAAGCCAACCCTTCTCCTTGCTGCCTTCTTAGTCGCACAATCATCTGCCGCCGAAATCCAGGTGGAAAAGCTCGGTTCCATCCTTCACTTCAGCAGCGGTGGGCAGACGATCTGTGATTACCAAATGGAGGCGGGCGAGGTGCCCGCAGGTGTGTCTGCTGTTTTCAAACATGGCGCGCATCTGCATCCGGTGTATTCGCCCAGTGGCAAGCTCGTCACGGGTAATCACCCTGAAGATCACCGCTGGCATCGCGGGATATGGATGGCGTGGACGAAGACCGAGTTCGGCGATTCACATCCCGATTTCTGGAACCAGGGCAAAGGCGACGGCAAGAACAAAAGCGGCGACCAGATCCTCGCCGAGGTGCGTTTCGCCAAACTGGACAAGAGCTGGGGTGGCGCTGACGGCGGCGGCTTCATCAGCCAGCATCTGTTACTCGATCACAGCCACACGCCCGATACGAAAGTGCTCAATGAAACATGGGAGGTCGCGGTGGCGCAGAAGGAGATCGATGGCACACCCGCCAACATCATCGACCTCACCAGCACGCAGACCTGCGCGGGCAACAAGCCGCTCAAGCTGCCGAAGTACCACTACGGTGGTCTCGGCGTGCGCGGCAACCTAGCCTGGAATCCAGTCGATGCTGTGACCATGCTCACCAGCGAGGGTCATGATCGCGCCAAAGGCGATTCCACCAAGGGCAAATGGGTTCACATCGGCGGTCAGGTCGATGGCGCACCGACTGGTATGGTGATCCTGATTCACCCTTCAAACTTTCGCTTCCCGCAGCCCCTGCGCCTCAATCCCAAAAACCCACAGCTCTGTATCGCCCCATCTCAAGATGGCGACTGGTCCATCGAGCCTGGCAAACCCTACATCTCCAAATACCGCATCCTCGTCTTTGACGGCGCACCCGATGCGAAATGGATCGAGGCCCAGTGGACCAACTATTCCAACACCAAGTAAACTTCCCTTATGCTACCCCGCCTCCTAGCCTTAGCGTTTTTTGCGTCTGCCTTTGGTCAATCTCAGGCAGCCGACAGCCTCTTCGACAAATCCAATCTCGCCGCGTGGTGCATCGTGCCGTTTGATGCGGGCAAGCGCGGCCCGGAAGAGCGCGCAGCCATGCTGGAGAAAATGGGCGTGAAGAAATTCGTCTATGACTACCGCAAGGAGCATATCCCGCAGTGGGATGACGAACTGAACGCGCTCAAAAAACACCACATCGAGCTCATGGGCTGGTGGTTCCCCACTTCACTCAACGATGAGGCGAAGCAGACGCTGGAGCTCTTCAAACGTCACGGCGTGCATCCGCAGCTCTGGGTGAATGGCAACGGCGGTGCGATACAGGTCAAAGACGAGGCGGATCAGCAGGCCCGTGTGGCAAAAGAAGTCGAACGCTTGAAGCCGATCTGCGAAGCCGCTGCACCTCTGGGCTGCCAGATCGCGCTCTACAATCATGGCGCTTGGTATGGCGAGCCGGAAAACGCCATTGCCATCGTGGAGGCGCTGAAGGCCAAAGGCATCAAGAACGTGGGCATCGTATACAATCTGCATCACGGCCATGGCCATCTGGATCGTCTCGCCAAAGTCCTGCCGCGCATGCTGCCGCATCTGCTTTGCTTCAATCTCAATGGCATGGACATCGAGGGCGAGGCCAAAGGGCGCAAGATTCTCCCGTTGGGTGTCGGCACCGAGGATGTGAAGGTGCTGCGCATCGTGCGTGCGAGCGGTTACAGCGGCCCCATCGGCATTTTGAACCACACCAACGAAGACGCTGAAGGCCGCCTGCTCGACAACCTCGACGGACTCGCCTGGCTGGTGCCGCAGCTCGACGACAATCCTCCCGGCCCGAAGCCGAAGTATCGCACCTGGAGCGACAAGCCAGCCGCCACCAGCTTCATCACCAAACCTGCCATGACCGGCGAGGGCGTGCCCTCCCTGAACAAGGAATTCGGCGAGGCGCTGAAGGGCAGCTACTTTGAGCAGGACAACGAGCCCTTCCGCGCTCTGCCGCTCACCATCGAGTGCCGCGCCAAGCTGACTGGCAAAGATCACTACAACATCCTCATCGCCTCGGACGCCAAATCGTCCGCCACACATTGGGAGCTCTACACGCATGCGAAGCGTGGTACGCTGGCGCTCTTCATGCCCGGACGCGGTGGTGACTTCGACTCGCAGGTGAATGTCTGCGATGGCCAGTGGCACGACATCCTCGCCAGCATCGACGAGAAGAGCGTCGTGATTTGGATTGATGGCAAACAGGTCTTCGAAAAGCCGGTGCAACCCATCACCGGCACCCCCAAAGCGGGAGGCATTGCTTTCGGCAGTCTCGTCGATGGCAGCATCGGCTGTGACGGCCTCATTGACGATGTACGCATCGCACGCGGCGTCATGAAGCCCCGCAAAGGCACCGCTCCACGTCTGCGCATGGACAACACCATCGGCCTGTGGGACTTCGATCATCTCGAAGCACTCATGCCGCCCAAGGCCCCGCCGCCCGCCGCCTTCAAACCCGACCTCAAACCGCTGCATCCCGAGGACAACGTCCACTGGCAGGAATTTGTGAATCGTGAGCGCGTCTTCGACTTCTACGGCAAGCAGGCGCTGCAGTTCATGAAGCAGAAGCCCCTGCCCGAACTGATCCCGCAGTTCCCCGGCCTCGATGGCGGCCAGCAAGGCCACTGGGGCAATCAGAACGATCAGGTGACGTGGAAGGACAATCGCTATGCAAAGAGCGACCACGGTTCGGTCTTCAGTTGCGTTTTCAAAGGCGCTGGGCTGACGCTTCCGAAAGCGGTGTGTGTCCGCTTTGACGACAAGTCGGCGGTGTTCGACCCGGAGACGCTCTCATTTCCCCTCGTGTGGTCTGGCGGCTTTATCAAGCTCGGCGATGCACGCCACGGATTCATGGGTGGCGGTACTATGGATGGCAAAAAAATTGGGCAATGGGAAACGCCGAAACTACCTGCTCACCAATATCATGGTTTTTATCGGCACGGCAAAAAGGTCATTTTCTCTTATTCCATCGATGGCAAAGAGAATCTCGATTCGGGTCGTGATCATACTGACACCGATCTGAAACCTTTCATCAAAGGCGGACCCGCCCAATGGCCGCAGTGGATCGAAACCCAAGGCAAGCTCGGAACCCAACAGCCCTTCGCCACCGACACCATTGAACTGCCTTTCGAAAATCCCTACGGCACGCTATTCTTCATCACCGCGCATGATTTCTTCAGCGACGGCACTGCCGCCATTGCCACCATGACCGGCGAAGTCTGGCTGGTGAAAGGCATCGACGAGAAACTCGAAAAGGTACGCTGGAAGCGCTTCGCCACCGGCCTCAACCAGCCGCTGGGCATGAAGATTGTGAAGGACAAACTCTACGTCCTTGGTCGCGATCAGATCACCTGCCTGCACGATCTCAATGGCGATGACGAGGCCGACTTCTACGAGTGCGTCACGAACGCGATGCAAACCTCTCCCGGCGGTCACGACTTCATCGTCGGGCTCGAAACCGACAAAGAAGGCCGCTGGTATTTCGCCTCCGGTAATCAAGGCGTGTGCCGCATCACGGGCCGCGACAAGCTCGAAGTCCTAGGCACCGGCTTCCGCAACCCCGATGGTCTCGGCATCTCACCAGATGGCCGCTTCATCACCACCAGCGGGCAGGAGGGCGACTGGACACCTGCTTCCTCCATCTTCCAAATTGAGCAGGATCACAACCTCGGCGCCCACTTCGGTGCTGGGGGTCCGAAGAACGGCCAGCCGCCCGAGCCGGTGCTGATGTACATGCCACGTGGCGAGGACAATAGCGCGAGCAGTCAGGCCTTCATCACGAGCGAGAAATGGTCAGCCCTCAAAGGCGATGGCAATTTTGTTCACCTCTCCTCCGGCGGTGGCGGCGCATGGCTCGTGATGCGGCAGAATGTCAAGGGTCGCTGGCAGGCAGCCTCAGTGAAGATCAGCGGCAACTTCGACTCCGGCCCGCAATGCGCACGCTTCAATTCCAACGATGGGCATCTCTACGTCAACGGCATGCAGGGCTGGGGCAGCTACACGCCCAAGGACGGCTGCTTCCAACGCGTGCGCTTCACCGGTGGCGAGAAACCCGTGCCCATTGGCTTCGAAGCTCGCGACAACGGTGTGCTGCTGCGCTTCAACCAACCCGTGAAAGAAGCCGATGCCGCCACCTGCTTTGCGCAGTGCTGGAACTACCGTTACGGCCCGCAGTACGGCTCGCCCGAGTATTCCGTTAAGTATCCTGACACCCCCGGCCATGATCCGCTGGAAGTGCGCAGCGTGCAGAAGCTCGACGGCGGCAAGACACTCTTCCTCGAAATCCCGCAGATCGTCACCGCGAGTCAGATTCATCTCCAAGTAAGCACAGGTCACGACATCTTCATGACCGCTCATGCTTTGGCTGAAGCCTTCACCGAGTTCCCTGGCTACGCCAAGATCGCGAAGACCAACCACGCCGCACAGATCGGTCTCGCAGCACCCAAGCCTGCCAAACTCAACCCATGGGCCAAAGGCGAGGGTGGGCGTGAACTCGACATCGAAGCCGCGCTGGGCCTGCAATACGTGCAGAAGCAGCTCACCGCCAAAGCAGGCGAAAAGCTCACCATCGTCTTCAAGAACCCGGACGTGGTGCCGCACAACTGGATGCTCGCCAAGCCCGGCACCCTGCAAAAAATCGGCAACCTCGCCAATCTCATGATCACCGATACGCAGGGTCTGGCGAAACACTACGTACCCGACTCTGACGACGTCCTGGCCTACACGGACATGACGAATCCTCAGTCCAGTTTCACCATTCATATCACCGCCCCGAAAGAGAAAGGCGACTACCCCTACCTCTGCACCTTCCCGGGGCACTGGATGGTGATGAATGGGGTGCTGAAGGTGGAGTGACCGGTGTATAAAAGGAGGCCGTTCTGACGAACGGCCTCCAGATAAGTTAAAGCTTTGAATGAATTCAGGCAGCCGCGACAGCTGTCTGCCCCTGTTCGCCGAGGCCTTCGACACCGAGTTCGATGACATCGCCGGGCTTCATGAAAAGCGGCTCAGGCTTGAAACCGAGACCAACGCCGGGAGGCGTGCCGGTGGTGATGATGTCTCCGGGCAGCAGGCTCATGAACTGGCTCAGGTAGCTCACCAGCGTCTTCACGCCGAAGATCATCTGCGCAGTGCTGCTGTTCTGAATGGTCTTGCCGTTGAGCTTGAGCCAGAGCTTCAAATTCTGCGGATCAGGAATCTCATCGCTAGTGGCGAGGAAGGGGCCGATGGGCGCAAAGGTGTCGCAGCTCTTGCCTTTGACCCACTGACCGCCACGCTCCAGTTGCCATTCGCGCTCGCTATAGTCATTGTGCACACAGTAGCCTGCCACATGGCTCAGCGCGTTCTCTTCGGAGACATAGCTGGCCTTTTTGCCGATGACGAAGGCGAGTTCGACTTCCCAGTCGGTCTTCTTCGAATTGCGCGGGATGACCACGTTGTCGTTCGGGCCGACAATGGCGCTGGTGGCCTTGAAAAACACAATGGGCTCCGCCGGAATCGGCATGCCGCTTTCCTTGGCGTGGTCGCTGTAGTTCAGACCGATGCAGATGATCTTGCTCGGACGTGCGATGCACGGGCCCAGACGTGTGCCGGATGCGACCGTCGGTGCAGTGGCTGCGTTGGCCTTGGCCCAGGCGGCCAGACGTTCAAGACCATCGCCCCCGAAGAATTTTTCATCGTAGTCGCTGCCAAAGGCGCTCGCATCAATGCGGCGGCCATCATCAAGTTGCAGGCCGGGTTTCTCTTCACCTGCGTTGCCGAAGCGGATCAATTTCATGGTTGGTTAGTTGGTGTGGTCTTGTTGTTTGAGAGGGTCTCCTTCGTGATTCGTGTAGCGGCCAATGAGCGGATACTGCTCCAGCTCGGCCACGGTGCCGGTGACGGGAAAGCTTTCGCGACCGACCCAGTAAACGGCAGCAGCAGCAATGTCTTCCGGCATTAGCAAACGGCCCATTGGCACAGCATAAGCAGGCAGACGATCCGGCCAGCCTTCTCCGAGTCCGTCGCCGAGCTTCACCTGGTATTCGTTTTCGGTGAGCGTCCAGCCCACGTTGAGCTGGTTCACGCGCACGCGGTCGGTGCCGAGTGCGTCGGCCAGATTACGCGTCATCGTCATCAGCGCGCCCTTGGACATCGAGTAGGCCAGCAGATTCGCCTGACCGCAATGGGCGAGCACGGAGCCGATGTTCAGCACCACGCCTTGGTTCTTTTTCAATTCGGGCAGCAAGGCTCGGATCAGCAGCATCGGCGCACGGGCATTCACGGCGATGATGCGGTCAAACATGGCTGCATCCGTCTCGCCAATTTTAGCGCGATTGGTCAGCGCTGCATTGTTCACCAAAGCATCGACCTTGCCGAAGGCGGCAATCGCATCCGCCGCCAGCTTGGCAGGATAATCGGCATTCGCGAGGTCTCCCTGGCAGAAGGCCGCCTTGTCCTTGCCGAGTTCCTGGCACAAAGCCTCCCCACGTGCGGCGTCACGGCCATGCAGGATGACTTTGGCGCCTTCGGCGACGAAGCGGCGCGCCATGAATTCGCCGATGCCGGTGGTGCTGCCGGTGATGAGGATGACCTGGTCGTGAAGTCGCATGATCTTTGCTGGGTGGGGTGATTGAAGAGCCTTTTTCTATGGCGAGCCCAGGCCGATGCTCAAGGCTTCAACACGGCCAATTTAGGATTCGTCATTGGCCGCATGGGGCGAGCGAGATGGAGAAAAATGCCTTACTTCTCCAATGCCCAGGCGATGCCGTTCAGCAAAAGGCGCCGGAATGCGGGCCGCTTGAAGTCATCCCAATGCCCCAGCGAGGTGTAAAAGACGCGGGACTTTTTCTCGCCGTAGTTATGAGTCCACGCGACCGGTTCCGTTTCCGCACCAGGCAGCGTTCCCATGAGCAGCGGTGTGGTCCCGGTCCTCAGCGGGGTGTTTTTGTAAAGACCGCCGTGTCCGATGAGTTCCGTCACGGTGACCCCTCGCAGAATGGTATGCTCCTCCGCACCCGGAACCAAGCTGATGGTGGCGGCGTCTTTGCCATAGTGGCCGGTGTAGTTGCCGCCCAGCACCTGCGGGTCAAAGTCCTGCCATTTCTCCAGACCCGCCTTGGGCTCGGGCTCCCTGGGACGCAGGGCAAAGCAATGGCTGGCCGTGCGGAGTCCCACCAGCGGCTTGCCTGAGGCAAGATGGGCACGCACCGCATTCATGACCTCCGTCGTCGGCGTGCGCCGCCGCACACTGATGAAGAGCAGATCCGCATCACGCATGGCCTCCACGAACCCAGGAAACTGGTTCTTATCCGAAGCGTCCGCCTGAACGATGGTGACGCGATAAGGCGCGGTCTTCAATTCTTTGGCCGCAAATTCGGGCAGGGATTCCCAGGTGTGATATTCCTCCTCGCCAATCATGATGACGATGTGAGGTGGTTCCGCCGCTTGCAATTGCCATCCGAAGACGGCTGCGACGAACAACAATGTGCGAAAAACAAAGGATAGGCTCATGAGAGTTGAAGTCTGTTCAGGGTTTCGATGCCGCTTGAAGGGCCGCTTTGGCCGCCGCCCAGTCTGGGTTTGGAAGAGCTTCCCACACGCGCAGATGGCGGAAACTGGCCTCAGTGCCGGCCCCCAGCATGATGCTGTGCTTGGCCACGCTGATGAGCGGGTTGCTCAAGGTGGTGCTCTTGCCGTCGAGCGTGCCCACCACTTCATCGCCTTTGATCTCCAGAACCACCGTATGCCATTCGTTGAGTTTGACTTGAGCCGGGACACGGCTCGTCGTCCCCTTCTCTCTCTGCTTGGTGGCGGGATTGATGCGCTCGGCATCATACGGCGTTAAAAAGAGACCACCCGGGCCGATGCTGAGCGAAATTACATAGTCCTTCACATCCGTCGCCTTCACAAAGAGGGACCGATACTTGCGCCCCTCATCAGGCACATCGTTCAACCGCACTTCGCATTGAATGATGGCGTCGGTGAATTGAAAACCAAACGACGCTGTTGCCGGATGGTTGGCAGAAGGACTTTCAGCGCCGGTAAAGCAACCATCGGCTGTCTTCCACTGTCCGGACTTTCCACCAACTGGTCCCGAATTGTACCGCCAACCGGTAAACCCGCTGGCAAAACCAACGGGCTTGCCCGTGACCGGCGCGAGCGGCGGTGTGAAATCTTCGCTGACCAGCAGTTTTCCGCGCAGGGTCATGAGCGTCTTGGGCAGTTCATCAGCCGCCAATGCGCCGCAGGTCCAGGCGCATAACAAAAAAGTGAGGGTGGCTCTCATGGAGATAGTTATCGGTCGAGGTTGGTCAACACTTCGAGCGCCTTTGTCTCGAAGATCTTCTGCCACTCGGGTGCCACCAGCGTGTCGCAGTCTTCCTGGGCGTAGCCGGGATTGAGGCGCTGCTCCACGGTGGGGGTGTACCAGATGTAGCCGTTGGTGTAGCCGGAGACATGAGCATTCACATCTCCGGCGGCCTTCTTGATGTTCAGGCCCACCTGCACGGTGACTTCTCCAGGAAACGTTACCAGTTTGAAATCGCCCACACGCAGGCCGCAGACCTCGGCATCCAGCGTCTTTTCACCTGCTGCCTGGGTTTGTTTGAGATGCATTTTCAGCAGCGCCATGTTTGCATTCAACCGTGTGAGCCGCTCCATGATTTCGATGTTCGAGAGATAATTCTCCACCAGCAGGCGGTTGTCAGCATCGAGCTGTAAGATGGCTTTCCGATCAAGAGCCTGATCGTGGAGATAGCTCTGCGAGTAGTGCGATGGCGTGTCCGGCCAGAGCTTGTGCTGGAGCAGCAGCGGCAGAAAGCTTTTGAAGTTGATGTTCGTGGGCTTGAGCGCCGCCAGGAGTTTTTTCTGCTCCTCGTCAATGCGGCTGATGCGTGCGGTGTAATCTGCGGCGCGTGGCACCGCGATGGTGGCATTGCTCACTTTAAGAACGCCATCGCCTTTGGTTTCGATCTTCCGTGCTGCAGCGAGAACGGTCGCGCCAAGCATGGTGCCCAGCGGTTCGGCATCAGCAGTACGCGTGACTTCCTTGTAGCGCACTGGATTGATGTCGCCACCGCAGCCCTGCACGAAGAAGGCCATCGCGCCGCCGCCGAGCGCCTCCTCAATGACCTTGGAAGCATAGCCTGGATAGTCTGCAGAACAACCCTTGCTCGGCGGATTCATGATCGGATGGCAGGCGAACTGATAGAGCACGGCCAGGGATGTACCATCGGAACGATCCAGCCGCAGCAGGCCGACCTGCGGGTCGATGGGGCCCACGCTGGCGACAGCCTCATCACGCGGCATTGAGTACGCACGGCGCATGTCCACCGTGCTGCCATCCTTCATCTTGAGCCGACGGTTTTCGCTGATGCGCGTCTCCGAGCCCAGGCCGCTGCCCGTTTTAACAGGCACAAGATTCTGCATGGCCGTTTTCACCGCCTGAATGACGAGCGGCTCAAGATCACCACGCACGATGCCGTGACAGTGGCTGGCATTGACCACGACATTCGAAGGCGGAATGCCCAACTCCTGCAAACCGGCACGCACGGTGGCCATGAAGCCATTACCGACGCGTCCAATGCCGCCCACCGCCACCGCATCCAGTGTGATCAGCACCGCAGTGGTGCCGCCACTTTTCAACACGAGCGCCTTGGCGAAGCACGGATCATTCACCGGACCGGTGCGGTCTGTGATATCAACTTTGGCAACACCGGCGAGCATTTCAGCTCTGGCAGTGGCAATGCTGACGAGCAGGAGAAGGAAGATCAATTTCATGATTCGTTATTTCTGCAGGGTCCACGCAACGGCATTGAGCAGCAGCCTCTGCACATCGGCGCTGCGCATGTCTTCTGGCGCACCCAGGCTGGTGTAAAAGATGCGGGCTTTGCCTTCACCGTAAGTGCGCGTCCACGCGACCGGTTGTGGTGGTGTGGTGGCTCCGGCCTGAGCGGTACCAATGAGCACTGGCGTGGCATCGGCGGCCAGTGGCAGCACTTTGTACATCGACTGATATCCTTGGATGTTTGCCACATTCACACCTTTGACCAGCGCACTTGATTCAGCACCTGGAGTGATGCTCACACCGTAGGGCAGCCCCTTGATTTCATAGCCGGTGTTTTCGCCGCCCAGAACTTCATGTGTGAATTCCGGCCACGGAGCCAGGTTCGGGTCGACGACTTCATTGGGCTTGGGAAGAAAGGCATGGTTCGCCGTGCGGATGCCGAGCAGCGGCTTGCCAGCAGCGAGGTGTGCACGAATCGCGGCCATTTGCTCTTTCGGCGGAAAGCGGCGGCGGGAGAAAAGCACCAGCAGATCCGCATCCTTCAGCGCCTCTACCAGTCCTGCAAAGTGATGCATCTGCGGCTTATCCCCATCGATGATCGTGACGCGATGCCCCAGCGGCCGGAGCTCCTTCTCTGCGAACTCACGCATCGTCCTCGGAGATTCATAATTGTTGGGATCCTCGACCGTCATGATAACGATGTTCGCGGCAGACGCGGTGCAGGTGAGCAGTGCGAGGCAGAGCAGGATGGATTTCATGACAGGATATTATTGAAGTGACGAAAACAACTCCTCCAGCCCAGCAACGATCTTCGTCGAGGCATCGACTTCAAGGCACGCTGACCTCGCACGCCAGGTTTCATAGCCACCGAGCTTGTGCTGCTCTGGCGTTGGCAGATAACCGTGGTAGGCATTGGCCATCGATACCGTGAAGGTCTGCGGATGGCGCTTTTTCAATCCGAGACCGATCTCCACAAAGACTTCGGCAGGAATCGCCGAGACACGCAGCTCGCCTATCTTGAGAACCTGCAGTGGCGCGGAGACTTCCTTCGAAAAGTCGGCCAGCAGCACAGTTTCACGCGCATACACCTGCTCCATCGTCTCCATGCGTGGAAAGAGCTTCGACTGCTTCGTCAACACGCTTGCTTTCTCCACTTCTTCCTTCGTGGGAATGCGCAGGCCCAGCTTCACCTCCTTCTGCGCGACACCCAGTGGTACCCAGTTTTGATAAGTCAGTGTTTTGCACGCACCCGCGACCGCCTGCGCCACATCATTCGCCACAATCTTGATTCGACCATACGGCCCCTCTTTGGCCTGACCACCACGGAAGTCTATGTTGTTGATGTCGCCGCTGGTGCCGTTCGACATGATGCCCACGAAGGGCGGGTCCAGCCGCTCTGCACCGAGCAGTTCACCGACGCGGTTTGCAAACGCACCAAAGTAGTCCGCCGAAATATGGCCGGGGCCCACACCACCCACATAATGCAGCGAGTAGTTCGCATACAGCGCGATGGGTTTTCCCTCCGTTGATTGTAAGCTGATGAAACTCACTTGCGGGTCTGTTGGGCCGGCGGGCTCAAGGAGGTTCGAGTTGTTGATCCCAGGATTCGTCTTCACCTGATCAGTCGTGACCCCGTGCGGAGTGGGAGGTATGCCGCCGGGCTTCATTTTCCAGCGGCGATTGTACACATGCTGCGGCACATTGACGCTGCCCCACGCGATTTTGGCGGGAGCGAGATTGTTCAGCGCACGCTGCACGCCGTCGGCGATGCGCCTGGCAAGGAAACGCTGATACATTGGGTTCGGCTCGCTCTGGCCCACGGCCTGCGCGGTACCACAGGAGTGCGAATGCGTAGCGGACATAAGCATGTTCTCCAACGGCAAGGCCGTGGCCTCGTGCACCATCTTCTTCGCTTCATCAAAAATACCGCGGCCAATCACACAACTGTCTGCCACCACCAGCACGAGCTTCGTTTTCTCATCATCCAGCGCGAGGCAGCGTGCGTTGAGTTCATCGTGGATGAAAACCGCCTTGCCATCCTGAAACCCCCCATTGATCGAGCTGCCAAGCTCGGGAGTGATGTTGCTGGTGGCGGCTCCGGCCTTGAAAATACGAGCGGGATCAGCCGCGTACATGGTGGAAATGAGAGTGCAGAGGGCGAAGAGAAGCGGTCGCATCCTTTCCATACGGTCGCCAAATGCGGACTCAATCGGCCAACTCTTGCGTCTGTGTGTCCGGCGCCCACCAGATGACAAAGATGCCCAGCGCGTAGATCGACGCACAGATCGCGCCGACGCGCGCGTAATCGCCGCCGAGCGCGTTGAAAAGGTATCCCGCAGCCAGCACGCCGAGAGCGGTGCCAAAGCGACCGGAATTGTACGCCAGTCCGCTGCCGGTAGCACGGACCCGCGTGGGAAACAGCTCCGGCAGATAGAGGGCGAGCCAGCCAAAGAACAACGTGGCGACAAAGCCCTGCGCACAAACAATGGTATGAAATGAAGCCTGCAGAGGTGCGGTCAATTGAAACATCGCGAAGGTGATGCTCACCGTGGCAAGACTGATCAGGCAGTAGCTCAGGCGGCGACCGAGCCAGTTCGCGAACTGCCCGCCCAGCAAACTGCCGAGGGTGGCCCCCAGCGCCCACCAGCCCTGCGTTGCGGCCTTGTAGTCCCCATGCGCAGCACCAGCGATCTTATCAGACCACGGAATCATCCACTTGCTGGCCGACCACGCGCCAATCATGGGGATGGCGCTCAACAAGATGCCCACCAGAGTAAAGCGGATCAACTGGGGCTGAAACAATTCACGCAAAGGTGTCATGGGACCTTTTGCCATGCCACGAGATGCGAGCCACTTCGGCGATTCAGGCACAACCAAAAGCACAAAGACGCCCAGCAGCGCAGGCAGACCTGCAAACTGAAACACCCAGCGCCACGAATCCGGCGTGATGTGCCACTGGCGTGCCACCTGGGAGAGAGCCAGAATGCCAAAGTTCAGCCCGGCCATCATCGCACCTGAAACCAGCGGGCGTGAAGCACTGGACCAGCATTCCGAAACGAGCGCGATGCCATTCGGCCACAAGCCTCCAACACCCAGTCCCACAAGGAAACGTAGCGCCAGCATCTGCTCCTGCGTCTCTGCATAGGCCCCCATCGCCGCAAAGAGGGAGTAAAACAGGATGCACACGCCCATGGCCCGCGTGCGCCCCACACGATCTCCAAAGCTGCCAAGCGCGATGCCGCCAATGGCGGCACCGAGCATCAGCGCCGCAGTGAAACGCGCGAACCATTCACCGCCTAGTTCCGCAGTAAACCCGGACCCGAGCAGGCTTTTTGATACCGACAGAGAAGCCACCGGCATCAGGCCGAGTTCCACGCCATCAAAGACGAGTGCCAGAAAAACGGTGACGAGCACCAGGTAGCGTTGGGCTGCATTCATGGTTTTAGAATGGCCTGTATTACTGCGCTGTTGTCCGCCTCGCCATAGCCAAGCGCCTCCGCCTTTTCGAGCAGCTCGCGATGCGTTTCACTCAACGGCAGTGGAATCGCACTCGCAGCCAGCATGAGTCGCACATCCTTCAGATGCTGCGAAAGTTTAGCCTGCGGCGTGAAGTCCTGCGTGATCATCTTCTCTCCCTTCGTATCCATGATGCGGGAGTAGGCCATGCTGCGGCGCATTACATCCAGCGTTTGCGCGAGGTCGAGATCCAGCTGCTCTGCAAATGCGAGTCCTTCAGCCAACGCAGCGCGATTGAGACCCAGGACGAGATTCGTCGCCAGCTTCATCTTGGCTCCGCTGCCACACGGCCCCACATGAATCACCTCGCGGGCAAAATGAGCGAACCAATCACGACATTGCTCGAAAACTTCCGTGTCACCGCCGACCATGACCAGCACGTCCCGCTGCAACATCTGTGCGCTGCTGCCGGACACCGTCGCATCCAGATAATGCACGCCTTGCGCGTTCAGTTCAGCTCCCAGTGCGGTCATCTCACGCGGATCTCCAGTGCTGGTATCAATAATGATCTGGCCGGGCTTAAAGGCGGCAGCGCGAAGTACGTCACGCACAATATTGGAGTTCGGCAAACAAAGGAAAACAACGGCGCAATGCCCGAAAACATCGTTGGCCGTCGGCGCATTGACGCAGCGGGAGTCATCCGCGTCCCAGCCGCGAGTGGCTCCGGTCATCTTCATCACGGCACTTCCCATCAGGCCCATGCCGATGATGCCGAGAGAGCTGGCATGCATTTCATTCATACCAGGCCAAAGAGTTTGAGAAACGCGGTGCCCTTTTCGTCATACACCCACGGTTCGGTTTTACGCTTCCGCATCATGTTGAGCACCTCGGGAAAGAAGAGGTGGCTCTGGCAGTCGATGATGCCTGTAGGTGGTGCGGCAGCGGCTGCCGCGGCGCTGCCCGCGACGGTGGCACTGAAAAAATGACGGCGATTCATGGGGGCATCAATCGGCTGGTTTCAAATACATGGCGCTGAAGCGAATGTCGGTGTTGCGCTTACCCTCAAAGGTCACGTGGATGCGAATGCGTTCGGGCAGATCGCCCGTGCCATCCTGCCATGTCACCGGTGTTTGAAAACCGTTCTTTCGAATGGTGCTTGTGTAGCCCGGCAGCGGCACCTCGTTGGCGCTGAGGAGTTCGATATTCAAAGCCGCATCAGGCCCGAGCCCTTCCGCATTGACGAAAAACTGCTGCCCCTTTTTCACAGGCATCGCGGCAGTGATGAACTCGCTGGTGATCTCTGGGAGTTGGTAGTTGCCCGGACCTTTGCCGACCGTTTCGACGACGAGATCCCCAAAACGATCACGCGGCAGCGTGGCAATGCCGACTCCCCCGCGTTCCGGCGCATCCTTCCAGTGGCGTGGATCCCATGCACCGTAGTAAATGAAAGTCTCGTCGCCGATGTTTTCAAACCCCTGCCCCTGCAACAGGCCGCCTTGATCCCAAGCGCCATCTTCACCACGTTTGAGAAAGGTCCACTCATGAGCTGGCTCGCGGAAGTTGAGGCCGTCATTGCTGATCACAAAGCCGAGATCAATGGAGATGTCGCGCCACTCCTTCGCGCCGTGCCACAGGCCGACGACACCGAGCAGCAGATTCCGGCGGTTCCACACGCTGATGCCTTCATGCGTCTGCTCACCCTCGAGACTGCGGCCCGCACCCAGCGCCTGGTGCTGCGGCTCGCGCACAAAGCCGATGCTCTGCGTGGGTAACCAGTGCACAAAATCAGATGAGCGATACATGCGCGTCACACGCCCCTGATACGGACGCGTGGCATTCAAGGCATTCTGACCGCAGGCGTAAAACATGCCATCCCATTGGTAGAGTCCGCCGCTGGGTTCGAAATGAATGGAGGGCAGCAGCAGATCCTCCTTCTTGAGCTCGGCCTTCACCGACTTCACCTCCTTCACCGGCTTCCAGGTATAACCATCTGCACTGACAAACGGCAGTAATGTTCCCAGTCGCGATTGATACCGGAAATAGACATGCGATGTCATTTTGTAGCGCCGGGCGGGATCGGGATCCGCATCGTCTTTGAGCACTTTGATGTTCACAAAGCCCCAGGGGCCTCCGCCCATCTGCAGGAGATTGTTTTCCTTGTTCCCCTTGTATTCGACGAGCCCGAGGTTCGGCTTCGTCCAGTTCAAGCCATCCGTGCTCTCCGCATAGGCTGCACGCCAGCGCGCTGAAGCCACTTTGTTTTCGGTGTCGTCATCAAAGGCGACGTACCACATGCGGAACTTGCCGCTTTCTTTGATGATGGAGCCGTAGAACTGCACCCCCAGTGCATCCGGTGTGCCCGGCTCACCTCGCTTCACCACTGGATTGTCCGGGTGCCGCCTGGGCTGGCGCATCTCCAGCCGCAGATTCTGCGAGTAGGGAATCGAGACGCTGTCGAATGCAAAAACGGTCGTCGCCTTCGTCTCGTCAAAGTAATCCGCCGAAGGAGTGGTCAGCACACCGCCCATCAGCACCAGGCTGACGATGCTGATGGACGTGAACTGATTCATGCGCGTTTAGCCGTCGATGTTCCAGCCGTCGCGGTACTCCTTCTTCATGAAGGCGTTCGCCTCGGGTGTATCCGGGCTGGTACCGGTTTTGCCGTCATACTGGATCTTCTTGCCCGTGCGGTAAGCCACGAGGCCGAGGAGCATCATCTCAATCATGTTGGCGCTGTAACCAAAGTTGCAGGCGGTGGGCTTGCTCGGATCGCGGCAGGCATCAAACCACTGCTTCTGGAAGTGACCGAGGTCTGGCAGCATGTCCTCCTTCTTGCGCGGCTTGTAGTAGCTCATGTCGGCATCGTTGCCGTAGGGCAGGATGAGACGTGAGTCGAAGTCAGCGATGAGGAAACCCTTCGTGCCTTTGAACATCGCACCATGACCGATTTGCGTCAGGTCGATGTGCTTCTTCGGTGAGCTAGGCATCGCGCCGCCCTGATACCAAGCGACCGTGATGGGGCCACGCCAGTCGTTTGCGGGGAGTTCGAAGTGCGATTCACATTTCACCGGCGTCACGTCGGAGTTGTAAGCGTCGCCCTTGGCCTCGGCTGAGGTCGGCAGACCACCGTCCACGGCATTCCAGAGCAGATCCATCGTGTGGCTGCCCATGTCACCGATTTGTCCGGCACCGAAGTCCCAGAACATGTTCCAGGAGAGGCAGTTCGCGCCGGCTCCGCCAGAGAAATAGGCCGGATTGTACGGATGGAACGGTGATGGGCCGAGCCACAGATCGTAGTGGAAAGTGGAGGGCGGTGCGCCTTCCTCAGGGAAGTAGCCGGGCTTGGGAATCTGGCGGTTGCCCCAGGCATAGGCGGCTTTCAGTTCACCGATGGCACCATCACGAATGAGTTCACGCACGCGGTTGAAATTCGGGTTCGCATGCCGCTGCATGCCCACCTGTGTGGCCAGCTTGTCTTTCTTCGTCTCCCAGGTCGCACGCACGATGCGCGCTTCCTCGACGGTGATGGCCAGCGGCTTCTCACAGTAGACATGCAGGTTGCGCTTCAGTGCCCAGTTGGCGATGAACGCATGCGTGTGGTCCGGCGTGCAAATGACCACGGCATCAAGGCCCTTGTGATCAAGGCATTTGCGCCAGTCGATGTACGTCGTGGCATTCGGGAAACGCTTCAGTGCATCAGGAAAGCGCGCCTCGTTGATATCACACAATGCGACGACATTTTCCTCCGAGATGGAATCATAGTGTGCGAGACCGCGACCCCACACACCGATGAGGGCGACGTTGAGTTTGTTGCTGGCGGCGTTTTGGCCGAACAGAGGGCGGGTGATCATGCTCCCGGCGACGAGACCGGCAGCACCGACGAAGCGGCGACGTGAGAGAGGCGTGGGTTGGGTGCTCATGGCACCGCATGAAACGACGGGCGGAGTCGTTCTCAAGCACCAAGGTTAGCTGATTACCGCTTTTCCCCCTGCCAGTTGAACCGGTGAAAACGAAGCTTGGTTAACAGACGCCAATTTCAGAAGCTGCCCCCAGCAACCTTAAAAGTAATGGGAATCTCACCCGCCGCCAAGCCCCTGTTGGAACACAAAGGCCGGGGCATCTGGACCATCCCGCCGACAGCCACCGTCTTTCAGGCCACTCAAATGATGTCTGAGAAAAACATCTCCCTCTGCCGGTGATGGAAGGCACCAGGCTCGTCGGCATCATTTCAGAATGTGACTACCTGGACAAGGTGTCTCTCTATGGAAAATCATCCAAGGAAACACCTGTCGGAGACATCATGGTCAGAGACTCGGTGACTGTGGACCCCGATCAAACCGTTTCAAACTGCCTATAGATCATCACCACTCTGCGCATGACGATCAAGCAACTCAATGCCTACATCTCCAGCGGCTACTCCGCCTGATCGCATCACACCAGAGTGTTCGGCCTGCTCCAGCGGATCTTGCCCAGCAACAAATCGCCTTTGAAGCCATGCTTTGGCAGCATGCCACCATCAGTCACCCAAGATTCATCGGGTGCGATGTTGGTGGTCTGGAAATTGCCCATCAGCGGCACTTCATCCGGTGCATTAACTCCATCGCCTTCCAGTGGCAGCACGATGCGCTCCGTATCGCGGATGAGACGCAGCGTTTTCAGATCCACCTGCGCCATGAACAGCGGCGAGCGCCAGCGTATCACCTTCACATTGCTGGCGTCCTTGCGAGTGTAGACCAGATGCAGCGCCTCGCTATGCGTCAGCCAGTGCTGCTGCGTCGTGCTCATTTCCAGCGGTGTGCCGTCGTCCCAGCACCATGGCTGCTTCTCTTCGAAGTCGAGCCCGTCATCACTTGCGGCGACATACCCCCGATTGTCCTCCGCCCGCAAAGTGGCATAAAACTTCGAGCGATAACGCACGAGCGATGGCTCCAGCAGCCCGCGGCCCGCTGCATGTTTGATCTCACGGCCCACCTTCTGAATGGCCAGCATCTCGCCATCAAACGAGCAGCGCACCCCGGCGGCGGAGCGGCTGGTTTGCTTCGCGCCAAAGGACATGACAAAAGCAATGCTGCCATCTTCGAGCACCTCCCGCTGGCCGCAGTTGTTCGTGTAAATATTCGCTCCGCGCGGGTCATCCCAGATCAGGCGTTTGCGTTCCGACCAGCGGCCATCCTTGTAAACCGCATAGACCGGACAACGCGGCGGCTGGTTGCGGTCAAACTTCGGCCCTTTGTAAAAGACGTTGTGACCGACCGCCAAAATGCTGCCGGTTTTCGCATGATACTGCGGCACCACGTCGCACACGCCTTCATCGCCACGACCGTCCGTCGTCGGCACACGGCCCAGCGGAGGTACTGGCTGCGGTTCTGACCATGTTTGGCCCAGATCCCGCGATTCCATCCAGTGCACCGGCAGGAAGAAGTCTGAGCCGCGAATTTCCTGCATCGTCATAAACACCACCGGCCCGTCCTTCGACGGCACCAAGCATGGCCGTGGATGAAACCACGACAGCCCGCTGCCACCACGCCCATGCTTGAGCGTGATTTTATCCATGGAGGCGATCAGCGGGGAGGCTGACTGCCCGGAGGCCAGATTGGCGGCCAGCATGCCCGCCGCGCTCTGTTGCAGGAAACGACGGCGGTTCATGAAAGTCTGAAAGGTGGCTTACTTAGCCTTCGGCGCTGGTTTTGGCTTCTCGGGAAGTCCCTGGCCGGGCTTGAGGTCGAGATTGGCCGTCATGTCCTGCTCCGTCACGGTCGAGGCCACGCCATCCGCAGGGATCTTGGCCTTCGCGGTCCAAAGGATCGCGTTCAGCACCAGCTTGCGCTGTTCGTTGTTCGCCCAGCCCTTGTGGTAATGACCGCCGGTGAAGCCAAAGCCACGGCCGCCGTCTGCGCGCTCGCAAGCCCAGGCGACATGCTGCTTATCCTTGTTCTTCACGGACTCACGCACCGCCGGGTTGCCGCTGTGCGCGCCATCCGGACGGCTCATCGTCGATTCAGGAGCCACATCGCTCAAAATGGGGGTCACGCCTTGCATGTTCGGGCGGAAGCGCATGAAGAAATACCACTCATCGTTCGTGCCAAATGGCTTTACGCCTTCACTGATCGGGTGCGCGGGCAGCTCCTTGAAGTTCGCATCCCAGTGTGGGTTCACGCTCCAGTTGATCTCAAAGCAGCCGCCCATCCAGTCGATGAACTCCTTGCCACCCTTTTCAATCGTCGGCTCCACCGCGTAATGCAGCGTCAAGAAGCCGCAGCCGCGCTTCATTTCCTTGTCCAGCTGTGCCAGACGGTCGCCCTGCAGGGCCGGATGTCCGCCGCCGCCGTCCGAATAAATGACGACCGTGTCCGCAGTGGAGAGCTCCTCCTGGGAGGGCCACTCGCCATTCAGGTGAAATTTGACGTCCACCTGGTCTGCCGCACCCTGCTCCAGGCACTTTTTCAGCAACTGGATGCCTGCATTGTGCTCATGCTGCCCCGGACCATGGGAGGGCTTGCCCGCGATCATGACGATGGATTTTTTGTCCGCTGAAAACGCGGAGCCGAGGAGTGAAAAGGCAAGGAGGGCGGTGAGCAGATGCTTCATAGATTGGGGTCGGAATGTGGCAAGCAAACGTCCCAAGTGCACGCGTCATTTCACCCATAAGAAACCATCTGCGGCGACCTCCCCCCGCTTCTGGCACGCCTTCCGCTATTCTTTCTCCTCCGCCCGACCACATGCCCATCTCCAAGAGCCGCCCGCAGACCAACGTTTTCTATGCCTTTGCCTTCGTCGGCTTGGTCATGGCGGTCTTCACCGTGGGCTACAGGGTGGCGGGGTGGTCGTGGAATGACTCGTTCTACATGGTCGTCATCACCGCCTTCAGCGTCGGTTACAGCGAGGTGGTACCCATCACCGATCCCTGGCTGCGGGCGTGGACGGTGACGCTGATTCTCTTTGGCTGCACCGGCATCATTTTTGTCACCGGCACTTTAGTACAGTGGCTGACGGAGGCACAGATTCAACGAGCTTTGGGAGGCAAACGCATGGAAAACGAAATCGAAAAACTCAAAAATCACGCCATCATCTGCGGCTACGGTCGCATCGGCCGCATGATCGCCACCCAGTTGCAGGCAGGCGGCATCCCCTTTGTCATTGTCGATCAGGCGACAGACCGCGTGGCCGAGGTGCGCGACGCAGGCTTTCTCACCATGCAGGGAGAGGCCACCGACGAAGCGGTGCTGAAGGCCGCCGGCATCAGCCGCGCGCGGGTGCTGGCCACCGTGCTGCCAAACGACGCTGCCAATGTCTTCATCACGCTCAGCGCGCGCAACATGAACCCCACCATTCAAATCATCGCACGCGGTGAGGTGCCCTCCACCGAACGCAAGCTGCTGCAGGCCGGTGCCAACCGCGTCGTGCTGCCCGCGCACATCGGCGCGGACCGCATCGCCCACCTGATCCTGCACCCAAACACACGCGACCTGATCGGCGGCAAAACGAAAGCCAGCATCGACTTTGACCACCACCTCACCGAACTCGGCCTCGACATGGAGGAAATCGAAATTCACGCGGACTCGCCGTGGGTGCACAAGCGCATCTCCGATGTCGAAACCGGCACCTCCGGCCGCATGCTGCCCGTGGCCATCCTTCGCAAGGAGGGAGCCACAGATCTAAATCCAAGCCCCTCTGCGATGCTCATGCCAGGGGACGCCTTGGTGGTGATGAAGCGCGTTCTTCGACGCGCCTTGACCTAACAGAAAGCATTTTCCGCTCAAGCTGGCGCGCTGCCTGCGTCTGCACTGCGGACCATGCCCAAGCAACCCGACCGTATTTTCAAAGTAGCCATCATCGGCGGAGGGTTTGCAGGCGTGTACTGTGCACGCGAACTGCTGCGGCTCACTGAGGATGTGGCCCACATGACCGTGGGCATCATTGCCAGCGAGAACCACATGGTCTTCCAGCCGATGCTGCCGGAAGTCGCAGGCGGGTCGCTCTCACCGCAACACGTGGTCAATCCCATCCGCATGATCTGCCGTGGCGCGGAGGTACTTAAAGGAGAGGTTACCCACATCGATCTTGAAAACCGCATCATCACGCTGAACGGCGGCATGTTTACACCACAGGTCACAGTGGGCTTTGAGCACATCATGCTGGCACCTGGCGCCGGGGTAGACCTCAGCCGCATTCCCGGCATGGGCGAGCACGCTTACCTCATGCGCACCGTCGGCGATGCCATGAAGCTGCGCGCCGCCATCATTAGCCGCTTGGAAGAAGCCAATCTCATCACCAACCCCAAGCTGCGCAAAGAACTGCTCTCCTTCGTCATCGTCGGCGGCGGTTATTCCGGGGTGGAAACCGCCGGGCAGATCCAGGATTTGATTCAGGGCGCACGCCGCTTCTACGAAAACATCGAGCCCGATGAGCCCAGCGTCACGCTGATCCACAGCGGCGACCGCCTTCTGGGAATGCTCAGCGCCAACCTCGGCACCTACACCGGAAAATGCCTCACCGAGATGGGCGTAAAGATCATCTTCAAAAGCCGCGTGCGCGCGGTCACGGCACGCACCGTGCAGTTGGGAGATGGCGTCTCGCTTTCCGCCACACTCGTGGTTTGTACCGTCGGCAATGCGCCCCATCCACAGATTACCGCACTTGGCAACAACGGCGGGCTCCCCGTGGAGCGCGGCAAGGTCGTCGTCGAATCCAGCGGCCAGGTCAAAGGCCTCAAAAATGTATGGTCGGCCGGTGATTGCGCCGCGTTTCCCAAGTCAGACGGTGGCAACTGCCCCGAGACCGCGCAATTCGCCATGCGCCAGGGAGCGCTCGTCGCCAAAAACATCGCCGCCAGCTTTGCCGGGCGTCCCTTGAAGCCGTTTCGCTTCACCGGCCTTGGCGAGCTCGCCACCATCGGCCATCGCAAGGCGGTCGCGCAGGTGTTTGGCATGCGTTTCTCCGGCATCATTGCCTGGTTCATGTGGCGCAGCATCTACCTCATGAAACTCCCGGGGTTTGACCGCAAGCTGCGCGTCATGGCGGAGTGGACCTTCGAATTGTTCTTCCCGCGTGACATCAACCTGCTCACGCCCAGTTTCTCCTCGCCTCTCGGTGAGATGCACCTCGAGCCCGGAGATTCCCTGTTCCATGCCGGTGAACCTGCGCAATCCCTCTACGCCGTCAAAAAAGGCAACGTCAACATCACCGACGCCCAAGGCCAGCTCGTCAAATCCGCCGGACCCGGTGAGCACTTCGGTGAGCGCGCTCTGCTGAGTGACGGCATCTGGCGTTTCGATGCCCAGGCTACCGAATCCAGCGAACTCGTCGCCATCGACGGCGAGACTTTCAAGACGCTCGCCAAAAGCATCGGCTCACTAGATGCCCTCTTCCGTGGCACCGCGCAACAGTACCACCTGCCGGAAGAAATCCAGCAGACGGTGGACATGATTCCCGAAGCCACCCGCAAAGCCTGCGCGGCGGATGTCATGACCCGCAACATCGCCTTCCTTGATGCCAACGTGACAGTGCAGGATGCCGTGGCCGAATTTCAGGCCCATCCACACAGCACCTATCCCGTCACCACAGATGGTTGCGTCATCGGCTTGCTGCGTCGTTCCGTCGCCTACGAATGGCTCAAAAACCACGGCCTCACCTGCGTGGACAAGCTGCAAGCACTGCCACTCACCAAACCCTTCTGCATCACCGCCGACACCCCCGTTCCCGTGCTCGTCGGCACACTGATGCGCAGCGGCGTCAGCAAGGCAGTCGTCGTGGATGAGCAGAAGCATCTCCTCGGCATGATCACGCTGTTTGATCTGCTCAAGCAGCCCGCTCAGGAGGCTTGATCAAAGCGGCCTTTGCACGCACTGTCTGGCATGCCTGAGATCAGCCGGTCCGTTTCCACCGTTTCTCTCGAAGCATGCGAGGTCGCTGCTTTGCAGGTGACTGGTCCGCATCGCGTCAGTCTGCGGTTTCGTGATGGCTATGTGACCGAACTCGACTTCGCCGAATACGGTAATGACGGAGGCCCGCTCAGGCGTGCCCTATCTGATCCGGCATTGTTTGCCGAAGCTTTTCTCGCTTATGGCATTATGTCATGGCCGAACGGCTACGACATCGCTCCCGAAACCCTGCGCCGTTACGCACAGCAGGGCTTCATCGGCTGACGTGGGCTAACCGCACCCCGCCACGCCAAGATCCCGCACAGTCCGAAACCAAACGCATTCAGCGTCCCATGGATCGCCCACATCTGCGGCATCGTCAGCGCGAAGTTCGGGATCACATAGCGCAGGCCAAATCCGAGCGCCAAGAACATAGCGGCGAATAGTGACACGCCTGAAATGACGAAGCCGATCCTTGTCAAAATCGAGCGCTGCCGCTCCAATCCGCGCCGAATCTGTGATACCGCGACACCCAGAGCGCCAAGCACCAAAACCGCCACGCCGAACGGCTCCACAAACTTCAGCACGCCAAGGTGCGTGCAGGTGATGCCCACGGCCACCAAGGGCACGCCGAGTAAAATCGCCACACATGAAAACCGCGTCCAGCAGCCCGGATTATCCCTGGCATTAAGCCCAGCCATCAGCGGCAGAGTGAATCCCGCATGATGGAAATGCGCCGCCGTGAGCAGCACGATCAGCGGGTCGAAACCCCACGGCGTCCAGTTCGCCCGATGGGCCACGATCCATGCGGCACCGATTGCGGGGAAGACTGCCGCCGCATGCACGCAGGCGGTTGCAGCCGAAGGCAGGCTCGTTCGGTGGCATTCCATTGCCACATCTTTCACCACAAACAAACGTGCCACGAGCCAGGGCAAGGCTAACAGGGCTGCCTCAATGCTAGGCATTAGATGGAACGATCCCGCCATAGCAACTGCCCCCGCATATTCAAGTTTATGCCGTGGACACCTCATGCCAGACCACAAGGGCATCAGCATCAGCGGAGAGAATAGCAGCAGCGCCTTCACGAAAATATCTTTGTCTATCGGCAGACGAACCACCGCTATGAACAAGACAAGCGGTTTGATCCAATATTGAAAGGCATAGACATACCTGTTCATCATGCCGACGCCTCCTTCATCCTCGCTTGCGAATCCCTCACAAAGCGGCACTGCCACCACCGTGCCAGTGGAAAGCCGAGCCACGCCATCCAATGCCGTGGATGTGAAAACGCACGAATCACATACCACACACTGCCATCGGGCCGGTGTTCAATGACGAACTGTTCCTCGCCGCACTCCGCGTGCTCCGGCAGGGTGCCATAGACAAAGCCGTGCGTATGCGCCGAATCACAGCGCCGTAGAATGCGGCAGGGATTCACCCACCACAGTCCGCAGATGCGCGTCACCATCGCCACGATCTGACCGACCTCCTGGCCTTTGGCATCCAGACGGCTGACCTCCGCCCACTTGGGAAACATCATCCACGCATCCAGAGCCTCGCATGCGGCGCGATAGGCCGCATCTCCACTGCCCAGCCTCACCGCATGCTCATCGTCAATGAATCCGTCCGCCAGTGGCGGCGTGTAGCTCAAGGGCTCATCTCTCCATGAATCAAGCAGTCCTCGCAGTTGTTCGGGGGCTGGTCGTCTGAGGCTGAGCATCGTGGCAGCACGCTGCCATGGCCTATGGGCCAGAAGAAACGAAAAAGCATAAAATGTGCTCCGGCAGTTTTCACAGCTTTCGAATCTTTTGCATCTTTCGCTACTTTCGGCCATCCATCCACATGCCCCCACCCATTCGCGCCGTGATCTTCGACTTCGACGGCCTCATCGTTGACACTGAAAGCACCGGTTACCACACCTGGAGAGAAATCTTTGACCAGCACGGCCATGATCTTCCCGTTGAGCGCTATGCTCAGGCTGTGGGCACCGATTTCCTCACCGGCAGCTACGATCCCAAGCGCGATCTCGAACAGCTCACCGGCCGCGACTTTGACTGGGATACGGTCGAGGTGCAGCGCAAGAGCCGCGAGAACGAACTGCGCAAGCATTTGCACCTGCTGCCCGGTGTGGCGGACCGTCTGCAAGAAGCGGCGTCACTCGGTCTGCGCATCGCCATCGCCAGCAGCAGCCCGCGCGTGTGGATCGATTCCTGGATGGACCAGCTAGGTCTGCACGATCATTTCCATCACATCTCCACCGTCGATGACACTGGCAAGGTGAAGCCCGACCCCAGCCTCTTCCTGCATGCCACCGAAAATCTCGGTGTCGCACCCGAGGAAGCCGTCATCTTCGAAGACTCCCTCAATGGCCTCCGTGCCGCCATGGCCGCCGGCATCCGCTGCATCGTGGCACCGGGACCTATGACACGGCACCTGGATTTCACCGGCGCATGGAAACGCGTCGATTCTCTCGCGCATGTCTCGCTCATGGAACTCATGGCGTGAAGCCGCACACCCTGCTTGCCCTGTGGCTCATCAGCACCCTTCACGCGGCTGATTCGGCTTGATAGAGCACGGACGAATTTCAGTGGCAGAGCTCGTCCTCGCTCATCGGTCCCGCAGAACACGCTACCGAGCATCCGCCAGAGAGCCACCGCCAGCAGTCACAGCACCAGCGCCACGGCGGCTTGTTTCAGGAGGCGCTGGGATCGCTAAATCATAAATCCAGTGGCATTTCGCGCCAGCCCCTGCTTGGTGTCTGACCGCCATGACGCCGCTCCCGCTCGCCGACCGCTATGCACGCTTTCGAGACGCCGTGTTTTCCGACGTGGCCGAGACGCTGCCCGGTTTTGCCGAACCCTTGACGGAGATGGAACTGCAAAGCCTGTGGTTCTCCGGCTCCTTTGGCAGCGAGTTCACCACCACGGATGGCAGGGCCGTTCGCATTGCTGATTTCGGCGAATGGAATTCAGGCGCAGGCCCGGACTTCAACGGCTGCGCCATCGTGATCGACGGGCTGACCCTGCGTGGCGATATCGAGCTGGATCCCGATGCCCGCGACTGGGAACGGCACACGCATGGCGCGAACGAAAACTTCAACCGCGTGGTGCTTCACCTCTTTCTTCATGCACCGGAAGAACGTTTCTACACACGCACAAGCCGTCACATCGAGGTACCGCAGGTACTGCTGAGCCCCACCATGCTGCCAGAAGGCATCAAGCCCAAGCGCCACCTCGCTCCCGCACGGTTGGGCCGCTGCGCCGTCCCTCTGCGTGGCATGGAGGTCGCACATGTGCAGTCCATCATCGAATCCGCCGCACAGCATCGCCTTGAGCTCAAGTCAAAACGCCTGCACCGCAGCGTGGCCGCACAAGGCCGCGAGCAGGCGATCTATCAGGCGCTGGCGCAGACGCTGGGCTACCGCAGAAACCAGCAGCCCTTCGCCATTCTCTCCCAGCGGCTGCCGTTGAAGAAAATCACCCGGCTCGATCCCGCAAAGCGCGAGGCCTGGCTGTTCGGCGTCTCCGGTTTCCTCGAAAACGTGCGAAGCGACGACACTGAGCCCACCACCCGCTCCTACCTACGCCAGCTCTGGAGCGAATGGTGGAAGATGCGCGGTGGCGTAGAACGCTGGCTGGAGGACCGCCAGATGCTGCGTTGGAAGCTCAATGCCATCCGTCCCGGCAATCACCCGCAAAGACGTCTCGGCGCACTCACCGCGATGCTGCGTTCCTGGTCCTCCATCCTCACCCCGCTCGCCGATGCCACACGCTGGAGCCAAGCCGCATGGCGCGAGTCCTTGCTCGACCTAACGCATGACTTCTGGGCCACCCACTACACTCTCCTTTCAGAAATGGCGGAGAAACCCGTCGCCTTGATTGGCGAAACACGAGTGCAGGAGATGCTGGCCAACGTCGCCTACCCGCTGCTGGTGCCTGAGCGCACGCGCTTGTGGGCTGAATATCTCGAACTCCCCGCCCTGCTGGACAACCAAAAGGTGCGCCTCGCCGTGCTGCGGCTCTTTGGCGACGACCCACGAGGCCGCGACTTCACCAAGAAACTGCACCATCAGCAGGGCCTGCTGCAGATTTACGAAGACTTCTGCCTTGAAGACGACTCCGCCTGCGCTGACTGCCCCTTTCCGGAAAGATTGAAGGAGTGGAGCTGACCTCGACGTTCTGGCGTCTCAACCATGCGTCCTCTCCTTGCTCTTCTTCTCTCTTCTTCGGTCGTTTTCGCCGAGCTGCCTGAACCCGCCGTCATCACAGCAGCCATGAAGAAGGCTGTCACCTACGCTCACACTCACCTCGCTCGCGAGGGGGGCTATGCATCCTCGTATGAAAAAGAAGGCAAGATCGGCGAGGTCGAACATGGCAAGTCCGCCACGATCACTTCCATTCAGCCCCACGGTACCACGACCATGGGGATGGCCATGCTGAAGGCTTATCAGGCCACCGGTGACGACGTTTTCCTTAGCGCTGCGAAAGACGCTGCGAAATCTCTGCTCAAATGCCAGCTCGCCACTGGCGGCTGGGACAGCGACTTCGATTTCGACCCTGAGAAGGTCAAAAAATACCACCTTCGAAGCGATCTCGATGCCGGGGACAAGGAACCCGGCAAACGCCGCAACTCCTCCACCCTTGACGACAACAAGACCGAGTCCGCTCTGCTCTTCCTGCTGGAAATGACGCACGAACCAGCCTGCAAAGACGATGCCGAATTGAAGCGCTGCACCAGGTTTGCCTTTGATGCCCTACTTGCCGCCCAGGCCCCCATCGGAGCCTGGCCGCAGCAGTTCTCCGGCCCGGCAGACCCAAGTGCCCCTGTGCTCAAAGCCAGCTATCCCGCCGAATGGTCACGCACTTTCCCTGCCGTCAAATACACTGGCTTCTATACGCTCAATGACGACAACCTGCAGCAGATCGCCAAGCTGCTCTTCCGCGCCTACGAGCTCGAAAAAGACGAACGCTACCTCACTTCCCTGAAGAAACTCGGCGAGTTCTTCCTCCTGGCGCAAATGCCCGAGCCACAGCCCGTTTGGGCGCAGCAGTATGATCGCGAAATGCATCCAGTCTGGGCGCGCAAGTTCGAGCCACCCTCCGTCACCGGCTACGAAAGCATCGGTGCCATGGAGGTGCTGCACCAACTCTGGGTGCTCACGGGGGATGACAAATACCTCAAGCCCATCCAGCCCGCCGTCGCATGGTTCGAACGCTCCAAACTGCCCGATGGCACCCACGCCCGCTTCTACGAACTCCAGACCAACAAGCCCCTCTTCTTCGTCAAGGACACCTACGTGCTGACCTATGACAGCAGCAACATCCCCACGCACTACTCCTTCACCGACATGGTGCAGGACAACATCGACGATTTCAAAAAGAAGCTCGCCAAAGGCCGCGAAGAGCTGCAACTCAACCTTGCCGGGCCGCAGACACCCAAGGAATGGACCAGCCGCGCCAAAGCTGCCGCCTCGAAGGCTAAAAAAGCCGCCGAGTCCCTCGACAGCGAAGGCCGCTGGCTCAAAAACGACGAGATCGACGCCGGCGAATTCGTCAAAGGCATGAATGCCATGACGAATTACGTGGAAGCGCGGAGGAAGAGCGGGGAGTAGCTGTCAGCCAGATCTTAACGCCTGGCCACCACGAACGAACTCATCACCAGGCCGATGACCACCCCCACCGCCGCGATAATCCAGAAATTCGTCGGTGTGTCGGCCACATCCGCCCGCACATACATGCTGAACAGACCCGTCAGCGCCGTCAATGGCAGGAACAGCGCAGCCATCACATTCAGGCGGTGCGACGTGTTCGCCATCCGCTGCGCGCTTTGCGCCTGCGCCTCGGCTTGTTTCGCCACGGTGAAGTTCAGGCCAAATTGCGCATCCTGCAGCAGCAGTTCGGCGGTGCGCTCGACACTCGCGGCCTGATCTCGTAGATTGATCAAATCGCGGTCCGCTTTGATGGATTCACGCGCCTGCTGCATTGCGCGATGCAGGCCACGTGAACTGCGCAGCACGGGAGCGATGGCTTCGAGCACCTTGTGATACTCGACGGCGGTTTGTGCCGCATGCTCCGCCTTGTCCAGTTCATCGAGCCGTGCCACATAGGATGTCTGATGATTTTGCAGCGCGAGGATGCCGCCATTTTCAGGGCTGGATTTCCAAACACCGTCCGGCTGCCTCCAAAACAATGCGGGTCGCCTTTCCACATCATCAGGTCCGGGAATCTGGTGGAGAATGATGAGCAGGTGCCCCTCCTCAAAGATCGCACGCTGCTTACCTGCCTCGCGTCCCACCCGGTTGCGGATAGCCTCCGGGATGGCAGTCCAAAGTTTCGGAATGATTTGTATGTCTGGTTTCATGATTGGGATTTTTTTAATCCCACCACCATGAGAGCAGAACCGCCCGATTTGAGCGATTGGAAAATGCGGGGGTGATTGTCAGTGACCGGGAGAATTGGCGAGATTCCCTTCTGTCCCACAAATTTGACAATCTTGAGGACATCACGCAATGTTAACCATGGCAGCAGGCGTCAATGTTCGATTCGCAGGGGAGCTTCAGGGCTTCATCCAGCAGCGTGTTCTAAAATCGGGACTCTACAGCTCGACCAGCGAGTACATCCGCGCTCTTGTCCGCCGTGATTACGAGCAGGAGGAGCAGCGCAAATGGGCCTGGCTAAGAAATGAATTGAGTGCAGGCATCGAAGCTGAGGAGTCGGAATTCGTGGCTCTGGATTCGGAAGATCTGATCGCCAAGGCTAGAAAACGCAAAAAAGCCAATGCCCGCTAAGATCTATCCAGCCGCTCAAGAACGCATCTTGGAGATCTGGGATTACACTGAGCGGAAATGGAATGAAAAGCAGGCCGATGCCCATGTGCGCGAGCTCGTCGCCGAGATTGAGGTCGTCGCGAGTCAACGGCACCGCTGGAGGCCTGTGCTGGATGAGTCCATGAAGGGCGTTTATTTCTTCCGCCATCGCCTTCACTACATTTTTTTTCGTGAGCTCTCCAAAAGGCGGCTCGGTGTCATCAGCGTTCTGCAAGAGAACATGGACATCCCGGCCCGGCTTCGGGAGGATTCGGAACGCGGTTGAGCATTGTGTCTCGCGTCGAGCTGAAAGGACTTTTGACGAAACTTGGTGTGCTCGAGTAACCACAATTCTTGCCCGCATGCCAATCACGGCCTAGCTTCTGTGCTCATCCCATCATGACCCACGCCGTCCTCAGCCTCCTCAAAGAAAGCCGTCACCCCATGCGCATCGACCTCATCGGGGTCGCAGGCTCAGGCATGAGCGGGCTCGCGCTGCTGCTGCTAGGCCTCGGTCACAAGGTCAGCGGTTCGGACAAGGCGACGACACTGGAGACAGAACGTCTGCAAAAGCTCGGCCTGCAGTTCTTCCACGGCCACACGGACAAAGAGGTCGAGGATTGCGACATGGTCATCTACTCCAGCGCGATCAAGCCAGGCAACGTGGCCTATGAAGCGGCCTACAAGCAGGGCGTTCCACTCGTCCGCCGTGCGGAGGCGCTGGCCGCCGTGATGGCTAACAAGAAAGGCGTCGTCGTCTGCGGCACTCATGGCAAGACCACCACTTCCGCACTCACCGCTCATGTGCTGCGTCAGGGCGGTCTCAAGCCAAGCCACTACGTCGGCGCGGAGATTCCGATCCTCGGTTCCAATGCCCACTGGGACACCGAAGGCGAGCTGTTTGTGGCCGAAGGCGATGAAAGCGACGGCACGCTGGTGAACTTCCATCCGGAGCATGCCATCGTGCTGAACATCGAGCCAGAACATCTCGACTTCTACGACGGCATTGAGGCCATTAAGGCGGTGTTCCGCCAAGTCCTCAGCCAGACGCGCACCCACTGGGTGTATTGCGCTGAAGACCCCGTGGCCAGCGAAGTCTGTGCCGGGCCCCAAGGAGTGAGCTACGGCTGGAGCCGCTCTCACGATTTCTCGGCCAACATCCTCTCGATGAAGCCGGATCATTCCGAGTTCGAAGTTTACCAAAAAGACCAGCTTCTCGGCACGGCCACGCTCGGCATTCCTGGCAAACACAACGTCAGCAACGCCCTTGCGGCCATCGCTCTCGCCACCCGCTGCGGCGTCACATTTGAAGCCATCCAGCATGCCTTGCGCACCTTCCGTGGTGCCAAGCGCCGTTTCGAAATCCGCCACAGCGGCGAGCGCTTCACCGTCGTGGACGACTACGGCCATCATCCGAGCGAAATCGCCGCCACTCTGGCCACGGCGAAAGGCCTGAACGCGAAACGCATCGTCTGCCTCTTCCAGCCGCATCGCTACAGCCGCACGCAGCTCTTGAAAAAAGAGTTCGGCGCCAGCTTTGGCGATGTGGACGAACTCTTCGTCACCGACGTTTATCCCGCGAGCGAAAAACCTCTCCCCGGTGTCAGCGGCGAGACGATTCTCGAAGAAGTGAAGCTGCAAAACGACCACACCAAGACCGGCAGCACACCGACGATGCCCATCGCGCGCGACAAGGTGGGCAATGCCCTGCGCCCCGGCGATCTGCTGATCACCCTCGGTGCGGGCAACGTACACGAAGTAGGCCGCTGCATCGCCCGCGACCTGCCCGTGCTCGAAAAACTCTGCGCTATTCTAGATGCCAACGGCGGCGGTGTCGCGCGCCTATACGAGCCCATGAACCGCCACACCACCTGGCTCATCGGTGGCCCCGCGCAGTATTGGATCGAACCCCGCAATGAATCCTCATTCGCTGAGGTCGTGCGTTATTTACGCTCCGCCTCGATTCCCATCCGCGTCATCGGACGCGGCTCCAACCTGCTGGTCAAGGACGGCGGCATCCGTGGCGCGGTGATTCACACCAAAGGCGACTTTGAGAACGTGACCGTGGAGGGCGATCTCATCACCGCCGGAGCCGGAGCACGGCTCAAAAAAATCGCCAGCGCGGCACGCAATGCCGGCCTCGGCGGCTTTGAATGGATGGAAGGCATCCCCGGCAATCTCGGCGGCGCCATCCGCATGAACGCCGGCGCGATGGGCGCGGAGACCTTCGATCAAATCGTCAGCGTGCGCTTCATCGACACGGACGGCAGCATCAAAGAAAAGCCGCTGGCCGAAATCACTCATCAATACCGCAGCGCGCCCGAATTTGAAGAGCGCTACGTCGTTTCCGCCGTCTTCAAAGGTTTCCCTGCCCCGCTGGCCGAGATCGACACCAAGCTCGCCGCCTCTCACCAAAAGCGCCGCACCACCCAGCCCGTCGGCGCGAGCGCTGGCTGCACTTTCAAAAACCCTGAAATCTGCGGCGCAGGCAAACTGATCGACGATCTCGCCCTCAAAGGCCGCAGCGTCGGCAAAGCTATCGTCAGCGACGTCCACGCCAACTTCATCGTCAATCAAGGTGGCGCCACAGCCCGCGAACTTCTCGACCTCGTTGCTCAGATCAAAGACACCGCCATGCACGAACGCGGTGTGACCCTGGAGATGGAAGTGAAGGTCATCGGAGAAGACCAGCCGCTGCAGCTGTGACCATGCCATGAATCCGCAATCATCATCGTCAGGCCAATTCTTGACGATTCTGATCCTCGGCTTCCTGGGTCCGTTTGTTTTATTCCTTGTTCCAATTGCTGGCATCTTCATGGCTCCACTTTTGGGCCTTCTGACCACCTGCATTGTCATTCATACGCTTCGCACCGGAATGCAAAGACACATGGCTGCTAAAATCTCCTGCGTTGCAGTGCTGTTAATCAATTTCGCCACCGTCTATGTCGCCTGCGAGATTTGGATGGCCATTGCCAATGACTGAGAAAACGCAGCTTCAGTTGAAAGTTCCTGTATAGGGCGAAGACCAATCTCTGCCGCTGTGACAAACCTCTGACAACTCAGACGCTTTTTTCAGTGTCCAACATCGGAGAATCGGTGTTCAGTTTCCTCTTGTTCCGCCTTTGGGCGGTCTTTTGACATGCAAAAACTCGCCATCATTCTCTTTCTCCTTGGCCTGTTCGTGACCGGATTGCTCGGCACGGAAACACGGCTGCTCTTCTTCTGGCCAGGGTGTCTGCTGCTGGGTCTGGCAGGCGTGACGGCCGTTTTGCGCTGGAAGCTACGCGTGACTTTTCAGCCAAGTGACTGGTGTTTACTCACCGTGCTGATGCTGGCAGGCTACGTGGGTTGGCGGGCCTGGGCGTCGCCCGTGGAAGTGTATGCGCGTGAGGACGCGGCCGTACTGCTGGCGGGTTTCGTGGCCTATCTATTGACCGTGACAGCCGTCAGCGATTCGAAATGGCGGCTGGGCATCGTCTGTGTGCTGCTGGTGCTGGTGGCGGGGAATCTGACCGCCGGCTGGCTGAATTTCAAAGGGCGCTGGGACTTTCATCTGGTGCCAGGCTTCTCTCGTTCCTTCCCTCCCGGACGCATCGGCGGCTTCTTCAACAACCCCAACCATCTTGCCGCGTTTCTGTCCTTCACAACCTTCCTTTCGGCAGGCGTGATGCTGTTTGCGCGCATTCACATCGCCTCACGACTGCTGCTGGGGTTTGGCATTTTGTCGATGCTCGCTGGAGTGGCTCTGACAGCCAGCCGCGCGGCGATGCTGGGTCTTGCCGTCGGTGGCGTGGTTTTTGTGCTGCTGACGCTGTGGATCGTATGGAGCACCAAGCGGTCGCTGTTCAAATGGCTCATCATCGCCCTGCTGCTGGTAGGTGGCGCTACCGGCGGCGCACTCTACAAGGTGAACGAAGATTCCATGCTCACGCGGCAGCTCACGAGCCCGCTGGGCGAGGACATGCGCGTGCACATTTGGCGTGCCGCGCTGGCACAGAATGCCGAATCTCCCTGGATTGGCGTGGGATCACGCATGTTTTACGAAGGCAGCATCACGCATCGAGATCCGGAGTCTTCGGCACACATGGGAGATGCCCTTTTCGCCCACAATGAATACCTGCAAACGCTGGCGGATTACGGCCGGGCCGGGCTGATACTGGTGCTGCTGGTCGTGCTGGCACACCTTCTCAACGGCCTGCGTTTCCTGCGCTGGTTCTCCACTGAGAAGTTTCCGGCCACTGGCATGCTCGGCAGCAATGCGCTGGCGCTGACCCTCGGCGGCATCGCCGCAATGCTGGCCACGCTGGTGCAGGCAGTGTTTGAATTCCAGGGTCATATCCCGATCACGGCGATCGTCGGCGCCATCCTCCTCGGCCTGCTCGCCAATCCGGGCATCGAGAGTGAGGTGTTCAAAACCCGCCGTATCTGGGGGCTGCGCTTCCTCATGAAAATCGCCATGCTGGCAGCATCCGCCACGCTGCTGGGTGCCGCAGCCATCTTTGGCACCGCAGATGGTTATGCGGGCTATGCACGTCTCCAAAACAGCCGTGGCGAAACCCCGCAAGCCCTGCGTCATTTCGCACGCGCCACGCTCATGGACCCTCGCAACGCCGTGCTGGCGTATCAGCATGGAGTGGCATTGATGGACTCGATCAATTCAAAAATGACCAAGGATGCCTACCTCCGTAACGTGGACACCTCGCTGAAGGAACTCACCCGTGCGACGGCGCTGAATCCCTACAATTACCTCTACCAGCTCGCGCTGGCGGATGCCTTGGATGCCGCCGGCAAAAATGACGCCGCGTTTCAGGCCATCCAGCGGGCGCTGACCCTCGCGCCACTCTACGAAGAGCCCCGCCTAGCCCTAGGCATGCACTATCACCGTCTGAAAAACTATCAGAAGGCTGAATTTGCCTACCTCTGGGCCGGAAAGGCGCAAGCCAAGAACCCCGAAGGCACCGCCAACTGGCTGGACACCTACCGCGAACTCCTGCGCCAAACCGCCCTGGAGGCCGATCAGGCACGGGCCGCCCTGATTCAGAAGCAAGGACGCTGAGATGTGCATTTGCCCTCGCGCCGAATTCCGTTACTGTCGCGCCCCTCATGGCACTCGCAAAAATCACCCAAGTTACCGGCTGCGGCGTTTACGTTTCTGGCTCGGACATCGACACTGACCGCATCATCCCGGCACGCTTCATGAAATGCGTGACGTTTGACGGACTCGGCGAATTCGCCTTCTACGACGTGCGTTTCGACAAGGACGGCAAGCCTACCGGCCACCCGCTTGACGATCCACGCTTCAAAGGCGCCAACATTCTGCTCTCCGGCACCAATTTTGGCTGCGGCAGCTCCCGTGAGCACGCCCCGCAGGCCCTGTATCGCTTCGGCATCCGTGCCGTGATCGCTGAGAGCTTCGCGGAAATCTTTTTCGGTAACTGCACCACCCTGGGCATCCCCTGCGTGTGCGCAAGCGCTGCGGACATCCGCGTCCTGGCCAACGAGATCGAGCGCAACCCGAAGCTCGAAGTCACCATCGATGTCGCCTCCGGCAAAGTGCTCTTTGAAGACCAGGAGTTCGCCATCACCCTGCCAGGGACAGCACACGAAGCCCTGACCACCGGCAAGTGGGACCCGATCGCCGAACTCCTTGAGAACAAGGACGCCGTGCATGCCCGCATCACTGCGCTGGGTTTTGCCTGAGTTTGTTCCTTCTCTACCGTCTGACGCATGGCCGCCACTGAAACAGCCGCGACGGAAAATTCGTCGCAGATCGTCCGTATTTCGTCGGCCTTGCGGCAGCCTGCCTCGCCGGATACGATCCATGTAATCGGACACCGCAATCCCGATACGGATGCCATCTGCTCTGCCATCGGCTATGCGGCGTTTTTGCGGGATGTTCGCGGAATGAAGGCCGAAGCCGCCTGCTGTGGCGAGCTTAGCGTGCGCACCAACTGGGTGCTGCAGACCGCAGGTGTTCCCGGCCCCAAACTGCTGCTGGATGTCAGGCCCATCGCCTCGACAATCTGTCGGCGTGATGTGTTCACCGCCAGTCCGCACCAGACCTTCCTCTCCGTTTACCGGATGATGATGGATCACAACTTCCGCAGCATTCCCATCGTCGATGACGAAGGCCGTCTGCTCGGCATGCCGGCCATTCAGGAGCTCGGGCAGCTCTTTTTGCCGGCGCAGACGAATGAAAAAACCGACAAGGCCAATCGTGAAGTTCGCAGCAGCCTGCTGAACATCGTGAATGCGCTGGACGGCATCGTGGGCGGTGCAGCCCCGGATCTGGAAACGATTCAGGATTTCGTGCTCGTCGTTGCTGCGTCCAGTTTGGAGACCACCCGCAAGCGCGCCCAGCAGTTCCCGTCAAACCGCCTCGTAATGGTCACGGGTGACCGTCCGGAGATTCATGAACTCGCCATAGAGATCAATGCACGCTGCCTCATCATCACCGGCAAATTCAAAGCCACCACCAGCATCCTGACGCGGGCGGCTCAGCAGGGCGTTGCCATTATTTATTCGCCCTACGACACCGCCAGCACCTCTCAGCTGTTGCGTTTCTCCCGCCCCATCGGCGAGGCCCTGACGCATGAGTTCCTGTCCTTCGGCTCACGCACGCCGTTGCGCGAAATCGTCCCGGCCGCACAGCATTCCAGCCAGCCATTGTTTCCGGTGGTCGATGAAGAAACCCAGAAGCTTCTGGGCGTCTTTTCCAAGTCAGATCTCCTCGATCTGCCACGCATGAAGCTCGTGCTGGTGGATCACAATGAATTTGCCCAGGCCGTGGCCGGTGCCGATGAGGCTGAAATCATCGAGGTGATCGATCATCATCGTCTCAGCGGCAATCTCCGCACCAAGGAGCCCATCCGTTTCATCAACGAGCCCGTGGGCAGCACCTCCACCATCGTGGGCATCATGTACCGCATGCGCAAGGCCGCGCCGGACAAGTCCACCGCCATCTGCCTCTGCGCCGGCATCATCTCAGACACGCTGCACCTCACCAGCCCGACCACGACGAGCACCGACAAGGAAATCCTCGAGTGGCTCAGCGGCATCGGCGGCATCGACAGCGCCCAGTTCGTCAAAGACTTCTTCGCCGCCGGCTCCATGCTCCGCGAGAACACCCCGGACCGCGCCCTGGAAAGCGACCGCAAGGTCTTCGAAGAAAACGGCTGGCACATCAGCATCTCCCAAATCGAAGAACTCGGCCTCGACGAATTCTGGAAACGCGAAGCAGACCTTCAGGGCGCCCTGCAGTCCCTTCTCACCAAGCACAATCTCCACTTCGCCTGCCTCATGGTCACCGACATCACCCGCCATCACAGCGTCCTGCTGGTGGCCGGAGACCAGCGCGTCATTGACGCCATCGACTACCCGCAGGCCAATGAGCACGTCTACGACATGGCCGGCGTCGTCAGCCGCAAAAAACAGCTCTTCCCCTACATGAGCCACGTCGTCACCAAACTGGCGGCGCCTTGAGTTGAGGTAGGTAATAGCGGAATATTACCCCCTCACCCAGCCTCCCCCCGAAGCTGATCTTGGAGCAGCGAATTTGGGGGCGGGGAGAGGAGGTCCGCATTAGACCACTTTGAAAGTGGGTCGGAGCCAAAACGCATCCCCCTCTCCCCGTCGAAGGCATACCTCGCTCCATGTTTACCTTCGGGGAGAGGCTGGGTGAGGGGCCGCCCAAAGCCCCTTGACGCTCTCCCGCGCCGTTCCATCTATCTCCCCCATGCTCACGCGTTTGGAAGAAATTCGCCATGAAATCACCGGCGAACGCCTCAGCCTCATCGAGTTCGCCCGCAAGCTCCGTCAAGAAGCCACGGACCCCGAAGCGCTCCTGTGGGCTTGTCTGCGGGGCCGCCGCTTTAACAAACGCAAATTCCGTCGCCAGCATCCGGCAGCCCCTTACGTCCTCGATTTCTACTGCGCGGATTTGAAGCTATCGATTGAACTGGATGGCGGACAGCACAACACCATCGAAGGAAGGCAACACGACAAAGAAAGAGAAGCCTTCTTACGATCTCAGGGCATCGAGACCCTTCGATTCACGAATGACGAAATGATGCGTTATACCGACAGCGTGTTAAACGTGATCTGGAATCGAACCGCCCTCACTCCGCAAAACTCCCCGTCTTCAAAAACCGGTGCACCGCCCGGAAAACCGCAGGCTGCAAAATGATCGTGGCATGGTTCGTCGGCAGCAGCGTGAAGTCGGCCTCGCCCTCTCCATGTGAACTGGCGATGGTGACGACCCCATCAGATTCCGCCCCAAGCAAACCCCGAAAAACCGGCAGCGTGTCCTTGTTTCCCATGATGACCCCCGTCTCAGGCGGCAGCGGCCCCAGCGTGTTCGGCGTGCTGGCGGCATCCGTGCCGAGCTCTGCCGACACCGGCCCCAGCCACCAGCGCACCCACGCCCACTGCCCCAGTTCATCAATGATCTGGCTGCCCTGATTCGGCGGCGCCAGCAGCACCGCACGCCCCAAAGGAAACGCCGGATCACGCTGCGCCGCCCATGCACGAAACACAATGCCACCGAGCGAATGCGTCACAAAATGCACCCGCGAACCCTCTTCAATCTCCAGCCGTTCCAGCGCCGGATTGAGATGCTTCTGCACCGCTTCAGCAATTGAGACGCACCGCGATGGATACCCGATGCTCTTCACCCGATAACCACAAAACCGCAGCCACAGCCCCACCAGCGACATGCTCAACCGCGAACGTCCGAGCCCGTGGATGAGGATAACGGTGTGGGAGTGAGGAATTGAGGAGGTGTCGTTCATGGCATACGGTTGAGCAGCTCATCCCACCATTTGTCCGGATCACGCCTAATGTCAGCAACTCCAATGATGACGATGCCACGCGATTCTGGAACGTAAAACAAAGCGAGTCTGCGACGTCTAATCATGAGGCGTCGAACTGGAAACCTCCAACTGCAAGCCATGCGGGGATATTGAGCCAGCAAGGCCGTAGCGGTTTCGACTTGGGTTAGCAACTCCACACCCCGGCCTTCCTGAATGTCTTCGTCCTCAGCAAAGAAACGCTGCAAGTCGGCCTCAGCGGCCCACGTCCAGACAATTTCATGTTTCATGCACGAGAGGCAACAATACGAGCTTTGACCTCACTCCAAGGTGAAACACGATCAGGGTGTTGCCGGTATTCCTGCCAACGCTGCTCCACGAATTCTGCCAACTCAGGATTGTCATCGGGTGTATCGTCCATGACATCTTTCCAAAGTTCTGCCATCAGAGTCATCTTGTCCTCGTCGGGCAGTTGGGCGAGACCTGGAAAACGTTCGACGATCATGGCAGGAAGCTATTGCACCATTGCCACCGAGTCAATCCCTGACGAGGGAAGGCCGGCCAGCCCAGTTGCGGCGCAACTGGGCTACTTTGGGCGCTTCAGTGATTAAACAAGAACGCCGGCGAGTTGATCAAAGCCCACGCCAGATCCTGCGCAGCTGTAAGCCGCTTGTTGCCAAGCTGTGTCTGGCTCAGCCCCGCGTCACGGCGGAGCTGGACCAGCTTCGGATCAATCTGAATCGGCTTCTGCGTATCCGTGTGCTTGGTTTCCAGCGCCACGAGCTGCGCATCCACCGGCAGCGGACTGCGGGCATTGGCCAGCACTTTTTTCTGCGTCTGGTAGTCCTTGAACTGGTTGAGGAAATGCTGGCTGAGCAGCGCATTCTGCTCAGGCGTGCGCTTGGCGGCCTTTAGCGCGGCGGCAACAGCTGCGGGTGTGCCAAAGCGGACACTCGGGCTGGTGGTGACCCAGAGGCGGAAACGACCCGGGTTGTATTTGCCGTTCTGGAAGTTGGAGGTCATCACGATGGTGAACTGCGCACCGCCGTCATGCGCGATGGGCTTGGCGAATTCAAAGGTTGCCTCATGGCGGAAGCCGCCCTGAGGGCTGACGGCCCAGCCACGGTCACGATTGCCTTTCTTGAGAGCATCCGTGACGGCAAACTTGTCCTGCTCGAAATCGGCCTTCGCATTTTTCAGCAACTGCTCCTCACCACCGCGCTTGCTGCGCTTGGCGTCGATGGGGTCCGTGCGGACGGTGAATTCGCCGAGCACAAAGTTGCCATCCGGTGCGAGGCCGGGACCGTTGCTGGGCAGGCGGTCGTCAGGGATCATCTCCAGTTTGATCGCAGTGATGTTGGTGAGCGTCGTCTTGCCGATCAGCATGTAGTTGCCCGTGGTTTCACGGCCTGTGGGCAGCGCCGTGGCAAAGAGGCTGCCATCCGGCTGCACTTCGAGTTTTTCCACGCCCGCAGCACGCTGCACCTTGATGTTGTCAAACGGCTGCCATTCCGTGGTGAGATCGAGATAATTCTCCCACGCAGGCTGGTTGGCCGCAGCGGTGTCCTGAGCGGTCTTCACCTTGGCTTCAGCGGCGGTGATGGCCGCTTTTCGCGCCGCTTCTTTTTTGGCGATCTCGGGAGCCATCTTGGCCTTGTAGGCTTCAAGCTCCTTCTTCGCGGCGTCGATGGCGGCTAGTCGCTCCTGCTCAGCTTTATCGATCAACGGCTTCTGCTCAGCCTCCTTGACCTGAAGTTTGGCGGCAAGCGCTTTGTTCTCAGGATCGATTTCCTGCATGGAGGCCAGCGCCGCATTGATTTCCTTTTCGCTCGCATGGCTGTTGAGGATGCGCAGAAAGATGGCATCCACGAGCTGGCGGTCGTCTTTGATCTCGCTGGTCAGTTTGGCAATCGCATTGCCAGGGTCGCTGATGGCATCGCCCACGGTCGGGCCGCTCATCAGGGCCATCACAGGACCAAGATTGACTTCATTGCTGCGTTCGCACTCGCACACAGATTCGCGGGCAGGCTTGCCGAAATTCGCCAGGAAGCCGTCCTGCAGCTTGACCTGTCCATCAGCCAGCGCGGCGGCGCGGGTACCTTTGGGCATGCCGGGAATGTTCGGCATGCTGCCGGTCACGGCAAAGACGGAGTCAAACAGCACTTCAGCAGGCAGGCGGCGCGCTTTGGCGTGGCTGTAGTTGGTCTTGTCGTCCTCGTTCCACTTGTTGGTGGCAAGACTTAGGTTGTACGTGCGGCTGTTGGCGATGATCTTCATCAGGTGGCGCACGTTGAAACCGCTCTGCACAAATTCGTTCGTCAGGTACTGCAGCAGTTCAGGATTGCTCGGCGGATTGCCGGCGCGGATGTCATCCAGCGGTTCAATGACACCGGTGCCGGTGAGGTAGCCCCAGACGCGATTCGCATAACTCATGGCAAAGTAATCATTCTGCGGGCTGGTCATCCAGGTGGCGAACTGCTCACGGCGGGTGCTTGCCGTCTTGCTCACAAGCTCGTTCTCAAACGGCACCTGCGGCGCGACAGGCTTGTTCGTGCGCAGGTGCAGCACATCGCCGTCTTTTTTGTCAGAGACGATTTCAAACAGCGGCTTCGCGCCTTCCACAGCGCTGCCGCCGATGGTCTGGCCCTTGGCGGCAGGATCACCCTTGAGATCAATCTGCGCGAAGTAGGACGCGGTTTCATAATACTGATCCATCGTCCAGCGCTCGAACGGATGGTCATGGCACTTGTTGCAGTTGAAGCGCGTCGCGAGGAACAGATGTGTGGTGTTCTCACTGATGTCTTCAGCGGTCCGCACGGTCTTGAAGTAAGCGGCGGGCGGATTCTCCTTGTTCGAACCCGTCGCGGTGATGATGCGATACGCGAAGCGGTCATACGGCGTGTTATCCGCGACCTGCTGCTTGATCCAGGTGCGCAGACCGCCGGCACCTTCGGCACCGAGAAATTTCGCGTTCACCTGCAGCATGTCGGCCCACTTGTTGGCCCAATGCTCGACGAAATCGGGATTGCCGATGAGCTTGTCCACCACCTCGCTGCGCTTGGTGCGCGTGTCACGCTTGTCAGCTAGGAATGCGGTGACCTCTTCGGGCTTTGGCGGCAGGCCGGTGAGATCGAGATGAATGCGGCGCAGGAAGTCCTCATCGCTGCACAGGCCGCTCGGCTCGATCTTCATGCGCTGCCACTTCTGCGCCACGAGTTCGTCGATCTTGTTCCACTTCTCCGGCTCCTTCCAGGCGAAGCCCGTGCGGTCGCCCATCACGGTGATGGTGGTGGCAGCATAAGAACCTTCAAAGCGCGCGAGGATCGGTGCTTCACCGCGACGCAGGCTCGTCATAAGGCCCTTCTTGTCGGCTTCGATGACATCGCCATTGCCGCTGTCGAGGAAGGACTCAGCGGTGACATCTTTGACATAGCCATCCGCATAACGCGCGATGACGCGAAGCTGCTGGCGGCCACCGACGCGCTCGATAACAGGATTCTTCGGCGACAACTCAATGCTGGTGACACGCGGCGTCTTCATGTCCAGATTCGCACCCTGACCGATCCAGGCTTTGAGAGACTCATAATAAAGCTCTCCCGGCACGGTGAGCTGCCCACCTTCATGGGGCACGCTGCCGCTGGCCTTCAGCAGCATCAGCGAATGCTCCGGCGAGGCGACGTTCGCACGGCGGCTTGAGAGATCGTCAGCAAAGGCAAGCACATCGTAAATAGGATCATATCCACGCAGCGAGAGCTTGAAGCCCGCCTTCCCTTCCTTCGCGCCGTGGCAGGTGCCTTGATTGCAACCGAGCTTCGACATGATTGGCATCACATCGCGCACGTAGTCGGGGTGCAGGGCCACATTCATGCCGCTCACATTCACCGGGACATTCGCTGTCTTGCCGAGGAAGGAGATCTTGACGTTGGTGGCACCATCCTTGTCCGGACGCACCATGCCGCGTGAGTTCACATCCACCACTTCGGCGTTTTCAGAAGTGATCTTGGCCATGCGCGTCACATCCGCACGCGTGCCGTCGCTCATGCGGGCGGTGACGAGAAGCTGCGCGTATTCGGTGGGCTTGCCGATTTTAATCGTGGTCGGTTCCACGTCGATGGAGGCAACCGTTGGACCCGTATGCAGAGTTTCGATCTTGTTGTCCTTCTCGATCGCCACACGCACGCTGTCATCCACGATCACGTCCGAAGCGGCGAGGATTTTTTCCTTCTCCAGCGGCACAGAAACAAACTCTTTGGCGATGGCTCCTGTGGCCGCATCGATCAGGCGGATCTGACCGTCCTGACCTGCCACAGCGACGGATTTGCCATCGGGACTGAAAGTCACACTGAAGATACCGCAGGGAATCGCCGTGCTGCTGAGCTGCTTCACGCCTTTAGTGACCCATTCATCCAGCTCCGGGCCTTTGCCGTTCACCGTCTCAACGAGCTTCTTCACCCCCTCAGGCATGGTGCTGTCGTAATCACTGGCATAAATGTTCACCGTACCCGTTCCTTCAAACGAGGTACCTGCGACGATGCGCTTGCCATCCGGTGCGAAATCGACGCCGAAAATGCGGCCCTGCATGGCGGGGAATTTGCGGATGAGATTCGCGTTGTCGCCGATCACACGCTTCGTCATACGCTCCATGCGGTAGATCGCAGGCACACCATCCGTGCCGCCAATGAGCACTTCATTGCGCAGCGGATGCCGCGCCAGCACCTGCACACCACCTTTAAGCGCGCCAGGAGTGATGGAAGTCACGTTATCAACAAAACGCTGCGTGGCCACTTCCGTGAGCTTCACGCTCATGTCACGCCCGCAAGAGACCACATGCTTGCCATCCACGCCCCAGACCGTGTCCAGCACCCAGTCACTGTGCCCGCCCATGAAGAGTGTTTCCTTGCCTGTGGCCACCTCGATGGCACGCACCGCATTGTCACCGCAGCCGAACGCGAGATATTTGCCATCCGGCGACCAGCTCGCGCCATACAGTGTGTCAAAGGTCAGCGACTTGGAGAGCTCCAGCTTCTTCGCCGCCACATCCCAGATCTGGATTTCACCCATGCGCGCCGGGCTGCCGCCAGTCAGCGCGATTTTCTTCCCATCCGGCGACCACGCGAGCTTCTGAATACGCTCTGCCAGACCGACGAGACGCGCCACAATGCCGCTGCCGTCCGCTTTGTGAATCAGGACCTCATGGTAGCCCGCCACCGCGATCATGCTGCCATCCGGCGAGTAATCGATCGAGGTGATGGCCGGGGCTTTCACATACACCGGAGGGTGAGCCATGTCGTACTGCGCCTTGGCAGACGCTGGCGTGTCATCCTTCGCGCCTTCAGCGATCCAGCGCTCGATCAGGGCAATTTGAGTTTCATGCAGCGGGTCTGCCTTCTGCGGCATCTCCACCTTGCCTTTTTCGTCGGGTTTGATCAGCTTCAGCAAATTCGACTCCGCAGGTTTGCCAGCGACCACCGCATGGCCTTCCTCGCCCCCTTTGAGCAGCGCCACAAATTCCGTCATGATGTAGTCGCCCTTCTTCTTCGCCGGCTGGTGGCAGCCATTGCACTGCGCCTGGAAAATCGGGCGGATGTGCTTGTAGAAGGAGACCGGCTTGTTCGGGTCAATGCCCTCCTCTTTCTTCGGCGGTGCGGCATGCACGGCGGCGGCGAGGAAGAGTGCAGGAATGAGGAGACGTGTCTTCATGGGTTGGCGTCGGGCGTTTTTTGACAAAATTGGGGCAGTGCAACACAACGCCGGTCAAATGTGTCGTCTTGCGCACCGCCCGCCTCAGGGCGGAATCGTCCATGCTCAGAGCGGAGAATGACGGGGAGTTGCCTCTCCTTGAACTCTCCCCATGGTGGTCACCCCGATGCTCCCCGAATCTCTCAGCACCCGACTCAGCCGCAGCGTGTCGGCGGATTTTTTCCGCCCCCTCGCCCGGCCCTCTGCGCCGGTGTACGTGGACTGCGCAGACCGGCTGATCGAGGAAGCTGGTGAAGCCGGCCGTCTTTCTCAGCGCGAAACCAACGAGATCATCCGCGAAGTCATCGCCCGCCATCCCCTGTCCCTCCTCTCCGAAGACGAAGGCGCTGCCCTGCGCGATGCCCGCCAGCGTGCAGGGCAGTTTTTCAATCGCCTTATCGCCGCAGGCTGGCTAGAAGATCAGACCCTTGGCCTGCATGAGCGCTGGGCCGTCATCACCCCCGGCCTGCGCCCCCTTCTGCGCATGCTGCGTGACCTCGCCGAGGACCGCGTGGCCGAGCTGAAAACCTTCGCCGACACCTTGCGCGGCCTTTGCCAGACCTTGGAAGAACGCGGCGTGCTGGATCCCGTGCTCCAGCAGCCGGATCAGCTCCGCTCCACCGTCACTGATCTCTCCCAGCGCCTCGAACGTGCCATCGAGCAGCTCCATGCCGTGGAAAAAATCGTCACCAGCTTCGAGCAGCGCCAGCGCCAAAGCGCCAGTGCCGCCGACACTTTGAGCATCCTTTATGAGGAGTTCGGCCAGGGCCAGCACATGGTCTGCTACGATGCCCTGCGTCGCGGCGGCCTGCTCATGCGCATTGAACAAGCCCGCAGCATCATCGCGGAACGCCAAGATGATCCCCTCATGCGCGAACGCCTCTCCGAAGGTCTGCGCGAGCACTACGGCTACGACTCCACTGAGTCCTACGACCTCGCCGTGTCCCTGCTCACCCGCCTCGACCGCGATCTCGGCGGCCTGAAACGCCGCGCCGAAGCCATCGACCTGCGCATGGCCGCATTCAACCGCCTCAGCCAGCAGCGCTACCGCTACCAGACCGAGCTGCGCGGCCGCCGTCCGGAGATCATCAAAGCCTACTGCGACGCTATCAACACCGCCCACGCCGGCGGTCGCTTCTCCGAACTCGGCGCCAAGCCCGCCGACTTCGCCCCGCGCTGTGTCGAGACGCGCTTCTTCTTCGGCACCGAATCCCTCTACAAACCCCGCCGCACCAAAGCCCCCGTCGATCTCACCTTCGGCCAAAGCGGTGCCGTCAAACAAAGCGAAGACGACGTTCTCGCCGCCTGGAAAGAGCGCCAGCGCCTCGCCCTTACCCCCCAGCGCGCCGCACGCCTCGTCGCCAAGCTCATCCCTGGAAAAAAAGGGACCACCAGCACCGAAGACATCCACCTCGAAACCACCGACGACCTCCTCGATCTCCTCGCCGTCGTGGCCTACGAACACGCCCCCGCCCTCGCCGGCAAACGCATCCGCTGGACCGTGGACGGCATCCGCCGCCGCAACGGCCTGGAACCCCACATCATCGAGCACGACACCCACGCCGGGCATCGCATTGAGAGGTTTTCGGTCAAACGGGAGAGCTGAGCTTGATGATCAATTCAGGGCTTGGCAGCCCATGGTGACGGACTATTTTAATGCATCTCTCATGACTCCCCTGCCGAAATCCACCTTAGATCTCCAGCGGTCCATCCGCAGAGAGAAGGTGATGCGCGCGCGTTCCATGAGCGAGGAGGAGCGTTTGGTGTCCACCTTGGACCAAATCGATGCCGCATTTGAGTGGATGCGAGAAGGAATAAGGCATGAATCGCCGGGTATCTCGGATGAACAAGTTTGCCAGATTCTCACGGAAAGGCTGGACCGCCAGCGCCGACGGGAAGATCGCGGACTGTATGTTCTAGCCACAACCAGCGCCTGATGGAGCAGCATTTTGTCATTGCAGTCATCGAGGCACTGGAAGCCAAGCATGTTCCTTACATGCTGGCGGGCTCGTTTGCCTCAATGGTCTACGGCATCCCGCGTTCCACCAAGGATGTAGATTTCGTAGTGGAGCTTGAGGAGCCTGCATTCAGCCGCCTGATCAAGAGGTTGGAACCCGAGTTTGATCTTGATCCTCAGCAGTATCTGGAAACGTCCACTTGGACGCGTCGCTACATTCTCAAAGCAAAACGTTCGGCCTTTAAGATTGAGTTCTTTTTGCGGAGCGATGATCCACACCATCTGAGTCAGTGGTCCAGGAAGCGCACCATATACAATTCCATTCTCCAGCATCACGTCACCATGCCCACGGCAGAAGATGTGATCGTGCAAAAGCTGCGCTGGGGCAGGCCTCAGGACCGGATAGATGCTGAAAATGTGATGGATGTGCAGTTTCCAAAATTGGACTGGCCCTACATCGAGCACTGGTGTGGGCAGCATAACCGGCTAGGACTTCTCGATGAGATTCGTTCGGGCCTTGAACCATTGGCTTGAGCAGTCCTTCATTCGTTGCATCGTCCCCTCCCCCATGTCCGCCTCCACCTCCGATCCCCTCTGGCCGCGCTCCTTTTGGAGTGATGTGCCAGATGCTGACCGCGCCGCCCTGCGCGAGGTGCTGGCAGAGCTTCTCGGCCGTGGCGTGCTGCTAGGTGATGAAGGCAGCGGGCGCGAACTGTACATGCTGGCACGCGATCACTACCGCACCCATGTGGAGGATTACCTCGCGCCTCTCGCGCTGGAGCTGATCGTCGATGACGAAAACTCGCTGCTGCAGGCCAGACCGCGCACGGAGTCCTGCCTGCTCCTCGGTCGTTTTGACAAGGACGAGACCCTCGTGCTCCTCGCGCTGTGGCGGCTCTACGATGATGAAATCAGCACCGGCAGCCAGGAGGCGGTCATCGTCACCGTGGATCAGCTCTGGGCCGCGCTGAAGGTGTACTTCGACAAAGTCGCCACGCCGGAAAAATCCCAGATCGAATCCTGTCTCGTGCGTCTGCGTCGGCATCGCCTTGTGCGCACGCTCAAGCCCGAGGGCATGACACAGGCCGGGGAAATGCAGATTGAAATTCTGCCCAGCCTGTCGCGTGTGATCCCCTTTGATGACATCGCCGCATGGCAGGCGCGTGTAGAAAGCTTTCAGCCGCCCAAAGACGGCAGCACCGTTGAGGAGGTGCCCGCATGAGCCAGTCGCGCATCACCTTGAGCCGCGTTCTTGCGGTCAACTGGTACGGCTACCGTCAGATCATCGACGTCTCCGGTCTCTCCCTCATCACCGGCGCCAACGGCAGCGGCAAAAGCGCGCTGCTGGATCTCATCCAGTTCGTCATGCTGGGCGAGCAGCAAAGCAAGTTCAACAAAGCCGCCGCAGGTGCCGGCAGCGGTCGCAGCCTGCGTGGCTACTGCCTCTGCGACACCAACACCACCGGCCGTGACGGCCACGAGCGCTACCTGCGCCCCAGCAGCGTCACCCTCGCCGCACTCGAGTTCACCTGGCCATTACAGCAGGGCGAAGAAGAGCCGCGCCGCGAGACCTGGGGTGCGCGCATCGAGTATGAAAGCCCCACGGCCAAGCCCTCAACCATCTGGTTCTGCGCCGGTCGCCGCCTCGCATGGCAGGATTTCCTCAACAGCGAAGCCGGACCTCAGGCGATGCAATTCCTGCAGGAGGACGAATTCCGCACTCGCGTGAAGCGCGAGCTCGACGGCGACGTGTGGGATCGTCAGAAAGCCTACCTCGATGAGATGGCCATGCGCAGCCACCTCGGCTTCGATCCCGAGCAGATGGGCAAGACGCTGCCGCGCGCAATGGCCTTCGAACCGGAGAGCAATTTCGAGAAATTCGTCCGCGAATTCCTCCTCGAACCCGGCATGCCCGATGTGAAGGCCGTGAAAGCCAGCGTCGATGCCCACCGCCGCGCGCAAGAGCGGCTGGAGAAAATGCACGATCAGCTTGAGCGCCTGAAACGCATCTCCACGCATCATCAGGACTGGATCAACTCCAAGCGCGAATCCGCCCTCTACACTCACCTCAGCGATGCCTTGAAGCACGAGGAAGCACTGGAAAACCTCCAGCGCAGCCGCGCCGAGCTGGACGAAAAACAGGCCGATTACGAGGACAATCGCAAAACCCACGAGCAGACCCTCGAAGAGCGCGACCGCCTCCGCCGCTCGGTGGAAGCAGCCCGCGCAGCCCTCGGCGACAAAGCCGTGCGCATGGAAGAAAACGACCGCCGCCGCCGCGAAGTGTCCAAGGAGATCACCCGCCTCGAAGCTGCCGCCACGAGCCTGCACGAGCAGATCCGCTCGCATCTGCGCCACTGGCAGGACTGGACGCTTCACGCCGCCCGTCTCGGCCTGCAAGACACCACCGATGCCTCCGCCGCCATCTCCGGCATGCAGAGCAAAGACGAAAGCAAAGCCCTCTCTGCCGCGCGCGATTCCGCCCATGCCTTCATCATGCTGCGCGACGAAGCCATGGAACAACTGCGCCCCGTCGAGGCCCGTCTGGCCGAACACGAGATGCGCAAATCCGCGCTGCACAAAGACCTCACTCAGCTTCGCGAAGGCCAGGCCTCCCCTTCTCCTCTGCTCAATGCCTTGCTGTCCCGCGGCCAGAAAGCCGTCGCACTGGGACGAGTCGTGGAAGTGAAGCCCACAGCGGAAAAGTGGTGGCCGCTTCTTGAGACCGTGCTCGGCATGAACCGTCGCGCCGTCATTCCCGAAGACTTCCGTGCCGCATGGGATCAGGCACAACAGACACCCAGCCCAAACGAACTTCTCATCCATCCCGAGGAAGCCGCCAAAACCACCGCGAAAGTCGAGAAAGGCTCCCTGCGCGAGATGCTGGAGACCCAGCACCCGGTCGCGGGCAAAGTGCTCGATCACCTGCTCGGCGGCATCGTCGCCGTGAACAAAGCCTCACAGCTCGACAAACACGAACGCGCTCTGTCTCTCGACGGCTGGCTCAAAGACCCACCACGCCGCGTGCGCCTCACACCGGAAAAAGAACTCACCCTCGGCGAAGAAGGCCTGCGCCGTCTCCGTGACGTGCGTGAAAACGAACTCCGCGAAACCGACGCCGTCATTGAAGAAGTCCGCCAGGATCGCGATGACCTTCGCGCCTTCGTCAATCGCGGCATGGAATGGCGTCTGGACCGCTTCAGCGTACCGGACGGCGCGGACGAAGTACCTCTGCTGCCCAAATTCCGCAAAGAACTCGGCGAACTCCAGGCCACCTGGGATCTGCTGGCCACACCGGACAACGTGAAGGCCATGGAAAACCTCCGTGTGGAAAACGCCTCGCTGGAAGGCATCCACGAGCGCATCGGCAGCCTCAAATCCGCCATCACCGCCTTCGAACTCGCCAAGGCCCGTCTCGAAGAATCCATCAGCGAAGACATCTTCCAGGAAGAGCAGACCCGCATCGCCCGCCAGGCCTCGCGCACACTCGTGCGCGGTTCATCGGACGATGAGATCAACACGCGCATCAACGCCGAACGCCAGAAATCCACCTCCTGGCGCAAGTCCATCGAGATGGCCGCCGCACTGGCCATCCAGCTCGATACCCACGCCCTGGAAGCCCGTCGCCTGCGCGATGTGCAGCGCCAAGAACTCGTCGCGGCCCACGCCGATCTCAGCGACGCCCTCGATGCTGAAGCCGAGGACAATGAAGCCTACGACAAGCGCCGCGAAGATCTCGAAACCCACGAACTCGAGCGCTACAAAACCGCCGCCCTCGAAGCCAAGCGCGAGTGGGAAGACCGCCTGCAACACCAAGTTCTCGATGTGCTCCGCGAGAAACTCAGCGAAGCCGACCGCACCAAGCGCGAACTCAACCGCGCCATGGATCACGAGATCGGCGGCTGGCGCTATCAGCTCACCAGCCGCGCCGACAAAGCACACACCGCCATCTGGACGCTCGTGGAAAAAGGTCTGCCCAGCGGTTCCGAAATGGAGCTCTTCAACGCCGCCGGCCGCGAAGACATCGAGCGCGCCAAGAACGAACTCATGGCCGCCATCGACGCCGCAGACAATCCTGAAGACAAACGCCACCAGCGCGCTCTCGACTACCGCTACTACCATCACTGGGACATCGAAGCCAAGCCCGCCGGTCGTGGTGATGCCGCCGCCATCAGCTTGAACAAAAGCGCCAAGAAACAAAGCGGTGGCGAAAATCAGGCCCCCTTCTTCGTCGCCACCCTCGCCGCCTTCCGCCGCGTGTATGATCTCGGCCGCCGTGACGATCCGCAAAACCTCGGCCTCGTCGTCATGGATGAAGCCTTCAGCAAGCTCAGCGGCGACCGCATCGACGACTGCCTCGCCATGGCCCGGAACTTCGGCCTCCAGCTCATCATGGCCTTCCCCGAAGACCGCCTGCCCACCATGTTCCAGCACGCCGACACCGTGGTCCAATGCCGCGTCGAACGCACCTACGACCCGGATACCGAGCAAATTCAAAACATCGAAAACTGGGTCGTGCGCGTCGAAGGTTCACGTCTCGCAGAACTGATGGAATGAAATGGCTCGCCCAGTTGCACCAAGACTGGATGACCGCCCGAAAACGGCGCGTGACAGCATCGGTGCAACCATTTCGTCGCGACTGGGAACAGTTGCTTGAAGATGCCGGCATCCGTTCAGCGGAAGATCAGCAGACCGCTCTGCGTGAAGCCCAGCAGCTTGCCAAATTTCAACTGATCCCCCGCAAACGAAACCCACGCTTCATCGACAAGATCATTGTCCCACTGGAGTCGGAAGCCTGGCTGCATGAGCAGTTCGGCACCCAGCCCGGCGCAGCATCTCAGCAGCAGGCGCTCGATGCTGTGCGCGCATGGTCAGCGAAAACACACCCTCTCATGCCAGAAGCATGGAGAGAACTGTGTCACCAGTTGGAATCCGCCTTCACCATACCACGAGTGCTCGAACCCTTCCGCTGGCTGGAGCCAATCCGTGTGAATGAACTGCTGACTCTGCTCTTCCAAATCACCAGCCGCGAATGGCCCACCGGCACGCTGATTCGCGATGCGAGCACGCATCTCGGCTACGACTCCAAACATCTCGAATCCCAGCAAAGCTTTCTCGAACGCGCCTTGGAAACACTTTTCGGACGCGAGACTCCACTGGAAGCAGTCGGCATTCAAACGACCAGCAGCACGCTTCACTACTGCGGCCCGCTCGTGCTGCATTTCGCCGATCACTCAAAGCCTCTCGACCTCCGCTACGAATCCACGTTGTCCATCGCAGAGCTGGAACAAGCCACGCACATCACCACCACCGCTCAGCGCCTGCTCACCGTCGAAAACCGCAAAACCACCTTCCTCCAGCTCGCCCGCGCAGATGCGCAACGCAGCACCTTGATCGTCGCCACCTCCTTCCCCACGCAGGCGGTGAAGTTCCTGCTGCAAAAGCTACCGCCCGATCTGCCCCACTACCATTTCGGCGACACCGACCCCAGCGGCTGGGACATCCTGCGCAGACTGCGCGAGATTTCCCCTACCCCCGTGCAGCCCATGCACATGGCATGGAGGCCTCACACTCCATCAGCAACACTAACCCAGCGAGACCTCCAGATCATCGACCGTCTTCTGACTGATCCCCGCATGGCGGACTGCCACGCACCTCTGCAAACCATGCGAAGTTCTGGCACGAAAGGCGACTTCGAGCAGGAATCCCTCGGGTGCCCCTCTTTGCCGCTTTGGCCGTTCTATGACTGCTCGTGACTGGAACGCCAGTTGACCCGGACGCTCTGCAAGCGGACGCTCCGACACCATGGCCACACCCTCTACCGATCGCGCGCATACCATCGCTGTTTTCTGCGACTTCGAAAACCTGGCCATCGGGGTGAAGGACGCGCAGTATGACAAGTTTGACATGAACAAGGTGCTCGACCGGCTGCTGCTGAAGGGCAGCATCGTGGTAAAGAAAGCCTACTGCGACTGGGACCACTACAAGAGCTTCAAAGCCGGCATCCATCAGGCCTCGTTTGAACTGATTGAGATCCCGCACGTGCGTCAGTCGGGCAAGAACTCGGCAGACATCCGCATGGTCGTGGACGCGCTCGACCTGTGCTACACCAAGCCGCACGTGGACACCTTCGCCATCGTCAGCGGCGATTCCGATTTCTCACCTCTCGTGAGCAAGCTGCGCGAAAACAACAAGACCGTCATCGGCGTCGGCGTGAAGCAGTCCACCAGCGGTCTCTTCATCGACAACTGCGACGAATTCATCTTCTACGACGACCTCGTACGCGAAGAAGAAAAGACGAAGAAACGCATCGCACGCGCCAAGCCCGCACCCTCCACAGCTAAACCATCCGCCACTCAGGAACGCAAACCCGGCGGCGATCCCGAAAAAGCGATCCAGCTCGTGGTCGAAACCGTCGAGGCCATGCTCGGCCGCAGTGGCAGCGACACCGTCTGGGCTGGCCCGGTCAAACAGGCCATCCGCCGCCGCCAGCCACAGTTCGACGAACGATTCTACGGCTTCAGCACCTTCAGCGCCCTGCTGGAGGCAGCCGCAGATCGCGGCCTGATGAAGCTCGAGAAAAACGAAAACGGCTACCGCATCAAAGTCTCAGCCTCCGAAGAATAGCACGACAGACACTCCTATCTGTCGCTAAGCGTCACCACACTTCACTGCGCACTCCTCTCAAACACAGCAGCCTTGTTCTCCATCAGCGCCAGTGCTTCTCCCGCGAGATAAAGCGATCCCGCAATCAGCACCCGCGCCTCCGGTTTCACAGCCTTCAAAGCATCCACAACGCGCGCATGCGTCGTCACAACTCGGGACTCAAGTCCTAGCCCATTCCAAATCTCCCACAGCGCCTCCGGAGTCAGCGCACGCGGTGATTCAAATCCCGTGAAATGCCAGCTCGCCGCAATGGGTGCGAACTCACGCAGCACCGCAGCGGTATCCTTGCCGGCCACAGCACCAAAAATAATATCCGCCTTCTCATTCGGAAACTGCTCCCTCCAAGTTTCCGCCAGCACGCGCGCCGCATCGATGTTATGCGCGCCATCAATGATGCAGCCACCCACTTTTTGAAAACGCGCGGGCCATTGCACCTCACGCAAACCACGCGCGATCACCTCCTCATCGAAATCAAATCCGGCAGCACGCAACGCCGCGACAGCCATGGCCGCATTCCACCGCTGATGCGGTCCCGCGAGTCCGGTCTCCCCCTCCCACGGTTTCTCGACAATCGTCAGCGGCGCACCACGCTCTGCCGCCACACGTTCAATGACCTCCAGCGCCTCAGGCTCCTGCCTCATCGTCACCACCGGCACGCCCGGCTTGATGATACCCGCTTTCTCCGCAGCAATCTTAGCCAGCGTGTCACCCAGCATGTCCATGTGATCCCAGCCGATGGGCGTAATCACACTGACAGCAGGCATGACCGCATTGGTGGCATCCAGCCGGCCACCGAGGCCAGTTTCCAACACGACCCAGGGATTGCCACGCCGTCCAAACCATTCGAGGGCCAAAGCGAGCGTCAGCTCAAAGAACGTAGGATGCGGATCCCACCCATCCACACGTTCGCGCAGTCGGACGACGCCTACCGCGATCTCATCTGGCGTGATCATGCGCTCAGCATCCCTGATCCGTTCCCCAAAGTGAATCAAGTGCGGCGAAGTGAACAACCCCGCATTGATGCCCTCCGCCTGCAAAATCGAATGCATGAAGGCGCAGGTGGATCCCTTGCCATTCGTCCCGGCAACGTGGATGAACTTCTGCCCCGCTGCAGGCAGCTTCAGTTCGCTCAGCAGGCGCTCCACGTTCTCCAGCCCCAGCTTGATGCCGAAGAGCTGAGTGCTGTAAAGCCAGTCGATTTCTGTTTGCGCCGTGTCGTTGATCATTCCTAGGCCGCACGGTGCCTGCGCTGCAGCAGGGCGCAAGCGCCGAGGAGCAGCAGTAACGCTCGCGAAGGCTCAGGAACTGCGGTGAAGTCGATTCCTTGCGCCGTCATTTGATCTAAATAGGTCGGGATGAAAGTGTCGATGGAGTATGGAATTCCCCCGATCGTCGTGGTGCCAGAGTGCGTGCCAATCAAGGCAAGTTGGCCATTCACAAAGGCAAACGTCGGGCCGCTGGAGTCTCCGTTTTCAAACATGGAGTCGCCCGGCTGGCTGCTGTGGTAGCTGTAGCCGATGCCATAATTGTCAACGATGGTGTCGCCATTGAAATCGTAGGTGCCATGGGCATCCACCACGTTGGCACTCAGTCGCGGACTGCTGCCACCATGGCCATACATCAAGACAGGCAGACCAGTGTAATCAGAAATAGCTGGCAGATCGAGCACCGCATAACTGGCGATCCCATCCGCCGGGTTCAGCGCCGAGGTGAGCTTGCCCACGGCAAAGTCACTGGTCTGACCGTTGTAGGTGAAGTGATACCTCGTGGCGCTGACTCCATAACTGACAACCGTGCCCAGCGTGGGGCTGTAGAAGTCGAGCGTGGATCCGGGCCCAAAATGGTTGGAGTACACAAAGTATTGATCGCTGATCATGGCGAAGCTCTGTGTGATAAGGGCGGGGTTCCAGCCAACTCCAGAAAGGTCATACCCCACACCCAGAAAGGATGCAGAGGCATTGGGCACAGGATTATTTGGGTAACCGGAGCTAAAACGGTCATTGGTGGCGGAGTCATACCCCACAATCGTCAGCGCCTTGGCCATGGTGGCGGTCAGCAGGATGAATGTGAGGATAATCCGAAACATAGGCATGCCTAATTCTCGCCGTCATTTTTCGGCAGCCAAGAAACAAGATCGTCAGATTGGATTCCCATTTCCCACCCGACACTCACGGCTATCATGCACGCGCATGTCCGTGACTCCCGCTTCTGACTCCTCGACTTGGATTAAACGCTTCTGGTGGCTTCTAGCCGCCGTTTTCATCGCACGCATCGGCGTGATGCTGCTCTTTGTGCATGGGGCGGATCTCGCGGGAGACGAGGCCTATTACTGGGACTGGGGCCGCAGGCCGGACTGGTGCTACTACAGCAAGCCCCCCATGATCGGTTGGATGATGGGCATCATCGGCGCGCTCACGGGAAATGCCGAGTGGGGCATCCGCTTCGCAGCCCTTCTGCTGGGCACGGCCACCCTGGTCATCATCCACCGCATCGCGTTGGCGCTGTTTGATGCACGCACAGCGTTCCTCACCGCTGTGCTGGTGCTTCTGACCATTGCCAATGCAGGGCTGAACCTGCTCTTCACCATTGATGCCCCCCTTCTGCTGTGCTGGACGCTTGGCCTGCTGCTGTTCTGGTATGCCGCGCAAAAACCAACGTGCAACACGCGCTGGCTGGCACTCGCTCTCGTCATCGGCGTCGGCACCCTGAGCAAGCAGATGATGCTCGCCTTTCCGGCGCTCATGCTTCTCTTCGCCGCTGTTTCCCCTCAGGATCGCGCCCTGCTGCGCAATCCCCGCATGTGGCTCGCCATCCTCTGCGGCATGGCGTTCATTATTCCCGTGCTGCAATGGAATCAAAACCACGCCTGGATCACGCTGGAGCACACCAAGCATCACTTTGACACCTCCAACCCAAGCTTCGGCCGCTGGTTAAGCCGCACCTTGGAAAACGTCGGCCTGCAGGCACTCATCTACACCCCGGTGACTTTTGTCGCGCTCGTTGCGGCCATGATCGCAGCGGTGAAGAAGCGCAAAAATCTCTCACGCCCGCTGCTATTCCTCATGCTGGCCTCCGCTCCGGCGCTGGCCTGCTTTGCGGTGCTGGCACTGCGTCAGCGTATCAATCCGAACTGGCCGGCAGCCTTCTTTGTGCCTGCGTTCATTCTCGCGGCCGCATGGCTGCGGGGAACCGCACCGTTCAAGTTGCATCCCGGCTGGGAGCGCTGGTCCCTGCGGGTCGGTGGTGCGCTGGTCCTCATCGTACATCTGGCTCTCGTCATCATCTTCAGCACGGAACTTAAAGGCATCGACAAGCTCGCCAGCCTGCGCGGCTGGAATGAAGCAGGCATTGAGGCCCAAAAGTTCCTCGATCAAGTACCGCGACCCAAGAACACCTTCGTCATGGCCCTGGGCCATCGCTATCACGCGGCAGAGATGGCCTTCTACATGCCCACGCATCCGCGCCTCTATCGCTGGGAACCCAGCGACTCGGTGCAGTCCCAGTATGAAATCTGGCCCGGCCCCGAAGAACGCATCGGCGACGATGCGCTGATTCTCGAACCCGGCCCCGTTCCAGCCCTTTTGCAAAACACCCTCTTCACCACCGCCTTCGAAAAACTCGAATTCCGTGGCAGCATCCGTGTCCCGCTGGGGAAAGAAGTGCGCGAGTTCAGTGTCTATCTGGGACACCATTTGAAACAGTGGAAGCCTGTGCTCACAAAATGAACGCCTGGGATCTCAGCCTGCTGCATCAAATCAACACCGTCTGGTCACACCCGGTGCTCGATTGGTTGATGCCTGCACTCTCCGCCATTGAGGCCTGGGTGCCGCTCATCATCGCAGCCGTGCTGATCACCGCATGGCGTGGTGGCAAACGTGTCCGCATCATGCTGCTCTGTCTCGGCATCGCCATCGGTCTCGGTGACGGCGTCATTTCCAACACCCTCAAAAAGACCATCGGCCGTGTTCGCCCCCGTGATGCTCGAAGCGACGTGATTGTCCGTGATCTCGGCACCGCCTCACCCGCCTTCATGCGTTTGTTCGAAAAGCCCGTGGTCAAACCAAGCGAACCCAACGGCGCCACACGCGGCAAGTCCTTCCCATCCAGCCACACCATCAACATGTTCGCCGCCGCCACGGTCATCGCCTGCTTCTACCGCCGCGCCGGCCTCATGATGTACCTGCTGGCCTCAGCCGTCGGATATTCACGCATCTACTGCGGCGCACACTGGCCCAGCGACATCCCGCCCTCGATGGCGATTGGAGTCTTGGTCGGGCTGAGTGTGGTGGGCGTGGCCAAACGGACTCTGGCTCATGGCCTGGAGGAGAACAAGACTTCCACGTGAACCGAAGTCATTCGCCTTTGATGCGCTGACATCGTCGCCATTCTGGCACTTTCAGAGGGCTCTCACAAAGGCCACTCCATCTCCGTTTCGCCATGCATGATCTCGGCAAGGACGGGCACATCCATGAAATGTTCCAACACCATCCGGTTGCTGATGCTGGCCGCGTCGCGCTCCTCCCGGACGTAGTTCAAAATAATCCCGGCACAGGTGAGTCCACGTGCCTGAATGTTGCGAACCGTGAGGAGCGTGTGGTTGAGGCAGCCCAGCTTGTTGTTCACGACGACGATCACCGGCAGCGCCAGACGTTGCGCGAAATCAGCCAAGGTCGAAAACTCATTCAGCGGCACTTCCCAGCCCCCGGCACCCTCGACGAGTACGTGATCGTGGCGCTGCACGAGCTCCTGAAAGCGAGCGATCACATCGTTCAGTTCAAAACGGCGGTTTTCCATCAATGCGGCAGCGTAGGGTGCTGCGGGCACCTTGAACCACACAGGATTGACCTCCTCGACAGTCAGCCCCTCGCTGCTGGCATTGGCCAGATGGATGGCGTCATCACGCGCCCCACAAACGAAGGGTTTGAAACCCGCCACATTTTTGCCACTGCGCTTCAAGGCCTCCAACAGCAGGCAAGTAACGTAAGTCTTGCCTGCATCCGTGTCAGTGCCGGTGATGAAGTAATGCATTGAAAAAATGACGAATGAGGAATTAATAACGAAGTCTTAATTTCGAAAAGGCCAAAACATTGGGACTTTCTTCGACATTCATCATTCTGGTTTCGTCATTGTGATCAAGAGGCGTTTGCTAGCCAATCTGGGCAAGCACTGCAGAAGCAATCTTATCCGCCTGCGCTTCAAGGTATTCCACATCGCGCCCCTCAACTAGCAGGCGGATGAGCGATTCGGTGCCCGAGTAGCGCAGCAGCACGCGACCATAGTCGCCCAGCTTCTTCTCAGTCTCCTTGATGATCTTTTGCGCTTCGGCTAGCTGCTCAATCGGCGGCTTGGTGCGCACGCGCAGGTTGCGGGAGCACTGCGGGAATTTTTTGAGGCACTTGCGCAGCTCGCTCAGCGGCTCGCCCGTTTCCTTCATGATGCGCAGGACCTGCAGGCCTGCGATCAAGCCATCGCCCGTGGTGGCCCAGTCACCAAAGATGATGTGACCGCTCTGCTCGCCACCGAAGTTCAATCCGCGTGCCCGCATTTCTTCCAGCACATAGCGATCACCCACACCCGTGCGGATGACTCGCCCGCCGAGGCGCGAAACGAGATCGTCGAGGCCGTAGTTGCTCATCACGGTAACTGCGAGCGTGTTCTGCTTCAGCGTGCCTTTGCGCAGCATGGATTCCGCAGCGATGGCCATGAGTTCGTCACCGTCTAGCGCGATGGCCTGCTCATCACAGAGCGCGCTGCGGTCGGCATCGCCATCATGCGCGATTCCCGCCTGCGCCTGGCACTGGCGCACAATGCGCTCGATTTCATCGGCGTGTGTGCAGCCGCATTCTTCATTGATGTTGAAGCCATCCGGTTCGGAGTGGTACACCTGCACATCGGCCCCGAGCTGCTCCAAAGCGAGCGCGCTGGTGAAGGACGAGGCGCCATGCGCGTTGTCGAGCGCGACTCGCATGCCGTCCAGCCGGACTCCTGCCATCGAGGCAACCGCATGCGCCACGTAACGGTCCACGCCATCGGCCAGTTTGGTAATGCGGCCGATGCCACGGCCTTCCGGACGTGGCGTGTCTTCATTGCCGAGCACGAGGCGCTCGATGGCGACCTCGGTCTTGTCATTGAGCTTGTGGCCGTCACCGTGGACGAATTTGATGCCGTTGTCCTTGAAAGGATTGTGCGAAGCCGAAACGATGACACCAAAATTCGCACCGAGCTGGGCGCTGAGCATGGCGACCGCTGGCGTGGGTAGCTGCCCTGCGAGGATGACATCCACCCCCGCCGAGTTCAGCCCCGCAGCGAGTGCGGACTCCAGCATTTCGCCCGAAGCACGCGTATCGCGGCCCAGCACGGCTTTGGGGCGCTCACCGCCCTCGGGTTTGCCTCCAAGAACGACGGCAGCTGCCTGCGCGAGGCGCATGACGAACTCAGGGGTCATGGGGTGACGATTGGCCACGGCACGGACGCCGTCGGTGCCGAAGAACTGGCGCTTTTCAGACATAGGACGGCGCTTCTAATGCAGGACTTCCTGAGTGTCAAAGCCCGCGCGTACCGCTCAGTGCCGTTCCCGGCGCTCGCGCAGGTGGGGTCAATGCATTCGGCGGCGACAGCATGGGCTCCAGTTCCGAGGGGAGTTGAACGGGCGGAGGAATCACCGGCGTCAGCTGCGAGGGCGCCGGAGAAGTCGGCAGAGGCATCCTCGCTGGAGGCGGCACGGAGTAAGACGGCATGTTGCGGGTGTCCTGCGCCTTGATCATGAACCAGAACAGAAAGGCCAGCACCAGAGAGATGATCTTCTCCCGCCAGTTGCGCGTGATGATTTCTTTAAGTTGGTGTCCCCAGTTCATGACTGCCCTCCGGTGCGGATTCTGAGTTGGCAGCTGCGCCGTCGGTGAGAATTTCATTGATGCGCTGGCGCAGCTTCATCGGCTCCAAATCATGCTCCAGCTTCCCCTGAAAACACAGCGAAAGCGCCCCGGTCTCCTCGGAAACTACGAGCGCGATCGCATCCGTCTCTTCTGAGATGCCCATGCCGGCGCGATGACGCAGCCCGATGGCACGATCCTGGATTTCACGCTGGCTCACAGGAAAAACACAGCCCGCAGCCGAAATGCGGCCCTGGTCAATGATGGCCCCGCCATCATGCAGCGAAGTCTTGGGATGAAAAATCGTGGTGACCAGCTCATTGGAGATCACCGCATCCAATTCCACGCCGGACTCAGCATAAGGATTGAGATCAATGCCACGTTTCAAGGCAAACAGCGCCCCGCAGCGCCGTGACGAGAGCTGCTGCATGGCCTCTAGCAGCACATCCAGCACCTCAGGGTCGGGACGATTGAAGGAAAAAATACGGCTGCTGCCCAGCTCCGCCAGCACACGCCTCAGTTCAGGCTGAAAGATGATGACCAGCGCAATGGCGAGGAAGACCGAAAAACGCTGCAGCAAGCTGCTGATGACGGACAGCTCCAGCAGCAGCGAGAGCAGTGCGAGGCTGAGCAGCAGCACCAGCAATCCAGTTAAAATGCGTGCGCCACGCGTAGCGCGGAAAAACAGGTATCCATGATACGCCAGGGCGGCGAGGATTAAAATCTCCACGCCGTCGCGCCAGTGCTCTGTCAGAAAGTTCCACATGCCATTCGCTCCGTGCTGCTGCGTTGAAACTATCGCACGGGGTCAATTGTTTCTCAAAAGAAGAATCGTTTTGGCCTGCGATTCACGGCGGCTAGGATGGGCCCCATGCCACCCACCAGCCCAAGCGCAGCACCTAGGCCAAAACAGAGCGATCTGTTTGGCCTGCCTGTGGCTGAAGTGATTGCCCCGCAAGTCACCACGCGGATCGCCCGCGTGCAGCTGGAAGAAGCCGCGGCGATGCAGCTGGACTATGCCATTCCAGAGGGCCTGACAGATGAGATCGTCGTGGGCTCCCGCGTGATGGTGCCCCTGCAAAACCGCCGCATGAATGCCGTGGTTCTCGCACTGCTGGATGATTCACCGCATCGCGGCCGCCTCAAGGAGATCGCCTCCATCGTGGCCAAGCGGCCCATGTTCACCCCCGGCCTGCTCAAACTCGCACGCTGGATCGCGGATTACTACCTCGTCTCCGTTCACACCGTGCTGCGCACCATGCTGCCACAGGCTGTGCGGGACAAACCGGGCAGTTTCGTGATGGACAGTCATCTCAAGCTGCTGCGCGAACCACCGCCGGACGAATTTGAAAAGCTGCGGCACAAAGCGCCGATGCAGGCACGGGTGCTCGACATCCTGCGCAGTTACAAAGGCGAAGCGACTCTGAGCCAGATCCGCAAGGACGTACCGCGCGCCGCCTCCATTCTCAAACCGCTGCTCAAAGCTGGCTGGATCACCCGCAGCGAGGTCCGCGTGGAACGCGATCCGTTCCACGACGAGTCCTTTCTGCCCAGCCAGGCCCTGACATTCACCGATGAACAACAGGCCGCCTATGTCCGCGTATCCGCAGCGATTGATTCAACGGAGCAGACCCGGCCCATCCTGCTGCATGGCATCACCGGCAGCGGCAAGACCGAGGTCTATCTCCAGGCCATCGCCCGTGTGCTGGAGCGCGGCGGCACCGCGCTGGTGCTGGTTCCAGAAATCGCTCTGACACCGCAGACCATCGAACGCTTCAAGGCGCGATTTTCCGACCGCAGCGATCGCATCGCAGTCCTGCACAGCCATTTGAGTGATGGCGAACGCCACGATGAATGGTTCAAGATTCACGAAGACCGTGCCGACATCGTGATCGGTGCCCGCAGCGCGATTTTCGCTCCGCTAGAGCGGCTGGGCATCATCATTGTGGACGAAGAGCATGAGCCGTCATTCAAACAGGACGAAACACCACGCTACCATGCGCGGGATGTGGCCGTGGTGCGTGGCAGCATCGAAAAATGTGTCGTTTTACTCGGCAGCGCCACACCTAGCCTAGAATCCTTCGAAAATGCCGCAAACGGCAAATACGAACTCCTGAAGCTGCTGAACCGAACGGACGGGCGAACACTGCCGCTGATTCGCATCGTCGATATGCGCATGGAAAGGCGCAAAGGCACGGGCACATCGGTGGCAAATACCGGCATCCTCTCTGAAAAACTACGGGCGGCGATCACCTCACGGTTGGAAAAAAAAGAGCAGACCATCCTGTTTTTGAACCGCCGCGGTTTCAATACCTCCCTAGCCTGCCTGGCCTGTGGTGAGACGGTACAGTGCCAGGATTGCAGCATCCCCATGACACTGCACAAGCACGAGAACCGCCTCGTCTGTCACGTATGCGGTTCGCGGCGGCTGCCACCGTCGAAATGCCCTGCCTGCCAGGAACCGGGCCTGAAATTCGCCGGATACGGCACCGAACGCGTCGAAACCGTGGTGCGCGAGGTCTTTCCTCAGGCCCGCATCGCCCGCGTGGATACAGACACCATCCAGCGCAAAAACCAGCTCCGCGACCTGCTGCGGGATTTCCGCGCGCAGAAGCTGGATCTCATCATTGGCACGCAGATGATCGCCAAGGGCCTCGATTTCCCCAATGTGACGCTCGTGGGCGTCCTGAATGCCGATATGGCGCTCAATCTGCCGGACTTCCGCGCGGCGGAGCGCACCCTTCAGCTGCTGGTGCAGGTGGCGGGCCGGGCCGGGCGCGGCGAGGTCAAAGGGGAGGTCGTCGTGCAAACCCACGCACCGCACAGCCCGGCGGTGCAGTTTTCCCGCCATAACGACTTCGAGGGCTTCGCCCAGCAGGAACTGGAGCAGAGGCGCGCCTTTCATTACCCGCCGTACACGCACGTTGTCATTCTTGCGAGCCGGGGAAAACACCAGGCCATGGCGGAATTTGCCCTGCAAACGCTCCACCGGCGCCTCTTGGAAGGCCTGTCCGAAGACGTGCTCATGGGCGAGCCCGCCCCCTGTGCCATGGCCAAGGCGCACGGGCAGTACCGTTACCAGCTTCTGCTCCGGGCGGCCAAAATCCGCCCCCTGTGCCGCCACATCCAGCAGGTTTTGCAGGCTACAACCCTCCCGGCAGACGTCATTGTGACGTGGGATGTTGACCCCGTATCACTTTTGTAAATTATCCTTTGTCGATTCGAAGAATCGAAGGGAACGTTGACATCAAGCGTCCCGATTCAATATTCACTACTTCATGACGACAGAGAAACGCACCTCCTGCCTCCGCCTCGGATGTTTTGCCATCCTTGCCTTTGCGCTTTCTGCCTGTTCCAGCACGACCAAGGGTCCGGGAGGTCAGATCTCCAGAGTGAAGTACTACCACCTGATGCCGTTCTTCACTCCGCAGACGACGAACCCGACCATTCTGTTTGAGCGCCAGCACTTCGTTTACGGTGCTGTGACAAAGAAGGAAATCGTTGACCGCTTCGGCCACTACTACGCCTTCTTCTGGAAGACCGATGACCGCACCGGCCCTGTGACCGTCAAATTCGAATACCTGCAGGCAAAGTCAGGTCTCACCAAGCGCGTGCAAGAACAGGTGGTCGAGGACATTCATCGCAGCAACGTTTCCAAATTTCAGGTCGTCGGCCCAGAATACCAAAATAGTGGCCGGGTAATCGCATGGCGCGTAAGCGTTCTGCGAGGCAAGGAAGAACTGGTAAGCCAGCAATCCGCGCTCTGGAACTAAGCCCCCCAACGCATGACTCCTCCCACTCATATTCTTGTTGGCACCATCGGCCGCGTTTTCTGGATGAGGGTGGATGGCAGAGGCACCTTTCAAAACAGCCTCCAGGCCAAGAAGGCGATCCAGCGCGTGGTTTCCCAGGGCATGCGCAATCTCGTCGTCGACCTCGAACGCTGCCCGATGATGGATTCCACCTTTCTCGGCATGCTGACGGGCGCTGCCTTAAACCTCCGCGAATCCGGTGGTGGCTCCCTGAGCGTCGTCAACGCCAACCAGCGCAATCTGCAGCTGCTCACCAGCCTTGGACTGGATCACATCCTCGAACTCGACCGTGACGGCAATCTCTGGGAGGCCGAACGCAAGGAAGTCTGCGACGCGCTGCAGAACTGCGGCGAATCCACCGCCGAATGCAAAGAAGTTCAAACCCAGCACGTGCTCTCCGCTCATCAAGCCCTGGCTAATGTAAGCGACGCCAACGAAAGCCGTTTTCACGATGTGATCGAATTTTTGGAAAAAGAGCTGGAGGCTGGCACATCTGCTGTTCCCGCCTAGGCGCCCCCCGGATGAGCCGGGCCGCCTTTCACACCCATGATCATCGCTCTCCTTGTCCTGATCGTACTGCTGATGACGGCGGGACTGGTCATGCTGGCAAAAATTGCACGTCAGCAAAAGCATGCCATCGCCGCGCTACGCGCCGAGGAGGAGGCCATTGTGGCCGAAGAACGGCGCATGTTTCACTACCTGCACGATCTAGGCGAGGCCATCTGGCGCGATGACCAGCAGGCTTCCATGTACCGATTGATCGTTGAGGGAGCCATCCGCGTGACGCAGAGCACCGGCGGCGCGCTCTACCTCTATGACGAGGCCTCGCAGCAGCTCGTGCCGCGACACTACTCCGACTTTTGCGCCCCGCTCATCAACCTGCCCGAGCGCGTGCGGGAGCAGATGAAGGAGAATTCAGCCACTCTCCTGAGCACCCTGCGCATGCAGGCAGAAACGGTGCATTCAGGTCTTCTTGGCAGTGTATTCGCGCAGCAAAAAACCGAATTGCTGGCGGATCTCGGCACTGATGCGCGCCTGGGCGAGCATCTGGTCCCATCCCAACAGCATGTCACCTCTATGATCGGCCCCCTGAGCTTTGGTGTTCGCAGGCTCGGTATTCTGGCCGTCACCTCTCCCAAGGATGGCCGCAGCTACAACGCCAACGACTTCGAGGTCTTTAATTCCCTCATTGAGCAGTCCGCCTTCGCCCTCGCGAACGCCATGTCTCATCAGGAAGCGGCCAAAAACCGCATGGATCAGCAGGAACTCACAAACGCCAGCCAGATCCAAAAGGTGCTGCTCCCAGATCGCGATCCGGAGGTGCCTGGCTTCATCGTCGCGGGCAGAAACATCCCCGCCCGCACTCTCAGCGGCGACTACTTCGATTATTTGCCCCTGCCCGACGGTCGTTTTGGCGCAGTCATCGCCGACGTTTCAGGCAAGGGCCTCGGCGCCGCCATGATTACCGTCATGTGCCGTACCCTCATGCGGGCCAAATCGCAGACCTCCGAATCGCCCAGCGTCGTTCTTGCAGCGGTGAACCGCCAGATCGCCCCGGATATCCGCGAGGACATGTTCATCACCATGTCCTACGTCGTGGTCGAAGAAGACGGCTCCAAGCTCACCATCTCGCGTGCTGGCCACAACGCTGCATTGCTCTGGCGCAAAGCCACCGGCAAGGTCGAATCGATTCACCCCCCTGGACTCGGCGTCGGCATCGACAAAGGCGCGGTCTTTGAGCGTGTCACCAAGGATGAAAGCTTCGCCATGCAGCCGGGCGACTGCCTGCTGCTCTACACCGACGGCGTCAACGAGGCCATGGACTCCAAAGGCATCGAATTTGGCGAAGAACGCGTCGAGCAGGAACTCGCCAAACATGCCCCGAACGGACCGAAAGCGGTCATTGGCGGCATCATCCTGGATTTGGAACACTTTTTGAAGGGCCGGCGCTCCCACGACGACATCACCTTGATTGCTATCCAGAAGACGGCATAGTCGCGGCCCCCCAAAATACCGCGAAAACTATGACCGAGCCGAGTCCCGATACGACCCAGCAAGCACCCGTTGATGAAATCCCCAATCCTGAAGTTGAGGAGGCACCACCGCTTGATCCCATCACCGCACTGACCCAGGAAGTCGAACGCTGGAAAGACATGGCCTACCGCAGTCAGGCCGAGCTGGACAACTTCCGCAAACGCTCCGCCCGTGAGGCCCAGGAAACCCGCGCCTACGCCAATGGCGATCTGCTGCGCGCCTTGTGCCCCATTCTGGATAATTTCGACATGGGTCTCGAAGCCGCACGCCAGGAGTCTGAAAAGTCCATGGTCTTCATGGGCATGAGCATGGTGAACCGCCAGATCCAGGAGTTTTTGCGCGACAGCGGCGCACTGGAAATTGAGGCCCAGGGCAAAGTTTTTGATCCCAATCTTCACGAGGCCGTCGCCCAGGAAGCCAGCCCTACCATCCCCGAAGGCACCGTCATCCGTGTCACCCGTCGTGGCTACAAGCTCAAGGATCGTCTCCTGCGTGCCGCCAGCGTCATCGTTTCCAGTGGTCCCACGGCACCTGCTGAGGCGTAACCTCCTTCCTACACTGCTATGGCCGACAAACGCGATTATTATGAAGTCCTAGGCGTCTCACGTGACGTCTCGGCCGAGGATTTGAAAAAAGCCTACCGCAAGCTCGCGGTAAAATTCCACCCTGACAAAAACCCGGACGACAAATCGGCCGAAGGGAAATTCAAGGAAGTGGGCGAAGCCTACGACGTCCTGAGCGACGAACAAAAGCGCGCGGCGTATGACCGTTACGGCCATGCCGCCTTCGCTGGTGGCATGGGCGGCCCGTCCGCTGGGGGGCACGATCCCTTCGACATTTTCCGTGACGTCTTCGGCGGCGGCGGTGGTGGCGGCATCTTTGAGCAGTTCTTCGGCGGCGGTGGTGGTGGTGGCGGCGGGCGTCGTCGCGACGGCCCGCAACGCGGCAGCGACCTGCGCTACGGCATGGAAATTTCCCTCGAAGACGCCGCGCATGGCGTGGAGCGTGAGATCGAGTACGAGCGCAGTGCCACCTGCAAACCCTGTTCCGGATCAGGCTCGGCCAGCGGCGGCGGTAAAAAAACCTGCCGCACCTGCGGCGGCGTCGGCCAGGTCATTAGCTCACGTGGCTTCTTCCAAATCCAGCAGACCTGCCCGGATTGCAGTGGCAGCGGCGAAATGATCAGCGACCCCTGCCGCAATTGCAGCGGCACCGGGCGCTCCAAGGAACGCACCAAAGTCCGCGTCAAAGTGCCTGCGGGCATCGAAGACGGCTCCCGCCTCCGCTCCACCGGCAACGGTGACCTCGGTGTGAAAAACGGCCCTGCCGGCGATCTCTACATCGACGTCCAGGTCAAAGCCCACGAGATCTTCGAACGCGAAGGCAACGACCTGCACTGCGACATACCGCTTTCGTTCGGCACCGCAGCTCTCGGTGGTGAGCTCACCGTACCCACCATGGAGGCCAAGGCTTCCGTCAAAGTGCCCGCTGGCACCCAAAACGGCACCACCTTCCGTCTGCGCGGCAAAGGCATGAAAATCCTCGGCGAAGACCGCTTCGGCGATCTCTACGTCCATGTCCAAATTGCCGTGCCGACCAAGCTCAATGCCGAACAACGCGCCAAGCTCGACGAATTCGCCAAATCCCTCGGTGAGCAAACCTCTCCGATGGAGGAAACCTTCTTCGAAAAAGCGAAAAAGTTTTTCCGCTAACCACTCATGACCACCCGCGACCTGCTGACCCTGACGAAGTTCCGCCTCAGTGCACTCGTCATTGTCACCACGTTTGTGGGATTCTGGCTGCGTGCGCCCAAGGGCTTCGATTTCTGGCTGCTGTTTCATACGATCATTGGCAGCACACTCGCCGCCTTCGGTGCAGCCGTGTTCAACCAGCTCATGGAAATCGAGCCCGACTCGCGCATGCAGCGCACGTTGGATCGTCCCCTGCCCTCCGGGCGCGTGAGTCCTTCAGCCGCCTTTGGCATCGGCTGGCTGCTCAGCGCCTGGGCGCTCATCCATCTGACCATCACGGTGAACATGGAGGCCGCAGCACTCACCGCACTCACCCTTGCGGTGTATCTCTTCATTTACACCCCGCTCAAGCGCCAAAGCGCCACCAACACCCTCGTCGGCGCTGTCTCCGGCGCTCTGCCACCCCTCATCGGCTGGGCGGGCGCTGCCGGGCCGCTGCCTGCGGGAACTGCACCTCATTTCCGCTGGGAGCTCATGGTCGAACCAGGCGCCATTTACCTCTTCCTCCTGCTCTTCCTCTGGCAGCTCCCTCATTTCCTCGCCATCAACTGGATGTATCGCGACGAGTATCGCAAAGGCGGTTTCATCATGCTCGCCAACGACGACGAACACGGCGCTCGCACCTCGCAGCACGCCCTTGCCTACGCCGTCAGTACCGTGTTGCTGATGTTCTATCCTGTGTATGCCGGTGCAGCCCATGCCTGGTGGTTCCTGCCCCCGGCCTTGCTGCTCAGCGGCTGGCTGTGTGTCCTGGCACTTCGCTTTAACCGCCAGCCGGAACGGGCAACAGCTCGCAAACTTTTCTTCTGCACGCTGATGTATCTCCCGGCCATTCTGACCGTATCCATTCTCGCCTGGAAACACGCGTAACCGCACCGCCATGAACGAATCTCCCGCCAAAGCCAAGCTCAGCCCCTGGACCATCTGGGTGCCCATCATCATTGCCGTGCTCGGCCTCGTCGTCTTTTACAACTACCTCATCTACCGCACTCGCATCGACAATGACGTCAACCGTCCGCCGATCCTGGGCCGTCTCGAAAAAGACCTCGAACTCACCGAGCGCAGCGGCAAGACCGTCCACCTCGAAGATTTGAAAGGCAAGGTACTCATCATCTCCTGGGTCTTCACCCGCTGCCCGCGCGGCTGTGCGGCAGTGATCGCCAAACTCATGAAGCTTCAAGCGGAATTCGCCAACGAGCCCGGCCTCCAGTTCGTCAGCTTCACCCTCGATGCCGATGACACTCCGGAAATGATGAAGAAATTTGCCAGCGGTCTCGGCATCAAGGACGACGCCAACTGGTGGTTCGTGAACGGCGAAAAAGCCGCCGTGCGCAAGTTCATGACCAGCCAGGCCCAGTTCCGCCCCGTGCAGGACATGCCGGAAGCCGAACGTCTCTCTCCGGATGACAAGTACATCCACGACCTCCGCGTCGCTGTCATCGACCACCGCGGTCACGTCCGTGGTCTGGCCGATATTCTGAATACCGACCCCGAATTCGCCAAATTCTGGGATGAAAAATTGCGCAAAGACCTGCGCTACCTGCTCAACGAGCAGAAAAAATCCCCCTACGTACCCGAAGCCGCGAAATAAACCATGGACGTCACCGAACTCCCCAAGCTCTACACGATTTTCAACGGCTGTGCGCTGCTGCACATCATCCTCGGTCTGACGATGATCAAGCTCGGCCACAAAAAGCCGCACATCGTCAGCATGATCATCGCTCTGCTGTTCTCCACCGCATTCCTCGGCTGCTATCTCTACTACCATTACCACGCAGGCCACGTGAAGTTCGCCGGCACCGGTCTCACGCGTCCGATCTACTTCACCATCCTCTTCACGCACATCCCGCTGGCCGTGCTAAGCCTTCCGATGATCATCATGACCGTCGTCCCCGCCCTGCGGAACCGCTTCGACAAACACAAGCGCATGGCCAAATGGACCGTCCCCGTCTGGCTCTACGTCTCCGTCACCGGCATCATCATCTACCTCATGTGCTACGTCTGGTACGGCCCGCCGATTCGCGCATAACGAGGTTGGGACGTAGGTCGTTCGTGTTTGGCGCAGAAGTGCTACGCCTGCTCCACAGTTCCCTGCGCCAAACCGCCCGACCACGAGCGCGTTCCTACGCCGCAGCACCTTCCGCACGCCCACAGTCGTAGAGGCTCTCGCCACGGCGGCCTCACTCCTCAAACTTCCACGACTTCCGTTTCGCCGGCTTGAGGTCCGTTCTCCCATACCTCTTCCGAAACACATCAAACACCACGTCGGACCCATCCGCCTTCATTTGGTGCACCATCTGCAACAAGACGCCCAGCCGTCCTTTCGGAAACCCCGCCTTGTTCGCAAACCATCCCAGATACTCCGCCGGAATGTCATAGATCGGCACCCCATTCGGTGGAAAATGCTGCGGCCCATACTTCCCAAACGGCATGAACGTCCGCCCGATCTCTTCCAGATCAGCGCGCATCCGTGCAGCAAGGTCATCCATGTTCAGACGATACCCCTGGTAAAGAATGACGAAACCAGAATGATGAATGACGAATCAATGACAAAGCCCGAAGCTCCATGACATTGGGATTTCATTCGTCATTCGCCATTCTGGTTTCGTCATTTTAGGCAAGCATGCGCCTCGCGCAGCAGCGCCTCCGTCGTCTCCCAGTCAATGCACGCATCCGTGATCGACTGCCCCCGCGTCAACTGCTCCAGCGGCTGCGGAAACTTCTGGCTGCCACCCACAAGATTGCTCTCCAGCATCGCGCCAATGATGGCCTTCTGCCCCGCCACACGCTGCCTCACAATTTCCCGAAACACATCCGGCATCCGGCGGTGGTCCTTCGCACAGTTCCCATGGCTGGCGTCGATCATGATCGCTGCCTTGAGCTTCGCTGACTCAAGCCCGTCGATCGTCTCCCGCACATCATCCGCTCCGTAGTTCGGACCGTCTTCACCCCCGCGCAGAATGATGTGGCAGTCCGGGTTGCCACTCGTCGTTACCGCAGAGGCCACGCCATCCTCGCTCACCCCCAGAAAGGTCTGCGGCTGGATCGCCGCCTTGATCGCATTGATCGCCGGCGTGATGTGCCCAAACGTCCCGTTCTTGAAACCCAGCGGCATCGACAAACCCGACGCCATCTGCCGGTGCGTCTGCGACTCCGTCGTGCGCGCGCCAATGGCGCTCCAGCTGATCAAATCCGCAATGTACTGCGGCGTGATCGGGTCCAGCAATTCAGTCGCCGTCGGCATCCCGAGATCCAGCACATCGCGCAAAATCTTCCGTGCCAGCCGCAGCCCCGCCGGAATGTCACAGGTCCCATCCAGATGCGGATCCATGATCAGCCCCTTCCAGCCCACCGTCGTGCGCGGCTTTTCAAAATACACACGCATCACAATGCAAAGCCGGTCCTTCAGCTCCTCCGCCAGCGCCGCCAGCTTCCGCGCATACTCCAGACCCGCCTCGGGATCATGAATCGAGCACGGACCAAGGATCACAAGAAAGCGCGAATCATTGCCAAAGAGAATGTTCCGAATCTCCTGCCGCGATTTCGCCACGAAGGTGGTTTGCGCGTCAGTCGGCGCGATCTCGCTCATCAGGCTGCGCGGTGACGGCAGCGGAACGTTGGAGGCGATGTGAAGGTTGGCAGTCTGGCTCATGGAAAGTCCTCCATAGAGCCGGAGCAGCCTTTCTTCAATCATCCTGCACCACCGGATTCTTCGGCTTCAGCACAAAGAAAAGCACCGCGCTGATCACAATCACAGCTCCCGCAATCAACGGCGCGATATGCATGGACTTGTCCGCGCTGGTGATGGCGCTGTGAATTCGCGAGTAGATCAGCGAGGCGCAGGTCAAGGCACCCAGCACCGGCACAAACATCGGCGGCTCAAACCCGCCGGTCGGCTCGCCCGGGCGGCGCTTCAGCACCACCAGCGCAATGTTCACCACCGTGAAAACGGCCAGCAGCAGCAGCACTGTGGATTCAGCGAGCTGCTTCACCCCGCCGCTTAGGATCAACACGGCCACAATGCCAAACAGCACAAACACCGCCACATGCGGCGTGTGCCGCTTGGGGTGGACGCGCCCCAGCACCGCAGGCAGCAGCCCCTGCCGACTCATGCCATACAGCAGCCTCGATCCCATGATGTAGTTCAGCAGCGCCGTGTTGCCGATCGCAAAAATGGTGACGCCCAGATAAAGCTTGTCGATTCCCCCAAACCATGGCGCTGCCTTGTGTGCCACATCCATGAGCGGCGTCTTGCTCGCAGCCAGTTCACGCCAGGGCAGCACGGAAACCGCCGTGATGGCCACCGCCATGTAAATGAGCGTGGCCAAAATCATGGCTCCAATGAGGCCAAACGGCACATTCTTTCGCGGGTTCTTCACCTCCTCGCTCACATTCAAAATGTCCTCGAAACCAATGAAGGAGAAAAACGTCAGCACCGCCCCCTGCATCACCAGCGCCAGCGTGATGCCGGAGCCTGCCCCACCTGCCACCGTGTCTTTGGCCGTTTCCAGATAATTGACGCTGCCCCAATACCGCGCACCCACCGCGATGATGAACAGCAGGCCCGATGCTTCCACCGCCGTGCAGAGCACATTCAGCCACATGCTTTCACGCAGGCCGCGATAGATCACGCAGCCCACGAGAAACACGATCCCAATGGCAACAAATTTGATGTCGAGTGCAAACCCAAAGGCCTTCTCCAACTGCTCCGCAATGGCCTGCGATCCGGTGGCCATGCTTGTGAGCCCGCTCATCATCACCGCGATTCCCACCACATAGCTCAGCAGCGGCTTGTGCAGACCATGCTGCGTGACAAACGCCGCGCCGCCGGCCCTTGCATAACGACTGCCCACACACGCATAGGATAGCCCCGTGAGCATGGCGGCGATCATCGCCACCAAAAACGCCAGCCAGACCGCATTTCCCAAGGAGTCCGCAGCACGCCCGATGAGCGCATAGATGCCCGCTCCCAGCATCGAACCCAGTCCATAAAACAGCACCTGCCAGCCGCCGATCGTTGGCTGCAGAGAGGGCGGCGAGTCAGTCTTTGAAGAAAGGGCAGCGGGTTCCATGCCCTGCTACTAGCCGAGATCGTGCCGCGCTGGAAGATAAAAAACAGCCGCCCCCATCGCGTGTTTCGGCGATGAGGGCGGCGCAGGAGGCCAACACACAGGCCAGTTACAGCACCGGAATCTGGCGCGGCTTTGCCACTTCTTTGAGCGGCAGGCGCAGCGTGAGCACGCCGTCTTCCAGCTTCGCCGTCATCTGCTCCTCGCTCACGGGTGCGTTGAGACGCAGACGGAGCAGGTAGCTGAGCGGCGACAGCTCGCGATGGAGCGCCTTCATACCTTCCGGCACAGTGGTGCTGCGTTCGCCGCGCACCGTGAGGATGTTTTCCTCAAGGTCGAGCTTCACGTTGCTCTTCGGCACGCCGGGCAGTTCGACGCGTAATTCATACGCTTCGGCGTTGCCATTGACGTTGTAGAGCGGCTTGCGCAGGGATTCGGTGACGCCGGAGGTGGCGGGAGTGCAGGTGCGGGGGGAACAGGTAGTATTCATGATTTGTATTGGAATGGGTTTTTGGAGTCGTGTGGATCGGATTAGCTCAGGGTGATGCTGCGTGGCTTGCTGCGTTCCTGCTTCGGCAGGGTCACCGTCAGAATGCCGTCTTCGAGTTTCGCGACGATGGCTTCAGCATTGACGCCTTCGGGCACGGACACCGAGCGGGTGAGGCTGTAGGAGCTTTCCTTCTCGCCGTCCTTTTCGCGCCTTTCAGCAGCGACCGTGAGCACGCCGTTGTTCAACTCGATTTTGAAATCCTCTTTTTTCACGCCCGGCACTTCGAAGCTGGCGAAGTAGCTGTCTTTGTCTTCATGCACATCCACGGCCAGCTTGTCACCAGCCACGCCGGGAAAAACCTCGCCGAGGTTGTTGATGAAGCTGCTCAAAGTTGGCAGCCCTGCCAGAGGATGGCGGAACCATTCGTCGAGGCCGGAAACACGATTAATGGTGAAGGGGTTGGTTCGGATGATTTTCATAACTTGTAGGGTTTGATTTGAGTTTTGGGTCGGAAGATTCTTTCCACCTCCTACTCATGCATCAGCCGTGCCAGACGCCCTTTCACCCAATCAACCCATTGAAAACCAATATTCTAAATCAATCCACAGCCTCCCCACCCGCCCTCAAGGTGTGCCAAAAAAGGCACGTCCTGTCTCTTCAGTGAGACATTTTTGCCAATCATACTGCCAGGCATCACTAGCTTTCATTTTGCACGGGACTGCTTTGCAGATGGGCGATGCACAGACGTACCGCACGACGGCTGAAGCGGAGCGGCAGGAAAGGTGCGGAATGGGTGTGTCAGCTGAGCGAGTTGGGACGAAGGATTCCAGGGACGCGCACAGCGCATCCCTACCCGCCCTGCATGGCGCGACACCTCAGCGCTGGTAGGGAACCGCTGCGCGGGTCCGTGATTTCGGGTATGCGACGACGCAGGCGCTCAAAAAGGTCCGCCGTCCTTGTCGTGACCGATAAACGGGAGCACGGCACCCACTCAGTTCGAGACGGGTTTCTTTTGAAAGTTTGTGATGCGCGGCAGCATAAACCGCACCTCAAATAGATTGCCCTCAATGGCACTCGCTAAGGCCATGTTTCGTTCACTTTGACTCCTTGGCGCATCGTTCACAACGCCCTGATTTTTCTTGCCTGACTGTCGTGATCTTTCGCCACTTCACTCCGCGACACACCAGCCCCATAGGGGCTGCGGAGTTGAGCCCAGGGTCAGCCGAGCCTCAGCGAGGCGACCCTGGGTTGAAGTGCCCCAAGTAGGAAGCAAACCCAGCAACTCCGCCACACCCCAAGCCCACCAGCAGCGTTTGCAAAATGCTCCGCCGCACCAAGAGAGCACCGCTAATTCTAAAATTCACGATCAATGCTCTTAATCGTCTCCGCCACAGCGATTGACCATCAAGCTTTAATCCCTGCGTTCCTACGCCTTGGCCACCCGCTTCTTCTTGGCCTTCAGGTTCAGCATCTCCACCATCATCGAAAAGCCCATGGCAAAGTAGATGTAGCCCTTCGGAATTTCGAAATGGAAGCCTTCACCAATCAAGGCCGTTCCGATGAGAATCAGAAAGCTCAAGGCAAGCATCTTCACCGTGGGATGGCGCCCCACAAAATCGCCCACTGCCTTGGCGAAAATCATCATGAAACCCACGGAGATCAGCACCGCCGTCACCATGATGGAAATGTGCTTCACCATCCCCACCGCAGTGATCACCGAATCCAGCGAAAACACAATATCCAGCAGCGCAATCTGCACCATCACCGCGCCAAACGCTGCCCCTTTGCCGACGCTCTTGCGCACCTCTCCTTCAGGGTCGCCTTCAAGTTTTTCATGGATCTCATGCGTGCTCTTGTAGATCAGGAACAAGCCGCCAAAGATCAGCACCAGATCCTTGCCAGTGATCGCATGATTCAGCAGCGTAAACAGCGGCGCCGTCAGCGACATCACCCATGTAATCGAGAGCAGCAGCAGGATGCGCGTCAACATGGCCAGACCCAGACCCAAAAAGCGTCCGCGCGGACGGTCAGCCTCCGGCAGTTTGTCCACCAGGATCGAGATGAACACAATGTTGTCGATGCCCAGCACGATTTCGAGCAGGCACAGCGTCAGCATCGCAATCCACGCCTCCGGGTTCGCGACCCAGGAAAAGTCGAGCACGTTCAAATTGGCGGTTACAGCAGCGGCGGCGTTGGCAATCATCGGGTCACGATGCTAGCCGGAAAATGCCGACTCGGCAAACTCTGGGATGATTTTGCTGCAAGAACTTGGAGCAGATCTCAGACCTTTTAGACGGCGGTCGCGCAGCGTGGTACAAGCGCACTTACCGCTTTCCACAAGCCGTTTAGCTCACGCTCACCACAAGACGTTCAAAAGCCACACCTCATGCAGTAAAAAAATTTCCAATATCAAAAACCCGTTCATAGATGCGCCCATGACGCCCGCCAGCCTCGCAGATCTCGAAGAACGTCTCAGCCGCCCGACACCTGCCGTCATTGACATGATGACCCAGCTCCCCGGCGACATCATCATTCTAGGCGCCGCAGGCAAGATGGGCCCCTCCCTTGCACGCATGGCCAAACGCGCCAGCGACGAAGCAGGCACCAAGCGCCGCGTCATCGCAGTCTCACGCTTCAGTTCACCAGGATCAGCAGAGGAATTCCAGCAGCATGGCATCGAGATCATCGCCACCGACCTCCTCTCTCCCAACGCCGTCGCCTACCTCCCGCATGCGCCCAACGTCATCTACATGGCAGGCATGAAGTTCGGCTCCACCGGCCAGGAATCCATGACCTGGGCCATGAATGCATGGCTCCCCGGCCTCGTCTGCGAGCGCTACCACCGCAGCCGCATCGCCGCCTTTTCCACCGGCAATGTCTATGGTCTCGTGCCCGTGGAACACGGCGGCAGCCACGAAGAGGACACACCGAATCCCGCCGGTGAATACGCCATGAGCTGCCTCGGCCGCGAGCGCATCTTCGAACACTTCAGCCAAACTCGCGGCACACCCGTCTCACTCATCCGCCTCAACTACGCCTGCGACCTCCGCTACGGCGTCATGGTCGACATCGCCCGCCAAGTCTGGAACGGCCAGCCCGTGAACGTGACCATGGGCTACTTCAACACCATCTGGCAGGGCGATGCCAACGCCCTCTCCCTCCTCAGCCTCGCCAAAGCCAACAGCCCCCCCTGGGTCGTCAACCTCACCGGCACCGCCACCCTCAGCGTCCGTGAAGTCGCCCACACCTTCGGCAAACTCTTCGGCAAGCCCGTCCAGATCACCGGCAAAGAAGCCCCCGACGCCCTCCTCAGCAATCCCTACCGCAGCTTCGTCGAACTCGGCATCCCCTTCATCCGCGACGAAGAACTCACCGAATGGGTAGCCCAATGGATCTCCACCGGCGGCGAATCCCTCGGCAAACCCACCCACTTCGAATCCCGGGATGGGAAGTTTTGAGAGCCTGAACTTGAGGAGATTATGCGCAATCTTCTCGTGATTGCCTCCTTGATCACACTTTGTTTTGCAGGTTACCAAAGCGTCAAACAAGAGATGACACCTGAGTTGAGTGAATCAGATAAATACATTCTCGGCGTAATCCATAAATGGGTTTGGTCGGGATTCTATTCTCCCGAAGAGGTGGATCTAATGATCGACGATATCCTCGATGAGGATGCAAATGAGGCGATGCTGCAAAACGCAGTGGCCCCAGAATTCACCAAGAAAGAGGAAGCTGAGAAGACATGGCCAAAGGTGACAGACTGCGACCGCCTGAATGCCGCCTTTGCCGCATTGGACAAACGGGGTGTACTTTGTATGCACAACTCTGGCTTCGAAACGTCAGACGGACACACCGAGGCGTTTGAAGTGCTTTCTGAACGGCCGAAGGGCCGATACTTCGGCTATTGTTTCTATCATGGACAAGATGTTGAAAGCGCCATGGCAGGACAGGGATTGATGCTGGCCTTCAATCATGTGGATGACGATGTTCCCGACAAACTAAAGGTGGGTTTGGCTTTGAAAGAGGAACTGGAACGCAATGGATTGACATTGGAGTGGGATGGCACAAGCGACCAACGCATCAACATTCCAAAATTTAATTGGAAGCGCAGAGTCCAGCCATAGGTCTCGCGATCCGAACTAACAACGACAGCATTGGTCTTCCACCATCGAGCGTCCCCTGCCCCAAAGGGGCTGCGGAATAAAGCCCAGGGTCAGCCGAGCCTCAGCGAGGCGACCCTGGGTACCACATCACGCGACCGGGAAGCAAACCCAGCACTCGGCCGCACGCTGCATTCACCAGCAGCGTCTTCAGCCAGGTCCGCCGCACGTATGCGCTATGATCACCAACGTGCCGAACCTTCATCGCTTGAATTTTCATCCAGCCACGCCATTTTCATTCATGTCGTTGCCTCCTATAAGGCTGCCGAAAGCCGTGATCTCTACGCTTCCGAAAGATCAGAGCACGGCTTATCGTCTCCTCTCGACCAAGCGCAAGAACGGCTCACTTACCTCTGCCGAACATCACAAGCTCTTGGAACTTTCTGACGTGATTGAAACTCTGCATGCACGCCGCGTGCAAAGCTTGATCAGTTCACTGTCTCACACCGAAGACTGAACATACCTCGCCGCCCCTCCGGCCAATTTGCAATTCCCAGTTTTCAGTTCTCAGTTTACAATTTCTGAGGCGGCTCACCTCTACTCCACCGCCCCCGGCCTCAGCCAGTACAGCACGCTCATCCTCACCGCGATCCCATTCTCCACCTGCTGGTTGATCAGACACCGCTCATAATTCATCCCCGCATCCGTGATCTCCACGCCGCGGTTCACCGGCCCCGGATGCATCAGGTGCAGTCCGCGCTCGCGCAAAATTTCCACGCGCTCGTTCGTCAGCCCATAGTTGCGGTGGTACTCCGCAGCGCTTGGAATGAGCGGCTCATCGAGGCGCTCGCCCTGCACACGCAGGAGATAGATCACATCCGGCTTCCACTCAAACGCGTCGGTCCAGTTGCCGAACTGCGGGATCTCCGCCGGCACCTCACGCGGCATCATTGAACCCGGGGCAAGATAGGCCACCTGCATGCCGAGACGCCGAAAAATCAGGCTCGTGCTGCGCGCCACACGCGAATGCTGGATGTCACCGACAATGAGCGCACGGCAGCCACGCAGGTCCTTGTGGATCTCCCGCAGCGTAAACGCATCCAGCAGCGCCTGCGTGGGGTGCGCGTGCCAGCCGTCCCCGGCATTGATGACGCTCGCACGCGTATTCTTGGCAATCAGATTCGGCGTTCCCGCCTGCTTGTGCCGCACCACAATATAGTCCACACGCATGGCCTCCAGCGTCTCCACCGTGTCCAGGATGGACTCCCCCTTCACCACGCTGCTCGATTCAATGTCGAAGTGCGTCACGTCCGCAGACAGGCGACTCGCCGCCACTTCAAAGCTCGACCGCGTGCGTGTTGAGGGCTCGTAAAAAAGCGTCAGCATCGTCTGCCCCTTGAGCGTGGGCACCTTCTTCACGCTGCGTTTGAAGAGATCCTTGAACGGCACGGCGTTGTCGAGCACGAAGGCGATTTCCTCATCCGTGAGCGAGGCGATGTCGAGGAGGTCTTTGCGCGGGGTCATCTCGTTGAGGCTTGGGTTTGCACGGTGCAGGCATCCTCGCCGTCCACCTCGGTAAAGCGCACCGCCACCCGCTCTCCGGGTGCCAGGGTCACTTTGAGGGCGGAGAAATCAGGCTGCACAGGAAATTCACGGCCGCAGCGGTCCACCAGCACGGCCAGCTGCACGCGTTTGGGGCGGCCAAAATTAAGCAGCTCATCCAGCGCCGCACGCACGCTGCGGCCGGTGTAGATCACTTCATCACAAAGCACGACATGGAGGTCGTCGATGTCGAAGGAGATATCGGACCCCTCCAGCTTCGGCACCATCTGAAAGGTGCTCAGGTCATCGCGATACTGCGTGATGTCGATGGTGCCCAGGAAGACCTTCACGCCGCCAATCTTTTCAATCTCCGCCGCAATCCGTTTCGCCAGCGGCACCCCACGGGTGAAAACACCCACCAGCGCGATGCTCTCCGCGCCAGGATTGGCCGTCAGGATGCTTTGCGCCAAAGCCTGCACCCCTGCGGCCATCTGGGCCTGTGTGAGTAGCGTACGTTCATTGCCGGGCATGGTGGAAAAGGGTGCGCGGACAGTCCGGCGATTCACCGCCTTGTCAAATCAGCGGATCACTGCACCGGCACAGAAGTTTCGCACCGGCATCCTCCTCCAGGGTTGCAATTCAGGCGCGACTTTGGTTTGATGCATGCATGCAACGATTTTCCCGCACCCTTTTGATGCTGGCCCTGCCTAGTCTGCTCGCCAGTTGTGAGTCTATGCGTGACGCTGGCGCTGTTTTCCGTGAAAGTTTTGCGACCTTTCGCGAGAACAAGCTGCTGATCACCACGCACGTGCAAACAACCCAAATTGAACATCCCCGGGAGGTCATGAAACTGCCGATCCGTGGCGAGCAGATGATTTTCAAAAAGAGTCCCGAGTTCAGCCAGCGCAGCATTTCGGCCTTCGAGCCCTTTGAGGCGGAAAACCCCGATGACGGCTACGGTGCACTCCTGCAGCTCGACACCAAGGGCCGCAATGCACTCGATCTCGCCTCCCGCGAGTATCGTGGCAGCGTCATGCTTACCATGGTCAACGCCACCCCCGTTGACATGGTCGAGATTGACCAACCGATCACCGATGGTCGTTTCACCATCTGGCGCGGGCTGACCAAGAAGACGATTGATGAGATGGACAAATTTTATCCGCGCCTCAAATACTTGAAATCGACCTCGCGCTTGATGGAGGGCATGCTGCCTTCCACCGGCGCGGAAAAACTGAACTCTGTCAGGGATGCCCGGGCCATGGAGGCCGCGGAAAGAGCTGCCGCACGTGACAAAGAACGCGGCAAGCTTCCCCCCGCGCCCAAGCCGCGCAAAGACATCATCCCGCTCGATGGCTACAAACTGCCCGGAACCTGATGATCCGTTTCGCCCTTTCATGGTCTCTGTTCTCCCTGCTCGCCGGAGTCTTGCCGGCGCAGCAGTTGCAGCTTCCCACCGCCAACCACGCGTTGTTTGACGCTCCTGCAGAGTTTTTCCAATTCGTAGACCGCAACTTCGACGGCGCCAAAACCACCCCATGGGAGGGCGGCCAGTTCGGCTTCGTCCGCGATCCCCGCCGCATCGGAGGCCGCATCGCCTACGCACGCTTTCACGAAGGCCTCGACATCAAACCCCTGCAGCGCGATGCCAAAAGCAATCCCCAGGACGAAGTCGGTGCCATCGCCGATGGCGTCGTGGTCTATGTCGCCGCATCAGCCGGTCTGAGCAATTACGGCCGCTACATCGTCGTGCAGCACAACTGGGGCGGCAGCCCGTTTTTCTCCCTCTACGCCCATCTTGCCTCCGCTCAGGTCAGTGCCGGGCAGAAGGTGAAGGCGGGCACGACTCTGGGCATTCTCGGGTACACCGGCAGCGGCATCGACCAGCGCCGTGCGCACCTGCATGTCGAGCTGAACCTCTTTCTCTCCAGCCGCTTTGAGACCTGGCATAACACGAATTTCCCCACCCCAAACCATCATGGCTTGTACAACGGCCTGAATCTCATCGGTCTCGATCTCCAGTCGCTCTACCTCGCGCAGCAGAAAAATCCCGGCCTCTCCGCCGCCAGTGCCGTGCGCGCCACGGAAAGCAGCTACCGCGTGGCCGTGCCGGGAGATGCCGAGATGGAAATCCTCAAAAACTACCCCTGGCTGCTCGATGGCCCGCGCCCTGCAGGCAAAACCGCGAGCTGGGAGGTCACCTTCAGCCGCTGGGGCCTGCCGCTGGCGGTGAAGGCATCTTCAACAGCAGTCTCAGCCCCATTCGTCACCTGGGTGAAGGACGCCGGCATTCCCCACTACACGCACACCCGTGGCTGCGTCACCGGCAACGGCAGTACCGGCAAGCTCACGGCTGAAGGCCTGCGCTTTGTGAAGCTGGCCTGCGGCTGGTTTTAGCCTGGACAAAACAAGGCCGTCCATTTCATCATGCTTCTGCCATGACTGATCCCATCAATCCTTATGCTCCGCCGCAGTCGAACATCCTTCCTGCGGGTAACCCCGATGAAATCCAGCAGCTTGCCTCTCCCTGGCGGCGGCTGGGTGCCAGCATTCTGGATTCCCTGATCGTGATGGTGATATTCCTGCCCATCATGTGGTTCAGTGGTTATTTCACCCGCCTCATGGAGCAAGCAGGAAAGGGAAGCTCTTGGAACATCGAGCAGCTGGTTTGGGCACTCGTAGGTTTTGTCATCATGATCGCCATCAACTGGAATCATCTGGGTCGCGGCCAGACCATCGGCAAGAGCATCATGGAACTGCGAATCGTTCGCAAAAACGGCACGCCAGCTGAACGGTCTCACATCATCCTCAAGCGCATCCTGCCGCTCCAACTCATCGCTCAGGTGCCCTACCTGGGAGGATTTTTCACCTTGGTAGATGCTCTTTGCGTCTTCCGTTCCGGGCACAACACACTCCATGACGACATCGCTGATACGAAGGTCATCGACCTGCGTCAGCTGCCTGCCGTTTAATTCGGCTCACGGCTTCACTTCTGGCTCCGGCACGTAAAACCGGCCCATGTGCTCCAATATCTTGGCCCGCAGTTCCTCCCCATCGACCGGGCCATTGTGGCGGAAGATCACCTCACCACCCGGCGCGACGACGAGTGTGTGGGGAATCGGGCCGGGCCACTCAGGATCCAGCGCCTTGATGAGCTCATCGTGGCTCGCTTCGTTGAAAACGTAGGCGTTCCCTTTGCGGCCCTCGGCTTGGAGCGAAGGCTTCACTTTGTCCGGCACAACCGAGTTGTTCTTCTCCAGAAACGCCTTCACCTCATCGATCGTCTTGGGATCATCGATGCTGATGCTGATGAACTCGAAGTCACGCAGGCCAAATTTGCGCGATGTGGCGACGAGCTCGGGAAACTCCTCCACACATGGCCCGCACCAGGTAGCCCAGACGTTGAACATGCGGACTTTCTTCGTGTCGTTCTTGCGCAGGGCTGCGATGCCTTTGGAATCGATCAACTCCACCTCCACCTCGCCCTTCTCCCACTTTTCATTGTCGGCGGCCAGCTGCTTGCGTTTGTCGATCCACTTGGTGGAACAGCCATGCGGCGGGGTGACCTCCGCCGGCACCGCTTGGCCCGCCACCAGCGCCTCGATGGCATTGCGCGCATCAGCCGAGGTCACCGTGGCCTCATCCGCATAGCGTGAATCATCCAGCCGGCCCTGGTAGCGCAGCTTGCGCTCCTTGTCGAAAAGGAAGACATGCGGCGTGGCCAGGCAGCCATAGGCCAGCGCCGTCTTCTGCGTTTCACCATCGTAGAGGTAGGGAAAAGTAAAACCCTGCTCCTTCGCGTGCAGCTTCATCTCCGGGAAGCTGTCGTTGTACTTCGAATACCCAAGCTCATCCGGCCGCAGCGCAGCGGGATCGTTCGGATTGATCGCCACCACCTTCAATCCCTTGCCCTTGAAATCTTTGACCAGCTTCTTGATTCGCCCTTCCACCGCCTGCGAAGTCGGGCAGTGATTGCTCAAAAACACCACCATCAGCAGATCCGCATCTTCGTAATTCTTCAGCGTGTGCTTCTCTTCATCAATCCCGACGAGATCAAAATCAGGTGCCGCATCCCCAATTTTAAGTTCGTGAAATCCCTCCGGCATCGCCGACTTTTTCGCCTTCGGCGTTTCAGCATGGATGAGGGCCGGAAGCAGCACTGCCAGCAGGATGTAAGCAAACTTGTTCATGGGCTAGATCATTCGTTTTTGGCCGTCTGACATTTCCAACACACTTCAAACGCGGCGGGATTCGATTCTTTACATGCGGAGCACAGCCATTCCTCGTGGTCGCAAGGATCTGAAAAACGATGCGGGCTGAGTATCGCTATCGCCCTTTCAAATTCATCATCCGCCACAATGCACAGCACGGGTTCGAGGAAACCCAAGCGTTGGAACATCCCGTAAAAGCCAAATCCAAGAGTTTGGCTGTGTTCATTACGAATGTAGCCGGCAATACCTTCGGCTTCCAAAATGGACTTGTAGTACCCCAGCACCGTCAGGTCTCGATGGCTGAATATTTCGCGCATGGCTTTGCAGAACGAGAGTCTCAACTGTGATCACACCTCAAACTCATCCGCCGGATCAAACGGCGGCATCGGCACATTGATAATTTTGAGCTTCCCCACCGCCCGGTGCACGCACCCCGGCCTGATCATCACCGTCGTCATCGGCTTCAGCGGAATGATCTGCCCGTCCACCTCCAGGTGCCCCTCCCCCTCCAGCACTATGTAAATCTCCGTCATCTTCTTGTGGTAGTGCGCCTTCGAATCCGCGTGGATGTCCGTCAGGTGCACCGTCGCCAGCGTGTTCCAGTCCTCCTTAAACGCCCTCCGCGCCTGCCCACAAGGACATGGCGTCGGCGGAATTTCATCCAATTGGGCAACGGCGAAACGAGGTTCACTCATGGCGTGCATGCTACTGGCGCTCATGTTCTTTGGCAAACGAGATGGCATCCCTCGCCCCGACCGAGACGTTGTGAACCTGGAATTTCTAATCAGGCATGATGCCTCTGCTGAACGCGTTCCATCACTCTGGCACGAACGCCTTCGCGGAAAGCTTTCATGTCCGTGACAGTGATAAACGGCCCCTTGTCCCGTTCTTCGAGAATGTCCTCCAATGCTTCACGACGCATATCGGCAGGAGCCTCCTCCTCATTTTCGAGGCACATGGCGATGTAATCTACCAAGAATCGTTCAGCAGACCGATTCCACGCCTGAGCCTTGCGGGCGAGCACAGGCATGAGTTCGTCCGGAACTTCAATGGTGAACTGAGGCATAGCATCAGACTACCACGCCCCAACACTTCGACAAGCCCCACACGCTCCTTCGGTCGTATCAGACCCATGAGACTTATCGGACCTATTCCGGCCACACGCTCTACAGCGCCGCCAGCGCCGCCGCAGCCACCTCCGCCGTCTGCTCCAGATCATCCCGGCTGTGCGCCATGCTGATGAATCCCGTCTCAAACTGGCTCGGCGCAAAGTACACCCCATGGTCCAGGCAGTAGTGGAAGAACTTGCGAAACGCCGCGAGATCCGATGTCTTCGCATCCTGCAGGTTGTGCACTTCCTTCTCCGTGAAGAACAGGCAGAACATGCTCCCCTTGCGGTACCACCGGTAGTTCAGCCCCTTCTTCTGCAGCACCTCCAGCACCGCAGTCTCCATCACCTGTCCCAGGTTTTCGAGCAGCGCATAGCCGTTTTTCTTCTCGAGCTCACGCAGTTGCGCCAGACCCGCCGCCAAGGCCACCGGGTTGCCGCTGAGCGTCCCCGCCTGATACACCGGGCCGATCGGCGCGAGGTAATCCATGATGTCCGCACGCCCGCCGAAAGCACCCACCGGCAATCCACCGCCAATGACCTTGCCAAGGCAGGTCAGATCCGGCGTGATCTTCTCCAGTTCCTGCACTCCGCCTTTGGCCAGACGGAAGCCCGTCATCACTTCATCAAAAATAAGCAGCGCACCATGCTTCGTCGTGATTTCCCGCAGCTTCTGCAAGAACCCCGGCTTCGGCAGAATGAGCCCCGCATTCGCGGGATACGGCTCCACGATCACACACGCGATCTCATGCCCCTGCTTCTCAAACAACTCCTCCAGCGCCGCCTCATCATTAAACGGCAGCACGCTGGTCAGTTCCGCAAACGCCTTCGGCACACCAGCACTGTCAGGATTGCCATGCGTCAGCGCCCCGCTGCCCGCAGCCACCAGCAGGCTGTCCGAGTGCCCATGATAGCAGCCGTCAAACTTCACCAGCCGGTCGCGCCCCGTAAATCCCCGCGCCAGACGGATCGCCGACATCGTCGCCTCCGTACCGCTGCTCACCATGCGCACCTTCTGAATGCTCGGCACCCATTCGCAGATCGTGCGCGCCATCTCCACCTCATACAGGTTCGGAATGCCAAAGCTCACCCCGTCTTTGGCCGCGTTGTGGATAGCCTCGATCACCGCGATGGGCGCATGGCCCAGAATCGCCGGTCCCCACGTGCCCACGTAGTCGATCATGCAGCGGTCATCCACGTCGTAGATGCGGCAGCCTTTGGCGCGTTTCACGAAAAAGGGGTCGCCGCCGACGTTGCGGAAGGCGCGCACCGGCGAGTTCACTCCTCCGGGAATGTACTGCTTGGCGAGGTCGAAGAGCTTGGTGGAAAGGGGTCCGTTGGGCATGGTTTGGGTGGGAAAGGGATACGGGAGCGCGGACACTCCTGTCCGCCCATCCGGTCCGTTGGGCATGGTTTGGGGTGGAAAGGGATACGCGGGAGAATTTATGCGTCGAACAAAAGGTTGCTCCGAACCGTCTGAGTCGGCTATTCTCTGCCCAATTCCCGACCTCCCTGCCTATGAAAGCGTTCTGTTTGGTTCTCCTCACCCTTGGCATCACGCAGGCCGCCCAGGCACAGTCGGCCACTTCTTCCCCACGGAATCGGTCCTCGCTCGCAACCGTGGAACCCGGCACGTTTGCCGTAGAAGGCATGACACCCAAGCCCATCGTGCTCAAGGTTCAGCTCGAAGCCCCGGTCTATCCCACCAGCAAGCTCCAGGGTGCCCTCGGCTCCTTTGCCCCCGGCGCTCTCGTCACGCTCCTGGCCATGTCAGACACCGCCTACCGCGTGCGCGGTCGTGCGCGCCATGGCGATGTCGCAGGCTGGGTGCGCATGGCCGAAGTAAAGTCCGCCGTCCCGGATCTGAACGCCAACCTCAAAAAACTCTACGAGCGCACCAAGCTGGTCGATGAGCTCATCCTGAACAGGCAGGTCGCCCTCGGCATGACCAGCCAGGAAGTCCACGCCTCCCTGGGCAAACCCTCCCGCAAATCCAGCAAAATCACCGCAGCAGGCAAGGAAGAGCGGCTCGAATACGCCATCTACGATCAGGTCCCCCAGACCAGCACCGGGGTCAATGCCTTCGGCCAGATCGTTCAAACCGTCGTCTACGTCCGTGTGGAAGTCGGCACCCTCAGCCTGAGTTTCAAAGAAAACGTGGTCTCAGAAATCGAAGAAACCAAAGGCAATCCTCTCGGCGGCGGCGGTGCCATCACCGTACCACCCCCCGTCTTCGGCTTCTGACAGTAGCCATCTCGCTCCGCGAGATGAGCCCAGCGTCGAGTCAACGCCCCTCCCATTTGGACTGCGGTTGCGCAGCGAGGAACGAGCGCAGCTACCGCTTTCGCAGGCCGGTCACCTCACTCATACCACGAACAACTTAAAACAGGTCTGTATTCCAGACGCAGCGGAAACCTGTTCCCAAACAGATGCAAGGCCCGGCGCTCGGGGCTGTAGGTTGGTCGTGTTTGGCGTCCAAGGCATTTCATCGCCCAGCGCCATCTCCGCCAAACCGCCCGACTGCG
>JAIXYN010000083.1 GCA_027490195.1 Verrucomicrobiaceae bacterium | reverse complement strand
TGACTCCTGAGCCCAGGGGCGGTCTGCTGGTGTCTGCTCCCATTCCGAGTCCTTGGCCATCGCTAGCGCGACGGCTCTATCTCTTCAAGGATGGGGAAATATAGAGACAAGCCCAGGGTCAGCCGAGCCTCTGCGAGGGGACCCTAGGTTACCTCCAGCAAGACCGGGAAGCAAACCCAGCGCACTCTTCAAAACACCAAGCTCACCAGCAGCGCCTGCATGCAGCTCCGCCCCGCACCCGTTGCTCTCAGACGCGCCACCGCCGTGGCATCCACCTCAACTCAGCGTGCTCACGCGCCTGACGCCTTGGCGCGGATGTCTGATTTCAGCTTTGAATCTCAATCGTTTATGTCTAGCAATGAGTGCCTAATGCTTGGCCACTTTTTTGAGGCATCCTATCTTGGCAATTTTTCAGTTTGGGTTCTGCTTTGTTGCTCATGAACACTCCCACTATCCAATATTTGCGTAGTATTCGACTTTTTTGTTGTGCGAGTACAGCATAGGAGCGTAAAACGCCCCCCCCATTAGATCAAAAATCCGTGATATTCCCGTCAAGGTGTCGGCAATAAAGCTGCTGACAAACCTCACGATCTGTGAATGATCTTCAATGTTCGCCCAAAAACAACACTCCATGTCATTCCCATTCGAGATAAGCAGTTCTCTACTTGCCGCGATTGTTACCACCATTGCAGGATTGGTGACGAGCTTTTTGTCTGCTAGACTAAGTAAACTGCGAGATATTGAGCGAGACAAGATTGAGGGGATGATTACCGCCTCAGGAGCACGTGCGGAGGAGGCTCGCACGAAACTGGTCAGTGAGCTTATCGAGAGACTGCCGCCCAACCTCTCACCAGATGAGGTGGTGGCTCGCCTTCAGAGTCAGTTTAAGATTGGTGGTGATGTCATTGTGAATCAGATCGTAAGAGAAGGAGGGGACCTCATCACAGAGTTGGTAAACGGATACCACCACCAAGCACTCTCACAGGCTAAAGTGCAGTTCTGGTTCAGTATTATTGCTGCGACTGTTGGCTTTGTTTTTATCTTGGTGTCTGCGAGCACAACCCAACTTGATACACTTGCAGGCGTCCTGAAGATCGTGCCTGGTGTCATTATTGATGCAGTTGCATTGCTATTCTTCCGACAGGCTGAGCAGACACGACAGCGTGCCACTGAACTCTACGATCGACTTCGGAAGGATAGCCAAATGACCATGTCTCAACGGATCCTGGATGCTATTACAGACCCACAGATCAAGTCTATTGCTCAGGCCCAGATTGCTCTGCACCTGGCTGGACTTCAGATGTCTGAGATGGATCTCGCCTCTTTCATCGCAAAGGCACATGGCCAACGACCACCATCATCAACATAAGAGGCCGAACAAAACGGATGCAGGCAACGGCTCGAAGGCTATCTGTCGTGTCAGCAACCTCTTGCGATCGCCGTCGCCTGATCCGAGTCGTTCGCCTTAAACCATGAAGCGCTCAGTCACCATTTCAGTGCTTATTGCCATGACACTTGCGGCTTTGGGCGGCGAGTCATCGCTGACCATCACCTATCAGCCGCTCGACGGTCTCGGTTCGGGCGAGATCACTATTGCTCAGGTCACTTGCCATGACTGGTACTCCCATAGCGGGCAGGGTACAGCGATTGGTCTGATTTCGGCACCGAACGTCCCACCAACGAACAATCCAAAGGAGGCGACAGAGAACCTGAACTTGGCTTCAGTCTGTGGAGTCCGGTTTTACTCTAGCGATATCGGAGATCCTCAAGCGGCTCTGGAGCTGACACTGGATGCGACGAAGTTTGTGATTCCCAATAGGTTTGATCACCCACGAGAGAATATCATTCGTTCGTGTCTTGAGTGTCTCCGACTCTGCCTTCCCGAGAAGCTCCGCGATACGCCGGTGACACTGAAGGCCGCCGATTCTGACAAGCCGTGGTTGTCGGAGATTGTCAGCGAGTTCAACGCTCACGACCGCCGAAAGGTCTTCCACACCCCACCAGCCTGATGCGAGAGCCAACCACCAACCAAGGCGAACAAAACGGATGCAGGCAACGGCTCGAAGCTATCTGCCGTGTCAGCAACGTCTTGCGCTCGCCGTCGCCTGATCCGAGGAGTTCGCCCAACTAACAGCGTCAGTCGACATGAAAGGATGAGTCTAGTTCGCACATTAGCCAAAGTCTGCGCCATCATTGTGGGCCTCTTCGTAGTGCTCATCGCTGTAACGATGATAGTTGAGGAGACCGGCATGGATCGCATCAGCAGGGAGAGTGAGCGAAAGTTGCAGCCCGTCATTCGTTTCGTGGACGGATTTATCAAAGACACCGGCAGGCTTCCTTCGCAAGAGGAGTTTCATAGCGCGGCAGATCCCATGGCATGGATGGTGGTGTTACGCACCAAGGACCACCCGTATGCCGCACGTAAAGGAGCCAAGACCGAACTTGACTACATGGCCGGGATTTGGCGAGCAGATTGGTATCACTACTACAAGTCGTGGGACCACAAGTTTATAAATGCGGCTGATGAAACAGTGGATATGATGAATGGCAATTGACCCGTTCACGACACACACCCGATGAGACACACCTCTGCGACAACAGGTCCCTACACATCTGTCCTAACACTCGAAACAAGGCCGAACAAAACGGATGCAGGCAACGGCTCGATGGCTATTTGTCGTGTCATCGACGCTTCCCGCTCGCCGTCGCCTGATCCGCAGCGTTCTGCCAACACATGAAGCGGCTCACGGCATCGTTTTTCTGCGTATCGATGTTCCTCGTTGCTGCTTGTGATCAGAAGAAGTCACAGGCGGACATTGACGCAGAGCTGTATCCTGACAAGCCAGACGGTGAGTTTTGCAGGTCTTTGAGGAGCGAGCCCTACCGCAAGGTGGCCATCGATTTTCGTCATCCGGAAGATCTTTCCGGGATACCACAGGTTCATTGGTTTCCACTGGGCGAGGGGAGTTCATTTTGCCCGATTCAGGGAACCACGGATGCAACGATCACTCTGCCATCAGGCCGGATCGTTCGAGAGGAGTTTGCCATTGTTTACGTTTATGTGTCTGGCAAGCGCGTCACCAGAGTGCGGGCGGATTCGCTTGGTTGGCTAAGACAGGGGCCCGCTGAGAGCCGATTGGATCGGGAGATTGCGCTGCTCCAGAAGGAGGGGGCAGTTTCAACAGTTCTTGAACGACGCAGGAAGGAGATTTCCGATTGGATGACCAACTTCGACGACAAGAGCGAGATGTATCAATACATTGGCCACGATACCAAAAAATTCCGGCAATCGTTCGGCTTCTACGTCACGGCGCGGATAGAGATTGGCATTCGATACTGTCACCAATATGAGATCACCACTGACTGACTCTCGGCACAGTGTACAAAATGCATGGCATGAATGGCGCGTCCTTTCGAGGGAAATCCCCAAACTTATCCCTCCTGTTCCAGTCAGGCTCCTCCCAATAGGTACATGATAAATGTAAATACTATAGCAATGAATAGCTGCACCATCACTGAAAAGTCGATTGCGGAAGGTGTCTGTATCATTCTCGAACAAAAAAAGTATAAAGTCATTTTTGTTGCTATTTTATTAGCTTTTTTATTGCCAGTATCATTCGTAACTTGGACTCATTCTGGAGAAGGCGCCTCTTTAAAAATTGGCCCATGGGATCTGTCGTCATTTTTTACTTATTGAGACTTGCATAATAGGCTGACAAAGGTCGAGAACTGTTGTAGAATGGCTGGATGAGCAAGAGAAGAGATCACCAGGAAATGGAAGTGCGCCGGTTGAAGGCCGCGAGGCACTT
>JAIXYN010000084.1 GCA_027490195.1 Verrucomicrobiaceae bacterium | reverse complement strand
CAGTCTCATCCTCTCCATTCACCTCCGACCTTCAACCTCAAGCATTGTCCTTCCTCGCTGCCGCCCCCACCGCTGTGCTCAACTACCCATCCGATCCCGCGCCGCTGCGGACTTGGTCAATGCTGAGGCATGCTTTTGAAAATGAAATATTTGTGCAGAATATCTCTGCTAAATGCCTGGCATCTTATCACGAGTGACGAAATTCCAACCTCGTCAGTCAATGGCTCCTTCAGGCAGCTCATCTTCAGGCCCCCATGTGTCTGACTCAAAATGGATCTCCTTGTAATCCTTGAACCACGACTTCAAAACCCGCCGCGCTATGTCCGCTACTGTGTCGTGCGTATAGGTCACGCGCGCAGACTCCTCGGCAAAGTCATCCGCCAGCCATTCATTAAAATAGGGCCAGTCATCGCTCCACCACTTATTGCCGTCGAAGCAGATTTGGTGGCCGTCACATTCGGCGATGTAGATTCCAGTATGGGGTAGGCTCATGGTTGTTGCGGGGTTTGAAGGATAAAGCGGAAATATTCTGGGTCATTTTGCATGAATTCGACAGGGTCAGCATGCAGTCTTTCGATGCCCCTGGTCAAGAGCTCCGTGGCCTCGCCCCCGTAGTCCTTCCCCATGTAGTGAACGCCACCGCGGGCCGCAAACTGGTCCTCATAGGCATATTCATTTGCGCGGTATTTTTGGTCTCCTGTGAGTTTACTCAGGAGCTTTGGCTGTTCAGTTCCAGCCCGGTACTGCAGGAAGGCCACCGCTGCGGCCAAGACGGCAGGGTTCTGCACCTCCGCGAAAAAAAAAAGATGCCAGGCATTTAGTACGCCAAGCGCATGTCAAAGCATTGAATTACAAAGAGTCGGCTCGCTGCCTGCGCATCCGCCTCAGGCGCGCGGCGGCAGTGGGATGGCGGTTTCCATGCCCCTCAGTCTCATCCTCTCCATTCACCTGCTGCCTTCAGCCTCAAGCATGATCCTTCCTCGCTGCCGCCCCCACCGCTGTGCTCAACTACCCATCCGATCCCGCGCCGCTGCGGACCTGGTCAATGCTGAGTCATGGCATTGAAAATGAAATGTTTGTGCGGAATGGTTCTACTAAATGCATGGCATCTTTTCTCGTCCCTGCTCATGCTGGGGAATATCTACGTGCCGACGGGCGTTCTCCGCCTTGACCGAGGCTGACTGGCATCTTTTTCGATTCCTTTTTGAGTGGCATTTATAGCCTTGGAGCGAATATCAGTGCAAATTGGAATAGTCCCTTGGAGTTAGAACCACCTCGTCAAAAAAAAGCATTTCTTTATAATCCCCTGCAAGCTCAAAGCCATGTTGAAGAGCGATCCTAATTAGGTTACCCTCCAATAAATCTACAGAGGCCTCATCCCAGCGATTCGGATATAAGGAAAGATCGCCATCATAAGTGATAGGTAAATCATGGCCAGAATTGTTTTTGGTGTGTGCGCTTCTAGCCGTGAAAACAGGGGCGCCGCTTTTAAGTAGCTGCATGATCATAATATGAATGATTACTTGTTTAGAATTGAAAGAACGATGTCAAACGTTTCTTGTGCGGTTGAGTAATCTTTGACGAGCTTTGATAGTCTGCCTGAGCCCCAAGATGCCGACTCCAAATAAACTGATGGCAGTTCCAAACCGCCAACATGACCATAAAATCGACCTGCATAAGGCGAGATCCAGCCGTCAAGGATATAATACCACTCCCCTCTAGAATCCTGCTTTTTGTGCTCATTTTTAGTCCTTCTACGCCAATGTTCTTCTATTGCTTTGCGCCATTTTTTCAGACTGGCATGCGCATTCGAATCTCCTGCCCTATGGTACAGCCAATGGCCCATTTCATGCCACATGGTTTTGCGCATTTGCTCAGGTGTGAAATTACGGATTTGATCTGCGGATAAAATCAAACTATTACTGTTTGGATCATATTTGCCGATGACGTTTTTACCAAGCGATTGTACAACGGACAGGCGCACCTTGCCAAGACTTTGTGCGATGTCACGCGGGAGAAGGTCTAGCAAACCTTGCGCGCCGGTCATGATATTTGACTTCATTTCTGGCGATACTGGGTGCTCGGGACTCCAAGCCATCAGATCCTCGGCCTGCATGGGATTGGGATCAGTCTTGAATTCAGGGCGGGCTGCCCATTGCTCTTTGGTGAGGGGCGCGGCGGTTGTGTCAGCCTTGCCGGTTCCTTTTTGCCATGAACCTGCATTTTGCTGCGGAGATCCATCCTGCCCCTGTTCTGAGTGGAGGATATGCTCGGGAGCGCCCAAGACTAGTGTACTTTGTGAAGACGGGCTTTGTGAGGCGTCTCCCGCCACCACGCTCCGCGCCTGAGCTACATCTGCCTGCACCTGAGGGTGCTGCTGGGCTTTCTCGGGCATCTTCGCGACGTTGTCGAGGAGGCGGCGGGACTGTTCCGGGCTCAGAGGCGGGGTTCTGGGCGGGGGGAGCGAGGTGCGGGAAGGGGACGAAGGCGGGCTGCCGTTTGCTGTTGGTGCGGGAGGGATTCCTGGGGTGCTGGACGAGGGCGGGCGGGAGTTGTCTGTGGGGCGCGCGCTCGGGCTGGCTGCGGCGTTCTGAGGTTGGTCAGGTGTGTTCCCGTTGGCCGTACGGCCTGCAGGCTGAGGGTTTGCGGCAGGCTGCGAGTCCGTTGATGTGGGCGGATGGTAGGGCATGGTATCCGCGTCGTTTCCTGCGGTGCTGCTGTCCCGTGCTGGGCCGGGATAAGAATGGTCCTGTGAGCGTCCAAAAAGATGCCAGGCATTTAGTACGCCAAGCGCATGTCAAAGCATTGAATTACAAAGAGTCGGCTCGCTGCCTGCGCATCCGCCTCAGGCGCGCGGCGGCAGAGGGATGCCGGTTTCCATGCCCCTCAGTCTCATCCTCTCCAGGCACCTGAAGCCTTCAGCCTCAAGCATGGTCCTTCCTCGCTGCCCCCCCCCAGCTGTGCTCAACTACCCATCCGATCCCGCGCCGCTGCGGACTTGGTCAATGCTGAGGCATGCTTTTGAAAATGAAATATTTGTGCAGAATATCTCTGCCAAATGACTGGCATCTTTTCTTGGCGTGGCTGTGGTGCCGTTAGTAGGTGAAGATCAGTCAGCAACAACACCCGTTCGGACACGTTCTGCATCCAGCTTGTCCTGATCCAACGTATGCCGCAAGAACCTGCGCGCGAGATCTGGATGAGAACCGCGTTGGATCAGCTCCTCCAGTGCCGCCTCTCGTGTGATCGTTCCGGCTTCCACTTGATTCACGAGCGCCAGAGCCGCCTCTAGATTGGCTGCAGCCTCCTCATAAGAGATGGTGCGTTTGAGAAATTGAGGGTCGTTATTCATAGCCAGCCTATTTTTTTCAATTCTTGTTCCAAAGCCTTTTGAAGGCGAGCAAAATCATGGGCATCCCATTGTGTGTGATTTAAAAGTGGATCTTTGAGCGTCTTATCTAGTTCTGCCAACATCTCAGGATCGCCTGAACGCTGCGCCACTAACTGAGAATACGCACGGCAGAACACTTCCTCTGGATCAGTGAAATACTTCAAGCTCTTGTTGCGCTTGATGATGCGCTCCCAGGCTGACGTACCACGCGCTACATCACGGATGCGCAGCACGGCTTCGCGGCTGAGGACATGTTTGGCAATGTGGTGCCCCAACTCATGTGCGCCTGTCATTAAAGGATCGAAGATGCCTGGCTTCACTGAGGCAAGACCTTTACTCTTCGGGTCGTGGCTTGGTCGGTATTCGCCATCGTTCGCTAGATCCTGAACGTCATCATTGATCTCTACGGGAGGGGCTGTGCCATCATCGTGGGCGTGGTCGCATAGTAGCGCAACTTTTCGAAGAACCTGACCAAAAACCCCTTTCGTAATGGTCGTGGCTTTGTCACTAAAAGGGCTGTTTCGTCGGGGGCGATTGATCAACAGATCACTGTTTTCTGTTTGGCGTTCTTCAAAACTCTTGATATTAGGCCCTAGTTCCGGCCCCTGCTTGGAATGAGAGGCTTTGATGCTATCATCTCCATTGATGGTCTTTGTGGCGACCCTGGCCACCACACCCTGTGCCTGAGCCACGTCTGCCAGCACCTGGGGGTGCTGCTGGGCTTTGGCGGGCATCTTCGCGACGTTGTCGAGGAGGCGCTGGGACTGCTCTGGGCTCAAGGGCGGGGTTCTGGGCGGGGGGAGAGAGGTGCGGGATGGGGACGATGGCGGGCTGACGTTTGTTGTGGCTGCCTGTGGGGTTTCTTGGGAATTGGGTGTGGGCGGCCGGGAGTTGTCAGTGGGGCGGGTGTTTGGTTTTGCCGAGACATTTTGGCCTTGATCAGGTGCATTCTCATTGGTCGGCCTAGCTGCCGTCTGCGCGTTCGTGGTGTCGGGTGATTCCGCTGATGTGGCCGGGTGGTAGGGCGTGGTACCAGTGGCGTTTATCGCGGGGCTGCCGTTTCGTGCTGGACTGGGATAAGAATGTTCCAGTGCTCGACCGTCTGGACTGTTTCTGCTGGATGGGGGAGTGGGTGTCGAGTCGTATCCGTGTGGGAAAGCCGCATCTCCGGGCAGTGTCCTCGTGGGCCGCGCGCCGTCCGGCTGTGTCTCTGCGGGATGTGTTTGTGCGTCGGAGTCACCGCGGCGGCGTGGAGCCTCGGCATCCGGGTCAGTGAGTGGTGCACGGTTGAGATCAACAGCGTCAGGAGGGGCACCGGGATCGGCTTCGCTGTGTGGGCGGGTGGCGCTGTCTTGGGTTTCTGGCTGCGGGCGGTTTGCCGATTCTGGAGGCCGGTTGTTCTCGGTTGTGTTGGCTGGCTTTTCTGAGGGCAGGCGTGAGAGGGTGGCCCTGGCATCGGCGAGTTCTTTTTTCTGGGCGTCGGTGAGGGGCTCTTTTTGGTTTTCGAGCTTCTGGACGTGGTCCTTCAAGACGTCCTGGGCCTGGGCGAGGTCTGACTGCACCTGGGGGTGGCCGCGCTGCTCGGGCGGGCGGTTCATGACGTTGTTGACGAGCCGCTGCGACTGCTCAGGGCTCTTGGGGGCGGTGGTGGGCGGGGGGAGGGAGGGGGCGGGAGAGGGAGTTTGCGGTGGTTGGCGGTCGTTGGCGGTCGTTGGCGGTTGCTGGCCGGAACCGGATGGGGAGGGAGTCTGCGGTGGTTTGCTGGAGCCTGAAGCAGGGGTTTTCTGGGTGGTAGGATGTGGTATTGCCTGCTGCGGGGAGGGCTGATTTGACGGTGGTTGACTGTTGTTGACGGTGGTTGACGATTGTTGGCCGGAGGGGGAGGGGGAAGTTTGCGGTTGTTGGCGGTCGTTTGCTGTGGTTTGCGGTTGTTGCTCGGAACTGGGGGCCGGGGTGTTTTGGGTGGTAGGTGGTGGTATTGGCTGCTGCGGCGAAGGCGGGGAGGGCTGAGTTGACGGTGGTTGACTGTTGTTGACGGTGGTTGACGATTGTTGGCCGGAGGGGGAGGGGGGAGTTTGCGGTTGTTGGCGGTCGTTTGCTGTGGTTTGCGGTTGTTTCTCGGAACCGGAGGTTGGAGGGGATTGGGTAGTAGGTTGTGGTATCGGCTGCTGCGGCGAAGGCGGGGAGGGCTGAGTTGACGGTGGTTGACTATTGTTGACGGTGGTTGACGATTGTTGGCCGGAGGGGGAGGGGGGAGTTTGCGGTTGTTGGCGGTGGTCGGCTGTGGCTTGGGTGCCGCCGCCGAGGAGGGCGGCGGTGAGGGCGCTCTGGGGGAACTGCTCGGCGTAGCTGGTGGCGGCCTGCTGGAAGGTTTTGCCTTTGCTCATCTCGGTGACGAAGTGGGTGAACCCGCTGTCGATGAGCTCTTCCTTCACTTCATCCTTGGCGCCCTGGAGGGCGGACTTGACGATGGTGCCGAAGCTTTTTTTGGCGGCTTCGAGGGTGGCGGGGTTGTTGAGGGCCTGGGTGCCGCCGGGCATGATCTTGCCGATGGCGGCGCTGACGGCACCTGAGGCGATGGCGGGGCCTGCGGCGGCTTTGTGGGCTTCCGCAGGGCTCAGGCCCTTGTTGATGCCATCCTGGTAGAGGTCTGTGTAGGTGCTGCCTGCGCCCTGGACGAAGGCCATGGTGGCTGCGCCTGCGGTGCCGCCGGTGGCTGCGGTGGCGGCGAGCCCGGGAAGGGCGCGGGAGAGGCCGCCGATGACGTTGTGGAGGAGGCCATCGCTGCCGGTGTACTGGAGGGCGGCGGTGCTGCGGCTGGCCTGGCCGGCTTTTTCTGCGGCGTAGTCTGAGAGGGCCTGGCTGCCGGTGAGGAGGCCTGCGGTGCCGACGATGCCGGAGACGAGATCGTGGGAGCCGGCGATGAGATTGCTGCTGACGGTGTCGAGGATTTTGACGAGGCCGTTGCGGTCTTTCTGCTCGGCCATGTACTTTTCGGCCTTCTGGTTTTCGGTGAGGTCGCCGAAGCGGCGGTCTTCTTGATGCATGCGGTCGCGCCAGGCGGAGTAGTTTTCGATGCCGGGGAGGGTCTCCATGGTTTCGAGGGCGGGGCGGAGATTGGTGAGGTAGTTGTCGTGGTATTGGTCCCAGAGCTCGCGGGCTTTGGCTTTGGCCTCGGGGGTGCCATTGGCGCTGGCGATGGCTTCGTCAAACTTGGCGCGGTCGGCACCGAGCGCGGGATGGGGCATGATGGAGCCGTCTGGGAGGGTGCGGGTGGACTCGGCTGCGCCGCCGATGCCGATGCCGCGCAGGAAGCCATTGACGATGCCGCTTTGGGCATCATGGCTCTGCTGGGTGAGCGGGGTGCTCCAGTCCATGATGCGGCGGGTTTCGAGATCGCGGCGGACTTGGTCTTCGCTGACGCCTAGCTCTTTGGCTTTGGCCTGCACCTGGGCATCGCGCTGGGGGTCGCCTTTGTCCAACCAGCTTTGGAAGTTGGGCTTGTCGGGGGTGCCTTTGGCGTCCTGCTGCATCTGCTGCAGGGAGGCTTCTTGCTGGCGGGCGGCTGCGGCCTGATCGCGCTGGGCGTAGGAGGAGACGCCGCTGTTGAACTTGTTGTTTAAGAGCTGGCCGTCTTGCACGGAGATGCGGCCCTGCTGGACGAGCTGGCTGATGCCTTCGGGGGTGAGTCCGGCCTGGGTGAGGGCGGTGTCTGCGGCTTTGCGATCTGTGGTGGAGGTGGTGGCGGCGAGGCCTTTTTTGAAGAGATCGCTGACCTGGGCCTCGCTGTAAGGGGGCTGGGTGCCGGGGAGGTAAATGGGGGTGCCATCTGGGGAGCCGCTGGCGGCGAGATTTGCGGCGGCCTGGCTGAACTGGCCATTCGGGCCGGGGGTGAGGGTGATGCGATTGGTCTTGGGGTCGAGGGTGGCAAAGGGCTGGTGGGTGCCGCTGCCGTCTGCGGCGGGGCGTGAGAGGCTGTAGGAGCCGTCTGCGCTGCGGGTGACGCGGACGTTTTCGGGATCGGCGATGCCGAGGGAAGTTTGTGCGGTGGTGCGTGCGGCGGCGGCCTGCTGGACGGTGGTCTGGCGGGAGCCCTGGCCCTGCGTCATTTCGGGGGCCTGCATGAGCATGTCGTGCAGGGAGATGCTTTTTCCTTCCGGGGGCTGTGTGCCGCCGAAGGATTTTTCTGCGGCGGCCAAGAGGCGCTGGGCGGACTGGGGGACGAGGGCCTGGCGCATGGCGGCGGCGCTGGCGGGATCTTTTTTCTCGGCTTCGGCGATGAGGCCGAGATGGGTGATGCGGGTGTTGCCCTGGGCGGAGTGTGCGTCTTTCTGCCACTGGGCGTCTGCGGGGCTCTCTGCGGCGGCGGTTTTGCGCAGGCCGATCTCTGCCTGGCGGGCGCGCTGCTCATGGGCGAGGGCGCTGAAGTGGGCATTGTGCTGCTGCTGCAGGGCCTGAACTTGCTGCTGCTGCTGCTTGAGGGTGGCCTCTGCGCGGTCGCGCTCTTCGCGGGCGTGGATGCGCTGCGTCTGGGAGTCTGGGGCGGTGGACTGATCTGCATCTGCGACGGCCTTCTGGGCGTCGGTGAGGCGCTGCTGCGCGGCGGTGGCCTGGGCCTGCTTTTCGGTGAGCTGCTGCTTGAGGGCGGCACCCTGGGCGAGTTTTTCCTGGAGGGCTTTGTTGGCGGCTTCTTCACGCGGGGCGATGCCGGCCTGGGCGGCGGCATTGCGATCGTAATCGAGATCTTGCCGGGTGCCGTCTGCGGCGGTGATGAAGCGTTTGCCGTCTGGGGCGATCTGGAAGATTGGAGTAGGGCCTTCGGGGACGCTGACGGGTTTGCCGTTTACCATGAAGTGGTAGATTGCCTTGCCATCTGGGCCGGTGACGCGGGCGATGTGCTGCAATGGTATGGTGTGCTGCTTGCCGTGATCATCGCGGTAGGGGATGGCGGTGCCTTTTTCGGGGTCATCCCGGTAGGGGATGGTGGGTGCCTTGGCGGGGTCTTTGGCGTCGGGGATGAGGACGAAGCCGGTGTGATGCAGCAGGCCGCCTTTGCCATCGGGGTGGGGGATGAGTTTGTCGTTTTCGATGACCGCGCCGGATTTGCGCGCGGTGTCCAACTGTGCTGCGGCTCTCTTTTGTTCCGCCGCAGTGCGCATGTCCGTGGCGGCTTCGGCGCTAGTTTTTGGCGGAGGAGACTGGGGCTGCGCTGCGGGTGCTTGAGGAGTGCCTTGCGGGTTTTCAGCGACGGCTTTTTTCGCGGCTGCGTCGGGCGTGGCGGTGGCTGCAAGTGCGCGGCTGGGGACTTTCGGCGGCGGCGTTACGGGCGCTGAAGGTGGAGGCGGGGTGGCAGGCGTGGTCGCAACTGCTGCCGGTGCGGGTGGCTTGGGGGCCTGAGTGGGAGGCGTGGTAGCTTGAGCGGGAGGAGAGGCCGGAGGATTGGATGTCGGCGGCTGAGTCGCAGGTGGTGGGGGTTTGATTGCGGGAGTGGGAGCGGCAGCCGTGGGGGGCTGTTGCACTGGATTTGTGACAGGCAAAGGCGCAGCGGGTGGGATGACCTTGGGGGTGGGCTGCGGAACGGTGGCCGCAGCGGGCGGTGCTGGCGCGGCAGGGACGGATGATGCGGGGGGCTTGCCCGGCACTGGAGGATGCGGCGGCGTAGCCGTGGCCGGAGCTGGTGCGCCGGGTGGCTTCCCTGGGGCTGGAGGCGCGGGTGCGGGTGCGGGTGCGGGTGTTTTTGCCGGGGGTGGCAGCGGCTGCCCGGGCTGCCGATAGGTGGGCTGAACGGGCTGTGGCTGTGGCCCAGGAGGGCTGCCCGTGAGGGGCTGCTTTTTCCGCAGGGAAGCGGCGGAGCCGGGAGTGAGGAGGTCTGGAAGCTGAAGATTGGAAGACATGGCGGATGCGTGGCCGCAGGGCGGCGGTGGCACCTTTCGTGTTCTTCACAGCGTCAGGTTGTTTGGTTGTTGAGACGATGAATGGATTGGGCCGTGATTTGAGAATGCAAGTGGAAAATGTGTGGAGGTGGTAGATAGTGGTATTCGAGGGTGAGAGGCGGCTTAACTTTTGAACAATCATGCCCTGGATGAGCTGGTCCGGGGCTTCTTCGAGCAGGCCTTCCTTGACGCTGCCGGCGGCGACGGCCTTGAACCACTGGCGGAAGTTTTCTTTGAAGGCGGGTTGTCGCAGCAGGGCCTCGATGCTCTGGGTGCCGCCTGCGGCGGTGAGGAGGTGGGTGCTGGCGGCTCCGGCCATGAGCTCCACCTTGTGCTCTGTGCGATCAGACGCTTGAACTCAGAGCAATGCTACCTTTCACTCTAAAGCTTCATCAGGAAAGCACATGTTCCAGATGTTTTTGAAATGAGCCTGCAGCAGTTCTTGTGTTGGGTAGGATTCGTCGAAAGTCCATAGTTCGTAAGTCTTGGGAGAAACGATGCCCGGGTGCTGGATGGCATCGAGAAGCTGCCTTCTGAACTCGCGGCAACTCTCCAAAGCGGGATAGGATCTTTTGCACCAATCCGCCAGACCTTCAGGGTCATAGCCCTCGACCACGAGGCTTGCGGTAAGGATTCTTTGCAGTGTTTTATTTGAGTGATCAGTTGGGTTCATGGATTGAGGATGGAATGGCAAACATGGTATTGAGATAGAATTTGCCCGTGATTGGATCTTTTTTGTACTGGGCGAAAATTTTTCCGTCTGTCAGATTGGTGGGACGACTGCCTAAAGGATTCGCAGCCGAGCCCGTGCGTGTTCGTCCTCTGACATGTTCTTTGTAGTTCGGGCCCAAGACTGATTCCAACGAAACATTTTCTATCGTGAAGTGGTCAAGCCCGTTCCTCATAGCAGCGCCAAGTGCGTTTGCATATTCGGAACTGCTTTCCACAGCTTTTACAGCCTGAACCTGTGATCGTTCGCTGGTAAATTGCGTGGCATGTTTTGCGCTTCTATGGTCTGTTCCCGCATGTACGCCATCTTCCTTGGTCTGGGTGATTGGATCCACCTTATGCATGGCTCTATCGTTGAGCTGACCTTCCGTCACCTCAGGTCCGTGTCGGCTGTGTGCATGCCCTTTGGCCTTCAGGCGTTCGGCTGTGTTTCTGATCTCTTCCTCCGAGATTGCCAGCGCCTCAGGCGTGAACTTGTCATCGGCGGGATGAACAGGCTTGTCGCCATCTGGTGGATGCCACTCTCGATGGGCTGGATTGGTGGCATGCGGATCGTAACCGGACGGCGGCCCCTTTGGCAGTTCCGTTCCATAAGGTGAAGTGGCAAGGATTTCGCGGAATCGATCCAACTGCCATTTCTGCGCAGGGGTGAGCGTGCCGTTGGCTTCAGCGGCAGCGAGGTCGTTGACGCGCTGCTGGGCGATGGCGCGCTGGGCGTGCGCCATTTGGTGGGCTTCATCGGCGTTGAGTGTGCCTGCGGCAGCCTTGCTTGAGAGATCCTGAATGGTCTTCCGTGCATCAGGGATCGTGGGCAGAGGGCCGCGATCACGGGGTGCAGGGCGCGCCAGCGTCGCCTGAGCCTTTGCCAAGGCTGCGGCAGTGGTTGGGTGTATTTTTTCACCGCGTGCCTCCAGAGTGGCCTTCTGGGCGAGGATGTTGGCTTCGGTTTTCTTGGCAAAGGCTTTCTCTGCGGCGTCGAGTTCCTGCTGCTGCTCCAGGCTCAGCGGGGTTTTCTGAGCTTTGAGCTTTTCGATGGTCTGGCTGGCGGCAAAGGCTTCATCGAAGCTGGGAATCCTGCTGGAAGTGGTAGTATCTGGTATTGATGGCTCTGCCGTTGGGTGCTTCTTTGTTTCATCCGGGGGCTTGCTGTCTGCGGATTCTTTCATCTGCGTCTGCTCGCCGCCGTTCTTGAACTGCTGCTGCGTTTTCATGGCACCGCCGGCTCCGCCCATGAGGGCGATGGCGGCGATGAGCTGGGGGGAGTTCTGGATGAAGTCGCTCACGACCTTGCCGAGGTCGGCGTCGTGATTGGTGGCGAGGGCCGACATCATCTGGCTGAAGAGCTCGTCTG
>JAIXYN010000071.1 GCA_027490195.1 Verrucomicrobiaceae bacterium | reverse complement strand
GTGTTGTCGAAGGTTTCCAAAATCGCCAACGCGAATGGACGCGAATATCCGCGAATTATTAGGAATGACGCTGGGTCAATTCGGGGGGCGGGAGGGATCGGTCGTCGCTGGGGGCGACTTCTTTGCGGGTGTTGTCGAAGGTTTCCAAAATCGCCAACGCGAATGGACGCGAATATCCGCGAATTATTAGGAATGACGCTGGGTCAATTCGGGGGGGCAGGGAGGGAGGGATCAGTCGCCGCCGCCGGCTTCTTTGCGGGTGTTGCCGAAGGCGTCTTTGACGGCGGCGACGGCGTAGTCGCGATTGAGCTTGGTGATCCAGCGGACGCTGATCTCCTTGGGGCAGGCGGCTTCGCACTCGTATTGATTGGTGCAGTTGCCGAAGCCTTCTTTGTCCATCTGGCGGACCATGCCGAGGGTGCGGCGGTCTTTTTCAGGCTGGCCCTGGGGGAGGGAATTGAGCTGGCCGGCTTTCGCGGAGACGAAGAGCATGGCGCTGGCGTTTTTGCAGGCGGCGACGCAGGCACCGCAGCCGATGCACTCGGCGGCGTCCATGGCGGCATCGGCGACTTCTTTGCCGATGGGGAGGGCATTGGCGTCCTGGGGTGCGCCGGTGCGGACGGTGACGAAGCCGCCGGCCTGCTGGATGCGGTCGAAGGCACCGCGGTCGATCATGAGATCCTTCAAGACTGGGAACGCACGTGCGCGGAAGGGCTCGACCCAGATGGTGTCGCCAGTGCGGAACTTGCGCATGTGAAGCTGGCAGGTGGTGGTGGCTTTTTCTGGGCCGTGTGGGACGCCATTGATCTGCATGGAGCACATGCCGCAGATGCCTTCGCGGCAGTCGTGGTCGAAGGCTACGGGATCTTCACCTTTGGAGATGAGGCGCTCGTTGATGATGTCCATCATCTCCAGGAAGGAGGCGTGATCGGGAATGTCCGGGGCGTCGATGTCCTGGAAATGACCGGGTTGTGAGCCGTTCTGACGCCAGACTTTGAGGTGCAGATTGAGTTGAGACATGGGGACAGGAAAGAAACGTTATTTGTAGCTGCGGACGGCAAGGTGGACTTCGTCGAAGGTCAGCGGCTCTTTGTTGAGAGTGGGCTGGCTGAGGTTGCCGGTGTATTCCCAGGCGGCGGCGTAGCTGAAGTTTGCGTCGTCGCGTTTGGCTTCGCCATCGGGGTATTGATGTTCGGAGCGGAAGTGGCCGCCGCAGCTTTCTTCGCGGTGGTGGGCGTCGAGGCAGAGGAGTTCGGCGAACTCCATGAAGTCGGCCACACGACCGGCTTTTTCGAGTTCGGGGTTGGTGAAGTCGCCGCTGCCGGGGACGTTGACGTTCTGCCAGAATTCTTCGCGCAGGGCGGGGATGCGGTTGAGGGCCTCGGTGAGGCCTTCCTTGGTGCGGGCCATGCCGCATTTGTCCCAGACGAGGAGACCGAGCTCGCGGTGGAAGCTGTCCACGCTGCGCTTGCCTTTGATGTTGAGGAAGCGCTTGGTCTGCGCGGTGCAGTTTTCGACGGCTTTCTTGAACTCTGGGTGCTCGGTGGTGATGCTGCCGGGCTTCTCATTGACGAGGTAGTTGGCGATGGTCGTGGGGATGACGAAATAGCCGTCTGCGAGGCCCTGCATGAGTGCGCTGGCGCCGAGGCGGTTGGCACCGTGGTCGGAGAAGTTGGCCTCGCCGAGGACGTGCAGGCCGGGGAGGTTGCTCATGAGGTTGTAGTCCACCCAGAGGCCGCCCATGGTGTAGTGAACGGCGGGGTAGATGCGCATCGGGCGCTTGTAGGCGCTTTCACCGGTGATGCGCTCGTACATGTCGAAGAGGTTGCCGTAACGCTCGGCGATGGTTTTGGCACCGAACTGGCCAATGGCTTCTGCGAAGTCGAGATACACGCCGCGACCGCCAGGGCCGACGCCGCGTCCTTCATCGCAGGCTTCCTTGGCGGCACGTGATGAGATGTCACGTGGGGCGAGGTTGCCGAAGCTGGGATATTTGCGCTCGAGGAAGTAGTCGCGGTCAGCTTCGGGGATCTGATCTGGTGCCTTGCCGGAGTCTTCCTTCTTCTTGGGCACCCACACGCGACCGTCGTTGCGCAGGGACTCGGACATGAGTGTGAGCTTGCTCTGGTAGTCGCCGCTGACGGGAATGCAGGTGGGGTGGATCTGCGTGTAGCAGGGATTGGCGAAGAATGCGCCTTTGCGGTGGGCACGCCACGTGGCGGTGACGTTGCAGCCCATCGCATTGGTGGAGAGAAAGAAGACGTTGCCGTAACCACCGGTGCACAGCAGCACGGCATCCCCTGCGTGCGATTCGATTTTGCCGGTGACGAGGTTGCGGGTGACGATGCCTTTCGCGTGGCCGTCCACGGTCACGAGATCGAGCATTTCCGTGCGAGGGAACATTTGGACGCCGCCGCCGGCGATTTCCTTGTTCAAGGCTGAATAGGCACCGAGTAGGAGCTGCTGGCCGGTTTGACCGCGTGCATAAAAGGTGCGGCTGACCTGGGCACCACCGAAGGAGCGATTGGCGAGCATGCCGCCGTATTCACGGGCGAAGGGGACGCCTTGGGCGACGCATTGATCGATGATGTTGACGCTGACTTCAGCGAGACGATGAACGTTGGCCTCACGGGCGCGGAAGTCGCCGCCTTTGACGGTGTCGTAGAAAAGACGGTGCACGCTGTCGCCGTCGTTTTGGTAATTCTTTGCTGCGTTGATGCCGCCCTGTGCTGCGATGGAGTGGGCGCGACGAGCGCTGTCCTGGAAGCAGAAGCACTTCACCTTGTAGCCGAGTTCGGAGAGCGTTGCTGCTGCGGAAGAGCCTGCAAGGCCGCTGCCCACGACGAGGACGGTGAACTTGCGCTTGTTCTTCGGATTGATGAGCTTGGAGTCCTGCTTGTGCTTGGACCACTTCATGCCCATTGGGCCGGAGGGAATGTTGGAATTAAGAGACATGACGGTGAAATGCCGAATGACGAATGCGGAATGACGAATGAATCAGCGTCCGTAGCCGAAGAAGAAAATGGCGATGGGGATGGAGCAGTTGCCGACGAGGATCAGACCCGCGAAGGCGTAACCGAGCTTCTTGAAGAGAGGCTCCGTCTTGTCTGTGGAAACGCCGAGGGTCTGGAAGAGGCTGCTGAAGCCGTGGCTGAGATGGCTGGTGAGAAGCAGCATGGCGATGATGTAGAAGATGACTGCGGGAGCCCAGGAGAAGCCTGCGATGACCATGCGATAGACGTCGTGCACGGTTTCACCATGGAGCGTGGTCTTGTAGGTGGCGTAGTCGTTGCCAGCGCGGACGGTGAAGTGCAGCAGATGGTAAACGATGAAGGCCAGGATGGTCAGCCCGCTCCAGATCATGGTGCGAGAGGATTTGCTGCTCACCTGCGCCTTGTGCCTGCCGTAGGCGGTCAGACGTGCGGCGCGGTTGGCCCGGGTGAGTGAAATGGTTGCCACGATGTGAATAACGACCGCAGCGAGCAGGCCGATGCGGGCGATCCAGACGCCACCGCCGTGGAGGGCGGTCTGGAGCATGTGGCCGTATTCATTGATGGCGTCCTTGCCGACAAAGATCAGCAGGTTGCCGATCATGTGGCCAAGCACAAAGCCGATCAGGGCGAGGCCGGTCAGGGCCACCAGAATCTTCTTGCCAATGGAGGAGGCGTAAAATCGCGAAAGGGAGTCAAAAACAGCGCTCATGTGGGGAGGAATTCATCATGGAGATACGATGCGGCAGTGCAAGCCGGGCGTGAATTTTTCCTGATTGGGCACTGCTGCGAACAGTTCTCAATGAAGCTCTGAGAATGGGTTAAGGGGTGGGGTTAGGCGCAATGCGCATGCATTCGAGAGGCTCGGTGGCTTTTTGACAAAGGAATGAGAAGCGGAGATGGGCGTGCGGGGGCCTGGGTGGCAGGCATGGAAGGTGCTGGGACGTTCGATTTTGCCGCCAAGGGGCAGAGAGGCAGAGGGTGCAGAGAATGAATTCTAAGTGCCCTCTTTTTCTTCTGTGGGTGCTTCGCTTGGCTACGAGGCTTCCGGGAGTAGGAGGAAGATTTGGCGGCCGAATCGGCGTTGTTTAACGTTCCAACTCTACCGCCATCGCGATGCCCATGCCGCCGCCGATGCAGAGGCTGGCGATGCCGCGACGCAGGCCGTGGTCTTCGAGGTGGTGCAGAAGGGTGACCAAGACGCGCGCGCCGCTGGCACCGATGGGATGACCAAGGGCAATGGCGCCTCCGCGTGGATTGAGCTTGGTGGTGTCGAGGTTGAGCTCTTTGGCGCAGCCGAGGGCCTGGACGGCGAAGGCTTCATTGATCTCGATGGCATCGATTTCGTCTAGGCTCCAGCCGGTTTGGGTGCAGACTTTGCGAATGGCACCCACAGGGCCGAGGCCCATCAGGGCGGGATCGCAGCCGACGGCGGCGCTGGCGATGATGCGTGCGCGGGGTTTGAGGCCGTGGCGTGAGACGGCGTCTTCGCTTGCGAGCAGGGCCAAGGCTGCGCCGTCATTGATGCCGGAGGCGTTGCCAGCGGTGACGGTGCCGTCTTTGCGGAAGGCGGGCTTTAGTTTCGCCAGGGATTCGACCGTGGTGTCGGCGCGTGGATGCTCGTCTTCGGTTAATTCGCCAGCGGGAAGGATCTCGCGGCTCAGGGCGGTGCGACTGGCGGAGACACGGCTCTGGCTGAGTGCCGCGAAGGCATCTTGTTCAGCGCGGGTGATGCTGTGTTTGTCGGCGATGCGTTCTGCGGTTTCGCCCATGCCGATTTTAAGAAGGGGATCGGTGAGGCCATCGACGAACATGGCGTCCTGCATGGATGAATCGCCGAGCTTTTTGCCCCAGCGCAGATCCATCGCATAGTGCGGGGCGCGGCTCATCAATTCAACGCCACCGGCAAGCACGAGATCGTTTTCACCACTGCGGATGGCATCGGCTGCAAGCGCGATGGCTTTGAGCGAGGAGCCGCAGGCCATGTTGACCGTGTAGGCGGGTACTTCTTGCGGCAGGCCGAGTTTGAGGCCGATCTGACGCGCCACATTCATGCCGCTGCCTGCCTGGAGGACCTGGCCGAGGATGACCTGCTGAATGTGGGCGCGGAGTTCCTGTGGAAGCATGGCATCACCGAGTGCGTGTCCGAGTTCTGCTGCGGTAAGGGATTTCAAGCCGCCGCCGAACCGGCCGATGGGGGTGCGCTTGGCGTGGATCATGTAAACGGGCTTCATGGGGTGGTGGCGATGGTTTCGGCGAGCAGGGGGTTGAACTGCATTTGATCAAGCACGTCGCGCTGCAGATCGAGACCGGCGACGATTTCGATGAGGCGGAGGCCGTGCGTAGTGAGCTCAAATACGGCGCGTTCGGTGACGTAGAGGACTTGCTGGCCGCGTGCGAGGGCGGAGGGGCCGTGGAAGCAGACGTGCTGGATGTGGTTTACGAACTTGGCGTTTCCCTTTGCCTGAAACGTGCAGCAGAAGACGAGGCGGCGTGCGCATTGGGCGATGTTGACGAAACCGCCGACGCCGGCGAAGCGGCCTGCGAAGCTGGCGACGTTGACGCTGCCCTCGGCATCGATTTCGACGGCGCCGAGCACGGCTATGTCCAGTCCGCCACCATCGTAGAAGTCGAACTGAGACGGCTGGTCGATGATGGCTTCGGGGAAGTGGCTGCAGCCGAAGCTGAGGCCGGAGGCGGGGACGCCGCCGGTGGGGCCGCTTTCGACGGTGAGGGTGAATTCACTGAGGCGGCCGGTTGCTGCGGCGACCATGGCGACAGCTTCAGGGAGGCCGATGCCGAGATTGACGATGTCGCCGCGACGTATTTGTAGCAGTGCGCGAGCGCCAATGCGTTTGCGTTCGGACTCGGGCATGGCTGGCAGGGTGAAGGAGCCGTCGCTGGTGACGACGAAGTCTTCGAGAAAGACTTCGCCAAAGGTTTGGTCGTGCTGCTGGCCGCTTGAAGTGACGATGTAATCAACGAGTAGGCCGGGAACGCGAACGGATTTGGGATCGGGGAGTTGATCGACGATGCTTTCGACCTGGGCGATGACGATGCCGCCGTGATTTTTTGCGGCCTGCGCCATGGGCAGGACTTCGCTGATCAGGCCTTCGCGATCCATACTGAGATTGCCGCGAGGATCTGCATAGGTGGCGCGAATGAGGGCCACATGGATTGGCATGGGTTTGTAGCGCAGCCAGATTTGTCCATCGAGTTCGATGCGCTCCACGAGTGGTTCAGTGGTGCGGGCGTTGAGCATGCCGCCGCCGTTGATGGGATCGATAAAAGTGTTGAGTCCAATCTGGGTGAAGAGGCCGGGACGTTTCGCGGCGATCTCGCGGGTGAGCGCGCTCAGCACTCCCTGAGGCAGGTTGTAGGCCTCGACTTCGTTGGCGAGTGCGAGCGCGCCGAGCTTGGGTGCGAGGTTCCAATGACCACCGACGATGCGTTTGAGCATGCCGCGATGGGCGAGGTGATTCAAGCCGCGCTCTGCTCGGTCTCCCTGACCTGCACAGTAGTAGAGGGTGAGATCGTTTGGCGTGCCGGTTTGCAGGAAGCGCCGCTCCAAGGCGGAGGTGAGCATTTCCGCATGTCCGGCACCGACGAAGCCACTGATGGCGATGGTGGCGCCGCTGGGGATGGCGGCGATGGCTTCGTCTGCGGTGGCGATGAGGGCGGGGGCGCGCATGAGATTTAAATGACGAAACCAGAATGACGAATGACGAATGAATCAGTGAGGTGGTGGCTGCGATTCAATCAGCGCTTCCCTTTAGAGTTCATGATTCAGTTATTTCACCTGGGCGGTATCGGTTGTCTCAGGGAGGAGGAGTAAGAGGAAGAAGGTCGGGATCAGCCTCTCCAGCCGCCGTTGATTTCGATGGTCTGGCCGGTGACATAGGATGCGAGAGGGGAGCAGAGGAAGAGAACGACGTTGGCAACTTCTTCGGTGGTGCCGAAGCGTGCTAGGGGGACGTTTTTGATCATTTCGGCGCGGACGTTTTCAGGGATGGTGGCGGCCATGGCGGTGTCGATGACGCCGGGGGCGATGGCGTTGGCGCGGATCTGTTTGCGGGCGGCTTCGCGGCTGAGGACGCGCATCATGGCCTGCACGCCGGACTTTGCGGCGGCGTAGTTGGCCTGGCCGAAGAAACCCTGAATGGCGGCGATGCTGCCGAAGCTGACGATGGCCCCGTGATCGCGCATGACTTCGAGGGCGTACTTGCAGCAGTAGAACACGCCGGAGAGGTTGACATCGATGACGGCGTCCCATTCATCGAGGCCCATCTTGGCGATGGTGCGGTCCTTGATGATGGCGGCATTGTTGATGAGGTAATCAAGGCCGCCGTGACGAGCCTGGATGTCTCCCATCATGGATTGGACCTGCTCGGGCGTGGAGACATCTGCAGCGATGATGCTGGCGCTGTCTGTGCGGAGGAGATTGAGTTCGTCGGCGAGTGCTTGAGCATCCGACATCGTGCCGGGGGTGCCGAGGTGATTGAGGACGACGGTGGCACCGGCGCGGTGAAACGTGCGGGCGACTTGTGAGCCAATGCCCTGCGATGCGCCGGTGATGAGGGCGACTTTGCCTGTGAGGTCGATGGAAATCATGTCGGTGTTTTTACGGGATGCGGTCCGACACATCAAGCTTTCCTCCGCATGGAGGATCATTTGCCACGCCCTGCGGCATGTGGCATAAACAGGGCACCATGGTCAAAAAACTCCTCCATACCCGCTACCGGGTGAACGATCTCGAAAAGACGATCAACTTTTACACACAGGTGCTCGGCCTGAAGGAAGTGCGCCGCCACAAATCACCGCGTGGCTCTGAACTGGTCTTTCTGCAGACGCCCAACAGTGATGAACTCATTGAGATCTGCAGCTTCCCGGCCAGTGGTCAGGTGACGTTTTGCAGTGATTTGACGCATCTGGCGTTTGAGGTGGAGAGCATTGAAGAGTTTGCGAAACACGCCGCTGCGCTGGGGTATCCGCTCTCGGACGGACCCACGCCCAGCTCGAGCGGTGTCTTTGCTTTCATTGACGCTCCCGAGGGTTATGAGATAGAACTGATCGAATACCGCAAATAACCTCGTAAATACAACCCCATGGACTTTGACTGGATCGGTGCCGCTTTTGACCTCTCAATCCTTCCCCCGAAGGATATTGAGGAGTCGTTTGAGGATCCGTTCTCGATCAAGCTGCTGCCGGACGGACAGGAGGGGAGCGCGGAGGCGCGTTACTACAACCTGGGCAAGTCACTTCAGGGCAAGCCGGTGTTCAGTGTGTTCTGGACGGACGGCAAGCGCTACCGCGTGATCTTTGCGCGGGGGATGACGTCTGGAGAGCATGAATTTTTTGAGCGCAAGAAGGCGGAGGAACTCTGATTGTACCCATCATCACCATGGAAACCGCACCTGCCGATTTAAAACCTGTCCGAGTCTGGAAAGACGTGCCTGCTTTTGATGGCGAGGAGGCCGAAGGAAAGTTCTGGGCGGCACATCAGCTGGACGCACGCCTGATGCAGGCATCCATTCATCGCGCTGACGTGCGTGAGTCCACGACGATCACGCTGCGGTTTGATCCGCGCATGCTGAGCCGCATCAAGCGGGTGGCACGCCGCCGCTACCTGAACTACCAGAGCATGATCAAGCAGTGGCTGAGTGAGCGCATGGAGCAGGAGTTGAAAGATTGAGGCATAAAAAAACCCGCGCACGGTGACCGAAGCGCGGGTGGAAGCTGGTGACGCGTTTTAGCAGCCTGTTGAAAAACTCCATCTGGAGTGTTTGAGGCGGCGGAGCATGACTGGCTGCGTTGAGCGGCTTGCCGTTATCTCCTTTGATAGCGACTGCGCCACTCACCTTGCCATCCATGCTCCGGCGCTTTCATACCATGAGAAGTTAAAAACGAGTCGGAAGATCAGCGAGAAGACAGGCAAAGGCGGTCCGTAGATGGGTGTGGCGACAGCCCGCCCGTCCATCAGCGTGCTGCAACGCACCATGGCGT
>JAIXYN010000094.1 GCA_027490195.1 Verrucomicrobiaceae bacterium | reverse complement strand
TCCCTCGCCACCACCAGCGGCCCGACGGCAGGCGGCACCTCCGTGGTCATCACCGGTACGAATTTGACGGCAGCTTCCGCCGTGAGATTCGGTGCGACTAACGCCGCATCCTTCACCGTCAACTCCGCCACCCAGATCACCGCCGTCTCTCCAGCAGGCAGTGCAGGCACGGTCGATGTCACTGTCACCACCGCAGGTGGCACCAGCGCCACCGTGCCAGGGGATCAGTTCACTTTCCTTGCCGCGCCGACCGTCGCTAGCCTCTCACCCGCCAGCGGCCTGCCAGCAGGCGGCACCACCGTGGTCATCACCGGTACGAATTTCACCGGCGTGACAGCCGTGAAGTTCGGCGCGGTGAACGCAGCCAGCTTCACCTTCAACTCCGCCACCCAGATCACCGCCACCTCTCCAGCCGGCACGGGCACGGTGGATGTCACCGTCACCACCCCAGGCGGCACCAGCGCTACCAATGCGGGAGATCAGTTCACCTATGCGTCAAACCCCACGGTGACTGCCACCACCACGCAGGTGGTGAAATCGGCCACGTCGTTGACCATCACCGGCACCAACTTCTCTACGACGCCCGGTAACAACACGGTGGTCTTCACTCCTGCCGGAACCACCGGAACGGTCACAGCGGCCACCGCCACCTCTCTGACCGTCAGCGTTAGCGGATTGACGAACGGGGTGCTCAGTGCGGTCGTCACTGTGGGCAGCAACAACAGTGGCGCAGCAGTGCAGGTGGCTAATGTGGTGGACGTGCCAATCACCATCGTTGGTGGGGTGCTGTCCTTTGACGCCAGCACTTCTACAGTCGGGATTAACACCAGCGTCACATTCATCCCCGGCCCGCCGGACCTGCTACGGTTCCATGACTCTAACCGTGTGCTGGGTGCTGGACCAGGCATGACCCAGGTGGACTCGAATACCGTGACCATCCCTCTTTCCCTAGTCACAAGCATCGTGCTCAACGGCAGCTCGGTGGCGGACAATTTCACTTTGGACTATGTCAATGGCGACCCCTCACCGCCAGCCGTGGCTCCGGCTTTCGCTCCCACGGTGACGGTAAACGGCGGGCTACCTGATTCGGCACCAGGGGATACGCTGGCCTTTGACGGCTTGTTTGGTTCCCCTACTTACACGCCCACTGGGGTAGGCTCCGGCCTTGTGGACCCTGGCACAGGCGGCAGCACGGTGAGCTTCACCGGTATGGAGCCGCTGGATTTCACTGGCTCCACCCTCACGGGGTTCACTCTCAATATGAGCTGTCCTTCGGCCACCGGCACAGGGGCTGGGGTGATCGCCACCGTGGATAGCGCGAACGCCGCAGGTGTTATCACGCCAGGCGGAGTCAACACGCTGGTGTCCTTCTCCGGCCAGGGCGCAGGACAAGAAAGCGCTCTAGTGGGTGCAATGACTGGCACTTTCACCATCAACGGAGACAATACATTCAATGATTACTTCGTTCTAAACAATGTGGGCACAGCCATGGCTGCTAACATGATAGTGGACGGACTGGGCGGGGCTGACGACGTGATCGACATTCACAACACCACTTTCACCCTGCCAGGACTTAACAAGAACCTCACCCTTCGGGCGGATTTCATTGTACTGGGCAAGCAGAACCTTCCTACCTTTGCCACGACGGGTAACATTGTGTGCAGTGGCGACATCCTGCTGGAGGCCAATGGCGACAGCACTGCCCCGGTGCAACCCTGGAACAATTCCTTGGCTGTGCCGTCAGCGACGACGGGTGTCTGGGGCGCGTTGCCCGGCTACGTGATCCAGGGCAGCGTTGCGCCTCTGTCTACCCTAGGCTCGATCCAGATCAGCGGCAGCATCACCAAGAACGCCGGCAACAACGCCACGCTCACCCTCAAAGGAAGGAATAGCATAGGCCTGATGAACAACGGGACAGGCATCTCTGGCACCATTATCACCACGAATAATAAGCTGAACGTTGTGGTGAACTCCGATAGTGACGGGATCAATGGTGGTGGGGTGGTGTTCCAGAGCAATTCCAGCATCACCACCCTGGGTGGGGATGTGACCATCGGCGGTGGCTCTGACCCCACCACGATGCCCTCTGTCGGGACGATTGGCGGGGGCAATACCGCAGGGGTGCTGGTGAACAACATGGGCATCACCACGACCACGGCCGGACCCGCCAGTACGGGTGGCAATGTATCCATCATTGGCAGTGGCTTCCCCAGCGGCACCACCAACTGCTTTGGCGTCTTCTTTACGGTCAGCAACGGTGCCACACCCGATGCAACCATCAGCACCGGCACTGGCAGCATCAGCATTACCGGCACTGGGGGTGGCTCAACGACTTCCTGCCCTGGCGTGCAAATTTCAGGAGCCGCTTCTGCTACTCCTGCCTCCATTCGCTTTGTGCGCCTCAACACCAGCACTGGCCCCATCAGTATCACTGGCACTGCCACGGTGGGTACAAACAATGGGGTAATGTTGGCTTCGAATGTGGACATCTCCTCCACAGGCGCGACACCCATTAGCATCACGGGTTCGGGAACCGGCACTCCCTCCGGGGTTGTGGGCTACGGCATTTTGAGCTCCCCGTCAGCAACTGGCAGTGCCACCAGCGTTGTCAGCAGCGCTGGAGGCACCATCACCCTCAAGGCGGACACCATGAACCTCGTGGGTAACTTGGGTGGCACGACTACGATCTCCTCAAACGCCGTTGGAGGCAGCATTGCGGTGAAGCAAAACACCGCCACCCGCCCCATCGAATTGGGCTTGGCGGTTGACACGGTTACCACCTTGGGAATCTCGACGGCTGAGTTTGCTAGGTTGAATGCCCCGACGATTACCATAGGTGACAGCAACAGCGGCACGATCAACGTGAGCGCTGTGATCGCCCCAGCGGCCAGTGTTGCTACTCTGGCTCTGGCGAACAACACGACCTTCGCGGCCACCGGCGGCTTCACCTCCACCATCTCCAGCGCTTCGAATTTCACCAAAATGACTGTGGTCGGCACGGTGGACATCAACACCAACGCTACGCTCGCTATGAACGCTAGCGGCTATATTTGGAACGGCACGGATACCTTTACCATCATCAACAACGATGGCTCTGACGCCATCGCCAACGGCCCCTTCACCGGCCCCACGCTGACCAACTTCCTCGGCAGCGCCCTCACGATTGGGCAGAGCTACACCGGCGGCACGGGCAACGATCTTGTCTTTGGCACTGCGCCGACGATCTCCGCCAGCACCGCCCCGGTCTTGATCAATTCCACCACCCTCATCATCACGGGCACGGGCTTCTCGACCATTCCCGCCAACAACATCGTCACGCTCTCCAACGGTGCCACCGGCATCGTCACCGCAGCGACCTCGACACAGTTGACGGTGACGCTGAGCACACCCGCGGTTGGTTCCCTGACCGCCGTGGTCAACACCGGCATCTCCAGCGGTGCCCCCGTTCAGGTGGCCACGATCATTCCCGTGATCACGCCGAGCTCCGCCAACCTCGCCGCCAATGCCGCCAGCGTTTCGATCAACGGCTTCGGCTTTGATCCTAACCCAATCAATGACGGCGTGACTTTCAGCGGCGCTGGCACCGGCACGCGCACCCCGTCCGCAGCCTCGGCCACCGGCATGTCTGTCAGCCTGCCTTCACCGCTCATCGCGGGTGCCTTGAATGCCTCCATGACGAGCAACGGCGTCAGCAGCGGCACAGCAGTCCAGGTGGCGACGATCACTCCGGTGGTCACTTCCAGCACCGCCAGCCTCGCCGCCAATGCGACGACCGTCACGATCAGTGGCGCGGGCTTTGACCCAACGGCGCTGAACAACACGGTCACCTTCAACAACGGTGCCGTGGGTACCGTCACCAGCGCGACCAACACCTCGCTGACAGTGACCTTCAGCACCAATCCGGCAAGCGCTGGCCCCTTGACCGCCGTCGTCACCACAAACTCCGTGAGCAGCGGCTCCGCAGTGCAGGTGGCCTCGGTCATCCCGGTCGTCACCTCCAGCACGGCTAACATCACCACGACGGCTTCCACGGTGACCATCAACGGCTTTGGCTTTGACTCCAGCAACACCAACAACTCGGTGACGCTCAACCTTGGCGCGACTGGCACGGTCACAACCTCCTCCCCGACGCAGATCGTCGTCACCTTTGGCGTCAAGCCAACGGCGGGCAACCTCACGGCAGTGGTCACTTCCAACACCCAGAGCAGCGGCGCTGCCGTCCAGGTGGCCACGGTGGTGAATCTCAGCATCACATCCAGCACCACCAACCTGGCGCAGAACGCCACGCAGCTCATCATCAACGGCACCGGCTTCTCCACCACTCTGGGGAACAACTCCGTGGTGCTAAATTCAGGCACGGCCACCGTCACTGCCGCCACGGCCACGCAGCTCACCTGCACGCTGGCTGGCTCGCCTTCACTGGGAGCCTTGAATGCCACCGTCACCGTCACAGGCACCGGCACCACCGGCCCGACCCAGGTCGCCACCATCGTCGCCGCGCCGACGGTGACCTTGGCCACCACCAGCCTGCCCATCAATTCCACCACCGTGACCATCGCGGGTACCGGCTTCGACAGTTCTACACCAGCGAACAACACCGTCGTCTTTAACAACAGTGCCACGGGCACGGTGACTGCCGCCACAGCGACCAGCCTGACCGTGACCTTCGGCTCCCAGCCCACAGCGGTCGGTAGCCTCACGGCAGTCGTCACTTCCTTCGGCGGCAGCAGCGGCACCGCCAGGCAGATCGCCACTGTGGCCCCAGTGGTCACCTCCGCCACGACCAACCTCGCCGCCAATGCCTCGACCGTCACCATCAATGGCTTCGGCTTTGACTCGACCGCAGTGAACAACGTCGTGACCTTCAATAATAGCGCTACGGGCACGGTCTCCGCCGCCTCCAGCACCTCCCTGACCGTGACCTTCGGCACCAAGCCAGCCAGCGCTGGCTCCTTGACCGCCTCCGTCACCACCAACAGCGTGAGCAGCGGCACCGCTGTGCAGGTCGCCACGGTTATCCCCGTGATCACCGCCAGCACGACGTCCATCCAGACCACGGACAACACAGTGACGATCAACGGCTTTGGCTTTGACTCCAGCAACCTCAACAACGCGGTCTCCTTCAACCTAGGCGCGACCGGCACTGTGACGACCTCCTCCCCGACGCAGCTTGTCGTCACCTTTGGCGTCAAGCCAACGGTGGGGACTCTGAATGCCGTCGTCACTTCCAATACCCAGAGCAGCGGCTCCGCCGTTCAAGTCGCCACGGTCAGCTCGCTCACCATCACGTCGAGCACGGCCAACTTGGTGCAGAGCTCCACGACCCTCGACATCGCAGGCACGGGTTTCTCCACCACAGCGGGCAACAACACCGTGACCTTCAATAACGGTGCCGTCGGCACGGTCACCAGTGCCACTTCGACGTTGCTGACTGTGACATTCTCCACCAGGGCCACCTCCCTCGGCGCGCTCAATGCCACGGTGAATGTCTCGGGCGTGGGCAGCTCGGGACCGACCCAGGTCGCGAATGTGATCGCAGGCGCGGCTGCCAAGCTGGCCGTGATCACGCAGCCAAGCAATACAGCCTCTGGCGCAGCCATCTCTCCCTCGGTGACCGTCCAGATTCAGGACGCCAATGGCTTCCTCACCACCAGCACGTCAAGCGTGACGATGGCCATCGGCACCAACCCAAGCAGCGGTACGCTTTCCGGTACCGTGACCGTGGCTGCAGTGGCGGGCACAGCGACCTTCAGCACCCTGAATATCGACAAGGTGGGCACGGGCTACACTTTGAGCGCCTCTTCCGGCGTGCTCACTTCCGCGACGAGCAACACCTTCAACATCACGCCTGGCGCTCCTGCCAAGCTGGCGGTGATCGCGCAGCCGACCAATACCGTCTCTGCTGCGGCCATCTCTCCCGCAGTGACCGTCCAGATTCAGGATGCCGCAGGCAACCTCACCACCAGCACGGCCAACGTGGTCATGGCCATCGGCACCAATCCAAGCAGCGGCACGCTTTCCGGCACCGTGACGGTGGCTGCGGTGGCGGGCACAGCGACCTTCAGCACCCTGAACATCGACAAGGCGGGCACAGGTTACACCTTGAGCGCCTCCTCCGGCGTGCTCACCTCCACGACGAGCAGCGCCTTCAACATCACCGCAGGTGCCCCTGCCAAGCTGGCGGTGATCGCGCAGCCGACCAGCGCGGTCTCTACGACAGCCATCTCTCCTGCGGTGACCGTCCAGATTCAGGACGCCGCAGGCAACCTCACCACCAGCACCGCCAATGTGGCGATGTCCATCGGCACCAATCCAGGCAGCGGCACGCTTTCCGGCACCACCTCGGTGGCGGCTGTCGCCGGCGTGGCGACCTTCAGCAC
>JAIXYN010000098.1 GCA_027490195.1 Verrucomicrobiaceae bacterium | reverse complement strand
GAAACCTGTTCCCAAACAGATGCAAGGCCCGGCGCTCGGGGCTGTAGGTTGGTCGTGTTTGGCGTCCAAGGCATTTCATCGCCCAGCGCCATCTCCGCCAAACCGCCCGACTGCGAGGACTTTCGCACTCCCCAGCATTTACCGTGCGCGCAGAGACACCTTCCATTCTTCGCACTGTGCGCTTCAAAGCTCACTGCGCAGTTCCTCAGCCAGCCTGTGAGACCCTCCGCCATCCTTCTCACGAATGGGGATCTTCAGACTCTTTTTCAACTGCGCGTGGTATCACACCCCAAGACACTGCACATAAAAAACGGCACCCATTCGTCATTCGTCATTCGTCATTCAGTCCCAGCCTCACCCTCTCCGCCGTCCACCCAGCCGCACGCAGACTGCGCAATGACCGCGCATCATCCCGCTTCGCCAGCCGCTTGCCCTTTTCATCCGTGATCAACCGATGGTGCTGCCACTCCGGCACCGGCAGCCCCAGCAATGCCTGCAGCAGCCGGTGCAGATGCGTCGCCTCCAGCAGATCCTCCCCCCGCGTCACCAGCGTGATCCCCTGCAGCGCATCATCCACCACCACCGCCAGGTGATAACTCGCCGGCGTGTCCTTCCGCGCCAGCACCACATCGCCAAACACATCCGGCTGCGCCTTGAAAACCCCACGCCCCCGATCCGTCCATTCCAGCTCCCCTTCCACAAACCGCGCCGCCTTCGCCACATCCAGCCGCAGCGCATACTGCTCCCCCGCCGCCATGCGTTGTGCCCGCTCACCCACATCCCGATTCCGACACGTTCCCGGATACAGCGGCCCATCCGGCCCCTGCGGCGCATTCCCTGCCCGCGCGATCTCCTCCTGAATCTCCCGCCTCGTGCAAAAGCACGGATACAGCACCCCCAGCGCTTCCAGCTTCGCCAAAGCCGCACGGTAATCTTCAAAATGATCCGACTGCCGCCGCACCGGCAGCTCCCACTCCAGCCCCAGCCACGCCAGATCCTCAAAGATCGCCCCCTCATACTCCGGCCGCGCCCGGGTGCCGTCGATGTCCTCCAGCCGGATCAAAAATCGCCCCGCCGCAGCTTTCTCCTGCGCAAACAACGCCGCATACGCATGCCCCAGATGCAGCCATCCGGTGGGACTGGGGGCGAATCGTGTGACTTCAGGCATGCTCAGACCTTCTTTGGCTTCACCAGAATATCACCGTTGTCACTCATTCCACGAATTTGGTTTCGATACACATGCATCTCCGGCCTCACCATCCCATGCGTGTAGCCACATTTCACCTTCGTCACCGCCAGTCCCGGTGATTCCTCCCAGCCACCCTCCATCACGTTCAGCCCTGCCCCTTGCAGATACAGCGTGTGGTCAAACGTCTCCTTCGCATGGATCTTCCCATCGTGAATGTGCAGCGTCGGGAAAAAGACCGTGCCCGCCAGCGCCGTCGGAAACGCAAACGCCATCGGGTGCACCCGCGCATTACCCGGTTTCAGCTTGAACACCGCAAACCCAAAGTCCTCATAGCCCGGCAGCTTCGCCCAAACTCCCTCAGGCATGCGAAACCGCTCATCCAGTCGGCTAAAATCCGCAGCAGTCGGCACAAAGCTCGCGTCATAGGCACCCACGGAAACGACTTCGAGAGAACGGCTCTTCGCAGCCGCCGGCGCAGCCCCAAAGGGATCCGCCCCGTAACTGCGCAGAGGAAACATCTCCCACATGTCCTCAAACACCCGGTCATACTTCGAGAAGTCAAAAAACTTCACCGCATCCTCCCCCGTTCCTTTCTTGATCGGAATCGGCAGCACCATCGCCAGGTCTCGCGGCACATTCACTGACATCTGATAGATCAGCACCTGGTTCCCACGCTCACCCAGCCGGCCAAAGATGCGTGTGTTTTTGACCTCCTCGACTTTTCCCGTGAAGCAGCACATGATGCTCATGCTATCGAACCGACTCACCCACTGTCCAGCATGAATCTCGCCGACCTCGTCTCCCACCTCGACACCGAACTGCGTATCGCCGAGATCGCGGACTACTCCAACGCCCTCAACGGCCTCCAGCTCGAAAACCGCAAAGGAGAAGTCACCAAAATCGTCGCCGCCGTGGACGCCACCCTGCCCGTGATCAAAAAAGCCGTCGCCGCAGGCGCGGACCTCCTCATCGTCCACCACGGAATGTTCTGGACCGGCCTCCAGACCTGGACCGGCCCCGTCTTCCAAAAAATCAAACTCGCCCTGGATGCCGGGCTCGCCATTTACAGCGCCCATCTGCCGCTGGATGTGCATCCCGCGCTCGGCAACAACGCCCAAATCGCCAAGGCGCTCGGCTTGACTCCCACCGGCGGCTTTCTGGAATACAAAGGCAATGCTGTCGGCGTGACCATGAACCACGAAATGCCCTTGGATGACCTCGTGACCAAATTTCAATCAGTGCTCGGCGGCAGCCCGGTCCACGTCTGTCCCGGAGGCCCAAAAACGACCCGTAAAATTGGCATCTCATCGGGCGGCTCTGGCTCCGAAGTCGCCACCGCAGCCAAGGCCAGCATCGACACCTTCATCACCGGCGAAGGCCCCCACTGGAGCTACACCCTCGCCGAAGAAATCGGCGTCAATCTCATCTACGGCGGCCACTACGCCACCGAGACCTTCGGCGTGAAGGCCCTCTCAGCCTACATCGAACAAAAATTCGGCATCCCCTGGGAATTCGTCGACCACCCCACTGGCCTCTAATCAACGCTGAATAGTATCTCGCGATTTGAGAAGGCCGCAAAGAACACCTCCAGACTCAGGTCTCTGCGGTTTTCCAATCTCTCGCGGTGTAATAATTCAGTGTTCCCCTCAGTCATGAGCTATCTGACCCGTGATTTCTTCCAGCGCGACGTCCTCACCGTCGCCCGCGATCTCATCGGCGTGGAACTCGTCTGGAAAGGCTGCGCCGGCATCATCGTCGAAACTGAAGCCTACACCGTGAAGGGAGATCCCGCCTGCCACACCGCCACCCGCCCCAGCGCCCGCGAGTTCGTCAAAAAGCACCCGCCTGGCACCGCCTACGTCTATTTCAACTACGGCATGTACTGGCTCTTCAACCTCCTCGTCAAAGGCGGCTCCCAGGACGGCCTCATCCTCATCCGCGCCCTCGAGCCCACCCGCGGCATCCCGCAAATGCAGCAGCGCCGCCACCGCGAAAAACTCCACGAACTCTGCTCCGGCCCCGGCAAACTCGCCCAAGCCCTAGCCATCGACGGCACCCATCACGGCCTCCCCATGACCGGCCGCCACCGCCCTGCCCGCTGCGGCCTCATCCAGCCCTCGTCATCCACCCACGAAATCGCCACCGACATCCGTGTCGGCATCAGCCAAGCCATCGACTACCCCTGGCGCTTCCTCTCCCGCCACAGCCCCCACCTCAGCGTGAAGCACGGAAAGGTGAAACTACCTGCAAAGACGGGCACTCGATGAAAGCGGATATCCTCCACCTTCCATACCAGTTTCCAAAACTCATTTCCAGTTAGCAGGCTAACCACTGCTCGAACGTCGTGGGCTTCCTTCTTCGCGTACCTGCATTTCTCACACTCAGTGGGAATAGGTAAACAGCGTGTGAGAAATGCAGGCTAAGCTGCGATCTTCCCCATTCCACTCCACGCCACACCAGCCCTGAAGGGGCTGCGTAATATAGCCCAGGGTTAGCCGAGCCTCAGCGAGGCAACCCTGGGTTTTCGCCACCATGACCGGAGAGCAAACCCAGCACCTCGCCACACCCCAAGACCACCAGCAGCGCCTTCAAAGAGCTCCGCTACACGTCATCGCCCACGGCGTCCGCCATTGCCAATACACACGCCCAACCCGAGATGCTCGAAAGCGGCAGATCCACCCTTTCAGGGTTGCGCAGCCGCACTCCAAAAAACGCTGCGCTACCTGCCAGCCGTAGGCCAACGGCCCGCAGGACTCAGCCCAAGGCGCAGCGTAGCAAGCCCTGGGTTTCCGGCAATAAGACCGGAAAGCAAACCCACGACTTCGCCACACGCAACGCCTGCCAGCAGCGTCTTCAAAGAACTCCGCCGCGCATCATCGCCCACGGCATCCGAGCACCCCTGAAAGGACACGATCACTCCGATGGATTTTCCGCTGTCTGCCGAAACCCTAAACAAAACCGCCGCCAAGGAACAACCTCAGCGCCGCCACCACAGCGACGGCGATGTTGATCGTCAGGCCGATCTTGCGTTGGCAAAACGAGCCAAAGATAATGCCCAGCACGCAGCCAGCCAGCACCGCCCATTGCAACCAGCCGAGCAGTGGGATGAGCCCAGGAACCAGCAGGACCGCGCACACCAGACCGATAAGTACAGAGAGAATTTGCATAACAACGGCACAGATCACCAGCCACCGGTGATTACAACTGCAATTCTCCAGCCCCATTGTAAGCCCCGCCTTGCATTCAGCCCCAGACGCGGTAGTCTCCCAGTCTCGAAAATGATCCGGAGAGGTGGCTGAGTGGTTGAAGGCACCTGACTCGAAATCAGACGTTGTCGTAAGGCAACCGAGGGTTCGAATCCCTCCCTCTCCGCCATTTTTTGCCGCCCTAGGCGGCAAAAAATGCCCTCCATAGCTCGCAGAGCGAAGGACGGGCCGCCCCCACCACTCCAAAAGGGCACGCCTTTTAATCAGACTTGCCTTCATCTGGCCACATAGCACAAAATGCTGAGCCATGTTCTGCGTCTACCTCCTCCGTAGCCAGTCCTCCCGAATAAAATCCCAACAGCTTTTCTAAGTACGTAGTTCGGGGTTCCCTTCGCGGCTTCGCAGCAGCCCGTTCTGGAAGCCCCGCAACACCCCAGATTTGAAGCAAGCCAACGCACGTATTGTAGTACCGGCTTTAGCCGGAATCTGGGAGCTTGCTTCACGTGCGTAGCTCCCAAATCCCTTGTTACTCTTCGTTCCACAATCCAGCCGCCTAGAGTTCAGGTCCTTCGCAGCTTCAGCCAAGAAGGAAGCTCGCAGAGCGAATTGCGAGCCAATCTCCGATCACCGCCCCTTCGCCACAAACGGCTCCGGTGTATCCGCAAAAAATTCGCCCACATCACCGTCCGGCATCCCATGATTGCGAATGCCTTCCAGCCTGCGGCGGCTGCCGCGTTCGCTGCCCGGACGGTTCGCCGTGCGCTGCACCAGTTCCGTGATCACCGGGGCCGCGATCGCAGCGCTGGCCGCCAGCAGAGTCAGCGCGATCACATTCGAAGATCCACGCCGCATTCCCCGGCCAAAGAGGATGCCCAGCGCACACCCGGCGGCGGCAGGAGCAATCAGTGAGGCGTAAGTTTCGTAGCCGGGAGCAGAGAGGTTTTCTTTCATGAGGAATTATAACCTCTCCGCGAGAATCACCAAAGTGGAATTTGCCCGTGTCCTGCTTTCCGGCTTAAGTGACGCTGTCCACTAAAACACTGCTCATGTCCCAAGCCGCAACCAAAAATCGTTATGCCCTTATCCTTGCCGGAGGCAGCGGACAGCGCTTCTGGCCCATCAGCCGCGATGCTCAACCCAAGCAGCTGCTGAAGCTCTTCGGTGAAAAAACACTCCTCGAACTCACCATTGAGCGCCTCGATGGCTTCGTGCCCAAGGAAAACATCCTCATCCTCACCAATAAGCAGCAGGAACCCTCCGTGCGTGCTCTGGTCAAGGATCTGCCAGCAGAGAACATAGTCGCCGAACCCGAGAAGCGCGATACCGCTCCCGCCATCGCCCTCGCCGTCGGCTGGGTCGTCTCCCGCGACCCCACCGCCACCATGATCGTGCTCCCTGCAGATCACCTGATCAAAGATCACGCCCAGTTTCAGCGCGTGCTTTCCAATGCCGCCCTCGCTGCCGAAAACAGCGGCAGTCTCGTCACCGTGGGCATCACCCCCACCTGGCCCTGCCCCAGCTACGGCTACGTGGAGCGCGGCCGCCGCGCCAGCATCGGCGGGCTCGATGACCTCCCCGTCTGGGAAGTCGCCCGCTTCCGTGAAAAGCCCAATCCTGATCTCGCCGAGCACTTCATCAGCCAGGGCACCTTCCTCTGGAATGCCGGCATGTTCATCTGGACCATCCCCGCCATTTTCAGCGAACTCAGCCGCCACTGCCCTGTGCTGGCAGATTTCATCTCCGAACTCCGCGGCTCCAAAGACTTCAGCGCCACCGTAGATAAACAGTTCGGCAAACTGCCCAAGCTCTCCATCGACTACGCCCTCATGGAGCGCGCCTCCCGCGTGCTCAACATCGAGTCCACCTTCGACTGGGATGACGTCGGCAACTGGACCAGCGTCGGCCGCTACCTCGATACCGACAGCGATGGCAACCAGCACAACTGCGCCCTCTCCCAGCAGGACTCTCTGAACAACATCATCTTCACCCAGACCGGCCAGCACGTCGCCCTCATCGGTGTGCAGGATCTCATCGTCGTCGCCTCCAAAGACGGTCTCCTCGTTGCCACCCGCAGCAAAGCCGAGAACATCAAGAAAATCGTCGACGGCCTCCCGCAGGAGCTCCGCTGATCCCGCATCTAGGATCCAGCATCCAGTCCCATGCCTCGCATCCTCGCCATTGATCACGGCACCGTGCGCATCGGTCTCGCCCTCAGCGACGAGACCGAGATCGTTGCCAGTCCCTTCAAAACGATCGATGCCACCCACGAGCCCGAGCGCACCCTCGCACGCATCGTGCAAGAAAAGCGCATCGGCAAAATCGTCATCGGCATGCCTTACCGCATGAGCGGAGAGAAAGGCAGCGCCGCCGAGCGCGTCGAAAAATTCGCCACCAGCCTCGGCAAAGAATTGCAGCACTCCGTGCCCATCGAGTTCGTCGATGAGCGCCTCTCCTCCGTCGAAGCCGAGGCCTCCATGTCCCGCGCCGGCATCACCGGCAAAAAGGAACGCAACGAGATCGTCGATCAACTCGCCGCCGTCGTCATCCTCCAGGAATACTTAAACCAGCAGCGCGGCCCCGAAGGCTTTCTGCTCCCCGACGCCTCCTACGAACTCCAGTGGACCGATGAGCCAAAGCGACGTCGAAAGTAAGGCCGGCAAAAATCGCGGCCCCGAGCCGGGATTCAAACGCCTCCGCTTCACCATCGCCTACTGCGGCACCCCTTGGCGCGGCTGGCAGAGCCTCGAAGGCGGCCGCACCATCACGGACGAACTCCACACCGCCATCCGCAGAGCCACCCGCCTCGACACCCGCGTGCACGGCAGCGGCCGCACCGATGCTGGCGTGCACGCTCTCGCACAGACCGCCCACTGCGATGTCCCCGACACCGTGCGCATGACCACTGAAGCCTGGGCCCATGCCGTAAACGCCTGCCTCCCCCTCACCATCCGCATCCTGCAGGTCTCGGAGTGCCCGCCCAGCTTCCACGCCCGCTTCGACGCCCTCGGCAAGACCTACCGCTACCGCATCTGGCGCCCGCGCATGCTCTCTCCCTTCGAAGCCGAGCGCGCCTGGCACATCTACGGCCCGCTCGATCTCGACGCCGTCCGCTGGTGCTGTGAGAAACTCATCGGCACCCACAACTTCGTCCGCCTCTCCGCCAATCGCGGCGACATGCCCGAAACCGAACGCCGCCTCCGCTTCGAAAAAACCACCCGCACCATCCACCACGCCGAACTCCGCGAAGCCGGCGACTTCATCGAACTCGAATTCTCCGGCGACGGCTTCCTCTACAAAATGGTCCGCCTCATCGTCGGCAGCCTCATGCACGTCGCCCGTGGCCGCGAACCCAAAGAATGGTTCGCCCAACTCCTCACCGACCCCACCGGCCCCCAAAGCAACCAAACCGCCCCCGCCTGCGGCCTGTATTTGGTGGAGGTAAAGTATCCAAACGAGACAGTTTGAATCTGCCGCCTTGCCACTGCTAACGCCGTCAGTTAATCTCCCGGCATGACCGCCAAAGAGGCCGCATTGCAACTGCACGAAGGCAGTTCCTCCACAGATGAAATCTTGGATGAAGCCATGCGTCGCGATGCCGAGATCGAGTCCGGACTGGTTCGCGAAATGTCACACGAAGAATTCATCGCCGGCCTCCCCCTGCCCAAGATTGCCTGACACGCTTCCACCACTCGTCCATCCATGATGATGTGCATGAGAATCCTGCGTGGAATTGAACGGCGTAGGCCAAAGCGTCCCGGCGCGCGGACTTCCAGTCCGCAGCACTCCGCGTGAACCCATGCCTCCACACGTCTCTTCACCATCGCAGCCTCCAGCGTACCATCCCCCCTCGGCACACGCAGCGCGGATCCCTTCCTGCTCATCGCACGACCTGCCGCGAACTCGATGTATTCCCTCCAACCAATCCCCCAAATAAAATTCCGCCCGCCTTGTAATTTATCTTTCCTCCCTCCGCGTCTCTTTCATAGGCTCAAACCCACCGCTCACTCCGCCGACCACCCATCACCCCTTCTCCCAGCCAATGCCTCCTCTCCCTTCCCTCATCCTCGCCGAATACTCAATCTACCACGGCCTGGAGCTCTTCATCGTCTTCGGCTTCGCCGGCATCCTCATGGCCATCGCTGGCTACAAGCTCTTCGACAAGTTCACCCCCGGCAATCTCCACGCCGAAATCTTCGAGCACAAGAACATCGCGGCAGCCATCCTCGCCGGCAGCGTGATCATCGGCGTGTCGCTGATCCTCGCAGCCGCCATGGGCAACTAGCGCCCCTTCCGTCTCATGAAACGCAGCAATGTCATCATTCTCACGCTGGCTGGCGTGGGCTTGGGTGTCACCGGCTACAATCGCAGGACCGAGCCGGTGAAAGTACACAGTACTGCCGTGCTGCCACCTGAGTCCCTGAGCCCCGCCATGCGCGCCAGCCTCCCGCCCTTTTTCGCAGGCACGGACGTCTCGCGCAAGAGTCCACCGCACAACGCCTACGACCCGCAGCTTGGCTACTACCATCAGCCCTGCTCCGCATGGTTCCCCTATCCCTACGATCACTACGATCAGCGCTGGGGCTACTACCGCTGCGGCAGGTGGTCGCGCCATCACAGCACCAAGGCCTACCCCTCATCCTCCACGTATTTTCGCGGTGGCTTTGCCGGTTCGGGTTCAGCAAACAACACCGCTCCCTCCACGACCATGAGCCCTCCTGCGGTCAACAACGACTATTCAAAGCAGCCCACCGGAGCCCCCATCCATACCGGCGTACCCCAGAGCCAGGCCAGCATGACGCGCTCCGCCTTCACCAGCCGTGGCGGCTTTGGCCACACCGGCGGCGGCTCCGGCTTTTTCTCCGGCTCCTGATTCTGCCGTGCAACGCATCACCGAAACACCCCGCCCCGACTGGCAGGCCCAGGTCGAAGCCCTCGGCCTCACCTTCCACACCATCGACGGCCACCTCTACTGGGACGAATCCGCCCACTACCGCTTCACCAGCCGCGAGATCGACCGCCTAGAGCAAGCCACCGCCGAACTGCAGCGCCTCAGCATCGCCGCCGCAGAGCGCGCCATCCGCGACAACTGGCGCGACCGCCTCGCCATCTCTCCCCAGGCCTGGCAGGAAATCATTAAATCCTGGGACCGCGATGATCTCTCCCTCTACGGTCGCTTCGATCTCATGTGGGACGGCTCCGGCGAGCCCAAAATGCTCGAATACAACGCCGACACCCCCACCGGCCTGCTGGAAGCCTCCGTCGTCCAGTGGCAGTGGCTGCAGCAGACCCGTCCTCACGCCGATCAGTTCAACTCCATCCACGAAAAGCTGCTCGCCTCCTGGCCCTCTTGGCCCCAGCAGCAGATCCACTTCTGCGCCCAGCGCGACTCCGAAGAAGACTGGCGCACCCTGCTTTACCTCATCGACACCTGCCGCCAGTCCGGCAAAACCACCATCGACCTCGCCGTCGAAGATCTAGGCTGGAACCAAGGCATGCAGACCTTCGTGGACCATGAAGACCGCCCGCTGGAATTTGTCTTCAAGCTCTACCCTTGGGAATGGATGTGGCTCGAAGACTTCTCCTGCCATCTCCCCGGCAGATGCCAGCGCTTCATGGAACCCGTCTGGAAAATGCTCTGGAGCAACAAAGCCTTCCTAGTCCTCCTCTGGGAAATGTTCGAAGGCCACCCCAACCTCCTGCGCACCTCCTTCAAACCCGACGGCATGCGCGACCACGTGGAAAAGCCCTACTTCAGCCGCGAAGGCACCAACGTCCGCCTCATCCAAAACGGCAGCCTCCTCGAAAGCACCGACGGTCCCTGGCATGCCCAGCCCAAGGTCTATCAGGAACTGCACCCCGAAGTCACCTTCTCCGGCAACCACCCCGTCATCGGCTCCTGGATCATCGGCGGCGACCCCGCCGGCATCGGCATCCGCGAAGACACCTCCCTCATCACCTCCAACACCAGCCGCTTCATCCCCCACTGGTTTTAAAAAAGCCCGCGAGCAAGCCCAAGCCAAGGCGTCGGGGTCTCCCGACCCCGACGAAGTCATCCATCAACCCCAAAGGGGCGCCATAGCGCCGCCCTGGGGCACTCGCCAAAAATCCGGAAAGCAAACCCAACGCTCCTCACTCACACAACGAGCACCAGCAACGTCTGCAAAAAGCCCCGCCACACGCCTTCCCCGCTCGCATCCTTCCCTCTCAATTCCCTCACACCCACGGCTCCCCAAACAACCGTCAACTCCTCCCCCTTCATCATTCCTCATTCTGATTTCGTCATTTGAAACTCCTCCCTCCCTGAACGATGTCTCGCGCCCCCTGTCCCCATGCCCCACGAAGCCCAAATCGCCCGCCGTCGTTCCTTCGCGATCATTTCGCACCCCGACGCCGGTAAAACGACGCTCACCGAAAAGCTCCTGCTCTACGGCGGCGCTGTCGCGCTCGCGGGTTCCGTGACCGCACGCAAAAACCAGCGCGCCACCACCTCCGACTGGATGGAGCTCGAAAAGCAGCGCGGCATTTCCGTCAGCTCCACCGTCCTCCAGTTCGAGTACAAAGGCAGCGTCGTAAACCTCCTCGACACCCCCGGTCACAAAGACTTCTCCGAAGACACCTACCGCGTGCTCACCGCCGTCGATGCCGCCATCATGGTCATCGACGCCGGCAAAGGCATCGAGGCCCAGACCCGCAAGCTCTTCGAAGTCTGCCGCCGCCGTGGCGTCCCCATCTTCACCTTCATGAACAAGCTCGACCGCCCCGCGCGCGAGCCCCTCACCCTCCTCGACGAACTCGAAACCGTCCTCGGCATCGGCGCCTGCGCCATCAACTGGCCTCTCGGCCTCGGCCAGCAATTTCGCGGCGTTTATGACCGTCGCAAAAACGACGTCCACCTCTTCGAGCGCACCGTCCACGGTGCCTACCGCGCCCCCGAAAAAGTCGGCGGCCTCGATGACGAATTCGTCGCCAAGCACACCGTCCCTGAAGCACTCGAACAGGCCAAGATGGAGCTCGAAATGCTCGACGGCGCAGGTCATGCCTACGACCGCACCAAGATCGACCGCGGCGAGCTCACCCCCGTCTTCTTCGGCAGCGCCAGCAACAACTTCGGCGTGCAGATGCTCCTCGACGGCTTCCTCGAACTCGCCCCGCCACCCGAGCCCCGCATGGCTGCCGATGGTCGCGTCATCGAGCCCACCGATGAAGGCTTCTCCGGCTTCGTCTTCAAGATCCAGGCCAACATGGACCCCCGCCACCGCGACCGCATGAGCTTCCTGCGCATCGTCAGTGGCAAGTTCGAACGCGACATGCAGGTCACCCACACCCGCACCGGCAAAATCGTCCGCCTCGCCAACTCCCAAAAACTCTTCGCCCAGGATCGCGAGACCGTAAACGAAGCCTACGCCGGTGACGTCGTCGGCATCGTCGGCAATCACGGCTTCGGCATCGGCGACACCCTCGCCATCGATCCCAAGCTCAAGTTCGACGAAATCCCCCGCTTCGCCCCCGAAGTCTTCGCCTACATCCACAACCCCAGCACCGCCCACTACAAGCGCTTCCGCGATGGCCTGGAGCAGCTCCTCAGCGAAGGCGTCGTGCAGCAGTTCATCCAGCCCCACGCCGGTCAGCGCGTCCCCCTCCTCGGCGCCGTCGGCCCCCTCCAGTTCGAAGTCGTGCAGTTCCGTCTTGAAAGCGAATACAACGCCCAAAGCCGCATCGAAAACGCCCCCTACACCGTCCTCCGCTGGGTCCGCACCAAAGACGGCGGCGCCATCGAAGACTTCGACATCCCCGGCGGCGTCACCACCGCCCAGGACAGCGATGAACGCTGGGTCGTCTTCTTCTCCGACCAATGGGCCATCAACTACTTCGAACGCCGCAACCCCAACGCCGAACTCTCCGAAATCCCCTGGGACGAAGTGGCGAAAGCGAAGCTCTGATTTGAGTTGCCCCACCGCGCCCTCATCCGCCATGCTCCCCGCATGACCGCCGATGAAATCGCCGCCGCGCTCACCCTCGTTCGCGAAGAGACCGACTTAAACTCCAAGTCCCTCCTCCTCGCGGGACTCGTCTCCGAATTGTTTCGCGAGCGCGGCTTCGAGCCCGTGGTCGTCGGCGGCTCCGCCATCGAGTTCTACACCGACGGCGCCTACATGTCCGGCGACACCGACATCTGCTGGACCGGATGGCCCCAGCCCAGCATTGAAGAGCGCACAGCGATCATGCTCCAGCTCCCCGGCATCAAATCCCACGGCGGCAGAAGCTGGGGTATCGAAGGCCTGTGGATCGATCTACTGGGCGAGATCGACTATGTGGCAGAGAAGGCATTCGCAAAGTTCATCACCCCGAACGGAAGTGTGCTCATCATACCTGTTGAAGATGCCCTTGTCGGACGTGTCTATGCGGCCCGCAAGTGGGTCAATGGCTACAATGAAAGTGACGACCTTTGCGCGAAGAAACTGATGACGACCGTGCTCACAAAGTCAGAGACCGTGCCCTTTGACTGGCAGGAAGCTTATCGAGTGGCTGCATCTCCCAAATATCGCTGCACTGACGAGTTAAACGCCGTCCGTGCCGAGGTCGAAGCAGAATTGGCAAATCAGCCAAAATAACCTATCTTCGCTGCATGACAGACACGAAGATAGCCATCCGCCCTGAGCGGATCGTCACTTGGGAGCAGTGGCAGGCAGGCCGCGCCGAGCGCCGCCGGGTAGGCAATCTAGTGGCTCCGAAAAATATCCGCCGTGAGAAAAGCGAGGGCGATGAATACCTCCGCGAAACCTACGGCGGTGAACGCGGCCCTCCCTTCAACAAGCCCTTTGACCTTTCGGCGGACGAGAAGTAAACGTTAAGCGGTGATCAAATCGAAACGCCATCTTCCTCGATGGCTCAGCCATCGAGCTACAACGACGGCACCTCCGCGCATCGCACGCGCTGAACTTCCTCATCAGGCCAACGCCATCTTCGGTCATACCACGCACAGCTTAAAAAGGGGTGTATTCCGGACGCAGCGGAAACCTGTTTCCAAACTGATGCAAGGCCCGGCGCTCGGGGCTGTAGGTTGGTCGTGTTTGGCGTCCAAGGCATTTCATCGCCCAGCGCCAGCTCCGCCAAACCGCCCGACTGCGAGGACCTTCTCACTCCCCAGCATTTGCCGTGCGCGCACAGACACCTCCCATTCTTCGCACTGTGCGCTTCAAAACTCACTGCGTAGTTCCCAAGCCAGCCTGTGAGACCATCCGCCATCCTTCTCACGAAGGGGGATCTTTAGACTCATTTTCAACTGCGCGTGGTATCACTCCACTCCGCAAAACACCAGCTCCAAAGGAGCTGCGGATTCAGCCCAGGGTCAGCCGAGCCTTAGCGAGGCGACCCTGGGTAAGCACCCACATGACCGGGAAGCAAACCCATCACTTCGCCACACTCCACGCCCACCAGCAGCGTCTGCAACAAGCCCCGCCACACTGGCTCCGCAATCAGACAGCACTCCAAACTTTCCGTGCCTGTGATGGATACGCCCCCCCTTCAACAAGCCCTTTGATCCTTCCGCAGACGAGAAGTAACGGTCGGGGAGAATGAAACCCAAAACCGTCGTCATCACCGGCTGCACCCGCGGACTCGGCCGCGCCATGGTCCCCCTCTTCATCAAAGCAGGCTGGCACATCGCCGGTTGTGGCCGCAACGCCGCGCAAATCGCCGAACTCTCCCGCGAATTCCCCGCGCCACACCTCTTCCAAACCTGCGACGTCTCCCGCGAATCCGACATCGCCGCCTTCTGCGCCACCCTCCTCGAAAAATTCGGTGCCCCCGATCTCGTCCTCAACAACGCCGCCATCATCAACCCCAACGCGCCCCTATGGGAAACCAGCGCCGAGGACTTCAGCCGAATCATCGACATCAACATCAAAGGCCCCGCCGCCATGATGCGCCACCTCCTGCCCGCCATGCTCAAACGCGGCACCGGCGTCATCGTCAATTTCTCCTCCGGCTGGGGCCGCTGCACCGCCTCCGACGTCGCCCCCTACTGCGCCACCAAATACGCCATCGAAGGCCTCTCCATGGCCACCGCCCAGGACACCGGCGGCAAAGTCGCCGTCATCCCCATGAACCCCGGCATCATCGACACCGACATGCTCCGCAGCACCTTCGGCACCGGTGCCAGAGATTTCCCCGACGCCGAAGACTGGGCCCGCCGCGCCGTCCCCTACTTCATCAAACTCACCCCCAAAGACAACGGCAAGCCCCTCACCGTCCCAGGCGGCTAATATCCCTCCCAATCTTCCTCCTCCTCTTACTCCTGCTCCTCCTCCCCAGAGTCTGGAGATCCAACGCTCTACTCTTGAAGCCTTGACCTCTTGACCTCCGACTCTGAACCTTCCCCCATGCGCCTCCTCATCACCGCCGGCCCCACGCGCGAGCCCATCGACCCCGTGCGCTTCCTCTCCAACCGCTCCTCCGGCCGCATGGGTTACGCCCTCGCCGAAGCCGCCCACGCCGCCGGCCACGAAGTCCTCCTCATCTCCGGCCCCGTGGCAATTCCCGCCCCCTCCGGGATACAAACCATCCACGTCGAAACCGCCCGCGAAATGTTCGACGCTGTCCGCACCCACCTCCCCGGCTGCCACGCCGCCATCTTCAGCGCCGCCGTCGCCGATTACCGCCCCGCCCAGGTCGTCGCCCAAAAAATCAAAAAGTCCGCCGACTCCCTCACTCTCCAGCTCGAACGCACCGAAGACATCCTCGGCTCCGTCCGCTCCCAGTTCGCCTTCACCGGCTTCCTAGTCGGCTTCGCCGCAGAAACCGAGAACGTCATCACCCACGCCCAGGACAAGCTCACACGCAAAGGCTGCGACCTCATCATCGCAAACGACGTATCTCAATCGGGCATCGGGTTTGACAGTCTGGAAAACGAAGTCACCCTCTGCCTCCCCGGCGGTCAAACGATGCCACTCCCCAGGCAGTCCAAAACCTCCCTCGCTCGTGAATTGATCCAGTTCATTTCATCCAGCATCAAGCCCCCAGCATCCAGCATCCAGTGAACGAACTCCTCGCTACCGCCACCGAAGCCGCCCACGCCGCCGGCAAACTCATCAAAGACAACTTCGGCTCCGAACTCACGGTCAACGAAATGCAGCGCCACGACATCAAGCTCGAGCTCGATGTCCGCAGCCAGCAGCTCATCACCGACATGATCCTCGCCCGCTTCCCCGACCACGCCATCCTCGGCGAGGAAGGCGGCGAAACCGGCGGCAACGGCGATGTCGAATGGATCGTCGATCCCATCGACGGCACCGTGAATTACTTCTTCGGCATCCCCCACTTCTGCGTTTCCATCGCCGCCCGCAATCGCGAATCCAAAGAGCTCCTCATCGGCGTCATCTTCGACCCCATGCAGAACGAAACCTGGACCGTCATCCGTGGCGAGAAGACCCATCTCAACGGCAAACCCATCGCCGTCAGCGACCGCGCCGCCATGTCCGAAGCCGTCGTCACCGTCGGCTTCTCCAAGAGCAAAGAAGCCCTCGATCTCGGCTTTGAGCGCTACAAGCGCATCGCCTACGAAGTCCGCAAAACCCGCATGCTCGGCAGCGCCGCCCTCGCCATGGCCTACATCGCCACCGGCCGTCTCGATGCCTACGTCGAAGAACAAATCAGCCTCTGGGACATCGCCGCCGGACAGCTCATGGTCGAAATGGGCGGCGGCAAAGTCACCCTCAAGCCCAGCACCACCAAGCCCGGCACCATGTTCATCTGCGCGTCAAACGGAAAACTCCCCATCGAAGACTACCTCTAAAACGACGCCAATTCATTTCGCGTCATTCGAGCTTCGTCATTCATTCGTCATTCCTCATTCTGGTTTCGTCATTCGGTCCACCGCGCATGCCCCCCTCCCCCCCCGACACCCGCGAAGTCATCCTCGAAGCCATCGATCTCACCCGTGAGTTCGACGGCGTCAAGGCGCTCGACCGCTTCAGCTTCAAGCTCCATCGCGGCGAAGTCCTCGGCCTGCTCGGTGCCAACGGTGCCGGCAAGACCACCGCCATGAACTGCCTCCTCGGCCTCACCCTGCCGAGTTCAGGCGAACTCAACGCCTTCGGCCTACCCCTTCAGGCCAACCGCATCAAAATCCTCCAGCGCGCCAATTTCTCCTCCGCCTACACCGCCCTTCCCGGCAACCTCCTCGTCTGGCAAAATCTCCTCGTCTTCGCCCGCATCTACGGCGTGCCGAATCCCAAAAAGAAGATCGCCGAGCTCATGGAGCTCCTCGAAATCTCCCACCTCAGCAAGCGCGTCACCGGCCAGCTCTCCGCAGGCGAGTCCACCCGCGTCAATCTCGTCAAAGCCTTCCTCAATGACCCTGAACTCCTGATGCTCGACGAGCCCACCGCCAGCCTCGACCCCGACATCGCCGACAAGGTCCGCAAAGTCGTCCGCAAAGTCCAGCGCGAGCGCAACATCGCCATCCTCTACACCTCCCACAACATGCGCGACATCGAGGAAGTCTGCGACCGCGTCATCTTCCTCCACAAAGGCAAGATCGTCTGCGAAGGCACTCCGGCCGACATCATCGCCCAGTCCAGCAGCGACAACCTTGAGGATGTCTTCATCAAGATCGCCCGCGACGGCGAACTCCTCGACGAACCAAAGAAAGATTCCGCCGTATGAATTTCCGCATCATCAGCGCCCTCGTGATGCGCTATCTGTTTCTTTACTCCCGCAGTCCCATGCGCCTCGTGGAGCTCGCCTTCTGGCCCGTCGTTGACCTGGTCGTCTGGGGAAACGTGACCGTCTTCATCCAGAAGAACACCAACCCCGAATTCGGCAGCTACGTCCTCTTCTTCCTCGGCGGCATGATTCTCTGGGACATCATGTTCCGTGCCCAGCAAGGCGTCGCCATTTCCTTCCTTGAGGACGTCTGGACGCGCAACCTCCTCAACATCTTCGTCGCCCCCGTACGCTCTTCAGAGTACATCAGCGCCACCTTCATCGTCGGCATGCTGCGCATCCTCATCACCGCCGTCGTGCTGAGTTTCATCTCCTGGTTCGGTTACGCCTTCAATGTCTTCCAGCTCAGCTGGTGGCTCATCCCTTTCTTCCTGAACCTCATGCTCTTCGGCTGGTCCCTCGGCATGATCTCCACCGCTCTCATCCTGCGCTGGGGCCTCGCCGCCGAATCCCTCGCCTGGGCCATCCCCTTCTTCTTCCAGCCCGTCGTCGCCGTATTTTACCGCGTCGAAGACATGCCCGCCTGGTCCCGCCCCATCGCCTGGTGCTTCCCGCCCACCTACATTTTTGAAGGCATGCGTGACGTCATGAAATCCGGCACCATGAACTGGGATTACCTCGGCTACGCCGCCGGCCTAAACATCCTCTACCTCGCCCTCGCCGGCTGGCTCTTCGTCTGGGTCCTCAACCTCACCCGCAAACGCGGCCTCCTCACCAAGTTCGCCACGCAGTAAATCGGGCCCAAAGCCAAGGCGTCGGTGTCTCCCGACCCCGACTCTATCCGGCCTCTTGATGCCTTGACCGCGCGGTTTGCAAACACGGCTTGGCGCATCTCTCAGTTGACTGACGCGCTCATGTATTCAGCGAATAGCAAAAACTAATTCCCGGGATGCCGAGCCCGAGAAAGTTCGGTTTGCACCAGAGGTGTCAGAGATTGAATTCATTCTCTGCTACCTCTGCCTCTTTGCCCCTCTGCGGCAGATTCGAATTCCATTGTTGCATCCTGTAATGCAATGCCTTTGGCGACGCTGCCTTCAAGGCCAACGGCCTTCCGTAATTGAGCCCAGGGATGCCGAGCTTTAGCGAGTGCTTCCCTGGGAAGTCACCACCCCCATCCGGATAGCAAACCCAGCGCTCCGCCACGCCCCACGCCCACCAGCAGCGTCTGCAACCCGCACCGCCACGCGCCTCCCGCCAAACAACCGTAAACCACAGTCAACTCTTCCCCCACGCCCCCGCCGCCCGCAGCACCGTCTCATGCACGCTGATGTCATGCGCCGCATCCCAGTCCAGCTTCTTCTCCCCGCGCACCACCTTCGCCAGATCCGTAAACTCTCCGGCATACCGATCCTTCGGCACCTCCAGCTGAAAAGACTGCACCCCCTTCTTGTAGCTCCCCCGCGCCTTCGTCAGCGACAGATTCACCTTCCCGCTCTCCAGCGGCACAATCTCAAACGTCCCCTCCGTTCCCGTCACGTTAAAGCGCCTACGCGGCCCGCCAAACGGATCCGCATGATTCACGCGCACCACCGCCGTTGCCTTCGCATACTGCAGCACCGCCATCTGGTTGTCTTTCACCCCATCGCTCTGCGTCGGCGTTGAAAAAGCCGACACCGACTGCGGCTTGCCCAAGATCGTCGTCACCGCATCGATCACATGGCAGCCCAGCTCAAACAACCCGCCGCCCGGCAGCCCGCCAAGGATCCCGCGCTGCTTCGCGTCCCCCAGCTTCCCCATCGCCGCATCGATCTCCGTGATCTCCCCCAGCCATCCCTCACGCACCGCCTGAAACAGCAGCACAAATGCCGGGTTATAGCGCAGCATATACCCCATCTGCACCGTCAGCCCGCGCTTCTCAGCCTCCAGCCGCATCGTCTTAAATTCGTCATGCTGCAGCGCCCCCGGCTTGTCCAGATGCACATGCTTCCCCGCCTCGATGCACCGCAGCGCCGTCGCACACGACGCCTCTATCCGCGTCTCCACCGCCACCGCCTTCAAATCCGGCGTGCCCAGCAGTTGCGCCTCCGTCATCAACGGCACCCCTTCATAGCCCTTCTCCCCCGCGACCCCCACCACCTCCCAAAGATCCGTCAAAGCCCGCATCGCCGCCATCTTCCCCCCCGCATGCGCATGCTCCGTCCCGATCTGCCCAATACGCAGTCGCCCCCCACCGCCACCAGCGGCAAAAGCAGTAGAACCACAGGCAAGAAGGAAGGCACGTCGTTTCATCATGATCACTGTCAAACGACGCCAAACCCCCATTCCTCACTCCGAAAGTATCATCACCCCACAACAACTCCAACACTCCAACACTCCAACACTCCAACACTCCCCCCCTACTTCCCCTTCCTCCCACCCCGCTTCGGCTTCGCATAGCTCACATTCTTCCTCTGCGCTGGCAGCGCCCCCGTATCATCCGCATCCAGCCCCGCACGCTTCTTCAGCTCACGAATCTGATCCCGCAGCAGCGCCGCCCTCTCATACTCCAGCTTGCCCGCCGCATCCGCCATCTCTTGCTCCAGCTCCCGGATCGTCTCCGTAATCGCAAAATCTCCGCCCCCTTCGCGCACCACGCTCTCTTCAATCTCCCGCGCCTTGCCCAATATTTGCAAACTCTCCTGCACAGCACGCTGCACCGTCTGCGGCGTGATCCCATGCTTCTCATTGTGATCCGTCTGCACCTGCCGCCGATACCCGCTGATGCTCAGCAGCGCCCGAATGCTCTTCGTCTCAATATCCGCAAACAGCACCACCTCGCCATTGATGTGACGCGCCGCACGCCCCGACGTCTGAATCAGCGACGACTCACTGCGCAAGAAGCCCTCTTTGTCCGCATCCAAGATGCAGACCAGGCTCACCTCCGGCAGATCCAGCCCCTCACGCAGCAGATTGATCCCCACCAGCACATCGCAGTCCCCCGCGCGCAGGCTCCGTAAAATCTCCACCCGCTCAATCGCATCAATATCACTGTGCAAATACCGCACCTTGAAATCCAGATTGCGCAGGTAGTCCGTCAAATCCTCCGCCGTCCGCTTCGTCAGCGTCGTCACCAGCACACGCTCCCCCTTCTCAATCCGCTGCCTACACAGCTCAATCGTCTCATCAATCTGCCCCTTCAGCGGCTTGATCGTAATGATCGGGTCAAGCAGCCCCGTCGGCCGGATGATCTGCTCCACCACCAGCGTCCGCCCCTTGCTCGTCACATCAAATTTATCCACCGCCTCCGCACTCCCGCTGATCCGTACCGTCCGCGTCATCGGCAGCGCATCCGCCACCTTCGCGATGTAGCTGGTATTTCCCACCACACTGTTCTCAATCTCAAACCGCGCCGGCGTCGCGCTCACATAAACAAGCTGCCCTACCTTCCCCATGAACTCCTCAAACCGCAGCGGCCGGTTGTCCAGCGCACTCGGCAGCCGGAACCCATGCTCCACCAGCGTCGTCTTGCGCGACTTATCCCCCTCATACATCCCGCCTATTTGAGGAATCGTCACGTGGCTCTCGTCGATGAACATCAGCGGCGGCTCCTTGAAAAAATCCAGCAGTGTCCCCGGCGTCGCCCCCGGCTCACGCCCCGTCAGGTGTCGGCTGTAGTTCTCAATGCCCTGGCAGAAGCCCATCTCCTGCATCATCTCAATGTCATACTGCGTCCGCATCTTGATCCGCTGCGCCTCCAGCAGCTTCCCCTCCTTCTCAAACCACGCCACCCGCTCCTCCGCCTCCTCACGGATCTTCACGATCGCCTTCCTCAGCTTGTCACCCGGCGTCACAAACTGCTTCGCCGGAAAAATCGTGTAGCTCGGCATCTTCAGCGTCACCGTCCCCGTCAGCACATCCACCGCGCTGATCCGGTCAATCTCATCCCCAAAAAACTCAATCCGTATCGCCTCATTCTCCAGATACGCCGGCACCACCTCGATCACATCCCCACGCGCCCGAAATTTTCCGCGCGTCAGCTGCACATCATTCCGCTCATACAGCATGTCCACCAGCCGCGTCAGCAGCGTCTCCCGCGTCAGTTGCATCCCCACATTCAGCGGCAGCATCATCCCCTCATAATCCTCAGGCGATCCCAGGCCATAGATGCACGACACACTCGCCACGATGATCGTATCCTGCCGCGTGATGAGAGCACCCATGCTCGCCAGCCGCAGCCGCTCGATCTCATCATTCACCGCGCTGTCCTTCTCAATGAACGTGTCCGTCCGCGCGATGTAAGCCTCCGGCTGGTAGTAGTCGAAGTAGCTCACGAAATACTCCACCGCATTGTCCGGAAAAAAGTTCTTAAACTCCGAGTACAACTGCGCCGCCAGCGTCTTGTTATGCGAAAACACCAGCGCCGGCCTCCCCACCTCCGCGATCACATTCGCCATCGTAAACGTCTTCCCAGATCCCGTCACCCCCATCAGCGTCTGGTGCCGGTTCCCCGCACGCACCGACTTCGTCAGCTTCGCAATCGCCTGCGCCTGATCCCCCTGCGGACTGTACTCGGTGTTAAGCCTAAAGACTGACATGGTCCAAGGTACGTACAGCAGCAGTCGTGCGATGCACCGAATAAATCACATCGCAAACTGCGCAGCCACAAAACGCCATTCGAGTCCGAATGCATTCTCTGAGTTTTTCAAAACTCCCGAATATCAAATCAACGGCTCCTCTGAGTACGTGATTCGGGATCGTAGCCCGTTCCGAAAGACTCGCATCGCCCCAGATCCTCAACCACCCATCGCACGTATTGTAGTCCCGGCTTTAGCCGGAATCTGGAAACTTCGTTCGCGCATACGACGCCCAATCAAACTCCCGACAGTTACCCTGCGTTCCACAATCCAACCGCCTTGAGTTCAGGTGCTCTGTGGTTAAAATTAAGGCCCCTTTTATCCGGACCCATTTTAACTGCTCTTGGTATCAGGCACGCAGACTTGGGTATTTCTATGAAGCCTTGCGCAATCGACTGACACCCTTGCCTTGAAGGCCAACGGCCTTCCGTATTTCAGCCCAGGGATGCCGAGCCTTAGCGAGCGCTTCCCTGGGTTGGCATCACCCATCCAGGAAGCAAACCCAGCACCCAATCGCCACCTAGCACCGGCGAACCATTCGCCAAGAGATCATCCCCCACAGATCTTCTCTGCGTTCTCCAAATCTCTGCGGTGCAAAATCCCTGCTAACTCAGCAGCCCATTAAGACATCCCAGACCCGATCTCACTCGGCACGGGCAGATCCGCAGGATCCACCTCCTCCGCCTTCGCAGTCACCGGCTGCGCATAGCGCTGCCGATACTCTTTCCAAGAAATCAGCTTCCGGTCACTCTCATCCCACAGCCGCAGATTGATGCACTTCAGGCTCGCCCAAAACGTCAGCGGCGGGATCGAATAAAACATCGGGTGCGAGTTATGGCACGCTTCCAGGTAGTAGTTCGGAATGCGTGAGCTCAGATGGTGCACATGGTGGAAACCAATGTTCCCCGTGAACCACTGCAGCACCTTCGGCAGCTTGTAAAACGAGCTCCCCTCCAGCGCCGCCGTCGTGTAGTCCCAGTCCTCACGGTGCTCCCAGTACACATCCTCATACTGGTGCTGCACATAAAACATCCAGATCCCCGCCATCCCCGCAAACATCGTCACCGGCAGCTGCATCATCACGTAGTTCTTAAAGCCAAACACATAGCTCAGCGCCACAATCATCAGCACCAGCGCCACGTTCATCGTCATCACAGACATCCGGTCCTTCCCCTTCGCACGTGGCGAAGGAAAACGCTGATGAATCAAAAACAGCGCCAGCGGCCCCACCACAAACAGCGTGATCGGATTGCGGATCAGCTTGTAAAAAAAGCGCCGCGTCGGGCTCGCTTCCTGGTACTCCTTCACCGTCATCGTCCAGATATCCCCATCCCCACGGCGGCTCAGGTCACCCGACGTCTGGTGGTGCACCGAGTGCTGCCACGTCCAGTGCAGATACGGCGTAAACGTCAGCATCCCGCTGATGAAGCCCAGCACACTGTTCGCCCGCTTCGACTTAAAAAACGACCCATGACCGCAGTCATGAAACATGATGAACACACGCACCAGCAGCAGCCCCGTCACCGCCGCAATCGCCAGCGTCAGCCAATACGACACCGACAAGCTCCAGTACATCGCACACCAAAGCAGCACGTAAGGAACGAAAGTGTTAACGATCTGCCAAGTGGCACGTGGAATCGAAGGAACGGTGAAAGGGGCGACAATTTTTTTCCATTCAGAAATCGTAGCCTGGGGCTTGGACGGAATCATCTCAGGGGCGCTGCTCATAGGTAGGTGGAGACCCCATACATAACACAGCTCCGGCATTCGTCCCACACACAATTTGTTAAAAAACTCTCATTTATGGTACATTCTTGACACCATCCCACCATCTAAACACCTCATATACAACAAACCACACTCACACCCCCGCAAATCCCCCCCTTCAGCACATTCCCTTGCTCACCATTCCCTTGCTAAAATTCAGCGCACCGCAATCCCCCCCACCCACCAAAAAAAACTGGGCGGCACCGCAGCGCCGCCCAGCAAAAAAACAGAGATCAGTGACCCAAGTCAAAACTCACTTCACCTTGATCAGCTCCACATCGAAAATCAGCGCCTCATTCGGCCCGATGTCACGCCCCGCGCCACGCGGGCCATACGCCAGCTTCGAAGGAATGTAGAAGCGATACTTCGACCCCTCCTGCATCAGCTGCACACCCTCCGTCCAGCCCGCGATCACCCGATTCAGCGGAAACTCAATCGACTCCTTGCGACGGTAGCTGCTGTCAAACACCGTCCCATCAATCAGCGTCCCCTCGTAGTGCACCTCCACCGTGTCCGTCGCCTTCGGGCTCTTCCCCGTCCCCGGCGTGATCACCTTGTACTGCAGACCGCTCGCGGTCACCGTCACGCCATCCTTCTTGGCGTTGTCTTCGAGAAATTTTTCACCTTTAGCAAGAGCGATATCGGACATGGAATGTAGGTAGTTCGGGGTTGGTAAAACAGGAACCCAAACCCTAGCACCCCCCTCCAACTTGTCGACCCCCGAATGCACCCAGCATCCAGTTGAAAACACCGCTCAGAGAATTGGCGAGCGCCTGAGCACCCATGGCCATGGCAAGTCGCGCCCCTCGCTCGCACGCGTCCCCTCCATAAAGCCGAGTCATCAGGGCAGAAAAATGCGGGGCAGAAAGATTTCCAGATGTCTGATTCTGAAATTTTTCTGCCCCTCATCTTTCTGCCCTTTCATTCTGGATCTGAAGAAACCGCAAACAAAGCCCCCATTCCCTTCCCGCTTCCGTTCATTCCGTAGGCCGTCCATTCTGTCAAAACACCACCCTCCAGCTTTTCCCCCAATTTTCGCGCCTCCTTGCGGCCACCCCCCATCCCCCTCCCATCCCAAAAAAATCTTTTACCCCCCATCTTTTACCAGCCACTCCGTCTCTGCCCCCTCAGCCCTCTGCGGTGTCAGTCCCTATTTCCCCAAAGCACCTGCCGCTCAGCCCCTCGATCCTCGTCATTCGTCATTATTTCGTCATTCGGTTTTACTCATTCGTCATTCTCCCCACCCCCTCCCATCCCACAAAAATCTTTTACCCCCCATCTTTTACCAGCCACTCCGTCCCCCCCTCAGCCCTCTGCCGTTTTCCCATCTCTGCGGTGTCAGTCCCTGTTTCCCCAAAGCACCTGCCGCTCAGTCCCTCGATCCTCGTCATTCGTCATTATTTCGTCATTCGGTTTTCCTCATTCGTCATTCTCCCCATCTCCCCATCTCCCCATCTCCCCATCTTCCGTCCAACAACCGTCAACCACCGCAAACAATCGCAAACCACCGTCAACTCAGCCCCTCCCCCCACCCCATGAACCGCGAGCGCCTCCTCTCCCAGCTCTCCGCCCACACCAGCCCCTTTGACATCGCCATCATCGGCGGCGGCGCCACCGGCCTCGGCGCCGCCGTCGATGCCGCCTCACGCGGCCACTCCGTCGTCCTCATCGAGCAATCCGACTTCGCCAAAGGCACCTCCTCCCGCTCCACCAAGCTCGTCCACGGCGGCGTCCGCTACCTCAAGCAAGGCAACGTCTCCCTCGTCCTCGAGGCCCTCCGCGAGCGCGGCCTCCTCGTCCGCAACGCCCCCCACCTCGTCCACTCCCTCCCCTTCATCATCCCCAGCTACCACTGGTGGGAAGGCCCCTTCTACGGCATCGGCATGAAGGTCTACGACACCCTCGCCGGCCAGCTCGGCCTCCAGCCCTCACGCATCCTCTCACGCGACGAAATAACAGACCTCCTCCCCACCCTCGAAACCCACGGCCTCGAAGGCGGCGTCATCTACCACGACGGCCAGTTCGACGACGCCCGCCTCGCCATCCACCTCGCCCGCACCGCCGTCCATCACGGCGCCATCGTCCTCAATCACACCCGCGCCACCGGCCTCCTCAAAGAAAACGGCCACATCATCGGCCTCCAGGCCGAGTGCGTCGAATCCGGCCGCCAGTTCGAAATCCGCGCCCGCTCCGTCATCAATGCCACCGGCGTCTTCGTCGACACCGTCCGCCACATGGACGACGCCACCTCCGACCCCATCGTCGCCCCCAGCCAGGGCGTCCACCTCGTCCTCCCCCGCGACTTCCTCCCCGGCGACTCCGCCATCATGATCCCCCGCACCGACGACGGCCGCGTCCTCTTCGCCGTCCCCTGGCACGGCCGCGTCATCCTCGGCACCACAGACACCCCCGTCCACCACGCCACCCTCGAGCCCCGCGCCCTCCCAGACGAAATCGCCTTCCTCATGCAGCACGCCGCACGCTACCTCACGCGCGATCCCCACCCCTCAGACGTCCTCAGCATCTACGCCGGCCTCCGCCCCCTCGTCGCCATGAAGAAAGGCGAAGCCACCGCCGCCCTCTCCCGCGATCACACCATCCTCGTCGCAGATTCCGGCCTCATCACCATCACCGGCGGCAAATGGACCACCTACCGCCGCATGGCCGAAGACGTCATCGATCACGCCGAAATGCTCGGCGGCTTCGGCATGCGCCACTGCATCACCCCCAGCCTCCCCATCCACGGCTCCGCCACCGTCCTCGATCCCCACGACCCCCTCGCCGTTTACGGCAGCGACGCCGCCGACATCCGCGCCCTCGCCCACCAGCAGCCCGAACTCGCCGGACAAGTCCACCCCCGGCTCGCCCTCACCTGCGCCGAAGTCATCTTCCACACCCGCCACGAAATGGCCCGCACCGTCGAAGACGTCCTCTCCCGCCGCAGCCGCTCCCTCCTCCTCGATGCCCAGGCCGCCATGTCCGCCGCCCCCCGCGTCGCCGCCCTCATGGCCACCGAACTCCACTGGACCCCCGCCCGCACCACCCACGAAATCGACCACTTCCAAAAACTCGCCTGCGGCTACATTTTGGAAGGGTGATTTTCACAATAATCTAAATTCAGTATTTCTCTAAATTCGCGGATATTCGCGCCCATTCGCGTTGAAAAAATGAACTTCGCCTGCAGCTACATCCGCGAATGCGCCAGCAAAGTAGTCCGCTCCCCGCGAAGCGAGCCGAAGGCAACCCCCTGAGCGGCGCTCCGCCACATCCCCAGCCCCGCGCCACAACACATCCAGCCTGCCCTTCGAAGCACCAAGCGCGAAGAACGGGCATCCAGCTACTAGCATCCAGTATCTAGTCCCCAGTCTACCCCCCTGCCATCGCGGCCTGAAGGGCCGCCGGACTCAGCCCAGGGCGCAGCGCAGCAAGCCCTGGGTCACGACATCACACCCCCCCCTTACATTCAAGGTCGCACCCTGAAAGGGTGCGGGAGATCACCCGCTAGCCACAGCGGCCTCTCTTTCCCTCGCCCGCCGCAGCCGCAGCCTCCTGCTCAATGCCCGGGCCTCCATGTCCGCCGCCCCCCGCGTCGCCGCCCTCATGGCCACCGAACTCCACTGGACCCCCGCCCGCACCACCCACGAAATCGACCACTTCCAAAAACTCGCCTGCGGCTATATTTTGGAGGGGTGATTTTCACAAAATTCTAAATTCAGTATTCCTCTAAATTCGCGGATATTCGCGCCCATTCGCGTTGAAAAAATGAACTTCGCCTGCAGCTACATCCTCGAAGGCTAAGCTCCCTCGGTAGGTAGGTCTGCCCTCCTCATTCCGCCTCCGACCTAGAGTGGTGGAATTAATTCGAAATTTCGTATCACTTGTATTTCTTAATACTTATAGTCTTATTCGCATGTGTCACAGGAAAACCAACATACAGCAAGTTTAAAGTCCGCGAGCGGCGCGGGCTTCACCTTCGAAGACAAGGCGTCCGCAGTGCTACTTTGTGAAATGCTGGCTGGCGTTCATTCGCTAGGTGCAAAATTTGGCATAATTCAGCGGCTGGAGAGACAAGCCAGCGACTGGGAACCATTCGGTGATCTCTTGCTAGACGTTCCGAATAGCGATGGAAAAATTATCCGGTGTGCTGGCTCGGTAAAGAGTAACCGGTTAGTGAACAGCAACGGATGCGATTCAGAGCTGTGTGCGGGAATGTGGACCACAATGGCCAAATCAGTTTTCGCACCCGAATCTGATTTTCTTTTGTACATATCCGCACCTCTCTCGGCGAAAGTAACCGACCATCTGAGCACCTTACACAAACAAGCCAGTTCAATCGATGCGGAACGACTCGACCAAAAGATTGTCCATGCGAGTATTCGCAAAATTTATGAGTCATTTCGTAACGTTGGTGATGCCACAGCAAAAGGACTTCCAGGAAATGTCCTAGCGCGATTGATCCACCGAGAGTTCGACTTCGAGGCAACAGTTTCTCAAAGCGAGACAGCAGCCCTCAAACTTTGTCGTGACTCACTTCGGCCAGACCACCAGAATGAAGAAAAGGCCAAAGATCTCTGGCAATGGCTGTGCGATATCGCACAAGAAATGCGTATAGCAGGCGGCGCGCTCACCCGCGCGGGTATTTCTGCAAAGGTTCGACACAAATTCGACCTTCAGGACGATCCTTGCGACACAGCGGTATGGGCAGCAATTCGGAAATTCTCGAGGGAGGGCATGGAGGAGATCGAAACCTCGTTGACCGGGAACATCAAATTACCGAGAAAAGCTGAGGAGGCTTCGTTACGAGCCGCTATTTCTGATTCTCGTGCATGTCACGTACTCGGGGATTCTGGCTCGGGCAAGAGCGCTATGATCAAGGTATATGCCACCGATATTCAAGCAGCGGGAGCTGAAGTTGTCTGGATAAAGGCTGACCGTTTCAGCCTCCTTCATTCTGCAATTCCTGATCTTTTGGAAACCCTCGCACGCTCTCGGCGAACATCTGCCTTGCTTGTCATTGATGCGTTCGAAGCCTGTATGGCACCCGCGTCATTCCTCGCCATTGCACGCTTCATATCGGTTCTCACCGGCATTGAGAATTCACCGTGGTCGATAATTCTGGCTTGCCAAACACCTGATTGGGCCCGCGTCAGCGTTGGGCTCGTCAAACATTTGGCGGGACACGCGAGTCTCACCACAAAAGTGGAATGTGGTCCCCTTTCGAAAGAGGATTTTGACCTCGTTTGCGCTGCCTCGACAACCGTGGCTAAGCTCGCCGCAGAGCCGAAGCTTCGTGGATTTTTGTCCATTCCAAAGATGCTTGATGTCCTTCTCTCGGGGCAACTTGTTGAAAATCGAACGATTGCTGGTGAGGCAGACCTAGTTGAGTGGTGGTGGGAGCAGCAAGTTCGTGGAAACAATACAATTAGCGCTGAGGAACGGGTTGCTCGTGACCTTGCTAGCCTCATGGCGGACGAACTTCGGTCCGAACTTCCAGCAGACAGCGTGGCAGGGGCAGAAGCAGCAGCCGACAAGCTAATTCGAAACCGTGTTCTAAAGCGCACTCAAGATGGGCTTTTACGTTTCGAGCATGACCTCCTGGCGGATTGGGCGCGCGTGATGCATCTGAGGGGGCTAGGGTATGATAAGTTAAACTTTATCAGGAGTCATACTGAAAACCCTCCGTGGCTCAGGGCTGTCCGCCTGTTATCTCAGCATCTTCTGGATCGCGTAGCCGACCTCGATCAGTGGCGCAATTTTTTGAATAATGCCAGAGAGGTTGCGAACTCGCGAGACGAGCCGTCAGCCGAAAATCTACAGATTATAGACGCATGGCTCGAAGGTATAATTTTCTCCGTGAATCCGGCGCATGTGCTCGCGGAAGTATCTTCCGATCTTTTCGATCAAAGTGGTTGGCTGCTTTGCCGACTGATTCGGCGCTTGATGCTTGTGGCAACGATTCCAGATCCCGTAATTCAAAAGCGGTGCGCGGGGATTAATGCCAAGACAGCTGAAGCAGCAGCCGACCGCTATCGGCTGCCCTTGCTGGGGACATGGCTTCCCATAGTTACGTTTCTTTCGGCCCACGTAGAACAGGTGACCGACATGGTTCCAGTCGAACTTGGCGAGATCGCGGAGATGTGGGCTCGGATGGAAGACTATATGCAGTGGAGATGGCCAGAACTTGCAGGGCTGGTCGTCCTCAATGCAGAAAAGGAACTTCGCCGCGAAATTGCCGGGAAATATCGCCACGACTCAGGCTCTCGCTCCTTGGGAGGGGGCAACGACTCGCGAAAAACGATTTATTTGGGCGCTTTATGCGCAGCGACACAGTCGCCCGAGAGGGTGGCCAAACTGGTTGCCAAAGCTGCGGGCATTGCGCCATGGGAGGATGGTGATACCACACCTGAAGTTCGAGGCTCGTGGTTGGGAGAATGGAGTGAGTCGCGTAGCATGTATGGCGGTGATTCCTACGTTGAAATGCCCCCATCATGCTGGCCGGGGGGGCCGGCGCGTGCAACTAGCCGCGATTTCTTCCATGCATGGTTCGAAGTTGGATCTTCCATCCGTCTTTTTAGGAATTCCCCAGCCATTGCGTGCGATGCAACGATGGCTTTTTTGCTGGATTGGCCGAAACGGACTCTTTATTCAAAAGACTACCATGGCACAAACATAGACAATTACGGGTTCACTTTTGAAGCCGACCGCATGTATCCGGCAAGCTATATTAAAGGTCCGTTTCTTCAATTCCTCAAGGAGAACTGGACACCTGCCTTACATCTCATCATTGAACTCACGAACTTCGCTACTGAGCGATACGCTGACTGGTGGCCGTACGATGACAAACCTACACTTTTGAACTTTCCCACTGATGAAGAAGAGGCGGCATGGAGCGGCAATCGTCAAATATACGGATGGTTTCGATTTAACATGAACACTGTGCAAGCAGTGACTTGTGCATTAATGGCGCTAGAAAAATGGCTGGAAGAACTCATAATAAAAAAAGAATCAATCAAGTTGCCAGTCCATTCTCTTTACAAAAATGGTAGATCTCTTGCTTTTGCAGGTCTGCTAATTTCCCTCGGAAAACGTCATCCCGAACTTTTCCTAGAAGAACTAAAACCACTCCTTTTCATTCGAGAACTCTATCTGCTTGATATGCAAATAGTAGGGGAATTCACAGGTGGCGGATATTGGCCACACGACGGGGAGTTTATGAACAATCTTCGGCGGGAATGGGACAATCTTCCTGGTCGACGAACTAGTCTACTGGAATTTGCACAGGCATTGTTTGTAACTCGTAAAAACTTCCAGCCTTTATTTGGCGAGATTGCCAGCGCATGGCGTAATAAAGCTGCCGCTCTTCCTGATAATTCAGATGAAAAACTTCCACTGATTCGCTGGGCTGCGTCGTTTGATCTATCCAACTATAAAAATGTTCGTTTTGAGGATGGGAGCACAGGCTGGCAATATGAGCAGCCGAAAGAAATTCGCGACGAGCATGCAGAGGAGGCTCAGTTACATCAGAGGGCACTTCTGATGCTGCCGTATCAGTGCAGCGACATGCTTGAGAGGAGATCGAATCTGGACGAGGAACAGTGCAAGTCGATTTGGGATCAACTCCACAATTGGGCTGTTTATGAAAAAGCCACTGAAGAATGGGGGGCTGGCGATGAATTCGCTTCGTCTCTTAGAGACCATCGTCATGCTCGTGCCGGTTTGATTGCTGTCCTTTTATGCTTGGGCGGCGGTTGGTTAGATCGCGATGCCGCACGTCGGCCGTGGGTAGAAGCTGAATTTCGAAAGCTTTTAAACGATAGGCCTAAAGTGAGTTACTTCGGCGCGGATGACACCCATGACGATTGCGAAGGCTTTCTTGCTCGGAGTGCTGTGCAATGCTGTGTTCGCGCGCCAAACAATGAAGAATGGCGAAGCATCGTCGCAGGTTTCGTAGCTTCTTACCGCTATCGAACAATCCAGCGATTATTCGAGGAAGCATTTTGGGAGCGTCACAATTTTAGCGGGCTATTTCACGAGCTTGAAGGGCTTGTCCTTTCCTTTGCGGTTGTTAGGCGGAGGGCACAACTAGAAGGCTTCAGGCCACAGCCCGAGCTAATTGATCAATGGTTTCAAAAGTGGGTGCCGATGTTCACGCGGCGACGTTGGTGGAGGCGGTTGCTTCTTTGGCTGTGGCCGTGGGCGTATGGTCCGAAGTGGTCCGACGACTGGAAGACAATCGAAACCGAAGAACCGTTTCCTCCTGTTGTCGCTTCAGACCAAGGAATAATGAATCACAAAGAACGGAGACGTCGGGATTATGGATTGGACATGTCTGTCATACTAGCCGTGTTTGGCTCTCTTCCTAAGTTGTCTGAAGCCCACGACAGTGATGAACGGAAACACTGGTTTGGCATTTGTAGAGAGATGCTCGCATCTTACCTCAGAACTTTACCCACGAGCGGAAACGCCGATGAGGAAGAGGAATGGCCCTACGAGATGTGGAAAGTCGATGAGAAGATTCTCGAAATCGTCGCTTCTCGACTCTTCCAATGCACTCCAGAAGAACAACGAGCCTTATGGACACCAATCCTCGATCTGCCTCCGGCTGCTCATCATCACATCACTTCTTTTTTGAGCGACGTTTTGATCGAAACCATACGGTCAGAACCAGCACGCGTGGCTGAGTTGATCCCGATATGGCGAGCTATGATTGAGCATCTCTTCGCCTCACCAAAGTGGAATGGCGAGTTGAGACATCGACAAGACGAAGTGTGGAAACACCTTTTCTTTTACGGCGAATCAGTTTCGTCAGTCAGAGACAAAGATCATATACCGCTCGTGGCTGCTCTGCATGACCTCTTCGAGCGCCATGTTAAGGCGATAGGAAAAAATCCTCATGATCAGTCCGCTTTCGCAGCTTTCGTAGTCAGTGACGCGGGCGACCAACTTCTCGTTGATGCTTTAGAATGGCTGAATCCATGTTGGCAAAGTGCCAGTTCCTATTTTTGGGAACAAACAACGGGGCGTGGTCATTTCGAAAGTTTGTTGCGATGTGCGTGGCAAAAACATTTTTCTACGATCCGCCGACGGCCTGAAGCGTTAAAGGCTTTCAAGACTTTAACTTTGAACCTTGCCTCTCGACAGGTTTCCACCGCAGTTGAGATTCAAAACCAAATTTTGGAATTGTGACCATGCTCTCGCCTCCAACAGTGGGTTGATTCGCTTCGATCGGCTCCGAGGTTGATCCACTCAGTGGCCTTGATCAACGTCTCGTCAGCGTCATATCAGCGGTTAAAAACTCTTCTCCCCGCCGTCCCGTCCGACCCCAGAGACTGCAGATTCAAAATCTCATCTCTGCGTTCTCCAAATCTCAGCGGTGCAAAAATCTGCACGGACCAAAGCCACTCACACCTCCCTCACGTCCCCTGGATCACCTCCCCATCCAACATCGCCCCCTCCTTCGCCCCGCTGTCGCGTCCCGCCCCACTTCTGAAATCATTTTACCCCCAATGATTTTACCAAATCTCCTGCCTTCACCCCGCCATCCCGTCCGCCCATCCGGGTTTCCGTGTATTCAGTGTTTTCCGTGGTTGATCCAATCCGGTGAATGTCTGCATCAAACCCTCTGTGCCCTCGGCTCGGCCTCTGGGGTCAATTCAAATCCGTATTTTCTGAATGCCTTTTATTAGTGTTTCATGAGTGGCCATTAGTGGTTAAAAACTCTGGTCTGCTCGTGCTCATCCGCATTGTAAATGCTCAGATTTGAACCACTAATGGAACACTAATCTGACGCTAATAAAAGATCCAGAGCCGAACGAAGTAAACCGTAGCGAAGCGAAGATAGCCGAAGGCAAACAGACGACCACAAGGAGCCCGCAGGGTGAGCGCAGCGAATCAATCAACCTACATTTCTGAATGCCTTTATGAGTGTCTTATGAGTGTCCGATTAGTGGTTAAAGATTCCGGGATTTCTGATTCATTATCAGCGTCATATCAGCGGTTAAAAACTCTTCTCCCCGCTGTCCCGTCCGGCCCCAGAGACTGCAGATTCAAAATCTCATCTCTGCGTACTCCAAATCTCAGCGGTGCAAAATTCTGCACCGACCAAAGCCACTCACACCTCCCTCACCTCCCCATCCAAAATCACCCCCTCCTTCGCCCCGCTGTCGCGTCCCGCCCCACTTCTGAAATCATTTTACCCCCAATCATTATACCAAATCTCCGGCCTTCACCCCGCCATCCCGTCCGCCCATCCGGGTTTCCGTGTATTCAGTGTGTTCCGTGGTTGATCCACTCTGGACAGTGAGTGTGAAGTCAGTGTCCAGTCAGTGGTTAAAAACTCTGCATTCTGGTGCCTTAATTAGTCTCTTATGAGTGTCCGATGAGTGGTTAAAGATTCCGGGATTTCTGATTCATTATCAGCGTCTTATCAGCGTCTTATCAGCCGTTAAAAACCTCCGGTTCTGGCCATGATTCGTTTGTCGGGCACCCTCGACGAAACACCCAGATTCGAACCACTAATCGAACACTAATCTGACTCTAATAAATCCAGAATCAGAATTTTCTGAATGCCTTTATTAGTGTCTTATGAGTGTCCGATTAGTGGTTAAAAACCTCCGGTTCTGGCCATGATTCGTTGGTCGTGCACCCTCGACGAAACATCCAGATTAGAACCACTAATCGAACACTAATCTGACGCTAATACCAGAACCCTAAATTTCTGAATGCCTTCATGAGTGTCCAATGAGTGGTTAAAAAAATCTACCTCCTCTGCCTCTCTGCCCCACTGCGGCAAAAACAAACGTCCCATCACCATTCCTTGGCCGGATCAGTGTCCATCAGGAATTCCAAATCCCCACTCTGAAATTTTTTACCCCTAAATCTTTTACCAAAACACCCCCACAAACGCAACCAACCTGCAAGATTGCCGAATCCGACACAAAAAAACGCCCTTTGTCACTCCCCAGTGCCCACCCCATTTTTATGCCAAATCGGCAGCACCCCCCCGGCACCACCGCCGGATTGGCGTTATTCCTACTGGATGAAGATGAATTGCTTGGAATTCAGCAAAGCGTAAATGAGCCGGTGGATGTCCTGGCTTTCCTGGGAGGCGAAGTAGCGCTTCTCGCTGTCTGAGGCATGGCGGGACAGGAGGGTGAGGCAGACGGCATCGACGGAATCGCTGGCGGTGCTGATGGCCTGCATCAGGGGTGAGTAGGGTGAGAGGATGCCAGTGGGGGAGATGAGATCTCCGTTCATGAGGGCGAGGGCTTGGGGGATGGACACGTTGGGGTTGGCGTTCTCGACGAAGTCGCGGTCGCTCTGGCCCATGGTGCGGAGGAAGTGACCGCGTGGGGCGGGGCTGTCGAGTTCGCTGGCGCGGAGCCAGGTGGACTTAGCGCGGTCGCAGTAGGCGATGAAGCTGGCGCTGTCTTTGTCGGAGTAGCCAAGCTGTTTCGCGAGGGCGGTGAGGCGCTGCTTTTCGGCGGTGGCTTCGGCTTCGATCTGGGCAGCGGTTTTGGGTGCGGGGCCGTAGCCGGGAACGTGCATCTTGCGCCAGGTCTCGACGGCGAGGACGCGGGGGTTGGGGTTCATCTTGTAGGTCTCGTCCGTGACGGGTTTGGAGCCAGGGCCATTCTTGGCGGCAGCGAGCTGGTTGATGATGGGGGTGAGGAACTCGCTGATGAAGGACTCGTTGCGCTCGCGTTCCAGCACGCCACCTGCGCGGCGGAGCTCGATGTCGCGTGCGGTGTCGCCCTGGCGCTTGGCAGCGATGAGCGCGGTGCGCACGACTTCCTCGCGCTGCTGGATGTCTTTCTCGTGGGCGAGCTGGGCGTAGCCGAGATCGACGAGCTGCTTGCCGTCGAAGTTCAGGTAGGCATCGCAAACCATGTGGGAGACGGCGATGCGGCGTTCGTCGCGGGTCTCGCGAGCGAGGTCGCGGGCGTCGGGCTCGTGGTTGGCGAGTGCGACGATGGAATCCCACACCTGTTCGGCAGTCATGCGGCGCAGGACGGGTGACTGGAAATGGTAGATCGTGCCACGCTCATACTCAGCGGCACCAACGACGGACTGATAGGCACGGGTGTTGGCGAGGACTGCCAGGAAGGCGCGCATGTCGTAGTGCTGCTCGATCATGAGCTTTTCGAGGGAGGCTTCGACGGCGGGAATCATCGCCTTGGTGTCGTCGCGCAGTTCATCCAGGGGTTCGATGAGGGCGACGCCGAACATCTTCCGCCACAGGCGATTGACGATGACTTTGGTGAAGGTGGGATTCTCCGGGGACGTGACCCAGCGGGCGAAGACCTCGGCGCGATCTGCGCTTGCGGTGAGATCGGGTGCGGTGCCGAAGATGGGACGCGGTGGCATGACATCGCCGGGTTTGCCGTCTTCTTGTTTGAAATCGAAGGGGAGTTTTAAAACGGCGTCCTGTTTGCGGTCGAGTCCGATGGGGCTCAGCAACTGGCCGATGCCCTGGCGGATGAGGTTGAGCACGGGGCGGAACTCCATGGCATCGAGGCGCTGTTTTTTGCGCTGCTCCGCCGCTTTTCCGCCGTCTGTGGACGCGGCTTTCTCGCGCAGGAAGTCGTCATGGATGACCTTTTCGCGGGCCTTGAATTCATCGCGCACACCGGAGAGGGCTTCTTGTACGGGCTTGTTGCCGTAGGTGTAGGCCGCGAGGTGGTAGAACTCGGTCTGCTTCCATTTGTCGAAGGGGTGATCGTGGCACTGGGCGCATTCGATGCGGGTGCCGAGAAAGATGCGCGCGGTGAGCGCCATGTTGTCGAGCGGCATCTCGGGATCGCGAGCGTAGTAACCGATGGCCCCGTTTTCCCAGCAGTAGCCTTTGGCTGAGAGCAGCTCGCGCACGAAGTGATCGTAGGGTTTGTTGGAACGGAGGCTGTCTTTGATCCACCTGGCATAGGCGGCAGGCACCACGTCTGCGGTGTTTACGAAGTGCGACTTCAGGCGGAGGATGTCGGCCCAGAAGTGGTAGAAGTTTGAGACGTAGCTCTCGCGTGCGAGCAGATCGTTGATCAGGGCGGCGCGTTTGTCGGGCTGCTTGGAATTGAGGAAGGCGAGGGTCTCGGATGAGGTGGGGATGCGGCCCGCGAGATCGAGGTAAATGCGACGGAGGAAGGTCTCGTCGGAGGCGGGTTCGGCTGGCTTGAGGCCGGCGGACTGCCAATGGGATGCGAGCAACAGGTCGAGTTCGGCTGCGGCCTTTTGCGTTGGTGATGGCGCAGTGGCGGCGAGGGAAGTGGCCGCGAGACAGAGCCACAGCGCGGCGGAATGGATGAACTTCATGGCGAATAGCGAGGTCGTACGTGAACTCAGGCGAAGACTTCCAGCACGGGCTTGCCTTTGTCTGCCAGCGTGAAGGGACGTGCGCTGGGAGACATGACGACTTCCTCCAGCGGAAGGCCGAGGGCTTTGCCGATGGTGGCGTTGAAGTCTGGAATGCCGATCTTGTGGTCTTCGACTTCCTCGGCGCGCTTGTCCGTGGAGCCGAGGACGAAGCCGCCCTTCACGCCGCCGCCAAACAAGGCGGAAGAGAAAGCGAGAGGATAGTGATCGCGACCGAGGGATTGATTGATCTTGGGCGAGCGACCGAATTCGGTGGCGAGCACGACGAGGGTGTCTTGCAGCAGGCCGCGCTGGTGGAGATCGTTCACCAAGGTGGCGAGGGCTTTGTCGAGCTGGGCACAGAGATCGGGCGTGGCGGTGAAGTTGTTGGAGTGGGTGTCCCAGCCATGGAGGCTGACTTCCACGAAGCGGACGCCGCGTTCGACCAATCGACGTGCGAGCAAGCAGCCCTGGCCGAAGGCGTCCTTGCCATAGGCATCGCGCAGAGGCTGCGACTCCTGGGTGAGATCGAAGGCGACGATGTCGGCGCTGGCCATCATGCGGTACGCGCCATCGTAAGCGCCGGAGTGAGCGGTGACGTTGCGCTGCTTGGCGAATTTTTGCATGAAGGCGGCATCCAAATCCGCCGCGATCTGCATGCGCGCGCTGTGCTCGGTCTTGGTCATGCCCTGCTGGAGCTCGATGTCCTTGAGGCCGTTCTCGGGATTGTTGACGAAGAGAGGTGCCAGCTCCGGGGAGAAGAAGCCCGCGCCGGGATGACGGCTGGCATTGCCGATGTAAACCGAGCCGGGCAGGGTCGGATTTCCCGGCCCCCGGAAGTGCTGCAACCACGCGCCCATGGATGGATGATTGATGGTGCCACGAAGCTGGAAACTGGTGTGCATGAAGTAGTTGCCCTGCTCATGCGCGCCCTGCGTGGAGGAGAGGGAGCGCACCACGGTGCCGTGGTGCATGACCTTGGCGGTCTGGGGCAAGTACTCGCCGAGCTGAATGCCATCGGCGCTGGTCTTGATCGACTTCGTTGGCCCCATGACGTCGCCGGTCTTGGGGTCGAGCGTGTCCACATGGCTCATGCCGCCGTCCATGTAGAGGTAGATGACGCTCTTGGCCTTGCCGCCTTTAGCGGAATCGGCGGCGAGGGTGTCGCGAGAGAGGAAGTGCGGAAGCAAACCGACGCCAAGCATGGTCTTGGCGGTGCACGCCATGAAGTGCCGGCGGGAGAGTTCGTCAGAGCGATGGAGGACGTGAGACATGGGAGGATTTCAGGCGTGCGATGCAAACGCCCTGCGGTGGAGGTTCCTTTCTGAGCGGAGGGGTTGGCCGCAAAGAGACGCAAGAAGGGCACAAAAATGGGACCCGAGTTTGGGGTTTGGTTTTGTGACTTCTGCGTTTTTTTGCGGCAAGGTGTGCTCGGATCTGTGGTGCTTTTTTGCCGCAAAGGAGCAAAGGAGCAGAGGGGCAGAGATGGACTGCGGAAGAGGGGAATATTTTGGTAAAAGATTGGGGGGTAAAAAATTCAGAGGGGGGATTTGGAATTCCTGATGGGAGTGCAGAGGAGGAGGCGGTGATTTTGAAGCACTGACTGGACACTGACTTCACACTGTTGAGCCGGAGCATGAGCCTGAAGGCCGATCTTGCGCCGCTGAGATTTGGAGAACGCAGAGGATGAGGTTGGTCGAAAGAGGTGGAGAGGAGGTAAAATCATTGGGGGTATAATGATTTTGGTCTGGGTCGGACTTGGAGCGTTGCTGGTTTGCCGAAGTGGGAGGCGGAGATGGCGGCCTACGGAACAAACGGAATGAACGGAAAATGAGAACCAAGCCTCTGCCTGGGGATCGATCCATCCACACGGACTTGGGGATGGCAGAGGATGAGGTTGGACGGGGAGGAGCGCTGAGATTGGGAAGACGTAGAGATTTTTTGTGCGCCGGATTTGGTTGGCCGCAAAGAGACGCAAGAAGGGCGCAAAAAGGGGACCGGAGTCTGGGGTTTTGGTTTTGCGACTTCTGCGTTTTATTGCGGCAAGGTCTGCTCGGCTCTGCGGTGTTCCTTGGTCTGTTCCTATGGGCGGAGGGCTGCGATTGGGAAGACGTAGAGGGGGATGGTGAGGGGAGAGAGATGAGATGATGCCGAGAGATTTTGGCATCGAGGGTTTGAATGGCCGCTTTTGGGGCCTGTCGTTGTGTGTTTATCAGGCCGCTATTCGTCAGCGCTTCAGGATTTGTTCACGCGCCGGGGATGCGGAATAGAAGACTGTATTAACCCATTGGAAATCAGTGATTTGATCTGGGATGCTCTACACAATGCCTGGCATCTTTTTCCTTCTATCCCGCCGCCGACCTGGAGTGGCGGGAGTAATTTCGAACTTTCGTATCGCTTGAAGTTCTTGATCCTTCCGGTCTTATTCGCACGTGTCACAGGAGAACCAACATACAGCTAGTTTAAAGTCCACCAGCGGCGCAGGCTTCAGTTTTGAAGACAAGGTGGCGGCTGTGCTGCTTTGTGAAATGCTGGCAGGAGTGCATTCGCTGGGAACAAAATTTGGCATAATCCAACGTCTGGAAAGACAAGCTGGCGATTGGGAGCCATTCGGTGACCTCTTGCTAGAAATTCCGAATAGCGAGGGCACCCTCATTCGATGTGGTGGCTCTGTGAAGAGTAACCGGCTTGTAAATACCAATGGATGTAATTCAGAGCTCTGTGCCGGAATGTGGGCCACAATGGCAAAGGCAGTTTTTGCACCCGAATCTGATTTTCTTTTGCTCTTATCCGCACCTTTATCTGCGAAAGTAGCCGATCACTTGAGTAGCTTGCACCAACAAGCCAGTTCAATTGACGCTGAACGACTTGATCAAAAGATCGTCCATGCGAATCTACGCAAGATTTATGAGTCGTTTCGCAAGGTTGGTGATGCCACAAAAAAAGGACTTCCAGGAAATGTTCTGGCGCGATTGCTCCACCGAGAATTCGACTTCGAGGCAACTGTTTCACGCAGTGAATCGGAGGCGCTCAAATGCTGTCGTGATGTCCTTCGTTCTGAAGATCAGAACGAAGAAAAAGCCAAAGGCCTCTGGAAACGACTTTGCGAAATCGCACAGGATACGCGCATATCAGGAGGTGCATTCACCCGAGCAGGAATCTCTGCCAAGGTTCGAGAAAAATTCCATCTTCAGGACGATCCCTGCGACACAGCAGGATGGACGAGGATTCGAAAATTTTCGCAGGACGGGATGGATGAGATCGAAACCTCATTGACCGGTAACATCATATTGCCACGACAGGCTGAGAATGCTGCATTACGAGCGGTGGTTGGTGGTTTTCGTGCATGTCATGTGCTTGGCGACTCGGGTTCTGGCAAGAGCGCGATAATCAAAACGTATGCCTTTGAAATCCAAGCGAAGGGTGCCGAGGTGGTCTGGATAAAGGCTGAGCGCTACAATGTGTTGGCCTCAGCAATACCAGAACTTCTGGAAATTCTTGTACGCTGTCGGCGAACCTCCGCCTTGCTTGTAATTGATGCGTTCGAAGGCTGCACCTCAGCCGCATCATTCGGCACGCTGGCTCGGTTGGTTTCAGCTCTTTCTGGTGTCGAGAATTCACCTTGGTCGGTAGTTGTAGCTTGCCAAACACCAGATTGGGCACGCGTCAGCATTGCGCTTGTCAAGCATCTGGCTGGCCACGCCGTTCTCACGAAGGACGTAGAGTGTGGCCCTCTCTCAAAGGAAGACTTTGACTTCATATGTGCCGCTTCTTCAACTGTGGCCCACCTCGCAGTGGAGCCGAAGCTTCGTAAATTACTGTCTACTCCAAAAATGCTGGATGTGCTACTCTCGGGACAACTGGCTGAAAATCGAGCAATTGCCGGTGAGTCTGATTTGGTTGAATGGTGGTGGGATCAGCAAGTTCGTGGAAAAAACGCCATTAGCGCTGAGGAGCGCGTTGCTCGTGACCTTGCGAGCCGTATGGCTGACGAACTTAGGTCCGAACTTCCTGCAGACAGTGTGGCAGGTGCTGAATCAGCAGCTGATCAACTGATTCGCAATCGAGTTCTAAAACGTAGTCACGATGGACTTCTGCGTTTCGAGCATGATCTTCTGGCTGATTGGGCGCGGGTAATGCATCTGCGAGGGCTAGGGCATGAAAAATTGGACTTCATCAGGGCGCACACTGAAAATCCACCGTGGCTTCGGTCCGTTCGACTGCTATCACAGCACCTTCTGGATCGTGTGGTTGATCTCGGTCAGTGGCGTGATTTTCTGAGTGCTTCAAGAGAAGTTGCGCGTCCGCAAGACGAGCCGTCAGCCAACAACTTGCAGATTATAGATGCGTGGCTTGAAGGCATCATTTTTTCTGTGAATCCGACCCGAGTGCTCGCTGAAGTCTCCTCAGATCTTTTCGATCACAGCGGCTGGCTTCTACGCCGACTGATTCGACGCTTGATACTTGTGGCGACAATTCCGGATCCCGTGATTCAAAAACGTTGCGCGGAAATTGACGCAAAAACGGCAGAAGATGCAGCCACTCGCTATAGACTGCCCTTGTGGGGAACATGGTCTCCTGTAGTGACGTTTTTAATATCCCACAAGGACCACACAACTGATATGGTTCCAGTCGAACTCGGCGAGATAGCGGAGATGTGGGCGCGGATGGAGGATTATGTTCAGTTAGAATGGTCGGAACTTGCAGAGTTGATTATCTACAATGGCGAAAAGGAGCTTCGTCGCGAGATTAGAGGAGAGTATCGACACGAATCAGGCCCCCGCTCCCTAGGATCTCGTAACAACTCACGGAAAACGATTTACTCTGGCGCATTGTTCGCGGCCACACAATCGGCCGAAAAGGTGACAAGTCTGGTCACCAAAGCCGCAGGTATTACCCCATGGGAGGACGTCGATATATCGCCGGGAGTCCGAGGCGCTTGGCTGGGTGAATGGAGTGTATCGCGCAGCATGTATGGCGGTGGTTCCTACGTCGAGATGCCCCCAGCATCTTGGCCAGGAGGTCCGATGCGTGAAACTAGCAGCGATTTCTTCCAAGCATGGTTCGAATCTGGATCTTCCATTCGTCTTTTTAGAAAGTACCCAGCCATTGCGTGCACTGCAACGATGGGCTTTTTGCTGGATTGGCCGAAGCGTACACTCCACGGACATCACGATACAAGCATCGACAAACACGGCTTCAGTTCTGAGGCCGACGACATCTATCCGACGTGTTATACAAAAGGTCCCTTTTTACAATTTCTCAGAGTGAACTGGGAACCAGCTTTGCATCTCATCGTCCGGCTCACGAACTTCGCAACAGGGCGATACACTGACTGGTGGCCATATGATGACAAACCTACGCTCTTGAGTTTTCCCGCAGGAGAAGTAGAGGCTGCATGGAGCGGCAATCATCAAATATACGGCTGGTTTCGATCTAACATGAACACTGTGCAAGTCGTGACTTGCGCACTAATGGCTTTAGAAAAATATTTGGAAGAACTCGTCACGAAAAACGAATCTATCGAGTTGCAGGTACAATCCTTATATAAAAATGGTCGTTCTCATGCTTTCGCAGGACTACTAATTGGTGTCGGCAAACGTCATCCGGAACTTTTTCTCAAAGAACTAAAGCCTCTTCTTTTCGTTCGTGAATTCTATCTGCTCGATATGCAAATTATAGGGGAATTCGCTGGTGGCGGATACTGGCCAAGCGACGGCGAGTTCATGAACAATCTTCGGAGGGAATGGGACAACCTTCCTGGCCGACGTACAGGTTTATTGGAATTAACACAATCGTGGTTCGTAACGCGTGAATTTTTCCAGCCGCTATTGAATGAAGTCTCCCTCTATTGGCGCAATAAAGCAGCCTTTCTTCCCGAGAATTCGGAAGACAGACTTCCACTGCTTCGTTGGGCCGCCGCATTTGACCTATCCAACTATAAAAAAATCATTCTTCGTGATGGAACCATAGGCTGGCAATATCAGCAACCAGAAGAGATTCGCGACGACCATGCAGCGGCAGATCAGATGCGTCAGCAGGCACTTCTGATGCTCCCACATCAATGCAGCAACATGCTCGAAAAGAGGTCGAATCTAAACCATGAACAGATCAAAGAGGTTTGGGACCAGCTTCACAATTGGACTGCCTATGTACAAGCCACGAAGCAATGGAAAGACGACGACGAATTTGCTTCCTCTCTTCGAGATCATCGTCATGCTCGTGCTGGCTTGATTGCTGTGCTTCTATGCCTGGGAGGCAATTGGCTAGATGACGATTCCGAGCGCCGTCCATGGGTAGAAGCTGAACTGCGTCAGATTTTAAACGATCCACCAAACGTACGCGCCTTCGGAGCAGATGATTTCCACGATGGTTGTGAGGGCTTTCTTGCTCGCAGCGTTGTGCAGTGTTGGGTCCACTCGCCGGGCAATAAGCAATGGCGAGGATTTGTCGCAGATTTTGCTGCCTCCTATCGCTATCGAACAATCAAGCGGTTGTTCGAGGAAGCATTTTTTCAGCGCATCGAACTTGGCGAAGAATTCCGGGAGCTTGAAGGACTTGTCCTCTCGTTCGCAGCAGTCAGGAGGAAGGCACAACTGGGAGGTTTCAAGCCACAGCCCAAGTTAATTATTCAGTGGGTTAAAAAATGGAGGCCAATATTCGCAAGCGGCGGACGTGGTCCGAGGTGGACCGATGACTGGAAGACAATTGAAATCGAAAAGCCATTTCCACCTGCTGACGCATCAGAAGGAACGAGTAGGCGCAAAAAACGAAGACGCCGAGATTATGGATTGGATATGGCTGTGATCCTTGCAGCATTTGGCACTCTTCCGCCGTTTTCTGAGGCTAAGAGCAACGATGAGTCTAGGCACTGGCTAAGCATCTGCAAAGAGATGCTATCAGCTTATCTCAGAACGCTCCCCACTAACGGAACAGCCGTGGATGAGGAAGAAGAATGGCCTTATGAGATATGGAAAGTCGATAGAGAAATTCTCAAGCTAGTAGCTGCTCGTCTCTTTCAGTGCACCCCAGAGGAACAGCGCGACTTATGGACACCAATCCTCGATCTCCCTCCGGCTGGTCATCATCACATCACAACTTTTTTGAGCGACGTGCTGATTGAAACCATCGGGTCACAGCCACCTCGGTTGACCAAGTTGATTCCGTTATGGCGAGCAATGATTCAGCATCTCTTCGCCTCGCCAACGTGGACTGGAGCATTGCGGCACCGTGAAAACGATGTGTGGAAATATCTCTTCTTTTACGGCGGGTCAGTTTCGTCAGTCAGAGACAAGGACCATATTTCACTCGTGGCTGCTCTACATAATCTCTTCGAGCGCCATGTTAAGGCAATAGGGCAAAATTCTCATGACCAGTCCGCTTTCGCTGCTTTCGTGGTCAGCGAGGCGGGAGACCAACTTCTCGTTGATGCTTTCGAATGGCTGCAGCCATCCTGGCAGAGTGCCAGTTCCTATTTTTGGGAACAAACGGCCGAGCACGGTCATTTCGAGGATTTGTTACGAAGTGCATGGAAGAAACATTTCGATGCGATCCGCCGACGGCCTGAAGCGTTAAAGGCTTTCAAGACTTTAACCTTGAACCTTGCTTCTCAACAGGTTGCCACCGCAGTTGAGATTCAAAACCAGATTGTGGGATTGTGACCATACATTCGGCTCCAACAGGCCTTCTCCCGGCTCGGTTTACAGCCGCTTCACCAAAACAAAACTGAGTGGCAAACATCCGCCCAGTCAAAAGCAGCACCGGCGAAGCACCCAGGCCGCTCAACCCAGCCAAGCCACTCGCTTCTCCCTCACGTCCCCTGGATCACCTCCCCATCCAAAATCACTCCCTCATTCGCCCCGCTGTCGCGTGCTGTTCCGACCCTCCGGGTTGAGTGGCGGAGGGTTGGGGGTTGGAGAGGGCGTGGGGGCTGGCGAGAGCGGCGCTGAAGCGCCGCGGTGATGAGGTGCGCCCACCCTGCGGGCAGGCTGTCGGCTGTCTATCTTCGCTTCGGTTCCGGGGACGCTGGCGCGATCGCGGGGTGATGGGGGACCCAGTTGCGGCGCAACTGGGCTACTTTGCTGGCGCGGCTTTTTCCCAGGCGGCGAGTTCTTCGGGTACTGGGGCTGGAGGCATGGTGCCGCGCGTGACTCTGGACACAGCCGCCGGTGGCGTGATGGCGGAGCAGACGCTGCTGGCACCCGGCGTCGCGTGGAGGAGCCCTGGGTTTGCTTCCCGGATTGGCTGCCAGAACCCAGGGGAGCACTCGCTAAAGCTCGGCACCCCTGGGCTGAATGACGGAAGGCCGTTGGCCTTCAAGACAAGGATGGCAGTCTATGATGGCACTTGATTAAGGCGGGGTGTCGTACGCTTCACTTGCTTCTGGTCCTGCACTTACGCGAACGCGACAGCGTCTTGGACTGCGTGCGGCAAGCCTGGGCGCGACGCCGCTTTTGCAGGCCGGACAGCAGGGTGAGGCCGGGGGAAACTCAACACCCCGCGAAAGCGGTGTCGCCGATGCAGGCTTGCGCCGTGCATCTCTGCCACCGCAGTCCAAGACGCTGTCGCGTAGCTCGGGTGCCCAGACCTACAAAACTGGCGACGCGTGCCCGTAATCAAGTGCCGTTCATGCCAGTCTATTATGCAAGCCTCAGTCGTGCAGGCGGATGCGCGTCATTTCCCTCAAATCATGGTGCGAGAACTTTGCTGCATTGACCAAGCCCCTCCTCGCGCTTCACTGGGCGTGCATGACACCCCTTCATCAACTTCGCGCCGGCGTGATCGGCACCGGCTTCATCGGACCTGTTCATATTGAGGCCCTTAAACGGCTCGGCGTGACGGTGAACGGCATCTGCGGCTCCACGAAGAGCGCGCGCCAGGTGGGGGATTTGTGGGGCATCCCGGAGATCTATGGCGACTACGATTACGAGGCGATGTACACGAGCCCGAACATCGACGTGGTGCACATCACCTCGCCGAACAAGGTGCATGTGGAGCAGTGCCTGCATGCGCTGGAGATGGGCAAGCATGTGATCTGTGAGAAGCCGCTGGGGATGACCTCCAAGGACACGCAACTGGTGGTGGATGCGGTGCGCAAGGGTGGCAAGAAGGGTCCGGTTTTTGCCGTGAACTACATGTGCCGGTTTTTCCCGGCGATTTTACAGATGCGCGCCATGGTGGCACGAGGTGACCTGGGGAGGATCATTCACGTGCAGGGGCATTTCTTCCAGGACTGGCTGCTGCATGAGACGGACTACAACTGGCGCATCCTGGCCAGTGAAGGTGGCAAGCTGCGCGCCGTGGGCGATGTGGGCACGCATTGGATCGACGCGGTGGGCTTTGTGCTGGGTGCGAAGACGCAGAGTGTGTTTGCGCACATCGAGACCTTTTACAAGACGCGCAAGCGACCGAAGGGTGAGGTTAAGACCTTTGCGAAGGTGGACCCGAAGAAGATGGTGGACTACCCGGTGGATACCGAGGATTTCGGCAGCGTGCTGCTGAAATTTGGCAAGGCGAAGCATGGCTTTGCCGATGGCGTGCATGCGAACGCGAGCATCTCGCAGGTGGCGGCGGGTTGGAAATGCAGCCTGAGCTTTGGCATTTATGGCACTAAGGGCAGCGTGCGCTGGGACCTGCAGCAGCCGAATGAGATCACGCTGGGCCGGCGCGATGAGCCGAACCAGATTTTGCAACGTGGCACGCCGGGGTTTCTGGAGGATGTGGCGAACTACACGGACTATCCGCCGGGCCATGCGGAGGGGTTTAGTGATGGGCACAAGATGCACTACCGTGCCATTTATGAGCACATTGCGAGTGGGAAGCAGACGCCGGTGCTGTTTGCGACGGCGGAGGACGGGCACCATGAGATCAAGCTGTGTGAGGCGATCTTGGAGAGCTCGGAGAAGGAGACTTGGGTGAAGGTGTAGGGGTCCCAACTCAAACGACCTCCAAGTGCGATCTTGAGAAATGTGTTAATGACAGCATCTTGAATCATGAAAACTAAGACCAAGGTTCTCAGCGCCAAAAGTCAGGCTCGCAGGTTGATCGAAAAGCTGCCTGCTACTGCTTCGTGGGACGACGTGATGCAGCAGATTTTTGTGCGGCAGAAAATCGAGGCGGGCCTCGCCGACTTGAATGCAGGTCGGCGTCATTCGCAGGCGAGCATCAAACGTGAGTTTGGCGTGGCGTGAATGTTTTCTGGTCCAGCCAGGCACGGAAAGATTTGCGAGCCATTCGGGCCTACATCGCCAAAGATTCGGCGTTTTATGCGGATCGGATGGCAGCCAGAATCATCGAACGAACGGATGTTCTCGCGCTTCATCCGCATGTGGGACATCCAGTCCATGAGGCACTGGATTTGGATGTACGAGAGGTTCATGTGGCGTCCTATCGCATCATTTACCGCGTGTTGCTTGATGAGGTGGAAATTGTCACGCTGGTGCATTTTGCCCAGCAGTTGAACCTGAAAAGGCTGCGTTAGTCTGCCCCAATCCCCAACGCCTTCCGTATCGCGAGTGCGTCCTTGAGCGCCTGGTCGATAGTATCACCGAGGATGGTGAAGTGGCCCATTTTGCGGCGGGGGCGGGCTTCGCGTTTGCCGTAGAGGTGGAGCTTGGCGCGGGGGTGGTTGAGGACGGGGGACCAGTCGGGGTGGACGAGGGGGGCGGGCCAGACGTCGCCGAGGAGATTGATCATGACGGCGGGGGTGTGCTGGGTGGCATCGCCGAGGGGGAGGCCGCAGATGGCGCGCTGCTGCTGCTGGAACTGATTGGTGCGGCAGGCGTCGATGGTGTAGTGGCCGCTGTTGTGGGGTCGGGGGGCGATCTCGTTGACGATGACTTTGCCATCGGTGGTGACGAACATTTCGACGGCCATGGTGCCGACGTAGTCGAGGCCTTCGGCGACGGCTTTCCAGAGGGCGATGGCTTGCTCGGTGATCTGCGGATCGACACGGGCGGGGGCGATGGTGACGTCGAGAATGTGGTGGGTGTGCTGGTTTTCGACGCAGCCGTGGGTGGCCATGGTGCCATCAATGCTGCGGGCGCCGACGACGGAGACTTCGCAGACGAAGGTGACCCATTGCTCGACGACGGCGCGCTGGCCAATGAAGCCGCTCCAGGCTTCGGCGAGATCGGTCTCTGCGGTGACTTTGCACTGGCCTTTGCCGTCGTAACCGAAGGCGGCGGTTTTGATGACGCAGGGGCGGCCGAGCTCGGCGACGGCGGCTTCGAGGCCGGGGAGGTCGTCTATAACCCGGAAGGGGGCGCAGGCGATGCCTTGATCTCGCAGGAAGTTTTTTTCGCGCTCGCGATGCTGGGTGGTGATGAGGGCCCTGGCACCGGGGCGCAGGGGCTTCACGGCCTCAACGGCGGCGAGGCAGGCGGCGGGGATGTTTTCGAACTCGGCGGTGACGACATCGACCTGCTGCAGGAAGTTATCCAGGGCGGCGGTGTCGGAGTAGGCGGCGTTGATTTCGAGGTCGGCGAACTGTCCGGCGGGGCAGCCCTGGGGTTCGTCGGTGAAGATGGCGATGCGATGACCGGCGCGGCGGGCTTCGAGGGCGAGCATGCGGCCGAGCTGGCCGCCGCCAAGGACGCCGATGGTCGAAGGAGGCGGGAACTTCATGCCTTGGGTTCGGCTTCGAGTTCCTTCTGGCTTTCGAGGACCTTTTGGGTCTGGCGCTCGCGGAAGGTCTTCAGCTTGATGACGAGTTCGGGATTGTCGTTTGCGAGCATGGAGACGGCGAAGAGTCCGGCGTTCAGGGCTCCGGCGTTGCCGATGGCGAAGGTGGCGACGGGGATGCCGCCGGGCATCTGGACGATGGAGTAGAGGCTGTCCACGCCGCTGAGGGCGCGGCTTTGCACGGGGACGCCGAGGACGGGGATGGTGGTCATGCTGGCGGTCATGCCGGGGAGGTGGGCGGCACCGCCGGCACCGGCGATGATGCACTTCAGGCCGCGGTCTGAGGCGGTGGTGGCGTAATCGTAGAGGAGCTGGGGGGTGCGATGGGCGCTGACGACTTTCTTTTCAAAGGGGATGCCGAAGTCGGTGAGCACCTGGGCGGCATTTTGGAGGGTGGGCCAGTCGGAACTGGAGCCCATGATGATGCCCACGAGGGGCTTGCTGGCGGAGGGGATGCTCATCGGGAAAGGTGGTCAGAATGGCGGCAGGGTGGTCCGACACAAATTTTTTCTGGATGAGATTTGCCACGGGCTTATAGGGGGCCAGTCATGATTTCAGTATTTAATCGCAGCCAGATCATCTGGGGGGTAGTCGGCCTCGCAGGCAGCTTGGTGTGTTATGCGCTGGCATGGCTGTTCTTCAAGTATGGAGCGAGCATGGCACTGCATGCCTTTGGCTATTCCACAGGGAGTGCTCCATGGATTGCCGTTGCAGCACTGGGAGGTGTCACCTTCAGCGGGTGGCGGACTTGGAAAAATGGCGAGGGATTTCAAAGCTATGCCGAGTCGGCGCTGTGTCATGATTTTGGAGGAGCCGCCGACACGGCAGGCGCACATGTGGTGGATTACTACGCGGGCAGGGTCACGGGTCCGGCCTATGTGCTGAGTCAAATATTCCTGGGCGGTCCCTTGTTGTTGCTGAAGAACCTGCATCGCATTCGGACGCGTGTCCCGGAAGAAGCCGGACTGGAACAGAAGCTGGCTCATTTGCTGACGGTTCTGCACACGGCGAACAAATGGCAGGGGCTTGCGGACTACCCAGGGCAAGAACGCGAGGTCTTGCTGCTCAATTTGATGAAAAAGATCGATTTCAGCCAGCACAAAGGGAACCTTCGCTTCAAAGCCAAGACCTCCGATGGAATTTAATTTTGAATGGCGGCGCCTGCTGTTGCTGGCGGCTTTATTGGGAGGGTTTGCCAGTCTTGGCGGCTTTTCCGCCCCGCATGCTGATGAGGAGCACTCCCCTGCACAGGCACGTAAAGCGTGGGGCTACTGCATCGTGCTGTTTGTGACCGGAGCGGCGTGTGCCACTGTGGTGGATCACTATACCGGGACGATGAGTTATTCGAACCTGCGCCCGGCGTATATCCTGCTCGGAGTTTTGATGATGGGGATGGGCTGGTTCTGGCTGAAAATACTCAAGGATGAGGTGGCTAAGCCGCCCCCTTTCGTTGGAGTGATCGTTTGCCAAGTTTCTTGCCCGAGGCCGCAGGCTGTGCCAAGCCATTTGTCATGACTTTTCTCGACAAACTGAATCAACGCATCGCCAAGACTGGATCGAACCTCTGTGTGGGGCTGGATGTAAGGGCGGAAAACGCGGAGGAATCGACGAAGCGGTGGATTCTGGAGGTGATCGCGCAGACGGCTCCTTATGCGGCGGCGTTCAAGCCGAACTCGGCCTACTTTGAGGCGCTGGGCTGGCGGGGGATGAAGATGCTGGAGGAGATTTTGCAGGAGATTCCAAAGGAGATCCCGGTGGTGCTGGATGTGAAGCGTGGGGACATCGGCGAGACGCAGGGGTATTACGCGAAGGCTTGTTTTGAGGCGATGAACGTGGATGCGGTAACGCTGAACGCCTACATGGGCCGGGATACGCTGGAGCCGTTTTTGAAATACGCGGACAAAGGACTGTACCTGCTGGGCGTGACCTCGAATCCGGGTGCAAAGGACATTGAGCTGCAGCCGACTGGCGACCGCCAGGTGTATGAACTGGTGGCCGCGATGACCGCCGGGCACCCGCAGGCGGGTCTGGTGGTGGGTTTGACGAATGCTGCGCCGAATGTGCTGGATCACATCCCGGATGTGCCGCTGCTGATCCCGGGGCTGGGAGCTCAGGGGGGCGATCTGGGGGCGCTGAAAGGCAGCGGGCGGAAGGCGCCGCTGCTAGTGAATGTGTCACGCGGAGTACTGTACCAAAAGGATGAACTGACCTTCGCCGCCCGAGCAGAATTCTGGATGAGTCAAATCCAGAATGCGCTGAAGTGACAAATTCATTTAGAAGAATGGCAAAATCGATACGCTGATGGTGCTTGCTTGAAGCGTATTCGTGAGGATGGGTGGTGATCACTGCCTAAAACCACAGACAGCCCCATGGTTATCGACCTCAGCGAGCATCTCAAAACCCCATTTCAGCGGCGGATCTACCGCCTGATCGGTCCTGCCGTGGAGAAGGCGCTGGGACTGCGCGGTTTCAATGAATGCTACGAGGAGTCTGCGCGGCTGTTCAGAATGCACCCGCAGCACCCCAATGCATTTGCATGGTTTGATTCGGTGGCGCATTCGCTCAGACTGCAAGAAGAAGTCAATCTGCCGGCAGAGTTTGAGTTCCCCAAGCAGGGACCGCTGATCATTGTGGCCAATCATCCGTTTGGGGTGATTGACCCCATCATGCTGGCCCGCTGGGCGGGGCAGTTCCGGCCCGATCTGAAGGTGATGACCAATTCGCTGCTGCTGGCGATGAAGGAACTGGCAGACCATGTGATCCCTGTGGACCCCTTTGGGGGTGAAGGTTCCGCTAAGCGCAATCTGGCACCGATGAAGGAGGCTATCCGGCTGCTCCGTGGCGGTGGCGCGCTGATTATTTTCCCCGCAGGTGAAGTGGCCTCCTACAAACCTGGGCGTGGCATTGATGAACCGGCATGGAGCAACCATGTGGGCTCCCTGGTGCGCCGCACTCAGGCGACCGTGCTGCCGGTGTACTTCCCCGGCACCAACAGTGCGCTGTTTCATGCCGCCGGGATGATCCACCCGCGTCTGCGGACCGGCCTGCTGCTGCGCGAATTCTGCAACCGTGCCAACACTCTGGTGCCGATGAACGTGGGGCAGCCCATCCCCTACTCGCGCCTGAAGAAATTTGAGGATGATGAATCCCTCACCCGCTATCTGCGCATTCACACGTTTGTGCTGCATCAGCGTGGCAAGGAAGATTCGGCCAAGCTGACTGTGACGGGTGAAAACATCACGATCACGCCGCCGTCTGAAACGCAGCAGGATCACATGGTGGAGGAGATCGACCGCATCCGTGCCCGTGGGGGCCGGCTGGTCGGGCAGGGCGGTTTGTCCGTCTATCAGGCGCACTCTCACGAAATTCCGACGCTGCTGCCGGAGATTGGGCGTCTGCGCGAGATCACCTTCCGTGAAGTGGGTGAGGGCAGCGGCAATGAGATCGACCTCGACAAGTACGACCGGTATTACGAACACCTCATCCTATGGGATGAGGAGAAGGAGCAGGTCGCTGGTGCCTACCGGCTCGGGCGTGCGGACATCATTTTGCGCGAGTACGGATCTAAAGGACTCTACACCAGCACGCTGTTCCGGTTTGAAAAGCCGTTCCTGGCGAATCTGGAACATGCGGTGGAGATGGGGCGCAGTTTCATCATCAAGGCCTACCAGCGCAATCTGGCCTCCCTGCCTTTGCTTTGGAAGGGCATCGCGCACTGGATTGCGCGGAATCCGCATTACAAAAAGCTGTTTGGTCCGGTGAGCATCAGCAAGGACTACAGCAGCCTGTCGCGGAAGATGATCGTGGAGTTTTTGCAGGACAACCGGATGCACCCGCACCTCTCGAGTTTTGTGAAGGCGCGCAATCCCTTCCGCTACATGCGTACCCGCCGCATGATGCGCGAGTTCATCAGCGCGGATCTGCAGAATGTGGACGACTGCTCTGCGCTGATCTCCAGCCTGGAAACGGACGGCAAGGGCATCCCCATTCTGCTGAAGCATTACTTGAAGCTGAACGCGACGCTGCTGAGCTTCAATGTGGACAAGGATTTCTCCTCGGTGGTGGATGGCCTGATCATGGTGGATTTCACCGAAACTGACGCACGTCTGCTGGCGAAGTACATGGGCGATGAAAACTGTCGGCAGTATCTGGCGAGCCACAAAAAAGAAGCGGCCTGAATTCAGGCCGCTCCGTGGGTGAGTTAAAGGACTGCAATTGCCTTACTTGGCAACGGCTTCCATTTCAGGCTCGATGAGGCCGTAGTCGCCGTCTTTGCGACGGAACAGGAGGGCGAGCTTGTGGGTCTTCTGATTGTGGAAGAGCACGAAAGGACGATCGCTGATTTCGAGGTCCATGATGGCTTCATCCGCATAGAGAGGGCGGATTTTGTACTTCTCCTGGTGCACGTAGGCGGGCTCAATGTGCTCCTCCTCGGTGTGGAGAACTTCCTGATGGAAGACCTGCTCCTCAATGTGGCGGATGGAGACTTCCTTGCGCGGGCGGTGGGTTTTGAGCAGGCGGGTCTTGTACTTGCGCATGCGCCGGGCGATTTTGGCGGCGCTTTCGTCGATCGAAGCATAGATATCTTCGGTGATGGACTTCACTTCAATGACGATGTGATCGGCACAGAAAAGGATGATTTCTGCGAAGTGCCGGTGATGGGACTGGACGTCGAGAATGACCTTGGCCTCGATGATGCGGGGATAATCAAGGTGGAGTCCTTCGATCTTTTTATGCGCGTACTCGCGGATCGCATCGGTGATTTCCATGTGTCGTCCTGTGACGATGATTGGGAGGTTGACGTTGTGTTTTTGCATGGTGTTCTCCTTTTTGGGTTGGTTTAAAATTTACATGGTGAACCCTTCGCCCAGGTAGAGGCGACGGGCTTCGTCGTCATTGACGAGAAAGTCTTTGCTGCCATGGCGGCGCACCTTGCCCTCAAAGATGAGGTAGGCGCGGTCCACGATATTGAGAGTTTCACGGACGTTGTGATCGGTGATAAGAATGGCGAGACCGGCGGCGCGGAGCATGCGGATGATCTCCTGAATTTCGCTGACGGCGATGGGATCAACGCCGCTGAAGGGCTCATCGAGCATGAGCAACTTGGGGTTGGTGACGAGCGAGCGGGCGATGGTGAGGCGGCGCTTTTCGCCACCGCTGAGGGTGATGGCGAGATTATCCGCCACATGATCAATGCCGAACTTTTCCATCAGGGACTGGGTCTGTTCCTCACTCTCCTCGCGAGTGTAGGGCTGAGTCTCCATGACGCCCATGATGTTTTCCCGCACCGTGAGGCGGCGGAAGATGGACTCCTCCTGCGGCAGGTAGCCCATGCCGAGCCGAGAGCGCATGTACATCGGCTGATGGGTGGTGTCTTTGCCATCGAACATCACCTTGCCACCGTTTGGCTGCACCAGACCGACGATCATGTAGAAGGTGGTGGTCTTGCCGGCCCCATTGGGGCCGAGGAGTCCGACGATTTCACCGCTTTTGACTTCGATATCGACGCCATTGACGACGGCGCGGCCGTCATAGACTTTTTTCAGTCCTGCAGTGTGAAGGAGGGTGTTGCTGTCAGGAACGATGGGCCTTGGCGTACCCGCATCAGGCGCGGTCTGCCATGATTCTGCAGGTTCCGAGTCAGGCAGGGATTCCTGGCCACCAGCGTCCTTCATTCTTTTCTTTCGCGGAGCCATGTTCACTGCGGTGCGGGTGCGGGCGAATTCAAACCGTTTCTCCGGGGCGTGACTTCATCTCCCTGGAGGATGATCGTCTCATGTCCACCCGTGGTGGTAAGCTTGCCGTTCTTCTCGATGATCATGATGCAGCCTGCTTCAGTGGCCTTGTGGAGCTGATTTCCAGCCTGCACCTGAGGCCATTCAAGCAGGGTAGTCCTCTTGGTTTTGCCGTCATAGATCAGGTGCTTGCAGTGGCCGATCTGCAGTTCACCATCCTCCGAAATTTTCTCGATGGTGACCATGGGGCCGCGTGCATCCGCCTTGTCGATGGGCGGGTCGGAGTTGGCATCCTTTTTGGGGGCCGCGAGGATGTCCGCGTCTTTGGCCGCAGGGCCGACTTTTTTGGGCTTAGGCGCGCCGAGTACTCCGCCTTCCTGCTTGGTCATGAAGAGTTCCAACTCTTCGCATTCGATGTACATCTGGGGGTGACGTGCTTTCACATCGCCGGTAAAAATACCATAGCTGTTGGTGGCATCAAAGAAGGAATTCTTTGTCGCAGTGATGTCGATCTGTCCTTTGGTGGCCTTGGGTGCCTCGTCCAGATTCATGGGCTGCAAAGGTTTTGGCTGAGGGCCGACGGGGGGAGGTGGTGGTGTTTCAACCACAGCCACCATGGGGGCTGGTGGTGGAGCCGGGGGTGTGTCTGCGGCGGGGGGCGTGGTCCCTGCTGGGCTGGGAGCCGTGCCCTGGATCATCGACTGGGCAGCCTGCAGCGCCTTCTGGCGCATTTCTGCGCTGTCGGGCGAGAGCAGCAACTCCTTGGCCTTGTCCTTCACCGAGTCCGGCACCTGCTTGGCGGCCTCTTTGGCCGCATCAAGGGCTTTGGCTTTGGTTTCTTCATCCACCTTCTTTTTGCGGAAATCAAAGATCGGGCGCATGCCGCCCGGGCCTTGTGCCAACGCGCCAACGCTGCTGAGAAGCAGGGCAATGTAGAATATGGACGACGTCTTCATATCACTTGGTTGGGCGTGATTCTGCGGGTTGGGTTACCTCGCCGCTGAGAGTGCTGCTGTCAAAGATCACCATGTGGATGTTTCCTGTCATGCGTCCCTGATTTTTTGCGGTGTCAAAGATGAGGCTGTCACCTTCAATGTCGAAGGTGGGACTGCTGACGTGGCTGCGTTCCGTGCTGCGCAGCAAGCCACCGCTTCCTGCCATCTGATAGAAGGCGGTCTTCAAGTCGATGCGCATGTCGTTTTTTGGATTGGCATTGAACATCTGCACCACGAGGTTTTCCGCGTAGATGCGTTCGTCATCCACCCGGCGCAGCATGTCTGCGGTGATGAGCGATGTACGGTGGCCAGTGGAGTCAAAGGACGGGATGACCGCGCCCTTGTTCACGGCTCCAGGCGGGACCATCTGCAGAAAAGCGCTGATGCCGGAGTCCGCCGGCACCGACTGCTGGGCGGTGGCAAACATGACGAGGCCCGCCAGCACACCGAGGGTGATGGAAATCGCGAGTCTGCGGTGGTTGATCAGCTCAAGTGATGTCACGAACGAGGCCATGAATCTTGCGCAAGGTTTCCACCACTTCGGCAATGTTCGAAAGTGGGATTTGGTTGGGGCCGTCTGAAAAGGCATTGGCCGGATCAGGGTGAGTTTCCATGAACACACCGTCGCATCCTGTGGCCACGGCAGCGCGTGCGAGCACCGGGGCCAGTTTGCCATCGCCACCGGTCGCGGTGCCGAGACCGCCGGGACGCTGAACGCTGTGGGTGGCATCCATGACTACGCGGTAGCCGAGTTCCCGCATCCAGTAGAGGGAGCGCATGTCGGCGACGAGGTTGTTGTAGCCAAAGGTGGTGCCGCGCTCGGTGAACATGAAATTCTGGCAACCGACGCTGGCCAGTTTGTCAGCAATGTTGCGCACGTCCCATGGGGCCAGGAACTGACCCTTTTTGACATTCACCGCGCGGCCGGATTCACCGGCGGCAACGATCAGATCGGTCTGGCGGCAGAGAAAGGCGGGGATTTGCAGCAGGTCGATGTGTTCGGCCGCTTGTTTGACTTCCTCGACGCTGTGGACGTCGGTGGTCACTGGCACGCCGAGTTTCGCACCGATCTGGGCCAGGAGTTTGCAACCGGCCTCACAGCCGAGTCCGCGATAGGACGAAATGGCGCTGCGGTTGGCCTTGTCGTAGGAGGCTTTGAAAATCCAGCGCCAGCCGTGCTGCTGCGCCATGGCACCCAGCTTTTCGGCCACGCTCCAAATGAAGTCCTCGCTCTCGATCACGCAAGGGCCAAGCATCAGTACCGGTTCCGTGCCATCCATGGACACTGACCCAATTTTCACCACCGGAAGAGAGAACAACCCCATAAAACTGTATATTGATTCTGTGAGCCTCGCTCCAGAATCGGTTTTGAAGATTTCCAACCCCGTTGCGCGGCCCGCTACTGTTATAAATGTAGCGAAAGAGGGGGGAAAGACAACGGAAGAATCACGGAGGAATTATGCATCCAAGCGCCGCACTTCGAGTTCGACCTGAAGGGCCGCTGTCGCTCCGGGTGGTCCGTCGAAGTGGCCGGAGATGGGGGCGGCATCGTGGTAATCACGCCCGGTGGCGATCAAGATGTGACGTTCATCGGCCAGGGTGTCGTTGGTGGGGTCGAGGCCGAACCAGCCTTTCCCCGGGACGTGGACCTCACACCAGGCGTGGGAAGCTTGGGCACCGCGCAGGTGGGAATCAGGACCGTTGTAGAGATAACCGCTGACGTAGCGCGCGGGAATGCCCAACGAGCGGCAGATGCCGATCATGAGGTGGGCAAAGTCCTGGCAGACGCCCTGCTTCTTCTGCAGGACCTCGTTCATGTGCGTGGAGGCGGTGGTGGTGCTGGGCGAGTAGCTCCACTCACGAAAGATGTGGTGCATGACTGCCTCGGCGGTTTCAAAAACGTCGTTGCTGTCGTTGCGGATGTCGATGCCCAGCCGCCAGACTTCCGGAGTGACCGCGATATAGCGGCTGTCTCCCAGAAAGAGTGCAATCATTTCGTCCACTTCGCTTTTGAGCGCTTCAAAGGGCACTCCAAGCGGCTTGCCATCTTTGAAGGGATTGGTGGTGTTGATCGTTGATTGCGCCTCGATGACCAGATCCGTGTGCGGCTCCTGGATGTCGAAGTAGTGGACGTAGTTGAGCCAGTTGTCCCGAAAGTGCTGTAGCCGTGCAGGGGGCTTGACGTTGAGCAGGAAGAACTCGAGGCGTGATTTGTCGTCGGTGACGGGGCGCAACCGCACTTCATTGTAGCTGTCACGCACGGCAGCCCGGTAAACGTAGCGCGTGCGATGGAAGACACGGAATCGCATGGAGCACGCAGCAGAAGTTGCCTAGGATGTGGTTACTGCTGTTGTTGTTGCTGCTGTTGCTGCTGAACCTGGAGGTCTTCGTTCACGGGGGCATGGTAGGCACCTGCGGAAGCGCTATCCACCGGGGCATCGTCGTCGCTCAATTGCGAAAGTTCGGCATGCAATACGAAGGTCTGAAAGATGGCCTCGCCGATCTGATTCAAGCGAAGCTGAAGATCGTCGATGTATTCATGCAGGCCGGCGGCGAGCACTTCTTCAACCGTGGTGTACGCCAGATCTGCGCGCAAGCGGCCCACGTGGCGCAGGGGCAAAGGCATGCCTTTGAGCCCGGCATCTGCGCAAAGAGACTTCAAGGCGGATTCAGCTTCTGCGACACAACAGGCGATGGAGCGCGGGAAGGTTTCGTCGAGCAGGAGATAGGCGATGATTTTGGAAGGTTCCAGGCGGCGGTGATGGGCCTGGAAGGCATGCCAAGCAGAACAGGAGCGCAGCAGGGCGGCCCAGCGCAAAGGACGGGCCTGCGCGTGAGGCGGCAGTTCGAGGGAGAGGCCGGAGCAGGTGTCCAGCAGGCGGGACATTTTGTCTGCACGCTCCAAGCAGGTGCCGAGACGGAGGAAATGCCAGATCTCACCACGTGGGGTGGTGGAATCTGCGATGCCTTGGAACTGATAGGAACCACGGAGCACGCGCTCGTAAAAGGCGGCGCTCTGGGTGCGATGCATGGCCTTGCCTTCGGCGGATTCGACGAAGAGCCGCAAGGAGTTCAGCGACTCCCAGATTTCATCGGAGATCTGATCCCGAACGGTGCGCGCGTTTTCACGGGCAGCCCGGATGCTGTTGAGCATCGAATTCGGATTGTCGGCACGCAGGGCGAGGAATTCGGTGACGTCCTTGCCTTTGATTTTCTTGTGCAGCTTGGAGTAGGCCTCTTCGTCACCCGTGGTGGCGAGCAGAGGCTGCCAGAACTGCGCTTCATCGACGCCCTCGGCTCCGGCATCCAGCAGGAGGTCCTGGGTGGAAAGCAGGAGGCGTGAGAGGTTTTCCGCACGCTCTACGTAGCGTGCCATCCAGTAAATGCTGTCTGCGACTCGGCTAAGCATGGCGTGTGATCAGGCGGCGGGTGGGGTGGTTTCGGCAGGCATGTCGAGGGGGTCATCCCAGAGCACCCAGGTGTCCTTGCTGCCGCCGCCTTGGGAGGAATTCACGACGAGCGAGCCTTTTTTGAGCGCCACGCGGGTAAGACCGCCAGGAACGACGCGCACCCGATCACCGCACAAAACATAAGGACGAAGGTCAATGTGACGTCCTTCGAAATGATCATCGACGAAAACCGGGTGGCGGGAGAGCTGGAGCACGGGCTGCGCGATGTAGTTGCGCGGGTTGCTCTTGATGCGCTCGCCAAATTCGGCGCGCTCTTTTTTCGAAGCGTGCGGTCCCATGAGCATGCCGTAACCGCCGGACTCATTGACCGCTTTGACCACCAGCTTGTCGAGATTGTCGAGGATGTAGGAGCATTCTTTGGGTTCAACGCCCAGAAACGTTTCCACGTTCGGCAGGATGGGATCCTGATCGAGGTAGTATTTGATCATCTTGGGCACGAGCGCATAGACCGCCTTGTCGTCGGCGACACCGGTACCGATGGAGTTGGCGAGGGCGACGTTGCCTTTGCGATACGCATTGATGATGCCGGGCACGCCGAGAAGGGAGTCTTTGCGGAAGACCTGGGGATCGAGGAAATCGTCGTCAATGCGGCGATAGATGACGTGCACCTGCTCCAGACCTTTGGTGGTGCGCATGAATACGCGGTCATTGCGGAGAATGAGATCGCGGCCTTCAACAATCGGCACGCCCATCTGCTTGGCGAGGTAGCAGTGCTCGAAGTAGGCGCTGTTGTAGATGCCGGGCGTGAGGACCACGATGGCGGGATCAAGGACGCCGCTGGGGGCGAGATGCGCGAGGGTTTCACGCAGCATGGAGCCGTAGGCATCCACCGGGCGCACGGGCAGCTGCTGCAGCAGGCCGGGGAAGGCGCGCTTCATGGCATTGCGGTTTTCCAGCATGTAGGAGGCACCCGAAGGGCAGCGACCGTTGTCTTCGAGCACGTAGTAGTCGCCCTTGCCATCGCGCACGAGGTCGGTGCCGCAGATATGGATGTAGATGCCGTGCGGCACTTTGATCCCACGAAACTCTGGCCGGTAATGAGAGGCAGTGAGCACGAGCTCCGCAGGCACTGCCTTGTCTGTGATGATCTTCTGGCCGTGATAGATGTCGTTGAGGAAGAGGTTCAGCGCGGTGATGCGCTGGATGAGCCCGGCCTCAATGGTCTCCCATTCACGCTGCGGTATGATGCGCGGCATGAGGTCGAAAGGAAAAATACGTTCCGTCCCTTGATCGTCACCATAGACAGTGAATGTCACGCCTTGGCGAAGGAACGCGGCATCCACGGCTTTTTGGCGCGTGGAATAATCGGATGGGGTGAGTGAACCTATACTATCAAGCATGGCTCCGTAGTGCGGACGTGCTTTCCCGGATTTGGAAAACACTTCGTCGAAGAAGCCCTCTGGTTGGTAGTCGTTAAACAGTGACGACATGAGGTGATATAATATAGCAGGGCCTGTGCCAGAGTTTGAAAGTCTTTGAAAATGGCATCGGCTGGAGGGTCTTGATCAGGAGACCACCGGTTCGACATCCACGCCAACGCCGACGGTGTGCCTGCCACCGCCGGTGATGATGCCACGTACGGGGCTGACATCCGAGAAATCACGACCGATGGCCACGGTGATGTGGTCCAGCGAGGTAAAGCAGTTGTTGGTGGGGTCGAAATCCACCCAGCCAAAGCCGGGCACAAAGCAGGAGGCCCAGGCATGCGAGGCATCAACCCCCTGGAGGCGCGGTTTGCCTGCGGGCGGATGCGTGCGCAGGTAGCCGCTGATGTAGCGTGCGGGAAGGCCCATGGCGCGCAGGCTGGCGATGGCGAGATGCGCGAAGTCCTGGCAGACACCGCGCTTTTTCTCCAGCACTTCGTTCAGTGGCGTGCTGATCGTGGTGGCCTTCGGATCAAACACAAACTCACGATAGATGCGGCGGCAGAGATCGGCGGTGGCGGCCAACACGGGGCGGCCTTTGGTGAAACTTGGCAGAGCAAATTCACGCAGCGGCATTTCATGAATCAGCAGCGGACTGCCGAAGACGAACTGGCAGGGATCCAGTAGATCCACGGCCACGGGGTCACGGAACATCGCGGCCACACTCTCCCAAGGCGGTGTCTGAAGGGGATCGGGCTGCAACACCGGCGTCAATGAAACGAGGCTGCGCGAGATCACTTCAAATTGCTTGTGGAGCTTCTGCACCGAGAAGCAGGAAACCAGATTGCCAAAGGAATCGGTATGCTCCGTGAGCAGATCGGGTTCCGGGTCAAAGCTGAGGCTGAATTCCTGGCAGCGCTGTGTTTCGGTATCGCGCGGCCGCAGACGCGCGGCATGGTGCGACACGACCACCCGCGAGCTGTAAACATACGTCGTGCGATGAGTGATGCGGTATTTCATCACGGAGACGGTGTGTCAGCAGGAGCATCATCGCTGCTGCTGATGGTGGAATGTGCGAAGTACCCTGCGGTCAGCGCATCATTGAGGACTGGCATGGCCTCGATGAGCTGGGTGAGTAGTTTGGCCACCTGGGTCTGGGCCCAAGCGCCTGGCTCGACACGGGCGAGCTCGGTGGGATCACACAACTGCAGGCGGGTGTGGTTTTCCAAAAACACGCGCATCGCCGGAGTGAGCACCGCTGAATTGAGCTCATGGGGCAGATGCTTGAACTGCTGGCGGATGCGCTCAAACTGGAAGCGCAGGCCGCGAGGATTCAGTTCGTCGAGCATGAGCAGATCATACACGGCGGCGAGCTGAGGGAGAAGGCTGTAGCGATTGCGATAGGTGATGGTGCTGTCACCCACCTCTAGAATGGCTTCCAGCAAGCTGGGGTTTTCAGCATCGGCGCTGCGGAGACCGGCACGCAGAAGCTCGCAAATGTACACGGTGCGCTCGATGCGATGGCCCATGTCCATGAACATCCAGCCCTGGGCGCGTGTCATGTTTTCCTTGGCCAGGCCATGGAAGGAGGCGAGTTCGAGGATGATGCGGGTGAGGACGTTCAGCGCGTCCGACATGGGCGTGACGCTCGGGGTGTTGTCGTAAGCGTCAAGTGCATCGCCAAGCTGGCTGATGACGCGCCAGGTATCGACTGAAATGCGGTCCCGGAGCAAGACTCCGATGCGCTGAATGTGCGACACATTGGAGCGGATGCTGGTGGGATGATTGGCATCAAAGATGGCTTCGAGCAGCCGGGCTTCGAGCTGCTCCTGCTGGGAGGCGAGCGAGGCGGCATCTGGCACATCATCCAGAACGGCGAGACTCTTCAATGCCTCTAGCAAGGGAAGCAGGAGGGGAGTTTCGCTCATGCCGCTTTCTGGAGAGCAGCGCAGGAGAGTGGAGCGCAGGAGGCGGGCGCTGGATTCAGCACGCTCGGCGTAGCGACCGAGCCAGTAGAGATGATTGGCAACACGACTGCCCAGATTGTGGCCGGTACGGCGGAGTTCCACCGGAGTGCTGGTGCTGGATAGCAGCGTGACGTTTTCCACGGGCCCTTCACTGAGCACCCAGGTGTCTTTGCTGGTGCCACCCTTCTGCATGGATACCAGAGGGGAATCCATGGAGGCGGCGACGCGCGTGAGTGCGCCGGGCATGACCATGTAGCCGTCCTTGGTGGCGACGAGGTAAACCCGCACACTTACCGGCTTGTGCACGAGATGCCCGTCCTCCCAAGTGGGTGCGGTGGAGAAGGCGATCTTTTCCTGCGCCGCCCAGCGATCCGGGGCAAAGCGCATGCGCTCGGCGAGGGAGGCACGCTCGGCACCGCTGAGGCGCCCGCCAAAGCAGACCTCACGCCCACGCACCCGGAAGGCGCTTTTGATGACCAGACGGTCGAGGTTTTTTTCAACCTCGCCACGCGGGCGTTCCTGTCCGCACCACCAAGTGGCCACGGAAGGCATGAGCAATTCCGACCCCAGCAGTTTGCGACACAAACCGGGGAGGAAGGCCATCATCGCGGGGGCTTCGGCGAGACCTGAGCCGAGGGCATTTCCCAAGGACACATTGCCAGCGCGGACAGCGCGTACGAGGCCGGGAACGCCGAGCATGGAATCGTTGCGCAGCTCCAGCGGATCGCAGAAATCATCATCCACCCGGCGCAGAATGACGTCCACGGGTTCGAGACCGTTGAGTGTCTTCAAATAAACCCGGTCATCACGCACGGTGAGGTCTTCGCCTTCCACCAGGGTGTACCCCAGATAACGGGCCAGGTAGGCCTGCTCAAAGTAGGTCTCATTGTACGGGCCGGGTGTCAGCAGGACGACGCGCGGCTCTTCCACCGGACGAGGTGCCAAAGCGGCGAGCGACTGCTGCATCTGGCGGAAGAAGCTGGCGAGACGGCGCACACGCGCGTCACGAAACACATCCGGCAGCAGCCTGGAGGTGATGAGACGGTTTTCCAAAGCGTAGCCAGAGCCGGTCGGAATCTGGGTGCGGTCGGAGATGACCCACCACTGACCGTCGGGCGAACGAGCGATGTCTGCACCGTAGAGCTGAAGCGGTTGGGCGTTCGGAAGTTTGATACCGTGGCAGGGCCGCAGATAGCCGGGCTGGCCAAGCACGAGGGCCGCAGGCATACTGCCATCACGGATCAACTGCTGCGGGCCATAGCTGTCGTTCAAAATCGCATTGAGCAACGTTGCACGCTGAATCAGCGCCTTCTCGATGCCTTCCCATTCACGCGCCGAGATGACAAATGGCACCGGGTCCATGTGCCATGGCGTGTCCATGCCTTTGTCATCATAGATGTTGAAGGTGACACCGCGCTCTGCGAGAAGCCGGCGTCCGGTGTCTGCCAGCCGTTTGACGCCGGCGGCATCACGACGCGTGAGATCCGTGATAACCGGCTCGTAGTGCGCCCGCACTTTGCCGCTGGCATCACGAAGTTCATCGTAATGCCCTCGGGCGTCAGGACCATCCAATCGCGACATCGCTGCCCGTTGGGAAACGGGAGCAGCGGCGGTGGAACTTTGAGATTGGAAGATCAATGCGGGGTTGGAGGTGGCTGTAGGGACGATGTTGACAGTACGAATCGATCCCGCCAGTGCATCCCATTTGTCGGATGAACGCAATGTTTATGCCATAAATTGGCATGGCGGGTTCTTCATTTGGGGGCAAGCATTTTCTGTTTCAGCGAACCGCCTTCATCCTCCAGCAGGGCAAAACATGCCGAGGTGTCCAGCACGATGGCTTCAGCCACGGCGGCGCTCCTCCTGACGATGTTTCATCAGGGCGTCGTTTAACCTGCTGCCAGCGAACATCCCCCGTGCTGAGCGAATGGGGTCTCTATTCGCCATAATAGCCTCAGCCGCATGTGCCCACAGCATCACATGATCACAGACCTCCTGCTGTTCCTCAGGGGGCAGCGCTTGGATCTGGCTCAGGGTGGCCTGACTGCGTGAACTCATGCTCGAATCTAGGGTGTTGGGTAGGAAGCGTCAACGTCGAGCCTGTCAGGCGTTCCGCAGATCCAGGGTGAAGGGGAATTCCGGGTTCGGCTTGGCCGGCTCCACCTTCATCTTCCCAGGCGTGTGGCCGTGGCGGAAGAAACGGGAGTAACGGCGGCTTTCGGCCTCGTAAGCGTTCACCGGGAAGGTTTCGTGGCTCAGGCCGCCGGGATGGGCGACATGATACTTGCAGCCACCGAGGGAGCGCTGATTCCACTGATCGACGAGGTCGATCGTGAGTGGTGAGTGGACGCCCACGGTGGGATGCAGGCAGTTTGGGGGCTGCCAAGCGCGGTAACGCACCCCGGCGACGTATTCGCCATTGGTGCCGGTGGGATGCATCGGCACGGTACGCCCGTTGCAGGTGATGGCGTAACGGCCTTCCACGAGCCCCTGCGCCTTGATTTGGATGCGTTCGAGCGAGGAATCGACGAAGCGCACGGCACCACCGGCACCGTTGTCCTCACCGAGCACGTGCCAGGGCTCCAGCGCTTGGCGGATTTCCACGTTCACATTGCGCGTGCACCAGTCGCCGCTGAGCGGGTAGCGGAACTCGTAATGCGGGGCGAACCACTCGGGTTTCAATTCAAACCCGGCCTGCTGCGTGTCATGGCAGACGTCCTCGATGTCGCTCCAGGCGAAGTGAGGCAGCATCCAGCGGTCGTGGATGTCGGTGCCCCAGCGCACGAGTGGCGCCTCGTAAGGCTCCTTCCAGAAGCGGGCGATGAGGGTGCGGAGCATGAGCGCCTGCGCGAGACTCATGTGCGGGTGGGGCGGCATTTCAAACCCGCGCATTTCGAGCAGGCCGAGGCGGCCCGTGCTGCTGTCTGGCGAGTAGAGTTTGTCGATGCAGAACTCGGCACGGTGGGTGTTGCCGCTGGAGTCGATGAAGAGGTTGCGGTACAAGCGGTCCACCAACCATGGGGGCAATTCTCCGCCCTTTGCCATGGCCTCAGATGCGGCCTTGAAGGCCACTTCGAGTTCGTAGAGCGAATCGTTGCGCGCTTCGTCGATGCGCGGGCTCTGGCTGGTGGGGCCGATGAACATGCCTGCGAACATGAACGAGAGCGACGGATGATTCTGCCAGTAGCTGGTGAGGCTGCGCAGGAGATCGGGACGCCGCAGGAAGGGGCTGTCCTTGGGTGTTTCCGCGCCCATGACGATGTGATTGCCACCGCCAGTGCCGGTGTGGCGGCCATCGACCATGAATTTCTCGGTGCCGAGGCGGGTGAGCCGGGCCTCTTCGTAGAGAGACTCGGTGATGTTCACCATTTCGTCCCAACTCTTGGCGGGATGTACGTTCACTTCGATCACGCCCGGGTCAGGGGTGACCTTGAGCACGTTTAGGCGCGGGTCAAAGGGTGGCGGATAGCCTTCGATGACGACAGGCTGATCCAATGCCAGCGCCACGTCCTCCACGGCCCCTAGAGCGGAGAGGTATTCCTCAAGAGTCTTGGTGGGCGGCATGAAGATGAATAGCTTGCCCTCACGCGGCTGCACGCAGAGGGCGGTACGCACGATCTGATCGGCGGATTGGCCCACCGAAGGCGGCTGGGCGGCAGGATCAATTTCCTGCTGATTCTCTTCGCCGACTTCCTCGGTCAGTCCATCGGCACTGGAGGGGCCACGGCGCTGAGCGAGTTTTTTCCAAAAGGAGGGCGGAACCCCGGCGATGCCACGCACAAACTGCTGCCGCGAGGGCAAAGGATCGCGGTCTTGCATGGGGTCCTGCTCGTGATGATAGGGATAGTCGGTGGTCTTGACCCAGGGCTGGGAGTCCAAGGGCAGACGCAGGCCGATGGGTGAATCCCCCGGCACAAGGTAGCAGCGCTCGGCACGCAGGAACCAGGGGCCAGTTTCCCAGCCATTGTGCACGGGTTTGAGCGGCAGCACGTGGCCGATGATTTTGTCGAGACCTTCCTCAAACACCTTGGCGAGGCGCGTGCGCTCCTCCTTGTCTTTGAGGTTGGATTTGAGCGGATCGACGTTCACCGGCAGCTTGCGCTCGCGCCAGAGGTAGTAGAACGCATCTTCATACGTCGGCATGATCCATTTAGTGCTGCAGCCAAGGCGCTCTGCCAGCGCATGGGTGAAGCGCGCGGAGTGGGTCTCATTCACGCCGTAGTCTTTCTGCATGTCGGCATACAAATGCGGGTGCGCCCACAAGGGCTGACCGTCCTTGCGCCAGTGACAGCCATAGGACCAGCGCGGGAGGGACTCCCCAGGGTACCATTTGCCCTGGCCGTGGTGCAGGAAGGCCCCCGGGGCGAAGCGGTCTCTGAGGCGTTTGAGCAGGATGTCCGAGAGCTTGGCCTTCATCGGCCCGACGGCGGCGGTATTCCACTCAGCCCCTTCGGCATCGTCGATGGAGACGAAGGTTGGCTCACCACCCATGGTCAGACGTACATCATTGGCTTCCAGTTCTTTATCCAAGGCATGACCCAAGGCTTCGATCTCTGCCCATTGCTCTTCGGTGTAGGGCTTCGTGACGCGAGGCGACTCGTAAATACGATCCACCTTCATGTCGAACTCGAACTCCGTTTCGCAGGGCTCCGCCATACCGCTGATGGGTGCGGCGCTCCCTGGGTCTGGAGTGGCGGCAAGGGGAATGTGCCCTTCCCCGGCGAAGAGGCCTGAGGTCGGATCGAGTCCGACCCAGCCAGCGCCGGGCAGATAGACCTCGCACCAGGCATGGAGGTCGGTGAAATCCACCTCCGTACCGCTGGGGCCATCGAGCGACTTCACGTCCGGCTTCAACTGGATGAGGTAGCCGCTGACAAAGCGAGCGGCGATGCCGAGACGGCGCATGAGCTGCACCATGAGCCATGAAGTGTCACGGCAGGAGCCGGTGCGCTTGGTGAGGGACTCCTCCGGCGTCTGAACGCCCGGCTCCATGCGGACGGTGTAACCGATGTCCTTCCAGAGGCGCTGATTGATGGTGACGAGGGCGTCAATCGTGCGCGGTGGCCAGGGTTTCATGGCGAGGAGCTCGCTCTCGACCTGGGTGAAGTATTCCGCGAATTTGGGCGTGAGTTCGCCGCACTTCAGGAAGGGGGCGAGCTCATGATCCAGCGTGGCATCGTAGTCGAAGGGGAATTTTTCAGCTTCAGGCTCCAGGAAGAAGTCGAAGGGATTGAACACCGCCATCTCCACCACGACGTCCACCTCGATGCTGAACTCCTTGGTTTTTTCCGGGATGACCAGCCGGGCGAGGAAATTCGACTGGGGGTCCTGCTGCCAGTTCAGGAAATGCTTTTCCGGGGTGATTTTCAGCGAGTAGCTCAGAATGCGTGAGCGGGAATGCGGTGCAGGGCGCAACCGGATGATCTGGGGGCCCAGCTCGATGGGTCGCTCGTAGCGGTAGCTGGTGCGGTGGTGAAGGGCGACGTGGATGGACATGCGAAAAGGTTGGGGGCGGACGGGAACTCCATTCCCGCTATGTTATAATTAGCAAGTTCATGGCCAATTTGGCGGCAGAAGGCATCAAAAGCAGAGAGCCCTATTGCGCTGCTGCAAAATACCCCAACCAGCGCTGCGGGCCGAAATTATCTCAAGCTCCTTTTGGTACTGGCACATTCAGATTCCTGCAAATGCTGCGGGCGAGATGTTTTTTGATTTCCGCATGCCTGGGCACTGCCTCTTTATGCACTGAATCAGGACGCCCATAAAGGGTATGACTGGAGCCCTCACGCTGCATGATGCAGCCGTGCTCCTCCAGATGGCGCAGCAAATCACGCCGCTTCATGCTAGGGCGAGTTCGGTCTCAATGGCGTTCGGATCGTCGCGGAAAGCATCCTCACGATTGACCTGCAACATCAGCTTCACGGCAGCAGCAAGATCATCCAGGCACTCCTGACGTGTTTCTCCTTGGCCATTGGCACCCGGAACCTCCATGCAGGTGGCCCAAAAGCCGCCTTCGGCAGCCTCACCCTGGTGGAGGATGGCGGTGTACGTTTTCATGTGAGCAAGGGTAGCGGCTGCGGCTGCGGTTTCAACTCTCTTCATGAATCCCACCAACAGCCTTGCCTCCCCACGATTTCGCGGGACTATGCGCCCGCATTCAACCAACCTGCCATGCCCAAGAAAACTCCAGCCCCTGCCACGATCCGCCCCATCAAGAAGCTGATGGTCGCGAACCGCTCCGAAATTGCCATCCGCGTCATGCGCGCGGCCACTGAACTGGGGCTGAAAACGGTGGGGATTTATGCGCAGGAAGACCGCTTCTGCCCCCACCGCTTCAAAGCGGACGAGGCCTACGAGCTGAACAAGGACAAGGGACCGCTGGGAGCCTACCTGGACATCGAAGGCATCGTGACCCTGGCGAAGGAGAAGGGCGTGGATGCGATCCACCCCGGCTATGGCTTCCTGTCTGAGAACCCGAAGTTCTCCCAGGCGTGCGAAGACGCTGGCATCATCTTCATCGGGCCTGAGGCAAAGATTCTCGACATGATGGGCGACAAGACGGCGGCCCGTAATGTAGCCCGCAAGCTCAAGGTGCCGATTCTCGAAGGCACTGACGAGCCTGTGAGCGACCGCAAGGAAGCGCTGGCGGCAGCGAAGAAAATCGGCTTTCCGCTGATCATCAAGGCGGCCTTTGGCGGTGGCGGGCGCGGCATGCGCATCGTGCGCGAGTCCAAGGACCTGGAAAAGCTGCTGGATGAGGCGCAGACCGAAGCGGAACGCGCCTTTGGCAACGGAGCGGTGTTCCTCGAAAGATTTGTGGGCAAGGCGAAGCACATCGAAGTGCAGATTCTGGCCGACAAGCATGGCAATGTGCTGCACCTGCATGAACGTGACTGCTCCGTGCAGCGCCGGCATCAGAAGGTGATCGAGCAGGCACCGAGCTACGGAATCAAGCAGGAGATCATCGACGGCCTGTGCGAGGCAGCGGTGAAACTGGCCGAGGCGGTGAATTACACGCACGCGGGCACGGTTGAGTTCCTAGTGGATCACGAAACAGGAGAGTGGTTCTTCATCGAGATGAACCCGCGCATTCAGGTGGAGCACACCGTGACGGAGGAGATCACGGGCATCGACATCGTGCGCAGCCAGATCCTCATCGCGCAGGGCTACCAGGTTCATCAGGAGCCGCTGGCATTGCCGCCGCAGGACAAGATTGAGAAGAGCGGCTTTGCGATCCAGTGCCGCATCACGACGGAAGATCCGGAAAACGGCTTCACGCCGGACTTTGGCAAAATTTTGACCTACCGCAGCGCGGGTGGCTTTGGCATTCGTCTGGATGGCGCGCTGGGCGCGACGAACGCGGTCATCACGCCTTATTATGACTCGATGCTGGTGAAGATGACGGTGTATGCCCGCACGTACCAGCAGTCGCTGGACCGCATGGACCGGGGTCTGCGCGAGTTCCGCATCCGTGGGGTGAAGACGAACATCCCCTTCCTCATGAACGTGGTGCATCACCCGGACTTCATGGCGGGACAGGCCACGACGCGCTTCATCGACAACAATCCCGACCTGCTCAAGTTTGTGGCGCGCAAGGACCGTGCCTCGAAGCTGCTAAGCTACCTGGCTGACACCATCGTGAACGGCAATCCGCATGCGAAGGGCCACACGCTGAGCAAGGCATTCACTGCACCGCCGATTCCGAAATATGACCACCGCATCTTGCCGGCGAAAGGCACGAAGCAGCTGCTCACGGAGATGGGGCCGGAGAAGTTCTGCAATGACTGGATTGCGAAGCAGAAGAAGCTGCTGATCACCGACACGACAATGCGTGATGCGCATCAGTCGCTGCTGGCCACGCGCATGCGCACCTTTGACATGCTGGCCGTGGCGGACAGCGTGGCACGCCGCACGCCGAACCTGTTCTCCCTGGAAATGTGGGGTGGCGCGACCTTTGACGTGACGATGCGCTTCCTGCGGGAAGATCCGTGGGAGCGCCTGCGCGACATCCGCGCGAAGGTGCCGAACATCCTGCTGCAGATGCTCTTCCGTGGCTCGAACGCCGTGGGATACACGAACTACCCGGACAATGTGGTGAAGGGCTTCATCAAACATTCCGCCGAGAATGGCATGGACATCTTCCGCATCTTTGATTCGCTGAACTACCTGCCGAACCTCAAGGCGGCGATGGATGCGGTGCGTGAGGACACGAACTCGATCTGTGAAGGCACGCTGTGCTACACGGGCGACATCATGGATCCGAAGCGCGACAAGTATGACCTGAAGTACTATGTTCGTCTGGCCAAGGAACTGGAAAAGATGGGGGCGCACATGCTGTGCATCAAGGACATGGCCGGACTCGTCCGCCCGTTTGCGGCGAAAAAGTTGGTCAAGGCGCTGAAGGATGAAGTGGGCATCCCAATTCACTTCCACACACATGACACGAGCGGGCTGAACGCCGCGAGCATCATCGAAGCCGCCACGGCGGGTGTCGATGTGGTGGATGCGGCCATCGCCTCCATGTCTGGCGGCACTTCGCAGCCGAACCTGAACTCCATTGTGGCTGCCATGCAGAACACGCCGCGCGACACCGGACTGGATGTCGAAGCGTTGCAGGAGTTCAGCGACTACTGGGCTGCGGTGCGCAGTTTCTACAAGCCTTTCGACACTGCCGAGCCCTACGGCACTGCGGAGGTCTATCTGCACGAGATGCCAGGCGGGCAGTACACGAATCTCAAGGAACAGGCCATCGGCATGGGCCTCGGCCCACGCTGGCCGGAGATCGCGCATGCGTATGCGGAAGTGAACCAGCTCTGCGGTGACATCGTCAAAGTGACGCCATCGAGCAAGGTCGTCGGCGATCTGGCCATCGAGTGCGTGGCGCGTGGCGTGAAGCCCACGGACATCATCAACCTGCAAGGCACCAAGTGGAGCAAGGACGTGACCAGCATGTTTGAAGGCTGGCTGGGCGAACCCTTCTACGGCATGGAACCCGCCAAGGCGGCGGATTCACGCAAGAAGTGGAATGCACTGGCCGATGCCATCGTCGGCAAAGGCGGCAAACGCATCAAAGGCCGCCCCGGCACGCACGCCGCGAAGATCAAGCTGGAGGACGTGCGCGCGGAGCTCAAGGGCAAGCTCAAGAAGGAGCCTACCGAAGACGATGTGTGGAGCTACCTCATGTATCCGGATGTGTTCCTGAAGTTTGCTGAATTCCGCAAGACCTACGGTGACGTGTCCGCCCTGCCGACGCCGGCGTATTACTACGGCCTGCAGGACAAGGAGGAAATCCACATTAGCCTGGAAGAAGGCAAGACGCTCTTTGTGCGACTGCTCAACATGACCGAGGCCGACGCCACAGGTCAGCAGACGGCGATCTTTGAGCTGAACGGCTACCCGCGTCATACGACGGTGACCAACAAGGCGCTGGCGAAGAACGCGGTGACCAAGACCAAGGCAGATCCTGCGGATTCCACTCAGGTGGGTGCGCCGATGCCCGGGATGGTGGCGAGCATTGCAGTGAGCGTGGGACAGAAGGTGAAGGAGGGGGAGACCCTGCTGACACTGGAGGCCATGAAGATGTTTGCTGCCGTTTCGTCACCGATTGCGGGCACTGTCAGTGAGATCTGCGTGAAGATCAGTGAGAGTGTGGAGAGCAAGGATTTGATGGTGAGGCTGGTGAAGTAGTCCTGAGCTTATGATTCGAGCCATTCTCGATACCAATGTCGTCCTTTCCGCGCTTCGTTCGCGGAATGGGGCGTCATTTGAGATCATGAAAAGGCTCGAGCTCGGAGAGTTCACCTTGTTGCTGAGCAATACGGTCTTGGCTGAATATGAAGAGATTTTGAAGCGAGAATTGGTTCCTCTGGGATTCTCGCATGTTTGGATCGAACAATTCCTCGATGAACTTTGCTTGGAGGCGCAATCCTTCAAACCATCGGCCTCTTGGAAGCCTGCATTGCCTGATCCTGACGACGAGCCTCTCGCCCAGCTAGCCATGGAGTCGAAGATCGATTATCTTGTCACGCACAATGTCCGGCATTTCCCTGCAGACCGGCTCCCCGCCGTTCGCGTGGTTGATCCCAAGACTTTTCTGGACATAGTACGTCAGTCGCCATGACAACCATCTCCGCCAGCATCCCAGACTTCCTCGCTCGTATCATTGCTGATGCGGCAGAGAAGGAGAGCACCTCGGTGGATCAGATCGTCGCCTTGGCGCTCTCCTCCCAGATCTCCGCCTGGCAAGTTCGTGATAGCATCGAAGTCCGGGCTGCACGCGGCCGTAAAGGCGGCCTCAGCGAGGTTCTGGCCATGGTGCCGGATGTGCCGCCGATGCCAGGGGACGAGAAGTAAAAGTTACGCCGTAGGAAAATGGGTCTCATGCGCTCGAACCGGGTGTGTCATGGCTTTGTCTTAGTCACATGCCAGGTGCCCTTGGTTGAGAAGCCGATCCTAGCAGCCACATGACCGAAGTACTCCCCTGACATTTCACCTTTTTTGCACACACCAAGAAGCGTCGCGGGGATGTCCATCCGGAAATCTCCTTGCCTATAATACAAATTGATCCGGTCACCACTGATCTGGCCATCGATGATCTCCCACTCTCGCTCTCTTTTGTAACCTGGCACCCTTTCCTTTTCGCTTTGAATGGTGCCGGAGATGGTATTGCCCGTTTGCTCGAGGGTTAAAGAAATAACCTCTTCGTATCTGGCTCTTGGATCTGTCCATGTGCCATTCCAGACTCCGGTTACGTTCACTGTTGCCGGTGTGATCTCAGAAAATTTAAGCGCTGCTCGATCATACGGTCGTTCTGGGAGTCGAATGACCCAGTATGCCAAGATCAAAAATGCCACGAAACCCACGGCATAACCGACGCGGCGGATGCCATGACTTAACAAGTTCGCTTGTGAAGCAAAAACGGTCCAGCCAGCCATCCGGAAAGTTGACCAGATTAAGACTACAAGTATCGGAATGGACAAGAAGAACAGGCTGCCATAACCCAGGAGCCACTGGCACAGATACATCAAGAGATTCGAACCAATCATGGGAACGAGAATCGTGATGGGAATGCCAGCCAAACGAAGAAGCCAGATTTTCGCTTTTGGATTCATCTGATCATGTTGCCCCAAAGAGAGCGTCCACAGCAATTAATTTGTGAATCTGGCTATCCAAAGCCCAACGGGCTTTCGTCATGCAGCCCAGGAGTGCCGAGTGACAGCGAGTGCTCTCCTGGGAACAGTGCCACGCGCGATCCTCGCAGGATCATGAACCTCAAGGAAGTTCCGTCAGCCGAGCGGCCACAAGCTAGCACAATGCACGTGACGGGACCGCGTTGCGGTCCGGGGAACTGGAGGGGGGAATGGGTGCGCGGTTTCCAAGGGAGCACTCGCCAAACGTGTGGGATTGAAAGGGCCGGGCAACACCGGCCCTGTCACTCGGGCAGCGTCCAAACGATTAGATCAATCGGGTACAACTGACCGTCCACATCGCTCTTGATGAAGTTCGTCTCATTGGCGTCAAAGGCACCGATCTTGCCACGCCGCCAGGCATGCTGACGCAGTGTGACAGACACGTCGCGCGCTTCCGCCAAGGATTCCCAGCCGTGCTGTGTCATCCACGCATGGATTTCAGGCTCGGTGGGCGCAGAGCCACTGATGAATGCCTGTGCCAGAAGCAGTCCTGAGACATCGCCAATGACATCTTCGAACACACAGCCAAAGCCGAGATGAACCCAGCTCAGACGCTCGCGTTCCAGCGCCTGCTCAAGGGTCCCCGGCCCGTAGTCGATCATGCCGCGCTCATTGCGCAGAAGGATGCAGCCGAAGCCTGCAGTGCCATAGCCGTTCTCCTCGCGGCCACGTAGTTTCACGATGCAGTTCTTCAGGTGACTGTCCCAAAAGAGCACCGCCTCGCCACGACTGCCCAAGACTTGGTAGCGTGAACCTGAAGGCCCTAATTCCTCCCAATCCAAGGTACAGTTAACCCTGCGGCTGAGTATCTGGGCCGCCTGAAGCCAACCGCCGCCCTTTTTCGTAAGGCGGTCGATTTCGCGATCCAACGACGGACCATCAACCAGCCGTGCAAACTCGCGCTGTGTGAGCATGGCTGCCGTTGATCTGGGCTTTCATTTGCACCGACATTGTTCCGGCCACATCATCCTTCAAATGACGGCGCACCTGCTGATATACCTCTTCGAATGACAGCTCACGCCGATTCTGCGGCGGCATGCGCGTCTCAACTCCGAGTGGAGGCAGTTGAATGGCAGCAGGATCAAATGACATGGGCCAAAGATATGGAAATCCCCAGCGTGTGCAACTCGTAGTTCAGCCCCCTGGAACCTAGCAGACCTCCATTGATCCTCTCAATCGAAGCTTCAAGAGTATCAATGTCCTGAGGTGTGCTTTTGTGGGCAAGTGATGGGGGGTCATGAACGACCTTATCTCACTCACTCTACAGGCGGCAGGCGTGGTGCTTGCTGCGGATTTTGCCGCTGGTCTTGTCCATTGGATGGAGGATGCTTACATCCGCGAAGATACGCCGTGGCTGGGGCGCTGGATCGGGCGGCCGAACATTGTGCATCATCACCTGCCAAGACGCATGACGCGGAACACGTGGTGGGAGAGCAACAAGGAGCTGCTGGCGGCGATGGGGCTGCTGATCATCGCGGCGTCGTGGCTGGGCTGCCTGACGTGGCATGTGTGGCTCTTTGCGCTGGTGGGTGGGAATGCGAACGAGGTGCACAAGTGGTCGCACCGAACCCGGAAGGAAAACGGGCGCTTCATCTCGCGGTTGCAGGATCTCCGAATCTTGCAGACGCCACAGCACCACACGCTGCACCACACGAATCCGAAGGAGGTGCATTACTGCCCGGTAACGAATGCGCTGAACCCGGTGCTGGATGCGCTGCATTTTTGGGAAGGCCTGGAGTGGCTGCTAGAGCATACGGTGGGGCTGAAGCGGCAGCCGGACAGCTCGGTGCCCGGGCAGGGCATTCCGCCGGAGTGGATCGCTGAGATGCGGCGTGCGGGGTGAGAGAAAACCATTCGTCGCCGGGGGTGTTTGCGCCATCTTCGGCGATGTTCGGCCATCTCCCGGGTCCCACGATGTGCTGCCAGAAGGCGGCGTTTTTGTATCGAGCGCACTTCTGCGGTCTCGGCACGAATTTGCACCGTCACTATGGCGCTTGGGCGCGGTGGCTGGTGAACAGGGACAGCGCTTTTCTCACGCTGCTGGGCAATGCCCTGGCGGAAGCGCCGCCGGAGCTGTGCCAGACCACCTGCTGCAATGCATTCGCCGCGCCGCGTGATCTGGTGGCGGACAGCCCGGTGCTGCAATACACCGCTGCTGTGACGATTTGTGGCCTGAGCGCGAAGCTGGATGACGATGCGCAGGATGAACGGGGGTGGCGACGCCATGCGGCGCGTGTGGGATCGAGAGCGCTCGACAGGCCCATCGGCGATGCGCTGGGCCTGCTGCATGCGATGCGCTTTCGTGTGCAAGAGGTTCGCGGCTGGATGGCCGGACAAAGAGACATCGAGCATCCCTCAGCGAGCCTCGACGCATGCGCTAGGCCGACGTGTGCGGCGTATGGTGAGATCGTGGGGCACCTCGCGCAGGTGTCTAGAGCAACGGAGGCCAAGCCGCTGCTGCAACAACTCGGTGAGAGCCTGGGCTTTCTCATCTACGCGCAGGATGCGTGGGAGGATTGGGCGCGGGACAAGAGGCGCGGGCAGTTCAACCCGCTGCATGCCTTTGCTGATCTCGGGGGACGTCGTGCCGCGTTGCTGCCTGCGCTTGAGCAAGCACTCGCTAGCCTGCGGCGTGCGTTTGATGCGCTGCCGCTGCTGCGACATCGCGATCTGCTACAGGCGGTGCTGATCGCAGGGGCGGAAGCGCGAGTGGCGCAGGTGGCGGGAAAGGAAGACAAAGGCACGAAGCATGTGCAGTCACCCATTGAAGGCACCCAGCGCAAACGCTCCTGCTGGGACAAATGCGATGGTTGCAATTGCTGCGAATGCTTTGATTGCTGCCGCCCCGGATGGACCAGAGGCGGGAGTTCCATGATCGACTGCAATCCCTGCGACGGCGACGGATGTGGATGCTGCGGCTGTGACTGCTAGTGCAGGCCGTCCTTGATTTGGCAAACTTCCAGGAACGGCATGAACCGTGAGATGGTAGGGCGAAAGCACCTGCTCCCGCGCCCATTCAGGGCGCTTCCTGAAGAAACGCTGTGCATTGGCTCATGTGACCCAGGGCTTGTCGCTGCGCTCCGGCGCCCTGGGCTGAGTCCGTGGGTCCTTCAGACCCCATGAAGTGCGATGCTTTGAGGAAGATGCCGTTGCATTCTACATGAGGAGGCAGATTCGCCGTGATCAGGCCACTGCGATCACCTTGGCGGAAAGGCCGGGCCGCAGTGCGATGGTGTCCCCTGCCCGCTTGGCGATGAGTTTCTGACCCAAGGCGGATGCGGGGGTGATGACGACGACTTCCTGACCTGCATGCACTATCTCGGTGCCACCGGCAAAGGGGCCGAGGAAGTAATGGGTTTGTTCGTCGGGGGTCTCCAAGGTGACGAGTGCTCCGAGTGTGATGGCGGCACCTGAGTCCAGGGTGTTTCCAGACAAGGCACCAAAGGCACGCACAGCCTCTTGAAGCTCTGCCACGCGCTGGGCCTGACCACGAGCGACGTAGGAGGCTTCCAAGGTGCGGGTATCGTACTTGTTCTCTGCCTTGCTGTCCGGGTCCGTGGCGGCGGCGAAGGCTCCCTGCGCGGCGCGGGTGAGTGCGGCGAGTTCGGCATTGAGCACGGAGAGAAGTTGATCGAGGACGGCAGGTTTGTTCACGGGGAGGGAAGCCGTGCGCTGTTTCCAGAGGTGGATCAAGGGTGAAAAAGCAGTATTGACCTGCCACTGGCATTTCAGGTAAAATCTGTTTATGAAAACGCACCGGCTACCTGCTTCGAGAGCGTTCACCTTGATCGAACTGCTCATTACGATCACCATCATCGCGATCCTCGCGAGCCTAACGGCAGCGGGAATCACCAACGCCATTGACCAAGCCAATCGTCTCAAGGTACGAACGGTGTTGATGGATCTCAAGAATGGCATTGACCAATACCAGACTGACTATGGCCGCTGGCCCATCGACTCCAGTGTCACCGGAGCGAATGGTGAGGACGCAGCCGAACTGCTGACGGATGGCACGAATTCGCTGGTGGATACTCTCATGGGCATTCCTCCTGCATCGAGCGGCGCAGTGGATCTGAATCCCAAGCGGACGCCTTTCGTAACATTCCCCCCAGCGAATAATGGCCACCACGGTCTGGTAGGCGCTGCACGCCCCTTCAAGCTGGCTGACATGTATGGCCAGCCTTACCACATCCTGCTGGATACGAACGGTGACAATCAGGTGAAAAATCCCGATGTCAGCAATACCGACCCCAAGATCTCGACGGGTCAGGCGGCGCATGTTGTCAACAAGGTGGCCGTTTACAGCAGCGGGAAAGACCAGATTCCGCGCACGGGTGATGATGTCACCTCCTGGCGGCCCAAATGATGGGGCCAAAGGCGTCTGAAAACATGCTTTGACGCTGCCGTTGTCACGTTTGGGCGGCTTGGAGTTTTGTGTCACCGCTACGCGGTTCCACGAAATTTGGGAGGGGTGGGTGATGAGCTCCGGGGGCTTGCGCCCCCGGCTACCATTATGCCAGCCCTCCGGGCTTTCGGAGAGAGGCGCATGGGGCGTGAAGTGACCCTAAGCTAGCATGAAGTCACTCCAGGCATTCAGCACAGGTTTTAAACATCGCCTAAACTGCGAGTGGTACTACTTCCCAGCCGCTTTGAACACTTCGGGGTGATCCAGCACCATCTTCTTCGCGCGTGCAGCCTGCACCGCAGGACAGTCTGGCGGCAGCCATGAAGATTGTTCGAGCATTTCACGTCCGCCGATGCTGCCGAGAATGATGTAAGCGCTAAGCAGTGAGCCGAGCAGATCGGGATGCGTGCCGTCCTCAGCATAGAGCGAGAGCGCGGGATAGAGGTCATGCACGAGCCACCAGAAATCTCCCACGGGGCTGACGATGATTTGTGCGCCTGGATTTTTTTCCTGCGCGGCTTTCACGGCGTTCGCATTCGCAAGGTGAATGCGGGCAAGGGCCTGCCCAGGATTTTCGCCGGTGGCGAGGGCATCGGCGGATTTTTCCTTCCAGAGCTTTTCGTGCCGAGCCCACACCTGAAACACGACGACCAGCACTTTGGGGTTCAATTCGTGGGCGGATTTGACGAGCTTGGCGAGGCCGTTTTCCATGAGCATTTTGGCATCTGCATCCACGGCGGCGGCGGCGGAGACGACGCTGTGCTCCTGAACGACGACGACGTCCCAGGGCTTGCCGTCGTCGGCTCCTTTTTTCAGTAAGTCCATGCCCTCCGCATTGGTGGTGTGGCGCTCCAGCGTGTAGTTGCCCTGAAGACTGCTGCCGATGTGCGGCGCCAGCATTTGGGAGGAGAGCATGAGCTCGCCCACCATGCCGGGCAGGAGATTGAAGGCGGTGTAGCTGTTGCCGAGAAAGAGGATGCGCACGTGCGGCAGCTCGTCGGCGGCCTTTGACTGCAAGCAGCAAGCGGCGACGAAAGCTGCCAGCAACAGCGTGCGGCGGGACCAATGAATGAATGAGCGTGCCTTCATGTGTGTTTGCTCATGGCTTGCAGAGCTTGTCTGCGAGCATCTCGGCTTTTTCGTTTCCTTCTTTCGCGGACACATGGCCGACGACGGTTGATTTGTCCTTGTCGAGCTTGATGATGACGAGCGTTTCCAGGCGCGTCTGCTTTTCGTCATCGGCGCTGGACATCATGCGGTAGATGATGGCGTAAGGGGCAAAGGAGCCGCCTTTGCGGAAGCCGCGCCATTGCACGACGTTGTTCGCCTTGGCCGGGAACTGGCCGGGGCAGGCGGTGAGGGTGTCGCTCATGAGGTCGGTCTTGCTGCCGTCGTAGATCAGATTGATCCAGCTGCGCAGATCGCCGCCTTCATGGATGACCTGATAGCCGCCAAGACCGGGGCAGAGATGCCTGAAGTGATCGATCTCGGGATCTTTTTCGCGGGACGAGTCTTCGAGGATTTTGACCTTCTTGGGGTCGGTGGTGGTGAATTCGGACGCGGGCTTTGGATCGGCAGCAGAGACGACGGATGTGGCAAGCGCCAGCAGGGTGAGGACGGTGAGCGGGTTCATGAGATTGAGCATGGGACTATCTCAGTGAAGCATCCGCCGCGCCATCGGCTTTGCGATACAGACTTGTCGGAATGAGCATCTGGGGCGGGAGTTCCTGGCCTTTGGAGTAGCGCATGAAGGCGCGCACGACTTCTGCGCCCATCTTGTCCGGGAACTGAATGGGGTCAGCGTAGATCTTGCCTTCCTTGATCGCCTGCTTGCCTTCAGGCTGGCCGTCGAAACCGATGATGACGACCTTGTCCGTGCGGCCCGCCTTCTCAATGGCACCGCGTGCACCGAGTGCGCCGGGGTCATTGATGGCAAAAATGCCGACGAGATCTGGCTGGGCCTGCAGCATGTCTTCGGTGGCTTTGTAGCCTTTGTCGTTGGCGCCGTGGCAGTCGAGTTCGCTTACGATCTCGATTTTTCTCGCCGCTGTGGCATTGTGAGTGGCCAGTACTTCCTTGAAGCCTTTAACGCGCAGGATGCAGGACTCGACCTGCTTCATGTCGAGCACGCCGATCTTACCCCCCTGCCCTTGCAGCGCCTCGATCATGGCCTCTGCCGCCATCTTGCCGCCGCCGAAGTTGTCCGTGGCCACCTGGGTGGCGATTTTCACGCCGGGCTCGTTGCAGGGCACATCCACGGTGAAGACGGGAATGGCGGCGGCGTTGGCTTCCTGGATCACGGTTACAATCGCTTTTGAATCCGTGGGGCTCAGCACGATGGCGGCGACATCTTTCACGATGAAGTCTTTGATCTGGTTGCTCTGGCGCGCCACGTCACCGTCTGCGCTGACCACGAGCGTGTCATACCCGTTCTTCTTGGCCTCGGCGATGATGCTGTCGCCGATCACTTTGAAGAAGGGATTTTGCAAGGAGAGCAACGACACCGCGATGGTGCCTTTGGATTCCGCATGTTGATCCGAAGTCTTGCCGCAGGCGGCAATCAGGAAGGTGGAGGCCAGAAGGATGTGGCGGAGTTTCATTGTCTGCATGGTAGCATAGACACTCCCCTGGCGCGCAAGTCCGGACATGCCGTTATTGATCTCCTGGCGCTGCCCCACTCAGGCGTTGCTCAATCGAACGAATTGCACCTCTTAACTCTTCCATTCCCTCAGTCCCTGCGACGAAGTGCCCAACGACCGAACGAAATTGCGCGGCCTTGTTTGGATCGTCCGGAGCCACCTGCGCCAGGATCGGTTCAATCATTTGTCGCACTACCGCCACGAATGTGTTGCCATTGAAAAAGCAGAATGGGCCGAGGCAATGGCATTCGTAGGCAATCAACAGCGCCCGTTCCAAAGACAGTTCCTGGGAGTAATGCGACTCCCACAAGCTGCGCGCGGGTTCATAGCCGTCGGAAGTGGGCTTGTGCACCACGTTTTGTCGCTGGCAGAGAGCGGCATTGAGCCGTTCCACCATCTCCCAAGGGAACTTATCGAGCCAGTTTCGTTTCCACACGTTGCTTGGAGTATTTGGCTGCCAGTTCCGCCGCGTCCTGCTTCAAGCCATCGACACCGCGGCTTTTCAGATGGCCTGTTCCCGTTGTTTTGAGCCTGGGCTCCGCAACAAAACGATCCTGGATTGCGAGCGCATCAGCCAGCAAATCTTGAAACATATCTGCCTCACCACGCAGCGCTGGGGCATTGGAATTCATGGCTTATGAGTAACCGAAAATCGCATTCTTTGCCAGATTATTCCTCGGCATAACGGAGGAATTCCTTTCGCCGCACCGCAAATGCCTGCGTCTCTGCGGACCAGTCTGCCACGACTTTTTTCCATGCATCGCCACTGCGCAGGGCCTTCACGCTGGCGGCTCGATTGAGGAGGGTGTCCACAAGTGACAGTTTGAACTCTTTTGGATAGAGCCGTTGCAATGTGGTGGCGATGGCGATGCCTACTTCGACTGAATTCAAGGCGTTGCGATCTGTGATGGCCATGCGCACGCCGCCGCAGGCTTCGCCTTTGAAAATGCTGGCTGTGGGCGTGAAGCGTATGGGGGTAAACTGCAGGCCTGCCAGGCCCAGTTTGTTCAGTTCATACGACAGCCGCAGGTCATCCACATAGGGTGCGCCGAGGACTTCAAAGGGGGTGTCGGTGCCGCGCCCGACGGTGATGCTGAACTCGAGTAGGCCGATGCCTGGATAGAGCAGCGCGGCGTTCAATGAGCGCATGTTGGGGGAGGGATTGATCCATGGCAGGCCTGTTTGATCGAAGCGCATGTGGCGCTGCCAGCCTTCGACGGGGATCACTTTTAAATCACAGCCGATGGCGCGCTCGGCGTTCATCATAGCCGCGAGTTCGCCGGCGGTCATGCCGTGGCGCAGCGGGATGGCGTGCGTGGCAGTGGGTTTTTCGGCATCAATGATGGCGGGGCCTTCGACCTGGATGCCGCCGATGGGATTGACGCGATCGAGCACGTAGAAAGTCTTCTTCGCCTTGGCCGCCGCCTCCATGCACAGACGCATGGTGCCGATGTAGGTGTAGAAGCGGCAGCCGATGTCCTGGATATCGAATACCAAGGCATCCACGTCTGCGAGTTGTTCCTGGGTGGGGGCGCGCTGCTCGCCGAACAAGCTCAGCACGGGCAGGCCGGTCTTTTTGTCGATGGAGTTGCTGATTTTCTCCTGATCGAGTTCACCACGGATTCCGTGCTCGGGGCTGAAGAGTTTTTTCAATTTCACGCCGGGGGCATTGGCCAGAAGATCGATGGTGCTGCGGCGCTGGGCATCGATGCCAGTTTGATTGGTGATGAGGCCGATGCGGAGGCCCTGCAGGTCCGCGAACTTGCGCCGGGCGAGTACGTCGATGCCGTTCAATACGGTGGGAACTTCGGTCTCGGCACGGGGCCATGGGGGGCCGTTGGTGGGGTTGAGCTTCACACAACTTGCTGCTGCGGTGCCGATCTCTTCGTACAAATCACGCACGCTGCCTTTGCCATTGGGGTGCAGGCGTGAGCTCATGAAGATAACAAAGGTCTTCGATGCGGGCTCGATCCAGACGCTAGTGCCGGTGAAGCCTGTGTGACCAAAGGAGCCCAGTGGAAACACTTTCCCGCGCGGCCTGCTGAAAGCTGAGTCGATGTCCCAGCCGAGGCCGCGGCGTTCGAAGATTGTGGCGACGGTCTGCGGTGCCGTCATGAGTTTGACGGTCTCTGGTTTTAATATGCCTGCACCGCCCGCGAGAATCATGCGCGCATACTTCGCCAGATCACCGGCGGTGGTGAAGAGGCCTGCATGGCCGGTGACGCCGCCCATCTTGCGCGAGGTGGGGTCATGCACCACGCCGCGAAGCATGACGCCGTTTTCATCTTTCTCCGTGGGTGCGATGCGTGGCCGCCAATCTTCCGGAGGCAGGAAGCGTGTGGAGTCCATGTGCAGAGGCGCGAACACGTGCTTTGAGGCGAACTCATTCAAGCCCATGCCGCTCACGCGCCGAACGATCTCGCCGAGGAGGATGAAGTTGATGTCGGAGTAGCGGAAGAAGCGGTCGGGCGGGCCTTCAGCCTCTGATGCGATGGCTCGTTCGATCCCGGCTGTGTAACCCGTCCATTCGGGCTCCTTGGGAATGCCAGCCTTCAAGCCGGAGGTGTGGGTGAGGAGATGGCGCACGGTGATGCCGCTGCGAAATTCTGGGATGTAGCGCCGCACCTCGGCCTCCAGTTCGATCTTTCCCTGCTCCATGAGGATCAGCACGCTTGGCAGCGTGGCCACTACCTTGGTCAGGGATGCAGCGTCAAAGACGGTGTCCTCGGTCATGGGCTCCTTCGCGGGAGCAAGCGCACGCCGGCCTTCGACCATGGTCATCTTTTTCTCTCCGCTTTCAAACCAGAGCACGGCCCCTGGCGGATTGCCTTTCGCCACCGCTTTGCTGACCACGGCACGCAGTGAGTCGAACTCATCCGCATGCGCGAAGGAGCAAAGAAGAAGAAAAGTGAGCGAGCGCAGCATGAAGAAATTCATCCTGCCAGAAACGTGGCGTGGCTGCCTATTTCTTTTTCTTCTTTGGTGCCGGTTTGCCAGCCTTCGGACTTTCGAAGATCGGAACGATGGTGCCTTTCTCCCATTCGGCGATGGCGGAGACGAGTTCCTTCACCATCTCGGGCTTTTCTGCGGCGAGGTTCTTGGATTCGCCGATGTCTGTCGCGAGATCATACAATTCTGGTTCTGCTTTGCCGAGGCGCACAAGCTTCATGCTGCCGCGGCGCACGGCGTTGTTGCCGCCGGGGCCGCCGCTGCGCCAGAACAGGGTGTCATGGGGTGAGCTGGTTTTTTCACCACTGAGGAAGGGCAGCAGGTTCACGCCATCCAGATTCTTCGGGGTTAAGTCAGACAAGTCTGCGGCGGCGAGTGAGGTGGGCAGGAAATCGAGTGCGATCACGGGCTGGTCGTATTTGCCCGGCTTGATTTTGGCAGGCCAGCTCACGAGGAAGGGCACGCGCATGCCGCCTTCGTAAACCATGCCTTTTGCGCCGCGAAGCGGAGAGTTGTCCGTGAAGTTGCTGCCGCTCTTTGCCTGCAAATTGGGACCGCCGTTGTCACTGACGAAGTAGATCAGCGTGTTCTCGCGCTGCTTGGTAGCTTCAAGCTTGGCCAGCACACCGCCAATGGCTTCGTCCATGGCGCATACCATGGCGGCGTAGGTCTGGCGGTTTTTGTCTGTGATCTGGGAGAACTTGTCCAGCCACTTCTGCGGTGCCTGCAGCGGCGTGTGGGGGGCATTGAAGGCCAGATAGAGCATCCATGGTTTGGCTTCAGCAGCGTGACGTTCCACAAAGGAAGAGGCTTCATCGCCGAACTGCTCGGTGAGGTAATTGGTCTGGGCTTCATCCTTGCCGTTGCGGTTCAGCGGGATGTTGTATTCCGCACCGCCGCCGGTGCCCGGGAAGTACATGTGCCCGCCGCCGAGAGCGCCGAAGTATTCGTCAAAGCCGCGCTTGTTTGGGTGAAACTGCGGATGCGCGCCGAGGTGCCATTTGCCCACGGCACCCGTCGTGTAGCCCGCTTTTTGCATGAGCTGCGGAAAGGTTGTTTCCGTCAGTGGCAATCCCGCCACGGTGTCCTGCGGCAGCCAGGCGGGATTGTTTTCATGCCCGAAGCGCTGCTGGTAGCGGCCCGTCATGATGCCCGCCCGGGTGGGGCTGCAAAACGGATGCGACACGTAGCCATTGGTGCAGACGAGACTTTGTGCGGCCAGCTTGTCGAGGTTTGGGGTGGGGATCTCCTTGGAGCCCTGAAAACCGACATCGTGGTAGCCGAGATCGTCTGCGATGATGAGCAGCACGTTCGGTTTGGCGGCAAAAGCAGATGCGGTGAGCAGCAGCGAGGCGAGGAAAAGGAGAGATCGCATGGTGGAGCGCGAAAAACGTTGGTTTGCGGTCCTTGTTTCACTTCCGGCTTGCATCGCACCAGGAAATCCGGCATGCCCATGGCATGAAGCCCAGCCTGCTCCTCCTTCCTCTCCTTTTGACCCAGTGTGGTGATGAGCCCAAGAAACCTGCGTCTGCGGCGAAGCCCGTGGCGGAAAAGCCTGCGGCACCTGCCGCTGCCCCAGCTCTGGCCAAGGATGCGCCGAAGAAGGTGTATTGGACGCAGGAGATGATGCATACGGAGATCAAGTTTCACAATCCGGCTTACATGGGTGAAGGTCAGTTCAACATCGAAGCAGGAAAGGTGGTCGCGCTGAGCCTGCGTGGGGCAAAGATTGAGAACGTGAAGTTTCTCGAACACATTGAGCCGCTGGCGCTGGACCTGAGCGAGACGCCGATCACCGACCTGCGGCCGATGCAGGGCAAGAAGCTGGTGGAGCTGTATCTTGAAGATACCAAGGTGCGGGACCTTTCGCCGATCCGTGGCATGCCTTTGGAAAAGCTCTACCTGAGCCGCACGCCGGTGGAAAATCTGGCGGCGTTGGAAAACATGCCGCTGGTGGAGCTGAATGCGGTGGGCTGCCCGATTGGTGACATCTCGGGGATCGCCCATTGCCCGATCCAGATGCTGTGGCTGACGGACTGCCCGGTGGCGGACATCCGCGCACTGAAAACGGTGCCGCTGGTGAGCGTGACGCTGCACCGCACCAAGGTGAAGGATCTCTCGCCGCTGACCGGCACGGCCCTGCAGCGCCTGCACATAGCGGAGACGCCGGTGACCGATTTGACCCCGCTGAAGGGCATGCAGCTCACGCGCCTTGTGTTTACCCCGGCGAACATCACGGCGGGCATTGATGTGGCGAGATCACTCCAGTTGCAGGAGATCGGCACGCGTTTTGACGACGGCGGCAAGGACCTGATGCCCCCGGCCAGTTTCTGGCCCGCCTATGATGCGGCGGTGAAGGCTGGCGGAAAATGAACAAAATTTATCTTTCCCCCCTGCCTTGCTCCTGACAGAATCCGTGCGAATTCCATGAAAGAGTTTGCTTACATCCATGACGAGAAAAACAGCCCGTCGCCTTTGCGTGCGGTGCCTGCTCTCGCCAGCTTTAGCGATGACCAACTTGATGATGTCCTGAACTCCAGCAGCTTGCTGCAATGCGAGCCCGGCGATCACATCATTAAGGAGGGCAGCATCGACTCCCGCATCTACGTCCTGCTCAGTGGTGAGCTTGAGGTGCGGGTCGGCACCAAGAAAGTGGCTGCCATCACCCGCATTGGGGAAGTTTTTGGTGAGCTGGCGCTCGTGAACCATGACAAGCGTCTCGCTTCCGTCATCGCCTCCACGAAAGCCGTCTGTCTGGCGGTGGACCAGAAATTCCTGCAGGACATCCATCCGCGCGAGGAAGATCCGGATTTCCATGCGGCGCTGTACGAATTCGTCGCGCGCCTCGTGGTACGCAAGCTGGAGGCCACTTCGCGCCGACTGGCTGAGGTCGAGAAGGAACTGCGCGAGCTGAAGGAAGCCAAGGCTGGCGCGAAGCCATCTGCGGCCAAACCGGCGACTGCGCCGAAGCTTAAGCGGCCGGTGAAACGCGCGCCTGCCAAGGTGGTGAGGAAACCGGCGCGGGTGAGGTAGCGCATTTGGACATTTTACAGCCTCTGGAGTTTGGGAACCGGAGGCTGGCGCATATAGCGGGCTGAAAGGTGCTCTATGTGATTTTCAGCGTGCACGACTGCCCAGACACCGCACAGAGGACTGTGCGGACCACTTTGCTGACGCATTCGCGATGCTCTGTGGATTTTCACCGCTCGACTGAACCTGTTGTTGTGCAGACTGCCGCGCATCACGATGAGGAGGCACGACGCCAATGCGTAGCGGGGTGCTATGCAAACGCTGCTAGCTATCGTACGGTGTGGCGGCGTGCTGGGTTTGCTTCCCGGAATGGTGCTGCACATGACCCAGGGCGTTGCCCTGGGCTGCGATAGAGCGCGCCTTTGGCGCTCCAGAGAATCATTCCGCGCCGCCGCCAATCGTGATGCGTTTGGCGGGGATCGGGGATTCGATGATGCCGAGTTCGGTCTCCTGTTTCAGGCGGAGCTGACCGCAGGCGGCGGCGATGTCGTGGCCTTTTTCACGGCGGAGAGTGGCGGTGACGCCGGCATTCGTGAGCACGGCGAGGAAGGCATCCTGGCTGGCCTCGCTGGGGCGCACCCAGTCCAGGCCATCGACGGTATTGTAGGGTATCAAATTGACCTTGGCATTGGCACTGCGGGCGCGTTTGGCCAAGGCGTGGGCCTGCTGGAGGCTGTCGTTCACGTCGGCGATGAGAATGAACTCAAAGGTGAGGAACTGCTTCCGCTTCTGGTTCCAGTAGTCGAGCGCTTCAAAGAGCTCGCCGAGGTTGTGCTTGCGGTTCACCGGCATGATTTTCTCACGCACTTCATCGGTGGCACCGTGCAGCGAAATGGCGAGACGGATCTGAAAGGGGAAGTCGGCGAGTTTTTTGATCTGCGGGGCGAGACCGCTGGTGCTGACGGTCATGTGGCGCGCGCCGATGCCAATGCCCCATTCGGCGTTCAAGATCTCGATGGCCTTGGTAACGTTCGAGTAATTCGCGAGGGGCTCGCCCATGCCCATGAAGACGAGATTGTCCACGCGCTCTCCGGCATAGGCCTCCACCTGCACGATCTGCTCGACGATTTCTGCGGCGGTCAGATTGCGCGCAAAACCGGCAAGACCGCTGGCGCAGAATTTGCAGTCATAAGCACAGCCGACCTGGCTGGAGACGCAGAGGGTGCGGCGGTCTGAGCTGCCGCCGTAGAGGGCGGGATTGGCCGGGATGAGCACGGTTTCGACGTAGCGGCCGTCGTGGAGTTTGAGGAGAAATTTGCGCGTCGTGTCGCTGGAGCCGGCGACTTTGGCGATGCTCATCGTGCGCGTAACGAAGCGGGTGGCGAGGGCTTCGCGGGTGGCTTTGGGGAGATTGGTCATCTCCTCAAAAGTGGCGGCGCGTTTGGCGAAGACCCACTCGACGAGCTGTTTGGCACGGAATGCGGGCTGGCCAAGCTCTGCGAACACGGCAGAGATCTCCTCCGGCTTCATGCCGAGGAGGCCCTGGGGTGCGGGGGTGATGGTCATGCGTGCCACAGTGGCGATGAAATGAGGATTTGAAATTCGAGATTTGGGTTTGATGCTGAAGGCATGGGAATCCCTGGCCTCATCGCGCTGCTTGTCATGGTCGTATTGATCGGCGTTGGCATCGGCATCGGTTTGGTTGCCTGCGCGATTGCAGCGGGCCTGGCCATGCTGGGGGTGGTGTCCAGTTCCGTGGCGCTGGGTCTCTTCACGAAACGGCCGGCGACCGCGGTGCGGGCGCTGCTGCTGCAATGCGGCATTCTGGCGGGTATTCCCGCCGGAGCAGTGACGGCCTGGGTGGGACGGACAGTGCTTCAGAACGTGGACGAGAGCTGGATGATCGCCGTGTATGGCGGCATCGGTGGAGCGTTTGCAGGCGCGCTGCTCGCGCTACTGCTGGATTTTATTTTCCGCCGCACGCATGCGTGGGTGGAGCAGCGGATGAAGCAGAAGACGCTCGTGGGTTAAGACTGCTTTTCCTGCTCACGAAACTGCGTGGGGGTGAGCTTGGTCATTTTCTTGAAGTCCTTGGAGAAGAAGAACTGATCGTGGTAGCCGACCTGGCGGGCGATTTCTTTGACAGGGTCGTCGGATTCAATGAGGCGGCGCTTGGCCTGATTGATGCGCTCACGCCGCAGCCAGTCGATGGGGCTGGTGCCTATGGCGGCTTTAAACTGGCGGCTGAAGTGACTTTCGCTCATGCCGCTGAGCTGGGCGAGCTCGACCACACGCATGGGCAGGTGGAAGTAGAGACGCATGCGCTCCAGTGCCTTGGAAACGGCGGAGGGAAGCTCGGGCTGCACGAGTCCCGGCTCCGAGAGACGCACATGGAATGCCAGACCGATGATGGCAGCGACGGCAGCGCTGGCGAGTGCGGCATCGCTGGGGCGGGTGCCGCTCATGTATTGAAAGGCGTGCTCAATCTCCTGCTTCACCGCCTGCTCATTGATGCCTTGGAGCACGGGCTGAGAGCGCACCTGCAGGAGTTCGGCAATGCGGTCCAGCGATCTGCCTTCGATGCGCATCCAGTACAACTCCCACGGATCTTTTTTTGCGGCACCATAGATGTGCGGGTGATGGCAGTTCACCCACAGCAGCGCTCCGGGTCCGACGGCATGCCGTTTGCCTGCGACCTGGACCCAGCCATGGCCTCTGAGGCAGAGAATTAGCTCGTGACCCGGGTACGTTTCACGCTCGATGCGGTGCTCGAATCCCGCCTTCAAATGGCCCGCGCGCACCACGGAATAAAACAAATCACGCTGCCAGTCGGCGGGAGTGGCATAAAGATTCGTCATAAAGACGGTTTCTTGAAGCAATGGAGCCATGGCCGGATAATACATTCATGGACGGCGAGGTGTCGAGCATTGAATTGAGACGAAGACCCAAGTGAGGGGGAAAATCCTTTTGCAGCAGAGGGTGCCAAGCGGCATACTCCGTCCCCTGCTGCGCACCTCATTACCCCCGCGCACGCATTTACCAACACACCATGCCCACTTACGATTACGAATGCACGACGTGCGGCCACAAGTTTGAGGCCAAACAGTCAATGAAGGATCCGCACCTCACTGACTGCCCAGTTGAAGCCTGCCCGGGTCCGGTGAAGCGCAAGATTGGAATGGGTGCAGGTTTCATCTTTAAGGGCAACGGTTTCTACATCACGGACTACCGCAGTGATTCCTACAAAGCGGCGGCGAAGAAAGATTCTGAAAGCGCCTCAGCCTCCACAAGTTCGACACCCGCTGCCAGCCCTGCTCCTGCCTCCACCCCAGCGGCACCTGCCAAGACGTCGGGTGCCTAGAACTGAGCTCGCATCCATACCCCACCCCTGCCGCCGTGATTCGCCATCTGCTCCAGACATTGCGGCTGCTTGGGATCAGCATGCTGGCTGGAGCCACCTGGGTAGCGCATCGGCCGGCCGATCTGCCCAAAGTTGCCGCGACGAACCCTGCGAAAGTCGATGACCTCACCGACAACCTGCGCCAGACGACGATCAAACGTGCGGCGGTGATGGAGATCAGCGAGGCTGACATCAACCGCCACCTCGCCGCGACGCTCGCAGGAAAAATCCCTGGCATGCTCGATGGCTGGGTCGCTTTTGACGGCGCACGTCTTGATCTGGAGCCGAACAGCGCCCGCTTGATCCTCATCTGGAACATCAAAGGCTACACCCAGACGGCCAGCATTGATCTCGCTATCAGTCGCGATGACAAGGACTTCCGTGTCGAGGTGCTGCGTGGTGCCTACGGCCACCTGCACATGCCACGTGGCATGATGCGGCCGCTTTATCCCTCACTCAAGGCTTTGGCTGAGGCGCTTGATCCGGAAATCCGGGCCTTGTTCCTCATGAACCAAATCACCATCGCCAGGGACAAGCTCGTGCTCGATCCCCGCTTCCCTTCCGCATGAACCGCCGTTTCCCATCCGCCCTTGCGAGCGTGCTCTCTTTTGTTGGCACCACCCTGATTGCGGTGGGCCAGACAACCGCGCCTCCGGTCCCGCCGCTCACAAAGGAGCAGAAGGAAGCTGCGGCTGCCATTGAGGCACCGAAGACTGCCATGCCACCTCCCTTGCCAGGCCAGATGGCGAATGGAGCCCCTGCAAAGCCTGCGGTGGAGCCACCCGCAGCGCCTGCGGCCTCGGATAATTCCGCTAGCAAAATGCAGGCGCTGGAAGCTGCCACGCAGAAGCCTGCGGGCACGGAAGTTCCGCGCGTTTCGACTCCTGCGGACAAGCTTCCCGTCACCAGTTCCACCAGCACCAGCCGGCAGTTCATCGTGCATGGGAAAGTCTTTGAGACTCGCAGCGCCATGTCCACGCACTGTGAGGAGGTTTCCGATGAAGTACGCAAGGTGCTCAATGACAAGGAGCCGTGGGTGCTGCCTATCGTCGTGCTGTTGAACACAGGTGAGGAGGCGGCCAAGTCGAAAGGTCCGCCAATCTCCACCACCATTTCCGAACTGAACTTTGGCGGCTTTCACCTTCAGGTGACGATCAATGAAGGCCCCGGGCTCAAAAAGGAGGAACTGCGCAAGGAACTGGTGCGTGCGCTGCTCGCCGAGCGCATCCTGCGCAATCACCAGAAGATTGAGGTGCCGGAAGGACGCCTGCTGCTGCCAGACTGGATCATGACCGGCGTGCTGCATGCGCTGGACTACCGTGCCAGCCCCGCCCCCAGCGCCATGTTTGCCACGCTTTTCAACAGCGGCAAAGTCTATGGCATCGAGGAAATCATCGAGGCCTCCCCGGTGAAGATGGACAACCTATCCCGCACTATTTATGAGACCTCCTGCTGCGCTCTGGTGCTGGCGCTCGTTGACCAGCCCAACGGACCACAGAATCTGAATAAGTTCCTCAACTCCCTGGCAAGCGACCCGCGTTCAGAACGCGAACTGATCAGCGTAGCCTTTCCAAACTTTGCCGCCTCGGCCTCCAGCCTGAACAAGTGGTGGTCGTTGCAGCTAGCTGCCCTGGCCAAGCCAGGGGTCTCGGAACCATTGGGGGCAGCCGAAAGTCTCAGGGCCATCGAGGAAGCCATCACCATTCATTACGAAGCACTTCCTGCCGCAGTCCCGAAGAACGTGAAGCTGCACCCGTTTGTGATCCCGGCACCGTTGGCAGTCATCGCAGCAAGCGAATCTGATGCGCAGTCCCAAGCAGCGCCTGCGCCGACCAAGTCCAAGGCGAAAGAACTCGCCGCTGAGGTCAAGAAAGAGCCCGCACAAGAGGATCCCAAAGAAAAACGCAGTCTCCTACGCCGCCTGCTTTTTCTGGGTGATGCCGGTGGAAAAGAAAACGAACCCAAGGCTGCCGACGAAAAAGATCAGCCGACTGCAGATGAAGAAAAGAAACCTGGTTTCATGAGCCGTCTCTTCGGTGCCGGCAGCGACGAGAAAAAGACGCCGGATGAGCCGAGCGCCAAAGAAAGCACACCCAAGATCGCTGATAAGCCGGCGGAAACTCTCGCGGCTGTCGAAAAGGAGAAGACAGGGGAAGAGGAAAAGAAGCCTGGCTTCATGGGCCGCCTCTTCGGTGCAGGCAGCGAAGAGAAAAAGACTCCGGAAGAGCCGAGCGTCAAAGAAAGCACACCCAAGGTCGCTGAAAAACTGGCGGTAACTCCCCCCGCTGTCGAAAAAGACAAGAAAGGGGAGGAAGAAAAGAAGCCCGGCTTCATGGGCCGCCTCTTTGGTACAGGCAGTGACGAAAAGAAGCCTGAGAACAAACCGGCGGTGACCGCGACGGCTGACAAAAAAGCGTCCGAAAAAGAGAAGGCTGCCGCCATCGAAAAACCCAAGGTCATCGTCAAAAAGGAGCCTGAAGCCGAGGAGGAGGCCAAGGAAGAGAAGAAGCCCACCAAGCTCAATCCCATGAACTGGTTTCGTGGTGGCAAGAAAGCTGAGGAGAAGAAAGAAGAGACGCCCGCCAAGGAGAAGGAGGCATTCCTCACACCTCCTGACACTTTCGATGTCGCACGACTGATCTCGCCCATGATGGCGGATGCGTGGCAGATGCTCGCACCTGCCGCCGCACGTCAGACCGCGGAGCCGCTGTTTGATTTCCGCAAACGCAAGCCCAAGGCAGAAGAACCACGCAAAGAGGAGCCGCCTGCGCAGAAACCCGAGAAGGAGAGCCCCCCTGTCAAGAAAAGCAGCAAGCCGCGCACGACCAATCCCAATTCCCAGCCGGCATCCAAACCATCCGCCAAAACTTCGGACAAAACTTCGGACAAAACTTCGGACAAACCCAAAACCACCAATCCAAACGCCAAGCCCGCCACGCCTGAACAGGCACAAGCTGTGTCCGCAGCCACCCCAAACGCCGGCCCCGCCCTTGTGCCGGTGAGTCTGCCGCTGGAAGAATACCAGCACATCCTCAAGAACCCGGATCGCGCCAAAATTCTGGCCACCAACACCGCCTCACTGCGTGCGCTGGAGCTGCGTGTCAGTGTTTTGTTCCGTCCGGTGATCCGAGGCTATCTTGTCGCGGTGCACGACATTGAGGCCGGAAGGACCAAGGACATGGACAAGCGCCTCGCCGCGCTGCATGAGTTTGCGATCATCGCGTATCAGAAGTCCATCGCTGTGCGTGACTACCTTGACTGGTTTGAAGCCAGTGAGAGCGGTCGTCTGTCAGGCAAGTTTGACGACTACCTCAATCTGCCGGCCACCATTCAGAAAGAGCTCCCGCCACGCACTGATCCGATCTCGAAGTATCTGGATGCGATCGACAAGGAGTTTACGAAGTAGTTGCGGGCAGGCAAACTCGGAACCGCACTCGGAGAATGCGGACCACTCCACGCTGGGTTAATTCAGGCTCACATCTTCAGGCATGCCGGCCATGACTTGATAGACGGGGCCCATGTCCTTGAGAATGGCGGACCACATCTGTGTCGGTTTTTCAACGGTGAGCACCAGCGGACGTGCGTCGGTAGTGATCCAGGAACGCACTTCGAGCTCGCTTTCGAGCTGGCCGCCGCTCCAGCCGGAGTAGCCGACGAAGCCGCGCACATCATGACCAAGACTGAGCGCATGCAGGGCGTCTGTCACCGAGAGGTGTGTCTGGCAACGCAGGGTACGGCGACGTTTGTTCCAATGCAGCGCGGCAAAGGCGAGCTTGTCGGTGGAAACCGGGCCGCCCATGAAGACGGGAACCTCACCGAGCGCGCCGAGATCCTGATCTGGGAGCAGATCGGCGACGCATTGTTCCAGCGGCCGGTTCAGGATGTAGCCAAAGGCTCCGTCCTTCGCGTTGTGCGCCGCCATGAAGACCACGGAGCGGGCAAAGTTTGAGTCGCGCATGGCCGGTGAGGCGAGCAGGAGGCTTCCACTGAGGGAAGACGATGATTCGTTGGTGTGTTCCGAATTCATATCGATGTCTGACGCAATAACTACGCCAGTCACTCAATTGCCATCAAAAAAAACGCGCGCTGACTTTTTAAGTTCAGCGCGCGTCTGATTCGATCAGGAATGTTTTAAGCAGCGGCCACTTCGAAGCCCTTGCGGTAGGTTTTTGTGAGCAGACTGTCAGCCTCGGGGGCGTTGGTGAATTTCAGATTGGAGGCGTCCCACTCGAGGACCTTGTTTGCCTCCTCCATGCGGCCCGTGATGGGGTCGATCTTCGGAATGGCGAGACGTGTGGCCACGTTGCCGAGTTGCACGGTTTCCGCGAGCGGGCCGGCGTAGTGGAAGCCATCGCTGGTCTTTTTGCTGGCGAGGCAGGCATCCACCCAGGTGTGCCAGTGGCTGCGGCCTTCTTCCTTGGGATATTTGAAGCCGGTGAACTTGTCGAGAGGGTAGAGGCGCGGGCCGGCCACGTGGGCGAGGACCATGGTGCCGCCTTCGCCGATGAAGATGGAACCGCTGGAGGGGAGATCGATGTCTCCGGGCATCTGCGCGAGCTTGTGGCTGGGTTTCAGGCCGCCGTCCATCCAGGTCAGCTTCATCGTTTTGCCAGCAGTGTATTCGGTGCCGGGGAAGACGTAGTTGATGGTCTCATGCGTGGGCCAGATCTGGTTATTGATGCCGCTGTTCTTCGCATGAACGCTGATGGGCGCGGTGAGATCGAGCGCGGTGAAGACGGGGTCCATGATGTGGCAGCCGAAGTCGCCGAGGCCACCGCCGCCGAAGTCCTGCCAGTCGCGCCAGATGAAGGGATGATAGGCAGGTGCATACTCACGCATGGGGGCGGCACCGATCCAGAGGTCCCAGTTCAAATTCGCCGGTGGCTGAGCCGAGGCCGGTGGCTGGAACATGCGAGTGCGCTCGTTGCCCGTCACGCCGACCCATGAGTAAACTTCTTTGATTTTGCCGATCGCGCCTTCCTTGATGAGGCGTGTGCCCATGCGGTACTCGATGGACGAGTGGATTTGATTGCCCATCTGGGTGATGAGATTCTTCTTCTCAGCCCACAACTTCATCTGCCGTGCCTCCCAGACGGTGTGCGCGAGGGGCTTCTGGCAATAGATGTGCTTGCCCTTCTGCATGGCAGCCACGGCCACAGGAGCGTGCATGTGATCGGGGATGCCCACGGTGACGGCATCGAAGCCGTCGCCCAGGGTGCTGAACATCTCGCGATAGTCGGAGAAATGTTTCACACCAGGGAACTCCGCGTCTGCCTTGTCGAAGCGATTCGCATCCACATCGCAGAAGCCGACGAACTTCACTGCGGCGTGCGATCCCACATTGTGCAGATCGCTGTAGCCCATGCCATTAACGCCGACGCAGGCGACCTGGAGCTTGCTGTTAAGGTTCTGCCCACGGACGAAGGCCGGAAAGGCGACAGCGGCGGAGGCGAGCGTGGAGTTTTTCAGGAAGGAGCGACGAGAGGTGGGCATGATGAGCGACGATGGATTTGAGTGCCTCAAACCTACGCTGCCACAGACGGATTCTTTGTCTGGAAAGACAGTCTATGCGGCAATACCCGCGAACAACTCAGTAATGTCCACGTTCACTCCTGGCAATGCGGAGCTTTCCAGCAAGGAACCTTCGGTGATACGAAGCTGCGTTTGGTAACGACCGGCAGCGGGATCACGATAGCATTCAATGCAACGCTCCTGGCCGTTAACGATCCAATATTCGGCCACACCATTTTCTGCATACAAAGCAGCCATTTCACGGTCTTCATTGAGGCTGGAAACAGACACCTCAACCACAAGGAGAGCCGTTGTGGGATGACTCTGAAAGTCTTCTTCCTTTCCTGCAACAACCGAGGCATCGGGCTCTGGCTCTGAATCCGTCAAGGTCAGCGGATCTTCCTTGCGGACCCACATTTGATCGCCTGCCAGTTTTTGCAGCAAGGCGAAGATTCGCGCAGAGAGCTTGGTATGGATGATGGACTTGCTCATTTTTTCGACAATCACCCCCCTGAGGAGTTCAGCCCGTGCTGGAGCAAGACCGGTGGCGATCATTTGATGCCACGCTTTGATCGACAGCGGCATGGCACGCTGTTGAAAACCCGGCTGTCTCAGGATGGGAACCATGGCTAATTCTAATTCCACCCTCCAAGACACGCAAGCCTTCATCCTAGCGTTCCCCGGAGTGCATCCAAGGAGGTTTTGCATCATCGTTTCTTCGCCCGCTGAAAACGGCTCTGGCGCTCGGCATCAGTGATGGGTTCGGATTTCGTTTCCGACGCCACTGAAGTGGTTTTGGGCGATTCAGCCTGCGGTGTTTGCTGCAGCCGTTGCTGATGCTGTACGGCTTCCCGGGTGGGTTTGACGACTTTGGGGCGCTGCCGGGCCTCGGCACGGGCCCACTGCGGCAGCTTCCAGCCGGTGCGTGTGACGAAGGCTTCGAAGAGCAGGAGGAGCAGGGTGGCGCTGAGCAGATAGAGACCGAGATCCGTGAAGCGGGGGATGGTGGGGCTGCGCCAGGCCTGGCTCATTTCCAGCAGCTCGCGGCCGCCGCTGGTTTGGGACACGCGGCGCAGCTCTTCCACGCGTGACTCATCGAAGGCCCACTCGGTGCTGGTGCCGACGATGGCGGGACCGAAGCTGATGGCCTGACCACCGACCTGCACAGCGCCGCGCACCATTTCACCTTCGGGGAGTTCGGTGCTGGTCTGAAAATGCCCCGGGGCGACACGCTCCCAAGCGAGTTCATGCGAGCCTTCGGCACGTAAACCATGTGCGAGCACCACACGCGGAGCTTTGGTGCGCAATTTGGACTCCCATTCCTCGTCGTAGAGGAGATCCAGCGTGAGGGTATTGCCGTCAATGCGATGCCGAACGCCGATGCCCGGCGGCACGGTTTCGCCCATGAGCCAGCGCACCTGTGTCTGCAGAAAGTCGCCGTATTTGGGCCAGGCACGCGCGCGCTGGGAGTGCTCGCCACCGAGGGGGAAACTGACGGCAGCCGTGCGGCCAGTGCCACGTGGTCCGAAGGCGACGAGCGGTGCGGCGTATTCATCCTGCGTGATGAGCGCCTGGCTGGCCCAGTCACGCAGGTAGCTGAGATTGAAACCATCCACTTCCTTGGGCCACTCGAAGGTCTGGCTGCTGATCTCAAACCAGCCGCCGGCCGCCTTGGTGCCGACGGGTTCGGCAATGAAGGCGCTGCGTGCCACGGCGACGGTTTCCTGGCTGAAGATGCTCGGCAGTTCCTCGGCTTTGTCGGTGTAAAAAATGCGGCCTTTGCCGAGCTTGGCGATGTCATCGAGCAGCCATGCGTCGGGATCGCTGCGGGTGCCGAGGGCGATGACACTGACGGTGCCGCCGTTCTTGGTGATTTCATCCATCAGGCTCTGGTAGGCATCGGGCTGCTCAGAGTCCGCAGCGTCTGAAAAGAGAATGATGTGCCGCTGGCCAGCGGGTGCTGTTTTGAGCTGATCCCATGCGGCTTTGAGGCCGTTGTAAACATAGATGCCACCGCCGGTGCTTTCGATGCGGCGCACGGCGCTCTCCATTTTTTCACGATTCGGCCCCACCTGCTGCAGCGGCACCATTTCATGGGCTTCGCTGTCCACGGCATAAACCGCGAGCAGATCCTGCGGGCCAAGGAAGCGGATGGCATTGGCTGCGCCCTCGTCGGCGAGCTGCATTTTGGTGAAGCCGTTCTGCACGGTCATGCCCATGGAGCCGCTGCGGTCCATCACGATGGCCATGGCCACCATGAGCTTGCGATGCTCCTGTTTCATCTCCAGCGAGACTGGCAGCAGTGGATCGAGTGGAGATTCAAAGTAGCCGCCTGCTGCAAAGCTCTGTTTGCCACCCGCCATGAGGATGCTGCCACCCTGCTCGCGCACGTAAAAATCCATGGCTGGCAGAAACTCGGAGGGCAGTTCGAATGCGGGGACATTGTTGAAGATGACGCACTTCACTCCAGCGAGCTGGCCGGGACGCAATGAGCGAAGTTCCGTGACGGTCTCGACGGTGAATCCCTGCCGCTGCAATGTTTCTGCGACGGGATCATTCGTGTACTTTGTCAGCAGCAGCACGCGAGGACCGCCGGCGATTTCGATCATGGCCTCATGGCGGTTGTTTCCCGAGTGCGCGTCCTTGCCAGGCTGGATGATGGCTTCGTAATGCGCCACACCGGCAGCAGGCAGGCGGTCGGTGAAGCGGATCTTGCCGCTGCCAAGCTGCACTGCCACTTCGCTTGTTTTGAGTTCACGCCCGTTGCGCAGCAGTGTGAGGGGGACCTTGCCATCGGTGGTGCCACGCAGTTCGATTTCGATGAGGAAGGGTTCGCCCAACTGCGCGCGCGCAGGGAGCTTCATGGCGGAGACGCGGTAGTCGGTGGTCTCGATTTCACGGGCGAGGCGGTAGTCCAGCTCCACGCCCTGCTGCGTGAGTTTGGAGGCGAGGCCGGTGAGAGGCTCGGTGGAATAACCGTCGGTGATGGTCAGGATGCGCGCCGGTCTGCCACGGCCTTCACGCTGGGCAAAGGCGAGCGCCTGAGTCACGGCCTGGGCGGTGCGCGTCTGGGTCTGATTGCGGGCATACATCTCCGCGCCTTCAGCACCGCGCTTCATCACCTCCGCCGCGTAGTTGAGGTAAAAGATGCGGTCTTCGCGGCCCCGGCTTTTTTCGAGCAGCTTCTCCCATTCCTGTATGCCCTTGGCCATCGGCTGCTCGGCGGAGGTGGAAGAGTCCAGCAGGACCCAGAGATCAACGCCGTCTGCGAGACGCCGCCACTGCGGCTGCGCCAGGCTCAGCGTGATCAAAGCGACGAGCAGCAGCCGCACCGGACGCTTGAGCATGAGGCGTGGCAGGAGCCAGCCTGCCAGCAGCAGCACGGGCAGAAGAGCGAACCATTCTGGGTGGCGGAACATCATGCGCGCGATACCTCCTGAACTTCGCGTCTGGAATTCGTGAACCACCAACTGGCTAGCAGCAGAAGCAGCAGGATGAGAAGCCACAGCCGCCAGTTGGGATCGGCCTCGTGCAGGGTTTCGATTTGTACGGCTTTGATTTTGTCGAGGTCGCTGAACGGCTTCGCCTGGGTGAGGTCGGCCTCACGAGTGTCGGCAAAGTGTGCGGCCGCAGTCAGCAGCAAGGTTTCACCCTGACGCACGGTGAAGTGTCCGGGCCGTGAAGGTGCGCGCAGCAGGCGTGCTTGTGCGAGGGGGATTTCCTGATCTCCGAGTTTAAGAGGAGCAGCACCTGCATCCTGACGATGAGCGATGACGAGGTGCTGACGCACATCGAAATTGGCGGCTTCGGGGGCGAGTTTGTCCGTGCGCAATTCTTCGAGAAAGCGATGCAGCAGCACGGCGAAGGCGGGGAGTTTGCGTGCATTGGAGGTTTCCAAATCAAACTGGCAGATCAACTGACGTCCGCCTGCGGGCATCATGCGCAGGACAATGAGAGGGCGCTCGCCCTGCCAGAGGAGGACGCGATCCTGCGACTGCCGGGGCATGACTTTGGACTCGCGCACAAGCAGACCCTGCCAGTTCAGTCCTTCCACCAGCGCATGGGGTTCGGCGACGATGCTGCCTTTGAGGTAGGGGGCGGCTTCATCTGCCGGTGCTTGAAAAAAGCAGCCATGCCGCTGTTCCGGCAACGCAAAGTTCTCAGTCATCACTGCGGCGACGAGGTCAGATTCACCCGGCACAGCGACCATGCGCAGGTGCGCGTAGCGGCTGAACAACTCGGCGAGCAGCGGCACTTTGCCTTCAAGCGGACAGAGTGAGAGAACCTTGGGCTGAGGACGCACCAGGGGCAGAACGTTGTCGAGTGAAAGCGCGTCGTCGCTGAGGTTCAGCGCGATCTGCTGGATCTCACCGGCGGGGAAAGGACCCGAGAGCGTCTGGGTTTCACCGGGGCCGAGCTTGACGGGTTTCCAAGGAGATTCGGCAGCACCGGCCTGCGCACGCCACTGACGCTCCTGTGCGGTGCGGCTGTAATTTTTAACCAGCGCATGCCACAGCCATTGGCCGTCTTTTTCTTCCACGGTGACGCCTGCCCAGCCGACGTTGTCGGTTTCCTGACCGACGGATACCACCTGTGCACCAAAGAGCGGTGGCACTGGCAGAGGGTGATCGGTGATGAGCACCACAACGCCTTGCTGCCCGACGAGTCCGCGCGCGACGCGCAAGGCGGGTGTGAAATCATGCACGCCGAGCAGTGGCTCCCAATGATCGAGCCCCTGCCGCAGTTCACCAGCCAGCGTGCCGTGATAGAGGCTGGGGGCCTCGGCATCCGAAGACAGCAGGGTAAGCTCCGCGCGTGCGAGCGGCCCTTCAAGCAGGCCGAGAACATCGTCAACTGCTTTGAGAGCGGGTGCGCGAAATGCCTGCATGCTTGCGGAGGTGTCCATCACGATGACGATGCGCTGCACGGCGTCGTGTTTGAGCCAGCGTGGCTGCACCAAAAGCCAGGTGAGGAGCAGCACCATGAGCAATTGCAGCCAAAACGGGATGGAAGTGCGCAGGCGTTCAAAGCGGCTGCCGGTGCGGCTCTCGCGCTTCATCTGTTGCAGCAGGAAGAGTGTGGTGGCTGGAACACGACGGTTGCGCCGCTGCAGGAAGTGAATGGCGATCACGGCCGGAAGACCGAGCAGCGCCCACAGGCCCCAGGTGTTGGCGAGCGTGAGGTTCATGCGGTTTCCACAGCTCCGCTGGAAAGGCCTTCGAGTTGCAGCGCCTTTTGGAAGTCGGCCTCTGCTGCCACACGGGCCAATGCGATGCCGTGTTTCTGGGCGGCCGCCTTCCAAAGTTCAAAATGGCGGCGGTAGGCTGATTCGTAGCGCTGCAGCAGCGCGGCTTCGACCCGGTGCTCATGTGGAAGGCCGGTTTCGGGGTCGATGAATTCATAGTTGCCGTCCCAGCCGGGATCGGCCTCTTCCTGCGCCTGCGGAGCGAAGACGATGCCGCGACCGCTGCGTGAGCTGAGGCAGGCGAGCACGGCCTCGGGTTCGGTGGCAAAGAGCAGGTCGCTGATGAAGACGCGCATGGCACCGGCACGCAGGGGGAGACGGTTGAGCGCGGGAGTTTCCTGAGTGGGGATCAAGGCGCTGACGCGTGAATACCACTGACCGCTGAGGATGACCTCGGGCTCAAGCAATTGGTGCTGTAATCCGGCGACAGCATAGCAGCGCAGGGTGGCGCCGGACTGCAGCGCCGACTCGACGGTGTAGGCAAACAATTCCAGCGCGCGCTGCTCTTTGGCGGCAAAGGCGAACATGGATGCCGATACATCGAGTATCACATCGACGAGCGGGCGGACCTCCTCGCGATAGAGCTTCATCGAGTAGGTGCCGGTGCGGGCGTAGGCCTGCCAGTTGATCTGGCGCGGATCGTCACCGGGCAGGTAGAGGCGATGGTCCTGGAAGTCGAGGCTGCTACCGGTGCCGCTGCCAAGAAACTCACCCGCATGACCACGCCAGCGCTGCTGACGAAAGGGCAACTTCAGCACGCGCGCCCAGCCACGTGCGCGGATGTGCAACGTGCGCAATGCGCTGGCATCTTCAAGCAGCGTCATGAGTGCGAGGAGGGTTCCTGACCGGCAAGCTCAAGCTCTTCGCGTTCAAGCGTGGTGTAGGTGCTGAAATTTGAGGCAGCACGCAGCATGGCGACGAGCAGCCACACTGCACTGAACATGCAGCCAAGGAACATGACGCTGCCACGGCGGCTGTAGTTCACACACTCCACACCAAACAAAGAGGTGATGGGGGTGAAAATGCCGAGAACCCCCAAATCACGCGCATTCATGGTGTGGCAAAACATCGACAGTAGGATGCCGAGAAAGACGGAACAAAGTTGCACCACCCACCAGTTGGCAAAGATATTCGTGCGGTTGATGCACAGAATCACCGGCACGAAGACGGCAAGGAACAAGCAAAGAAAGTGTGGAAACGGACCAGTATCCCAATCAACTGAAGAAGACTTCCATGTTATACCCGCGAGAATAACCAACGCCATCCCACACATAACGGCGGAGAACATCACGCCGGAAGCCCAGCCTGGATACAGCAGCCTGCCTGCCAGCCTGCCAAAACGCCCACGCCGTGCCAGTGCCACCACGGCGGTGGGGTAGCGCGGCATCTCCTCCGTCAGCACATCCATGCAGACGATGAGCGTCAGGAACATCAGGGGAATAAAAGCCCAAAAAGCAACCCGTGGATCCGTATTGAGAAAACACAGCAGCAGGCCCGTCACCATCAAGGCTCCATGCACGGCCAATGCGATGAGGCGTTTCAGCGTGCTGTGATTCTCTGACGGCGGAGCGATGCGTGAGGCACCAAGCGCCAGAAAGTAATACACGGCATAGACCACCAGAGCCAGAATGCCGCCGATGAGGCTGCACTGCTCCCACAGATCGAGTGCAAAGAATTCGCGCACCAGCGAGTCTGCCTGCGACGCCGATACGAGGAATGCGGTGAAGAACCCCAGCGGCACCGCGCCCGCGCCGATACAGAGAGCCAGAAAGATGCGCAGCAACAACGGCCCCTGCGAAGAAAAGGCCAGCAATGCCGCCGTGATGACGCCGGAACCGAGAGCCAGCATCACCAGCGCCACGACCTCCTGTAGGATTTCAACGCCGCCAAAGAAGTAGCGGGCGACCATGTAGGGCAGAATGGAGCCAGCCACCAGCAGCGCCTGGCTGTAGAGCGCGACCCATTTGCCATAAAGGATACGGAATGAGGCGATGGAGGTCAGCGTCAGCATGTCCAGCGTGCCATCGGTGGCTTCGGTATGCAGGGCGGCAAATCCACGCAGTGGCATGACCGCCAACAGCATGAAACCTGCGATGCCCCAGAAAATGCCGTTCACGGCCTCCAGCGGTGCACCATACGTCACCGACACGAGAAGCAGGATGATGAAGGTGTGGAACAGGATCAGCGCCGAGGTGAAGAACCGAGTGCGCAGGCCCTGGCGCAGTTCCTTGACAACGATCGGGCTGAAGTGATCGCTGAAATCGCGAAGCATGGGCAGGGTCGTGTTCATATCAGACTGCAGAGCCTCCTTGATCGCCGTGAATCATGCGCCAGCCTTCCTGCCGCGCAGCGCGTGCGCGCCGCCAGGCAAACACTGCGGCAATCAACAGCGCCCCAGGCCAGATACAGGCGGTGAGCATGCCAAGATTGAGAAGGGCGGCCTTATCTCCCGCCTGCGCGGTCGTATAGCCGGCTTGCAGCAACTGCGGCAGAGCGCAGGTGAACCAGACCGTGGTGGTCTTCATGGCCCATGGAATCATCAACAGGCTGCCAAGGGTAGCAATCATCACATTTACAATCAGCCAAAAGATGATGAAAGGCGGCAGCAGATCACGTGATTTGCGTGTGGAAAACAGCTGCACCAGTGCCGCGATCATCCACGTGCCGGCGGCACCCACAGCGATCAGTTTCGCCTCCTCCACACTGCGGGCCCAACCCACATATGCCGACACCAGAGCCACCAGCAGCGCAGAGTAAGCCAGCCCCGTCACCCAGCCCGGTGCCAGCAGCCACAGTGCCAGCCGGCCCGGCCAGCCGCGCTGATAGAAGGCGGCATACACCGAGGGCACTTCGTTCACGCGTTCGGTCAGGGCGTCCATCATCAGGAGTGAGAGCACGCCCGCAGCCGTCATTCCCATCGCAGCACTGGATCCGGTCAGCCAGCCCAGCAGCATCAATGACAGCAGCGCGACCAGATTTACGGAGCGCTTGATCACACTCAATAGTGAAGCGGCAGGGGCGATGCGCGTGGCGGCCAGACTGAGAAAGAAAAAAATGGCCCAGGCCGCCATGCCCAGCACCAGCAACACGGAACCGCCGCCACCTGATTTCGTGAAGGAGGTGAACACCAAGCCCGAAGACATTCCGCCGCCCATGCGTGACATCATCATGAAGGAAGCCGCACCACAGCCGCCGAACAACATCGGCAGGAAAACAATCACGGCCCGCAGCCAAAACTGGCGCTGAGTGGAGAGCGCCACGATCACCGCCGCAATCACGACACCGGCCAGCCATTTGTAAAACAACGCCGCGATCTCGCCGAACAAATCCAGGCCGCCAAACACAAAACGTGCGACCACGTAAGGCATGATGCTGAGCATGAGGAGCAGCGACTGCGAGGCGATGGCGGCCCATTTGCCGAAGATGATGCGCCCGGCTGAGAGCCGGGTGAGCGCCAGCATGTCCAGGGTGCCGGACTTCAACTCATCTGCCACGGCAGAAAACCCGCGCAGCGGCATGATGATGCACAGCACGAGCGTGGCGATGCCATCGAACCACCCGCTCACCACGGCGGCATTTTCCGCCCCGCCGCTCATGAGCGTGAGCAGCACCAGCATGAGATGCAGCGTTAGCAGCACGCCGCCGAACAGACGCGTGCGCAGCCCCTGCCGCAGCTCCTTCACCACCATCGGTGAGAGGCGGTCTGAAAAGTCCATGATGGCGGGAGCGGCGTTCATGAGTGGGATGCCCGCAAAGAAGCGCAAAAAAACGCAGAAAAGGGATGCCGGATTTGATTCATAGTTTTGCGGCTTCTGCGTTTTTTTGCGGCAATTCTCCCGGCTGCTGCGCTTTGAACGTGTTCTTGTCGATCTGACCGAGCATGTCGATGAAGGCGTCTTCGAGGCGGCGCTCCTCGCGGTGGTAGTCGAGCACGGGGAGGCCATCCTGGATCATGCGGCGCAGTACTCCTGCCAGGGTGGCATCATCGGCAGCCTGAATGCGGAGACGAGCGCCGCGCTTGGTCTCTTCCTCGACCTTGATCAGCGGGGCAGTGAGCGCCCATTCGATGAGCTTGGCAGGTTCGCCGGCGATCTGTACATTCACCAAGGTCTCTCCGGCAGTCTCGGTGCCGCGCACCATGCTTTCGGCGTCGCCATGATGCACGATGCGGCCTTTGTCGATGAAGAGCAGGCTGTCGCACATTTCCCCGAGCTCGCTGAGGATATGCGAACTGATGAGGATGGTCTTACCCTCCTGCGCGAGAATGCGGATGAGGTTTTTCAGTTCCACACGCGCCTTGGGATCAAGGCCAGCGGCGGGTTCATCGAGGATGAGGATCTGCGGATCGTGCAGCAAAGCGCGCCCCAGGCAGAGGCGCTGGGTCTGGCCTTTGGACATCTTGTTGCTCATGCGATCTGCCAGCGGCGTGAGATCGGTGAAGTCCATCACCTCCTGGATGCGCCGGAGACGGTCCGCGCCTTTGAAGCCAAGGGCGCGCGCATAGAAGTCCAGGTATTCCAGCACGGTCATGTGCTCATAGGTGCCGAAGCTGTCCGGCATCCAGCCCAGCAGACGGCGCACCTTGGCCGGATGATGCACGACGTTGTGGCCTCCCATGCTTACCTTGCCGCTGCCTGGAGAATCAAGCGTGGCCATGATGCGCATGGTGGTGGTTTTGCCCGCGCCATTGGCACCGACGAAACCGACCACGCGCCCGTGATCAATGCTGAAGGACACGCCATTCACCGCCTTCAGGTTGCCAAAGGTGCGGTGCAGATCCTCCACCACGACCGCAGGCTGGCTGCGGTCCATCTCGTGAGCGGGGGCGGAGTTTGGAACAGACGATGACATGAAGATCGAAGATGCGGAGTTCAGGGCTGCGTGACCGGGCCGAAGACAACAATGTGATCGTCCTCCCAGCGGATGGAGGACAGGGTGTCGAGTGTGAAATCAGGCGCCTGCCGGGCCTTGGCGACGAAGAAGGAACGACGGTTCGTGGTGGTGGTAGTGAGCAAATTTCGCAGCGAGTCCACGGCGGGATCGAAGGCGGCCTCACACCACAACCGTTGAGCACTGTGATCCGCTTTGACCAGCGTGGCGCTCTGGCCGGTGCTAAGCGGTTTTTCGAGCCGCCACTGCGCGCCCGCTGCATCGGTGTAAAACAATTCCTCCACCGTGAAGCCGAGTGCTGAGATCAGTGTCGGTGCGGCTTCAGGTGCGGCACCGGCCTTGAGTTCGAGACGTGCGCGCGTCGAGACGGCGGCTCGCAGTGCCTGCCCCTGCTCTGCGCGGCTTTGGAAAAAATTCCCACGGCGTTCACGTCCGTCCTGCGTCAGGTCTGCGGGCTGCAGGTTGTTGGTGTTTTTCAGTTTTGCCCAGGGTGTGTCTGGCATGGTGAGGGGCTCGATGAGCACGGGCTGCTTCACCTCAAAAGCCGCGCCGAGAAGAACGCCCGTGCGGGAGACCTGCTCCTGCGTCACGTAGGCTGCCGCTTCATCCGGCTCCAAATCAATGGCAACAAAACGCCTGCCGCTGCCGCCGGTACCGTCCTGGAGAAGGATGAGAACCACCATGACGAGGCTGGCGCCGATGGAAAGCAGCGGCGTGGTGATGAAGAGCTTGTGCCGCCTGCCCGCAGGAGCCAGCACAAAGAGATTCACCGGACCCACCAGCAGGCCGAAGACGACGAGGAACACGATGACCTGCCATGAGGCAAAGCTGCGCGAGCCCAGCAGAGACAGCAGCGGCCATGAGCTCGACGTGGCATGGTCAGACCTGAGACTTTCCATGCGCGCTTTCTCACCCCAGTAGCGGTTGATGGTTTCTCGTGCGGGCAGAGTCTTGCCGTCCCAGCCAAAGACCGCGATTTTCCCCAGCGAGACCGCCTTTGAACCTGCATCCGTCACCTCGGGTAGCCCCAGCGATGAAGCCATGGCACCCGGCGAGAGATAGACATGCAGCGTACCGCCCAGCCGCACCCACTCCAGCAGCGCGCGCTTCACACCTGGCTTCAGCTTCTGGCAGTCGGTGCTGCTCAGAAGAATGATGTCAAAACCGCTGTAGCCCAGCCAGGAGTCCGGGAGATCCGACACGTCAAAGCGGCTGCCAAAAGTCACGGGGCCGCCGTAGTAGCCGCCGCTGCTGGAGCGAAGCCTCGACTCCATCTCCTTGTTTAGCTGGGTGATACTGAACTCGGCCAACGTCTCACTCAGGGCCAGGGCCGCGCGATGGGTGACGCGGTTTTCATGCTCATTTTTTGACCCCACATCAAAACCCGTGCCTGAGAAATCCACGCGCAGCACATGGCCGCTAACTTCCACGCTTCTGTCCCCGTAGTCCACGGCCACCGGCACCAAGAACAATGCCGACTGGGTGGAGCGCGCGGGGACATCCAGCGCAAAGCTGCTGCGGTGCGCGTTTTGCTGCGGGTAGAGCTGGGTCTGCGAATGAAAATCGAAGCCCCAGCGCGCATTGCGGCCCGTGCCGTTTGTTGCAACGATGCGCATCGGCGCATAGCCCGAGGGAGGCAGTGGATCAAACACGCTGCGAACCTGCAGGCGAGTGCCAGAGAGCGAGTCCAGCTCCTCATTGGCGATGTTTTTCTGTGCATATGCCTCCGTTGCCCCCAGCAGCAGCACACCGAGCAGCAGGCGGTGAAGTGACTTCATGCGACCTCCTTCAGCGTGCGGGGTGTGGCGAGATTTTGCACGGGCACTTCCGCCAGAATGGCACGCACGATGCCAGCGCTGGTTTTGCCATCCATGCGCGCGGTATAGTCCAGCAGCACACGATGATTGAGCACCGGCAGGGCCAGCGCCTGAACGTCTTCAAAGCTCGCATTTGGCCGGCCATGCATAAGAGCGCGTGCCTTTGAAGCCGCCGCCAAACTCAGCGCCGCGCGCGGGCTGGCGCCAAAGCGCACGCCCTGCGATGCCTGCGACTGCCCCGGGTGTGTGGCATCGACGATGCGCGCGATGTAGTCTGCAACGATCTCGGGCAGGAAGATCCGACGTGCGGTGGCCTGGATCAGCGCGAAAGCCTCACGCGTGACCACGGACATCACCTGTGGCTCCACGCCGAGTTCGCGCTGAGTGACGATCTTTGCCAGCGTTGCCGCCGAATTGCGCAGCACCTCCAGCTTGAACAAAAAGCGGTCCACCTGTGCCTCTGGCAGCGGATAAGTGCCTTCGAGTTCGATGGGGTTCTGCGTGGCGAGCACAAAGAAAGGATCTGGCAACGTGTGCGTCTGCCCAAGCACCGTCACGCGGCGCTCCTGCATGGCTTCGAGCAGTGCGGACTGCGTCTTGGGAGAGGCGCGGTTGATTTCATCTGCGAGCAGCAGGTTGGTGAACACAGGCCCCGGTTGAAAGACGAACTCGCGTTTGCCATCCACCTCCTGCAGCACGGGGTTTCCTGTGATGTCGCCGGGAAGCAAATCGGGCGTGAACTGCACGCGACGTGTGGTGAGGTTGAGGGCTTTGGAGAGTCCTTTCACCAACTCGGTTTTTCCAAGTCCCGGCAAACCTTCGAGCAGCACATGACCGCGTGCGATAACGCCGCAGAGCACCAGCTCGATGAGTTCACCCTGCCCAAACAGCACCTCGTTCAGGGTGCGGCGCAGGGCATTGACGGGTAAGGATGCTGACTGAATTTCTGAGTCTGAAGCGTAGGCGTCGGTCATTCATCCGACTAAAACAAGAACCAAGGCATGAAGTCGAGATGAAAACGGAACTTCACACACATTTCATAAATGCGCTCCAAGTGCAGATGCGAAAGCAAATGCTCAGCGGAAAACGCGCTTCAGCACGGCCTTCTCCTCCGGAGTCAATGACTCACGCCAGACTTGTTCGCCGCCCTGGCCGGCGTTTTGGATCGCACCGGCGGCCTGGGGGCCTTTGATGCTCTTGTCCACTTCGTGTTTGCCATCCTGAAGTGCCAGCATGTTGCCTACCTGGGCACGTGACATGTCGGTGTTCGACACCGCTTCTTTTTTGTTCGTGCCGAAATCGTTTTCTTCATCGGAAAGTGTCAACGGTGCCGTGCCGGGGCCACGTGTGATGCCACCATTGCCCGGATTTTCGCCCTCTCCTTGTTTTTTCAGCAGTCCCAAGGCTTCAGCCAGTGCGTCGTCCTCGCCTTCGCCATCGCCGAGAAAGCCGGGGTTTTTGCACATGCCATTGCAGGCACCCGCTTTCTTTTTCATCGATTCGCCCAGCTCTTTCATCTGCTCCTTGGAAAGGCTCTTCAGGTTTTTTGGATCGAGGCCCGCAATCGACTTCAGCAGCTCAGGATCAAGCTCCAAGGAGCTCGACTTCATGTCTGCCAGCGCTTGATCAAAGTCTTTGAGCAGCTGCTCCTTGGCCTCTACCGAAAGCTGGTCGGTGTAATTTTTCAGCGCATTGAGGCTGCGCTCCGCCGTGGAGAGATTTTGCGCCAGCTGTTTGATGTCGCGCTGCAGTTGCTCTTTGAGGGTGTCCCCCGCATTGAGGCTCTCATGGCTGAACCACTTTTCCGGTGGCTGATCCCGCAGCTCCGCGATTTTCGCGAGCTGCTCGTCTTTTTCCTCTTCGGTGACGATCTGGTCTTCCTTCAGCTTTTCCAGCCAGTCTTCCATCTGTGCCCAGGCCTGGGGCTCCACCGTCGGCCCTTTGGCTTCAGCATCCTGGGCCACGGGCAGGAAGATCGCGAGGGCGAGACTACCGGCGAATGCTGCGATGGGCCCACCCAAGGTCTGCCAGCGCCAGCGCCAGCCGTCGTCCGCAGATGGAACCAGTGCGGGCCAGACACCGCGGCCTGCTGCGGCTGTGGTCAGGGCATTGTGCAGATGGAGTTCTGACTCAAGCCGCACCAAGGCCTGCGAAGTCGAAACAAACTGCCGCCGCGCGAGCAGCCAAGCTGTGATCATCAAAGCTGCAAAGCCAGACGCCACCCATGGCCAGACGTGGCGCCATCCCAGTTCCATGCCGCGCGAACGGAGCACAAAAATCACGACAAAGCCGAGCACTCCCGCCATCACCAGCAGGGGCATCGCCCGCGCGAGCCACCAGCCGGCATTCACCTTGCGACGCGTGCGGCAGGCCTGTCTCAACCAGGCCGTGGAAAGCTGGGCTTGATCGGTCATGGCGGGATTCATATCCGATCATGCCCCGGATGACGAGCACAATAATTGGCGCAACCCAGTCCACCGCTTGCGGCTTTCCTGCTTGCTAACAGCGAGTGACAGAGCGCGCTCATCGCCAACGAGGACGCACAGTTTTTTGGCGCGTGTGATGGCGGTGTAAATGAGGCTGCGCTCCAGCAGTACGTAGTGCTGGGTGCTGACGGGGATAATGACGCAGGGGAACTCGCTGCCCTGGCTTTTGTGTATGCTGAGCGCGTAGGCGAGCTGGAGTTCATCGAGCTCTCCGGGTTCGTATTCGACGAGGCGGTCGGCATCGTAGCGGACGTGAACTTTGACGGGATCGGCATCGATGGTGACGATGTGTCCGATGTCGCCATTGAAGACTTCCTTGTCGTAGTTGTTGTGGGTCTGGATGACCTTGTCGCCAACGCGGAAGGTGACGCCGAAGCGCTCGATTTCGAACTTGAGCTCGTTGGGGGGATTGAGCGCGAGTTGCAGGGATTGATTGAGCGAGATGGTGCCGAGGAGATTGCGATTCATCGGCGTGAGCACCTGGATGTCGCGGATGGGATCGAGGCCGTATTTGGTGGCGAGGCGGGTGTGCGCGAGTTCAACGAGGGTGTGCTTGATCTCCTCGGGTTCACTCTCCTGAAGGAAAAAGAAATCGCTGCTGCGCGAGGTTTTCAGATCGGGCACCTGGCCGCGATTGATCGCGTGCGCACTGGTGATGATGCGGCTGCTGGCGGCCTGACGGAAGATCTCGGTGAGCTTCACGCAGGGCACTTTGTCGCTTGCGATCAGATCATGCAGCACCATGCCGGGACCGACGGAGGGGAGCTGATCGGCATCTCCCACGATGAGCAGATGCGCGCCATCAGGCAGGGCGGAGAGGAACTGCGCCATGAGGGGCGCATCGATCATCGACGCTTCATCGACGACGAACAAATGACCCGCGAGGGGCTTGCCGCGATGACGGCCCCACTGGCCTTCGCCCTGGTATTCGAGCAGGCGGTGAAGGGTCTTGGCTTCAAGGCCGGTGCTTTCGGTGAGGCGCTTGGCCGCACGACCGGTGGGCGCGGCGAGCACGAGTTTGATCTGCTTGCTTTGCAGGATGAGGAGAATGCTGCGCAGGATGGTGGTCTTGCCCACGCCGGGGCCGCCGGTGATGATGAGCAAGCGATGCCGCAGGGCCTCGCGCACGGCGCGCTGCTGGCTATCGGCGAGTTCTTTGCCGGTCTTCTTCATCACCCAGGCCAGGGCGGCGTCTTCATCGATGCTCGGATAGGCAGCGGGCAGGGCGGCGAGTGACTCCACATTCGCCGCGATGCTTTGCTCTGCGGCACGCAGGTAGGGCAGGTATAGAAAGGTTTCGTGTCGTTCGAGTTGATCACTCGCAATGAGGGCGTCGATCTGCGGTGCGATCAAGGCCTCCACGCCGAGCAGGTCGATGGCTTTTTTGATCGCCTCGGTTTCGGGGACGCAGCAATGGCCGCTTCCGGCGGCGGTTTCGAGCACGTGTAGAATGCCCGCTTTGATTCGTTCCGGCGCATCTTCGGCCACGCCGAGCTGATAGGCGATGTCATCTGCCGTTTTGAAACCGATGCCGCGAATGTCCTGCGCCAGACGGTAGGGGTTCTCCTTCAGCACCGCCTGCGATTCCTCGCCGTAGGTTTTATAAATGCGCAGGGCACGGGAGGAACTGATGCCGTGCTGATGCAGGAAGAGCATGATGCCGTGGATGGACTTCTGCTTGATCCATGATTCGCGGATTTCCACGCGACGCTTCTTGCCCACGCCTTCCACGTCTTCGAGCTTCTTGGATTCGTTTTCGATGATGTCGAAGACCTTGGGCCCGAACTTCTCCACCATGCGCTTGGCATACTTCGGCCCGATGCCTTCGATCAAACCGCTGCCGAGGTAGCGCTCGATGCCTGCGAGCGAATCGGGTCGTCGGAGCTTGAGCGCGTCTGCTTTGAACTGCGGGCCGAAGTCTCGGTTTGGCTCCCAGATGCCCTTGGCTTCGAATTCCTCTCCGGCGACTACGCGTGGCGCTTTGCCGATAAGGCTCACGACATCGTGCCGACCTTCGGGGACGATTTTGAGGATGCAGTAGCCGTTGTCCTCATTGTGAAACACAACCCGGTCCACGAGTCCGCGCAGGACTTCGGGTTTGGTGGTTCTTCGCGGGGCTGGCATGGGTGCAGGCTAGACAAGGATGCGCTTCCTCACAAATACGATTGCTTTGTCGTGGTTGTAGAGATGCTCATTTGGCCACTACTTGAGTTCAAATCAAACTTCCCCCGTTTTGCTGAACCACTATCGACTGCACCTTCGTGACCAACTTCCCGTAATCCTGCGCCCACTGCTGCCGGATGATCGGGAGCGGATCATTGAGGCCTTCAGGAGGCTTTCGCCTGAATCCACGTACTTCAGGTTTTGGACGAGCTTTCGCGGAGCCAATCCGACCTTCATCGACCGGCTCTGTGAGGAAGAACAGGGGCAGCATGCGAGCTGGATCATTGTCATCGAAGACAACGATGATGTTCCAGGCGTGGGAGGCGGCTCATTCTGGCGCATGGGAGAGCAGGCCGATACGGCGGAAGTCTCCTTCACGGTGGCGGATGAGTTTCAGGGGCAAGGTGCAGGAACGATCCTGCTGGCTGCCATCTGGGAACATGCGCACGCCATTGGCATTCGGCAGTTCGTGGGGCATGTGCTCGATGAAAACCATGTGATGCTCACCTGGTGGAGCAGCCTGGGGGCGACCCATGTCAGGCAGCCACCTGGCGGATGGGAATTGACGCTCATGCTTGATGAGGCCGTGCTGCCGGACACCTCTGCGGCCAACAGTTTGCGCCAAAAGCTGGCTTTTCTTCGCGCAGCTTCCTCAAATGGCTGAATGCGTGCATCACCCGTGGTGCCGGGTGCGAAACTCCTTGGGGGTCATGCCGGTGCGTTTGCGGAACTGCTGGGTGAAGGCGCTTTGATCGCAGAAGCCATGATCAAGGGCGATCTGGATGATGGGGGTGGATGTTTTGGCCAGGGCTTCGGCGGCGGATTGAACGCGCGCGCGCAGCAGCAACTCGTAGGGGCTGAGGCCGAGGGCGGCGCGGAGCTTGCGATGAAGGTGGCGCTCTGAGACTCCGGCAGCGCGGGCGAGTTCAGCCGTGGTGACGACCTCCTGGCAGTGCGCGCGGGCGTATTGGATTGCGGCGGTCACCTCGCGCACGTCGTGCTGGCGCATGCGATCTTCATCCCGCCGGGTGATGCCCATGACACCGATAACTTTGCCGCGCTTGTCGAGCACGGGCAGCTTCGTGCAGAGGAACCAGCTCAGGTTGTGCTGTTCGTCATACCAGACTTCGAGGCGGTTGATGAGCGGCTTGCCACTGCGGATGACTTTTTGGTCATCCTCGCGGTAGGCCTTGGCGACCTCGGGCGGGAAGAATTTCTCGTCCATCGCGCCAACGAGCTCGCGCTCGCTATTGATGCCGAAGCGTTCATAGGTGGCGCTGTTTGCCGCGATGTGCCGTCCCTGATCATCCTTCATGAAGAAGAACACGCCCGGCACGTGCTCGAAGATGGCCCGCACGCCTTGCGGATCGGCGATCCGGTCGAAAAAATCGGCTTGGAGGCGTGGCAGCGGCATGGCCGGATTTTAACAAAATTTGGCAGCCTGTCACCAAAGGAACAAAGAGTGGCGAAAGTATGTAAATGGCGATATTTCAACCCCCGTCCGTCATGCACCTCCGTCTTCTTTCCCTCCTCGCCTTCGCCGGCACCGCCGCATTCGCTCAAACGAAGCCGACTTACACCTTTCCCGTCAAGGCGCTGACCGCCGAGGAGGAGCTGAAGACGATTGAACTGCCGAATGGCTACTCGCTGGAACTGGTGCTGAGCGATCCGATCATCAAGGAGCCGACGGCCATCGCGTTCGACGGGAACGGCAAGATGTACATCGTCGAGATGCGCACCTACATGCAGGACATCGACGGCACGGACGAGCTGACGCCGAAGAGCCGAATCTCGCTGCATGAGTCCACCAAGGGCGATGGGGTGTATGACAAGCACAGTGTCTATATGGACAACATTTTGCTGCCACGCATGGTGCTGCCGCTGGATGACCGGGTGCTGGTGGGCATCACGGACACGAATGACATCACGCTGCATCGCGATGCAAATGGCGACGGCGTGGCGGATGAGCAGTCGCCATGGTACGTCGGCGGTCCACGTGGCGGCAACATGGAGCACCAGCCCAGCGGCTTGGTGTGGGGTCTGGACAACTGGATTTACACGACCTACAACGGCTACCGCCTGCGCTGGAATGGCAAGGATGCGCCTCTCAAAGAAAACACCGCGCCGAATGGTGGCCAGTGGGGCCTGGCGCAGGATGACTACGGCAAGATGTGGTGGAGCAATGCCGGTGGAGAAAAGGGCCTGTGGAACTACCAGGCACCGATCCTCTACGCCGCGATCAATGTGCCGCAGCAGAAGAGCGAAAAATACGACACGGTGTGGCCCATCGTGGCACTCGGCGATTTCCAAGGTGGCCCCGGTCGCTTCCACTCGCCGGAAGATCTCCGCTTGAACCACTTCACCGGCTGCGCCGGACAGACAGTCTATCGTGGTGATCGCCTGCCGAAGGAACTCTATGGGAATGTGTTCCTGCCGGAGCCGGTGGGTCGTTTGATCCGCCGTTCCACCGTCGAAGTGAAAGATGGCATCACCACCGTGACCAATCCCTATGAGGCTGAGATGAGCGAGTTCATCCGCAGCAGCGATCCGAACTTCCGCCCACTGAACATGACCACAGGTCCCGATGGCTGCCTCTACATCGTCGATGCGTATCGCGGCATCATTCAAGAGGGTAACTGGGTGAAGCCGGGCAGCTACTTGCGCGGGGCTATTGAACCCACCGGCATGCAGCACGTGACCGGCCACGGCCGTGTGTGGCGTCTGGTGCACAAGGACTTCAAGCCCGGCCCGCAGCCGAAGATGATCGGCGAGACGTCTGCACAACTGGTGGCGCATCTCACGCACGCGAATGGTTTCTGGCGCGACACCGCGCAGCGCATGCTGGTGGTGAAGAATGACAAATCCGTGGTGCCTGCGCTCATTGAGATGGCGGCGAAAAATGAGAACCATCTCGCCCGCCTGCACGCTCTGTGGACTCTCGAAGGGCTCGACGCCATCACGCCGGACATCATCCACACCGCGATGAAGGATACGCATCCGCAGCTCCGCGCCAATGCCATCCGCGTGGCTGAAACGCTGCTGAAACGCAGCGCAGCCGATCCGGCTAAGAAGGATGCAACCGAGACGGTTGCGCTACAGGCCGACATCAAGGCCATGCGTGTGGACAAAGATCCGACTGTGGTATTGCAGACGCTCTACACCAGCCGTCACTTGAACTGGCCAAACTGGAAGCTCGAAGCGCAGACCGCGCTGATGACATCGGCCAGCGTTGGCGTGCGGGAAATCGGTGCGCAGTTGCTGGTGGAGGCGCCGAAGATCAGCGGCAGCTTCACCAAGGATGAGAAGAAGCAGCTGGAGCGTGGTCAGGAGATCTTCCGCTCGCTGTGCTTTGCCTGCCATGGTTTCGACGGCAATGGCATGCCCATCGCCGGACGCGAAGGAGCCACGCTCGCCCCACCGCTCGCCGGTTCTAAAACAGCGGTGCAGGGAGATGCCATCGTGCGGGTGATGATGAACGGCCTCACCGGCCCCATCAATGGCAAGACCTATGAGGCGCAGATGGTGCCCATGGCCACGAACAACGACCAATGGATCGCCGATGTGACGAGCTACATCCGCAAGGCTTTTGGCAATAACGGCAAGCTCGTCACCAAGCAGGAAGTGGCCAAGCTGCGCAAAGACCTCTCCAAGCGCACCACGCCTTGGAGCATCGAAGAGCTGCAGGCTCTGTCCCCGCAGCCGCTGAAAAATCGCTCTGCGTGGAAGCTCACGGCCAGCAACAATGAAAAGGAAACTGCTAAGGCCATCGATGGTGACATCGCCACGCGCTGGGACAGCCGCAAGGCACAGACTCCGGACATGTGGTTCCAGATCGACCTCCCCGAAGCCACGGACATTTCCGGCCTCGTGCTCGACACGGGCAAATCCCACAATGATTATCCGCGTCAGTATAAGATCGAACTCTCACTCAACGGCAGCGAATGGGAGAAGCCCGTTCTTCAGGGCAAAGGCGATGCTGGAGCGGTCGAATACGTCTTCCCAAAACCGGCCAAGGTGAAATTCATCCGCATCTCGCAGACGGGTGAAGCGAAGGGGACTTTCTGGTCCATTCATGAGCTGGAAGTGCTGGGCGTGGTGAAGTGATGGGCGAAATGAGAGCTTGAGGAACGCGCTGCTTGGGTGATTTTTCAGTATGCAAACGGTCACTCTACCAGATGCGCAAACTTCTCTGCCGAAACTCGCCCTAGCGGTGATGGAGGGAGAGTGGATCGTAATCCCTTTTGCGGGCAAGAACATGGTGCTCCATTTAGCCGAGGATGATTTTCCGCTTCCCGTGCGTGAACCCGGCTATTTTGCCGACTGCCTGGAAGAAGATGAGTTCCGTGATCTGGAAATCGCGGCCGCAGCACATTGCCCCACCACGATGGTGCCATGAAGCAGTGGGATATTTATCTCTATCCGTTCACCGCCGAGGGTTCCCATCCTGCTGTTATCATCAGCAATGACGAACGCTGCGACAATCAGCATTACCCGCATGTGAATGCGCTGCTGTGCACCACTCTCCGTGCTGCCAGACCCGCGAAGAAGAACGAGGTCATTCTGAATGGTTCTGATGGGCTCGACTGGCCGACAGCGGTGCGCTGTGACGTTATCTATCTTCTGCCCAAAAATCTGTTCCAGGGCAAACGAGGCGAGGTATCCCGTGAGCGGCGGCGAGCCATTGGGCGTAAAATCATGGAATGCTACCGGCTGTTACAGGAATAGCCGCGCACTAAGCGCATATCAGACGTCCGCACCTTGCAACCCATCCGTAACAGGGTATTCGGTGTACCGTTGTCAATTCCACATGAAGCAGTTTTTCCACTCCATTGGTGCCATGGCGCTGATCCTCGGGTTACTTGGCTGCAAGCGTCCGCCGTCCAACATCCTGCAAGGCTATGTGGAGGGTGAGTTTGTGGATGTTTTTTTGGGCACGACCCAGTGATCTGCTCAGACCGTGAGCTTGTAATACTTGCTCGCATTACCCGACCACAGCTTGCGTTGGTCGGCCAAAGGGCGTGATGCCACGATCTGGTCCAGGGCATCGACCCAGCCGCGCACGCGGCTGCCGAGGAGGCAGACGGGCCAGTCGCCGCCGAAGAAGACGCGGTCGGGACCGAAGGCATCCAGGCAGTGGTTGACCACGGGTGCGAGGTCTTCGGCGCGCCATTCGCCGGGTGGAACGAAGGCGACGATGCCGCTGATCTTGCACATCACGCCGGGCTGCGCGGCCACGGCATCGATGCCGCGTTTCCAGCCGTCAGCGGTGCAACTGCGTTTCAAGCCGGGACCGAGCTTGGGATTGAAGGCCTTGGGGTCGCCGTTGCCGCAGTGGTCGAGGACGAAGTGGGTCTCCGGGCACTGCTGGATGAGCTTCACGGCATCGTGCAGTTCCGTGGGGCGCATGGTGAGTTCGAAATTGAGGCCGTGTTTGCCGAGCGTCTGCACGCCGCGCACGAAATCGGGACGCAGGCAGAAGCCTGCGGGCGTGGAGGGGCCGTGAAGCACCTGGCGCAGGCCTTTGACGATGCCATTGCCCGCGTAGCGCTGCACGTAGCTCTCGAAATCTGCTGAGGCGGGACGCCCGCCGATCGTGGCGGCGATGGTCGGGGTGTTGCGGGCTCGGCATTGGGCCACGATGGCATCGGCCTCCTTGATGTGATCTTTCGGAGCCACGTCCACTTCCATGTAGATGGCCTTCACGTTGAGGCCGTGAGTGGCCTCCACATACTCGGGAGTGAGGAAATCATGCTGCAGCACTTCTGGCGCTGTTTTGACCCAGGGTGGGTTCACGAAATTTCCGCCCCAGAGGTGCTGATGCGTGTCGATAATCAGCTTGTCCGCCCGCTGGGTGGTCGTGGTGCAGGAGGAGGCGGTTAGGGCCGCGGCGGAGGTGGTGTGGAGGAACTGACGGCGGTTCATGGTGGAGGATGGGAATGCCTATACGGGATGACCCTGTCGAGTTTCGCTCTGGAATCTCAACTCTCTCCGAGATGAGACACCTCAAAAACTCTGTCAGACCGTCTGAGAGCAGACTCTCCATAGTAAACCAGTCGTAGTTTTTCGATAGCCAGGAAGCGTTCACGCGCTGGACGTGACATCCAGTATTCGTAATCTTCGCGCCGCTGATCCTCAAATGAGCCCACTGAGATCGCCGTGCGATCCAGGCGGTTCATGTTCAACAGTGAATGAGCGGCGGGTGACATCTCACCTGATGTTAGAGGCAAAGAACCGTCGGGCAAGAGAGCATATCTCAGTCTTCGACAAGCCGTTGGCTTGATCGCAATGAATCAGCGAGGACGGGCTTTATCGATTGCCGTAATCAAATCGTCAATAAAACGCATTGCGAGTTGTTCTGAACTCAAAACACAATCCGTCCCGATCCTCCACACAACTTCATTATCAGGACCGAACCAACACCGTGCCTCTAAATTAGAAAGAGTAATAGGATCCCGTCTAGAGGCGCCAGAGAAACCTTTGTCTTTAGAAACCTTGAAATTTAAAGAGGCTTTGCTCACGCCGTACCAACTGGGGTTGCTATATTGGCCGCAAGCTTGAATTCGTAAGGGGCAGTCAATTTCAATTGTATCATTACCCTTCACTATCCTAAATTCGAGCGAGGAAGTTCCGGAAGCAAGTTGGTTTAATCTTGATGCCATCATGTCGATTACATCTTTTGCCGATGACTCGACCAAGGCAACTCCCTCTTTCGAAGAGGATAGTTTGTTTGCTTTTGCCTCATGTTCCAAGTCTTTGCCTAGAGAATGAAATTTTGCGGCAAGAGAGTCCCACGGCGAGAACGAAGCAACTCGATCTCCAGCTTGCACGGCTCGTCTAATTTCAGAAACCAAAGCTGTCACACCTTCACTAGCTTGAACACCAAGCCGACTGCCAAGAATTGGCGAAAAGGCCATGATGTCTTCTCTGGTAACATTTTTCCAGATTGGCAATATTAGTTTCCTTTGGGCTGTCTCAAGCTCAAGCAAACCGTCCAATTCATTTTGAGGCCATTTTTTTGCGAAGAAATATTTACTCAATACAACGACCCCGTAGTCGCACTCCCTCAATCCTTGGCTGATTTTTTCGCGCAGCCCGTCTCCCATAGTCAGGGAGTGTTTGTCATACCAAACTTCAAAGTCTGGTTCTTCTCCAAGAGCCCGCACGAGAGGTTCCACCAAATCGGCTTTATCCTCCCATGCATGGCTGATGAAGAGCTTTGTCATGTCTCTTGAACGAAGACATCAAAGGCTCACACGTGAATCGGATGCCCCTTGGCGACTTCCGTGGCCTCCTTGACCATCTCGGACAGGGTCGGATGGGCGTGGATGGTGGCTTCGATTTCGTCCCAGGTGGCTTCGAGGTTCATGGCGAGGCCGATCTCGGCGATCATCTCGGTGCTTTCGCTGCCGATGATGTGTGCGCCGATGATCTCACCGTGCGGTTCGCCGTAGAGGATCTTGACGAAGCCTTCGGGCTCGGCGGCGGCGAGTGCCTTGCCGCTGGCCACGTAGGGGAACTTGCCGACCTTGAACTTGAGGCCCTTTTCCTTGGCCGCACGCTCGGTGAGGCCGATGCTGGCCACCTGCGGATGGCAGTAGGTGCAACCGGGGAAGACGCCGACTTTCTTGGGCTTGTGCTTGGTGAAGAGACCTTCCACGCACTGCACAGCCTCGTAGCTGGCCACGTGGGCGAGCCAGGGTGGCCCGATGATGTCGCCGGCACCGTAGATGCCTTTGACGGAGGTCTGATAGCGTTCGTCGGTCTGGAGCCAGCCGCGGTCGGAGAGCTTGAGCTCAATGCCGCCGGGCAGCACGGGGGCCACGCCGATGGCGACGAGGCAGACGTCTGCCTCTAGGGTTTCGTTGGCAGCGCCTTCGACGGTGATCTTCACGCCGTTGCCGTCTTCGGAGGTGCCGGTAACTTTGGTGTTGGTGAGGATGCGGATGCCGGACTTGGTCAGGCTCTTTTCCAGGGTCTTGCTGACTTCGGTGTCTTCGACAGGAAGGATGTCTGGGAGCATTTCAACGACGGTCACCTTGGTGCCGTAGGCGTTGAAGAAATAGGCGAACTCGATGCCGATGGCTCCGGCGCCGATGACGATGATACTCTTCGGCTGCTTGTCGAGGGTCATGGCCTCCTTGCTGCCAATGACGGTCTTGCCATTGAAGGGGAAGCCGGGCATCGGGCGGGTTTTCGCGCCGGTGGCGATGAGGATGTTGGCCGCATCGTGGGTTTCCTTGGTGCCGTCGGCGGCGGTCACTTCGACCTTGCCTGCGGCAGGGATGCTGGCGGTGCCTTTGAGGTAGTCCACCTTGTTCTTCTTGAAGAGGAATTCGATGCCCTTGTTGAGCTTATCGCTGACGCCGCGGCTGCGACCGATGACCTTGGACCAGTCGTACTCGACGCTGCCGATCTTGAGGCCGAACTCATCGGCGCGGTGGGTGATGGTGTGATACAGCTCAGCATTCTTCAGCAGGGCCTTGGTGGGAATGCAGCCCCAGTTCAGGCAGGTGCCCCCGGCGCGGTCATTTTCGACACAGGCCACTTTTTTGCCGAGTTGCGCTGCGCGGATGGCTCCGACGTAGCCCGCAGGCCCGCCGCCGATGACGATGAGGTCGTAGTTCATGAAAAGAGAGTGATTGGGGGTAAGACGCCCGAGAGAAGCGCAGGGCGGGAGGATGTTCAACCGGGGAATCAGTCTTCCCTAGGCAGACTTTTTCCCGTTGGCGGATATGCGGCACTCATGCTATTCGTACTGCCTATGAAGCCCAAAGCGGTCATCATCACGGATCCAAAAAAGCTGTTCGCGATCTGCTCCAATCAGCCGCGCGTCTCGCGGGAGCAGGCCATTCGCTCCATTTTGGCTGCCAATCGGGCAAGCTCATCCCCGCCTCCCGCGCGAGTGAGCTGAGTCGGCTTTTAGAAGAGCTTGAAGTCGGGATTCCGGACTATCCGCCTTCCTTCATTGGCGGAGAGCACACGGTTTTCATTCCTGATCAGTCAGAAGCCGTCATCAAACACACCCTGCCTGGCTTCTACGGCAGGATCATGGACGAGACGAAGCTGCTCGACCCACGCACCTTTCAGAACAAAACCCGCCTCATGATGCGGGCGGCGCTACCCTCAGAGTACCTACGCCGCTGGGCGGTGATGACGGCTGTTTTCGGGATGCGTACCCATTACTTGGGCAAGGTGACCGGCTCTGACCGCGATCCACAGATGGCGGTGGAGCAGCCCTTCATCCCTGAGGATGAAAGCCTGCCTGCCACCCTGGAGGATGCGGAGGCGTTTTTCAACGCCCATGGGTTTGAGCGGGTGGCCGATGCCCACATCATCAATCCCGAAGTGCATGGAGTGACGTGGTATCGCCAACGGGATGGCATTCTCATCACGGATGCCCACGCACGCAATTTCCGCCGCGATCTCGATGGCGTGATCATCCCGGTGGATCTGGTCATCGCTCTGGTGCCGCCCGGTTCATCAGCACTGCTGCCCGCTGCGGAAAAGCTATGGGAACCGGCTGAAGAAGACTAAGACTTGTCTTGAACAGAAGTGCCAAATCTGGCAACTTTCCTGCACTTGAGCCGTTGGTTCTGTAGATTCACAATGCGCACTTCATTCCACCTTCTACTGCTCGTGGTCCTGCTGTCTGGACGCGAATGCGCGGCGGAACAGCGCCAGAGCTTGGATCAATCTCCCAAGACGGACATCGCCGAGCTCCTGAAGATCCAGAATGACGTGCAAAAGCTGCTGCCCCGGGTGCGGCAGGCGCTGGTGGCCATCCAAAGCGGGGACGGCACGGCCAGCGGGGTCATCATTTCCGCCGACGGGCTGATGCTGACGGCCGCCCACGTTCCCAACGGCCCTGGCAAGGACATGAAGGTCATTTTGGAAGATGGCACCGTCACCACTGCCAAATCTCTGGGATTGGATAAAACGACCGATGCCGCACTGGCCAGGCTGAAAGACCGGGGCAAACCCTGGCCTTTTGTGACTCTGAGCCGCGAAGTCGCCAAGGCACAGCCGGGCGAGTGGTGCTTTGCGCTCGGGCACCCCGGCGGCTACGACAAGGCACGCGGCTTGGTGCTGCGGGTGGGCAAGATCATCAAACAAACCGCCAACAGCCTGCACAGCGACTGCGTGCTGATGGGTGGAGACTCCGGCGGCCCGCTCTTCAATTTTAACGGCGAAGTCATCGGCATCCACAGCCAGATCTGGGAGGGCCGGGATCAAAACGTGCACGTCTCCATGGCTCCTTTTCTCCGCTCCTGGGAGGCGATGCAGAAGTCGCAGGTCATCAAAACCTGGGGCACGGGCGCGGGCGGCTATCTCGGGGTGGCGACCGTGATAAACGACAGTCTGGATCTCGAAGTTGCCGATGTGATCGAAGCCTCTCCCGCACTCAAGGCTGGGATTCGCGCCGGAGATGTCATCCTGAGCGTCAATGATGAAGCCATGACCGACCAGCAGCAGTTCAGCGCCACCGTGCGCGCCCGGGCCGCAGGCGACACCCTCAAGCTGAGACTGCGCACTCAAGACAAGGAGCGCGATGTTTCCGTCCAACTGGCACAAAAACCACAGGAGGAAGGACAGTAAGCAAATGACGAAGGACGAATTCAGAATGACGAAGGAAAGCCCCACCGCATTCCGTGCGCGGGCTGCTTGGTCATTCGGGCTTCATCATTCCACTTTGCTGGCACTCCTCAGTCCCCTTCTCATCTATGCGGACCCGCCACGCCTGCCTCTGCCGCAGGAGGACCGCACCAATGGAAAGCACACACTCGCGGCAGTCGAAAAACTCAAGCCGCTGACCATTGCCTGTGGCGCGCGCATCGAGAGCACGCTGGGCCGCCCCCTCTGCACCGCCACCATCGTGGGTGAGGACGGCTACGTTTTGATCAAGGCCAGCGAAGTGCCGGAGCTCCAGAAAACACGCGTCAAGTTCAGCGACGGGCGCACTGCGGATCTGCGCGAGGTGCACCGTGAGACGCGGCTGGACCTGGTGCTGGCCCAGGCTGTGGGCATCACCGGACTGCGCGCGGTTTCGTTTGGCGGCGCACACTCACTCGGCCTCGGCCAGTGGCTGTGCAGTGTGGCAGATGCAGGCAAGGAAACGCGCATCGGCATTGTAAGCGCCAAATTCCGCCGCATTCCCGGCGAGGGAGCCGCCATGGGCATCCGCATGGATGCCAAAGCGTCCAAAGATGGCAAAGGGGTGCGCATCGTCGGCATCGCCAGCGAGAGCCCCGCCGAGGCCGCCGGTTTGCAGGAAGACGATGTCCTCATCACCATCGCAGGTGAAAAGGTGGCAGCTCTGGATCGCGTTTATGACATCGTGAAAAAGCGCCAGCCGGGTGAGATCATCGACATCCACTACCTGCGCAAAGACAAGGAGGAGAGCTGCCGGGTCCGCCTCGCCAGCCGCACCAAGGTGCTGAATAACTGGGAGGGTGAGGACTTCGCCAATGGCGGCGTCTCCCTGCGCAGCGACAACTTCCCCGAAGTCCTCCAGCACGACATTCCCCTTCTCCCCGCCGACATGGGCGGCCCGGTGGCCACGCTCGAAGGCAAGGTCGTCGGCATCAACATCGCCCGTGTGGACCGCGTCACCACCTTTGCCCTCCCTGTGGAAGCCTTCTGGACCGAGGCCCAGCAGTGGATCAAGGCCGACCGCCACCCGCCAAAGGCGGTGCCGGCGCAATAAAGGCACTTAATCCGCCCAGTTCTCAAATCGCAGGCCAGGCACATGCGCAAAGTCCACCGTGTTTCGCGTCAACAGCAGCGCATCATGCGCCAAGGTAATGCAGGCGATCTTCAAATCATGCGTCCCAATGCGGATGCCATCACGGCGCAGCTTGACAAACAAATCGGATGATTCCGCATCCCAAGCCAGCACCGTCCATTTGGCAAACACTTCGACACTTGTATGCATGCGTCTATAAACCTCGATCTGCCCGTGTGGAATGCTGGACCTGCGATTCAACTCCGCCAACCATCCACGCATGGATTCTTCAATGGTCACCACTGTCAGGGACGCGTCGTCACCGGATGCATCGACTCGCACGCGCAATCGCTCACCTCGCTCGGAGGCGCTCAAAAACTGCCGCAGCATGTTGCCATCAAGCACCAGCATGGGGCTTCAGCATGGACTGTTCCTTCTCCCAAGTCTGCTTTTTTGCCCATGCCTCACCTGCATCCATCGCAGATTCAAAAATCGGATCTTCAGCAAAGGCCCCGAAGGTGCTCATCCATTCCCGTTTTGGGTGAATGATCAAACCCTCGGTCTTTTCTCCAAATGCGCCAGGAGGTTGCACGGATGTAACAGGCATGCTGATAAACTAAACTCACCTTTCCGAAGTTCAAGGTTTCGCTTTCTTCGCGTCCGTCAAATGCGCAAGGCGTTCACTTGGCAGGTTGGGCATCCCTTGGCAAAGGCGAGTCCTCAAGTGTGTTCATGGCCTCGACTTTCGGAGAAAGTCAGCCACAATCGCCTCCTCCTGCAAGCGGGACGCTTGCCCTACACCTATGCGCTACCAACCCCTGCCCGCCGAACTGTTTGTTTCAAACCGCCAGCATTTGTATGCCAAGCTGCCGCCGCAGTCGGTGGTGATCGTTCATGCCAATGACGTGTTGCCGACGAATGCGGACGGCTCCCTGAGCTTTGTGCAGAACAGTGATCTGTTTTATCTGAGCGGCGTGGATCAGGAGGAGACGATTTTGGTGCTGTATCCAGATGCGGCAGATCCGAAGCAGCGGGAGATGCTGTTTGTGCGCGAGACGAACGAGCACATCGCCGTGTGGGAGGGCGAGAAGCTCAGCAAGGCGCAGGCGAAGGAGCGCAGTGGCATCTCACGCGTGCACTGGCTGGAGGATTTTGAGGTGCAGTTCCGCGCCGTCATGTGTCAGGCGGACCATGTCTTCCTCAACTCGAACGAGCACCCCCGTGCCACCATCCCCACAGAGACGCGGGAGATGCGCTTCACGCAGCGCTGCCAGCGTGAGTATCCGCTGCATGACTACCGCCGTCTTGCGCAGCTCATGCATGAGCTGCGAGTCATCAAGAGCCCGCATGAAATCACGGCGCTGAATGAAGCGATTCGCATCACGGGCGATGGCTTTGACCGCCTGCTGAAGTTCGTGAAACCGGGCGTCCAGGAGTTCGAGATCGAGGCGGAGCTTTGCCATGAGTTCATCCGCCAGCGCGCGCGCGGCTTTGCCTACACGCCGATCATTGCCACCGGTGCCAACGCCTGCGTGCTGCACTACATCACCAACCACTGCCAGTGTCAGGACGGTGAGATGCTGCTGCTGGATGTGGCGGCGAACTACGGCAACTACAACGCGGACCTCACGCGCACGATTCCCGTGAACGGCAAGTTCACGCCGCGCCAGCGCCAGGTCTATGACGCCGTGCTGCGTGTCTTCAAAAAGTGCTGCCAGATGCTCCGCCCCGGCGTCATCATCCGTGAGTATCAGGAGGAAGTGGGCAAGCTGATGGAAAAGGAGCTGCTCGGCCTCGGATTGATCACGGAAGAGGACATCGCCAAGCAGGACCCCGACAAGCCCGCGTATAAGAAATACTTCCCGCACGGCACCTCGCATCCGCTGGGCATCGACGTGCATGACGTGGGCCACATGTGGAAGCCCGTGCAGCCAGGCATGGTCTTCACCGTGGAGCCCGGCATCTACATCCGTGAGGAAAAACTCGGCGTCCGCCTGGAGAACAACATCTTCATCGGTGAACACGAAAACATTGATCTCATGGCGCATATTCCGATCGAGGCGGATGAGATTGAAGCGCTGATGAACCGCTGCGCGGAATGACGAAACCAGAATGAGGAATGAAGCCCCAATGTCCCAATGATTTGCGAACGCGTTATCCATCTTATTGAGACTTGCATAATAGGCTGACAAAGGTCGAGAACTGTTGTAGAATGGCTGGATGAGCAAGAGAAGAGATCACCAGGAAATGGAAGTCCGTCGGTTGAAGGCCGCGCGGCACT
>JAIXYN010000021.1 GCA_027490195.1 Verrucomicrobiaceae bacterium | reverse complement strand
TTGGTCGTGTTTGGCGTCCAAAGCATTTCATCGCCCAGCGCCATCTCCGCCAAACCGCCCGACTGCGAGGACCTTCGCACTCCCCAGCATTTGCCGTGCGCGCACAGACACCTCCCATTCTTCGCACGGTGCGCTTCAAAACTCACTGCGTAGTTCCCCAGCCAGCCTGTGAGGTTATCCACCATTCTTCTCACGAAGGAGGATCCTCAGACTCTTTTTCAACTGCGCGTGGTATCATACCAAGATTCGTAGAAAACAGGTTTGTTCTCCACTGGCAGCAGATTTCTTCTCGAACAGGCGGGCAGCGAGCCGCTCCGGTCGTAGGTTGGGGGTGTTTGGCGTCGAAGAGTGCTTCGCTCCATCATTTCCTCCGCCAAACCGCCCGACCACCAGCGCGTTCGCATGCCGAAGTGCGTTGCATGACCTTCAAATACGGGCGGGCTTTCGCCACCCCCACCCAAAGACGGCCAGACAAATGAACTTCATTGCACACAAGCCATCATGCTTTTTCAGCGCAAAGCTCTCTCTGCAGGTGGTCCTTTCCAGACTCGTTTTCATCTACCTATGATATCACTTCTCGCGCGGTGATTCTGTCTGGCTCCCGGAGGGAGCATGGAAATTAGCCGGTGGTGAAGCGAGGCTTGGCGAGCGAGAACCACCGGTTTTTGCAAACCACTCACACAGGGTCAATGACGCATGCCGAAGGCATGCGAGAAGCCTTCAGCCATACAGCGCTCCCAAACCACCTCACAAGCAAAGCTACCGGCTTCCGTAAGCCGTTCAGGTCACCCACACCACAAGTCGCTCGGAATCACCAGCTCCAGCGATTCCCGAAAGTGCATTTCCAGAAAGAGCTGATGGGCAGACAAAAACATTCTTCCTAGCCGATGGCGGAGCCATCAAAGCCTGTAACGAGGTGGTTGAGCGCAGCGCCCCCCCTCGTGCACAGCATCTCCATTTCTTCCACGGCACGCATCGCATAGCGATGCCAGCACTCGCTGTCGCATCCACACCATTTCTTCCCTGCCCATGCGCAGCGTTCGTACAAACCTCCGCTCCACCCATCGCATCCCTCCCATCATCACCCACCCGCCCGATTCACCGGCAGCAGCAAATGCAGCTCCGCAAAACCTCGATAACACGGAATCAGAGGCTCCATGAATCGCAGGGTTGACGCTGCCCCCACATGGCCCCGACATACCAAGCTCGGAAGCGCGTAGCGCTGGCACAACGGTAGCCGTGGGTGCCAACCCACGGAATCGCGCCACCCACACCTCTGGAATCCAGTCGAACCGCGTAGCGGTGACACAAACCTCCGCTCCACCCACCGCATTCCCCCATACACACCCACCCTCACCCCTTCACCGGCAGCAGCAAATGCAGCCCCGCAAAACCACGATAAAACTCCATCACCGGCCACTTTTGAGGCGCTTGCAGGATGACGGTGGATTTCACCGGGATGCGCTTGCGAAATGGTATCGTTTCACCTCGGGCTCCTCCTTGCCTCGGCCACCGCTTTCAAGCCGCAGCGGCGCCGGGCCGTCTTCTTTGACTTGAATCGTGGCATGCTCATGAATCACGCCATTGCCCTTGAGGGTCATCTCCAGGACCACAGTGAATCCATCCTGCTTGTCATACGCACAAAAGGATTCCCACGAACCCACCTGATCATCACCATTAAACACCAGGAATGGACGGAAACCCATTCCACCTCCAAGTGCCACATCTTGCATCCCCAGCCAGACGCACACCAGTCCATCACCATCGGGGTTCCCACCTTCGTTCCAAAACACAAACCGCCGGATCTCTTTCCCACCCACACGTGCCATCAGCTCTGTCTTGAAAACAGTGCTGCTGCCTTTGGCGAGCCACTTCAATCCAACAGGTTGCCCGGCATCATCATATTGAACCTCGGGATAACGGTCTGTTTGATGCTGATCACTGGCAATCACATCACGGGTCAGAAAGACAACATCCGACCCAATGGTGACACACCTCCCGCCCACATCAGCCGCAGGAAGCATGTTGATCATCAGACCAAAAAGACACGGCAGGAGAAATTTCATGTGGGCATTTTAGATCTCAACCTCATTTGATGGCAAGGCCATCGTGTCCCTCGCAGCGCCCAACTCGAAGAAACACGCCGCCCGCTCCGGCCAATTTAAAATTCTCAGTTTTCAGTTCCCAGTTTACAATCCGCAGCGCTTCGGCCTTCGAAGCGCAAAAATGTCCGACGGGCCTCCACAAGCCCCATCACTTCCCACTCGCCCACTTCACCGCATTCGCGAGGATCTGCTGATACGGCTTCAGATCATGCACCCGCGCATCATGCCCCAGCGCGATGCCAACCACCTTCGCCTTCGCATGCTCCGTGATCCACACACTCGGATGCCCCGCCTTGTACTTGTCACTCGGGCTCGTCTCCGCCAGCACCGTGATCTTCGCCGTGCCCGCAGGAATTTTCTCCGGCTCCGCATTCACATAATACAGCTCATCCTCCACCGTGAAGCTCGCCGGCACACCCGCCAGGATCGGATGATCCGCCTTCACCGCCTTCACATCAAACGGATGAATCCGGTCATGCCCCCGCGCACCACCACCCACGATCTGCGCATTCAGCTCAGGCCATCCGCCAAAGCCATACCATGTGCCAGGATGCAGCATGACGATCCCCTTGCCCGCAGCCGCGAAATCAAACAACGCCTTCCGATACACCGCCGTGTCGAAAAACTTCCGGTTCACGCTGATCACAGCCACATCCGCATTCGCAAGCTCAGCCGCAGCCTGATCACGGTCCTCCGTGTAATGCACCGTAAACCCGGCCGCCTTCAGCGTCGCCACATCCGTCTCGCCAAAGAACTTCGCGAAGTTGTGCGATGATCCGCCACCAATGACGAGCACCTTCGTCTTCCCAGCCTCCCACTGCACCGGCGTCACCGCCACCAGCGGTCCATCTCCTTTGCCACCTTCTTTGGGCCCGGTTTCTGGCGTACCGCGCACTTCCACATTCGCTTTGGGCTTGGGTGCCGCCGCCCCAAGTTTCGCAGGCTCCATGCTCGCCGTGATCGCCACCGTGCAGGGCGTGACGATGCTACCGCTCGTCTCCAGCGTGATCTTCTTCAGCGCGCCCTTCTTCTTCAAGTTGATCGCGAAATAACGCAGCTGACCGCGCCGGGTGAAGTCGCCCGCATCATCACTCAGCGGCACTTCAGCCTTGCCGATGTAGTCGGCGAAGTGCTCGCCATTTTTGAGCACAATGCTTTCCTTGTCGCCGTCAGCAAATTCAACATGCACCGTCATAGCGGGCTGCCCGATCACTTTGTCCCCGCCGAACGGCCAGCCCCATCCAGCGACACCGCCGAGGAAATGCAGGCTTGCGGCAGCAGCACTCGTGGCGATCTCGATCTTCTCGGGGAAGCTATCAGCCGCAGTCCCTTTGCCACCCCCTTTGAGGGCGATGAGGCTCGCGCCCGTTTGCGATTTCTCAGGGTCCATCACGAAAAACGGCACCCCATTCACAGTGACATTTCCAAACTTGTGCAGCGCCACCGTCTGGTCCTTGGCATCTTCATTCGCGAAGATGCCGGCTCGGCTGTCAGCGTTGTAGGCGGTGCGCAGATCAATCACCCGGAACTTCTGTTCTCCACCGCAGATGAAGGCCAGGATGTCTCGCAGCGTCTCAGCACCCAGCGCCTCCAAACCTTCCGGCATCAGACTGCGGCGGGTGTTCTCCCGCGTGGCGATGTCATCCTTCTTAATCTCAAAATCACCGACCTGATTCCTCAGCGTCAGACTCGCCTGGTTCTCCGTGATGATCACACCCGCCAGCGTCTCACCCTTCTTCGTCGTGATATTCCAGGCCCAGAAGCTCGGATCCACCTCACGGTTCGGATCCACGATATGCACCAGCAATTCCGCCGGACCATGCGCTCCCATGCCCGTGAGCTGCGGCCCCACATCACGCAGCCCCAGATCACCCAGCTTGTGACAAACAGCACAGGCCGCAGCAAACATCGCCTTGCCCTTCACCGCATCCCCCGGCTTCTCCACCTCCGGCGTCAGCAGCGCCAGCAGCTCATTCTTCGCCTTCGCATTCGGGTTCAGCTTGTCGATCATCGCATTCGCCTGCTTCGCCACCTGCTTGTTCGGATGCGTCCGCAGCCGCGCAATGTTCCCCGGCCCAATCTCCTTCGGATCAATCTTCCCATTCTGAATCGCACCCAGAAGTGCCAGCGCAGCCTCAGGTCTCTTCAAGATCGCATCAAACGCCTGCGTCCGCAGCTCAGGCTTCAGCCCATTCAGGTTCCCCACCAGCTCCGTAACACTCCCCTTCTCATCCATCGCCGAAATAATCGCCGCCTGCAGCGCCACCGGCGCATCCGGACGCGCCAACGTCCCCACCACCAGCGCACTCGCCTCACCACCGATGCCAATCAAAGCCTTGGCAGCCGTAATGCGCTCACCCATCGCCGCAGCCTTGTCCTCCAGCTTCGCCGTCAGACTGGCAATCTGCGCCTTCACCTCCGCCGCCAGCACCCCCGCCGTGTCCCATTTGACCACCAGCGGCAACGCAGCCGCCGCAAGCGCAGGCTGCCCAAGAAGCTTCTTCAAAGCAGCCGTCAGCTTCGGTGTCAGCACCGGCGTTTCATTCAACTGCTGCGCAATTCCTTGCAGGATCACAATTTTCAGCGCGTCGGCTTTTGCGTCGGCATCGGCACAGGTGGCGATCAGCCCTGATGCCCGGTCCAAATTTGACTGAGGCGGCAAGCCATTGACTTTGATCATCGGTGTCTCTGCTTTGATCACGGAAGGCAACAGCGCAGACACGAAAGTTGAAAGCAGGCCCGGATTCTCCCAATTCAGCGAAGCACGCACGACTCCATCGGCACTCGATCCTGCAATAACAGCAGAACGTTCCCAGTCAGTCTTGGCATCTAAAAATGCTTTAATCGCCACGTGTTCACCCTCAGTGCCTCGCGCTGAACTCAGTGCAGCAGTATAGCTTTTCATCGCATCACTGCCCATTTGAGGACTCACTCCGTTTTCCGCGAGACCCACAACACCTTTGCTCCCGAAACCTTGTTCTTGAGTGAGCAGTCTCCACGCCTGCTGCTTCTGTGGCCCGTTTGGACTCGTTTTGACTACTTTGGAGAGTGCCTGGACGTCAGCCTTCTCCAGATCAACCACCTCCACCTTCGTCGCCTGCTTGTGCTGCACCTTCCAAATGCGCCCGAAGTAATGATCCCGGTCCGGCCTCACCGCCGCATTCGCAGGCCCATGAATCGGCCCCCGCGTGTCATTGTGAATCACCGCCTGATTGTAAAAATCGACCACATACAGCGCCCCATCCGGCCCCACACGATTTTCAATCGGCCGGAACCACAAATCCTTGCTCCGAATAAACTCCGTCTTCTCACGCCCAGCTTCACGATGTGCCTTGTAAGTCACCCCATCTTTCTCCACAAAGAAATGACTGACAATGTTCAGCGTCGGCTCCGTGGTAAAATAGCTGTAGTTCCACTTCGCCGGCCACGCCCCGCCTTCATAAATGGCGCACCCCGCCGCAGCCGTATAGCTCCCCACCTGATCGATCTGCACATACGCCTGCTCCGGCCATGACATGAGCGGATACGTCGGCTCCTTCGGCAGCATCCCATTCGTGCCCATCACTCCGGGCAGCTTCCCTTTCGCCAGCACATATTCAGGCAGCACCACATGCAGAAAATGATTCCCACTCGTCGGCTGCGTGAAAAACACCTGTCCATCCCACGTGATGTCCAGCCCCCAGGTATTCCCGCCACGCGAAGCATACTGCTCAAACGCGCTCCCATCCGGCTTGAACCTCACCACACCACTGCCATCCGTGCCAAAGTCCTTCTTCCCATCCGGCGAAGTCACATGCCCGGCACTATACCCATGCGTGGCATACACCCACCCATCCAGACCCCAGCGCAGATTGTTGATCACCGCATGCGTGTCCCCAGTGCCAAGCCCCGTGTAAAGCTTCGTCCGCTTGTCAGCCTTGTCATCGCCATCCGTATCTTCCAGAAACCAGATGTCCGGTGCCGCACACGCAATGACCCCATTCTTGTAGAAGCAAAAGCTCGTGACGAGCTCCAGCTTGTCCGCAAACACCTGCTTCTTGTCCATCACCCCATCGCCATTCGTGTCCGTCAAAATCGAAATTCGGTCAATCGGATCACGATCATACTTAGTCGTCCATGAGCCGCTGTCCTTCCACTTCTCCACGTTCAGCTCACGCCGCCCGTTCGGATACTCCGGCGTCTCACAGACCCACAGCCGCCCCTTCTCGTCCCAGTCCACATTCATGACCTTGTTGATCAGCGGCTCACTGGCCACCAGCGAGATGTCGAACTCCGGATGCACTTCCAGCTTCTCCGCCGCCTTCTCAGGCCGCGTCGGTCCACCTTCCACATACCGCAGATTGTCCCCCAGCTCCTCCGGCTTGCACAGCTCATCCACATTCTCCCGCTTCCCCGCCCAGGCGATCCCCCTCAGCAACAGCGCCCGGAAATTCGGCCGGCTGAAGTTCGCATAGTAATGCCCCGGAATGCTAACAAACGACCGGTAGTTGTCCTTCTCATAAGTCCAGACCTGCGGCTGAATATCATAGATGCTGACCTCCTTGCCCCCCTTCGTGATTTCTGCGGCTCGTTTCGCGGCCTTTTCATTGCGCGTTCCGGCCGGCTTCGGGGTGTAGGCTCCGGCCAAAATGTGGCACTCGGGCAACACATCCATGTCGTAGTAAATTTCGTCATCCATTGCGAAATTCGACACATCCCGGGTGATTTTGTCCTCCTTGTCGGTGAAATAAAGGTGCATCGGCCCCTCCCGCCATTTCGTCTGCCCATGGTGCCAGGACCCGCCAATGATGCCCTTGAACCAGTCATGATCCTTGGACACCGAAGCCGCGTGGATCGTCACAATACCGCCTCCCCGCTGCAAATACTCCATCAAGTCCTTCCGTTCCTGCCCGATCTTGATGTCACCCCCGCTGTCCAGGTGCAGAATCAGCACATCCGTTGCAGCCAGCTGCTCCTTGGTGGGAAATGCATCACCTCCAGTCGCCTTGGCTCCACGCTCATTCAGCATCGGCACCCAGTCCCTCAGGAAGGACGGATGATCATGCGCCCCCGGCCCATGGGACTTCGGCCCCGAGCGTATAAAGACGCGCAGCGGCTCCGCCGCGAATGACGAGTGCGGGACTACGCAAGAAGCTGCAAGCGCGAGACAGAAAAGGAAACGTTTCATGGTTGGTGCGATGGTAGGCAGAACCAACGCACGATGTGAAGCCCGTTTTCGCACGGCACACTATCGGAAATGCACATGCCATCCGTGCCTGAAAAAACAAAGGGCACGACTCGCGTCGTGCCCTTTGTGTGAAATTCAAAGCAAACTGTCGCTTATTTCGGCTGTGCTGCAGGAGCCGGAGCTGGCGTAGGGGCTGGCGTTGCCGCAGGAGCTGGAGCTGGTGCAGCGGCCTTGGGTGCCTCAGGAGCCTTGGCAGGGGCAGGAGCGTCCTTCTTCTCTTCAGCCTTCGGGGTCTCGGCGGCCTTGGCAGGCTCAACCGGCTTGGCTGCATCCTTTTTCACGGCTTCCTGGATTTTCTCCATGATCTTGGCCTTGGCCTGCTCCTCAGCCGTAGGAGCGGCAGGGGCTACCGCTTCAGGCTTGGCATCGCCAAAGAGTGAGGGTGCCTTGCTGGCGGTATGGTGGCGGCTCACAAGCACGGCCAGAAGGATGGTGAGGGCAAAAAGAAAGATAGCCAGATAGACCGTGAACTTCTGCAGCACGTTCGTGGTCTGCGCACCCCAGACCTGGCTGGCGGCGGCGTCACCGAAAGAGGCCCCAAGGCCTTCCTGACGGGGGCGCTGCATAAGCACGACGAGAATGAGCAGAAGGCAGACGATGACTTCGACTACGGTAAGAATTCCAATGAAGATGTCCATAAAAGGGGCGCGAATATGGGGGGACTTCCCGGCTTGGCAAGGGGGAGTTCCAGTTGGGTAGCCGGATTCACTCCCCGATCTAGGGCCAGGAAGGGCATTTTCCGGCCCTTTACAGTGCGTTTACAGACGCCGCACGCCCTTTAAACCACCCTGGTGGCATGAAGACGATTCTTTCTGCCCTTTTCCTCGCCATGCCCCTGCTTGCGCAGGATTTCCACCCGCGTGCATGGATTTCCCCCAATACGCGGATCATTCACACGCAGCCGGTGCAGGTGACCCAGGTCGATGCCCACATCGACATCGCGGATCAAATTGCCACCACCACCCTCGACATCGCCCTGCGCAACCCTACAGGCCGCCCGCAGGAATCCGAATTGCTCGTTCCGGTACCCAGCGGGGCGGTGCTGAAGGCCTTCGCCTTTGAAGGCGGCAATTCCGAAGGTACCGCCAAGCTGCTGCCACGGGAGGAAGCACGACGCATCTACGACACCATCGTGGCACAGACGCGCGATCCAGCGCTGCTGGAGTTCGTCGGCAACGCGGTCGTGAAATCGAGCGTGTTCCCCGTCCCGGCCAATGGCACCCAGAAAGTACGCGTGACCTATGAGCAACTTCTCGAAGCCGATGGTGCGCGGCTCGATTACGTCCTGCCGCGCTCGGAAGCAGTGGAATATGCGGTGCCCTGGCGCCTCTCCATGCGCGTCAAATCCACTTCACGCATCGCCTCGCTCTATTCTGCAAGCCACGAGATCTCGGTCAAACAGCCTGACGGCAACACCGCAACCCTTTCCTGCGAGACCAAGGACCCCGGTGCTTTCCGGGTGTCTCTGCTGCGCGAAACGAAGGATGAAATGACCGCCTCACTGCTGGCCTATCCCGATCCTAAGATCGGCGGCGGTTACTTCCTAGTGATGATCGCCCCGCCGAAACCCAAAGCAGATGCGAAGCCCATCCTGCGGGAGGTCACCCTCGTCATCGACCGCAGCGGCAGCATGGCCGGACCGAAGCTCGATCAGGTGAAAGCGGCCGCCTTGCAGGTCATTGAAGGCCTGAACGATGGCGAGGGTTTCAACCTCATCGTTTATAATGAGGCAGTTGAGATGTTTGCCGCGCAGCCGGTGATCAAAAACGCCGAGACCACCAAGCAGGCCCGCAACTACATCAGCGCACTGCGGGTGAGCGGTGGCACGAACATCCATGACTCCGTCGCCGAGGCGCTGCGCCAGAAGCCGCTCGAAGGCATGCTGCCGATCGTCCTGTTCCTCACCGACGGCCTGCCCACCATCGGCCAGACCTCGGAAAGGGCGATTCGCGAGGCGGTGGCCAAGGGCAATCCCCATCAACGCCGTGTGTTCACCTTCGGCGTCGGGGTGGATGTGAACACGCCGCTGCTTTCCCGCATCGCCCGTGAAACCCGGGGCAGCGCGGAGTTTGTACTCCCAAAAGAGGATGTGGAGGTCAAAGTGGGCCGAGTCTTTGATCGCCTGCGCGGTCCGCTGCTCACGAAACCGGTCGTGCGGGCGGATGATCCAAGCCGTGTGAGCGATCTCATCCCCTCCCCTCTGCCCGATGTGTTTGAGGGGGAGCAGATTCTCTTGTCTGGCACCTACCGTGGCGAAGCACCGCTGCATTTCCAGCTCACGGGTGCTGCAGCCGGGGAAGAGCGAAAGTTCGATTTCACCTTCAACCTCGACAAGGCCAGCACCGCAAACGCCTTCGTGGCCCGGCTTTGGGCCAGCAACAAAATCGCGGTGCTCAGCGAGGCGATCCGTGATCTCGGTGCCGATGGTGCAACGGGTGGAACGACGGAGCTAGTGAATGAAATTGTGCGCCTTTCAACGCAGTTCGGCATTCTCACGGAATACACGGCCTTCCTGGCTGAAGAAGGCACCTCCCTCGCCGCCGCGCCTGCCAATGCCAGCAAGGCCGCCTTCAATTACAACGACAGGGCGATGAAGATTCGCAGCGGGGCCGCCTCTGTCTCTCAGGAAGGCAATTTGAAGAAAGCCGTGGAATCCAAGCAACTCAACGTCCGCAATCGCTTCCTCGATGACAAGATGCAGGCCATTGAGATCACCAGCGTGCAGCAATGCCAGGCCGGAGCCCTCTTTAACAAAGGCAACCGCTGGACCGATGCCAGCGCCGCCAAGTCCGAACGCGCACCAGAACGCACCATCGAGATCGGTAGCGCAGAGTTTGGCATCCTTGTCGATGAGCTCGCCGCCGACAGCCGCCAGAGCCTGCTCGCCTTACGCGGTGAACTGCTGCTGCAGCATCGCGGCCAGCTAGTCCTCATCCGCTGAAATTTCTCCCGTCAAACCATCCACAAACACATCCATGAAAACGCAATCCATCCTCATCGCCACGGCCTTTTCCGCGTGCCTCGCCATCGCCAAAGATGCACAACCGCCCGCCCCCGTGGCGGAGATCGCCAAGGTCGAAACAACCGCCACTGACACCCCGCTGGTGCAGATCGCCGTGCTGCTGGACACCAGCAGCAGCATGAGAGGCCTCATTGAGCAGGCGAAGACCCAGCTCTGGAAGCTGGTGAATGAATTTATCACCGCAAAGCAGGACGGCAAAACACCCGTCGTACAGGTGGCGCTGTATGAATATGGCAAATCTTCGCTACGGGCGGAAGAGCACTGGATTCGCCAGATCCAGCCGCTGACCCGCGATCTCGACAAAGTGTCCGAAGAACTTTTCTCACTGACGACGAACGGCGGAGATGAATACTGCGGAGCGGTGATTCAGCGCGCAACGAAAGACCTCGCCTGGGATGCGAATCCAAAAGTGTACAAAGCCATTTTCATCGCCGGCAACGAACCCTTTACCCAAGGGCCAGTGGATTCCAAAAAAAGCTGCCAGAAAGCCATCGCCAAGGGCATCATCGTGAATACGATCCATTGCGGCAGCGAAGCGCAGGGCATTGCAGAACACTGGAACCAGGGTGCGCTGCTCGCGGACGGCAAATACCTCGTCATTGACCAGAACCAGGCCATCGTTCACATCGAAGCGCCGCAGGACAAGGAGATCGTGAAGCTCAACGAACAGTTGAACAGCACCTACATCAACTACGGCAAGGAAGCACCGATGGCCAAGGCCCGGCAGATCGCCCAGGACGACAATGCGGCCGCCAAGGCGGAATCCGGTGCCCAAGTCCAGCGCGCCATCAGCAAGGCCAGCGCAAATTACTGCAACAGCGGCTGGGATCTCGTCGATGCCAGCAAGCAGAAGGATTTCGACATCACGAAGGTCAAGGAAACCGATCTTCCTGAAGAGATGAAGAAGATGACTATCGAAGAACGCAAGGCCTACCTTGAGAAGAAAACCGCCGAGCGTGCGGAGATCCAGAAGCAGGTGCTGGCATTGAATAAAGAACGCGAGTCCTACGTTGCAACCAAGCGCAAAGAGTCCGCCAAGACCGATACCCTCGACACCGCCATGACCAAGGCCCTGCGAAGCCAGGCGGAGAAAAAAGGCATCGCGTGGGAGAAATGAACCTTTAAACTTCGCCATGCCCGCCACCATCCTAGTTGTTGAAGACGACGCCGCGATTCGTCGCGGCGTTTTGGATGCGCTCAAGTTCGTCGGTCACACGACGCTGGAGGCGGCCGATGGCGAAAAAGGCATGAAGCTGGCCTTGGGTTCGACCTTTGATCTCATGCTGCTCGATCTGGTGCTTCCCCATGCAAGCGGCTTTGACATCTTGAAAGCCCTGCGCCGTGAACGGCCTGGAACACCGGTGATCATCCTCTCCGCCCGCGGTGAAGAAAATGACCGGGTACGAGGTCTGCGGCTGGGGGCGGATGACTATGTGGTGAAGCCGTTCAGTGTGCGCGAACTGCTCGCCCGCGTGGAGGCAGTCCTGCGCCGCGCCCCTGAACGCCAGCCGGTGAGTGAAACGCTCACGCTCACCGCAGCGACGATTGATTTCGGCCAGAGCGTGGCCCGCTTTGAGAATGGTGAAAGCACGGAGCTTTCCGAGCGCGAGCGCGATGTGCTGCGCTACCTTGCACTGAATCGCGGCAGGCCGGTTTCACGCGAGGAGCTGCTGCAGCGCGTCTGGCACATCGAAAACAAGCAGACGGAGACGCGCACGGTGGACATGCACATTGCCAATTTGCGCCACAAATTGCGAGATGACGCCGAGTCGCCGCATGTGATCGTCACCGTTCGAGGGAAAGGCTACCAGCTCGCCTGATTTTCAAAGCTCATGCGCAAACCGCTGCACATCTGGATCACCTTCATCGCCTGCCTCGGGCTGCTGCTGGCGGCGATGGCGTGGGTGAGCTGGCACACGCTGGCGCTGGAGCGTGAGCGCGAAACGGCGGCGCATGAGGCAGACCAGCAGGAGCGAGTGCGGCTGGCGCTGTGGCGGCTCGATTTCCAGGCGAGCGCGCTCATGATCCGCGAGAATGCGCGGCCGCCCTATGATTTTCGGCCATTCCATTCACCTGAGGGGCTGGTCAATAAGTCGTACAGCAATGTAGCCAAGGGAGAGGTGCTGTTGCCCTCTCCGCTTCTCGCGGAAGTTCCGGAGCATGTGCTGCTGTATTTTCAGATGGATTCACGTGGTCAGGTTTTGTCCCCACAGGTGCCGCAAAACGACGAGCGCACCCTGGCGCTGGCGCAATTCATCAATGCCGATGACCTCACGCGCAGTGAGCAACGTCTGAGCGGTCTGCGCGAGCTTCTCGCCAAGCCGGTTCAGGTGATCACTCCGCCGCAACAACGCGAGTCATCGGTCTGGAACAACAGACGTGCAGCACCCGTGGCCCCTGCAGCGGCAACCTCGCTCAACCGTCAACTGCTCGCCGAAATGGCCTGCGTGGCCCGCTTTGAGATCGATGATTCCAAGACGGCTGAAGCCAATGATGCCAATCTCCCACGCAATCCTGCCTGGAATACCCAGCAGGGCCAGGTGGCCTCCCAACAGTTGATGCTGAACAGCACGGAGAACTACTCGCGTAACCGTGCCGTCAACCTGCAGGCCGAAGAGGCGATCAAACAGCAGCCGCAGATCAAGATGAAGGAAGGATCCAAGGGGCTGGCATACTCCAAAGAAAAGGTGGCTGAGCCCAAGCCAGCGCCGGCGAAGACTTTGAAAAAAGAAGCCGCGAAACCAGCAGCCAGCAGCAATGGACCCGGCCTCGTCGCTTCCTCAGAAGCGACTGCAAAGTCGATGGACGACAAGAAAATGGCGGCTCGGCAGCAACCGGAGGATCTGGCCGCTGTGGCGGCTCCAGCGCCGATGGCTTTCAAGACGAGGGAAGGTAGAACGACCCAAGCTTTGGGAAATGAGTCCTCCGCGGCTTCAGCTTTGCAGCCGCCTCTCAAAAACTCCCCGGCCGCGAACAGTTCCCGGCCCTTTCAGGGCGTGTGGCTCGGCAGCAACCTCATGCTGACCCGCGAAGCCTTGGTGGATGGTGTGCGTATGGTCCAGGGCGTGTGGCTGGACTGGCCTGCGCTGCGCGAAGCCCTGCTGCGTGAAATCACCGATCTGTTTCCGGATGCGAAGCTGGAGCCTGCAGCGAATGCCACCGCAGGAACACGCCCAAATGACGATCCGCTGCGCTTCGCCGCACTGCCGGTGCGGCTGGTGCCGGGAGCCATCCAACTGCCGCCGCTGCCGTTCTGGACGCCGCTGCGCAGATCTCTGGGCATCGCTATCGCATGTGTCCTGTTCGCAGCCATTGCGGTGGGGCTCGTGCTGTTTGGCACGGTGGCGCTGAGCGAGCGCCGGGCGGACTTCGTCTCTGCCGTGACGCATGAGCTGCGCACACCGCTGACCACTTTTCGTCTTTACTCTGAGATGCTAGCGGATGGCATGGTGACCGATGAGGCGCAGCGGAAGACCTACCTCGACACCTTGACCGGAGAAGCGAGCCGGCTGAGCCATCTCGTCGAAAATGTGCTCGCCTATGCCCAGCTCGAACGCGGCAGCGCGAAGGCGAGAGCTGAAAACATCACCATTGGAGCCCTGCTGGACCGCATTCTGCCGCGGCTGCAACAACGCGCAGATGACTGCGGCCTGACGGTGCAGGTGCAGGCCTCGGAAGCAGACCGCAAAACTGAGCTGCATGTGGACGCTGGAGCGGTGGAGCAGATCCTTTTCAATCTCGTGGACAACGCCTGCAAATACGCTGCTCCGCGTTCGGCAGAGCCGGTGATCCATGTGGAGGCAGACACGAGCGGCAAGTTTGCCATGCTGCGCGTGCGCGACCACGGCGGCGGCATCTCCCGCAGAGAGCAGCGACGGATTTTCCATCCCTTTCATAAAAGCGCGAATCAGGCGGCCCACTCAGCACCAGGCGTGGGGCTGGGCCTAGCCCTGTGCCGCAGACTGGCCACGGCACTGGGAGGCGCGATCACGCTGGATGCCACCCACAAGGACGGCGCGTGTTTCATGCTGAGCCTGCCGAAGTAGTCAGCGCTCTCCTGCCAGGGTGACTGAGCCGGTGAGGATGACATTGCCCGCGTCATCACGGATTTCTCCACTGACCTGTCCAAGGGTGTCCAGCACGCCCTGCAGTGCGCCACTGAGGTGCAGCGACTGCCCCGGCGTGATGCTGCCGAGAATTTTGATCTGGCGCACCGCCGTGAGACGGAGGTTTTTGAGCGGTGCTTCGCCAGGGCGGGTTTGAAGGAGAATGCCGCCCAACTGGGCAAGGGCCTCAATCATCAACACGCCGGGCATGAGAGGGGCACCGGGAAAATGACCGCGAAGAAACTCCTCATCCCCCTTGAGCTTCCAGACCGCTTTGGCGGAGGCACCAGGAATCAGTTCAACAAGTTCATCGATGAAGCGAAACTCAGAACCGTGAGGCAGGGAGGAAAGCGCTTGAATTAGGTCGGCGGAAGATGGCATGCTGCGGTCTTATTCACGATTTCCCAACAGAGCAAACTCCAAGATGCGCGCCAGCGCCGATTGTCTGGCGCGTGCTCAAGCAAATGTGGCATGCAGCGGTTCTCCTGCTGAGCATGATCTACTGGGCCATAGGCGGCTTGTTGTTTGTGCTGGCAGGTGCTGCGCTGGTGCCGGTACTACCTGTGGAAAAATCCCGCTCTCTGGGACAGTGGCTGCTGAGCGTGGCATTCCGCCTCTTCCTCACTTTTCTGCGTGTGTGCGGCGTGTTTGAGTGTGAATACATTGGCTTTGAAGCGCTGCAGGATGTCCAAGGAGGTTTGATCATTGCACCCAATCACCCGGCACTTTGGGATGCCGTTTTCATTCTTTCCAAAATCCACGGCCTGCGCTGCATTTTGAAGGCGTCCTTGATGCACAATCCGTTTCTGCGTGGCGCAGCCAAACTGGCGGGTTTCATCCCCAACAAGCCAGCGCATAAAATGCTGCAGCATTCCATTGAAGCGCTGCGCCAGGGTGACCGTCTCCTATTTTTCCCCGAAGGCACACGCACGCGGAAACGGGAAAATTGCATCAACCCACTTCAGGGTGGCCTGGGCATTATCGCCACGCAGTCAAGCGCTCCGGTGTGGCCGGTGTTCATCGAAACGAACAGCGACTACCTGTCGAAGGGCTGGCCGCTGTGGCATCTGCCTGATAAAAAAATCCGCATGCGCATCACGCTTGGCGAGCCGCTGGCAAGCCCGCCGGATGAAAGCGCGACGGCATTCACCCAGCGGCTGCATGAGGTGTTTTTGGCAGCGCTGGGCAACGGCCCGAAAGTTTGATGTGAGGCACACCGCCAAGTAACTTCGGCGGACTGAAAAACGGCATGCTCTTTTCACTCCTCAATCCACACGGGCGTCCCTAAGGGCACGAGATCGAAGAGCTCGATTACTTCGCGGTTCCGCAGGCGCACGCAGCCGTGGCTGGCTGGGCGACCGATGTTGTTTTCATCGTTGGTGCCGTGGATGTAGATGTAGCGCTGATAGGTGTTCTCATTGCGCGGCTCCGTGCCATGCAGCCAGAGGATGCGAGTGAGCACGAGATCGGATTTCGTCTCCAAGCCTGGCTGCCACTGCCCCACGGGCTGGCGGGCTTTGAAAATGGTGCCGCTCTCCGCGCCGGCACCGTGTTTTTCCTTCACCACAAAGCTGCCCAGCGGCGTCTTGTTGCTGCCTTCGGTGAAGCCGATGCCAAACTTTGATGTGCTGCATGACCACTCACGAACGAGGCGCCTGTCATCAAACAAGCGCAGCCGCTGGGTACCGATGCTGACTTCGAGGTGTGGGTGGATGAGGGGCATGGGGATTGAATGATCGACTGCACGCTGGAACTACGTTTTATAGCATCTGCGGCCAAAACTGCATGAGTCAAAAAATGCAATTGACAAATTAGACCGATTGGTCTAATCATTGGGTATCATGAGTGAACGAACGACGAAAGAACGCATTCTCGACGCAGCCGAAGGGCTGATGCTTGAGAAGAGCTTTCATTCGGTCGGGCTGACGGAAATTTTGGAAGCGGTGAAGGTGCCGAAGGGTTCATTTTATCATCACTTCAAATCCAAGGAGCAGTTTGGCGTGGAAATGCTGAAGCATTACGTGGCCGATGCCACGGCCTACAAGAAGCAGATGCTGCTTTCCGACACGCCTGAGCCGGACCCGCTGAAGCGACTGCTCAGTTTTTGCGAAGGTACGATCTGCCGGGTGCTGGAAACGAAGGGGAAATGCCCTTGTCTGGTGCTCAAACTGGCCGCCGAAGTGGCTGACATGAGTGAAGCGATGCGCGAGGTGCTGGCGGCGGGAAATCGCGAGGCGATTGCCACTCTGGAGCAGGTGCTGCAGGAGGGCCTGGACAAGAAGAAGATCGCCAAAACCGTGCGCCCTGCCGAAGTGGCCGTGATCATTCATGATCTGTGGAATGGGGCCATGCAGCGCTCTGCCATCTGCCGTGATGCGACTCCTCCACGCGAAGCACTGAACTTCATTCGCACGCTACTCACCCCGTAATTTTCTTTTTGGCCAACTATAAACCGACCGGTCTATTTTTTAACCTGACTATACTATGAAACCCATCGCCCTCACCTCCGAAACCTTCGACACCACCCTCGCCAACACTGACCAGCCCGTCCTCGTGGACTTCTGGGCGGAGTGGTGCGGCCCCTGCAAAATGATGTCGCCCATCCTCGACCAGCTTGCCACCGAACAGGCAGGACGAGCCACCATCGCCAAGGTGGATGTGGACGCCTTCCCTGATCTGCAGGCTCGCTTCGGCATTCGCGCCATTCCCACGCTTATCGTCTTCAAGAACGGCCAGCTCGTGAACACGATCACCGGCGTGAAGAGCAAGGGCTTCCTCGAAGCAGCACTCGCGGCCTGATTTTCTCCCACCCCAAAACCAACACCCCAAACAAGCCCAAGCCTATGTCCATCGACCTCACCCAACGTCCACCACGCAGCCCACGCGTTCGCCTCGGCGGCTACGTCCTCCTGCCACGACTGCTCGACAAATGCCGTGCTGAAATCGCCGGTAAAAACGGCGAGTATCATTACAACTGCCCGCTGGATCAGCGCTTCCTCAGTTTCACTGGCATCGATCATGAAGCGCTGAAAGCCGAAGTGGCCAAGGACCTGGGTGACGCTGCCATTTTCTCATGGATTGAAAAGAGTGCGCTGCACAAACGCAGTGACTACGAGATCGCCCACTGGAGTGAATACCGTGAGGCTGCCGTGCCTAGCGATAACGAGAGCCGCGAGTACATCAGCGCCCAGATCGCGAAGACGGGAGGCTCCGCACGTGAAGACATCGGCACTTGGTTCGACTTCCTCGATTTCGACGATCACGTGTCCTTCGGTGGTAAAGCCTGATCCAAATTCCTCATCAACTCAATCCATCAAGATTTAACTCGCATGCAAACCTCATTCCAAAACAAAGTCGTACTCATCACCGGAGCCACCAGCGGCATCGGTAAAGTCAGCGCTCTCGCCTTCGCCAAAGCGGGGGCGAATGTCATCGTCAGCGGCCGACGTGAAGCCGAAGGCCTGGCCGTTGTGGCTGAAATCAAGGCCGCGGGTGGTGAAGCCACCTTTGTCAAAGCGGACGTCGCCGTGGAGGCTGAGGTCGCGGCGCTGGTGGCCCAAACGGTGGACACTTATGGCCGACTCGACGTCGCCTTTAATAATGCGGGCGTCGAACTCACCGGTGCCATTGTGGATGCCACCGAGGCGGACTACCGCCGAGTCTTTGACATCAATGTCTGGGGTGTGATCACCTCGATGAAGCATGAGATTCCGGTCATGCTCAAGCAGGGGGCGGGCGTCATCATCAACACCAGCAGCGTGGCCGGGCATGTGGGCATGGCAGGTGCAAGCATTTACGTGGCCAGCAAGCATGCGGTGGAAGGCCTCACGAAAGCGGCGGCGCTGGAATATGCCAAGCAGGGCATCCGAGTGAACGCCGTGGCACCTGCTGCGATCGAAACCGACATGCTGAACCGCTTCACGGGCGGTGGCAGTGAAGAAACGCTGACCTACATGCGCTCTCTGCATCCCGTGGGCCGCCTGGGATGCTCGGAAGAGATCGCCAATGCGGTGCTATTCCTGGCCAGCGATGCGGCTTCTTTCATCACCGGCACATCGTTGAAAGTTGATGGTGGCTTGCTTGCCCAGTAACAATAACGCGTCATGACACCACTCGACACCATCCGTGAAATGTATCGCTCCATGCGCGCGGGAGATGACGCCGCCTTCACCGCGCTCTGCACCGACGATCTCGTCTGGCAGCAGAGCGCAGGTTTTCCCGGCGGCTCCACCTGGCATGGTGCTGCTGCGGTGATTGAGAATGTCTTTCGTGCCAATGCCAAACGCTGGACCGGCTTCGCTTTCACGGAAAATGAGATGTTCGCCACCGGTGACCGCGTCGTCGTCCTCGGACATTACAGCGGCACTTCTCCCGCCACCGGCAAAGCCATGCGCGCCGCCGTGGCCCACGTCTATGATTTGAGAGATGGCCGGATCGCACGCTTTCGCATGTTTGCCGATACGCAGCCGATGTGGGAGGCGATGGCAAAGTAGCGATCAGTGCAGGATCACCGCGCCCGCTGCCTGCATTTCATCCAATGCACGTGCCACATCTCCGGGCTGCAGATTCACACCCCGGCAGGCTTCAAGGATCAAGTTGACCCGGAAGCCTTCTTTTAAGGCATCAAGCACGGTGAACTTCACACAGTAGTCCGTGGCCACGCCGGCGATGGTGAGTTCGCTGACGTTTTGGGCCTTCAGCCACTCACCCATGCCGGTGGAGGCACGATGGCCATTGTCAAAAAAGCCACTGTAGCTGTCGATGCGCTGGTTCATACCTTTGGAAAAAACGCGAGTGATACGCCGGGTGTCGAGATCTGGAGCGAATGACGCGCCATTCGTGTTTTGCACGCAATGTACTGGCCACAGTGTCTGGGGCAGGCCGTCGAGAACGATCTGGTCATAGACACTTTTGCCCGGATGATTGGCGGCGAAACTGCCGTGATCTTCCGGATGCCAGTCCTGGGTGGCGACGATGAGATCAAACTGCGGCATGAGGTTATTCACGATGGGGATGATTTCATCCGCACCCGGTACAGCGAGAGCACCTCCGGGCATGAAGTCGTTTTGGAGGTCGATGAGTAGAAGAGCTTTCATGGAGAAGGATCATCGGGGGCCACTGCGGCTGGAGCGCCGCTGCGGCAAAGCGAATCCACGCTTTTCAGCAGGGTGGGCAGGCGAAAGGCACCATGCATGGACTGGATGTGACGTGCGGCGTCCTGCTGGTCCATGCCGGCAGCTGTGACAAAGAGGGGCTTCATGCTATCGCCACGGAACACATGCGCGGCGTGCGGAGATTGATCGAAAGAAGTCTTGGCCACACCGACCACGGGAATTCCTGTGGCTTCATGCAGATGCCATCCCAGACCTGGCTCGCCGGGGCGCAGCCACACATGACCGTCGATGATGATCAGCGCTGGCGCTTGCGGCAGCAGTTTCAAAACCGCCAACACACAGGGGAGTTCCCGCCGGTAAAACTGCCCGGGCTGGTAGTCGGCGACTTCAGAAATGTGGCAGAGGTGCTGCTCCTTGGCTTGATCATCCGCCCACTTCTCAAACAGAACGGCGGCAGCCGTTGCGCCGTGATCGTGGTAGCACACATCGACAGCGGCAATCAAGAGTGCCTGGGCATTCACGGACGCACTCACGATTTTGCTTTCTGGATGAGCTGCAGCTTCCGCTCATTGAGCGTTCTTTCAACGCCTGCCGTGTACTCATGCGGATGCTCCAGACGTTTTACCGTGGCGTGAAGTTGCGTGAGCTGTTCGCGACAGCGGCTTTGAATCTGCGGGAGTGTGGGGAGTTCGGCGACGAGATTTCCAGCACGAAACACCGGTTGCAGCAGGTCTTCGTGGGTCGCGCCTTCGGGTATGGGCTTGCTGCGGGTGGTATCGCTGGGGTGCATGCTCTCCACGGGTGCGGGGCAGCCGTGTTCCTCATCGAAGATGGCGTCGCCACGGAATTCACCGTTGAGGGTGAATCGGCGCACCTGCTGGATGCCGGGGTTGCTCACTTTGATGGCCTGCTCGCTGAGCTTGATCTTGGGTTCCCATTCGCCTGCTGCATTGCGAATGGCCCCGAGCTTGTAGACGCCACCGAGCGCGGGCTGTGAGCCGCCGGTGACCAACTGGGTGCCGACACCCCACACGCCAATCTTTGCGCCCTGATTTTTCAGGCTTTCGATGAGGTGCTCGTCGAGATCGTTGCTGGCGACGATGAAGGCGTTTGGAAAGCCGCCTTCATCGAGAATGCGGCGCGACTCGATACTGAGCCAGGCGAGATCGCCCGAGTCGAGGCGGATGCCTGCGAGTTCGTGTCCGCGAGCACGCAAACGTTTGCCGACTTCCACGGCATGGCGGACGCCTTCGAGGGTGTCGTAGGTGTCCACGAGGAAGACGCAGTTGTTGGGCAGCGCTTCGGCGTAAGTTTCAAAGGCTTCGAGTTCGGTGTCGAAGGACATGACCCACGAATGGGCATGCGTGCCGCGCACGGGAATGCCGTGGGTCATGCCTGCGAGAACGTTTGAGGTGGAGGCACAACCGCCGATGAAGGCGGCGCGGCTGGCCATGACCGCGCCATCCGGCCCCTGCGCACGGCGCAGGCCGAACTCCAGCACGGGCTCGCCTTGGGCTTGCCAGGCACACACGCGCGGACTTGGTGGCGATGAGCGTTTGGAAATTGATCATGTTTAGCAAGGCCGTTTCCACGAGCTGCGCCTGAATAAGAGGGCCTTTGATGCGGAGGAGGGGTTCGTGGGGGAAGACGACGGTGCCCTCGGGCATGGCATCCACATCGCAGCGCCATTCAAGGGTGCCGAGGTAGTCGAGAAAGCCGCGCTCGAAGAGCGGCTTTCCATCCCGCCCCGGCAGTGTGGCGAGATATTCCAGCTCTGCGGTGCTGAAGTGGAAACCTTGCAGCCACTTTACCACATCTCCCAAACCTGCGGCGATGGCATAGCCGCCGGAAAAGGGCAGCTTGCGGAAAAACAAATGAAACACTGCTTCCTGCTCCGCCTTGCCGCACTTCCAGTAACCGGCGGCCATGGTGAGTTGATAGAGATCGGTGAGGAGGGGACTGGAGGTCATGGTTGAAGCTTGTCGCTGAGATAGTCTGCAAGACGGGCATTGATCTGTCGGGCAAAGATGCCGTGATACCATGGCGAACGCATCTGCCAAGCAATGACGGCCAAGGTCAAAGGAGTTTGCCAAAGCAGAGAGGGCCATGGATCCAGATCATTGAAAAAGACATGAGCCGCGACATTGAACACGAACGCCACCGCCCACAGCAGCTCTAAGCGTCGCCATACAAGGAAGACATTGCAGAAGAGGAAGAAGTGCCCGAGTGCCGCTGGAACGATCCAACAGAGCGGAAATGACTGGCTCTGGAGCCACCAAGACAAGGCCGCTCCGACCATGAGAATTACCGCATCGAGCAATGACAGGCGGAAACCGCAGGTGCGGCTCGTGGATGGAGTGGGATTCATGGAAGGCGGTCAGTTATTGTATCAGTGCTTCATAGCGCTCCCGGTCTGCCGCAGCGAAGCAGCAGAAGATGATCTGTTTTAGAGAGGATGGTTGGCTGATGAATTCGCGCGCTGTTTCCACGGCGATTTGCGCCGCCTGATCTGCTGGGAAGCGATAGACGCCGGTGGAAATGCAGGGGAAGGCGATGCTGGCCAGTTGGTGCTCTGCGGCGATGCGCAGTGAGTTTGCATAGCAGGAGCGCAGCTTGTCGCACTCTCCATTTTTGCCGCCATTCCAGACAGGGCCGACGGTGTGGATGATGTGGCGGGCCTTGAGGTTGTAGCCTCGGGTGATTTTGGCCTCGCCGGTGCGGCAGCCATTGAGCAGGCGGCATTCTGCCAGCAGCTCTTTTCCCGCAGCACGATGAATGGCACCGTCCACGCCGCCACCACCGAGGAGGGAGGAGTTGGCCGCATTGACGATGGCATCGACGTCTAGGGTGGTGATGTCGGCTTGGAGGGCGGTCAGGGAGGGATTCATGGCTCGAATATTTTATGGCCCCTGCAGGGCGAAGCAGAATCGAGGGGATTATTTGAGGTCGTAAACAACGGCAGCGATTCCACGGTTACTTAGATGAGATAGAATGAGCGGCTCAATACGATCCCAAGTGCCACCTGCCAGGCCACAGCCGATTCGTGGCATATGAACGCTGGCACCCATTTTCAGAGCTTCTTCGCCTACTTTACCCAACGCTTGGTCCACCGCTTCGTATCGAATCGGAGGGAGCTTGCCATGTCCACGAATTCCGTGCTGGCCGATCATGTTCGCCACCACAGTCGTTTCGTTCACGCGGACAAACTGCACCTCGCCAAGGGCAAAGGGAAGTGAACCTGCAATGCCATCACGATGCCATTGGCGATATTGCACTTCCGGTTGTTTCCAGCGTTTTGACAGCGCGAGAACAAATCCCGCTCCCCATCCGCCGATGTCATTGCAAACGTGTGCAATCATAGCATGCCCATTGGCAGAAGGCATGGTCGCATCTCCTATCGTGTATTGAATGGGTATGAACTGATTCATGAAAATCGAATGAAGCTGGCCGGCACATGTTCCACGAGCCAGACGCCATTGGTGCTGAGGTAAAAGGTGTGGCCTGCCTGATGCATGTCCGCCGCCTGGATGGTGAGGAGAACGGGTTTTCCATGACGTGCACCAACCTGCATGGTCATCTTCGTTTCTGCCGAAAGATGGACGTGGTGGCGCTGCATTTTCAGCAATCCCTGCACTTGAATGCTTTCTAGAAAGCGCGTTGCGGTGCCATGATAGAGGATCGGGGGCGGTTCCTTGGACTCATAATTCAAATCCACCTCCACGGAGTGCCCCTGACTGGCGCGGATGCGTGTGCCATCGGCGCTGAACTCGAAGCGCTTTTTTGCATTGGTGGCGACGATGTGTTCGAGGTCGGTACGGCTCAGGGTGCGCCGGGCTTTGGAGCAGCCGGCAAGCAAATCTTCGACACTCACCCAGCCTGCGGTGTCGAGGGTGATGTGGGCGGTTTCGGGTTGATGCCGCAGAACCAGACTGAGAAACTTGCTGGTGCGGGTGGTTAGTTCGGGGTTCATGCTGTTACGCAGATAAGGATTTGTTTGGGTGAGCACCCGGTGAATGGGCTGCTGTCATAGTCGCCGTGACGTTCTACTACACGAAGGCCGCTCAACCGGCAGAGGGTCAGAAGCTCCTGCGGAAAATAGACCCTCATGTTCACGTGCTTCGTGCGTTCGACCTGGCCACCACGCAGGTAGAACAAGTCAAAATGGAGGATCTGTAGATCAGCAAGGTAGTGACTGCTCACCTCAACTGTGATAGAGCCAGCCTCCCCATTGGAGATCGTCTTGAGCACATGCCGGTCAGCAGGCGTTTTGATGAGTTTCGTCAGTGAAGGATTGAACACGTCAATCACCAGCCTCCCGCCAGGCTGCAAAGCAGCACGGGCGCTACGTAAAAAGGCGCAGGCGGAATCAATGTCCAGCAGGTGCTGCATGGCGTTGGTTGCGGAAAAGATGAGGTTGAAGGAGCGGCCCGGTAGCATGTCCCGGCAGTCCTGCTCGATCCACACCACCGGCAACCCGTTCCTGGCTCCATTCTGCCGAGCACGGGCGATCATCGTGGGCGAGACATCCAGGCCGGTGATGTCCACGCCCTGCTTCGCGAGGGGCAACGTGATTCGCCCAGTGCCACATGCAACCTCCAGCACTGGCCCTTTGGCCTGGGCAGCCAAGGCGCTGAAATACGGAATCTCATGGATACGCTCGGCGAACTCCAGATCGTAAAATTCGGCGTCCTCATAAATGGGCAGGCAGTCGAGGGGGATCATTGGGCAAAGTTGAGTGTACTGAGTAGGGAGAGGTCGCCGCGGTGAGACCCAAAGACGCTGGCGGGCAGTCCCAACACGTCTTGCGCAAGCAATTCTTCCCAGCGCCGTCTAACCGGCACCAGGTAACTTGTGGAATCCACGGACAGCGTCTCCACCTGCAAATGTCTGATCGACTCCAGCATCTTTTCTTGCGCGGCAGTCAGGCATTGGGCGATCCTGGCTGGTGAATCGGCATGAATTGCCATCAGATGACGCGCCGTGGCCAGGTTCTCCTGCGGCGGTGGCTGCATTCGGAACACCGGCATCCAGCCGGCTGCATCCTGCTCCGGCAAAAGCACAATGCCAAAGCAGCGCGGATGCAGCCATCCCTTCGTCAACGAATGCAGAAGGATGACCTGCTCCGTAGCCAACAGGTCGAGCGTCACTGCATCAAACCGCGTATCCAAGGTGTAAACCGTATCTAACACCACTCGACGTTTGGGGCTGGCGGCGAGCCATTGCTTCAGATGGGCGATATCTGCTGCATCGAGCAATCGGCCGCGAGGCTTCAGAGGATTCGTAATCAGCAGCCACTCAGACGCTACACCGGTGGGTGCATCTTCGGGCCACTCGATCTCAGGCAGTGTGGGGAAAGAGCGGAAAGCCAGTCCCGCCGCGATGGCCAATTCAAAATATACCGGGTAATTATCCTCCGGAAGCCATAGCACGCTGGTACGCGCTGCCAGACTCTGAAAGAAAATGCGCAGGCTGTCCCGCACTCCGCATGAGACTAACGCCCGGCGCGAGGCATCCGGCGGCAGACCATAAAAATCCACCCATTGGCCTGCCAAATGACAACGATGAATCTGGCCACTTACCACTGGCTTAACTTTGGGCATGAGCCCGCTAAGCGCGCGATATGCATTGGTCTCCGCCGCATCGAGAAGCCCAGGACGCTCATTTAAAAAGCGACTACGCTGAAGTTGGAAATTGGTGAAGTTCATGAATGAATCAGGCTGTGAGGCCCGGGTTGATCTCGCTGTTGCGGTCCTCCAGAGACACGAGGCACCGGCCATCGGCCATGAGGTTCCAACTGCGTGCAATGCCGTGCGTGCGTTCCCACAGCAGGCTCGGCTCCGTATAGGCGGCGATCTGCATCGGCGCACCGCGCCATTTGCCACGAAAAACCGGCGCTCCCCAGGGCAGACGCGCCACTTCGACAAAGCCATGTTTACTCGCAAAGTCGAGCACCAGCGACAGCGGCACCTGGTGTGCGTGGCTCCAAGCGTTCGCCGCATGGCGATGGTAAACTGACTCAATGCTTGTGCTCACGTATAGTTCTTTAAAGCATAGTTCTTCCACGCCGATGCTTGAGGCCCAGTCCACATAGGACTCCATTGTCGCCACATCCTCTACAGCGCCCTGCTGCAGCACACAGATCAGTCGCAAGTTCAAGCCATGCCAGCTGTTGCGCCCTTTGCGCCAGGTCCGTGCCACCGCAGCCACGTCTGTCTCTAGGCTCATGAGACGTGCGCTAGTCGCATCATCATGATGGTGCCGCGAGATGGCCAGCACGTTCAGGCCCGCCTCCGAATATTCCGCCAGCATCTGTCCCCGGGCTTCTTCCTCTCGACGTGCCAGATGGTTCCCATTGGTAATGAGCACTGCTTTCCGCAACGGACCGCCACCTGCACGAATCAGCTTCAGCAGCAGCTCATGACGCACTAATCCCGGCTCGCCACCGCCTGTAATAACAAAGCGTTCCGCACCCCGCCGTGCCGCCTCTTTCGCATGGCGCTCCACTTTTTCCAGGTCCAATCGCGCTTGATCCTGCTCCGCCGATGCAGAGGCGTCCGAAAAACAAAACGGGCACGAAGCCTGACACCCACGCGCCACAGGCAACACCGAAAACGATCGCGGCCTCAACGCAACAAAGTCATCCAGCTCCTTCTTCATGAGGCTGAGCGACTCCGCCATCACCTCCTCAATGGTGGACATACCTACTTTTCCATCCCCATCCACCCATGCAACAGCGGTTAGCGTGATCCAACCGCGTTCGACGTAGCGTCCGATACCCGTGCGCGTGTTCTCCCGCAGCTCTACCTCTGAGACCTGTGTTTGCATTGCAATCAACCTGTCACCCCAGATGCCTAACCGCTGCAACAGCCCGCCTGCCTTCCGCACGCCAGCATGCAGTTCCATTTCTCGCAGCAGAAAGAACTGGTCTGGAAACGTGCTCTGAGAAAGGGACGCCTTCGAGTAGCGCCGCGCATACTTGTCATAGCCCTTGGCAAGGTTCGAGAGCACGGTGACGTGCCAGAGAATTTCAGTCTTCATGAGGTTTGTACTAAAGTTTCAACAAATCTGGCAAACAGCTCCCGCAGATCCTGATGACGCGGAAGAGCCAGACGCCATTCGGCAGGGATCGCGTCGAAGCCATAAACCACACCCGCGAGCCCTCCGGCGACGGAGCCAGTGGTGTCGGTGTCGTCGCCGAGGTTCACCGCTTTGAGGACGCAGTCAGAAAAACTATCTGTGGTGAGCAGGCACCACAGAGAGGCCTTGAGTGTTTCCATGACATAGCCTCCCGAGTGGATGTGAATTTCAGGCTGGGAAACCAGGTCCTCACGCAACACGTCGCGAAAGGTGCCTAGCTCCTCGTTGTCCGAATAGAGCCGCTGGAAGATCTGCTGCGCCTTATAAAGGGCTTCGTAAGGAGTTGTTTGCTGCATCAGTTCCCGAACCACGAGGCCGTGGAAGATGCAGGCCATCTGCGAACGAGCGTGTCCATGGGTGACGGCTGAAGCCTGCGCGATGCGGGTGATGAAAGTGCTTTCCTCCTGATGGAGATTGGCAAAGACCACGGGCAGAATGCGCATGAGCGAGCCATTGCCGTTGTCATACCGATCGCGTCCTCCTGCTTCTGAAGCTGGAATGCCGTGCCGGATGCGGAGCAAGGCCTGGCGGGTGGCGTTGCCGATATCGAAGACAAGGCCATGTGCGGCCCAGTGTCCGAGCTCGAACCATTGCAGGAAGCGCTCGCCCATGTCTTGGAGGTCGAAGCCTTTTTCGACCTGGCTTTCGACGGAGCAAAGAAGCAAAGAGCCATCGTCGCTCCAGGTTCCGGCGGGCTGGCCATGCGCGCCGTGGCTGCGCATTCCGATGACGGGATCGAGCTTGCGTTTCTCACGTGATGCGAACTCGACAGGGACGCCTAAAGCGTCACCGACAAGTGAGCCATAAAGACCACCGAGAATGCGTTGATGTGGAGTTTGAAAAGTCATGGTCAGATATGGGATGCTGGATGCTTCAGTTGCCGTCGCTTTGGCCCCAGTGGAATTTGAGGGCCTCGATCTCCGAGATGATGGCTGGAATGTCACTGGTGGCACCTTGAGCGGTGACAAGGTCTAGAAATGAGAGCGCGTCGGTGAAGTGGCAGAGGTCGCTCTTGCTGCCGATGTGCAAAACGAGGCGGCCGACGTCGGCCATCTTGGCGGCGAGGATCTGGAGAAGTGCCATGAGGACGCGGTTGCCACCGAAGGCACCGCAGCCCCACCAACCGGTGTGGATCGAGACCTGGGCCGCGGCGATGCCATGACGGGCGGACTCAAGGAGCGCTGCACTGAAACCGCTGAAGGCTGTTTGCAGTATGTCCGTGATTTGCTTCTTCGTGTATGCGCCTGTTCCTGTGGGGGCGGCGAGAGCGATGATGTTCGAGGCGACAGCTGGATTTAAAACTGATGTGGCTCTCAGCACATCCTCCCTGGCAGCAGAAGCAAAGGCATTGCCATAAAGCGGGCATGGCATGGCGGGGATGAGCGTGGCGTTGAGAAGTCTGCGCCACCATGAAGTTGAAGGTGTGTTTGTGCTTTGCTCTCCTCCAGTGAGGTCGATGGAGCACTGCCGAGGCACATTGGAAATGAGCACGGGTGTGCTGACGCCGTCCTGCCGGGTCAGGGCCGGGTGTTCAGCGTGGATCAATGCCTCGCGCAACGAAGCGAGCACGGGATGCTCAAGCACCTGCCATTCGTCCTGCGCCATGAGAGGTGATCCATATGCTGCGAACAGACGAGGATCGGCAAAGTTCATGTGCCAGACACCTGGATTTGAGTCGGTGTAGGTGAAGAAGCCCGGCTCCGCCTGCACGTTGCAGGAATGAAGCTGCAACTCGTGAGGCAGTGGAGACATATGCCAACGGGTATAGCGCAGGGTTCCAGCCAGCTGGCCACCCTCGCGCCGTATGCGATCATGAATGGCCAGCTTCTGGGGATGCCGCCAGACGGGCGGGAAGTCAGATGCAAGCTGAGCGAGATCGAAACCGATCTGCTGTTGGAGCACTGGAATCATAAGGTAAACTGATTTTTGAAAGCCTGCAGATTGGGGCCTGTGCCGCTGGGATCGAAGACGGCGAAGGTGATCTTTTTGAAATGCGCAGACCATGTGCAACCGGCCCCCAAAAGGTCAGCAAAAGTCCGTGCCACCATGCGTGGGTCATTGCGGAAGACACCACAGCCCCAGGCTCCCAAGACCAGATGATCCACTCCGGTGCGTGCAGCCGCATAAAGGACCAGTTCGGCACGCCGGCGCAGCGTCGGCTCCACCTCTGGCAGCCGTTCAGGCTCGTTGGCCATCACTGCGCCAGCATTGGGCGCAGGGGCAGTGATGACGCTGGCCAGCAAAGGTTCTTCAAGCAGCTGGCCGTCATCGTCACGGAAGAACGGCACATCTGGTGTGGCAATGACGAGGTCCAGATAAAGGCAGGATTGGCTGGCCCGATTGCTGGCATAAAATTCGGGAGCGCAAAGCAAGCAGTCATACAAGGCACTGGCACGCGACAATGCTTCCTCCTGGGCTTCGGCTCCATTGAGGAAGCCGCCCCCTGGATTTTTGGCCGAGGCGAAATTGAGACAGCCGATGCGAGTCCGGCCTTCCTGATGAAGCCGTCGCATGGCTGCAAAGGTGCTTTCACCCGTCACTTCAATTTCAATATCAGGAAGTGGATGGAGCAGCGCACCGAGTCCGGGTAGCAGCGATTCGTAAAGCTTGGTGCCGTGTTTCGATGCCTGCACCGCTTCAATGATGTCCACACGACGGCCCGAGGGCGCAATGTAGTATCCTTGTGCAACTATGCTGATTGTCTGACGTGCCAGTTCCTGGCGGGTGCTGCGTTTCATATCTCGAAAAGGAATCCCTTCTTTTTCAGGCGCTCGTACTTCACGGGATCGAAGCGGAAGAGCTGGGCGGGGCGGTGGGCGCCTTCGCGGTGTTGTTCTTTGAGGGGGATGAGGAGGTCGTAGCTGAGGACTTTTTTGCGGAAGTTGCGTTTGTCGATCTCGGTGCCGAGGACGCTTTCGTAGAGGCGCTGGAGCTGAGTCAGAGTGAACTTGGGGGGCAGGAGCTCGAAGCCGATGGGCTGATAGGTGAGCTTGCCGCGGAGGCGGGCGAGGGCGGTGGCGAAGATCTCGGCGTGGTCGAAGGCGAGCGGAGGGATGTCTGTGACGGGGAACCAGCGGGCCTCGGCGGCGTCTGTGGAGGCGGCGGTGGTGTGGTCGGCGGGTTTGGTGAGTGCGTAGTAGGCGACGCTGACGACGCGCTCGCGGGGGTCGCGGTTCACGGAGCCGAAGGTGTAGAGCTGCTCGAGGAAGAGGTCTTTGAGGCCGGTTTCTTCCTGAAGCTCGCGGCGGGCGGCGTCATCGAGGGTTTCTTCGACACGGACAAAGCCGCCGGGGAGCGCCCAGTGGTCTTTGAAGGGGGCGAGGCCGCGGCGGATGAGCAGGACCTGAAGAGCGCCGCCATCGAAGCCGAAGACGACGCAGTCCACGGTGAGTGCGGCTCTTGGGTATTCATAGGTGTGTTTCACACACGAAGTAATGTGTAATTTTAACACGAAGTCAAGGCGGGAGTTTGGGCCCCGCGGATCCGGGACGAATCAGAGCGGGAGCACCGGCTGTGGGTGGCGGACGGCTAGGAACGTTTGTCCGGAACCGGCTGCTGCGGAGCCGCTAAGCGAACCCCGAACTACGTACAGGGACGCTAACGCAGGTGCCGAGCCACTTGAAACTTTATACCTGTAACTTGAGACGGGGCGCTTTGATCGAGGACGAGTTCGAGTAGGAGGACGATGCCGGGGAGTCCGGGAGGAGGAGTATGAGTAAGAGGAGGAGAAAGATTTGGGGGGGAGGCTGAGCCTTCCCCCACTGTTTACCCGCCCTTGCATCCGGCGGGTGAGGCCTTACTATCGCGGCCCCTTTGAACCAACCCCCTCGTTAGTAGAATACCATGAGCACCCTGAAGAATGTCGCCATTGTCGGAGCCACAGGCGCTGTGGGCGCGGAGATGATCCGCTGCCTGGAAGAGCGCAAGTTTCCCGTCGGCCAGCTTACCCTCCTTGCCTCCGCACGCAGCGCCGGGAAAAAGCTGAAGTTCAAGGGCGAGGACATCACCATTCAGGAGCTGACCCCGGATTCCTTCAAGGGGATCGACATCGCGCTGTTCAGCGCGGGTGGCGGCATCTCGCGTGACTTTGCCCCGCATGCGGTGAAAGCCGGTGCCGTGGTGGTGGACAATTCCTCCTTCTTCCGCCAGGACCCGACCGTCCCGCTGGTGGTGCCGGAAATCAATGCTGCGGACGTGAAGTCCCACCAGGGCATCATTGCCAATCCGAACTGCACGACGGCGATCTCGCTGATGGCGCTGTATCCGCTGCATCAGGCCTTTGGTGTGAAGCGCATCTTTGCCTCCAGCTACCAGGCCGTGTCTGGCACGGGAGCGCAGGCCATTGAAGAACTGGCCAACCAGTCCCGCGAATGGGCGAGTGAAAACCGCGCCTGGGATGCCGCAAAGCTGGACAGCAAGCCGCACGTCTATCCGCACCAGATCGCCTTCAATGCGATCCCGCATGTGGATTCCTTCCTCGATTCGGGCTACACGAAGGAAGAGATGAAGATGGAGAACGAGGGCCGCAAGATCATGCACCACGACAAGTTCCGTGCGTCTGTGACCTGCGTGCGCATCCCGGTCTTCCGCGCGCACAGCATCACCATCAGCGCTGAGTTTGAAAAGCCGATCACTGTTGAAGCTGCACGCGAAGTGCTGAGCAAGGCTCCGGGTCTGGATGTGCTCGATGATACCGCAAACAAGGTCTATCCGCTGGCCCTCGACATCGCGGGACGCGACAACTGTGCCGTCGGTCGCATCCGCATGGACTGCGCACTCGACAACGGTCTGGCCTTCTGGGTCGTAGGTGACCAGCTCCTCAAGGGAGCGGCGCTGAATGCGGTGCAGATCGCGGAGTGTCTGGTGTAAGCCCCTGACATAGCGAACGATTCATGAAAGGCGGGGCCGCTATGGCCCTGCCTTTTTTGTTGGGGTAAAAAAGGCTGCTTTACAACTTCCTTACAACCTACTCACAAGCTGCTGACTTATTCATTTCTACCTGTGGGAAAGTGGTATCAGATCAAGGGAACGCGGCACAGGCCCGGACCTCATGATCACCCATTTCTCAAGTGTGGTTATCCTTCTGGCTGTTGGAAACTCTACGAATCACCGGGGCGGACTCGCAAAGTCCGCCCCGGTTTCATTTATGGTTTTTATAATTTTTAGGTGACCGGATAAATCGCGAGGCTAAATTATCCGCCTCGCGCATGCTCCAACGCCGCTCCACGATTCTGTTCATCATCTTGGTGATCCTGCCACTAGCTCTGCTGGCGTGGCTGGGAACTTACCTCATTCGTGATGCGGAAAAGCGCACCGATGCCTCCATGCAGGCCATTCTGGCTGAGCGCCTTAGCTCGGCAGATCAGCACCTGCTGCATGACATGCGGCAGCTCACTGACCGGCTCGATGCCTGGGGTGCCCAGAGCATCGGCTCATCCCGCCTGATGTCCCAGCGGCTGGCCAGCCATCCCTGGATCGCCCAGACTTGGTCTGTGACTGGAGAAGGCGAAAGCGCTCCTGCTGAGTCATTCGAAGGCAAGGCTGGTTACCAGCCGGGGCAGATTTTCAAGGCAGAAGAGCGCATCAAGGCCATTCAGGAGTCCACCCGAAACCCCGACAGCATGCCCCTGTTTATCTCCGTTCTGGAGGATGGCGGGCCACCGTTTCAGCGCGTTTATGTTTCCAGGCTTTCATCCATTCAGCAACGCTCCTCCCAGTGGATGACCTATATCAAGATGTTTGGTTACCACATTGATGACCGGCCGGTGCAGTCTGAGGCCCCCATGTCCTGGAGCGGCTGGCATGTGGGAGATTCCGTTTTCATGTACTGGCACCGTTTTGCCGATGGCAGCCTGAGCTGCGCCCTGATGAACCCGCAGTTGTTGATGAACTCCTTGTTTCAGCGACTGCCACAGCCCGGGCTGGCCATCCCTCCCGGCCGCATGATGCTGACGACGGTCAAAGGCATTCCCCTTCACGAATGGGGCAAGCGATTGCCCGGCTCTGAGCGCCCGCCAGCAGCACATCGGGCCTGCTCGGAGCCACTCTCGCAGTGGGAGATGGCCTACACGCCTGCGAATGAGGAGTTTCCGAAACCCTACCTTTTTCCGATCCTGCTCGGAGTCAGTTCCGGCATCATGCTCGTCTTTGTGGTGGGCTGGCTCTATTTCCACGAAAGTGCGAGCGAGATCCGCGTAGCGCAGCAACGCGTGACTTTCGTCAATCAGATCTCACATGAGCTGAAGACCCCACTGACCAACATCCGCCTCTATGCTGAAATGGCAGCGCACCGTGCGGAGTCGCAGGGGGATACCATCGCGAAACGCCAGCTGGGTGTTGTGGAGGCTGAAACCTGCCGCCTGGACCGCCTGATCCAAAACGTCCTCAACTATGCGCGCCAGCAGCGTGACAAGCTCACCATCCAGCCCAAGCTGCTCGCTCTGGATCAAACCGTTTCTCGCATTGCGGAATTCTGGAAGCCGCTGCTCGAGAACAAAGGCTTTGAAATCGTCACCACTCTGAACGGACCGGAGAACGTCATGGCCGACCCCGACGCCATCGAGCAGATCCTCGGCAATCTCATTTCCAACGTTGATAAATACGCCAACGCCGGCAAGTGGATCGCTATTCGCACAGAGCACGATGAGCGCAACACGCGTATCACCGTGGAGGATCACGGCCCCGGCATTCCGTCCGGCAAGCGCCGCACGGTTTTCGAGCCCTTTGAACGCCTCCGCTCCGACCTCGCCGAGGGCGTCAGCGGAACCGGCATTGGATTGACCATCTCGCGCGAACTGGCACAATTGCATGGCGGTTCGCTCACGGTGTGTCCTAATTACCGCGAAGGCGCACGCTTCATTCTCACCCTCCCCAACAAGTCATGACCAAAATACTCATCGCCGAAGACGACGACCACACGCGAGATGCTCTGCGCGAAGTGCTCACCATGGAAGGCTACGAAGTCATCGCCGCGAGTGACGGCCTGCAGGCGGTGGATTTTTTCCGCGCTGAAAGTCCCGACTTCGTCTGCCTGGATGTCATGATGCCCGGCCTCAATGGCTATGAGGTGTGCAAACAGATCCGCCGGCAGGATGAAAAAGTGCCCATTCTCTTTCTCACGGCCAAAGCTGAGGAGATCGATACGGTGCTCGGACTTGAACTGGGTGCGGATGACTACATGACCAAGCCGTTCGGTGTGAAGGAGATCATCGCCCGCATCCGCGCCATTCTGCGCCGTACGGCGTCACGCGGCGGCGGCAGAACGGATGATGACTTCACCATGGACGACCTGCGCATCGTCCCCACGGAGCTGCGCGCCTATCGTGATAAGGTGGAGCTGGCCCTCAGCCCGCGCGATGTCAAAGTACTCCGGCTGCTCTATGACCGCCGGGGCAAGGTCATCGACCGCAACACCCTCGCCGACGAAGTCTGGGGTGTGGATTACTTCCCTGAAAGCCGTGCACTGGACCAGCACATCTCGCAGCTGCGCAAACGCATCGAAAAAGATCCGGCTCAGCCGCGAATCATTCGCACGGTGCATGGTGCAGGCTATCGGTTTGAATGACATGTGATTGCGTCTGCGTAGAATGACGCACATGTTTGTCATTCTCTCCCATGCTTACCTTCGACGCCCACCTCGACCTTAGTCTCAACGCCCTCGGCGGCTTCAATCGCGACCTCCGCCTGCCTGTGCATGAGATTCGCCGTCGCGAGGCAGGCATGACCGGCAAGGGTCGCGCGGCTGGAACCACCGCCTTTCCCGACATGCGGCGTGGCAAGGTGGGCATCTGTGTGGCCACGCAGCTCGCGGGTTGCATGCCGGGGCCGTCGCCCATCGCCGGCTGGATGTCTCCGGAGCAGGCCTGGTCAGAAACTCAGGGCCAGCTTTCCTGGTATCGTGCCATGGAGGAGGCAGGAGAGATGCGCCAGATCACCAATGTGCGTGAGCTTGATGAGATGATCGCGCTCTGGAATAACAGCTCGATTTCTGATGAAGAAAAAGCCATCGGCTACATTCTCAGCCTGGAAGGTGCGGACTCCATCCGGACTGTGGGCCATCTTGAAAAAGCCTGGGAACAGGGACTGCGAGCCATGGGGCCTGCGCACTACGGCGTGTGCCGGTACGCGCTGGGTCACGACAAGGTCGGCCCCCTGCCTGCTGGGGGCAAAGAATTGATTCAGGAAATGGACCGGCTGGGCATGATCCTGGACGTCACCCATCTCAGTGACGAGTGCTTCTGGCAGGCACTCGACATCCATCAAGGGACTGTCTGGGCCAGCCATAGCAACTGCCGTGCGCTGGTGCCTGATCCGCGCCAGTTTTCCGATGACCAACTCAAAGCACTCATCGCACGGGGTGGCGTCGTTGGCGCGGCGCTGGATGCTTGGATGATGGTCCCGGGCTGGATCCGTGGCAAGACCACGCCGCAGGAAATGGGCCTCAAGCTTGAGGTGATCTGCGATCACATTGATCATGTGTGCCAGCTCGCCGGCAACGCCTTGCACAGCGGCATCGGTACGGATCTCGATGGCGGCTACGGCACCGAGCAGACGCCTGAGGATCTCGACACCATCGCCGATCTCGCGCGCATCCCCGCCATGCTCCAAAAGCGCGGCTACAAGGACGAAGACATCGCCAACATCATGCACGGCAACTACCTGCGCCTGCTGCGTGAGGCCTGGGCGGAGTGATGGAGTGATGTGGTCTCAGCTGCAGCGGATTTGCTTCACGCCTGGCTCCAGTTCTTCGACTGTGAATTTCACCGGCAGGAACTGCTCGATCAGCGCCATGTTTGTCCGAGTGTGGTCGCTGATGGCCAGCGTGTGAAACACACCGCCGCCTGCCAGCGCCATGGGAAGAAGCAACTGATCCGCGAGATGCACTCCCACGGGTGCGGATGAAGCGAGATATGAACGCAGCCCCTTTGCCGCGCCAGTCGCCACGGCTTCAGACGATTTGCCCTGCTGCGCGATGCCACTGCTGATCTCGCACACGTTGTCAAAGCGTGCGCCAAGGAGAATGGTATTGCCGGGGCCGGGGCTGTCATTGGCGTAGCGAAGTTCAATGGCGTTGTCTGGCCAGGCGAGGAGAGCGCAGGCCGTCGAGATTTCACGCTCGGCAATGTCGCGATGGAGATGCGCATGGAGGACGCGGCCAAAGGTTTCCACGGGATCTCCGCGGTCGATGAGCTTGAGCTTCTTCCATTTTTTGATGGGATTGATTTCTGCCGTGATAACGCCGCCACCTGCCTGCATGAAGCCATGACGCTCCAGCTTAGCGGTGGCCTTCACGCCCATGGTATGGATCACCGGCAGATAGCATTGCTCGATAAACTCAAACGGGGGAGCCATAGGGTTGTGTGTCCCACCTTCAATGCGCAGCGTGCTCGAACCTTCCGCATGCAGCAGCGCTGGCAGCAGGGTCTGCAAAACGAGGGTGGTGCTGCCGCCGGAGCCGATGGCAAAGGAGTAGTCTCCACCCACGACTTTCCCGGGGTGGAAGACGAGTTCTACCGAGCCAAGTTCAGCGCCATCGACGCTCGCTTCGCAGACTTCTGCAGCGGCTTTCACGCAGGTGAGATGCTGGCGCATCAGCCCTGGCTTTGGGCGCTTGCCGCGGATTTTCGTCATCCGAAATGGACGCCCGGTGACGAGCGACAAAGAGAGAGAGGAGCGCAGGAGTTGGCCGCCGCCGGATTCGCCGGAGATTTGGAGGATGGGGGTGGATTTCATGTATGAGTGAGGGACCGCCATGCGGCGTCAGAGGGGAAAGAGAAAAATCGTGTTTTGATTCAGAAGAGCATTCGAATGAGCTCGGCACATCCAAACAGGAAAACGCCGCCGCAAAGAAGGGCGATGAGCATGCAGCCAAAGCCGTAGACCTTATCACGAAAAGGGTGGGAACTGACCCAGCCCCCAGGCTTGTGGTTAACTACACGCACACCGCAGATGCCCAATTCGCCAGGAACGAAGTACTCCCCTTTCTCGATAGCTCCATCAATAGCTTCACGCAGGCACAACAGGCCCGCACTGTTGCCAGTCAGCATATCTTCATTGGCGGCATCTTCACCCAATGCAATCCACGGATCACTTTGGGAATCGGAACTTGGTGTTTGTTCGTGCATTGTGTTTTTGATCAATCATCCGCCTCCGCGGCGTCTTTGATGACGAAGCGGGCTTTGAGTTTGCAGACCTGCTGGGCCAGACCGGCGGCTTCGACGCTGTGGAGGACTTCTTTGAAATCCTTGTAGGCGTTGGGGGCTTCGTCGATCGGGTACTGGCGGGCGTTGTAAAGGATGTCGTGGGTTTCGAAGTCGGCGTCGACGCTTTTTTGATCGAGCGTGCGAGCAGCTGCCTTGCGGCCCATGCAGCGGCCGGCTCCGTGGTTCACGCTGTAGCAGCTTTTCACGGCATCGGGTTTCGCCACCATCACCACGGAGCCATCGCGCGGATTTCCCGGCAGCAGGATGGGGTGACCGGTGCTGGCGAAAGGCGTGTCTTTGAGGGCGTGGTGGCCACCGGGGAAGGCGCGCGTGGCGCCTTTGCGGTGGACCCAGGCGAGCTGGTTATCGACCACTTCCTGGCGGGCGATGTTGTGGCTGATGAAGTACACGAGCTGACCTTTGGTACCCGGCAGCACTTCTTGAAAGGCTTCCAGCACGAGCGCATTGATGAGCATGTGGTTCACGGTGGCGAAATTCGCCCCGAGAGCCATGTCATCGAGATACGCGTCCGCTTCGGGAGTACCGAGCGGTGCATAGACGAGCTGTTTGTCATCGGCAGGGAACGACAGACCCCAGGTGCGGAAGAAGCCTTCCAGGGCCTTGAACTGACGCTGAGCCAGGATGTTGCCGAACCCGCGGGATCCGCAATGGCTGAGGAAGGCGACGTGATTGTCCTGCAAGCCGAAGACCTCAGCGGTCTGACGCATTGCTGGATCATCGGCAAGCTGCACGACCTCGCACTCACCGAAGTGGTTTCCACCTCCGTAGGAGCCGAGCTGCATCATCTTGTTTTCGAAACCGGCGAAGCCATTGAAGGAGCGCATTTTGTCCAGGCGCTCGTGCAGGGTGGAGACGTTTCCATCGTGGCCGAGGTGCGTGCTGTCCTCGCAGCGCAGCGCCCACTCCGGCGGGATGCCGAGTGCTTCGCACACGCTTTTGCTGGCGCCTTCGGTGCACACCTGCACACCGAGAGCCTCGGACACGCGGCGCGATTTTTTCGCCTCGCGCTGACCACGGCCTGCACCGGTGGGGGTACGCAGCAAGATGGCGTCGATGAGCTGACGGCGGATCGCTTTGTCCACGATCGCATCGGCAGGAATGTTCATCTGCAGCAGGGACATGGAGCACTTGATGTCCACGCCCACGGGGCCCGGATAGATGTGCGTTGGCGAAACCATCACGCAACCGACCGGCGCACCGTAACCAGCGTGCGCGTCGGGATTGAGGACTAGATCCGTCACGCCTGGAGCGGAGCGCGAGTTGAGAGCCTGATCGATGCAGGTTTGATCAAAGCCAGAACGAATCGCCTCCGTACCGATCACGGTGATCGGTTTACCCGCGTTGTTGCGGGCAGGCAGGATGGCTTCGGCTTCGGCGGTGATGTGGAATGGGGAGGTCATGGTTGGCAAAATGAAATGGGGGAATTTGATTTGGATTATTGAGCGGCGTGATTTTGAAGGACACTGAGAAGCTCTTGTTCGGCTTCCAAAATTTGTCGTACCTGGAGCTTGAACTTTCGATTTGGAGCACCCTCGCGAGTCCAGGCAAAATCGCGCCAGAGAGCAAGAACAGCAGGGCCATCGGAGATGCCCTTGAGGCGGTCAAGCAATGCATCTCCGTAAGCGGAGAGCGAGGCTTGATGACGCAAAGACTCATCGTTGAGGCTTTCTTTTATTCGTAGTTCGAAGGATGGAAGTCCTTCCTCACGAGCCAGCATCTCCATGCGACGCACTCGCAGCTTGGCAGCACGCTCTTTGTCTTCACGAGTGAGGGATTTGGGCTTCAAGTGCTGCGCACGAACCATACGCACGCAATACGAGCAGAAGCAGTCGCAATCGCTGACATAGCGGTCTTTTGGGTTGGCGATGATATCGAAAGATGTTTCGAGATAGGTGCCAAAGAAGTTTGCGAACGGCACCATTTCATCGGAGAGCGGGCGGCACTCATTCGGAAGATTGTAGAAGTGTGTTTCCACCCAGGCCTTAGCGGCGTGGCCGGCATCCGTCACATCATGAGCCTTCATGACGGGAACGAATCCCTCACGGATGGCATTCCCGAGCCACTGCAAAAGCTTGAAGCAACGGCTTTGGATTGAGAGAGCGAATTCAATATCGGTTTTGGAAAGCATTGAGGTAGAAAATGGCGGTGACGACAAGGGTTTGATGAAACGTTTTTTCTCCGCTCTACCACTGAGCTACGGTCCCGTAAGGTGGGACCGGTGGGACTCGAACCCACGGCATGAGGCGTCTTGATGCATGTAGTTCCATCGGGCATTCGTCACCATTTTGGGAAAATGGGAACAGCGCTGACTGGCTGAAAAGAAGAGATGGCGACAAGGGTGGAGAGACTTCTCCGCATTGCTGCGGGGCGGGATTTGAACCCGCTGGTTACGATGTAGTCCGCTCCGGCATTCGCCAAAAGTGGGTGTTAAGATTGAAAAAAGGTGACGGCGACAAGGAGGTGAGAAACGTGTGCCAATTGCTCTACCGGCTGAGCTACTGCCATGCTGGTGCATGACAGGCAGGGCTCGAACCTGCGGCCGACTGGTTCAATGTAGTTCCTCGGGGCATTCGCCATCTTTTGAAAAGAGTTGGGATGGAGCCTGGTGACAAGAATCGGAGAGACGTAACCGTGTAAATGTAGTCCGCTCCGGCATTCACCAGGCTCCAAAGTTTGAGTTATTAAAGTGGGGTTTTCTCGATTTCGCCGACCCAGTGGGCGCTGCTGAGTTCGCCACGGGCAAAGGCGGCGATCACGTTGAACACGGCATCCGAGAAGCCGCCGATGTTGAGGATGTCCTCGCGCTCCTGTGCCTGCGTGGTTGCGTATGGCTGGATGTCCAGGCACACGAGACGGGCTTTCGGATTGCGCTGCTTGAACTTCTGCCACTCGCTCATGGTGCGGGTGGCAGAACCGCCAAAGTGGCCGTGATAAGGAGTATCCATCCACGACTCGTTGTCGGAGACGTAGATGACCAGATCCGCCTGCACCTTGCGGGCATTGAGATCGATGAGCACGGCGCTGCAATTCGTTCCGCCGCAAGGCAGAGATGCGAGCTTCTGCGCGTTCGTCATCACGGAATCACGGGGATTCAGTTTCACACGAACGACGTTGTTCTCGAATGGCAGCACTTCGGCATCACGGTTCTGACGCAGGAAGGCAGCGGCCACTAGGGCGGCCGCGTCGATGCAGCGCACCTTGCTGGTGGCCCCCTTGCGGACACCGGTCACAGCGGAGTGCATGGACCCGGACACGTCTGGAGCCACGACCACCTTTCCAGCCACCACCGGCACGTTGGAGACCGAGATCTCCATCGCATCCTGCAGCGCTTCCTTTACCTCGTGCGGGACTTCCGCGCCGACGTTGAGATAGGCGGCCAGGAGCTGATACGGGAACACCTTGGAGCGGCGCACCTGCTCCTCATGGCGCAGCCGGCTGGCCACGAGACGGGTGATCTCCTTGATGGAGAACACGCCGTGACGGGCAAAGGTGTTCAGGTTCATGCGCGTCATCTGCCATGGGGCACGACGAGCGATGGCCTGCCACTGCTCTGCCGTCAAAGGCAACGCGGTGAGCATCTGGAACGGCACGTCCGGCGGATCTCCCGCAGGGTCGGCTTTCCAGGCCTCGAACTCACGCACGATGCGTGGCAGCGCCGAGGCATCATGCTTGCGACCAATGAGGTAGCCATACAGGGCCTCGCGGATCTTGTTCGCCGGACGTGGGTGCACCATTTTCACGATGTCCGCCAGCGAAGGTGACTGACCCACGTCTGCGCGAAAGATGGCCTCGTCCGAACGGGTCTCGAACCAGCGGCGCACGAGGCGCTTTGGCAGAGAGCCGAGGGATTTACGACCCGTCACGCCAGAGCGCAGGATCTGCACGAAGTTCCGCAGCATCTTGGCGTCGTCGATCACGCGATCGAAGATCAGTTCCAGACGTTCGGCATCACGGGCGGCAAGCACGGCGCAGAGCAGTGCTGGCACATCCTTCATGAAACCTTTCTGGCGGCAGTGAAGCGCCGTGCGGGCGATGAAGTCCGTCGGAACTTTCTCACACAGCTTCAGGGCCTGCTGAAGCTGATCTTCCGCCGAAGCGTAATAGGTGCTGTTCAAGCAGCCGGTGGCCGCATACTGAGCCAGCGCATGGCGAGGCGTGAACTGATAGGCCAGGCCACCGGCTTCATTGAAGCTGTCAGCCTTTGGAGTCAGAGCGCCGCGGAGGGTCGAAAAGAGTGATTTGCTAGCCATGGTGTTGGTTTGGGTTCGTTGTTTGTGTGTGCCAATACCTAATGCTAGGGGCGTGCCAAGTGCTCTGAGCCAGGTGTCCGAAGGACGCTGTAAGTGTTGTAAAACAAGGCTTGCAGGAATTTTAAGATTATTTTTTCGAGCAAAAAGCGGCGTTTTTTATTCCGCAGTTTATCTCTAATGGGATATTGTTTTATCTTTTGAGATAGTGTATTCGATTCCCCAATCAATGAGCGCTTCCGTCGGTTGCTTTACATGTGTTTTAGACCAAATTCATGAGTGATGCAGTCCCCAGTTCCGGCCCAAGAGAAACCCACGCAACGCAGCCAAGACAAGGCTGCGGCGGGGGTCTTGCGGATGCCGCAGCACTCCTCAGCTCAAGCACTAGAACAGATGCAGCGGAACTTAGGACACTCGATGCCCTCGGTGATCGACAGACTGCGGAGCAAAAACTGATCGAACCATGGATCGAAATTCACGGCCTCTGGATGGAGATCGCGAATTTAGACGAGCTGTTGCTCGGAGGCACGGAGCATGATGTGGCACGCATTGGTGACCCTGTGTCGCATGTTCGCCGAGTCACGAAGCCGACGGATGAAATCATAGGTGCGGGCTACGGCTACACACCAATCGTTGAAGGCGGGCTGAAACTAGGAGCGGCAAGCTTGGGCGAATATCTGCGCCGCCTGGTGCTGCTGAATGAAGTATTTCCCGATGTGGCCATGACTTTGGAGGGATTCATCCGCACACCGCTCAGGCTAGAGGTGGTAACATTGCAGGATTATGTGCCGGGACGATTGCTGGGAGACATCGCCATAGAGGTGGGCGGTCATGAGGTGCGGCGGCTGATTGAAGGATGGTTCACGCGGCGAGGCTTTGCGAAGCTGTATCTGAGCAATCAGCCTGGACCTTCGCATGCGTGGTATCGGGATGCGGACAACACGGCGGTGTTTGATGCCAAGCCCGCGAACCTCCTGGAGTGGAATGGTTCTCTCCGCCCCATTGACGTGAATCCTTTACGCCCAACGGGCGCGTTGCTGCGAGCCATTCGAGCCGCGCTTTAACTTTCCCTGCCCCGCATGAAACCCGTCATCACTTTTGGATTCCTCGGATCAAACCTGGACCGTGCCTCAGGGCCAGAAAGATGGTCAAAATGGCGGCCCACGGTGGCGATGTGCCAGCAGGAAGACTTGGTGATTTCGCGGCTGGAATTGCTGGCGGAACCGAAGTTCGTGGATCTGGCACAGCAGGTGAAGGCGGACATTGAGAAGGTGTCGCCTGAGACAACGGTGGTGGTGCATGAGTTTCCACTGAAAGACCCGTGGGATTTGCAGGAGGTGTATGAGCGGCTCTATGACTTTGTGCGTGGGTACACTTTCGACCCGGAGAAGGCGGACTACCTGATCCACCTCACGACAGGGACGCATGTGGCGCAGATCTGCTGGTTTCTGCTGAACGAGGCGAACTTCATTCCGGCTCGGCTGCTGCAAACTTCGCCGTCGCGTGAGGGCGGACGTGATGCGAAGCCATCGGGGCGCTATGAGATCATTGATCTTGATCTCTCGAAGTATGACCGTCTTTCCACGCGCTTTGCGCAGGAACAGGAGCGCACGCTGGACTTTCTGAAGAGTGGCATCGCTACCAAGAGCAAGGGCTTCAACAAGCTCATTGAACAGATTGAGCTCGTGGCCGTGAACTCCAAAGCTCCCATCCTCATTATGGGACCCACGGGTGCTGGCAAATCCATGCTGGCCAGCCGCATCTACGATCTGCGGCGTTCGCGCGCCGGTCTGGGCGGCAGATTTGTGGAGGTGAATTGTGCTACACTGCGCGGTGATCACGCGATGTCGGCGCTCTTTGGGCATAAACGCGGCTCTTTCACGGGTGCGCAGTCGGATAGGGCAGGACTGCTCAAAGAGGCGGACAAGGGGCTGATCTTTCTGGATGAGATCGGCGAACTCGGTCTCGACGAGCAAGCGATGCTGCTGCGGGCGCTTGAGGACAAGACCTTCCTGCCGCTGGGTGGCGACAAAGCGGTGCAGAGCGATTTCCAACTCATTGCGGGCACGAATCGTGATCTGCGCACGCAGGTCGCGGCTGGCAAGTTTCGCGATGATTTGCTCGCACGCATCAACCTGTGGACCTTCACACTGCCAAGTCTCGCCGAGCGCCGTGAAGACATCGCTGCGAATCTCGACTTCGAGTTGGAACGCTTTGCGAAGTCGAATCGACGGCAAGTGCGGATGAACAAAGAAGCACGCGAAGCCTTCCTCAAATTTGCCCGCAGTCCTGAGGCGAAATGGAGTGCCAATTTCCGCGATCTGAATGCGGCGGTGACACGCATGGCCACGCTGGCCCCCAGGGGCAGGATCACCGTGGAATGTGTGGAGACGGAGGCTGCGCGATTGCTTGAAGGCTGGCGGGATGTTGGTCAGGCATCAAGCCGGGAGAACGCCATACTAACCAAGGTGCAGAGGGATGATATTGATCCCTTTGACCTGGCGCAGCTGGACTTTGTTTTGCAGGTGTGCCGGGAAAGCAAAACGCTTTCTGATGCCGGGCGCAAGCTGTTCGCTGTCTCGCGGACCAAGCGCTCGAAGATGAATGATGCGGACAGGCTCAAGAAGTACCTGGCACGCTTCAAACTGAGTTGGGATCAGTTGATGCAGTGACGCCGGGGCTTACCGCAGTTCCTGTGGCTCGCGTGATTTCAGGACTTCGTACTTTGTCAGCTCACGCCACTGGCCTTTGGGCAGATTTCCCAGCACGAGCATGCCGATTTTGACGCGGACGAGTCGGAGAACTTCAATATTGAAGGCTTCGAGCAGGCGGCGGATGTGGCGATTGCGGCCTTCATCAAGGACGACTTCCAGCCAGATGTTCTTTTCGCCAGAGCGGAGGATTTTGATGACTTTGGCGGAGAGGTGATCGCCTTGCTCCTCATCAACAACCCCTTGTCTGATTAGAGCCAGGCGCTTTTCATCGAGGGTGCCGCTGATCTGCACGTGGTAGGTTTTGTCGAGATGCGTGTCGGGATTGGTGATCGTGTCTGCCCAGACGTTGTCATTGGTGAAGAGCAGCATGCCTTCACTGGCCTTGTCGAGCCTGCCCACAGGCGAGAGATGCGGCAGCTTGGAGTTTTCAAAGCAGGAGAAGACCGTTTCGCGGCCGAGTTCGTCCGAGGCGCTGGTGACGAGGCCGCGCGGCTTGTTGAGCATGACGTAGAGACGAGGTGCCTGATTGATGCTGACGTCGTCCATGATGATGACGTCTTTCTTGAGGATCACGGGGAACTCGGGGTTTTTCCGAACGACGAGGTTCACCTTCACCTTGCCCATGCGAATCAGTTCAGTGGCACGGCTGCGCGAGCAGAAGCCGAGCTTTGACATGGCGCGGGCGAGGCCGGTGCGGGTAGGAGGGGGCTGTGGAGGCATGGGTGCAGATTAATTGCGTGGCTTCAAATCGCGCTCGATATCCTCGCGATCGACGCGATTGCGCGCTTTGATTTTGTGATCGCGTTTGTTGCGGCGTTCGACGGTCATCTGGCGCTTCTTGCGCTGTTTGCGAAGCTTGGCGATTTCATCCTCTAGCTTCAAATAGCCTTCGTAGCGCTCGGCATCCAGGGCTCCAGACTCCACGGCTGTGCGGATGGCGCAGCCAGCGTCGGTGCCGTGCTTGCAATCATGGTACTTGCAACGCTGGGCGAGTTCTTCGATGTCGGCAAAGCGTTCGCGCAGCGTGGTTTCATTCGTCCACATCTGCACCTCTTTGATGCCGGGGTTGTCGATCAGGATGCCGCCCCTGTCGAGAACGAGAAGCTCACGTGCGGTGGTGGTGTGGCGGCCTTTACCGGTGACCTCGTTCACTTCATCCACCCACTGCCAGTCTTCGCCCAGCAGGAGATTGACGAGAGCGGACTTGCCGACACCGCTGGAGCCGATCACAGCTACGCTCTGGCCGCGCTTGAGGTAGTCCTTCAGCACCTTGAGCCCCTTGCGCTTCTTCACGCTGGTCACATGAACGTCAGCATCGGCATTGAGGGCACGGATGGCCTCGGCGGCTTCCTGATTCTGCTTGTCGGGATAGAGGTCGGCCTTGTTGACAAGGACGACGGCTTTCGCACCACTTCTGGAAATGAGCGTGAAGTAGCGCTCCATGCGGCGCAGGCTGTAATCAGGCCCTGAATCGGTGACGACAATCACTGCATCCACATTCGCGGCGATCACCTGTTCCTCGGCACTGAAACCGGAGGCTTTGCGTGAGAAGCAGGTCTGGCGTGGCAGGCGGGCGCGGATGATGTTGTCGCCGTTTTCGCCGCCGACTTCGAGAGCCACCCAGTCGCCTACGGCAGGCAGCTCGGCATCCGTTTCAGCATCGTGGTAAACCTTGCCACCCAGGATGACCTCAAACTCATCGAAGCCATTGGTGCCATCCTCAAGCAGCGCGCCGTAGCTGATCTTGTTGTCACGGATCAGGCGCGCGGGTTTCCAGCCCTGCTCGCGAAACGGCTCGAAGTGTTTCGCGAAGAACTCGTTCCAACCGAGATCAATGAGACTTAGCGACGCCATTGGTACATCCAGCGTTCAGAAATGACCTTCTTCTCGTCTTTCAATTCCATCATGATCTCGAGCAGGTTGGTGGCTTCGGGAATGTCGAGCTTGAAGAAGGCGCGCCAGCCGCCGGTCTCGTTGTTGCGCATCACACGCTTGTCCAGAACCTTGCCTTCGCCGGCACTGAGCACGACGTCGATGTCAGGCGTCCAGTCCTTGGGCTTCCCGACACCGTTTTCGCCGCCTTTGGCGAAATCGATCACATAAAGATGATCGTCAGAGTCCATCACGAAACCACGGCGGGAGCTGATGACTTTGCACAGCGTGCCTGGGTCGTGTTGATCGAGCCAGTTCAGCTTGTATTCGACTTTGAGCGGTTCCACAGGGGTCGCGGGCAAATGCTCCGGCTTCCACATCGCCACGATGTTGTCCCAGGTTTCTTCGCCGCTGGAGAGTTCGACGAGTGTCACGGCACCTTTGCCAAATCCGCTCACCGGTTCCACCCAGACTGCGGGACGGCGGTGGTAGTTGGCTTCAAGATCCTGGAAGTTGTTGAAGTCACGATCCCGCTCAGCGAGGCCGAAGCCCTTGAGATTGTCCGTTTCAAAAATGCTCAAGCGCATGTCACGGCTGATATCCAGCGGCCTCCAGATGGACGGCCCGCCCTTGATTTCGACCTGCAAACCGTCCGAATCATGCACCTCGGGCCGGAAATCATAAGGCTTCGGGTGCGAGTTTTCACCGAACCAAAACATGCTCGAGAAGGGCGCGATGCCCAGCATCTTCACCGACTTGCGCAGATGCAGCGTGGCCTTGATCTTCATCTCAGTGCTGATTCCGGGCGTGGATTCAAACTCATACGCGCCGGTGATGCTCGGCCCATTGAGCAATGCGAGCAGTTTGAATGACTTTTCTCCTGCCTTGGGCTGCTGGAACCAGAAATGGGTGAAGTCCGGAAACTCCTCCGGTTCTCCACCGATCGTGTTCACCGCCACGCCGCGCGCGGAGATGCCGTAGCCGAGCTGTGTCGTCACCGCACGGTAGTAGCTGGCGCCCATGAACACCATGAACTCAAAGGGACGTTTCACCAGGGAGTCCGGTGCCAGCACACGAAAGCCTGCGTAGCCCACGGGATTCTTCGCACCTGCAGGCACCTTGAGGTCGCCATAATCAAAGTGGCTGCCATCAAACGGTACACCGACGGTCTGGGGTTCCTTGATATTATAAAAGACGACGGGCTTTTTGAACATCCAGCCCGGGTGAAAGAACTCGACACGGAAGGCATCGCCCTGCTCGGCAAACAACGCCTTGTCACGCAGGAAGCGGATCTGCCGGTGACCGTCATATTTTAGCCCCTCGAAAAATGGATCAAGCTGCTGCGTTGGTGCCTGATAGGGCTGCAGCGCCAGATGTGCGGCCACTTTTTCGAGATCGGCAAAGCCTTTGACCGATTCCAAGGCGACTTGGGCAGGGCTCGGAGATACGGATAATACCAGAGCGGCAAACGGGAGGATCAATTTCATGCGGGAGGGGTGTGCTAGGATGCAGCACACAGGATGCCAGTCAACCGGCGTAGCGGAAGCTCTTGCCAAAGCCCGGGCAGGCGTAGCATCGTCACCGCATGCCCCCGACTCCATCCACAAAGCTGCTGCCAGTGGTCCTTTTCAATGCTACCTACATGCTGGCAGCCGTCATCTGCGCCATCGTTCAAGCCAACCGCGAGTTCATTTTCTACATCGTTGTCATGCTCATTCTGATCGGCGTCATGGGCACCGTACATCGTCGGGTGAAGCTCACGTCCCCGCTGCTCTGGGCCTTTTCGGTGTGGGGACTTGCCCACATGGCTGGCGGCCTGTGCCCCCTGCCCTCCGGCTGGCCCTACAATGGGGATCAGGCGGTGCTCTATAGCTGGTGGATCATCCCGCAGTGGCTCAAATACGACCAGATCGTCCATGCCTACGGCTTTGGTGTCACCACCTGGCTCTGCTGGCACTTTTTGCGCAATGCGCTGCGCCAGCCTGATGGCAGCACAGTGCGGCCAACGTTTGGCATTCTCATGCTGTGTGCGGCTGGCGGAATGGGGTTTGGCGCGTTGAACGAAGTCATCGAGTTCATCGCCGTGTTGACGATTCCCAACACCAACGTCGGTGGTTACGAAAATACCGGCTGGGATCTCGTGTCCAATCTCGTCGGGGCTGCCATCACAGCGATGATCATCCGATGCCGCTGCCAGTTCAGCCGCTGATCTTCAGGCTGCGAAACTCCAGCGCGCCCGCTTTTTCACCCTCGGGTCCACCTGAATCACCACCCAGACCGAAGGTCTGCTTTTCCTCGGCGATGCAGGGATGGCTCGCGGTGAAGGTCTTGCCATCGATCATAGCGGTGATGATTTCGCCTTTGAATTCAATCTTCACGTGATGCCAGTCACCCACGGCAAGGATGTTTGGCTGTTTGAGCAGTTCCGTGTTTTCGCCCTTCTTTGGATGGGCCAGGATGCGCAGCGTGTCCGTGCCCATGACAAGGTGGACGATGTGCCCGCGCTCCTGAGAACCATTGAAGATGATGCCGGCAAACGTCGCCTTGCCTTCCAGCCGAAAGTCACATTCGATGATGACGTCTTTAAGCGGAAGTTTGCGCATCTTGATCGGTCCGTGACGGCGCGGACCCGATTCAAAACCGCGGAGCACACCGTCCTTCGCCGTCCAAGTACCCAGCCCCCAGAACCAGTCTTTGGAAAGGTCGGCGGTGAACGTTTCTTCGAGCAGCGTTTGAGGTTCGGCGCTGTGAATGTCACCAGCGAAGAGGTAAAAAAGGCCGAAGGCGCTGCTCAGGAGAAGCCGACCGTTCATGGCTTCGCCTCTCCACTGATCTTGAGATTGCGCACCTTTACGGACTTCCCGGCAGCCAGCCAGCTGCGGGCTTTGGGTGTGGCAAGAAATGGGTGCTGCGCCTTCAATTCCTGGCCGTCGAGATTAGCGGCCATCTGGTCACCCTGCCATTCGACGCGCAGCTTGTGCCACTCCCCTGCCTTCACCGTCATCGGCAGCTTGGCAATGGTGTGCGAGGGTGTCACGGAGTCTTCCGCAATGCTCAAACCTGCGGCACCGACGACCACGCGGCCCACATGCTTGCTGGAATCGCAGCCCACGAGGAAGCTGCCCGGGCCTTCGATCAAAAACTCCACTTCGATGGTGGCGCTGGCCAGGCCCACTTTGTGATGCAGCACCGGAATGTGCTTTTGCTCGGGCAGATCCAGCACGCTCAGCACCCCGTCCTGCAGCGTCCATTGACCTTTGGCAATGCTGAAACTGGCGTCCAGCGGCGTCTTGAAGTCTGGCGTGGCAACGATTGGCAGGACTTGATCGTGCAGCAGCGGTTTGGTTTCCTGGGCCAGAGCGGCTGAGGCGATGGCCAATGCGAAAGAAGCAGCGAAAAAGGAGCGGAGATGCATGGAGTGGTCAGTGAGGCTCTCGACGGAGCTAATCAGGAGCAAACGCCCTTCACTCCATTTTCTAGCGGCTCATTGCACACGGCGATGCCGCGCGCACATGCAGCAATGTCCACGCTGTTGCAGCCGACGCGTTGCGGCAGATTTCATCAATCAAATCGGCGTCGGTTTCGCAGAGGGCACGGGTGACATTTGCGGCACCGTCAATGATGGCAATGTGAGGTTGGTACATGAGGAAAGGAAACGGGAAACTATGCGAGAATTTCTTTAATGACATGACCATGCACGTCGGTGAGGCGGCGCTGGATGCCGTTGTGGTAGAAGCTGAGCTTTTCGTGGTCGATGCCGAGTTGGTGCAGCGCGGTGGCGTGAAGATCGTAGCAGTAGGCGGGATTCTCAGCCGCCTTGGAGCCAAGGTCATCGGTACTGCCGTAAGCCGTGCCGCCCTGAATGCCTCCACCAGCCATCCAGGCGGTGAAGGCACCGGGATTGTGATCGCGCCCCTTCCCTTGTGCCGCAGGCTGGCGACCAAATTCGCTGGTGCAGATGACGAGGGTGCTGTCGAGCATGCCACGTGATTTCAGATCTCGTAGCAGGGCGGCGGCGCCGGTGTCGAGCACTTGGCCCCAGTAGCCGTGGTCACGCACGAGGTCTTCGTGGCTGTCCCAGTTGGGGCGGATTTTTTTAGCCGTGGTGTTTTCTGCGCCGCAGTAGATCTGCACGAAACGCACTCCACGCTCGACGAGCCGACGTGCCAGAAGGCACTGCCGGCCAAAGGGGCCGATGTCTTCGTGATCAAGCTGGTAGAGCTGCTTGGTGACTCCTGTTTCGCCGCGCAGGTCGGTGACTTCAGGTGCGCTGAGTTGCAGGCGTGCCGCGAGCTCGTAGGCGGCGATGCGGGCTTCGAGCTCGGTGTTGCCTGCACGTTCGGCGGCATGAGCACGATTGAGGGTTTGCAGAAAATCGCGGCTGGTCTGCTCGGTATCGCCTCGCAACTGAGCAAAGCTTTTGGGCGGAAAAAGGTCGGCGATGGGCGGCTTTTCGGCGTCGGTTTGCAAGGTCGTACCTTGATGTACGGCGGGAAGGAAGCCCGCGCCCCAGTTGATAACGCCACCGGGTGGCAGACCGCGCTGATCAGGGAGCACGACGAAGGCTGGCAGGTTCTCGCTCTCGCTGCCGAGGCCATAGGTGACCCAGGCGCCCATGCTAGGAAAGCCGGGCAGGATGAAGCCGGTGTTTGCCATGAACATGGCAGGGCCATGCAGCGCGCTCTTGCTCTGCATGGAGTGAATGAAGGCCATGTCATCGACACAGGTCGCGAGCTGCGGGAAGAGATCGCTGATCCAACGCCCGCACTGACCGTGCTGACGAAACTGCCAGTAGCTGCCTTGGCAGTTGCCGGGCTTGGAGGCGAAAAATTGCATCTTGCCGTCGGGATCAAAGGGTTTGCCGCTGCGCTTGGCCAGCTCCGGCTTGTAGTCCCATGAATCCACATGGCTGAGGCCGCCGGGGCAGAAGATCTGAATCACCGCACGTGCCTTTGCCGGCAAAGGCGGACGCTTGGCCGTGAGCGGATTTGTCGCGGCCAGAGCTTCCTGTTCCAGCATGGAGGCGAGAGCGATGCCGCCGAAACCACCGCCGATTTTTTCGAGGAAGTCTCGGCGTGAGGAACTGGAGTAGTGAGTGCTCATGGTAGTGCGAATTAACGAATCCAAACGCCTTTGCCGGTGCCCCCTTTGGGCGTGGTCTTTGGGTAGTCAGGGTTGGGTTTCAGTTCGATGACGTGGACAAGCTCCTTGATGGGAAGATCGGTGGCTGCTTCATGAAGGCGAACGCCGGAGACGCTCAGATTTCGCACCGTGCAGTCGAGGTCTGGAGAGAAGATTTCCGTCCAAGTAGCCGGGTCGTCTGAATTGTGTTTGTAGGTCTGCGATTTCGGGCCGAGTTCGATGAGGTGATCTTTTGAATCGAGAGCAAAGTTGAGCTTCACGTCGCGGATCGTCAGGCCATCGGTGTTGGCATGGATCTGGATGCTGCCGGGACGGTTGAAGGTGAGGTTTTCGAAGACGATGTTGCGCAGCGAGCCGATGCTGGCGCTGGCGTCTTTGTCGCGTCCGACTTCGAGGTTGGGCTGGTCGTAGAGCTTGAAATCGCTGATGTTGGCGATGCAGCGTACTGTGATGTCATGGATGGGACAGTCGAGCATGGTGCCGTCGCTGAAGCGCTTCACACCGGGGAGGAATCGGACGGAATTTGCCGACGGGACGCCATCAGGCGAGCCGTGAACATCTTCGATGACGATGTCATGGATAGCTCCAAAGCTGGGCGCGTAGTTTTTCCAATCCCAAGAGTTCAGCGCGACGGTGTCATCGCGCGAAGCACCACTCACACGACGGATGAGGCCATTGCTGGCCGGGGCGTTCACATGCACACCGTCTCGTCCGTGACGATCCAGCGTAACGCCATCAATGGTAAAGTCACTCACGTTGGCCAGATGCACCGCGAAGGCCCGGCTCTGCCGCACGGTGATGTTGCGCACAGTCACATGACGGACGTTTTGAAGCAGGATGACGCCATGGGTGCCGGGCACGGGATTCTTCTTCGACGACGCGCCACGCTGATTGCCATTGTTGTCCTTCGCGCCATTCGCCAAGGTCGTCCAGATGCCGCCTTCGATGATGATGTTGGTGTCAGGCTTGGTGTTTTCGGGCACCGGTTGGTCAGCAAAGCCGACAAGGTGTTCGTTGCGCACCATGCAGGTGTTGGAGCCTGGCTTCAGGCGAATCTCAGCGTCCGAATCCGCCGTGAGCTTCTGGCCGGACTTCAAGATGACTGGACCATCAAGGTAGTAGGGCTTGTCGCGCTTCGGCAGATGGACGGCGTTGTCTTTGTCGAGGGCGGATTGGATGGCGTCGTTCCAGATTTCGCCTTGGACATCGTGAGGCCCGGTGTTGGGCCAGGATTCGGTCCATGTCGAAGCATGTGCCAACGATGACTCAACATCGGCGGCAGACAGCGACGCAAGCAGGCCGTATAGAAATAGAATGATTGGTTTCATCATGGGGGCACGTGCTGACTGCATCAGTCGATGTAAACGAACTCACTCGCATTGATGAGCATGCGGCAGAGGGCGAAGAGGGTTTGTTCGGCGACAAGATGGGAGGAGGCGGCGAGTTCTTCGTCGGTGGGGGAACGTTGGAAACAGAGAGCGAAGGCACGACGGATGGCGGCGGCGCGTGAGTCGGTTTCGTTTTCAATGCGAGTGGCGAGGCTCCTGGCCTGCTGCAGCATGAACTCGTTGTTGCTTAGCGCTAGCGCCTGCAACGCGGTGGTGGTTTGCGCGCGGGCCGGAGTCAGGTTTGCGGGATCGGGACAGTCGAGCGTGGACATGAACTGATGCGGTGTGGTGCGCACCACGAAGCGGTAGATACTGCGACGCAGCAGTTCGGGTTTGTCGGGCGTGATGTAATCGTAAATGGGCGCGTAAGCCTCGGTGAAGTTGAAATCGCGGTAGCCGGGACCGCCAATGGCTGGATTCAATGTGCCTGCGACACTCAGCACCGCGTCATGAACGGACTCGGCATCCAAGCGGCGCGAATTCTGCCGCCAGAGCAGGCGATTTTGGGCATCCAGACCACTTGCCGTGTCATTGTGGGAAGTGGATTGCTGCTGATACGCCGCGCTCATGACAATGAGCTTGTGCAGGTGCTTCACCGACCAGCCGCTGCGAAGCAGTTCATCGGCAAGAAAGTCGAGCAGTTCAGGATGCGAAGGCTTGTCGCCGCCGAGGCCGAAGTCGCTGGGCGTGGTGACGATGCCCTGACCGAAGTGATGATGCCAGAGACGGTTCACAAGCACACGACGTGTGAGCGGATTGTCGGGATGGGTGATCCACTCCGCAAGCATGCGGCGGCGCTGTCCTTCAGGCAGGGGGTTCGTGCCGAAATCGATGCTGGCGTGTTTGGCCCAGGCGAAAGCACCGGGCTGCACTTCCTGCTGCGGGTCCTCGGGATTGCCGCGACGTTGGACCTGAATCACAGGCGTCTGAGCTTCACTGACGACGGCATAGACTTTGGCCGGTTCGGGCAGAGCTCTGAGCGAGGCGTCCAGTTTAACAGCTTGAGCTCGCAGAAGCTTCAACTGCTCCTGGTCGGCGGCTGTGAGTTTGTTGTTCTCCACCTCTGGCACCAGCCGTGCATCACCGAGGAACAATAGATCGCTGCTGATGCCGTCACCGCCGTCGGTGGCGATGAGTGTGAGCGTTTTCGCCGTGGCTGGAATAGCGATGTCGAGGTGCGCGAACTCATCCTTGCGCAACTTCAGCTTCTGAAACTTGCGCTCAGCATCCACAAACACGGTGAAGTCCGCGCGAGAGGCCGCAGCACCTGCATCGGTACCGAAGCCAAGTGCGGCGGTGAAATGCATCATGTCCATGCCGCTGCCCTGGCGAATCTTCGCGAGATCAAAGGTGATGCCGCTATTGGCATGCAGCCCAAGGATAGAATGATTTTTCTCCGCATAATCCACCCCGCTGATCTTCGTGCTGCGCTGTGCGTTCAGCGGGCCGTTGCGAATCGCATCCCAAGTGTGACCGCTGGTGGCAGGGACTCCCTTGACCTCCTGTTTGGGGGCAACGGGCACGGGATTCCGGCCGTCCGGCACAAAGACCCAGGAAACCCGGCGCTCTGTGTCCTTCACTTCAGCAGGCCACTCGATGCGTTGCAGCCGGTTTGTCTTAAAGTCCCTATGGTAGCCGAGCTTGCCGGTGGTCAGATTGCCGGTGCGCAAATCAATGCCGCGACCTTTAACACCACCTCCCACCATGTCGGCAAGATCGAGGCCCTCACCAGCAAGCCTCGCAATTTGTGCACGCGTCGTTGCCAGCTCCTGCGTGAGGCGCGCCTTCTCGCTGGCGATGCGCTTTGCCTCCGCGCTGTCCACCTCGCGATCTCCGCGTTTCACTCCGGCAAACACGGCCCACAGCCGGTAGTACTCCTCCTGCTTGACGGGATCGAGTTTATGATCGTGGCAGCGTGCGCAGTTCACCGTGATGCCCATTGTTGAAGTGATGACCTGCGTGACCATGTCATCGAGATCGCCTGCGCGTGCGGCGCGTCTGAGCATGTCACTTCTGGTTTCCACCTGCCCTACGAAGTCCCACGGACCGGCAGCGAGAAATCCGGTGGCGATGACTGCCTGCGGATCATTCGGTGCGATCACATCGCCTGCGATCTGCTCGCGGATGAATTGATCGTAAGGCTTGTCAGAGTTGAACGAGTCGATGACGTAATCGCGATAGCGCCACGCATTCGGGCGCAGTTGATCCCGTTCAAAGCCATGCGTGTCGGCGTAATGGGCGATGTCGAGCCAGTGCCGAGCCCAGCGCTCGCCGTAATGGGTGGAGCGAAGCAGTTCATCGACCAGATTTTCATAGGCCTTGGGGTCCGCTTCCTTCACAAATTGCTCAACCCTCTCCGGTGTCGGCGGCAGACCGACCAGATCAAAGCTCAAACGGCGAATCAAAGTGCGCCTGTCAGCCGCTGGGGACATCACTAGGTTCTTCTGAGCGAGCTTCGCGTCGATCAGCGAGTCGATGGAGGCGTCTTTGACTGCTCGCACAGGTTGCACGGACCAATGCTGGAGGCGCTTGTCCACGACGGCAGCTTTGTCAGAGGCGTTTTCAGGCCACACGGCACCCGCTTGGATCCACGCCTGTACCAATGCAATCTGCGCTGGCGAAAGCGGCTCACCCTTCGGCGGCATGCGTTCGTCGTCATCGTTAGATTTGATGCGTTGCAGCATCAGGCTTTTGGTTGTGTCGCCCGCCACAATGGCCTGCCCATCATGACCGCCCTTGAACGCAAAGATTTTGGCATCAAGACGCAGTTCGCCCTTTTGCTTTTTTGCGCCGTGACACTCGACGCAGTGCTGCTGCAGCAGCGGACGGATGTCCTGGTCGAAATCAACAGCCAGTGCAGGAACCGTGACTAGGAGAATGAATAGCGTGATTTTCATCGTTTGGTTTTCGCTTTGGTGGCCAGATCGAGTGCGGCCTCGTCCATGTGGTGCTTCATCGCCATGGCGGCGGCATTGGCATCATGTGCAGTTACCGCATTCAAGATGGCCGTGTGATGGTCGATGGCGCGCTGCCTGCCGACGTTGCCAATCGTCACACGGCGGCTTTCACGCCCGAGGTCAGCAAGCGATTCGAGCATGAGCTTCAAAATTTCGTTGCCTGCGATGCGGGCCAGCGTGCGGTGGAAATCGATGTCGGCCTCGACGGCTTCGTCGTGAGTCTCAGCCGCCACCAGGCGTTCATGAATGCCCCGCAGTTGCTTCACGTCCGGAGCTTTGGCCTTCAAGGCGGCCTGGCGGGCGATCTCCGGCTCGATTGCGGTACGGGCTTCGCTTAACTGACGCAGCCGCTCGGGCAACTCGGGAAGCAAGATCGAGAGGGAGCCGCTCAGCGGCTTGTGCAGCCGGTTTACCGCCCGGATGCCGCTGCCGTGGCGGATTTCCAGCAGGCCTTGGAGCTCAAGCCGCTTTGTTGCTTCACGCAATACGGTGCGGCTTACGCCGAGACGTTCGGCCATCAGGCGCTCGGGGGGGAGTTTGCCATCACCAGGAGCAGCCTCATCACGCAACTGACGCGCCAGTCGTGAGCAGACCTGCTCAACAAGAGAAGGGGTGGGTTTGAGCGGGGTAATCGTCATGCGATTGGTAGGAGGTCATACCAATTACGGAAGGAAGGCCAAATTCTTTCGTGAGGACATTCCAGGCAGGGCAGGCAGCATTCTCACACCCGCAGCACTTGCGGCTTGAGCACCTGCCTGAACGCGGGACAGTGGGCCAGACCAATCTCTGACCGCTCTGCATGCCTTTCCGTGACACTTTGCTGAATCTCGCCATCACCTGCGTGCTGGTGTTGATCATCGTACTTGTGGCGATTTTGCTGAAGGAGAGTCGGCCTGCACCGTTGCAGGCGCTGCCTGTGATGATGGCCCAAGTGCCCGCAGGTCAGGCCAGTCGTGCGCCGCTGCCGGAGTTCAAAATCTTCCCCAAGGCTAAATTGATCGAAAGCCGCGCCAATGAGGCGGACACCTTGCGCATCAAGGTGAGCGACACAGAGGACGAGCACATTTTTGTGCTCTACTTCGTCGATGCACCGGACATTTCACTGATCCACCCGCAGCGCGTGCAGGAGCAGGGGCGCTACTTTGGTGTGAGCAGTCAGCGCGTGATCGAGGAGGGTCAGAGAGCTGCCAATTATGTAACCCAGTTGCTCAAGCAGCAGCCGTTCACGGTGATGACGCGTTGGGAGGAGGTGCCCGGACTCAGCCGCTACTACGCGCTGATTTTGGTGGAGATCAGCCCCGGCAAGCAGGTTTATCTGGCGGACCTGCTGGTGCAGAAAGGCTATGCACGCGTAGCGGGCGTGACGTCGAGCTTGCCTGCGGATTCGCGCTCGATCAATGACTACGCGCTGGAGCTTCAGGAACTGAAGCGCCGGGCCCAGCAGAGCAAGGCGGGCATCTGGGTAGCATCCAAGCTCTGAATCCTTGCCGAAACTCTAGCATTGATGAATCATGATGCGTTGATACGATGACTTTGCCTTGGCCTCTGTACTCAAATCGCTCAGTCTCATTGCCGACCCCACGCGGGTGCGGCTGCTTTTGTTGCTCAAGCAGGAAGAGCTGAGCGTGGCGGAGTTGCAGGAAGTGCTGTCACTACCGCAGTCCAACATCTCCGCACAGCTGGCCAAACTAAAAGCAGCAGGGCTGGTGAGTGACCGCCGCAGTGGCAAGAACCGGCTGTATCAGCTCGACGAGCCTGCCGCCAAGGATCAGCCGACTCATGAGCATTTTCTTGCACTGCTGGAAGCGGCGGGGGCTGAACTGCGAGAGGTGACCAAAGACGCTGAGGCGCTGCAAATCGTGCTGCGCAAGCGGGTGCAAACGGCGAAGGCCTACTTCGACGCGCTGGCGGGCAAGTTTGGCCGGCACTACATCCCCGGCCGTTCGTGGAAGGGCTTGGGAGAGACCCTGCTCAAACTCATGCCGCCGCTGGTCATTGCCGATCTCGGCGCAGGCGAGGGCACGCTTTCGCAACTGCTCGCCGAGCGGGCAAAAAAGGTAATCGCCGTCGATAGCAGCGAGAAGATGGTGGCCTATGGCGCGGAGCTGGCGCAGAAGCACGGTTTTGCGAACCTCGAATTTCGTCTCGGTGACATTGAAGCACCGCCGATACCGCCACTGAGTGTGGATCTGGTCTTCCTCAGCCAGGCGCTTCATCACGCGCAGAATCCAGAAAAGGCGCTCAAAGCCGCGCTGACCATCCTGAGACCGGGCGGACGCATCGTGGTGCTGGATCTCCTCAAGCATCAGTTCGAGCAGGCGCGCGATCTCTATGCCGACGTCTGGCTCGGCTTTTCTGAGAGCGATCTGCACGACATGCTCGGCACCGCAGGATTCAAAAAGATCGAGACGAGCGTGGTGCATCGCGAGAGCAAGAGTCCGCATTTTCAGACAATCCTAGCGCTGGCTGAGAAGGAAAACCGCCTCACTTCGACGGGGCACTGGTCGGGCTCTTGACGCGGGGAGCAGGCACAGTCAGGCCGTTTTGCAGGAGGGTGAGGCCGTTGATCTGCTTTTTGTCATCCCGTGTGAAGACAAGCACGGCCTTCACCGCATCGTATTCGAAGCGATCCGGTGCAGTCTCAAAGACCGGCAGTGCCGGCTGCCCCTCGATCTGCGCAAATAGAGTACTAGCCTGCACAGTGACTTTCAGCGGCTTGGCTCCTATCAATGCATACTCACCCGCGTAGGGTTGCAGCTCTTTGGCGGGGCGCAGCTTGAACTCCGGCGGCGGGACACTGCTGCGTTTGGCGGTGATTTCGTTGCCGTTTTGAAACAGCGTCAGCGAATGAACCATCCCTTCGCGGCGATTAAAAGCGATCTCAGCCGCCACGATCTTATAGAAAAAGCGGTCCGCCTCTTTGGCAAAGGCACGCGCGAAGGGCTGCCCAGTCAGGTTGACATAGAGCCGGCCCTCACGCAGCAGCACGGTGAAGCGTGAGTCGCGGTCGAGTTCATAGACACCGGGATACTGCTTGAGAACTTCCGCAGGGAGGGTGATTTCTTTCTGCATTGCCGGATCCACCGGCTTGGCCTCGGACGTGGCAGCAATCACCATCGAGCCGGGGAGCCCACCGTTATTAACCAAAGCGACACGAACGATTCCTTTGGCAGGAATCACCTGCAATCCGGAACAGTAGCCATAGGTGGTGCCATCATGATGCAGGGTTGAATCACCCTCGAATTTGCCCAAAAACACGCCCAGCCCGATCTGACCCCCATGGCCCGCCGCGTCGGCCTGGGGTGCCAAGGCGAGTGCAAAAGCCTCACGCAATGGCGTCTTGTCAGGGTGCAGCATGGCATCACCCAGCTTCATCAAATCGGCCGCCGTGCTGCGCAATGCGCCGCAGCCTCCCAGAGCGGAGAAGTGCCACGGCTTCACCTCTTTGTTTTCATCATCAAAAGGTTTGGCGACCGGGAGCTTGGCTTCGGGATTCACAGCGGTGTGGTTCAATCCCAATGGCAGGCAGATTTTTTCCACTACCGCCTGCTCCCACGGCATCTGATAGACGCCGCCTAAAAGATAACCCAGCAACCCCATACCGAGATTTGAATAGTTGCATGAAAAAGGGCTTTCGCCTTCGAGTTTGGCGGTAGAGAGATAGCTCAGCAGCAGCTTCTCATCATAGTTTGCAAACGGATCCTCCTCCTTCGCACCGACTCCGATATTGTCCGGCATGCGCGGCAGTCCGCTGGTGTGTGTGGCCAACTGCTTCAGAGTGATCGCTGCTATTCGAGGATCTGTAAATTTCACCTGCTTTGCCAGAAGGGTGCCGAGGGTCATATCCAACGTCACTTGCTTCTCCTCCACAGCCTGAGCCAGCAGGAGGCCCGTGAAAACCTTAGTGATGGAGCCAATCTCGAAAACCAGCTTCTCAGGAGGCTGGCCTCCCGCTTCGGGTGCCGAGCCGGAGATGGCAAATTTCACATCCTCGCCTACGCGTTCGCCAGTGACGATACACCCGGCTTTAAGGTGCTTGCCGAACTGCGCTGCGGCCTCGGCCATCGGGCGGGCTTGAACGGAGTTCAGGGCAGCGACAAGACCTAGCAGCGTCCAGTATATGAATTTCATTTTTTGCGAGGCTACAAAACACCTCTGCAAACTGCAAGGCGTCTCATTGACGTGATGCGCTTTCCCGCCTCCAATGCCTACCCGTGAGAGATACCCTGGAAGACATCGAAAACTTCATCATCGACGTGGTGATCAACAACCGCCGAGGCATTCGTGCTTCGCTGCTGCGGGTCGTCTTTCGTGGACTTTCCGGCATCTATTCAGCGGTGGTACGGACACGGCTCTATTTGTACCGCCACCGCTACATCCATGACCACCACCTTGGCGTGCCCGTCATCAGCGTGGGCAATCTCACCGTCGGCGGCACCGGCAAAACTCCGGTGGTGGAAATGCTGGCGAAGGCGCTGCATGAGCATGGCCGCCGCGTCTGCATTCTATCCCGTGGCTACAAGAGCAAACGGCAGAAGAAACTGCCGTTCTCGAAAAAAATGGCCTCCCGGTTTGGCTTCATTCCCAAGCCGCCAGAACCGCTGCCCCGCATCGTCTCCGATGGCGAAAACGTGCTGCTCGATTCACACAACGCAGGTGACGAGCCTTTCATGCTAGCGAAGAACTGCCCCGGCATCCCGGTCGTGGTGGACAAAAACCGCGTGAAGGCCGGAGCGCATGCGATTCAGCGCTTCGGTGCCGATGTCCTCATTCTGGATGACGGCCTGCAATACCTCAAGCTCAAGCACAGGCACGACATTGTGCTGATCGACAAAACGGCGGTGTTCGGCAACAACGGCTACATGCTGCCACGCGGCACGCTGCGCGAACCACCGCGCAGCCTGCGCCGCGCCAGCTACATCTTCATCACGAAGTCCGATGGTGACAGCGAGGACGTCGTCAAGCAGATCCGCCGCTACAACCGGGCTGCTGAAATCATCGAATGCCGCCATCGCGCGATGCATTACGAAAACATCCATACCGGCGAGCGACTTCCGATCGACGGACTGCGCGATCAATTTGTGGGCGCGCTTTCCGGTATCGCCGTGCCAGAGAGCTTTGAAAACGGCCTGCGCAAACTCGGCGCCAAGGTCGAGGTCATCGCCCGATTCGCGGATCATCACCGCTTTCGCGGGCCGGAGCTGAAAAACTTCGTGGAGCGTTGCGTGCGCCGGGACGTGCATTGCATGGTCACCACGGAGAAGGATTACGTCCGCTTCCCCAAATTGCCCGTCGCCGACATTCCCTTCTATTTCATGCGCGTAGAGATCGAGATCATTCGTGGGCGTGACGTTTTTGATAAGATGGTACGTCTCATCGCCGAGCCACGCCGAGTACCTGCAGGGGTGCTGCCAGCTGATTTCATGGAGTCCTCATAATGAGCACGGAAAATCCAGCCATGGCCGCAGTGCAGGTGCACAAGGTGAGCACTGCGGGAGGCACCAGTGAGGTCGGCGATGTCACCGCCCGAGAAGAACCACTCGAAATCCGCGTCGAGGGCCGCTCTGTGGCTGTGGTGATGCGTACGCCTGGACATGATGAGGAACTCGCGGCCGGTTTTCTTGTCAGCGAGGGCGTGGTGCAGCGGCCGCGTGACATTCTGGAAGTCTCACAGTGTCCCAGCACCAACAACAAGCATGGCAATATCGTTGATGTACTGCTCGGCGGAGCGGTGGTGAACTGGGACTCGCTGACGCGTCATGTCTTCAGCGCATCAAGCTGCGGGCTCTGCGGCAAGACGAGCATCGAGAGCGTGTTTCAGCAGTTTCCCGCCGTTAAGGGCGGCTGGCAGGTCTCGCCCAAACTGATCGCCAGTCTGCCTGACAAGCTGCGCGCTGCACAGGAAACATTTGCCAAAACCGGTGGGCTGCATGCGAGCGGTCTGTTTGATCTAGACGGCAATCTGGTCGTGCTGCGTGAGGATGTGGGTCGCCACAACGCACTCGATAAAATCCTTGGCTGCGCTTTGCTGCGCGACCTGCTGCCCTTGGATCGGCACATCCTGCTGGTGAGCGGCCGGGTTTCGTTCGAGATCATTCAAAAGGCGCTGGCAGGCGGCATCCCGCTCGTTGCGGCCATCTCCGCACCGAGCAGTCTCGCCGTCGATTTCGCGCAGGAGGCGGGTCAGACGCTCATCGGCTTTCTGCGGGGTGAAACGATGAACGTTTACACCCACCCACAGCGAGTGCAGATGTCTTCATGAAGGGTTACTTTGATCACAACGCCACCACGCCGCTGCACCACGCCGCACGTGATGCGTGGCTGCGGGCCAGCGAGAAGCACTGGCACAATCCTTCGAGCCTGTATCGCGATGCCGGAATGGCGAGCCAGCAGCTTGAATCGGCACGTGAACGACTGGGCACGCTGATTGGCGCGGATGCCGAACGCATCGTATTCACCTCGGGTGCCACGGAGTCGAACAACGCTTTGTTTGCCTCGCTGCCCGCTGACGCCGTCGTTTTGATCTCCGCTATCGAGCACCCTAGTGTGCGCGAAGCTGCACGTGGCCGCAACGTTGTGGAGCTGCCGGTGAATGCGGCTGGCTTGGTTGAGGCTGAAGACCTGAAGCGGCTCATCACTTCGAAACGTCCCTCACTTGTCTCAGTGATGGCGGCGAACAACGAAAGCGGTGCCTTGCAGCCCTGGAGCAAACTGGCTGCGATCTGCCGTGAGCATGGGGTTTGGTTTCACACGGATGCCGCGCAATGGCTCGGCAAGCTTGAAGCTTCGAACCTCGGTGTTTGCGATTTCATCACCGGCAGCGCGCACAAATTTGGTGGCAGCAAGGGCTGCGGATTCCTAGTTCTGCCCAAAGAGGATTCGCGACTCGGCTTCATCCGTGGCGGCCCGCAGGAACAAGGACGGCGTGCGGGCACCGAGAACTATCCGGCTATTGAGGCCATGGTGGCAGCTTTAGAGGCTATCACGCCGACTTTAAACGAAATCGAGGACAAACAAAGCAAACTGCGTGATGGCTTCATCACTGAGATGCGTGCGCGATTCGAATCACTGCGCGTGATCAGCGAATCTGCGCCACGACTTTGGAACACTGTGCTCATGGTTATGCCGGAGCATGACAACCTGAAATGGCTCACGCGGCTGTCGCGGAGAGGTTTCAGCATCTCCACGGGATCTGCCTGCAGTACGGGCAAGGAGGGTTCTTCTGTCGTGGTAACCGCACTGGGTGCCAGCGTGGAAGAACTGAAGCGCGTGGTGCGCATCAGCAGCGGCTGGGAGACGCCAGCGGCAGACTGGCAGGCGCTCGCTGCTGCGTTCGTCGAAGTGTTTGAGGAACTGAACCGTGGCGGCAAACCGCAGTAGGAACCTCACGTTCCTGGTCTTGGACGGATCAGAAGAACGAGGAAGACCGACAACAAAGCAATGCCAGCAAAGGAATCGAATATTATACTGTGAGCGACTTTCTGATCGCGAAGATGGCCAAAACTCCAATCTGCGAAGCCGCCAATACTGATGCTGACGAGATTCATGAGCCCGTAACCGGTGGCCCGTTGATGGGAGCCCACGATCTGGCTGAGAATTGGCATGTTGTTCGTGTCAAAGAATCCCCAGCCGATGCCAAACATGACCAGGAATGAAATCGCAAAAAAAAGTGTTTCCGACCGGCCCACACCTATAAGCGCCGGAAGAAACAACAGCATGCCGACAGCGCTGGCGTAAATCCGGCCGCGTGGGGATTTTTGCATCCATTTGTCGGCGAGGAAACCACCCATGAGACTGCCGAGAATACTGGCCACTTGCACAGAAAGCACTGCAGCAAATCCTGCATCTCCCTGGCTGAGACCGTAACGCTCACGCACGACCTCAGGCATCCAGTCTTTAACCACCCAACCCGCAATCGCTGGCAGAGTAAAGTAGAGCACAAGTAAGATAAAGTTACGGTTGTTCAGGAGGCTGCCCAAAGCTTCAAGCGGAGATGCTGAAGACGCACCATTCGTGGCTGATCGCGGTGGATTACGCAGTAGCATTAGCAATGGCAGTGAATACACAATGCCGAGGATGCCCGCGGAGCTAAACGCCCAATGCCATCCCAGAGTGGGTGATTCTGCTGCATAACCGGCGAACCCACCCAGTATGAGACCCATATAGATGCCTGTTTGATGCATGCCCACCGCTCGCGAGCGCGTACCACCGATATGAAAGTCGGCGATCAGTGCCAATGCCGCTGGGATATAAAATGCCTCACTCACTCCCATGAGTGCACGAGCGGCAACAAGTTCATTAAAGCTTGCCACATGCCCTGTCCACCATGTCACGGCTGACCATGCAAACAAGCTGAAGGCGATAACATGTCTGCGGCTGAAACGATCCGCGATGTAGCCCCCCACCGGACTCAGAATTGCATACACCCATTTGAAGGAACCGAGCACGATGCCCCAGTCTGCCTTGTTTGCGATACTTGGAATGTCAGCAACCATTGACGCTTTCATTGTAGCCAGCATCTGACGATCAAGGTAATTGAGGATGGCTACGGGCATGAGCAATGCCACCATCATCCAGGCAAGGCGAGTTGCTGCGGAGGAATCAGTGTTAGTGACAGATAAAGACATGCCGCCATTAATCACAGCAGCTCCAGGACGGAAAGCATGAATTCATGCCCAGGCTTGATCACCGCATGATGGAAGCAGCATCAAGCCTCTTCCAAGCGGTAGCCGATGCCCGGCTCGTTAACGATGCGCGGGCCGGTTTCGCCGAGTTTTTTACGCAGGTGATTGATGTGCACACGCAGGCCTTCGCTCGGATCACTGGTCTGGCCGGCCCAAACTTGCTTGATGATCTGATTCTGCGTGACAATGCGCCCCGCGTACTCAGCCAGCACCTTGAGGAGCGCGAATTCGGTCGGTGTGAGCTTGATCGGTGCGTCATCCAGCAAAGCCTCATGATGCAGCAGGTCCAGCTTCAAGGCACCAACGACAATTTCGGCGCTCTGGCGCGTGAAACGGCGGCGCTGAATGACCGTGAGGCGGGCGAGCAGTTCAGCAGTGCCGAAGGGTTTCGTGACATAATCGTCCGCGCCATTTTCCAGAGCCTCAACCTTGATGGCTTCCTGATCACGCACGCTGAGAATGAGCACAGGCACATCGCTCCACTCACGCAGCCGCTTCAGCACCTCGATGCCGTTCATGCCGGGAAGCCCGAGATCGAGCAGCACCACATCGGGACGATGAAACGCAGCCTCCTGCAGGCCCAGTTGGCCATCGGCAGCTTCGCAGACCTCGTAGCCGCGTGACTCCAGCACCATGCACAGCAGGCGGCGCATCTGCTGTTCGTCGTCAATGATGAGGGCTTTACTCATGCGGCGCTGCGTGTTTTCACCGGAAGGTGCAGCACGAATTCCGCACCGCCTTCAGGATGAGTGTGCGCTTCAATGTCACCTTTCATCGCCCGCATCAAGCCGCGTGCGATGGCGAGCCCCAAACCGGTGCCGCCAGCGGGTGAATCGGGAGCTCGGTAAAATTTTTCAAACAGCTGCTCTTCAGCTCCCAGAGGAAGGCCGGGGCCGTGGTCGCGCACCCGAAGTTCCAAGCTTCCATCAAACAGAGATGCCTGGATTTGGATTTCAGTGCCCGCAGGAGCATACCGCGTGGCATTGTGTAGCAGATTGCCAAGCACCTGCGCGAGAAGGCGGAGGTCGAGCCTGAGCAATGGAAGCTCTGTAGCACCTGCGATTCGCAAAGTGTAGGCGGCCAGTTCCTGCTGGATCGGTTTGGTGGCGGCGTGCACCACATCGCCGATCTCACACCAGTCGGGCTGCGGCTCCAGCACTTCAGATTCCACCCGTGACATCTCCAGAAAGCTTTCGACGATACGCTGCAGGCGGCGGTTCGCAGTCTCGATCTCGTGAGCATAGGGGTTCCCCTGACCCAAGCCGTCCAAGGCGGTGCGGATGATCGCGATGGGGGTTTTCAGTTCATGCGCGACACTGTCCAACAGAGTGCGGTGCAGGCGCTCGGACTCTGCGAGCAGTTCTGCGCGGTGCTTTAACTCCAGCAGGTTCTCACGCTCCTGATGATGCTGGGCCAGTGTGGCCTCGCGTGCACGCAACCGCGTGATGAGATGCCCCATGCTCAGCGCCACGATGAAGAAGAGGCTGAACATGACCATGTCCTGCGGCTTGTCGATGTGCAGGGTGAACTGCGGCGGGATGAAAAAGTAATTCCACACCAGGGCGCTGACCACTGCCATCATCAGCACCGGACCACGGTTCCACCAAGTGCCAGCGAGCACGATGGCCATCAGAAAGACCAGAGCTACAAAAAGATCCCCCGTGTAGGGCAGCAGCACCCAGCAGGTAGAAGCCAGCACAAACACCAGGGTGAGACCGCAGCTATACTGCCCCACTTCCGCCAGAGAAACTGGCGTGGAGGATGGGTGGGCAGTGGGACTCTCGGCGTCTGTCATGTATGGTCTGGATTTGTGCCACCTTCACTGCAAATGAAGCGCCTGCCAGTAAACAGCCGCACTCGTGGTGTTAAGAAAGTGTAAAAGCAACGCTCATCTCTGGTCCAGACGATAGCCAATTCCCGGCTCATTTTTGATCTCCAAAGCGGAGCCTTCGAGCTTTTTGCGCAAGTGATTGGCATACACACGCAAATAATGACTCTGCTCTTCCGCCTGCGGTCCCCAGACCGCACGTAGAAGCTGCTTCAAAGTGACGACTTTGCCGGCGTGGCGCACGAGTTGCGCGAGCAGCGCATATTCGGTGGGTGTGAGCTTGAGAGGCTGTCCATTCAGGGATGCCTCGTGATGCGCGGGATCGAGAACGAGCGGGCCAAGCTGGAGATTGGCTGCCTCATGGCATCCTTGACGACGCTGGATGGCGGTAAGCCGTGCGATAAGCTCAGCCGTGCTGAAGGGTTTGGAAACGTAATCGTCCGCTCCGGCATCGAAGGCGGCGAGTTTAACGGCTTCCTGATCACGTACGCTGAGAATGAGCACGGGGACAGTGCTCCACTCCCTGAGCCGTTTCAGCACCTCGACCCCATCCATGTCAGGCAGACCGAGATCGAGCAGGATAACATCGGGTTTATGAAAGACGGCCTCCTGCAAGCCCATCTGGCCAATTTCAGCATCTCTCACGGTGTAGCCCTTCGACTCCAAGGCCATGCGCAACAGGCGGCGGATCTGGATTTCGTCGTCGATGATCAGAGCGGTCATTTGAGAGGTGGGACGAAAGTGGGCACTCGATTGATCTCGATCACAAACTCCGCACCTCCGTCTGGATGATTCCGCGCGCTGATCTCTCCTCCCTGCGCCTGTACAAAGCCAAGTGCGATAGCCAGTCCGAGGCCGGTACCGCCTGCCGGTGATCCCTGGACGCGGTAGAACTTTTCAAAAACGCGGCGTTCCGCTCCGGTGGGCAGGCCGGGGCCATGATCGCGAATGATCAAACGTAGTTGCTGGTCATGCAACGTGGCGCTGATGTCGATTGAAGTGCCTGAAGGAGTGTAAATGGAGGCATTGTGCAGGATGTTGGCGACAGCCTGGGTTAGCAGGGCGTGATCCAGCTTCAGCAGTGGGAAATCATCGGCAAGTCGAAGCTTCATCTCGTGCGTCTCCAGTGGCAGACCGACAGCACGCTGAGCAGCGGAGACGACATCCCGCACATCACACCAGTCGAGGCTAGGTTTGAGCACGTCTGATTCGAGTCGGGTCATTTGCAGCAGGCTGTCTACCACGCGCTGCAGCCGTTGCGTGGCGGTGGTAATCTCGGCGAGGTAGGGACTGCGCTGATCGTTCATTCCTTCCAGGGCAGCGGTGATGACAGCGATGGGCGTTTTCAGCTCATGCGAAACGCTATCCAACAAAGTGCGGTGCAGTTTTTCCGACTGTGAGAGCATCTCTGCGTGGCTGACGGCTTGAATGAAGTGCTCCTTTTCCAACACGAGTGCGATCTGCAGCGCGAAAGCCTCAATCATCTGCCGGGTGACGAAGTCGAGGCGCGAACTGTCATCAAACTGCACGCCCAGAATGCCCATCGTGGCAGTGGCGGTTTGCAGCGGAAACCAGGTGGCGGATGACTCGGGCAGGGTGTCAGTGTATCGACCCGCGCACTGCTTATTCTCATAGCTCCAGGCCACGACGCCCCATTCTTTGGGCGATGGTTGAAAACTGCTGGCCTTGTGCGCGGCTTTCGGCAGCGAGCGATCCTGCTCGCGCACAATAAGAGCAGTGTTTGCATTGAGAAGTTCATTGATCGTGCGCAGCGCTTCGGCAAGGCCCTTCGCCGGCTCGGCTGCGAGCGCGGCACTCTGGGTCACGCGCAAGAGAGCATCAGTCTGACGCAAACGGCGGCGTTCGGCGACCTCTCGCATGCGCAGGCGCGAGGTGAGGCTGCCCATGCTGAGCGCCACGATGAAGAACATGCCAAACATGATCCAATCCTCCGGCTTGCTGATGTGGAAGGTGAAAATTGGTGGAATGAAAAAGTAATTCCAGCACACGGCGCTCAACGTAGCCATCGTCAGAACCGGCCCACGGCTGAAGCGGAGCGCGGCGATCACCACGGCCAGCAAAAACACCAGTGCGACAAACATGTAACCGGTGAACGACACCAGCCCCCAGCACACGCTGGCAATGGCAAAGAGCGCAACGATGACCCAGCTGTATTCGCCAATGAGCGAATCCGACACCGGCTCCTGCAGCGGCACAATGTTGCGTGCCTTGTCTGCGGCGGCCAGAGGACGCACGACGCAAACGTCAATGTCACCACTGCCCGCAATGAGTGTGTCTGCGAGTGATTTGCTCCACATGCCCGCCTTTTCCGGCTTGCCAACAACGATTTGGGAGACGTTGCGTTCGCGGGCGACCTGCAGCAGCGCTTCGGAGATGTTTTCGCCGGTCACAGAGACGACTTCACCTCCGAGTTTGCGTGCCAGCCCAAGCGAACGGGTGAGACGTTCCTGCTCGATGGGCGTGAGAACAAGCGAACCTTCTACCCATACGACAAGCCAGGGGCAGTTCAGCCTTGTGGCGGCACGGCGTGTCCAGCGGATGAGACTTTCGGCATAAGGGCTTGGCCCGACGCCAACCATGAGACGCGCATTGGTTTTCCACGCACTGCTAACACGTTTGGCGCGGCGGATGTCCTCAAGGTCACGGTCCACCTGCTCGGCGGTGAAACGCAGGGCCAGCTCGCGCAGCGCGGTGAGATTGCCTTCTCTGAAGAAGCCGCTCACAGTCTGCTCTGCACGCTCGCCTAGGTACACCTTTCCATCAGCCATGCGTTCCAGCAGTTTTTCGACACTGAGGTCAATAAGCTGGATCTCATGCGCCCGTTCGAGGATGGAGTCGGGCACGGTTTCCTGAATAGCGACGCCGCTGATCTGGCGCACGATGTCCACCTGGCTTTCGATGTGCTGGACATTGAGCGTGGTGTAAACGTCAATGCCCGAATCGATCAGCTCCAGCACGTCCTGATAGCGCTTAGCGTGGCGAGAACTCGGAGCGTTGGTGTGTGCCAGCTCATCGACGAGCACCAGTTCCGGCCTCTGCTGCAAGACTGCATCAATGTCAAACTCCTCCAGCATGAAGCCGCGATGCTCGAGCTTCTTGCGCGGCAAAACGTGCAGACCGTCAAGCAGGGAAGCCGTTTCATACCGCCCATGCGTTTCGACAATGCCCACGAGCACCTCCACACCTTCCTTTGAACGCTGCCGGCCCGCCTGTAGCATGGCGTAAGTCTTCCCAACGCCCGGACACATGCCGAGGAAGATGAACAGCCTGCCATGTTTCACCCGACCTTCGTCACGCTGCATCTCCGCGAGCAGCGCATCGGGATCGGGTCTGTTTTCGTCGTTCATAGCCTGCGTCGGTTACTTCACGCCATCGAGACTTAGATTCAACTTCAATACATTCACGCCGGCGTCGCCGAGGAAGCCGAGATCGGGCTTGGTTGTGCTGGCACCGATGAGCTCTTTGACCTTTTCGACGCTGAGATTGCGGGCCTTAGCGACACGGGCGGCCTGCAGCTCGGCGTTCTTCACGCTGATGTGCGGATCAAGGCCGCTGGCTGAGGCGGTGGCGGCATCGGCAGGCACCGCATCTTTGTCGCTGAGCCCTTCGGTGGTGCGATAGGCGGCGATGCGGCCCTTGATCGCATCATTCAACTTCTGCGAGGTGGGCCCTAGATTGCTGCCACTGGAATTGGCACCATCGTAGCCAAATGCACCCGCAGCCGAGGGGCGGCTGTGAAAGTATTTTTCACCCGTGAAGACCTGGCCGAGCAAGCTCGATCCGCGCACGGTGCCGTCTTTGTCAACGATGAGGCTGCCGTCTGCCTTGTGCTTGAAGGCGACCTGGGAAACCCCCCAGACAACCACCGGATACAAACCACAAAGAACAACGGCGAAAACGAAAGTGGATACTATGGCTCCACGAATTTCAGAGAAGAGAGCTTTCATAGGATTAGGCGAGGTGAAGGGTGGTGATGATGAGGTCGATGGCCTTGATGCCGATGAAAGGCACAATGATGCCGCCGAGACCGTAGATGAGAAGATTGCGCTGGAGCACCGCGACCGCGCCAACCGCACGATACTGGACGCCTTTCAGCGCAAGCGGGATCAAGGCGACGATGATGAGCGCATTGAAGATGATGGCGCTCTGCGGTGAAACCAGGCCCATGATGTTGAGCGGGCTGATCGCCGGGAAGGTGACCATGAGCATCGCGGGGATGATGGCGAAGTATTTGGCGATGCTGAAGGTTGTCAGCGAGCCACGTGTCATGAGGAGCTGCTTGCCGATCTCCACGATCTCAATGAGCTTGGTCGGATTGCTGTCGAGATCGACCATGTTTCCGGCCTCACGAGCGGCCTGCGTACCGGTGTTCATGGCGACACCGACATCAGCCTGGGCAAGAGCTGGCGCATCATTGGTGCCGTCACCAGTCATGGCGACGAGATGTCCGGCGGCCTGCTCCGCGCGAATGCGCTTGAGCTTATCCTCCGGCGTGGCCTGCGCCATGAAGTCATCGACACCGGCCTCGGCGGCGATGGCTGCTGCGGTCATGGGGTTATCGCCCGTGATCATGACGGTTCGAATGCCCATTTTGCGCAGCTGGGCAAAGCGCTCCTTGATGCCGCCTTTGACGACGTCCTTGAGTTCGACAACACCGAGCACCTTGCTCCCCTCGCAAACGACGAGTGGAGTGCGTCCGGCGCGAGAAGCGGCTTCCACAACCTTGAGGACTTCCGGCGGATAAACACCACCAAGCTTTTCGATGTGGGATTTGATCGAATCTGCAGCGCCTTTGCGAATGCTGCGGCCATCGAGATCAACGCCACTCATGCGTGTCTGCGCCGTGAAGGGAATGAAAGCGGCGTGAGGTTCGGCAAGTTCGCGCCCACGAATATTGAACTTCTCTTTGGCGAGCACGACGATGCTGCGGCCTTCGGGCGTTTCATCGGCCAGGGAGGCAAGCTGTGCGGCATCAGCAAGTTCCTGCTCTGAAATGCCAGGCGCGGGACGAAAATCAGAGGCCATGCGATTGCCAATGGTGATGGTGCCGGTTTTGTCGAGCAGGAGCACATCGATGTCTCCCGCAGCCTCAACAGCGCGACCACTGGTGGCCATGACGTTGCGGCGAATGAGACGGTCAATGCCGCTGATGCCAATGGCACTGAGCAGGCCGCCGATGGTGGTGGGAATCCGGCACACAAGCAGCGCGATGAGCACCGGCGTGGAGAAATTGGTGGCGGAATAAATACCAAAGGGTTTCAGCGTGACGACCACTAGCAGGAATATCAACGTCAAAGCGGAGAGCAGGATGGTGAGCGCGATTTCATTCGGTGTCTTCTGACGTTTCGCGCCTTCCACCATCGCAATCATGCGATCGATGAAGGTGTTGCCTTTTTCCGAGGTAATGCGGATGACGATGCGGTCGCTGATGACACGTGTGCCACCAGTGACGGCGCTGCGGTCACCACCGCTTTCGCGGATGACCGGTGCGGATTCGCCGGTGATGGCGGCTTCATCGACGCTGGCAATGCCTTCGATAACTTCGCCATCGGCAGGGATCACATCACCCGTTTCACAGACGACGAGATCACCTTTTTCAAGTGCGGGGGCTGGGACGCTGGTCTCTACGCCATTTTTCAAGCGACGGGCCATGGTGTCTTTGCGTGCGGCACGGAGGCTCGCAGCCTGAGCCTTGCCACGGCCTTCAGCGACGGCTTCAGCGAAGTTGGCAAAGAGGACGGTGAACCAGAGCCAGATGGCGAGCTGGATGATAAAGCCATGATCGGTCTTGGCAGTGAAGATGCCGACGGTGGTCAGCACCGCACCGATCAGGGTCACGAACATGACCGGATTCTTCACCATAAGGCGCGGGTCGAGCTTTTTGAATGCGTCGCCCACAGCTGGACCGGCGATGGACCAGTCAAAGAGAGTTGGAGCTTTGTGAGACATAGGCGTTGGAGTTGGGAAAGGTGTGAATCCGTGATTAGAACAGTTTGCCACCGGCCGTGAGGAAGTGCTCAACGACAGGGCCGAGGGCGAGGGCGGGCAGGAAGTTGAGCGCGCCAATGAGGACCACCGTGCCAATGAGCAGGATGGTGAAGGTGGCACCCGACACCGGGAAGGTGCCCGCACTGGGCGGGGAGACTTTTTTCTGCACCAGCGATCCCGCGAGCGCCATGATCGGTATAATCATGAGGAAGCGGCCAATGAGCATCGCGAAGCCAAGCGTGACGTTGTAGTGCGGGTCGCCATTGGCGGGGTTCGCCGTGAGACCGGCGAAGGCGCTGCCATTGTTACCGGTGGCGGAACTGTAAGCGTAGAGTATTTCGCTGAAGCCATGCGGTCCGGCATTGTTGAGTCCCGCGAGCCCCCAGTCACTGACGCATGCCCAGGCGGTGAAGCCAAGAATGGACATGCACAGAACGAGCAGTGAGAGCATGGCCATCTTGACATCGTAAGCCTGGATCTTTTTGCCCAGATATTCCGGCGTGCGGCCCACCATGAGTCCGGCGATGAAAACGGCGAGCACGACAAAAACGAGCATGCCATAGAGTCCCGCGCCGACGCCACCAATGACGACTTCGCCAAGCTCAATCATGAACAATGGCACGAGTCCACCGATGGCCGTGAAGGAGTCATGCATAGAGTTCACCGCGCCGCAGGATGCAGCCGTGGTGATGGTGGCGAAAAGGGAGGAGTTGAAGATGCCAAACCGCACTTCCTTTCCTTCCATATTGCCGTCAGTGGCAGAGACACCGAGCGCCTGATGGATCGGATTGCCAGCAGCTTCAAAGTGCGCGCACACGAGCACCCCGCAGATAAAGAGCAGCATCATTGCGGCCCATACAGCCCATCCGTGTCCCTGGTTCTTCACCATGCGCCCGAGGTAGTAGGTCAGGGCGCTGCCGATCGAGAAGATCGAGAGCATTTGAACAAAGTTCGAAAGCGGCGTCGGATTTTCAAAGGGGTGTGCCGCATTGGCATTCACATAACCGCCGCCATTGGTGCCGAGCATCTTGATGGCGATCTGCGATGCCATGGGACCTTGAACGATGGTTTGCTCGGAGACGATTTTGTCTTCCATCACTGGCTTGCCGGCGGCATCCACCACGGGCTGATTGCTCGCATCCATCTTCGCAACTTGAACTGTCTGCGGCTCGACGAGCTTTGCGGTGTCATAAGACTTGAAGTTCTGCACAATGCCCTGAGACACGAGGAAGAGAGCGAACACAAAGCAGAGGGGCAGCAGCAGGTAGTAGGTGGTGCGCACTAGGTCGACCCAGAAATTGCCGAGCGTCGTCGCCGAGGCACGTGCGATGCCGCGCACCAGCGCCGCCGCAATCGAGATGCCGACCGCCGCCGAGGTGAAGTTATGAATCGTCAGCGCGACCATCTGCGAGAAGTAGCTCATGGTGCTTTCGCCGCCGTAGCTCTGCCAGTTGGTGTTGGTGGTGAAACTCACTACCGTGTTGAACGCCAGGTGGTCGCTGAGGCCCGGCAGGTGCTGCGGGTTCAACGGCAGCAGATGCTGGTAGCGCAGGATCAGGTAGGTGAACACGATGCCCACCAAGCTGAAGAGCAGCATGGCCAGCGTGTATTGCTTCCAACCCTGCTCCTTGTTGCGGTCCAGACCCATCAGCGAATAGGTGAGCCTTTCGAGCGGACCGACCACGGGGTCGAGCCAAGTTCTGCCTTTCACATCCAGCACCTGGGTCAGGTAGATCCCAAGCGGTTTGGTGATGAGCGCGAGCAGCCCAATGAAGAGCGCGAATTGAAGCCAGTCAGTCGATTGCATGGGAGTGAGGATTAGAATTTCTCAGGCCGGATCATGGCCACGAAGAGATAGAGAAACAGAAGCAGGGCGATGACGCCCACGAGGATGGTTTCCATGGCGGTGGTTGGTTTAGAGTTGTTCGCAGAAGCGCACGTAAAGCGCGCTGACGATGAAGAAGGCGACGGTGATGCCCAGGTAGATGAGATCGTTCATGGCGTGTGTGGATGTTGTTCCACCGCCAAGATGCCTGCTCACTGTATCCTGCCGAGTTAAAGGCAGGACGTGCGGCGTCAAAAATGCGTTAAAGCGAGACTTAAATCTCCACTTGCTGCCCTAGCTCGATCACACGGCCCACGGGAATCTGGAAGTAGGTCGCGGGCTGCTGCGCCAGCTTGCTGGCGAAAGCAAAGATGTGCTCGCGCCATCTCACCATGCCCGGTTGCTGGCTTGGAACGATGATTTCGCGACCCAGGAAGAAGGTCGCCTTCTCCGCCGTGACTTCCAGACCTTGATTGGCGCATTGGCGCAGCAGGCGTGGCACATCGGGCTTTTGCATGAAGCCGAAGCGGCCGGTCACGCGCCAGAAACCTTCTGCGAGACGTTCAACTTCCACGCGGCGGCTCGGTGGCACCCAAGGCTCGTCCTCGGTGATCAACGTCATGAAAATGACGCGCTCATGGATGGCACGGTAGTGCTTCAAGCTGTGCAGCAGGGCGATGGGGGCGCGGCCGCTGGTGCTCGACATGAATATGGCGGTGCCGGGTACGCTGACTGGAGGGTTGCGCTTCAGGCTGTCGCAAAGCATTTCCTGACTGAGAGAGCTTTTCTCCATCGAGGCACGCACCAGGCGGCGCCCCGTAGCCCAGGTCGTCATAAGCGTGAAGATGATCACACCGACCACTAGCGGGAACCAGCCGCCGTCGAAGAACTTCACGAGGTTGGCGCTGAGAAAGGCGATTTCGATCACGGCAAACAACAGGCACAATGGCAACGTTTTGAGAATCGACCACTGCCACAGATGACGTGCGGCAAAGTAAAACAGCACGGTGGTGATGAGCATGGTCATCGTCACGGCCACACCATAAGCCGCAGCGAGATTCGTCGAGGTGCGGAAAGCCAGTACCAAGGCGAGACAGGCAAGCATGAGCAGCCAGTTCACCAGCGGGATGTAAATCTGGCCACGGGCATGTTCCGACGTGTGGCGGATGCTGAGGCGTGGCAGGTAGCCGAGCTGAACGGCGCTGAGCGTCAGTGAGTATGTGCCGGTGATGAGCGCCTGCGAAGCGATCACCGTCGCGGCGGTGGCGAGCAGCACAAGCGGCAGAGTGGCCCACGCCGGGGCCATTTGGAAGAAAGGAGCGTGTGCCAGATCCGGCTGATGCATGAGCATCGCACCCTGGCCGAGGTAGTTCAATGCCAGCGCCGGCAGCACGAGGATGAACCAGCCACGACGAATCGGCCCAGCGCCGAAGTGCCCCATATCCGCATAGAGCGCCTCACCACCTGTGACGGCCAGAAACACACTGCCGAGAATCACGAACGATTTATGGCCGCCAGTGGTCAAAAAGTGCCAACCATGCCAGGGGTTGAATGCGGCCAGGATTTCTGGACCGTGAATCAAGTGCGAGACGCCGAGCACCGCGAGCGACACAAACCACAAGCCAGTGATCGGACCAAAAAAGCGGCCCATGCGTGCCGTGCCAAGGAACTGCACCGAAAACAGCGCGATGAGAATCACCATGGTGATGCCCATGATGAGCCACTCCCTCTGATTCTGCCATAGCAATGCCGCAGCCGCATCTGCGGGCGGACTGCCGAGCAATCCACCATCCTTGAGACCTTCGATGGCGCTGAGAACGGAAATAGCGGGAGTGATGATGCCATCACCAAACAGCAACGCAGCACCAAACAGACCGAGCAGCACGATCACCGCACGTCGCTTCAATGCCTCGGACATGCCATGCGAGGCAAGCGCCATGAGCGAGAGTACGCCCCCCTCTCCCTTGTTGTCCGCACGCAGCACGAAGACGAGGTACTTCACACAAACGAGCACGATCAGCGCCCACAGCACCAGCGAAACGACCCCCAGCAAGTTCGCGTGCGTCGCGGCCACATGGTGCGGGCTGTGAGGGCTGAAACATTCCTTGAGCGTGTAGATCGGGCTGGTGCCGATGTCACCAAAGACCACCCCCAGAGCTGCGATGACGAGGGTGGTGGTAGAGAGCTTGTGGAGGCCGGGCTTGTCTGTCGTATCGTTCATAACGGCGCTAGGATCATCAGAAACGTTCCGACCTCCAGTGAAAGCCCTTGATGGGTGAGTTAAGAATGTGTGAAGATACTTACGCCACCATCAAAGCTGGCTCAATCCAGGAAGGAGCAGATGTATTCGCAGATGCCGGAGCTGACGCTGATGTCGAAGCCGCTGTTGGCAGGAACATCGAAATACTGTCCGCCCGCATAAGAGGTCTTGCCATCGCCGCCATCAAGCTTCACGACGCAGTCACCAGCGACGATCTCCATGCGCTCGGCTTTGGCAGTGCCAAAGTGGAAATCACCGGGATAGATGAGGCCCAGGGTTTTCTTGCTGCCATCAGGAAACAACACACTGTGGCTGACGACTTTACCGTCAAAATAGATGTTCGCTTTGGTGACGGCGGTGACTCCGGAAAATTCGGCGGGGATGGCTGACATAAGGCCCGAGAAATAGGCGATCTTTTTGCACGCGGCAAGCACCGATCTGCATCGGACGCCAGAGCCTGCTACTCCTGCTTGAAAATGCGCGAGACACCCAAAAAACGTCTATTCCTTCCACACGCCCAACTTCACCAATTGCTTCGTGGCGGCTCCTGCCCAGTCACGATTCGCGGCAGGGCTGGCGGGGCTAGGGTGCAGCACGCGGCCAGTTTTAAAGCTGCCGTTCATGGCTTCCTTGGCACGCAAGGCACGCTCTTCAGCGAAGGCGCCGACGCCGATCACCCATTCCGGCTGCAGGGCACCAATAACAGCACGCAGGTGCGCATCACAGGCCACTTCCATCGCCATGGTTTCGGCAGCGGGAAGTTTGTCGGGAGTATGATTGCGGCCGCTGGCCTCGATGAAAACCAGCGGGCAGTAGTTGGCGACGAAGTGGTCTTTGAAGAAGGCTTCCGCTTTGCCAAACTTTTGTGCAAACAAACCCCACAGGCGTCGGCCGCTGACTTCGGAATTTGCGCATTCAAAGCCGACAACGGGGCGCTTCGGATGCTCGCGCTCCGGTTTGCCCACAGGCTCATGGATGCCCATCCAGTCGCGCACGGCGGCGATTTCGCCGAAGGGAACGCCGGTCTGCGTCATGCCAAAGGGGCCAGGATTCATCCCCACCATGACGACGCGTTTTTTACTGCCGCCAAAGCGGCGCAGGTAGGTCTCATGCGGTGCCCAGGCATAATCGAGCGGCTGATAGACATATTCGACTGGGGCGGCGAAACGCAGCGGGCGCAGGGATTCACGCAGGGTCTGGGCGGCGGAGATGAGGGCGTTGGCGGGCATAGGCGCATGAGATGCGCGGACGTTCATCGAGTCAAGATGTGCAAAAAGAACTCGTATCCTCAAACACGTCCGCTAGAGTTTGAACCCGTAATGCGAAACAACCTGAGCTTCGGAATCCTGGTGGCGGCCTGCCTTGCAGCCTCATCGTTGTCGGCGGAAAACGTGAAGATCGTGCTCAAAAGCGGCGCTGAACTGCGCGGCGAAGTGCTCAAGGACCGCGAAGACACCGTAGTGCTGGACCTCGGTCACACCGTCCTGAACGTGCCGCGCTCGGAGATCTCCATTTTGGAAAAAGCACTCACCTCGGGCACCAAAACCGCCGCTGTGCAGGCGGAGGACATCTACTTTGTGGAGCCTTCGCGTGAAGCCATGACGGTGGAAAAGAACGTACAGCGCGTGGCTGAGTCAGTAGTCCAGATCCAGACAGCCTCCGGTCTTGGCTCCGGATTCATCATCAACAAGCTCGGCTATGTCATCACCAACCAGCATGTCATCGCCGGAGAGCGTGAAATCACCGTGGTGGTGTATCGCAAAAAGCCCGGCGGCCTGGAGAAGCAGCAGTTTACGAAGGTCAAAATCATCGCCATGAACGGCTTCCTTGATCTCGCCATCCTGCAGATCGACGACGCCGCCGTGGAAAGCCTGCCTTTCGTCCCCATGGGCGACTCCGATTCACTCACGCAGGGACAAGACGTGTTTGCCATTGGTAGTCCGCTTGGCCTGGAGCGCTCCGTTTCCAAGGGCATTGTTAGCATCCGTGCACGCGAGAGCGGAGGCCGCTGGTACATTCAGAGCACGACGCAGATCAACCCAGGCAACTCCGGCGGACCGCTCTTCAACGCACGCGGAGAGGTGGTGGGCGTAAACAACATGAAGACCGCCGGTGTCGGCGTTGAAGGCTTGGGCTTTTCGATTCCTTCGAACGTGCTGAAGCTCTTCCTGAAAAATCGCGAGGCTTTCGCCTTTGACCCGCGCAATCCCAACAGCGGCTTCCGCTATCTTCCTCCGCCTGCACCACCCCATGAAAAAATAAAGCCGGAATCTGTAACCACAGGCGGCTGATTTTTCTGTACTGGGTATAACCCGCTTCCTTCCACCTTCTATGAAACGCGCCTCAATCCTCTTTTCACTGCTGCTTGCCAGCATCCTCCCCGCCTCCGCCGCCGACCGTCTGGAGCAATGGTACAATCTCATGCCCAAGGACACGGTCGGTGTCATCGCCATCAAGAACACTCCGGAACTGCTCACCGACTGGGACAAGAGCAACTACGCGAAGTTCATGCAGGACGACGAGGCGAAACGCTGGATGGCCCCCATGCGCAAAGAAGGCGACGCCCCGTGGGACAAATTCTTCAAGGACACCTACGGCAGCGGCATGTACGACACGCTCAAGGATTACCCTGGCGCGCTGGTGAGCTACCTAGTGATCGGAGACATCACCCAGTTCGACAAAAATCCGCCGAATGTCTCGCTGTGTGAAATCGCCGGCAAGCAGAAAGAGATCGAGGCCCACAAGCTTGCCGAAGTGGAAGCCAAGAAAAAGGAGAACGCAGACGTCAAGCTCCGCACCGAGGACATCAGCGGCGTGAGCGTACAGATCGCCGCATTGTCAGACGCTGCGGATGCGCCCTGGGTCCTGGCCTGGGCGGTCGTCGGAGATGTGATGATCGAGGCCAATACGCACGCGCTTATGGAATACATGATCGGCGCCCTGAAGAACAACGCCGGTGATCCACCCGGAGCCGCACGCGAGCACCTCTCCCGCATCGGCCAAGTAACCAACGGCGGCGGAGACATGCTGCTTTACTTCAACGGCGTGAAGATTCTCGAACTCAGTGAGCAGGCGCTCGCCGCTGCGGAAGCCAAAAAGAAAGCGGACGGGGACAGGGCTGCCGCGGGCGGACTCGACATCTTCAAGCCGAAGATGATCATGGACATGCTCGGCGCACAGGAATTGCAGGCCTTTGCCATCACCGCAGAATTGACGGACACCCAGTCACGCATGGACATGACGATCCTTCACCCCCTGAAGCCCACCGGTCTGCTCTCTTTGATGCGCGGCACCAGCAACGAAGTGACGCTGCCCGCCTTCATCCCCGCTGGCATCCTGACCGCCAGCGTTTCACGCATGGACTTTGGCACGGTGTACGACTCAGTGCTCGGCATGATTGGAAAACTTGGCCCCATGGCAATGATGGTCACGATGCAGATTCCCCAGTACGAAGGCCAGATGGGCTTCAAGATCCGGGAGGATCTCTTCGGCAGTCTGGCTGATGAAGTCATTCAGGTGCAGGATGGCAGTGGCACCAAGGAAAGCCAGGTCATGGGCTTCAAGATCAAGGATGCCGACAAGCTCGGCGGCGTACTCGAAGGTCTCAAACGTTTCGTCGGTGCGGGGTTCGGCGCGTTTGAGGAAAGTGATTACCTCGGCTTCACCATCAACACGCTCAAGCTCACGCAGACGGCCAATGCCGCCACCGAAATCGCCTTCTGCAACACCGGCAAGTACCTGCTCATCTCCGTTGGCGGTCAGGACACGCTAAACAAAGTCCTGGGTCGCATCAAGGACTCCTCCGGCCCCAGCGTCTGGGACGATCCACATGTGCAAAATCTCCTCTCACTGGCCCCCAAAAACTACAGTGGCGTCGGTGTCACGGATGCAGGCCGCCTGATGAACATGATCGCGACCGCCGCCGCCACCATCGAAAGCAAAACCGGAGCCAAAGGCAAGGCCGCCGCGAAAAAGAAAGGCCCTGGCAAGAAAACCCCGGCCGCCGATGAAGCAGTCGCCGCCGCTGCCGGCAGTTGGTTTGACGCTAGCGCACGTCCTTCCAACGAAACCTTCGAGCGCTACTTTGGCAGCCTGCTCAGCACTAGCTACTCACATCCGGACGCCATTCAGATTCACTACCTGACCACGCCCGTCGAGGCCAAGTAAGTCCCCACCCACATCGCACGCCATGCGCCTCGCTTTCCTGCCGTTGCTCTTTGCGACCAGCGTTCTTGCTGACAAACCCGCACTTTATTTTGACGGCCCGGAGATCGTGAAGCTTGACTGGAACACGGCCAGCCCGCGTGCCGCTGACTTCAATGGCGATGGCCTGACGGACCTCGCCATCGTCAACGCTTCACGGGCGCGCATCGAGTTTCTGCTTCAGCGCAAGGACGGCGTGCAAACCGGTGCGCCGGAAAAGTCCGCCCGCGCGGACCGCTGGAACCCGATCCTTGAGGTCTCCCGCTTCGACAAGCAGCCCCTCGTCATCGGCCGTGCCGCGCTTGCCCTCGTCGTGGGTGACTGGAATGGAGACAAGAAGGCGGACATCGCATTTCTTACCGATGAGGACAAACTGGTGCTGCGCATGCAGGACGACATAGGTGCCTGGGCAGCCAAGCGCGAGTTCACCCTCGACTCCACCGCAGATGACACTGAAGTGCTTGTCGCACGCGATTTGAACGGTGACGGGCGCGATGACATCGCACTGCTCACCAGCACGCGTTTGATGGTGCTGCTGCAAGCCAAGCCTGGCGAGTGGGCAGAGCCGCAGAACTACACCCTGGGTGAAGGCGGCTGCGCTGGATTGACCAGCGCCGATCTGAACGACGATGGCCGTGCCGACATTTTCTACACCGCGCCGGACGGTGACGCGCTGCTCGTCCGCCTGCAGCATGAAGGCACTACCTTTGGCGAAGAGTGGCGCCTCGAAATCCCTGCCGCGCGCCACTGGCTGCACGCCATCCGCCTGGGTGGCAAGAAATCCGGCGTCGCCTGGATCCAGGATGAAACGAACATGGTGGAAGTCGCCCGACTCACTCAAGGCACCGCTGAACCCGATGCCGACCGCGCCGCCACCATCCGCTATGCCATGCCGCCGACGGAAGCAAAAAACGGTGCCGTGGCCTATGGTGATCTCACAGGTGACGGGCATGCCGACGTTATCATGTCGGAGCCCAAGGCAGCGCGTGCCTGGTTGTTTCAGGCCAGCGCCAGTGGTGCATTCAGTGAGGGGCGCGAGTTCCCCATCCTCAGTGGTGTCGAATCCTTGGCCATCGCCGATGTGGATGGCGACAAGAAAGCCGAGCTCGTGCTACTCAGCCCCGGCGAGCAGTCCATCGGCGTCGCGCACTGGCAGGACAATCGACTGCTCTATCCTGAAATCGTGTATCAGGCCAAAGAAGGTGAAACGCTGCTCACCCTGACCACCGATTCGGCCGTGCTTTGCGTCACCGAGATCAAATCCAAACCGCAGCTTGTCACGCTGCGCAAAACGGCCGGCACCAAAAGCTTCACTGCCGCCACGCAGGAGCTGACGATCAAAACCGGCCGCATCAACGGCATCCGTGTCGTCGATGCCAATCAGGATGGCCGTGGTGATCTTGCCTTGTTTTCCAATCTTGGCCCCATGCAGCTGCTGCTGAGCACCACCGATGCCAAAGCGCCCTACAAGCGCGCCGAAGGCATCCCGGATTCCTTTGTCAGCAAACTCACTCCTGCCGCCCTCACCACGGGCGATCTGGATGGCGACGGCAAGGCGGAGATCATCATTGCCCATCAGCAGCTGGCGCGTGCGTTCAAGGTCGATGCCGATGGCAAGGCAAACATCGTGGAGCAGTTCAACGCCCCTGATGCAGCCGCCGAACTGCACAGCGCGCTGGTCTCCCGCAAGAATGGTAAGGTCTCCGTGCTGCTGATTGACGCCACGCACAGCAAGCTGCACGAACTCACTGCAGGCACCGACCGCGTCTATCGCGCGGACCACACCCATGCGCTGCCCGCCATGATGCCCGAGCAGTGCGTCCTGATGACAGCGGAGCAAAGTATCAAACTGCTGCTTCTTGGTAAAACCAGCTTCCAACTCGCTCCTTTGGACGGCTCCACGCTCAAACTCGAAACCGTGGCCACCTTTGACAGCGAATTGAAGGACACCACGCCCACAGACCTCATCGCCGCCTCGTTCTCCGGCGAAGATGTGGATGACATCGCCCTGATCGACACGGCCAAAAGCCGCGTGATCGAAATCTTCCAGCCCGCCGCCGCGCAGAAATGGGAAAGCGCCATGTACTTCCGCGTCTTCGAGACGGATCCGCATTTCCGTGGCAAAACCGGCCTCGAAAACGAACCCCACGATTACGCTGCCCTTGATCTCAATGGCGACGGACGCCTTGACCTCTGCCTGCTCACGCACGATCGCGCGCTGCTTTACGTGCGGAAGAAGTAGAAGTGATGCGGGCACTCCTGCCAGCATCACTTGGAGCCCCCCGCTTCAGACGATCTCATTTCACAGGCTTGCACAGGCCGAAATCATGCCTGACATCATGACTGCATGAAACGCCTTTACCGCAACGCCCAGATCGCCAGCGAAGACAGTCCGCAGATCCAGACAGCCGACGTACTCGTCGAGGGAGGCCAGATTATCGGCGTGGCACAAGGCATCACCGGCGTCGAAAATGCGGAAATCATCGACTGCACCGGACGCATCCTGCTACCCGGGCTCTTTGACATCCACGTTCACGCCCGCGAACCCGGCCAGGAGGACAAGGAAAACATCGCCTCTTGCGCCGAGGCCGCGATCAATGGCGGCGTCACCGGCTTTGTCCTGATGCCCAACACCGCGCCCGCCATCGACAATGCGGGTGTCGTGCGCAGCGTGCTGGAAAGCGCCCGCCGCACCCGCATCGGCCCCGGAATCTACACCAGCGGAGCCATCACCAAGGGCCGCAAGGGCGAGGAACTCGCCGGCATCGCTGGCATGAAGTCCGCCGGCTGCGTCATGCTCACCGACGACGGTTACGCCGTGGACAATCCCCAGGTGCTGCGCCGCGCGATGGAATACGCGCGTGATTACGATCTGCCGCTCTCCAGCCATTGCGAGCTCAAGGCACTCAGCGGCAAGGGCTGCATGCACGAAGGAAAAATCAGCTACGCTCTCGGTCTTCCAGGCATTCCGAACATCAGCGAGGAGATCTGCATCTCACGCGACATCCGCCTCGCGGAATACACCGGCGTGCATCTCAACATCCAGCACGTCAGCACCATCGAAGGCATGCGCACAATCAAGCGTGCCAAGGATCGCGGCATCCGCGTCACCTGCGAGGTCACGCCGCACCATCTGATGTTCAATCACGAGCACATCGGCGACTACGACACGCACTACAAGATGAACCCACCGCTGCGCACGCCGGAGGACAACGCCGCGCTGCTCCAGGGCCTCAAAGACGGCTGGTTCGACGTCATCGCCACCGACCACGCCCCGCACACGCCGTTTGAGAAGAACCAGGACTTTGCCAGCGCCCCCTTCGGCATCACCGGCCTCGAAACCGCCCTGGTCTCGCTATACGACTGCTACATCGCCAAAGACATCCTCAGCTGGCAGCTCATCGTGCAGCGCTACAGCGCCGAGCCCCGCCGCCTCATGAAGCTGCCTCCCGTTCCGATCAAAGAAGGCGGCACAGCCGAGTTCATCGTCTTCAATCCTGCCCGCACCACCACCTTCAGCCGCGACTTCATGAAGTCGAAAAGCATCAACACCCCCTTCCTCGACAAGACCCTGCAAGGGATGGTCGAGCGCGTGGTGTATCGCGGTGAGGAATTGCTGGCAAGGTAATTTCAACCCAACCCGAGATCACGCGCCTTGAGCGCAGCTCCAGTGCGGTCCGGCGCCTGCAGGTAGGCCTGCCCAGCGGCAACGATCTTGATGGCCTGCACCAGTTGTGCCGAGGGGGTGTTTTTGAGGACGTAGCCAGAGGCACCCGCGCGCAGTGCATCAAACACATCCTCCTCTTGATCGAATGTGGTGAGCACCAAGACCCTTATCTCAGGCTAGATGGCTCGAATCCTCCGGGTGGCCTCTGCACCACACATCAGCGGCATGCGCAGATCCATCAGCACGACCTGCGGCCGGTGTTCGGCGACCAAGCGCAAGGCCTCCTCGCCATTCGCAGCTTAGGCGACAATCTCCACACCGTTGTCGAGCGCCAGGAGGGTATGCATGGCCTCGCGAAACAAGGCCTGATCATCGACAAGAAGAGTCTTGATGGGTGCACACATACGTTTACACAGGAATCGTCATGCGGCAGCAGCCACCGCCATGCTTCTCTGTTCCTGCAAAAAAGTCACCATTGAGCAGAGCCGCACGCTCGCGCAAGCCTTTCAATCCATGCCTGTCTTCAGGAATGGTGTTGAAGCCACGGCCATTGTCCACCACACTGAGGGCGACGCTTGCATCACTGGTAAAATCGAGATGCACCGTGATCTCCGACGCGCCCGCATGCCTACAGGCGTTGGTAATGCCCTCCTGCGCGCAGCGATACAGCGAAATCTCCGCCAGCGATGGCAAGGAACGTGACTTCCCAGACTGCTGCAGCACCAGCTTCAAGCCGGGCCGTTCGACGCTGGTAATCAGAGAAGCTAGAGACTCGGCAAGAGTGCGATGCTCCTGCGGGGTGGCACGCATGGACGAAACCGAACGTCGGATTTCCGCCAGCCCTTCCCGGTTGGCGCGCTGCGCTTTCTGGATCGAGTCCAGCGCACGGGAGGGCTCCTGATGCATCAAGGCCTCAGCGGCATCGAGCTGCGCACCGACAACCGTCAGGCTGTGTCCCACGGCGTCATGAATTTCCCGTGCCAGGCGGTTGCGCTCCTGCGCCACGGCTAGAACCGCCGCCTGATCTGCCTGCAGTTCAAGCTGGGCATTGGCGGAACGCAGCTCCGCCGCCAGACGTGACGTGTTCATGCGCTGCCTCGATGCCTGCGCCATCACAAAACAGCAGCCCATGATGAACACACTGGTGGTGATCTGGCCACACATCCAAAACACAGCCGGATTCGGACCGCGGGCGACGTATTCATGGACGGTTGAAATGGCAAGGGTGATGAACAGCACCAAAAACATGTGTCGGCGCCGTCTCAATAGCACCCCTGCAAAAGCAGCGACGGGCATCCACAACCATTGCTGCATGCCGATGGGATTGAACGACTCAGCCAAATGGTTGCAGGTGAGAGACAAGAGCAGCTGAACAGCAAAAATCCCAGCAATCTGAACCCAACTGAGAGTCATTTGCTTCCTGAAACGCTCCTCTTGGTAGATGTCGAATAACAACCGTTGGAGAAGAAAAAGGTTCAAGCAAAATACCAGCAGTCCTGAGGCGATCAGTATCGTAGCCTTGGCCACCATGTTGTAGTGGACCATCAGGTAACCAATCCACACGATTGGCAGTAGGCTGATCCAGGCCAGAATCGCACTCGCGGCCAGCACCATCCAATGGGAGGAGAGATATTTGCCCGCCAGACGTGCTTTACCCTCTATTAAAACTCCTTCATCGAATGATTTAGACGCCACTTTTGAAACCATGCAGAACCTCATCTTTCACAGACTTGTGCTATTATCGACCAATCCCAGCATCACATGACTTCAGTCATGCCCTTGTGGCATGCCATTTCTCATGAATACTGAACACCTAAGACAGTTAAAAAATTATTTTGTTCACTTTTAATATCTTCCCGCATCACATACATGCAATTATTAGAGAATAAAACAGATGAACTTAACGTGATTAAAACCGAACCACACGCATCCGGAGTTGTTAATCCTGCTTGAATTCAGGCGGAGTCACGGCTTCACAGTGATGCCATGTCCGACCTCAAAGAATACCTCGCCCAGCGCTGCCAGTTTGTTGATTCAGCGCTGAACCGTCTTATCCCGGGCTCTGACACGCGGCCAATCACACTGCATCAGGCAATGCGGCACAGCATGTTCGCCGGCGGCAAACGGCTGCGGCCGATTCTCTGCCTCGCGGCGGCAGAAGCCTGTGGAGGCACCGCGGAAGATGCAGTTTACAATGCCTGTGCCGTCGAATGCCTGCACACCTACTCGCTCATTCACGACGACCTGCCCTGCATGGACGACGATGACATGCGCCGCGGCGTGCCAACCTGCCACAAGGTCTATGGCGAGGCGATTGCCCTGCTGGCGGGTGACGCCCTTCAGGCCCTGGCTTTTGAACTGGTGACGAAGACGCCGATGGCCGCCCAGCATCCCACAGCGGTGATGGTGCTGGAACTCGCACGCACGGCAGGCAGCCTGCATCTTGTGGGAGGTCAGGTGGCGGATCTGCAAGGCGAGGGCAAAAAGCTTCCCATCGAGGATCTGCGCTTCATCCATGAAGGCAAAACCGCCGCGCTGCTCACGACCAGCGTAAAACTCGGCGGCATGAGCGCCAACGCGAGCCCAGAGCAGATGCAGGCGCTGCATGACTTCGGCATGGCCACCGGTCTGGCCTTCCAGATCATCGACGACATCCTCGACGTGACGCAGACGAGCGAGAAACTCGGGAAAAGCGCTGGCAAGGACATCGCGGCAGAAAAGAGCACCTACCCGGCACTGATGGGCCTAGAGGCCTCCCGTGCGGAGGCGCACCGCCTCACCGAGGTGTCACATCGGGCGCTTGATGTGTTTGGCGACGCCGCCTTGCGGCTGCGCCAGCTCTCAGACCACCTGCTGAACCGGGATTATTGAGGCCGAAACAGTTGAGCTAAATCGCCCACGAGTTTCTCTGGCGGGCCAAAATTGAGCAAAAGCGTGGACCCATCCCCCTGCACCACGCGAAAACTGAGGAGCCGCCTGCCGCCGGGCTCGATCTGCATGTCGAGCTGCCTGAGATACTTTTTGATGAGAAGAGGCCGTGGAATCATGGCCACGGTGATGTAGCTCTTCTCCTGCTGGGTGACCTTGAGAGTGAAGTTGTTCGTCAGAGATTCAGGGTCCATCTCGCGCCCGCTGAGGAATTTCATCCAGACGCGCACGCGGCTGTCGTCGGGTTTCAGGGTCTGCCAGGGAGCCTCTACGCTTTCTTTGAGGCGGACGGATGCTTTGTCGAAAATAAGAATCGTCGTGGCAGGTGACCCCAGTTCCAGGCGAAAACGGCCGTCGGCCATGCGCCAGAAACGCCCGCTGGCGGTGACGGGCTCCTTGAGCGCGGGCGTCGTACGCGTCTGGTGGAAGGCAACTTTGATGCTGCCAATGCCCTTCTCCGCCGCCATCCATTCCCGCATCACGGGGGGAATGAGCGCAGGATCCGGTGCCGCGAAAGCGGGCAACGTCAGCCACAGGGAGGCGACAAAAACTGAGGGTAAACGTTTCATAACTCAAGCCAGACACCCAAATCGCACGAGGCTCAAGCCTTTCGCTGCCATGTTTTCCCTTGCCCCACCGTGCAAACCGTGTTCTCTCAGCCTTCGAATCAACCCCTAAATTATACACATGAGCGAGCGTCGCGTAGTCATCACCGGCATGGGAGTCGTCTCCCCCGTTGGCAACAATAAAGATGACTTTTGGAAGAACATCCAGGCAGGCAAAAGCGGCATCCGTCGCATCCAGTCCATGGACACTGAGAAGTACGACTGCAAGATCGCCGGGGAGGTGGTGGACTTTGATCCGTCCGTCCATTTCAACAATCACAAGGACGCACGCCGCGCCGACCGCTACTTCCAGTTTGCCATGGCGGCCTCGAAAATGGCGGCCAAAGACGCTGGCTTGAACCCAGACAGCCTCGACCCCCACCGCGTTGGCGTCATGGTCGGCAGCGGCATCGGCGGTCTTGGCACCCTGGAAACCCAGTATGAGGTGCTGCTGACGAAATCCCCTGCACGCGTCTCCCCCTTCATCATCCCCATGATGATCTCAAACATCGCCAGCGGCATGATCGCGGCGGAATACGGCTTCATGGGACCAAACATGGCCATCGTCACGGCCTGCGCGACTTCCAACAACAACATCGGCGAAGCCTGGCGCAACATTAAGTTTGGCGATGCTGACGTGATGATCTGCGGCGGCGCTGAAGCCTCCATCCGCCCCTGCGGCCTCGCTGGTTTCGCTAACATGAAGGCTCTGAGCATGCGCAACGACGACCCTGAGCGGGCATCCCGCCCCTGGGACAAGGCCCGCGACGGCTTCGTCATGGGCGAAGGCGCTGGCGTCGTCGTCATCGAAGAGCTTGAGCACGCCAAAAAGCGCGGTGCCCCGATTTTTGCCGAACTGGTCGGTTATGGAGCCACGGCCGATGCCTACCACCTCACCTCCCCGCATCCCGAAGGTCTGGGTGCAGCCAAGTGCATGGAGATGGCCCTGCGCCATGCCAAGCTGAACGTGACCGACATTCAATACATCAACGCTCACGCCACCTCGACCCCCATGGGTGATTTGTGCGAACTTCGCGCCATCAAGCGCGTCTTTGGTGACTACGCCACCAAGGGCCTGCTCGTCTCCGGCACCAAGTCGATGACCGGTCACCTGCTCGGCGCTGCCGGTGGCGTGGAGCTCATCGCCTCCATCTGCGCGATCCGGGACCAGGTGGCTCCCCCCACGATCAACGTCGAAAACCTCGATCCCGAGGTGGACGTGGACGTTGTGCCAAACACCGCACGTCCGGCCAAAATCGACGCCGTCCTGAGCAACTCTTTCGGCTTCGGCGGCCACAATGCCGCGCTGCTGATCAAGAAGTTCTAAACCAGACCCCGAATCTCAAGACGGGTGCGGCGAAAGCCCACCCGTCTTTTTTGTGCAATGCTCCTATCAGGACCTCGGAGGCACCATTCACTTTGTTACCGCCAGCTCCACATCCTTTGCGCCATCGGCAATGTCGAGGCCCCAGTCACCTGCACCGGGCTTTTGCTCCTTCGTCGTGACGGTGCCATCCGCTGTCTCCAGACCGGGGACATCCGCTGCGCTGTAGCTGACGGTCAGCTTCACTTTGCCGACGATGGGGCCGTTTTTTTCATCGAGCTTAAATTTGCCGCCCATGACCCGTGCGCAGGCCACGGGTGCGGAAGGATCGTCTGAAGCGAAAATGACACTACCCCAACTGACGGGTTTGCCATTCACAGTGACCTTTCCATTGATGGCGGTGCGCTTCATCGGCTTGAGGAAGCCCTGATTGCGCAACCAGTCGCGCAGATGACCGCTCCAAGTGCCGATCACGGGATCGCCCAAGAACAGACCGACGCCATGCGGGCCGGGGCGGTAGATGTGGAGCTCGGCGGGGACTTTGTTCTTCCGGCAGGCGAGGTAAAAAGCCACCGCGTTCTCTGCGGGGACTCCAGCATCTTCATCGGTCTGGAAAATGAAGATGGGCGGAGTGCTTGCCGTGACACGCCTTTCGGTGCTCACGTGCTTGGCGAGTTCGTCGTTGTCGTTCGGACCGAGCAGGTTTTTGCGGGAGCCTCTGTGGCCGTAGCTCTCGATCATCGTGATCACGGGGTAGGTCGGTGCCGCAACATCGGGACGGGCGCTGACTTGATCGATGGCGTCATTGGTCGCGCCTTCGGGTTTCTCATCGAACATGGTGGCCGCCATGGAGGTGAGATGGCCGCCTGCGGAGAAACCGATGATGCCGATGCGGTTGGGGTCGATGCCATACTGCTGCGCATTAGCCCGCACATGGCGGATGGCGCGCTGCACATCGATGAGCTGCGTTGGAAAGTGATAGCCCTGACTGCCGAGGCGGTAATGCAACACGAAGGCGGAGACGCCGAGGCCGTTGAACCACTTGGCCACCTGCACGCCTTCATGGTCAGCCGCCAGACCACCGTAACCACCCCCAGGGCAGACGACAAAAGCCGCCCCATTGGCTTTGTCCTTGGCCGCTGGCCAGACGTTAATGAAGGGCTGGTCTTTGTCCTCAGTCCCCTTCGCCCCCGGTGCGCCATCGGGCCAGAGCTTGACCTTGGTGGGCTCGGCGTGGGTGAGGGAGCAAAAAAGGAAAGACAGTAGGGCGAGTGTGATCAGCGGCTTCATGGTGCCGCAAGAAGCCAAGCGCCTGCGTCACTGCAACAAATCCTGAACATCGATCTCGGCGTCTGGAAAGGCTTGAGGTGCCAGCCCGCCCTCACGGGTCACGAATTTGGTCTCGTAGCCAAGGTAGTTTGGCTCCCGATACACTTCGATCTGCCTCTCCGGCACGTTCAAGATCCACACTTCCTCGATGCCCGCCTTGGCATAGAGCGGGAGCTTGATTTCGCGGTCGCGCCGAAGCGTGGAGTCGGCAATTTCCACCAGTAGGATCACGTCCTCAGGGGTCGGATGGGACTGCTTGTACTTTTTGGCGGAAGGACGGAGAAGCATCAGGTCCGGCTGAGGTTCGCTGTGCTCATCAATGCGCAGGGGGTTCTGGTTCCAAACCACCCAACGTCCCTGAGCCAGGCAGCTAGACAAGCCGCTCAATTCGGAGCCCGCACCGGCATGAAAAGGACCAATCGGCATCATATCAACAATCTCCCCTTCGATGAGTTCCACCCGTGCGTCCGGCTTCAGGATGCCCGTCTCGGCCATCCGATAATAATCCTCCACGGTGAAGCGGTGTGTATTTGACGCGAGCATGACGGCCCAAATTTGCCAGTGGCGCGGGTTGGGCGCAAGTGCTGAAATGCCTGCACAAAGCCGCCGTTTCCACCCGTTCTTTTACCCACCATGATCTCACGCCGTCATTTTCTCTCCACCAGCCTTGGCGCGCTCAGCGTCTCCACTCTGCCTGCCATTGAGCCCATCAAGCGTCCCGGCAAGAGCCGCATGCAGCTCGGCGTCGCGGCCTACAGCTTCCGTGAGCACTTCCAGTGGATGCGTGACAAGGAGCAGAAGCCGAAGGGCGACAAGCCGCTGTGGAGCATCCTCGATTTCATCGACTGGTGCGGTGACAACAACGTCCCCGGCGCGGAAGTCACCAGCTACTTTTTTCCGAAGGATGTGGACGAGGCTTTCCTGCTTGAAGTGAAACGCCGTGCTTACCTGCGCGGGGTGCAGCTTGCCGGCACCGCCGTGGGCAACAATTTTGCTTTGCCAAAAGGCGAGAAGCTCAGCGAGCAGATCGCTTACACGAAGAAGTGGATCGATTACTCGGCGATCATGGGCGCTCCGCACATCCGTGTGTTTGCCGGGCCGCAGCCAAAGGACCTCAGCGAGGAGCAGGCCGTGGCCAACTGCCTTGAATCCTACCAGGAGTGTCTCGATTACGCCGCCAAGAAGGGTGTCTTCCTCGGCCTGGAAAACCACGGCGGAATTGTCGCCGAGCCGGAAAACCTCATCAAGATGGTAAAGGCCGCCAAGAGTCCCTGGGCCGGCATCAACTTGGACAGCGGTAACTTCCACACCGAAGACCCCTACGCCGATCTCGCCAAGATCGCCCCCTACGCAGTCAACGTACAGCTCAAGATGGAGATCAGCCGCAAAGGAGCCGCCAAAGGCGTCAGCGAACCCAGTGATGTGAAACGCGTGATCCAGATCATGCGCGACGCCAACTACCAGGGCTGGTTCACACTGGAGTTTGAGACCAAGGAAGATCCGTTTGTGCGAGTGCCGGAGATTTGCGACATGCTGCGCCCTTTGTTGAGTTGACGGTTGTTTACAGTGGTTGAGGGTGGTTGACGGTGGTTTCCAATCCGAGGAAGCGGCTTTGCCGCCGATCTCGAAAACCACCGTCAACAATCGTCAACCATCGTAAACCCTATGAGAAAGCAGTTTCCGTTCGAGAAGCTCGAAGTTTGGCAAGACGCTCGGAAACTGGTGGTTGGAGTGTATCAATGCTCAAGGAGCTTTCCGAAGGAAGAGCGCTTTGGGCTGACCAGTCAGATGACTCGTGCGGCGGTTTCCGTGGCCAACAATCTTGCGGAGGGCTGTGGACGATCCAGTTTCAAAGACCAGGCCCATTTTTCCAATCAAGCTCACGGTTCCCTCATGGAAACCGCTTCTGACCTGATCGTATCGACCGATCTTGGCTTCGCTTCTGCTGAAGCCACTGATCCTCTTCTCAACCAAGCCTACGACCTCGCCGTGCGCATCCACAACCTCCGAGACTCCCAGCTCCGCCGCGCGGAACCTCTTTGAAAACCACCGTCAACGACTGTAAACAACCGTCAACAATCGTAAACTTTTCTTTTCCCCGCCATGTCCCACGCCCCCACCGTCGTCATCGAGAACTTCTACCCCTGCCTGGATGGCGGCCGGCATCCGGTCAAACGGGTGATCGACGAGCCGCTGGATGTGTGGTGTGACATTTTCAAGGATGGACATGATGTGATGAGCGCAGTGCTGCGCTGGCGGCTGACGGGCTCACGCCGCTGGTTTGAGGCGCCGATGAAGCCGACTGAAAATGACCGCTGGCATGGGCAGTGTAGCTTTTCCAAAGCCGGGCGCTGGGAATACGTGGTGGAAGCTTGGGGCGACACCTTCCGCTCCTGGAAAAAGACGTTTGCCGTGCGAGTGCAGGCCAAAGATCCGGATGTGCCGATCGAGGCGCAGGAAGGAGCACGACTGCTACGCGATGCGGCCAAGCGCGCACGTGCCGCCGGGGTGCCCACAGCAGGTACTCAGCTGGAAGATTGCGCGGATCTGCTTACGTCGGTGAAAGCTGCGGACCTCATGGACGTGATTCTCTCGGAAGAAATGCAGAGCCTGATGGATCAGTATCCGGACCGCTCGCAGTCCACCACCTCCGACACGCTGCGTGCCACCGCTGAGCGTGAACGCGCCCGCTACTCTGCCTGGTATGAATTTTTCCCACGTGGTGCCGAAGGCCGCAGTGACAAGCATTCCACCTTCCGCGACTGCCTGGGCCGCCTCGACCACGCAGCCCACATGGGCTTTGATGTGATCTACTTCCCGCCGATTCACCCAATCGGCATCACGGCACGCAAAGGCAAAAACAACACGCTCACTGCCGGGCCTGACGACGTCGGCAGTCCGTGGGCCATCGGAGGCCCGACAGGCGGGCATTACAAGATCGAGCCAGCGCTCGGCACGGAGAAGGATTTTGTCTGGCTCGTCAAAGAAGCGAAAAAACGCGGCCTGGAAATCGCGCTCGACTTTGCGCTCAACTGCTCGCCCGACCACCCGTATGTTAAAGACCATCCCGAGTGGTTCTATCAGCGCCCGGATGGCAGCATCCGCTACGCCGAAAATCCGCCAAAGAAATATCAGGACATCTATCCGCTGAACTTCCATTGCGACGACTGGCGCAATTTGTGGAACGAACTGATCAATGTTGTGCAGTTCTGGGTGGATCGCGGCGTGAAGATCTTCCGCGTGGATAATCCGCACACCAAGCCCGTGGCATTCTGGGAGGAGCTCATCGCCACCATTCAGCGCAAGGACCCGGATGTACTCTTCCTCGCCGAGGCCTTCACGAAGCCGAAGATGATGCAAGTTCTTGGCAAGGTGGGCTTTACGCAGAGCTACACCTACTTCACCTGGCGTGAAGACCGCAAATCGCTCACCGAATACGCCACCGAGCTCACGCGCAGCGACATGCGCTGGTACTACCGTGCAAACTTCTGGCCCAACACGCCCGACATCCTGCCTGGCCACCTGCAGAATGCCAATTCGCAGATGTTCCGCATCCGCGCCGCGCTGGCCGCCACGATGTCATCCTGCTGGGGCATGTACTCCGGCTACGAACTCTGTGAGAACGATCCGTATCCGGGCAAAGAGGAATACGACAACAGCGAGAAGTACGAACTGAAGCAGCGCGACTACAATCAGCTGGGCAACATCACCGCCTTCATCCGCGCGCTGAACCTGATCCGCCGTGATAATCCCGCGCTGCATCTCTACGACAATCTCAGCTTCCATGGTGCCGATCACGGCGAGATGCTCTGCTACAGCAAGGTCACGCCTGACTTCAGCAACCGTATTCTCTGCGTGATCAGCCATGATGCCCACCATCCCGCCATCGGCATGGTGCATATCGATCTCTCGGCTCTCGGTCTCGACGGCAGCCGTCCTTACAAGGTCACGGACCTCCTGCACAATCAAACCTATGAATGGCGTGGCGTGGACAACTACGTGGCGCTGCATCCCACGGGGATGTCGATGCACATCTTCCGGGTGGAGTAGTGAAGTGCTATGAAGCTGATGCTTTGCCTGTTCCTGCTGACTTGCAGTGCTCGGGCACAGCAGTGGCGGCTGACATCATCCTCCAGAGCAGCGCCCATGGGCCATGGCGTAGAGTCTTTCGTCAAACAAATCACCGGACCGGCCAAGGTGGAGATGAAGCTCATCTTTTTCGATGAGAAGCAGTGTGCCTTGCGCGTGGTGGCCAATGGTGGGCGTCAAACAGCGCGGGCGCTGGATGAAATAGGTCTCGCAGAGAAAGCGCTGGCCGTCTGCAACGGCGGTTACTTCAACGCTGGCGGTGACTTTGGCCCGGTAGGGCTGGAAATCGCCGCAGGGATTCGCAGCGGCAAGCCCGTTGCGGATGCATGGTTTGGCGGTCTCATGGTCAAGCAGGGCCGGGCATCGCTCGTCTGGAGCAATGAGTTTCAGGATGCGCCTGACATCAGCGAATTCGTGCAGTGCAGCCCCTGGCTTGTCAGTGAGGGCCGCGTCTGGCCGGTGCCACCAGGCAAAAAGCCGGAGCCGCGCAACCACCGCACCTTCATCATGACCGATGGCGCAGGCCGCTGGGCCATCGGCACCTGCAAACGCACCGGCCTATTGGAGCTCGCCCATATCCTCATCACCCCCGGCATCATCACTGAGATGAAGGTCAATCGCGCCCTCAATCTTGATGGCGGTCCTTCCACCGGCCTGTGGTGCCGGAGCGAAGCCGGGGCCGTTCAGTTCGAAAAGCCCGGCTGGGCGGTGCGCAATGCCATCGTGGTCGTGCCGCGAGATTCCAAGTAAGATGTGGCGGTGGCGATCGCCTCACCCGCTCAACAAATGCTCAGGGTGCGCCTCAGAAACCCACGACGTAAAAGTACTGCTGGGAGACGCGCTCGGCTTCTGGGAGGGTGATCCAGCGTTCTTTGTAGTCTTCGCCCCAGCTGTCGCTGAAGGCGATTTCGTTCGTGTCCTTGTTGTAGCCGATGATGAGGACGACATGGCTGGATTCTTTGTCTTCGGTCAATCGGCTGGCGGCGGCTTCCTCGGTGACTTTGGTTTTCCAGGACGCCCAGTTGGTGATGGTTTTGCGCTCCTTGGTGCGCTTGTTGGCGACGTCGTTGAACTCCTTGGTACTGAAAAGGCACCACATCAGCGGCACTCCTTTGTCGATGTATTTGGCAATTTCCTTGATCTTGAGCTCGCCCTTCCAGGCGTCAAAGGAGCGGCGCTTGTTGCGGATCTGCGGGGCGATGCCTTCGAGAAGCGCGGAGACGCTGGTGCCGCCGCCAAAGCCGGAGTTGCCGGCATTGGCGAGGATGTACATGTCTGCAGGCACTCCGAGGTGGCGCATCGCGCGTTCAGCAGTGGCGGGTGCGCAGTAGCCTTTGGGGCCTTGGTCCACCATGGGGATGTCGCCGACGACAACGTCACCGTTCTCGCGCTTTTCGAGGTTGGCCAGAGCCTGGGCGCGAATGATCTTGTCCGTAGTGTCCTCCACCTTGCCACCGGCATCGGCAAAGGCGGTGGTGACAATTTGCACGCCGACATACACACCCTTGGCCTCGGCCAGGAGGATGGCATGCCCACGCCAGTCCCAGCGCTGCACAGTCAGACGACCAACGCCGCTCGGGCCTTCGCCAAAACGCGCCTCCTTCGGTTCCCCAAGTTTTTTGGTGAGCGTGGCGGCGATCGCGGTCAGATCCTTGTCCATCGCGGTTTTCACGATTTTCTCCGCTTCGGCAGGCGGGGTGTTTTTGTCGAAGTGCATTTCGCCACCGCCTTTGGCACTGAAGAGGTCGCCCTTGTTGGCAAAGACGAGGGAGAAACTGGTCACCTTGTCATTCTCCGCGTACATAGCCACGGAGAAGGGATGCGCGCCGAAGAGCTGGTAATCGTCCTTGGTGTAGGAGCGGTAGCTGCTGGCCGTCTTGGTCTTCGACTCCTGGGGGATTTTGAGCCGTGCGGCGACTTCCTCGGCGGAGGAGGTCCAGAGCGGAGCTTCGCCAAACAGCGGCTGGCCGACGACTTCGTTGACCGACGCAGGCTCGAGTTTGTCGTTGGGGCCAGGCTTGAAGGTGTACTTCGCCGGAACGGCAGCGGCCGGCAGGGCGGCTGATTTGATGTACTGCTGGTCGGCGGCCGAAAGCGAGGTGATGGCGAAGGTGTACTTCTGCCCTGTGGCCAGCTCGAGAGTCACGTTCGGGCCATCCACACCAATGAGCTTTGCCTGCACCGCCTTGCCCTGGGTATTGGTGTAGGTGCGGAGTTCTGACGTCTGGGAGAGCGCTGTGGCAAGGGTCAGGCCCAGAAGAAGGAAAACATTGGCTGCATGCTTCATGGTGGTGCTTTTAACGCATCCGCCCTTGCCAGTGCTAGTACTTTTTTGCGCGTCTTAGATCCACGTTCCAGACGGGATAATGGCGTCTTTCGGAATGCAGATGATGCCGTCGCGGATGTAGAAGTTTTCACCGTCCATGTTGTCCGGTTTGCCTTCGGGAGTGATGACCACGTTGTCGCCGATGTGAACGTTCTTGTCGATGATGGCGCGTTCAATACGGCAGTTCCGGCCGATGCCGGGAGGCGGACGGTCCGGGTCGGTGCCGACGGCACCGGCGTAGTAATCTGCACCCATGATGATGCAGTCTCGGATGGTGGTGCCGGGCTCAATCTTGGCACGCAGACCGATGACGGCGGTTTCGATGTGGGCGTCCGTGAGCACGCTGCCATCGGCGATCAAGGCGCCACGGATGGTGGCACCGTTGATCTTAGTGGCAGGCAGGAAGCGAGCGTGCGTGAAGATGGGCGCAGAGCTTTCAAAGAAGTCGAACTGCGGCACCAGACGGCAGAGGTCGAGATTGGCGTCGAAGAAATTGCGAATGGTCCCGATGTCCTCCCAGTAGCCCTGGAAGTTGAAGTTGTGGACGCGTTTGTTCTTGATCGCAGTCGGGATGATGTGCTTACCGAAGTCATTGAGCGTGTTGTCGAGGCATTCAATGAGGACATCACGATGGAAGAGGTAGATGCCCATGGAGGCCTGGAAGCGCGCTTCGGCGGGATCAATGCCCAGCGTCTTCAACGTGTTCGGAGGGATGCGCAGCTTGTCGAGCACCTGGGGGTCCTTGGGCTTTTCGACGAATTCATAGATCCGACCGTTTTCATCGGAATGCATGATGCCAAACGACGTGGCGGCCTGAGCATCGACAGGGATCGTGGCAATGGTGATGTCCGCATTGGTCGCGATATGCTGACGCATGATCGTGCGGTAGTCCATGCGGTAGAGCTGGTCACCGCTGAGGATGAGATAGTATTCGTAATCGCCTTCGAGAAAGTAGCGCAGGTTTTGCCGCACTGCATCGGCGGTGCCCTGATACCAGCGCTCACCTTCAGGAGTTTGCTGGGCCGCGAGCACCTCAACAAAGCCGCGAGTGAAATTATCAAAGCGGTAGGTGCGGGCGAGATGGCGGTTCAGCGAGGCACTGTTGTACTGGGTGAGCACATAGACCTGACGCAGTCCAGAGTTGATGCAGTTGCTGATCGGAATATCGACGATGCGATACTTGCCGGCGAGTGGCACGGCGGGCTTGGCACGGTTTTCAGTCAGGGGAAAAAGTCGTGTGCCTGCGCCACCACCCATGACGATGGCCAGAGTATTGCGACGGAGCAGTGTGTCTGCGTCAATCTGAACTTTGGAAGATGATGATGCCGGTACTGTGGGTGATGTGCTCATTGTCCTACGTTGGTTGGCATTAATTCCCTGAAACAAGAGGAACAAGCAAGCGTTATCCCTGTCCAAATATTGCGGGCTGATGCGCCTCGCAAGCCAGTCATTTCCATCCCATTCATCCAACCTCATGTCCACCTCTGCGTTTCGTTTCTCGTTCATTCTCAGTTCCTGTCTGATGGCGTCCACAGCCTACTCAGCGGTCAACTTCGAAAAGGACCTCCTGCCTGCCATGACTAAGAAATGCATGGACTGCCACAAGGCTCCACATGTGGAAAATGGCCAGAAGAAGGAGCCCAAGGCAGGCCTGCGGCTGGATGCCTCCTGGGCCATCCTAAAAGGCGGTGAGAACGGCCCAGTGCTCACACCCGGTGCCCCTGATAAGAGCAGCATCTATGAGTCCGTCACGCTGCCGAAGGACGAGGACGGCCACATGCCATCCAAGGGCGAAGATCTGACCAAGGAAGAAATCGCCCTGCTCAAGACCTGGATTCAGGAAGGCGCGAACTTCGGTGGCTGGATCGGCAGCGTGGAGGGCATGCCCGCCGGCGCGATGACGGAGTCTGTGAAGCCTTACAAGCCACGTCCGCACGATCTGTTCTACGCTGCCCTTGAGAAAGAGGTCAAGCCCCTCTCGGACGACGCTCTGGCCAAGGCGAAAGCCGCCGGTGCCCAGGTCTCTCCAGTGAAAGTCGAGAGTCCGCTGGTGCGTGTCGATTTCCTCACGGGGGTCTCGAAGTGCGATGACGAAAAGGTCGCCGCGATTTTGCCACTCAAGGAAAACATCGTGCAGCTCGATCTGGGGCGCACCATCATCACAGACGGCGCTTTGAAGACCATCGCCCAGATGCCGCGCCTAGTTTTGCTGGACCTGCGCCAGACCAAAATCACCGACGCCGGCCTCGAATCCCTTGTCGGGCTGAAGAAACTCGAGTCGCTCAATCTCCACGGCACCGAGATCACGGATGCCGGATTGAAGCACCTGGCCAAGATCAAAAGCCTCAAGAAGGTCCATCTCTGGCAGTCCAAGGCCACCAAGCCCGGCGTAAAACAACTCAGCGCCGCCATCCCCGGCATCAAAGTCAGCATCGAATAACACCTCCCAACCGTAGCCCTTATGAAAAAACGCCTCTTCCTTCTTACCGCCATGTCCATGCTCAGCTCTCTCTTTGGAACTGCCGTCGCCGGCGAAGGCGAAACGGTCAGCTACCCTGCTCCGGTGGTCTCTGGCGTCAATCAGGATGGTGCCACGGTAAACTTCGCCGATGTGTATAAAAAGGGACCGACCGTGGTCTTTTTCTACCCGAAGGCCGACACTCCCGGCTGTACAAAGCAGGCCTGCTCTCTGCGGGATGCCTTTGCCGATCTCTCTAAAGAGGGCGTGCAGGTCCTTGGCGTGAGTTTTGACAAGGCGGAGGCGCAAAAGGCGTTCAAGGACAAGTTCACCCTTCCCTACGACCTCATCGCTGATCCAGAAGGCAAGATCGTCGAGGCCTTCAAGGTCAAGAAAATGCTCAAAGGCCTGCTCTCACTCGCCTCACGCAGCTGCTTCCTCGTCAAGGATGGCAAAGTCGTCTGGCAGGACTATTCCGCTGCCACCGCAGAGCAGGCCGCCGACATCAAGCGCGTGCTGGCCGCAACGAAGTAAGGGATAACGAGTCGCAAGTTGATTTTGAGGCCGGTAGTCAGAGATGACTCCCGGCTTTGTTTTTGTGCGAGGCGCTGGCAAATGACGAATGAGCAAGCCCGAATGCCGAAATATGCTGCCGCGTATCACTAACTTTCAAAAGAAACCCGTCTCGAACTGAGAGGGCGCTGTGCTCCCGTCTATCGGTCACGACAAGGACGGCGGACCTTTTTGAGCGCCTGCGTCGTCGCAGACCCGAAATCACGGACCCGCACAGCGGATCCCTACCAGCCCTGAGGTGCCGCGCCACGCAGTGCGGGTAGGGATGCGCTGTGCGCGTCCCTCGAATCCTTCGTCCCAACACGCTCTGCTGATTCACCCATTCCGCACCTTTCCAGCCGCTCCGCATCAGCATTCGCGCGGTCCGTCGGTGCATCGCCCATCTGCAAAGCAGTCCCCCGACAATTGAAAGTTTGTGATGCGTGGCAGCATAGGACGTTTTTTGATCGCTTCCAGGTGGGGCTTTTTGCCGGCCACTTCATAGGCCAGATATGAGGAGCGGCTTTTTTTGATCGCCTTTCCAGATGGCATCCTTCAGCATCGCAAAAAATGAGCTCATCCACCCATCCCATCTTTGTCCTGGCGGCGCTTGGCATCGTGGTCTCGGTGATCATGCTGATCACGGTGTTTAAGGTGCGCAGTTGGGTCTTGAAGGTGCTGCTGGTGCTGATCGCCCTGCTGGCGCTGGCACCATCGGGGCTGGTACTCGTGACGTTGAATCCTGAGTGGGTGGATGCGCGCATTATGAGGTACAAAGCCTTTTATGAAGGCATCCAGATCGGCATGACGCGTGACGAGGTGATGTCCCTGCAGGCGCAGCTTTACCCCCCAGAAGGCCCCCGGCGGGCACCGCGCATCTTCATGGAGGAAGCCGATGCACTGACTTTTTTCATGGACCCCGAGGACCCCAAAAGCTCCCTGGACTGCGAGGCCATCCTCCTGACTCTCAAAGAGGGCAAGGTGGTCGCCAAAACCTATTCACCCGACTGAACCCCATGTCGCTCCGGAAACGCCTGCTGCGCCTCACTGCCATCCTCGTTCTCACGCCTTTGATCTTTCTTCTCGGCTGCCAGTCCAGCCTCATCTACCACCCGAATCCCTACCGGGCGAAGTATGAAACCATGCTGCAAACCGCCAAGGGTGAGCGCCTACTTTTTGAGACCTCCCAAGGGCGCCAGACGGCCTTCTACATCCCCCCTCGAACGCCTGCCACTGGGCTACCGCAGACAGTCTGGCTCTGCTTCGCCGGAAATGGCTCGCTGGCGCTCGACTGGCTCTATGACACGAACGCTTGGGATGCCAGCTTTGGCTACCTGCTCGTCGATTATCCCAGCTATGGCGAATGCGAGGGCACCCCGAACCCCGCACGAATCCGTGAGAGTGGCAAGGCCGCTGCAGAGGCGCTGGCAAAGCATCTTCATACATCCCAGACCGAGCTGAAGCCCCGTCTGGCGGTGCTGGGCCATTCCCTGGGAGCTGCGGCGGCCCTGATGGCGGCGGATGATCTGGACATCCGGCGCGGGGTGCTGCTGTCCCCCTTCACCACGATGACGGACATGGGCCGCATCGTCCTTGGCTGGCCGCTGTGCTACCTGAACCTGCACCGGTTCGACAACCGCAAATCGCTGGGCCACGTCGCCTCACGCGCAGGAGCACGCTTCGTGATTTTCCACGGAGCGGAGGATGAAGTGATCCCCGTGCGCATGGGTCGGGAACTGGCAGCGGCCCACCCGGAGGCGGTGACTTATTATGACGTGCCGGGCGGGCATCACAACGACCTCTTGGATCTGATTTCACTCCAGATCGCGCGGGCGATGGCGGAGGTGGGGGCAGGGGCGAAGCCGTAAGGCACACGGTGGTTGCTTTCAGGCGCTGCTGTGCTCTGATGGACGCTCAATCCCCACCCACTAGCCCATGTCCGCGCCCTCCTCTTCTTCGGAAAAATCGTCCTCCATCTGGTCTGTTATCAATCTGATCATCGGATCTGTTCTCGGCGGTGCCGTCCTGCTGTGGGTGCTAGCCTTTATTTTTGACGGTCTGGGCTCCCTGCGTCCGAAGGCCAAAGCCGAGGCTGCTGCTCCGGCTGCCGCTGCTGCTCCGGCTGCCCCTGCTCCAGCCGCCCCCGGCGCTGCTCCTGCTGCCGCCGCCGCTCCGGCCGCCGCCGCTCCGGCTGCCACCGCTGCCGCCCCCGCCCTGCCTGTGCTCGAAATCACCATCAAGCCAGACGCCGCCAACCCGCTGGCCTATGACACCAAGACCATCAGCGCCAAGGTCGGCCAGAAGATCAAGCTGACCTTCACCAACACCCACCCCACCCTGCCCCAGCCACACAACATCGTGATCGGCAAGCTCGGCACCAAAGACAAAATGATGGGCATCGCCATGGGTGCCATGACGCTGGTGGACAAAGGCTACATCCCAGACTCCCCGGACATCCTCGCCCACACCAAGCTGCTTCAACCCGGCAGCAGCGAGACCATCGAGTTCACCGTGCCTGCCGCCGGTGAGTACCCCTACTTCTGCACCTTTCCAGGACACGTCGCCATCATGAACGGCGTCCTCACCGCGCAGTAAGCCGAGCCGCCGAGCCCCATGGAGAGGTGGGCGAATGAAGTATTGCAACAGACCCTGCATTCCACATCTCTCCAGTACTCCCACACTCCACTTCCTCCCCACCTGCCATGGCCGTCTCCATCAGCATCGATTACGAAGGCGGCCTGCGCTGCCGGGCCACGCATGGCCCTTCGCAAAACCAGTTCATCACCGATGCACCGGTGGACAACCACGGCAAAGGAGAGTCCTTCAGCCCCACCGATCTCGTGGCCACGGCACTAGCCTCCTGCATGGCCACCGTCATCGGCATCAAGGCCCAGCAAAAGGGCTACGACATCGCCGGCATGAAGGTCAGCGTGGAAAAGCACATGAGTGAGGACAGCCCGCGCCGCATCGTGCGCCTTCCCATCACCATCCAGATCCCGCTGCCGGAAGACCACCCCGACCGCAAGCTCCTCGAAGCCACCGCCCTCGGCTGCCCCGTGCACCACAGCGTGCACCCGGACATCGACAAGCCGGTGACCTTTGTGTGGAGCGGGAAGTAGGACCGTAGTGCAAGCGTCCCGCTTGCAGTCTCATTCTGGCCCAAGCCCGAGCTTAGGATGAGGCACCCTGCGGGATGGTGGAACCTTGCCTGGGCATGCTGGGCGGCATGAGATGGATGCTGACCGTGCTATTGCTGCCTGCCTGCGCCTCCCCCAAGCTTGCAGAAAACCATTTCCGCAAAATGGAGTAGCTTTGCAAGCGTGCCGTGGCCAATGAAAACGCCGCATGAGGGTGCCGCGCCACAAACATTCCGTTCATAACATGGGTGTCGATGACCACGGTCATCATTCTAGAGGCGTTTGACTGGGATGCGTGGCACGATAATAACGAATGGCCCCCGCCACCTTTTCCTCGGTGGCGCGTCCTGCATGCCAGTCCGCTCCATAGTCTTCTCAGAGTTCATTGAGCCGCTGCTTCAGATCGAAGACTTCGAATTGCTTCCCAGCCAGCTCGAAGTCTGAGTCCGAAAGCTTGTCGATTCGCTGATGCAAATTCGCACGGATTTACTGGGATGGGATGCTGACACCAGTGCTCATGACGGTCAGTTTATCACCCTGGCCCTGGTTCGGCAAGCATCGCGCTTTGCTCCTTCGTTTCCCGTTTCCACTCATAGGTGTGGAAACAAAGGCGCTTCGAGCCTGGGCAAACCAGCGCCGTTCCTTTGGAAAGCGGGAATCCTTGTTGCCCCGCAACAAGGCAACTTTTCCTACCGCTTCACCCAGCGCGCGCCGCTTGAGAGCCCCACGTGCCAGTCGCGGAGGTGCATGTCGGAGTAGTCGGTCTTGCCTTGGGCACCGACCATGAAGGTGCCGGTGGCGCGTTTCCAGGCTTTGCTGAAGCTCTCTGCCGTGTGGCAGCCCCAGCTCTGGCAGTAGGCTTTGCCGCTGAAGGCCCAGCGGCTGAGCTTGCGCAGGTCGTTCTCATGCAGCCACGCGGTGGAGGTGGCGTACACGTCGGAGCTGTAGTCAAACATGAAGCTGTACTTGTTCGAGTGGCCGAAGTACTCGAAGCCGGAGATCTTCAAATTGCCGCGCCCGGAGGTGCCGTTGTTGATGTAGCGAATCAGTTCGTCCGTACTGCGGAACCAAACGAGATTGATGTAAGGGTAGGCCTTGGTCACGGACTCCACATTCTGCATCAGTGGCTGGTGCTCGGCGGCAGCGCGGCGCACGTAGGCATCCCGATACACCAGCCAGGTGATGCGGGTGCCCGCAGGCATGTCATGGTGGATCTCCTGCATGCGCACGCGGGCGGTGCGGATGAAGTTGCCCCACCAGCGATCATGCTGCTCTCCAGGACGGCGCAAATCTTCGAAACCCCGTGCCGCAGGCCCACCGCTGACGATGAGGTATTCGGTGTCTGCGGCGGCCTTGGTGACAAGGCCGCAGGTGAACAGAAGAAGCGCGGAGAAAAGCAGGCGGGTCATGATGGGGCTAACAAAGCACGACTACTTCGTTTCGACGAGCTTGAAGTTCTTGAACTGAACGACCATCGGCGGGCCGGCGTGGATCTGCAGGGCCAGGAGGCCTTCCTTCGGCGCGTTGGCGGTGTCTTCGTCGGTCACGTCGATGGTCTGCTGGCCGTTGATGAAATGCTGCACGTGGTTGCCCTTGGCCACGATGCGGTACTCGTTCCACTCTTCGGACTTGATGCTGGCCTGGATGGCGGCGCTGTCGCCCACGCTGCCGGCCACTTCCACCACGGCCTTCTTGCCACCGTCTGCGGCGGGCTTGATCACGGTCTTCTCACCGCGCTTGGCCAGGATGCCACGACCGCGCTCTTCGTACAGAATGCCGCTGTAGGTCTTTCCTGCTTCGAAATCGGCCTGGTAGCCGCTGATGATGGGGCCAAACTCGCCAGCAGGCAGTTCCTTGCTGCGGTACTGCACGCCTGAGTTGCCTTTTTCGATGCGGTATTGAAACGTCATTTCGAAGTCACCCACGGTGCCGCCCTTCCAGACAAGGAAGGTGTTGTGCTTGAGGATGCTCTTGGCCGGATTGGCGGGGTCAGCCGGGGTTTTGCCGGTGATGGTGCCATCCTGCACGCTCCAGAGGTCCTTGTTGCCTTCCCAGCCAGTGAGGTCCTTGCCGTTAAAGATTTCTTTTTCTCCTGCGGTGGCAAAGGTGATGGTGGCGAAAAAGGCGGCGAGAGCGAGGTGCAGTTTCATGAATGAGTATGGTTGGTCGGGCGAGGTTTAACGCGCAGGCCCGCGCTTGTCTATCGCTTTGCGGTTAGGGCGGGAATGCTGCTTGCTGTTTGGCCCCGTGGTGATACCTCCGCGAACGATGAAACTCCCGCGCGTCCTCTCCTCTCCTTTGCTCTGGCGTTTCTTGGTCCTGCTGTGGTTCGGAGTGCTGTTCTGGCTGTCTTCCCAAACCCATCTGCCATCCCCCGCGAGCTTTGAGGGCGTGGACAAGCTGGAGCACGCGGTCTTTTTCTCGGCCGGCGGCATGTGCTTCCTGCTGGGCCTGCGCCTGGCGGGGCGTGCCAGAGCCACTTCCACCGCCATTCTCGTCTCAGTCCTGTTCTGCGGCGCCGTCGGCGGCTTTGACGAATGGCATCAAACCTACACCCCCGGCCGCAGCGGTGGCGATGTGTGGGACTGGACGGCTGATTTGTGCGGCGGGTTCATTGGGGCTTTCCTTGCCCTAGGGGTGCAGAAGTGGCTGAGAAGAGATCCAATGACGGCGTGACAGTTTTTGGAGTGCGGCTGCGGTAGCTCCTGCTTTCTTGAGCATCGCGGTGGGCGTGTGCTGAACGGCCTGCGAAAAACTACCGGCTCCCGTGCTCGGACATTTCCTGCAGCGCGTGCGTCACTCAGCACATCTAAAGCGGTAGCTGCGCTCGTTCATCGCTGCGCAACCGCAGTCCAAATGCCCAAGGTGCTCTCGGCGGCTTGCCTTAGTGCAGCGGAAACTTCCACATCAGCAGCGCGGTCAGGAAGACGTTCGCGAGCGCGAGCTCGAAGAACACTTTCCAGCCGAGGGCCATGAGCTGATCGAAGCGGAAGCGGGGCAAGGTCCAGCGGATGATGATGAAGAAGACGATGAAGGCGAACACCTTGGCGAAAAAGGTGCCGATGTGCAGCAGGCCGGTGTAGAGCGGAGTGGTGTCAGGCGTGTAGTGCAGTTGCAGCGGGATGATTTTCTCCAGCAGCGGCCAGCAAGGGATGCTCCAGCCGCCGAGGAAGAGCGTCACCGCCATGCCTGAGCCGATGATCATCGCTGCGTATTCACCCATGAAGAACAGTGCGAACTTCATGGAGCTGTATTCGGTGTGGTAACCGGCCACCAGTTCCGTTTCGCACTCGGCAAGGTCGAAGGGCAGGCGGTTCGTCTCCGCAAACATCGAGACAGTGAAGATGACAAAGGAGATGGCGATGGGGATCAGTAGTACCCAGCGTGCGACGCTGAGGCCTTCGCCCCAGAGCGGCAGAAGCAACCAGCCATTGGCGTCCTGGAAGGCTGACATCTTGGTCATGTTCAACTCGCCGAAAATCATCAGCACCGGGACGATCGACAGGCCAAGCGAGATTTCATACGAGATCATCTGCGCACTCGCACGCACACCACCAAGGAAGGGGTACTTCGAATTGGAGGCCCAGCCAGCGAGGACGATGCCATAGACGCCGAGGGAAGCGATGGCGAAGGTGAACAGCGGCCCGATGCTCAGGTCAGCAATCACCATCTTGACCGGCTCGGCGATGCCAAGGAAGGAGAGGTTCAGTTCACTGCCGAAAGGCAGCACCACACAGGTGAGCAGCGCAGGCACCACCGTCATACACGGGGCCAGCCAGTAGTAGAAGGTGCGCACATGGGCGGGCACAAAGTCTTCCTTCAAAATGAACTTCAGGCCGTCTGCCGCCGCTTGGGCCAGACCACCAATGCCAAAAGGCTGCCAGTCTTTCTTGAACCCGAGCAGTGTCAGCGGCACGCCCACGCGGTTCGGACCTACGCGGTCCTGGATCACGGCGGAGATGCGTCGCTCAAAGTAAACGGCGATCGACACCAGCGGGAGGATGACCAGAAAGGTGAGAAAAACTATCTTCCCCACCGAAATGGCGAGCGCAAGAAGATCGAACGTGGCGAGCAAGGGAGTGGACATCGGCAGCCCGATTATCAGGACGCAACGATGGGCGGCAACCCGATTTTGTGAAAAATTTCACAAAGTCCGGTCCGGAACGAAGATTGAGAGTGTTTGGCGTCCCGACTTCGCCCATTCTAAAGCCCTGCTAGGCTCACTTAACCGGATCCGTAAATGAGCCCGGCTTGACTGCAGACTTGGCCACTGGCGCATCGGCCATCGGCGCAATGTGCTCCGCGATGCGGAAGATCGCCAGGATCAGCTCCACCGTCACCCGAGCGATGATCAGGTAAAACAGCAGGGCCACCGGAGCCATGATGAAACCCCAGAAGCCGCTGAACATCCATTTGACGGCATACATGAGGGCCGCCAGCAGGCTCAGCACATACAGCATGCGCACGAGGTGGGGAGTGACGAAACGCTTGAAGGAGAGATCCAGCACCAGATCAAGCACGGCACGGATCTGCTGCCACAGGCTGGAAAGCGCGGAACTGGAGGGGGGCTCGGCATTCATGTCGTCAGAGTAGGCCCTACCCCTGCGGGCGCAACCCGCCAGATCAACCTGAGAGTGGGAACCTTGAGGACGCGCAGGAATACTGGTTGCGCGTTTTACCAACCGCAGGCAGAATCCGCGCCTCTTTTTCCGCCCTGTGGCCAGGTGCATTAACAGAGAAGTTCATCGACAACCCAACACTGCCAAAGTCATGCCTGCGAAATCCAAAAAACCCGCAGTTAAGAAGCCCGCTGCCAAGCCCGCGAAACAAGCGCCGGTCAAGTCGGTGAAGTCGAAGAGCAAGCCCGTTCCTGCCAAGACCGCCAAGCCGGCGGTGAACTCGAAGAGCAAACCCATTTTGAAGAAAGCGGCACCGAAAAAGCCCGCTCCGACGAAAACCTCCCCCAAATCTGTGAAGAAACCCGCCCCGAAAAAAGCTGCTGCCAAGACACCTGCTCCTGCAAAAAAAGCTGCCACCAAAGCCGCTGCTCCCGCCAAGAAGCCTGCCGCCAAGGCCCCAGTCAGTGAAGTGAAGCCTGCCGCTAAAGCTGCTCCTGCAGCCAAGCCTGCTCCTGCTCCAGCTCCAGCCCCTGTGAAAGCGGCTGCCCCGGCTCCGGTCAAAGTGGCCAAGCCCTCCAAGTCGTCGCCTGCTCCTCTGGTTCCCAAAGGCCGCACCTCGGTTTCTACATCCGGCACCCCGCGCTCACGCCTGAATCGTGAAGAAGAAGGCATCACCATCGAAATCGCCAAAGGGCCGGTGAAGATGACCCCCTTCCTCAAAAAACAGAAGCAGCGCCTGATCGAACTGCGCGACGCCTACCTGAACTCCATTGAAGGCGTGGCCAGCGAGACCATCCGCAATGAAAACGGCGACGCTTCTGCTTTCGGCATGCATCAGGCCGACGCTGGCAGCGATGCCTATGACCGCGACTTCGCCCTCAGCCTCCTCGGCAAGGAACAGGACGCCCTCTACGAAATCAACGAGGCGCTCAAGCGTATCGAAACCGGCACCTACGGCATGTGCGAAGGCACTGGCGTCATGATTCCTGAGGAGCGCCTGGAGGCCATGCCCTTCGCCCGTTTCTCCGTCACCTATCAGGAAAAGCTGGAGCGCAGCCAGATGAGCGGCCGCTGGAGCCGCCCTGTGCACTCCCTCTTCGGCCTCGACAATGCGGACGACGCTTCCGACGACGACAAGGACGACGATGACGCTGCACCGAGCTCTTCCAGCAACAACTCAGGCGAATCGCTTGACTTCTCCAAAGAGTGACCTAGCCTCTGCCCCCCAAATTTATGCCGCGAGAAATCATCACCCTTGAATGCACCGAAGCGAAAGCCGCAGGTATGCCACCCTCCCGCTACGTGACCACGCGCAACAAGAAGAGCGTCCGCACCCCCGGTCGTCTTGAGAAGGTGAAGTTTAATCACTTCATGAAGAAGCGCACCCTTCACCGCGAAACCCGCTAATTTTTACCCTAGACTGCCATGCAACCGAAGACCAAAGAACGCATGTCCAACTTCCGTCGCGCGAATCGCAAGATGCCGCGCCGCCGAGTGGACATCCCGGTGGAGAAGATTTCCTACACCAATCCTGAACTGCTCGCCCGTTTCACCACGGAGTCCGGCAAGCTCATCCCCCGCCGTATCACTGGTCTTCCAGCTTGGCTGCACCGCGTGGTCGTCCGTGAGATCAAGCGCTCACGCGCTGTGAACCTCATGGCCTGATTTTGCAGGGTCTGCCCGTTTAGGGTCCCTTTTTGATCTGCTTCCCACTGTTGCAATGCGCGGCAGTGGGAAGTTTCATTTCCAGCCCATGTCCGCCCTTACCGATACGCAAAACGAACGCGACGACCGACGTCTGCCCATCGACCGCGTGGGTGTACGTAGTTTGCGCTTTCCCCTGAGCATCCGCGACCGTGATGCCGCCGTGCAGCATACCGTCGCCACCGTTTCTCTGGCCGTTGATCTGCCCCACCAGTTCAAAGGCACGCACATGAGCCGCTTTGTCGAGGTGCTGCATGCCCACGGCAAGGAGCTGACCGTCTCCAACATCGTCGCCATGCCGCATGAGCTGATGAAAAAACTCCATGCCGACAAGGCGCATGTGGAGATGCGCTTCCCGTATTTTCGCGCCAAAAAAGCCCCCGTCACCGGCGCAGAGGGCCTGCTCGACTACGGTGTGATCTTTGAAGTGAACACGGACAAGGAGAAGACTGACTTCGTCCTCACCGTGGAAGTGCCCGTGACCACGCTCTGCCCCTGCTCCAAGGCCATCAGCGCCCGTGGCGCACACAATCAGCGCGGCACCGTCACCCTCGCCGTTCGTTTCAGCGAACCCGTCTGGATCGAAGACCTCCTCGAACTCGTTGAACAAAGCGCCAGCAGTGAATTGTACAGCGTCCTGAAGCGCCCCGACGAAAAGTTCGTCACCGAAGCCGCCTACGATAATCCCGTCTTCGTCGAAGACCTCGTGCGCAACATCGCGGTGAAAGCCAAGACGCATCCGCGCATCACCTGGTTCCGTGTTGAGGCGGAAAATTACGAATCCATCCACAATCACAACGCTTGGGCGGTGATTGAAGGAGGGACGGTTCCTTCGGCGCTGTGATGGGTAGTTTGGTCATTCTTTCGGCGTTTCACGCGCTCAGAGATTGTAAACTGGGAACTGAAAACTGAGAATTGCCAAATGGCCTGAGCCAAACCACTCGAATCTCGTCCCGCCTTTTCGCGTCCCATTCCGCTTCTGGATCAATTTAAAATTTTCAGTTTTCAATTCTCCGTTTTCAGTCCCTCTTCGCTTCCATCCCACCACATGCCCACCTACGTCACCGCCGTTCTGCCCACCGACCAGCCCCCGCTGATGCACCAGGCGGTCGATGAGGCCGTCCGTCTGCTGCGTGAGGGCGAAATCGTCGCCCTTCCCACCGAAACCGTCTATGGCCTCGCGGCCAATGCGCTCGATGCGGAAGCCGTTGCGAAAATCTTCGAAGCCAAGGAGCGCCCGACTTTTGACCCGCTCATCGTCCATCTCGCCAGCAAGGAGCAGATCGACCTCGTGGCCGATGTGCCGCCGGAAATCGCTGCGACGCTGAAGAAAATGGTCGAGCGCTTTTGGCCAGGCCCTCTCACGATCCTGCTGCCCAAGAAGCCCATCGTTCCCGATCTCGTGACCGCCGGGCTGCCGACCGTCGCCGTACGCGTCAGTTCCAATCCCATTTTCCGCCGCGTTATCACCGACCTCGGCAAACCCATCGCCGCCCCCAGCGCAAATCGTTTCGGCTCCATCAGCCCGACGTCCGCCAGTGCGGTGCACGCTGAGCTTGATGGCCGCATCCATCTCATCGTCGATGCCGGTGCCTGCATGTTTGGACTGGAGTCCACCATCATCAAGATCGAGCCCGGCAGCCCAAAGATGTTCATCACCATCGTGCGTCCCGGACCCATCACGGCGGAAGATTTGAAACTCTACGGCAAGGTGCGCTATGCCTCACGCAGCGTCGTCGATGAAGCCACCGCAGCTCCTGGTCAGCTTGCCTCGCATTACGCGCCCAAGACACCGCTGCGCCTGCTGGAGCGCCCCCAGGATTTCATTCCTGAAGAAGGCAAACGCTACGCCCTCCTGAGCTACCGTGGCGAAGAAAAGGATGGCTACCTCAATCTCTGCGAATGGGAGGAAGTGATGATGCTTAGCCCCGGCAACGGCAAGCTCCCCGAAGCCGCCGTGCGCTTTTTTTACGTCCTCCGTGCGCTCGACAAGCTCGGCGTCGATGAAATCATTGCAGAACCGTTGCATGAACATGGCATGGGAATCGCCATGATGGACAAACTGCGACGCGCCAGCGGCCGCTACACGTAGCGCAACCGTCCCGGTTGCAGTCCATCGCAGCGCAATCGCACGTAGTGCAACCGTCTCGGTTGCAGTTCGTCCCATCCGCCCCATCATCGCCCCGATTGCAAACATCGCCCCTCAACCTCTTCGATGATTTCACGTACTTCGATCCACGTGCGAATATCGATGTCACACGTCGCAACCTTCCCCATTGGCGTCAAGAGGGCCGCACCTACTTCGTCACCTTTCGTCTCCACGACTCCCTGCCTCAGGAAAAGCTCGCCGCACTGAGAAAAGCCCGTGGCGAATGGTTGGACAGCCATCCAGAACCCTGGCCGCCTGAGCAGAGACAAGAATACCGGGAGCTTTTCTCGGAAAAAATCCAGCAGTGGCTCGATGCCGGTCATGGCTCATGCATTCTCCGCGATCCTGTGCTCGCTAAAATCGTTGCAAGCGCCTTGAAACATTTCGACAGCCATCGCTACGATCTTGTTGCCTGGGTGGTGATGCCAAACCATGTCCATGCACTGCTGACACCACGCCCCGGCTTTGACCTCGGCAAAATTCTGCATTCATGGAAATCATTCAGCGCCCATGAAATCAACAAGCACATGGGACGCAGCGGCGATGTCTGGCAGCACGAAACTTATGACCACATCGTGCGTGATCCAGATTCCCTCTGGCGCTTCGCTAAGTACATTGTGGACAATCCAAGTCAGGCCGGTGCGCAGGTGGATCAGGTTGAATCACGCATTAAACTCACATGAAAGACGCAAATTCATCAGGCCCCGTAGGGCAAGCCTCTGGCTTGCCTGCAGTGGATCCAGAGAGCAAGCCGGAGGCTCGCCCTACTGACCGCCAGCCAGAGGCTGGCTCTACGGCACGATCCACCGGGGTCGTCTCCATTGCCATTCTTTGCAGCCGCGTGCTCGGTCTGGTGCGGGATCAGATGCTGAACGGCTTCTTCGGCTCAGCCTTCACCGGTATCTTCACCGCCGCTTTCCGCACGCCGAACATGCTGCGTGACCTCTTTGCTGAAGGCGCGCTCTCCACGGCCTTCGTTACCACATTCTCGAAGAAGATGAAGACCGAGGGCGATGAAGCCGCCTGGGTACTCGGGCGCAAGATGATCTCTCTCTCGATGTGGTTCATGAGCATCGTGGCCATCGCCGGCGTGCTGCTCTCGCCGGTCATCTTTCGCATCCTGACGCCTGGTCTCAGTGAAGAAGCCAAAGTGCTCGGCATCTGGCTTGCGCAGATCATGTACCCGTTCATCGCGCTGGTGTCCGTCACCGCGTTGGTCATGGGCATGCTGAATTCGAAGAAGGTGTTCTTCATTCCCGCCGTTGCTTCGGCGTTTTTCAATCTTGGCTGCATCGTCGGTGGTGTCGTCTTGGCATGGTTCATTGATCCCGGCTTCCGCGACGGGCATGTCACTGAAAAAGGTCTGACCGGTTTCGCCATCGGCACCTTGATCGGTGGTGTGCTGCAACTGGCAGTGCAGCTTCCCGCACTCCATCGCGTCGGTTTTCGCTTCCGCTTCGACTTCGGCTGCAAAGATCCGGCAGTGAAGGAGGTGCTGCACTTGATGTGGCCCTCCATGCTCGCCGCCAGCGGCACGCAGGTCGCGGTGCTGCTCAATTCCATTTTCGCCTCCTACACTCCGGGCAAGGAGTCCGCGCTTGCCTGGCTGGCAAATGCCCAACGCCTGCAGCAGCTCCCGCTTGGCCTATTCGGTGTCGCCGTCGCCACCGTCACGCTGCCGATGCTTTCCCGGCTTGCCACCGAAGGCATGAGCCCGGCGTTTCGTTCGGCTCTGGCCAAAGGTCTCCGCCTTGTGCTCTTCCTCACACTGCCCTGCGCCGTCGGCCTCACCCTCCTTTCGCAGGAGATCATCTCGGTCATTTTCGAGCATGGCAAATTCACGGCCGTGGACGTGCAAAACACCGCTGCACCGCTCCAGGCCTATGCTTTTGGCCTGATCTTTTACGCTGCCATCAAAGTGCTGCAGCCAGCATTCTACACCATCAACCGCCGCTTCATCCCAATGATGGTCAGCATCGGCGTCATCATCTTTACCGCAGCCGTAAACTCCATCACCGTCTTCGTCTTCCATTGGGACCACACCGCACTCGCCTGGGCCACGGCGGTGGGTCTCTCGCTCAATTTCCTCACGCTCTACCTCTGCATGCGCAAGTTTGCCGACGGGCTCGAAACAGGCTCTCTGGTGCAATCGCTGATCAAGCTCATCATCGGCATTGCCGCCATGTCCGCCGTCTGTTTGACGGCGAAGTACACGATCATGGCAGACTGGTCGCACCTGAACTTCATGCTGCGCTGCGCCGGGCTCGGCGTCAGCATCGGCATCGCCGCCGCCGCTTATTTCGCCGTCACCAAGAAGCTCAAGGTGGAGGAGTCCGGCGAATTTCTCTCGTTGCTAGGCCGCCGCTTTGGCAAGAAGTAACCGGCCATGCCGCTCCAACGCTTCTGGTTCCAGATTGCCGCCTTCCTCGCCCTCGTGTGGGCCGGTGTGGGCGTGGTCATGTGGGTGACCGAAGATTCGGTTTTTTCGTCAGAGAAGACGCTCGCACTCATGGCGGATGCGCCCTGGCTGGCGGATGAAGACCTCGCTGAGTCCCCGCGCAAAGCCTACCTCGACAAGGTCATCAACACCGTCATCAAGCTGGACTTCAACCAGCGCAGCTCGATGCGTGAAGACGGACTGGAGACCATGGACCGCTTTTTCAAATCGCTGACCGATGAGGAAAAGGGCGAGTATGTGAACCGCACCGTGGAAGAGAACTTCAAAGCCGTGATGAAGGGTCTGGAAAAACTGCCCGCCGAAGACCGCCGCCGCATCATCGGCGGCATTCAGCGCGAGATGAAAAAGAAGTCCGCCAAGAATCCTGAGATGCAGATCATGCTAGACCAGGACGCGGCCAGCTTTGAAAAATCCTTCACCAAGGACATGGGCCTCTTCTTTAAAGAGGCTCCCCTTTCCATGAAGCTGGAAATGGCCCCAATGCTCGAAGCCATGCAGGGCCGCATGCAGGGCATGAGAATTCGGTAATAGCCCCTACTTTTTCCACCCCATCGGCTGCGTCCACGCCATTTCCTTCTGGCCCTCAAATGAGGGTTTCGCATACGGCTTGGAAGAGGTGATGACTGCGCGGAAATACAGCTCCTTGCCGCTGGGTTTCCAGACCACTTCCGCGCCTTCCACGGTCGCCAGCGTCTTGCCCACGTCATCGGAATACAGCAGGCGTGGTGAATGCAGATCGCCTGCTACCGGTGGAAGAGCGCGGGTCGTGGCGTCATAGCCCTGCAAGGTGCCTCGAATCTGCGTGCTGTAGGTGACTCCGGGCTCCGCATGAATGCGGATGCGCAGTTCGCCATCCTTGAAGCTCACATCATCCAGCGTGACACCGGAGGAGGCATAAAAATCACCCGCCTTCATGGCTTTCACGATCTCAGCAGGATCGAGCTTGGCGGCGCGTACCATCACCCAGCCACGACCAGGGCCGTTTTCCTCACCGTGGTAGCGGTGCGAGTCATCCGTGCCGATGCCATAAAGAGGCGGTGCCTTGAACTCGGCAATTCGCAGCGTGTTGGCTACATCCCAGATTTTCTCATGGCCCATGCGTGACTCATCGCCCTGCCAGTTGATGCCGGGGTGCCCGTTGTAAATTTCCCAGAAGTTTTCCTCCACCACCGCCGCGATGTCCTCGGCGGAGAGCGCCCATTGGAAGTTCGGATGATTGATGTGCGAGAGCATGGGCACGCCCAGTCGCTGGGATTGCTCGTTCACCATTCGAAGATTCGCCCGCAGCACCTCCTGAATGCTGGTGAGGTCTTTGACCGGCTTGATCTCCTCACGCAGATTCACCGCGTTCAGATGAATGGGCACCTTGCCCATGCCAGCGCTGATCTCCTCCGCCTGGATGATGAGGAACTTCCCCGGCTCTTCAAACTTGGGCCGGTACTCCTCCAGCTTCTTCAGCCGCACTTCGGTCACGCCGTCTTTTTCACGCGTCGTCACCCAGTCAGCACCGAAGCGTGCGAGGTACTTTTCCATGGTGGTCTTGCCCAGGATTCGGCGGCGCTTTTCGATCGACGGTTCACTCATCCACACCTCTTTCGCCTGGAGCACGTTGTGGTCGGAGATCGCCAGGAAATCGTAGCCCTGCTGCTTGTACCAGTCGGTGATCATCTCCGGAAAGTCATTCCCATCGCTCCAGAGCGAATGCGTGTGCGTGTTGCCCTTAAACCATTGCGGCTGCTGGGCGCTGGCGGTGTGGATCAGGCCGAGGGCAAGAAGACTGAGAAGGGTTGGACGCATGAGTTTCGAACGCGTCAAAGCCGCCGCTTCTCACGTGGAAATTGTGACGGAACATTCAAACGCCCACGCTTTCCATGGATGGCTCCACCATCACCGACGCATATCACTTCAATACTTTGCGGATGATGAAGATGCCCAGAACAACCAAGGCGGCGAAGCCGGCGATGGCTATCGGTGACTCGCGCCGCAGCCTCGCCACTTCTCCAGACTTTGTACGGTCTCCGATGATATGGGAGAGAAACTGCTGATGCAGGAATGGTGAAGCCTGTTTGAGCACTTCCAGATCCTCATCCGTGAACTCCTCCGGAAGCAGCGCAGTTCGGCGCAGGATGTCCGGCAGACTGGCCGTGTGTTGGTTGAGAACCATCAGCTCCTCGACATTAAAACAAGGCTCCCCTTCGCAAAGATGCAGCATCACGATCAGCTTCTGCCCCTTTTTGAAGTGCCACAGCTTGCCCCAATCTTCCTCAATAGGCACATAGGGCGACTGCTCGTAACTGGCCTTGAGCACCGCTGTTTGAATACCGCCGACCTGCGACAAATAGCCATAGGCAGATTCGACATGCAGTGTGCAGGACTCAGAGAGCTTGATCCTCTGCGGCTGGCGGTCTTCTTCAGCAGAGACCTCCGTGACGGTGCCGACCAGAAAAGTCTGGCACATCCCACCTTCCGGCAGCCTTGGCGGCCCATGGATCACCATTTCTTGGTGGCTGGCTCCTACCTTGATCTCTGGCAACGGCCCGCCATAGCCAGCTAGGCACGTGGTGCCGGTGAAGAGCCAGGCAAGCCACCGCATCACATCATCCCCTCATCGCGCGCTGGCGCAGGAAATGATCGGCCAGCACCAGATGCACCATCGCTTCCACCATCGGCACAGCACGCGGCAGTACGCATGGATCGTGACGACCGCGTGCGGAGAGGGTCGTGTCCTCGCCGGTGTTGGTCACGGTCTTCTGCTCGCGCAGCACGGTGGCGGTGGGTTTGAAGGCGACACGGAAGACGATCTCTTCGCCGTTGCTGATGCCGCCCTGGATGCCGCCGCTGCGATTGGTGCGTGTCCGCACCTTGTCACCGTCCATGTAAAACTCATCGTTGTGCTCCAGTCCGGTCAGGGTGGTGCCGCCGAAACCGCTGCCGATTTCAAATCCCTTGGTCGCAGGTAGGCTCATCATCGCCTTCGCGAGATCCGCCTCCAGCTTGTCGAACACTGGTTCACCCAAACCGGACGGCACGCCGCGCACGACGCACTCGATCACGCCGCCCACGCTGTTGCCTTCGCTGCGAATTTTTTCGATGAGCTCGATCATTTGCTCCGCCGCGACAGGATCGCAGGTGCGGACGATGTTGGATTCGATCACCGCCGAATTGAGCTCCGCACCCTTCGGCACTTTCGCCTCGATGTTCTGCACCGTCTTGACGTAAGCGAGGCATTCGTAGCCGCTGAGTGAATGCTGCAAAACCTTGCGCGCAATGGCACCGGCAGCCACGCGGCCAATCGTTTCGCGTGCGCTGGACCGGCCACCGCCTGAGACAGCACGGATGCCGTATTTGGCGTCATAGGTGTAATCAGCGTGGCTAGGGCGGTAGGCCTGCTGCATCTCGGTGTAGGCCGAGGGGCGCTGATCCGTGTTGCGCACCAGAATGCCAATGGGCGTGCCGAGCGTGAGGCCATCAAGCACGCCGGAGAGAATCTCCGCCTTGTCGTCCTCTTTGCGAGGCGTGACGATCTTACTCTGGCCGGGTCGGCGGCGGTCGAGTTCGGCCTGAATGTCCTCCACGGTGAGGGGGATGCGTGGCGGGCAGCCGTCGATGACGACGCCTACGCCGATGCCATGGGATTCGCCCCAGGTGCTGATGTGGAAAAGTGTGCCGAGACTGCTGGACATGTGAAGGTCATCATGGGGCATTCCGTTCAGGGTTCAAGAAAAGTACTCATGAGCTTTAGCTCATTCTGGATTCCGGGAGGAGCAAACGCGCATTCCAGAATGAACTGAAGCTCATGAGTACTTTTTTAAATCCCCTCCATCCCCGGTTGTTGGATGGCCTGAATTCAGCATCCTGTCGCATGCACCTCCCCCGCTGGCTCCTCACCCTTTTCGGCTGTGCCACCCTCACCTCGCACCTGCATGGCGCGGAAACGATGGATTACGAAGGCGGGCGCTACCACCTGTACCGTGTGGACAAAGCTGACTGGTCGCGCCTTCAACTCGCCTGGCTGGGCGACAACGGCCAGCCACTGGGAGATTTCAACGGCCTGCGCCGCCAACTGGCCGCGCGCAACAAGCGGATCATCTTCGCCACCAACGCAGGCATCTACGAACGCGGCCCGAAACCTTGTGGGCTGACGATCTGCGCCGGCAAAGAACTCGTGCCGCTGAATCTGCAGCCGGGTGAAGGCAACTTCTTCCTCAAACCCAACGGTATCTTCTACCTCGACGACCAAACCGGCCCCGGCGTGATGGAAGCGGCGGAATTTGCCAAAAGCGGCCTCAAGCCGCGCCTCGCCACGCAGTCCGGCCCGCTGATGCTGCGCCAGGGCGTGATCCATCCCGCCTTCCGGGAGAACTCGCCCAACAAACGCCTGCGCAATGCCGTGGGCGTGCGCAAAAAGGACGGGCAGATCATCTTTGCCATGAGCGACCGCGACGATGCCGTGAAAGGCCGTGTGACGTTTCACCAGTTCACCCGCTTCTTCCAGCACCTCGGCTGTGAGGACGCCCTGTATCTCGACGGCGACATCTCCAACATGCTCATCGATCCGAAGCCAGACGCCAAATTCACCCCGAACACCTTCGCTGGGATGTTTTTTGTCGCGGAGTGAGCATTGGTAGAACTTGCGCTCGTTTTGGAAACACTGGTCTCACGCCTCCATAGGTGCAGCGATCATGGCGAACTGTGCCGTGCAGGTAGTTTTTTGATCATCGCGTGCATAATGTCCGCATCTCGTGCGACTTTCCTTCAAAGCAATGCCGTCCGATCTCCAGCACCTAGAGCGCTACGCCGCCAGCGGCGATGCCCACGCTTTCCGTGAGCTGGTGCAGGCTCATGGGGCGATGGTGCATGCCACGGCGCTGCGCGTGACTCGCGATGCGGCAGCTGCACAGGATGTGGCCCAGGAGACCTTTCTGGAGCTAGCGCGGAAAGCAGGAGGCATCACCCAATCTGTCGCGGCGTGGCTGCACCGCGTGGCCTGGAACCGGGCGTGTGATGTCGTGCGCCGGGAGAGCACCCGGCGGCGCTTCGAGGAGTCCATGGCCGAAACGTGGCACACCGATCGCGAAGCCACGTGGTCAGACATCGAGCCGCATGTCGATGACGCGTTCAATGAACTTCCCAATGACCTGCGAGAGGTGCTCGTGCTCTACTTTCTCGAAGGCCGCACTCAGGCGGAAGTCGCGCGCCACCTCGGCAGAAATCAAGGCACGGTCTCACGGGCCATCGAGCGCGGCGTTCAGGCCCTGCGCGAGGCCTTGGGGGCCCGTGGCCTGATCGCAGGCGTCAGTCTCCCGGCCTTTTTCGCCTCCCAATCGGCGCATGCCATGCCCGTCGCCGTGCAGGCCTCGTTGGGAAAGCTGTCCCTCGCCGGCATCGGCACCTCGGCATCGATCACACCGGCTGTCTCCCTCTCTGCTACCACAACCCTGCTAACCATGACCACTGCCAGCAAAGCCATTCTGATCACCAGCACCCTCGCAGCAGTATCGCTGCCGTTTGCTCTCCATCGGCCAGAGAGCAAGCCTCCGCCTGCAAGCCCGCCACAGGTGGTGAAACGAAGTGAGTCAAAGACAGCTCCCAAATCCAATGCCTCCGGGGTCGGCGATGAGGAAATGTTCAAACTGCTTTTCGGGGGTGATTCGGACCGCCAGCGGAATGCTCGCTCCTTGGTGGATGACTACCGCGTGGCTCATCCTGGCAAAAGTCTGCGCGAGCTGGCCCAGGACCCAGCGCTGACTGCCAGATTGAAGCCTTTGATGCAGGATTTGATGACCCAACCGGAAGCGGGTAAACAGTTTGTCGAAGCCATGCAGCTCGCCATGCAGGCGAAAGGCATCAAGCCCTCGCCCAACTCCAACATCAACCTCAACATGGGCGACGGCTTCCTGAATACCGAGAGCCAGGCGGAGCGCTACCTAGGCGCAGTGCTTTCCAATGACGCCAAAGCGCTCGCGCAGCTTTTTACCGATGTGGTGAACGAGGCTGCCGTCGAGATAGCCCTCGATCCCGGTGCTGACAAAACCTCCAATGGAGTGTCGATCAGTAATACGCCCACGCCGCCTGGAGCCCAGACCGTCCCGGTTGAGCCAGAGGACTGATTCTGCCACCGATTCTGCTTCGATCCACGCTCCTTTCAGCAGCACCTCACGCCTCCGCAGGCTCCGGCTTTTTATCCGCCATCATCACCGGTTCGGTCGCAGGAGTCGGGGCCAGCCAGGTGGTGATCTCCGCCTTGATCCAGACCTTGATCCCCGCCCACAGCAAGCGTGCGGCGGTGGGGTCAGGCGACAGGCTCATGAACGGCATCCAGACATGCCCGTTGTTAGCGCGTCCGTAGATGCCTTTGCGCCGGCGCTCCTGCCCGAGATGGACGAAGCGGCGGTTGTAGAAAGCCATGAATCCGCCAAAAAAAGCACCCGCTTTCCCTTCGTACGGCATCTGTTTCCATTCGGTCTCCGGCGAATCATACACCCCCCGCACCGGGCCAAGGAAATACGCGGAGAGGTCCAGCAGAAACGTCGCGTTGATCAGCTCCGCGTCGCCCAAGTAAGAGTATTTGTCCTTGTACAGCGCGTTGAACCACAGGCGGTAACTGCGCGGGTAGGCCATGTTAAGGTAGTCGGTGATCTTCTGGGTGTTTTCACCTGCCAGGTTCCTTTCCACCATATCGACCGCCGCAGACACCGTGTGGCCACAGTAGTCGAGACCATGGCTGTACAAGGGGTCCATGAACCCGGCCGCGTCACCGACCATGACCCAGCGGTTGCCAGCGATGCGCTCAGAACGATACGCGAGGTTTTTGTAATAGTAGGTGTCGTCGGCATCCGGCACGGCGTTTTCAAACATGAGTCGGCCAATCGGATGCGTCATCAAATGAGCCTGCAGCCGGGCGATGAGAGACGGCCCCTCAGGCAGGGTGAAAAACCGCCGATCCCAGGTGACGCCGGCACTGTAGCTGCCATCGGAAAGCGGGATGATCCAGCACCACCAGCCGTGCCCCATGAGATGATTCGTGGCCGTGGTGCGGAGTCCGCTCCCCTTTTCCATGAGCTTCGGGTGCATCTTGCGGCTCTTGTAGCTGTCGAGCCCGTTCACATTGCGGAAGCGGCACCAGATGGACGAGGTGGGGTGCTCGCTCTCCATGGAGGAGTGCAGCCCGAGTTTCTTCGACAGCACGGCAGCCTTGCCGGAGGCGTCGATCAGCCAGCGCGTGGTCACCGTGCGCGTCTGCCCTTCCTGCGGCATGATTTCCAGCGTGTGCGCCGCCTCGTCTTCCGAGAGCGTGATGTTTTTGATCGTGGCCGGACGCAGCAGCTCGCAGCCGAAATCACAGGCCTCCTTGAGCAGGTGTTCGTCAAGGATGGCGCGATCAAGCTGGAATGTGGGCAGCCGTGACTGGTAGCGGGGCCCGATTTCGGTGAGATCCCCCACATCATCGTTCGGAGTCTTACAAGACCACATGCGCAGACCGTGCTTTTGATAGTGATGCGCACTCAGATGATGCCCCTGATGCAGGACGCGGGTGAGGAAGCAACCCGCCACTTCGGAAGTACTTTCCCCCACTTTGCGGTCAAACTGCCCCGTGCGCTCCACGATCAAAATGCGCATCTCCGGATGCTCGCGTTTGAGCATCATCCCCGCCGATGCGCCGGAAAATGCTCCGCCCATGATGACCACATCGTACTCTGTGTTAGTTGAGGTCATGCATGCAAGTGGTGAAAAAGTCGGTTGTCGGAAGCAGTGTGACAGTCGAAACAGAACGTCTCATTCCATCCATGCTACGCCTTTAAATAATGCCGTCTGCTGATTCTGCAACCCACGAGCCGAACGCGCCGCCCACTCCGCCGCGCATGGGTCTGCATGATGCATTCTGGACGGAGGCGCTTTTGTCTCTCATGCGCTGGGTGCCCGCGCCGGTCTTCACGCTGTTCGCCTATCCCATCACCGCCGTCGCTTATATCCTGGCGGTAGAGCCGCGTGAGGCCATCCGTGCCAATCTCAGTGCCCTCATTCCCGGCAAAGGCTCCAGCTGCCTGGCAGGATTTCAGGTCTTCCTCCAGTTTTCGCTGACCTATCTCGACCGGCTCTGGTATCTGCATTTTCAACGCAAGATCGACTGGGAGATCATTGACGATGGTGCCCTCGAGCATCTGGAAAAACACCCAGGGGGCGCGCTGATCTTCACCGTGCATTCCGGCAACTATGACATCGGAGCCAGTCTCTTCGCGCGCAAATTCACCCGGCCCGTCCATACCGTCCGCATGCCAGAGGCCTCGGATTCGCTGAAAAAGCTGCGCACGAAGGAGCTGTCTGACGAAGAGAGCCGCGAGCCAAATCTGCACGTTCATTACAACGAACCCGGCGGCCATCTCGGCATGGAGCTGTGCCGCCTGCTTCTCGCAGGCGAAGTCGTCTGCGTACAGGGCGACCGTGTTCTGGGTGAGGTGACCCCTACTCAGGCCAGTATTGATGGCGTGACTTATAAAATCCCGCGCGGGCCGCTGGTGCTCGCGGAGGTGACCGGCGTGCCGTGCTACCCAGTGTTTCTCAGCCGGAGGGGCCGGCTCGCCTACCGCATCGAGATCGGCAGACCCTTCTTCGAGGGCGGGCGTAAGCACAAGGCCGCCGAGATCAGCGCAGCTTGGCTCCACGTCTTGCATGGTTTTCTTTTGCAGCACTGGGACCAATGGTTTGTCTTTGAACCGCTCGTTACCCGCGATCCCGCATGAATGCGGGCATTCGTGCATGCGCCCTGCGCCGCGCGTACTTTCGCTTCGCCCTGGCCCTCGCACCCGTGCCAGTGGTGCTTTGGCTGCTAGGGAGCGGGCAGCAGCTGACCGCTGCACTGCTGTTTTGCACCGTCCTGACCACCATGATGATCGGTACGCTGATGCCGCGCTGTGCCCTGTTCGGTCGCATGATCAAACAACTGCCGCAGGCTTGCAACCAGGTGCTGTTCACCATCGATGACGGTCCGCACCCCGAGCACACCCCGGCGATTCTCGATATTCTTGACCGTCATCACATCAAAGCTCTCTTCTTTCTGGTCGGTGAGCGTGCCTCACAGCATCCGCATCTGGTGCGCGAAATCATCGCGCGCGGCCACGAAATCGGCAACCACACGCAGACGCATCCTGCTGGCACTTTTTGGATACTGCACCCAACGCGGTTATGGCGCGAGATCGCCGACTGCCAGGAGACGCTGGCCGCCCTCTGCCCCAATCATCCACCGCGTTTTTTCCGCCCTCCTGCGGGCCATCACAACCTCTTCACCGCTCTGATCGCCCAGGCCCTGGGTCTGCGGATGATGCTGTGGAGTGCGCGGGGATTTGACGGCGTGCTGACAGACGTGCCCACCATCACGCGGCGCATCGCCCAGCGGCTGAAGCCGGGCGCGATCGTGCTGATCCACGAAGGCACCCCTGTGGCCGTTGAAGTAGCTCAGACCGTGGCCGCCCTTCTGACGGCAAACCGCTTTGAATGCGAACCACCGGCCTCACTCGCGTTCAGCGACGACGAGATGGTTGTTGAACGGCGTGCCTCCCCATAGCGGCTGCACCCGTACCCGCAGCCCAGCTGAGCTCAGCACGGACTCGAACAGAGCGCGGTCCGGGTAGCACACCGGCGCGTCCTTCATCCAAAACGTCATCTTGGCCAGCCAGTCTCCCGCCACGGTAATGCGAAAGCGCAGAGAGTTGTTCTGCAGGCAGGTCCGAATGATCAGCTTTCCCCCCGGCGACACACGAGATGCCGCCGCTCTCAGCAGCGCCTCCTGCTGCTCCCGTGTGAAAAACTGCAGGATGTCCAGGATCACCACATGACCGCTGCATTCCGGGAGTCCTGTACGTGCGTCCCCAGTCGTGAAGCTGAGCCCTTCGAAGCCGCTGGGCGAGGCCATGCTTTGTGCACAGGTGATTTTTTCCGCATCGTAGTCAAACCCGGCGATGTCTGGTGCAAAGCCTGACTCACGCAGATAAAATGCCAGCAGGCCGATGCCACAGCCGATGTCGAGCACGGGCAGCGGGGAGTCCTGCAATTCCTTGGTCACAGCGGCATAAACTGGATCGGAACGCAGCTTCACCACCGAGTAGAAGTGCTCATGGCGCCTAGTGCACAGCCGGGTGATGCGCCTCAGAGAGCTGGAAGGCAAGCGAGTGTTCATAGTCTGCCAATCCATTTACGCGGGACTTCCCAAGGCGCGAGCAGTGAACATGCCGTTATTTTGAACGCGGGATCGATCTCCGCCTGCGGCAGGCCTATCTCCGCCACGATGTCCTGACAGCGCTCGGGATCGCGACTCCGGGTGCCATAAATTTTCACCTTTTCCAGCTTGGATGCCCGCATGATTTTTTCAGCAATCTCTGCGGGGCTGAGCTTGCGGCCCGCCACGTTGATTCCAGCGCCAGCACAGTGCTGAAACAGCAGGCGGCTTCCCTGCTGCGCGACCAGATCGCTGGTGGTGAAGACCCCGGAAACATAGTTCTCCTGCGGCAGCTCTTCGTCATACCCCAGGCCCACCGAGCTGCTGGACACGACCAACCTGCCCTCGGCATCGGTTTGAGCCAGCACGCCGGGCAGGAGGGTGCCGATGTCGCTCGCATCCTCACGCAAATCGAGCGTTTCATCCCAGGAGACCGCGCCGCATTCGCTCGTCCCGTAGAGATTGTGAATTTTGAGTCCGTGGTGCTCCAGTGCCATGCGTTCCAGATCGAGCGTGAGGGGGGACCCGGCAGAGATCGCCAGACTGACGTTGTCGAAACGGACATCCCCCATCAGCCAGGCCTTCCACAAAGCCGGGACACCCGGCAGATACACCCGCTCGTGGTGTTTCATCGCTTCCATCAGCGGCTGCGCAAACGGCTGCGGTGCAAAGCAGGTGGGCACGCCGTGGAGCAAGGTTTGCAACACCGTCATCGTGAGACCGAAAGAATGCGCGCAGGAAATTGCCGCCACCCCTATGCCGCGCGCCCCAAGATCCAGCGCCTCATGCAGCCGGTCCACATCGGCAGCGATTTGATCGAACGTGAAAAACTGGCAACGGCGCACTCCCGAACCACCGACAGCCTGCTTGATCAAAGCCGTACCCGCAGGCGGCGGGCGGGTGGGCACGCGACGGGCACGGTCCTTTTCCACCATCTGTACCGGTACGCCGTGCAAAAATCCGCTCAGCAACTGCAGCAGTATCTGTGGCACATCCCCCTGAGCCAGCACGTGATCACCGGCAGGCTTCATGGCACGCGCCTCGGCATCCAGCTGGCGGAACGTGGTAGCACGTCCATCAGCAAGATACACAGCTGCCTGCGCACCGCGCTCAGCCACAATACGATCCCAGCGTTCACCAAACATTTGCAGTCCTTGCGGCGAAGCGTAAACCATAGGCCGCGCCGTGCGGTAGAATGAACACTTGCGTTAGCAGTTCAACCTTCCACACAACGAATCTCATCCAGTCTTCCCTAGTGCCATTACCTTTACGCCAGAGCATCGCCATCACAGGAGCGGGGATTGTCTCGCCTCTGGGCATGGGCTGGCAGGCGAATGAAGTGGCGCTGGCGGCGGACCGTACTGCTTTCAAGCCGGTCGAACTCTTCGACACCCGCGAATTCATTGCCAAAACCGCCGGTGTGGTGGATCTGCCCGCAGAGAGCCTCTTCCGCCGAATCCCTGCCCACAAACAGACCTATTGTGACCGTGGCACCCGCATGCTGCTCATGGCCATCCGCGAAGCACTCGCGCAATCGGGCCGGCAGAGCATGGATGGCATCGACGCCATGGTCATCGGCACCTCCGCCGGGGCGATGCCCCTAGGCGAGTCCTATTTCGAACATGCACGTCATGATTCAGGCCGCGATCCGACACAGCTTTCGCGCGCAGAACATTATCAGCCACAGCGTCAGATGAGCAGCATCGCGGCCGAGTTTGGCTGGCGCGGCCCAGTCATCATCGTTTCCAATGCCTGCGCCTCCGGGGCCAATGCCATTGGCTGGGCGGCGGACATGATCCGCTCCGGCCGCGCCAAGCGCGTGCTCGCAGGTGGCTACGATGCCATCGCGCGGCTCGTGTTTGCCGGGTTTGACACCCTCCGCGCCCTTGCGCCCAGCGGCATTCCACGGCCCTTTGATGCGCAGCGGGACGGACTTGCCCTCGGTGAAGGTGCCGCCGTCATGCTGCTGGAAGCCGAGGACGTACGCCAAAGCGCTGCCCTAGGAAACATCGCCGGGTATTCCACCGCCACCGACCTGCATCACCTCACGCAGCCTGATCCCGCTGGCAAAGCCGCCATTCGCACCATGACCGCCGCCTGCACCCAGGCCGGTGTTTCACCCGCTCAGATCGGCTACATCAACTCTCACGGCACCGGCACGCCATTCAATGACGTGGCCGAAGCCGCCGCCATCGCCGCTTGGGCGGGTGATGCCGTGTCCAAGATTCCCGTCAGCTCCACCAAGTCCGCCATGGGTCATCTGCTCGGCGGTGCTGGTGCCGTCGAAGCGGTGATCTGCCTCATGGCCCTACAGGGTCAGTGGCTGCCCGCAAGCCTGAACGTGCGCGAGATCGATCCCGCCGTTCACTTTGATCTAGTGCGCCAGTTCCGGCGCGCCTCGCTTGATTATGCGCTGACCAATTCCTTTGGTTTCGGCGGCACCAACGCAACCCTTGTTCTGCAAAGGAGGTTCGCGTGAACGTGAGCAATATCTGCATCCGTGGAGTCGGCGCAGTGAGTTCCGCTGGCTGGAGCGCCGCCGCCATCCATAACGCCGTGCTGGCTGGAATACCCCTGCCCTCCAAAACCTGCGCCCGCCCCGGCGATGTACGCAACTGGCCCTGTGAATCCCGCTTTGCGCCCGCCTCTCCGCCGGAAAAGATCGCACGTCATCCACGCCTGCGCCGCTCCAGTGCGATCACCCGCTACTCCGTGGCTGCGGCATTGGAGGCACTGGCAGATGCCGGGCACGACCCCGCAGCGCCTCCGCCTGGGCTGGGCATTCTGTTCGTCATGATGAACGGGTGCGTGAACTACACCGGCCGCTTCTTCCATGAGGTGCTGGAAAATCCCGCGCAGGCCAGTCCGATGATCTTTCCAGAAACCGTGTTCAACGCGCCTGCCTCGCACCTTGCCTCCTTCCTCGGAGTGGATGGCGCAGTCAGCACCATCCTGGGCAGCCCCAACTCCATCATGGAGGCGCTCGACACCGCCGCGTTCTGGATCGGCAGCGGCATCGTGGAAGATTGCCTGCTCATCGCCGCCGAGGAATGCGACTGGCTCAGTGCCGAGGGGCTCACCTATTACCACCCGAATCACATCGCCTCAGAAGGTGCCGGAGCACTTCTACTTTCCGCCTGCGGCGACGGTCCCCGGGTCAGCGAAATGATCGGTCCGCTGGCCTATCTCTCCTGGCAGGAACGCTGCGAGCTACTGCCAGATCTCGCGGCACAAACACTGGCGAAGTTCCAGGGTCCTGCCACGCTCATCAATGACAGCACGGGCATCCACAAAATCGACCGCGCGGAGATTGCTGCCTGGTCAGGGCGGCCTTGGGACTCAGTGCTCAGTCCGAAGTACGTCCTTGGCGAAAGCATGGGGGCCAGCGGCGCCCTGCAGCTCGTGCTGGGAACTCTGGCCGTGCGGCAGACTCAGCAGCCCGTGGTCATCTCCATGCCCGGCTCCAACACTGCCGCTTATGCGTGTGTGCTGACGCCGTAGCTCATTTCGGCGCTCCGGGCATTTTCATTTCCTCGTAGCCGGCAGGCGGCACGAACTCGTTCGCATTCAGCGTCTCCTCTTTCGCAGAGACCAGCAGCGTGGTCACGCTCTTGCCCATCATCGTCATCTCGGATTTCACCACCATGCCGTCGAAATCGGAAGCCTGCGGTGAAATGCCGGACACCGCGCCGCCCATCACTTTGCCCAGCTTGTCGCTGATGGCGCTGATCTCAGCATGTTTCGGGAAATCCTTGGCCACCCAGAAGCGGCCTTTGCCCAGAGTCCCTTCCCAGGTGTAAATCTCCGCGTTCCACTCGCCGACTTTCTCCTTCTGCCCCGTCGCCACGGGCTTGGCCGCCGCCTGGCCGCCCGGGCCCTTTCCCGTCTTTTCCAAGGACGCCTTCAGCGTCGCCAGGTCCATCTTCATCATCATTTTCTGCGCATGCATCATCATGACCATGCCCTCAGCTCCCAGTATGGCGGACATTTTGTCTCCCATGTCCACCCTTGCCTGCTCTCCCTTGATCTTCGTGGTCACCACGGTCTCCTTGCCCTCCGCGTCAGTCTTCTGCACCAGCACCCAGTCGGCACGGGCATGGGTGGCGGCCAGCAGCAGAACAATCAAAGAAAGGAAGCGCGTTTTCATAGGTTCCACAGGATACCTCAAAGCATAGACGATGGTCAATCATGAACGTCTCCGGCCTTGAACTGAATTGTTCCACCCCTCATGATCGTTCCTTTCGCATGAGCCGTCTTCCTGCCTTCATCCGCCACCACCTTGCCGGCTCCGGCATGCTCATAGCACTGCTGCTACTCTGCGTCTTCTTCAGCCTCGCCACCTGGACCACGCAATACCCGCAGAATGCCGCCGCTGCCAAAGACGTCGCCACCCAAATCGACCCGCAAGCGAAAGTGCTCATCGTCGTGCGCCCCACCGCCGCAGACACCGCATTCGCCAAAACACTCCAGGCAGAGCTCGGCACTCGCGCTGAAATCGTTCAGGGCGAGCCCAGAGACGCCCGCGCCGCCCTGCTGCGCGTCTCAGCCGCAGGAGGCCCCGATGTGATCGCCTGCAATCAGGCCACCGCATCCTGGCTCGTATTCAGTGATCTGCCTCATGACTTCCCCACGCTCAAAGACACCCGCGTGGTGCGGCCCAGAGCCCACACGTGGCCGGTCTTCCTCAAGACCGACAACCTGCTCAACATCGCCAATCAGATCGCCGTCATCGCCATCCTCGCCATCGGCATGACACTCGTCATCATCACCGCCGGCATTGATCTGAGTGTCGGCAGCTTGATCGCCCTTTCCGCCGTTATCACCACCATGATCGTGCGTGATTTCTGCGGCGGCGTGAACGCTGGAGCCGCCGGCATGTTCGCGGCAGGACTCGGTGGTATCGCTGTCTGCGGCGCGTGCGGGTTGGTCTCCGGGGCTCTCATCACACGCCTGCGCATGCCACCCTTCATTGTCACGTTGGCGATGATGCTCGTAGGCAGCGGCCTTGCCTACCGCCTCGCTGAAAATCAATCGGTCTATCAGGTGCCGGATTCCTTTGCCCGGCTTGGACGTGGCTCGGATTTCCTGGGCCTGCCCAACGCCGTGGTCCTCATGCTGCTGCTCTACGCCGCGGCTCACATCGTGATGACGCAGACACGCCTCGGTAGAAATCTCTACGCCGTCGGTGGCAATGTGGAAGCCGCGCACCTTTCCGGCGTTCCGGTCCAGCGCGTCGTCCTGATCGCCTATGTCCTTTGCGGACTGCTCGCTGGACTAGGAGGTGTCGTCACCGCCTCATTGCTCAAGAGCGGCTCCCCCACCTACGGGCAAATGTATGAGCTGTATGTCATCGCCGCGGTCGTGGTGGGCGGCACCAGCCTCAGCGGTGGCCGGGGCACCATGCCCGGCACTCTCATCGGAGCCTTCATCATCGCCGTCATCCAGAACGGCATGAACCTCACCAACGTCGAAAGCAACACGCAGAAAATCGTCCTCGGCCTCGTCATTCTTGGTGCTGTTCTCATTGATCGTATGCGTAAGTAATCTGGCCCCGTCTTCTCCTTTTATTCCTTCTCACCTCTCCCTTTCATGTTCGATTCCTGGCTGCCTGAATCCAAAGACCATCTGCCTCTCACCTGGTGGAAACAGCACCCCATTTACCTGGCCGCTTTCGTCGCGCTGGCAAGCGCGGCAAGCATGATGGTCTTTGCCATCCTCGGTGTAATGCCGATGGTGTCCTGGTTTTCCTTCAGCGTCGGTGCCCTGCAGGACTGGAAGCTTTGGACGCCGTTCACTTATGCCCTTGTGAACGCGCCTGATTTCTGGACCTTGGTCAGCTGCTATCTGCTGTGGAGATTTGGCGAGGCCGTCGAGCGCCATCTGGGAAGACGGATTTTTGCGCAGCTGCTGGTGTTGCTGCTCCTCTCCTCCCCCGTGATGATCACCTTGCTACATCTGGCCGGTGTACGCGGGATGGGGGCGGCAGGCATCAGGCAACTCGACTTCGCCGTGTTCGTGGCCTTCGCCACACTGTATCCGCGGGCCCAGATCAACATGATCATTGTGACGATCGACGCGTGGGTGCTAGCGTCTATCCTAGTCGCCATTGATGCCCTGCAATGGATTGCCTACCGGCAATGGACCATGCTGCTGCTCCTCGCAGTGAATGTCGGTGCTGCCTATCTTTTCATCCGCTATCAAAAAGGCGAGCTCAGGCTGCCCTCTTTCTCCTTTCCCAAACGTGCCGCCAAATCCACCCAGGCCGCCGCACGACCAGCCACCAAGCAGCCAAACAAAAAGGGCAGCAGCACTCCCACCGTCGATGACATTCTCGACAAGATCAGCCATCAAGGCATGCAAAGCCTCACCGCCGAGGAACGCCGCATCCTCGACCAAGCGAGTGATCAGATGAAGCGGCGATAATTTAGCCGATGGGGTAACACCGCTCCGTGCAAGCTGGCACGCTCAGCGCAGAAAGAGTGCCTGCAGAAAAGGACAAATGAGTAAATCCTAATGACGAATGAATGAGCAAGCCCCAATGACGAATCAGCACCTATAGCCGCACATGATTTGGAGCGAACGCACGCTCTTCTTCGAGCTTCGACTTTCGGGATTATTTCGTCATTCGGATTTACTCATTCGTCATTTCCATCACCGCAGCACCACACGGCACGGAGCACCGTCGGCTCCTTCCAGTTTGAGCGGCAGGCAGATCAGCTCGTAGTAGCCAGATTTGATTTCGGCCAGATTGAGACCTTCGATCACCCAGATGCCTCCGCCGAGCATGATTTGATGCGTTTCGACGCCATCCTTGTTGAAGCCGCCGATGCTGAGGTAATCGACACCCACGGTCACCACGCCTTGATCGACAAGGTACTGCGCAGCGTCCGCACGGATGGAGACGAAGTCCTTGTCGAACTCGTTCATCGCCCAGCTGCGTGTCGAGTTGCGCGTCTTGAACAGCACCCGCTGGCGCGGTGCTATTTTGAGTTTCTTAAGATCATCCACCGTGATTTGATCCTCAACGTCGAGCAGTTCAAAGACGCGGCAGCGGCCGATCACCGGCTCCAGTGGCATCTGCTCCATGGTCATCCCATCGGCGATGAAATGCCGCGGCGCATCCATGTGCGTTCCCGTGTGGGCGCTCATGGTGATGTGCGTCAGATTGCACACTGCACCGTCTTCCATGCTGCTAACGCGTTTAATGTGGCACTCGGGATCACCGGGCCAGTGTATCATCCCATCGCGCAGCGGAACGGACACGTCTTTCCAAGGTCGTTTCATATGAAATTATACGAACCTGAGTAAACGCTATACGCAAGAGCTTGTTTTTATTTTGCGTTTTCTTGAGATGCCCCAGCTTCCTCGTCGTGAGTTCGTTAAATCCACCGCCGCCGCAGTGTTCGGCTTTCAGATCGTCCCGCGTCACGTTATCGGTGGCCCGGGCTTCACCCCGCCGAGTGAAAAGGTCAATCTCGGCTGCATCGGCATCGGTGGGCAGGGCGGTGGCGACATCAGGGATCTGGATGACTCCGGCCTCGCGAATATCGTGGCGCTCTGCGACGTGGATCTGGATCACTCCGCTGGCACGATCAAAAAATACCCGAATGCGAAGCTCTACCGCGACTATCGCGAGCTGATCGACAAGCAGAAGGACATCGACGCCGTGCTCGTGGCCACGCCGGACCACGTGCATGCGCCCGCAAGCATCATGGCCATGCGCGCCGGACGCCACGTCTATGTGGAGAAGCCCCTCGCCCACACCATCGCCGAGGCCCGTGCCATGCGCGATGTGGCTGCGGAGACCAAACGCGTCACGCAGATGGGCAACCAGGGCCACGCCAGCGAAGGCATCCGCCTCACCCGCGAATGGATTCAGGCCGGTGCCATCGGCAAAGTTTCCGAGGTACACGTGTGGTCAGATCGCCCCGGCAAATTCTGGGATTCCCAAGGCAAGGCCTACCCCACCGACACCCCGCCCGTGCCCAAAAACCTCGACTGGGACCTCTGGCTCGGCCCTGCCAAGGCACGCGCCTACCATCCAGACTTCTGCCCACGTAAATGGCGCGGCTGGTGGGACTTTGGCTGCGGCGCCCTCGGCGACATGGCTGTGCACAACGCCGACCCCGCCTTCTACGCACTCGATCTCGATGCCCCCGATTGGGTCGAAGCGGAGAATGGTCCGAACAACAATCAGTCGTATCCCATTTGGAGCATCATCACCTACCACTTCCCCGCCAAAGGCGACCGCCCAGCCGTGAAGATGGTCTGGTATGACGGCGGCAAGCTGCCCCCGCGCCCCGAAGGTCTCGAAGAAACGCGCAACCTCGGCGACAACGGCATCTACTTCGTAGGAGACAAAGGCTGCATCCTCGCCGGCGGCTGGTCCGGCACCCCGCGCATCGTGCCAGAGACGAAGATGCAGCAGTTCGTCATCCCCGCGAAGACGATCCCCCGCTGCTTGAGCGGCCACCGCAAAGAATTCCTGGAAGCCTGCAAAACTGGCAACCGTCAGGATGCCAAATCCGGCTTCTGGTACTCCGCCCCCTTCACCGAATCCCTCCTCGTCGGCCTCCTCGCCGTTCGCTTCGGCAAACGCGTCGAGTGGGACACCAAAGCCCTCAAATCACCCAACACGCCGGAAGCCGACGCGATCATCCACAAGGCCTATCGTGCGGGGTATGGGATCTGACGGAGAATCGAGGCCTCCGTTCCGCACCCACAAATCTGTTGCTTCCCTCCATCCGAGCGAGGATTCTACCCACATGCCGAGCACTTCCATTTCAGCCGCTGCTGACGCAGGCAACAAACGCGGACAAGCGGCTTCTTCCCCGCCTTCGCCATGCGCCGAGAAACGTCCCTTGCTCAGCTTAGAACCGCCACGGAAGCCTTCACGCGTAACACTGGAACAGGCACAAGCGCAGTTTCAACGGCACAAAGCGCAGGCGTCAGGCTCATAGGCAGTCTGGCGGAAGTCGCAACCCGTCCACCAGACACGCATGGCAACGAACACGATTGCTGGTATTCCATCGACACCGGACGCGTCTGGAAAGTTACGCGTGGCCGCTATGCCCTTTACGGGGTTTCGGTAAACTCAGCCGCCTACCTGCGCCGCTGGCTTCACTCGAACGAGTTCTTCGAAGATGACATCCGGCTCGAAGGAATCCTGCCAGACGGGCGCTTTGTCATCAGCCAGCCCTTTGTACTAGGCGAAGTGCCATCCACTTTAGAACTTCATCAATCACTGCACCAAAAGGGCTGGGTCCAGTATCGCAACTCCGGCACGGTATGGGCCAGCAAGGATGGGAGAATCGTGATGAGCGAAGTTCACAACGGCAACTTCATCAAACTGCCTGACGGCACCATTTCCGCCATCGACGTCGCGCTGCATTCTCGTGAAGAATGGGATTCGCAGCTTGAGCCTCAAGAGTTTGCAGAAGCTTTTGGAGCCGCTCACTCGCCCCAGACACTCTCTGAACTTCTGCGGCAGGTGGACGGTGACTTGAGCAAGTTTGGGTTTCAGTTCGGAGGATAGCCGTCCCGCCTCAGTGGGCTGATCAAAGGCGAAACGACTCAGTCCACAGACAACCGAGACGGTTGTCCTACTACGCCAGCATCTTCGTCACCAACTCCCCAGCCACTCCTGTGAGCCTCATATCAAGGCCTTGGAAGCGCTGGTTGAGCTTCGTGTGCTCAAAGCCCAGCAAATGCAGCAGCGTCGCGTGCAGGTCATGCACATGCACCGGGTCTTCAGTGACATTGAACCCAAAATCATCGCTCGCGCCGAGCGTGAGGCCGGGCTTCATGCCACCGCCGGCAAACCACATGCTGAAGCAGTTCGGGTGGTGATCTCGCCCGTCATTGCCACCCTGCACCATCGGCGTGCGGCCAAACTCTCCTCCCCAAATCACCAGCGTGTCCTCCAGCAGACCACGCTGCTTCAGATCCCGAAGCAAAGCGGCACAAGGCTGGTCCGTGAGACCACACTGCGTCTTCAAACCATTCACCAAACCGCCATGGTGATCCCAAGCCTCATGGAAGAGCTGCACAAAACGAACGCCACTTTCCACCAGCCGACGCGCGAGCAGGCAGTTGTTGGCAAAGGATGCCTCACCCGGCTTCGCTCCATACATGTCGAGGATGTGCTGCGGCTCCTTGCTGATGTCCATCAGCTCCGGCGCTGTCTGCTGCATGCGATAGGCCAGTTCAAAGCTGTTGATGCGGCTCGCGATCTCAGGATCTCCCACCACGTTGAGCCGCTCTTCATTGAGCTGCTTCAGCACATCCAGCGTGTCCCGCTGCGTCGCCTCATTGACGCCTTCCGGATTACTCAAAAACAACACAGGCTCACCGCTGCTGCGGAAGGGCACGCCTTGATACACGGTAGGCAGGAAGCCGCAGCCAAAGTTGCTCATGCCACCGCTGGGGCCTTTCTGCCCGCTCTGCATCACCACATAGCCCGGCAGATCCTGATTCTCCGTGCCGAGTCCATACAGCGTCCATGCCCCAAAACTCGGCCGCCCGAAAATCTGCGAGCCCGTGCTCATCAAAATCTGCCCCGGCGCGTGATTGAAGGCGTCCGTCTTCATCGACCGCACAATCGTCAGATCATCCGCCATCTTGGCCGTGTGCGGCAGCAGCTCGCTCAGCTCTGCGCCGCTCTGGCCATGCCTCGCAAACTTAAACTTCGGCCCCAGCAGCTTGCTGTTGGGATTGATGAACGCAGCGCGGTAGCCTTTCAGCAGATCCGTCGGCGGCAACTTGCCATCCCACTTCGCCAACTCCGGCTTGTTGTCGAACAGCTCCAGATGGCTCGGTGCCCCACCCATGAAAAGATAGATCACCCGCTTCGCCTTCGCAGGATAATGCGGCTTCTTCAGCGCCAGCGGACTCACGGGCGCAGCCGCACTGGCCGTGCGCGACATCAAATCCATCGCCGCTATGCTCGCCAGGCCTACACCGCAGTCTTTGAAAAACCAGCGGCGGGTGCGATAGCGGGCGTATTCGGTCTGAAGTTCGTGGCGGAGAGTCATGGAAAGGAGTTAGTCGAGTTTTACGCGCAGCGATTCTCGAAAGCGGTCATCGGAGTTTTTGACGAGCAGGACGATCACCGTGATCAGGCTGCCAAACAGGCCCAGAAAAAACCAGAGCCAGGCGTTCCGGCCGGTGTTCTGCGCCCAGAGCGCACAAAACACGCCAAACAAGAATAGCACCAAGCCAGTGGAGTCCAATTTTTTCACCTCGTGTTCAAGCTGGCTGACTCGGTTCTTCAACTGAGTCAATTCATGCACCGCTGCATCTTGGCTGGGTGCCAACGTTGACGCTGACTGCCCCAGCGCCAGCTGTGAAATCAGGAGCACGGCCCAGAGCAGAAGAAGTCGATACATGTTCATGAAACTCTAAAGATGCATAGAAATCGCCTGCTGGCGATCATGTCTATCCGCACGGGTTGCGCAGCACAATCCCGGCGGCGGCTTTCTCCATGCAGACACATTGAAATGAAGGATCGCCGCCCCCGCCATCGTTCCACCCGCCTCCATGAAGCTCCTCAGCCTCTTCCTTTCGTCATTCCTCATTGCCTCACTTCGTTCGCCCCTTTGGAGCAGCACGCGCTTCGCCGTGCTGGCTGTCTCGCTTTGCTCGGCTCTGGTTTCGTCATTTGCCGCAGAGCGGCCAAACATCCTCTGGCTCACCAGCGAGGACCACGGCCCGCACATGGGCTGTTATGGCGACACGTTTGCCGACACTCCAAACGTCGATGCTCTCGCTGCCAAAGGCATGCTCTTCAAGCACGCCTGGTCATGCGCACCGGTATGCGCCGCAGCACGCACCACCATCATAGCCGGCATGTACTCCCCCTCCACCGGCGGCGAGCATATGCGCAGCATGGTGCCGATGCCGAAGGGCACAAAGATGTATCCGCAGTTCCTCCGCGAAGCCGGCTACTACTGCACCAACAACAGCAAAGAGGACTACAACCTGCAAAAGCCCGAAGGCGTGTGGGATGAATCCAGCGGCAAAGCGCACTGGACCAACCGTAAGGACGGCCAGCCCTTCTTCGCCATCTTCAACGAAACCTGCAGCCACGAAAGCCAGCTGCGCAAACGCCCACACGTGGCCATTCATGATCAGGCCAAGGTCCGCGTCCCCGCCTACCATCCCGACATCCCCGAAGTGCGCCAGGACTGGGCGCAGTACTATGATCAGGTCACGCTCGCCGATGCCTCCGCTGGCAAGCGTCTGAAGGAACTCGAAGCCGCAGGCCTCGCGGCAGACACCATCGTCTTCTACTACGCCGATCACGGCAGCGGCATGCCCCGCAACAAGCGCTGGCCCTGCAACTCCGGCCTACAGGTACCCATGGTCGTCTATTTCCCGCCAAACTGGAAACACCTCGCCCCCAAAGAATACGGTGCCGGAGTGAAGTCAGACCGCCTCGTCAGTTTTGTCGATCTCGCACCCACGCTCCTCAGCCTCATTGGCGTACAGCCTCCAGAATGGATGCAGGGCCACGCCTTCGCTGGCAAATTCCAGACCGAGCCGCAGCCCTTCGTCTACGGCTTCCGTGGCCGCATGGACGAGCGCTACGACTGTGTACGCAGCGTCACGGACGGCCGCTTCGTCTATCTCCGCAATTACATGCCCCATCTCTCCCAAGGCCAGCATGTGAACTACCAGTTTGAAACATCCAGCACCCGCGTGTGGCGGCAGCTTTACGATGCCGGCAAGCTCACCCCCGCGCAGTCCATCTTCTGGAAGACACCCAAGGACCCTGAAGAACTCTACGACCTCCAAAGCGACCCCGATGAAGTCCACAACCTCGCCGCCCAGCCCGAGCACGCAGCGACGCTCGCCAAGATGCGCACCGCTCAGGAAAACCTCGCGCTGAAAATCCGCGATGCAGGCATGGTCGCAGAGGGCGAGATGCACAACCGCGCCGAAGGCACCACGCCCTACGACATGGCGCATGATGACTCCCTGTATCCCCTCGCCCGCATCCTGAAAGCTGCAGGCGCAGCCTCTTCCAGGAAGCCGAATGCCATCGCCGATCTCAAAGCCGGATTTGCCGACAAAGACAGCGCCATCCGCTACTGGTCCGCCATGGGCATCCTCATGCGCGGCGGCGATGGCGTGAGCGCCGCGCACGATGAAATCACCCAGGCCGCAAAGGACAGCTCCACCCACGTGCAGGTCGCCGCTAATTGGGCCCTGGCCAAATACGGCAGCGAGTCCGAACGCAGCACCGCGCTGCCTGCCCTCGTGGGTCTCGCCAACTGGAGCCAGCACGATGTCTTCACCTCTCTGAGCGCCCTGAACGCCATCGGTGATCTCGGCGATAAGGCCAAGCCCATTGCCGCCCAGCTCAAACAACTCCCCGCCAAAGGGGAATCCCCCGATCCCCGCTTCAACGGCTATGTCTCACGCCTTCTGGCGGATCTGACTGGTAGTAAGCCAACCGCCGAAGATGCTGGTGAGCCTCCGGCCAAGAAATCGAAGAAAAACAAAAAGTAGGGCACCTCACAGCCCCAGCATCTGCCGCATCCGCTCCTTCGGGATGCCGCCCACTTCACGTGCCGTCTCGCGCCCTGATTTGAAAGCGATGAAGGTGGGGATGCCGCGCACCCCGTGTTCGCGTGAGAGTTTAGGGTCTTCATCGACATTGATGCGAATCACCACCGCCTGGCCCTTCAGTTCCTTCGCCAGTTCCTCCACCATCGGGCCAACGACTTTGCAGGGGCCGCACCAGTCAGCGTAAAATTCCACCAGCACAGGCACCTTGGCAGTGCGCACGGCGCTGATGGATGTCGTGCTGCCAACCCCGCCGCCTGAAGCCGGGCGCAGCATGTCGAACGCAATCCAGCCGATGTACAGCAGAACGGCTCCGGCAATCCAAAGGGGAATGTTTCCTTTGTTCATCCCGTACCATCCGGGGCAGATTTGATCTGGCAAGCACGTTTGGATTCAATCGTCCGCCCCATTCAGGCCTCGCGCTTTTGCTTCGCCGCCTGCGAAATGGCCTGCTGGGTAAAGTTCCCCAGCGCTTTTCCCTCCGCATCCGGACAGACCCAGTCGGACAATTCAGCCACAGCCACTTCCACCTGCGATCCCCGCTGAAGCTTCGTCGTATGCATGGGATGGTTGACCAGATGACCATGCACATATTCAGGTTCCAGCCCGAAGACCTGCAGCCACATGTGCTCCACCTGCCCATCCTCCCCGGTGAAAGGAGCTTTCACGATGAAGCGCTCGTCATCGGGCTCACGCTTTTTGAAGATCGCGACAAACTCCGGCCAGCGCCGCCGCGCTTCAGCGATGGCATTTTCGATCACGTCACCGTCAGGCACGCCGATGACGGGCGCTTTGATCTCCTCCTGCAAGGCATCCAGCGGCGAGTCTCCACACAGCATCTTTTCCAGCTCCGGCGACCATAGATTGAAGAAGCGATGCTGCGGGCAAAGGATCGCCATGACATCATCATCGGCGAGCATGGCAACGGCCTTGCCGATCAGGCGGTAAGCTTCATCCTGATCAAGCTTCGAGTCACTCACCTGCATCAGATCCACCGCCAGCCAGGCGCTGTGATCTCGGATGATTTCAGCGAAGCGCAGATTCGGCACGTGCGAGGCCACCTCCTCAGGATCGTCAAAGTAGGCGGAGTCGCGATTGTGCACCATGAACATCGCGAAGGTGGGCTTCTTCACCATGACGAGGAACAACGGATTGTCTCCCGCGACGAAGCCATCTGCATCCTCATCATCTCCGTCCCCGCCAGTGATCTTCAATCCCCAGGCCTCGGAAAGGGCGTTGGCCAGCACCTGGGGCTCCAGGTAGCGCTGCTGGCGGCGCAGATGAACCAAGGAGATGATAGGTTTGGCATCCTCCTCCTCTTTATTCTTGTCACTGCCTGCAACCTCTTTGTCATCATCAGTAAAGTCATCGATGATGCCGCTGTTTGGCTTGGTCCATAGATGATAGGCCGCCAGACCATAAATCGCGGCGAACAATGCCTGCTTCCAGGTGAAGTCGCGGGCCACCAGCCCGTAGGCCTTGCTGCCACAGATCCATATCAACATCGCTGTGCCGACCAGACGTGCCCACCGCAGCCGCATGAGCAGCGCCAGGGCGGTCACGGTCTCCAGCGCCCCCACAATCTTCGACTGCTGATTGTTCATCCAGATCCCAACCATGACCCAAGCCCAGGCATGGAATCCCAGCAGCAGGGCGGCGAAATTCCAGTTTGAGGTAAGTCGATTGATGAGAGCTTTCATTTTTTCTCCCTGTGGCACGTCCCCGGGCTCTCTGACAAGCATTTTCAGGTGACTTTGCAAACAGGCGTGGACTGCACCACGTCCGATTCCCCCCAGTTTTCGACCTTGAAACCCACCCTTACGCCAGTAAAGAAGGCGTCCCGCGCTTGGCCGCATCTGGCGCTGTTTCTGACACTCATTGACCCTGAACCTCTCGACATGAACAATACCCTCCTCGCTCAAGCCGCCAACCAAGCCCGTGGTCTCGCCATGGATGCCGTGCATAAGTGCTCCTCCGGCCATCTCGGCCTGCCCCTCGGCTGCGCCGAAATCGGTGCAGTCCTCTTCGGCGAAACCCTCCAGTGCGATCCCGCCGACCCCAAATGGCTGAACCGTGACCGCTTCATCCTCAGCGCCGGTCACGGCTCCATGTTCATCTATTCCTGGCTGCACCTGAGCGGCTACGCAGTGACCATCGAAGACGTCTCCAAGTTCCGCGTGCTTCATTCCATCACTCCGGGGCATCCTGAATTCCATGAAACCCCCGGCGTGGAGTCCACCACGGGCCCGCTGGGCCAGGGCATCGGCAATGCCGTGGGCTACGCGCTCTCCGGTAAAATGGCGGCAGCAAAGTACAACACCGCTGAGCACAAGATCATCGACAACCACATCATCGTTCTCGCCGGCGACGGCTGCCTTCAGGAAGGCGTGGCACGTGAAGCCGTGGCCTTCGCCGCACACAACCACCTCGACAACCTCATCCTCATCTATGATTCCAACGATGTGACGCTGGATGCAATGGCCAAGGTCACGCAGGCCGAAGACACCCAGGCACTTTACATCGCACTCGGCTGGAACGCAGTGACGATTGACGGCCATGACCTCGATGCCATTAAGAACGCCATCGAAACCGCCAAGAAGAGCGACAACGGCAAGCCCACCATCATCATCGCCAAGACGATCATTGGCAAAGGCATCCCCGAAGTCGCTGGCACGGCCAAAGGCCACGGCGAAGGCGGCGCTAAGTTCGTCGATTCCGCGAAAAAAGGCCTCGGCATCCCCGAAGGAACACACTTCTACGTCAGCGACGAAGTGAAGGCTTACTTCGCCGACCTGAAGAACAAGCGCGGAGCCACCCACGGTGAATGGAACAAGGTCTTCCTCGCCTGGACCGCCGCAAACCCTGAGCTGGCCAAGCAACTGGACGCCGCACGCCACGGCACCCTCAAGGCAGAAGACCTCCTCAAGGTCGTCCCCGAGTATCCGGCAGAAGGCAAGGCCGCCACACGCAACAGCGGTGGCGAGATCTTCAACCACATCGCCAAAGCGGTGCCGCATCTCATCACCGGCAGCGCCGACCTCTTCGGCTCCACCAAGAACTACCTCACCGGCATGGGCGACTTCAGCCCTGCCAACCCAACCGGTCGCAACATCTGGTTCGGTATCCGCGAGCACGCCATGGGCGCCATCTGCAATGGCATCGCCTACGACGGCCTCTTCCTCCCCAGCGGCGCGACCTTCCTCGTCTTTGCCGACTACTGCCGCCCTAGCATCCGCATCGCTGCACTCGCCAAACTGCCCGTCACCTACATCTTCACGCACGACTCCGTTGGCGTCGGTGAAGACGGCCCGACTCATCAGCCGGTGGAAACCATCAGCGGCCTGCGCGTGATCCCAAATCTCGACGTCATCCGCCCCGGCGATGCCGAAGAAGCCGCAGGTGCCTTCGCCGCAGCCTTCAGCCGCGCCGATGGCCCCACGCTGCTTGCTCTGAGCCGTCAAGATCTGCCTCATCAGGGCATCGCCAGCGCAGCCACCCGCCGTGAAGGCACACTCAAAGGCGGCTACATCCTCGTGAAGGAAACCGCCCCCCTCGAAGCCATTGTCATCGCCACGGGATCTGAAGTCCAGTGGGCCGTCGCTGGTGCCAAGGACAAGCCCGGCGTCCGCGTCGTCAGCCTGCCCTGCTTCGAGCGCTTTGATCGTCAGGACGCCGCCTATCGTGAATCCGTTCTCCCTGCCGCCTGCACCAAGCGCATCGCCATCGAAGCCGGCGTCTCCGGCCTCTGGTGGAAATACGTCGGCACCCAGGGCCAGATCATCGGTATCGACCGCTTCGGCATGAGCGCCCCCGGCAACACCGTCTTCAAGGAACTCGGCATCACCGCCGAAGCCGTCGCCAACGCGCTCGCATGATCTGACTACCGGAACCCGATCCAAAAAATCACGAAGAGAGGCTGGCAACAGCCTCTCTTTTTTGTGTCCACATGTCTTCGAACAACCCTCCGTCTTTTATCACTCCAGTGATTGCAGCGTCTTCCTTCCACGCTCCTTGGTCTCTGGATCGTCGCGGTCACGGTTCGACATCGCGAGTCCTTGTTCGATGAACTTCTTGGCCTCCGCCTTGCGCTGCATCAGCGCGTAAGTACGGCCAAGTTCAACGTAGTGGATGAGACGGTTCGGATTGAGCGAGATGGCCTTTTGAAAACACTTCACCGCCTCGTCATATGACGCGCTTGGCAAGGCACCATACACGATCATGGCCACGGCACGCGTCATGCCGCCGATCTGCGCCAGCTCCTGATTCCAGCGCCCAAGCAGATGCCAGGCAAAGTCATCTTTGGGATTGAGCTTCGCCGCAGTCTCCGCCTCCGTCTTGATCTTGTATGAGGCCTCGATGCTTTCTTTGTTGCCAACCAACGGTGAGAGTTTGCCGAGGCAAATGGCGACCGCGAGATGCGGATCAGACTCCTTGGGGGCCAGCTTGACCGCACGTTCGGCGTAGGCCAGCGCGGTGCGTCCTGACTTTAATTGATCTGCTTTTCCAGACAGATCCGCCATTCGGTAAACATACTGCCGCGCGATTTTCACCAGCAGCGACGCATCGTTGGCATTCAACTTTTCAGCCGGCAGGTAGTACTGAAGCGCTGCCTCTGGTTTGAACTGGGCATCATACCCATCTCCCTGCTTCACGAGCTCCGTGAAGTCTCCGAATGCATGCCCCGCCATCAGCATGGCAGCCGCGATTGTCAGTGTCGTTTTCATGGTTTGATGAAGCGATAATGTGAAACAATCCACTCCTCGCCGCTGCGGTACCCCCACAGCTCGGCGCAGGCAAGGAAGAACAAGCGCCACCAGACCCACCACTTGGTCACCTGGTCTTTGCCATAGGTTTCTGCAAACAGCGGCAGGATCTCGGCCTTGTGCGCGTCCATGTTCGCCAGCCAGGCCTCACTTGTCTTCGAGTAATGCTGGCCGCTGACGCACCAATGATCTTCGATTTTTAAATCATCCTGGAAGTACAGCAGCAGGTCATCGCTGGGCATCTGCCCACCGGTGAAGAAGTATTTCGCCATCCAGTCGTCATCGCTACGCACCTCGTAGTGGTAAGCGTATTCGCGGTGAGTGAAAATGTGCACGAAGAGCTTGCCGCGCGGCTTCAGCCAGGTGGAGACCCGGCGCAGCAGCTCCTGGTAGTTCTTCATGTGCTCAAACATCTCGACCGAGACGCAGCGGTCGAAGATGCCCGCACCAACACCTTCGAAGTGAATCATGTTTGCCGTGATGATCGTCAGATTTTTCAACCCTCGCTTCGCCGCCTCACCATCGATAAACAGCTTCTGAGTACGCGAATTGGAAACGCTGGTGATCTGCGCATTCGGATAATGCTCCGCCATCCACAGTGACAGTGAGCCCCAGCCGCAGCCAAGCTCAAGAATACGCTGTCCATCCTGCAGCTCCGCACGCTCGCAAGTCAGCCGCAACATCGCCGCTTCGGATTCATCAAAAGTGGTTTTTTCATCCGGCCAAAAGCCCGAGCTGTATTTCAAATGTTTGCCGAGCACGAGCTGATAGAAGCGCGTGGGCACCTCATAGTGCTGCTCGTTGGCCTCATCCGTCGCGATAGCCACAGGCATCTGCTTGAGATCCTGCACATAGCGCATCAAAGCGGCGCGCTGGGCTTCGGTGGTGGGCTGCTTGTTCTCCCGCAGCGTCTCCGCCAACCGCTGGCGGATGCCGATCCGGATCATGCTGTCCGGGAGGATATTCTTGGCGAGGATGGCGTTGATGGTGCTCATGCGGTTTGGGGAATTGTGCGATCTTGGAAACAGACTGGATTCAACTTTTCGGCGGCCAAGGCACAAAGGCGCTCGTGGTGCGCTGATACTCGCGGTAGGCGTCGCCCTTGCTCTTCACGGCGCATTCCTCCGTGAGCGGGATGCCGGTGACACGCAGCAGAAAATACAGGATCAATGCCGGGGCATACACAGTGGTCCAGCCCCACGGTGAGCCGCAGGCGAAGAGCCAGAATCCCCACCAAACGACGGACTCAAAGAAGTAATTCGGATGCCGCGAGTAGCGCCAAAGTCCAACCTGACACACCTTGCCTTTGCTCGCAGGATCAGCCTTGAAACTCTTCATCTGCGCATCGCTCAAGGCCTCGCCACTCAGACCGATCAGCCACACAATGGCCCCTGCAATTTCAATGAGGTTCAACTCCGGAGCTGGATTCAAACACGCCAGCAGCACGGGCACCGCCAGCAGCACGATCAGCAAAGCCTGCGCCTGAAAGAAAAAGAAGAAGTTCTTCGCCAGTCCATCCTTCCATTTCTCACGCAGCACGACGTAGCGCACGTCTTCGTGAGGATGGTGTCCTTTGACTCGGATGAAGAGATACGTCCCAAGACGCACACTCCACAAGACTCCCATCGTCACCGCAATAATTTTGCGCTCCGTGAATCCGCCCCCCAGCCACGCGTAGAGCGGCGCTATGACAGCGAGCGCATAAGACCACGTCACATCAACAAAACTGAAGTTGTTCAGCTTCAAACTAAGCAGCCAGGTAAGTGCAAAAAGCAGGAATGCCACCACCGTGCCCATGCCCATCAGGAACCAGAAATCATGCATCATGTTTTGAGAAGTTAAGGTGTTTGGCGAGTTTCTCGACGAGTGGTTTACTGACAAAAAAGACCACACCAATGAGCAGCGGTGCGAGCAGCAGCCACACGACGACACCGTAGAGACCGATCATGCCGAATTCAGCAAGGAACTGCCCTGGGCTGGCAAAAAACCGCTCCATCATCATGGGAATCGAAAGCGGCACATGTTCGGCACCGAAGAGTGACTCACCGGCACGCATGAAGAGGAGAATGCTGGCCAGATGCAGCGGGTACGTCAGCTCACGAAACACCTGCAGCACCGGCTGGTTCAGCTTCAAAACAACGCCCACCCCCAGCGCCAACAGTGTCGTGGTGCCCAGCAGCGGGAATACCCCTGTCGTGACACCAAAGGCGATTGCCTGCGCGATCTTGGCAGGCGTCGTCCCCTGTGCCAGCTGCGCAACGACCGGCTTTACCACCCAGCGCCGCCAAAGAGATTCACGCTGGACGGGTTCAGTCATGCTTTGCGCAGGAGTATGTCTTCCATGCGCGCATTCGATGGCACACGGAAAAGCAGGATGAGCATGTACACCGCCATCGCGATATTGCCGAGCAGCAGAATACCCAGCAACCAGCCGATTCGGCCAAGCCACGTGCGCTCTTTGCACGCGACCCAGCAGTAGAAGGTGAGGAAGGCCCAGTAGGTGTCAAACAGCGTAGCAATGAACCATGGATGACCTCCCACTGAACCCGGGATGGCCCATAATGCGCACTGCTGCGAAGCCCAGCCCGTGACACCAAGCATGGACACCAGCACAATGACAAAGAAGATTCGAAGGAACCAGATCATGATGATTAATAAGTGCGATGCAGCGTCACGTTGTTCGGGCGGGTATACACGGCCTGAACGACACTGATGTTCCGCGAGGCAAAAGCAGCCTCGCAGTATTGCAGGTAGAAGTTCCATTTGCGGACAAAGCGGTCGTCAAAGCCGAGCGCCTTCACTTCCATGGCTTTGGCATTGAAGCGCTCAAACCACACTCTGAGCGTTTTGGCATACGAAGCGCCGAGATCTTCCAAACCGTGCATGAAGAGCTCGCTGGTGCGGTTGATGGCTTCATTGACACGGCCCACGCTGAGCAGCAGCGAACCGGGGAAGATATGCTTTTGAATCCAGTCCACCCCATTGCGCAGATCTTTGTGCTGGCAGTCTGCTACGGTGATCATCTGAAAGGCCAGCAGGCCGTCGGGCTTCAAAACCTCAGCGCACTTGGCAAAGTAGGTCTCCAGGTACTTGTCACCCACGGCTTCCAGCATTTCGATGGAAGCGATCTTGTCGAACTGGCCGGTGATGTGACGATAATCCTGCATGCGGATTTCCACCTGTTCTGCCAACCCTTCACGCGCCACGCGCTCAGTAGCATACTTGTGCTGCTCCTGTGAGATCGTGACGGCTGTCACACGGCAGCCATGATGTTTCGCTGCGTGGCAGGAAAAGCCGCCCCAGCCACAGCCAATTTCCAGCACGTGGTCTCCCGGCTTAAGCTGCAGTTTCTGACACAGCGCCTCATATTTCGAAGACTGCGCATCCGCCAGCGGCTGCCCAGGATGCTCAAAGCGCGCGGCGGAGTAGGTCATCGTCTCGTCAAGCCAGAGCGAGTAAAACTCATTCCCCAGATCGTAGTGCTCGGCGATGTTGCGCCGGCTGGTGCTCACGCTGTTGGGCCGCAGCAAGTGCTGCACGCGATTCACCAAGTTCAGCAGATTCACAAAAGCCACCTTGCCGGAAGAGCTACGCGACCCCTGAGTCTTGGAGAGATTCAAAATGAACCACTCGATCACTGCCGCGATGTCGTCAGTCTCCCAGTCACCATCGACGTAGGCCTCGCCAAATCCCACATTACCAAACAAGACGCAACGCTTGAAAAAATCACGACTGCGAATGCGCATCTCGGCTGTGACTGCGGCCCCATGCTCACCCAGCACATGCGCACGACCATCGGGATGCACCATTCGAAGCCCCCCGTGAACGAAGGGTTTGAGCGAAAGCATGAAAAGCCGCTCGTAGAAGCCCGGCTTCGTCGCGGCACGTGTGGAGGCGGTGATCTCGGTGTCGCAGGTGATGGTGTCGTTCATGGCTTGTAGGGGGCGATAGATTCGTGAGGACGCAAGACTCCGAGCTGCAGCCCGGCATCGGCTGATTTGCGGTGCCAAGGAATGCGCTTCAGCCAAAGCCTCAGCGCATGCCAGTGAATGAGAAAAATGACGCGCAGCGTGAGGAGCGGATACTTCACCGCACAGAGCAGCAGCGCAGCATCCGTTAGCGGTCGTTGCTTGCCGGTAAGCGAGGTGAGCAGCACGCGATCATCCTCCTGCCGGTCGTCGATGTGAATCTCCAATCTCTCGCCCGGCACCTGCAGCTTGAAGTCAAAACTCAGATCCAGCGCAAAAAACGGCGACACATAAAAATGCTTCGGCGTGATGAGGCGAAAGCGCTGCGCACGGTCACGCTCCTTCAAGAGGTACGGCTTCTGCTCATGAAAAGTGTTCGTCACTTCCGCCACCGCGCACACCGGCTCTCCGGCAGCATCAAAGGCATAGTAAAAGCAGACCGGATTGAAGATGTAGCCAAGCACCCTTGGAAAAGTGAGCAGACGAATGCTGGCGATGCGCGCCGTATTCACCTCGTTCTCCTCCAGATACTTCAGGATATTCGCCTTCACGTCCCCAGCACCCAGATCAAGATGATCACGATCATAAAAGGAGAACAAGTTAAAACGATTCCGGCTGAAGCAGCGCAGCTTCGAAGCAAGATCATCAATGGCATCAAGATCCAGCCACAGGTAAAAGACGTTGTAATTGAACCGATGCACCTTCGGCTGCAGCCGGTGGTGCATCACCGCACATTCATAGATGGCGGATTCGGTTGGCATCACCAGGGATCCTTTCCGAGCAGGTCACGACACAAGGCCACCGCCGAGCCAAACGCATCCTCATGGAACCCATGACGGAAGTAGCTGCCGCAGAAATAGGTGCTCTGGTCAGGGGAAAGCCGGTTCAGGTCAGGCAGTCTCTTCTGCGCATCAATCGCCGCCAGATCAAAGAGCGGATGCTCGTAATTGATCCGCTTCAGCACCTTGTCCGGGGCGATTTCATCCGCCGCATTGATCGCGACAAAATAGTTCGTATTGTCAGACACCCCCTGCAGGCTGTTCATCCAGTAATGCGTGCTCGGCTCAATGCCGCCGCCCGCCGTTGGCTTGATCCGGTAGTTCCACGACGCCCAGCACTTTTTCGATTTGGGCATGAAACTCTCATCCGTGTGCAGTGTGGCGATATTGGGCTGGTATTTAAAAGAACCCAGCAGCTCGCTTTCGAGATCCGTCGGTTTCGCCAGCATGCGCAGAGATTGATCCGCATGACTCGCAAAGATAACTTTGTCGAAAACCTCAGCGCCACCATCACGAGGAGACACCTTCACACCATCCACATCCCGCTCCACCTTCACCACAGGCGCGCCCAGACGGATGCAATCCTTGAATGGCGCAGTCAGTTTCTTCACATACGAACGCGCCCCATCCGTCACCGTACGCCACGGATGCTGCGTGTTCAGCCCGAGGAATCCATGATTGTGCCAGAAGTGGATCAGCGTGAGCGCGGGAAACTCCAGCATCAGCTCCGGCGGTGTGGACCACACAGCGGACCCCATCGGGATGATGTAGAGATTCAGGAAGTCATTGCCATAACCCCGTGCCTCAACGTATTCGCGCAGCGTCATGCGGGCAAAGCGCGCCTCATTCATCGCTGCCACGGCCTCGGCATTGAAGCGGTTGATCTGAAGAATGAATTTCCAAAACCGCGGACTGATCAGATTGCGGCGCTGCCCAAAAAGATGATTTAGCGAGGTGCCATTGTATTCGATGCCGCTTTGCAGATGCGACACACTGAAGGACATCGAGGTCGGCTTCGTCGCCACGTCCAGCTCTTTAAACAAGCGGCTTAGCAGCGGATACGTCACGTAATTGAACACCATGAAACCGGTATCAACCGGCAGCTCGCGGCCAGCTTCGTTGACCGTCACAGTGTTGGTGTGCCCACCAGCGTAGTCGTTCTGTTCGAAGATCGTCAGATCGAAATGCTTCTGCAGAAAATGTGCACAGCCCAGCCCGGCGACACCCGTTCCAATGATGGCAAGGCGGGGACGTTTCATGCGCGAGGAAGTTGGGCTGATTGTTTGAGCTCCGCCGCCTCACGATAAACGCTGGCAGGCACCGCCTTGAGGTCCCATATGATGCCTATCCAGGAAAGCATTTTCAGCAGGTAGTAGGACACATCAATCTCCCACCAGAAGAAACCCTGCCGCGCGGCTCCGGCATAGCGATGGTGATTGTTGTGCCAGCCTTCGCCCAGTGTCAGCAGCGCCAGCAGCAGACTGTTACGGCTGTCGTCATCGGTCTTGAACCGCTTGGAGCCAAACACATGAGCCAGCGAGTTGATGAAAAATGTCGCGTGCAGCAGAATCACGGTGCTGATGAAGAAGCCCCACACAAAAATCTGCCCACCGTTGGTCCCGAGCCCAGGTGCATAGCGTTCCAGCAGCCAGCCCGTGAGCCAAAGGAACGCAGCATACAGCAGAGGCACGATCTGATCATGCCGGTTGAGAAACACCAGCTCGGGGAACTGCGACAGATCCCGAATGCGGCTGTAGTCCGTGGGGAAGTTTTTGGGGCTGGTCAGCCAGCCGATGTGCGACCAGATAAAGCCACGCACCCGAGGAGAATGCGCGTCCGGCACTTCATCTGAATGCTGATGATGGTGACGGTGCACCGAGGCCCACCACAAAGCCCCGCGCTGGCAGGAGGTATTGCCCAACACCGCAAACACGAACTGCATCAAGCGCGAAGTGCGAAAGCTCCGATGCGAAAAATAGCGGTGGTAAAAGGCCGTGATGGCAAACATGCGGACCGCATAGAGGATCAGCGCGGCCACCAGCGCCGCCCAGCTGAATCCGACCCAAAGCACAGTCAGGCAGCCCAGATGCAGCACAATAAATGGCAGGCAACGGCGCCAGTCGATCCCATCCGTCAGCTTGTCATCCCCCTCCCAGCCCGGCGGGCGGTAGTCTGAGTCAAACCACTGCCGCATCATCACGGCGATCTGCCAGATGAGGTTTCTTTGCTGCGGTAATGTGGGAGGGCTCTCGCTTTTCACGCCTCCTATTGCGTCTGCCCGGTTCTTCTGGATTCAAAAAAGTGGCAAAAGTCAGATGAATGCTCGGTGCTGCGCCTGCCCGGCATGAAGCAGCATGAATCCACTCCTTTTCCCCTCCGGCGCGTGTGAATTTCACACCACCCGCTGCTAGGAGTGCGGGGCCACGCCAAAAACGCACCCATGCCGCTAGAGCACAATGTCGCGCAGAAGTTCGGCGCAGCGCTCAGGCCGCATGCTGTTGATGTAGGTGCCGCTGCCAAGTTCAAAGCCGGCGATCTGGGAGATCCGTGAGACAATGGAAAGATACCAGTGGAAACAACCGGATGATACCTCTCCCACAGGCGCGGAACGAATGGAGATGTTGCAGTCCGGCGCGCCTCCTGCAGTCTCATGCACACCTGTAGGGAAAGGACCGGTGCCGTTGTGATCTGGGAATGCGCATGCTCAAGGGAACTGCCGACGCGCTGTCTCAGCCCCTCGTTGCCTGAGCAGAACGGGCAGTCGTCACGATGCGCCGGTCGCAATGGATGCTCAGCACCCTGCCGATGAAAATCATCCGGCCTGAGAGCCCGGTCCGGGGACATAACAACCCAGTCAAGCGTGATGGGATTGAAGCGCATTTCAGACATTTCACGAACAGGTTGGCCCCCTTCTCTAACTCATGCAATCCACTTAGCTGACAGAAAAAAGCCGCGCAGGTTTCCCTGCGCGGCTGCGTGATGATTTGATGTTCGCGGCGAATTACTTCGCAGCCTTCTTGAGCGCCTCAGCCTTATTGGTGAGTTCCCAGGTGAGGTCCGGATCGTCGACCTTGCCAAAGTGGCCGTAGTTGGTGCTCTTCGAATAGATCGGGCGCAGGAGGTTGAGCTGCTTCACGATGTCCGCAGGCTTGAAGGAGAAGACCTTCAAGACAGCGTTGAGGATCTTGTCGTCATCGATGGTGCCGGTGCCGAAGGTGTCCACGTGCACGCTCACGGGCTCTGGATGACCGATGGCGTAGGCAAACTGGACTTCGCACTTGGAGGCAAGGCCGGAGGCCACGACGTTCTTGGCGACCCAGCGGCCCATGTAGGCGGCACTGCGGTCCACTTTGGACGGGTCTTTGCCAGAAAAAGCACCACCGCCGTGACGGCCCATGCCGCCGTAGCTGTCCACAATGATCTTGCGTCCGGTCAGGCCGCTGTCGCCCTGAGGACCACCGACGACGAATTTGCCGGTCGGATTGATGAGATACTCGGTGTCCTTGGTGAGCATTTCCTTTGGCAGCACCTTCTTGATGACCTGCTCGATGCAGAATTTCTCGATCTCGGCGTGGCTCACATCCGCAGCATGCTGCGTGGAGATGACGACGTTCACGATGCGCGTAGGCTTGCCGTCCACGTATTCCACGGACACCTGGCTCTTCGCGTCAGGGCGCAGCCACTTGGCCAGCTTGCCAGCCTTGCGGATGCGTGTCAGCTCACGGCCAAGGCGGTGAGCATACATGATCGGCGCAGGCATGAGTTCCGGCGTGTCGTCACACGCAAAACCAAACATGATGCCCTGGTCTCCAGCACCCTGCTCGCCGTGCTTCTTGCCTTCGGCTTCGGCGGCGTCCACACCCTGCGCGATGTCAGGGCTCTGGATGGTGAGGTAGTTGTTGATGAACAGCTTGTCGGCGTGGAACACATCATCGTCATTGGTGTAGCCAATGCCGCGTACAGCATCACGGATGACCTTGCCGACGTTGATGACTTCATCGATCGGCTTCGTGGTGCCGAGCTTCTTGTTCTGAAGCTTCGGGATGGTGATTTCACCACCGACGACGACGACGTTGCTCTTCGCAAAGGTCTCGCAGGCGACGCGGCTCTTCGGGTCGATCGCAAGGCAAGCGTCGAGGATGGCGTCAGAAATGGTGTCGCAAACTTTGTCAGGATGGCCTTCGCCGACGGACTCGGACGAGAAGATGTAGCTACGGGACATGATAGTGGTCGTTTGGGTTATATGGACGAATCATGATTTGATGATGCGTCTTGGGAAACCGGAGAGTATTCCCCAAACCGAGGGCGTCAATGTGGATTTCACCGTAGAGCAAGCCTCCGGCTTGCAAGGAGGGCAGTATAGGCGCAGGCAAATTGTAGGAGATAAGGCCGCCCCATGCCCCCGTTTAGATCAGATGCGCTGCTTCCTTTTACCCGTGCTCCTGGGTGCTCTCCTAGTCTCTGCCGCCGCCGTTGAAAGACCCAACCTTGTCTTCATTTTGGTGGACGATCTGGGCTGGGGGGATGTCTCCTGCTTTGGCGGGCAGGTGCCGACACCTCATATGGACCGCCTGGCCAAGGAAGGGATGCAGTTCCGCCAGTTCTACGTGGCCTCGCCCATCTGCTCGGCATCGCGCTGCGGACTGCTCACAGGGCAGTTCCCAGCGCGGTGGCGCATCACGAGCTACCTGCAAACGCGGGCGGGCAATCGCGAATGCGAGCAGGCAGATTTCCTCGATCCGCAGGCCCCTTCCCTGCCCCGCGCCTTCCATGAAGCAGGCTACGCCACCGCTCACATCGGTAAATGGCACCTCGGTGGTGGTCGCGATGTGACGGATGCTCCCAAATTCGCCGCCTATGGCTACGATCTGGGCCTAGGCACGTATGAAAGCCCGGAGCCTGCCGCTGGACTCGGTTTGAAAACAACCCCTTGGGAACTCAAACGCGAGCCCCAGCAGGTGCTGCGGCAAGAACGCACGCGCTGGATGGTGGATGAAACGCTGAAGTTCATGCAGCAGCACCCAAACCGGCCGCGCTTTGTGAATCTTTGGCTCGATGACGTTCACACTCCCTATCGTCCCAGAGAGACCAAGGATGATCGCGGTCTCCCGGCGAAATACCGCGACGTGCTCGCCGAAACAGATCGCCAGATCGGCCGTCTCATGGACGCACTGCCACCCAACACTCTCATCGTTCTTTGCGGCGACAACGGTCCGGAGCCCACGCTGGAACACACCCGCACCAGGGGCCTGCGCGGCATGAAATGGAGCCTCTATGAGGGCGGCATCCGCACACCGCTCATCGTACGCTGGCCCGGCAACGTGCCAGCAGGAGCGATGAATGAAACCACCGTCTTCAGCAGCATCGATTTCATGCCCACCCTCTGCGCCCTGGCTCAAATCAAAGCTCCCGCTGCCGATCAGGATGGCGAAGACATGAGCACTGCCCTGCGTGGCGAAAAAGTGCTCCGCCACAAGCCACTCCTCTGGGAATACGGCCGCAAACCCGGTGAAGTAGGCAAAGTGAAAAACGGCTTTCCCTACCCCAAAGAACCGGATTCCAAGTCTCCCAACGTCGCCATCCGCGACGGCGACTGGAAACTCCTGGTGAATGCCGATGGCACACAAACAGAGCTGTACCACCTCGGCCAAGACCCCAACGAAACCACCAACCTCGCCGACACCGAAAAAGACACCGCCGAGCGCCTGAAAAAGGCCGCTTTGGACTGGCGGAAGGCGCTGCCATGAAATTTCCCCTCGCCAGCAGAAAAAATGCCACTAGGATGCGCGCCCCCTTCCCCCCAACCCATGTCTGAACCGAAGAACATCCTCCGCCTGGGCCTGCCCAAAGGCAGCCTGCAGGAGCCGACGCTTGAATTATTCAAGCGCGCGGGGTTCAACATCGTCATCTCCTCACGCTCCTACCGCCCCTCCGTGGATGATTCAGAGCTAGAGCTTCGCCTGCTGCGCGCCCAAGAGATCGGTCGCTATGTCGATCATGGCTTCCTGGACTGCGGCATCACCGGCCGGGACTGGATCGTGGAAAACGGGGCGGATGTCGAAGTCATCACCGACCTGCGCTACAGCAAGGCCACCTCATGGCCCACCCGCTGGGTGCTCGTGGTGCCAGAAGATTCGTCCGTGAAGACCGTCAAGGACCTCCAGGGCAAGCGCATCGCCACCGAAGCGGTCGAGATGACGAAGAAATACCTCGTCGCCAACGGCGTCGAGGCCGAAGTCGAATTTAGCTGGGGTGCCACGGAAGTGAAGGTGCCCGAAATGGTGGATGCCATCGTGGACATCACCGAAACCGGCTCATCCCTGCGCGCGAACAAGCTGCGCATCGTGGATACGCTGATGGAAAGCTACCCCCAATTTGTCTCCAGCCGACCCGCCGCCCGTGATGAATGGAAGCGGCAGAAGATGGAGACACTCGTGCTGCTGCTCAAAGGTGCGCTCGAGGCCCGCCACAAGGTCGGTCTCAAAATGAACGTACCCGCGAAACAGCTGCAGGAAGTGGTCGCATGCCTGCCGGCTGAGCGCTCGCCTACCATTTCAACACTTGCCAACCAGGATTGGGTGGCCGTGGAAACGGTCATCGACGAAGCCACCGTGCGGGTCATCATCCCACGGCTGAAGTCGCTGGGGGCCGAGGGTATTGTGGAATACCCTCTAAATAAAGTCGTCCACTAGATCAACGCCAACACAACAGGAGAACACGAACATGGGATCGCTCAAAAAGCGGAGAAAAACGAAGATCAACAAGCACAAGCGCAAAAAGCGCATGCGCGCGAACCGTCACAAGAAGCGTTTGCGCTACAAGTCGTAACCGCTAGCCTCCCCGGCATGGCTCCTCTCCGCATTGCGATTCGATGGTATCGAGACGCAGGAAGCCTTGTCATGCCCGGGTACGGCTCGGTTGGCAGGGCCCTGTGGCCCTGTCTGTCGATGGGTTTTGCCGCCTTCTTTGCCTCCCTCCTTCCAGGTCATGCTGCAACAACAGCGGACCTTTCGTTGGGAGTTAGAGCGGCAGACACATCGGACTTGCAGCTTTCTCCAGACTCTGCCTCCAGGGCAGATGTTCTGGCGCATTTCAGTGCGGCTCTCCAATTCGAGTCTTCCGGGAAACTGCGCCAGGCGCTGGACCATTATCTGGCCGTTTTCAAAGCTGATCCGAGCAATTCGGATCTGGCTGCGCATACCGCCGGGATTGCCATGCAATTCCAAGGACGCGAGGCGGCCATAAAAATCCTCGAAGATGCCGTGCGCGCCAGCCCACGCACGCCTGCGCCCCTGCTCAATCTGGCGCGCTTTGCCAGCACCTATCCGCCTGAGGACCTCTTCGTCAAAGACGACGTGCCGTATAAAGCCGTGGCCGAGGCCCTGGCCAAATTTCCCACCCATGCCGAGGTCTATGAGACGGCGGTCATGCTGCACCTCACCCACAACGAGCGTGACAAAGCCATCGCGGTCATGACCCAGGCCGCCAATCAGGACAGCCGCGATCCTCAATACTGGCTCGCTACGGGACACACCGCCGAACGCGTCTGGCCGCTCGGTCAGGCCGAGTTCGCCACGGAGTACCGCCAGCGCGTGGCCCCGTTTTTTGAGAACGCCCTCAAATCCGCCACCAAAGCCGAGGCCGAGCAGGTCACCCTCGAAGTCGCCCGTCAGTACCTCCTGACCAACGATCCCGAGCGCGCCCGGCAGCTCTGTGAAAAACTGGCGGCCGAATACAGCAATCTCGACGCCCGCAAACTGCTCTACCGTCTCTACGTTGCCTCCGAACAAAAAGAAAAGGCGCTCACCACTCTGGAGCAAGTCGTCAAACAAGCACCGGACGACGCGGAAATGCAGCGACTCCTGGCCAGTGAGTACGACAAACTCAAGCAGCCCGAAAAGGCCATCGCCCACCTCCAAGCCGCCATTCAAAACGGCGGCGGCGAGATCGGCGACTACGTCAAACTCGGCTGGGAGCTCTACCAGACACAGAAGTTCGATGACATGGTGCGTGTCGGCCAGCGCAGCGTGCGCCTGTTTCCCGATCATCCCCTCGTGCACTACCAGCTCGCGATCGCCCATCGCGCCCGTGAGGAATGGGGCCCGTCGGTGCAGCACTTCGCCGAAGCCGAGCAGTTCGCCAGTTCCACTCAGAACGAACTGCTGGACCACCTCTTCTACTATCAGTACGGCATCACGCTCGAACGCCTCGCTCGCTACGAGGACGCCTCACGCATGCTGGAAAAATCCATCACGCTGACTCCGCGCGAAGAAGCCAAGGCAGCCGCCAACACCATGAACTTCCTCGGCTACATGTGGCTGGATGTCGGCACACACCTCGACAAAGCAGGCGAGCTCATCACCAAGGCCAACGAACTGCTGCCCGACCAGCCCGCCTACATCGACAGCCTCGGCTGGTTCCACTACAAAAAGGGCAACTACCCCGGCGCTCTCAAGGAATTTCAGCGCGCCGAAGCCCTCATGCAGCCCGTCACTCCGGAAGATGCCGAGATCCTCGAACACATCGGTCTCACCCATCAGGCCCTCGGCGACAAAGCAAAGGCCCTCAGCTATCTCGAACGCGCCGAGTCCCTCAAGACCCCCGACTTGAAAGCCCGCAAGCGCATCGAAAATGAGCTGCTGAAAATCAAAGGCGGCAAATCAGACACCGAGAAGAAGTAGCGCCCGCTACTCCTCCAGCCGTTCATCACTGTCGATGAACATCCAGCAGAGTGCTGCCAGCAGGTAGGTGGCCGCAGCGACATACATCACCTTGTCCCAGCTTTGGTGCGTCAGGTTCATCAGCCACGGCACCGCCACGCCACCGAGCGCGCCGCCGAGATTGCCGATCATGTTCATGCTGCCGGAAACCGATCCCGCAAGCTTGCCGCCCACTTCCATGCACGCACCCCAGGCACCCGGCATGGACAGATCATTGAAGAAACCCGAGAAGCCCAGCGCCAGCATCGCATAGGTGGGGTTGTTCAGGGTCGTGGCCAGGATGATCATCCCGCCCGCCGCCAGCATGCCCAGCACGCCGATCGTGCGCCGCGCCCGGCTCAAACTGGTAGACTTGGCCGACATACGACGCGCCACGACTCCACCGATGAAGCAGCCGATGCCTCCAAGGAACAGCGGCAGGCCATTCAAGATCGAAGTCCACGTGTCCTTCATGTCCATCTTCAGCTCCAGCTCCATGTACTTCGGCATCCAGGTGATGTAAAAGTACCACACGTAGCTGATGCAGAAGTAATACACCCACAGCAGCAGCACCGACTTGGTCGTGAAAAGCCTTTTCCACGGGATCGATGCGTGCCCGCCGCTCAGATTTTTTTGCGCTTCCTCCAGCAGTTCGCATTCAGCCGCATTCACTCCCTTGTGGTCTTTCGGATTGTCCCGAAACCACACGTAAAAACACAAAGCCCAGACCACGCCCAGCCCGGCAAAGAGCACAAACGTATTCCGCCAGCTCACAAAGCCCAAAATCCACACCACCAGCAACGGCGTGAAGGCACCGCCCCAGCGCGCCGCCATCCACGTGATGCCCTGCGCCACTCCATGCTCACGCTCCGGCAGCCACACGCTGAACATCTTCGCAATGTTCGGAAACCCGCCCGCCTCACCAGCGCCAAACAAAAACCGGCACACAATCATCGACGCCAGATTCCACGCATAACCCGTCGCCGCCGTGAACACGCTCCAAAACATCACCACGCGCAGCAGCACCCGCCGCGGCCCCCATTTGTCCCCCAGCCAGCCGCCCGGAATCTCAAAGAGCGCATACGCCAGCGTGAATGCGGAGAACACATAGCCCATCTGCGTGTCATCAAATCCCAGATCCTGCTGAATGAACGGCCGCGCCTTCGAAATGCACACCCGGTCGATGTAATGAATGATGCCGAGCATCACGGCAAAAACGATCACGCCATAGCGCGTGCGGGTGGGACGAAGGGTGGATTCCATGGACGGGTTGGGAAAGCGCGCATGCTGCCACGCGGCCTGACTCAACGTCAACTCCTCAAACATTCCATCACGGCTCTCCAACGGTAGGATTCTCCACCACAATCGCACTCGCCTTCACCGCCCGCGTCAGCACTTCCTTCGGCTGCTTGCCGCTGGGCACCAGCTCATGCGCCATGCCCTTGTAGCGCAGCGGCTTGTAGCCAAGCGCCAGCAGCGCATCCAATGGCGCCTGCTTGAGGCCGGGCTTCCAGTAGTCCGGCGCACCGCCCGTTTCATAGTAGTAGATCCAGGTATGCTGCGGATCGTACCATCCGGCGCAGAGGATCACATGCCGGTGCGGAATGTTCAGCACATCTCCGGGCTGCAATTCCTGCGCGCTTCCAAGTTCCGTGCAAACCGCAGGCAGCCGGCTGGTGTCATGCACGCTTGGCAGTTTCAGACAGCGCGACACAAATCCCGAGCAATCCACCCCCGCAGCCTGCGCGCTCACAGCCGCATTGTCAGCACGCCGTTTCTCTGGCGATGAAACATCCCCTCCGGCGCTGCCATTCGCGATGGCTTGATCAAACGACGCCGGATCATCAAACCCGCCCCACTTGTACGGCACACCGCTGTTCATCTCCCCCGGCACCCACCAGCCCTTGCGCTCATGCTGCGGTTCGTGCGTCACATCCGGTGTATTCACAAGGACCCCAGCTTTGTCCTTCCCGTGCAGAATATTCCGCGCAAACGGCCGCCACGTGTGATTCGCAAACCGTTGCGCAATCGCCATCGCCTCATCCGGCGTGACCTGCGAAGGCGCAGCCGGATCTCCTGGAATCAGCGGCGCAGAGGCAGCATCAGGCTTCAAGGTGGCGTTGCAGCTCGTCAGAACGAGCATCAGGGCGGGGAGGGCACACTTCATCGGGCGGATGATGCGAGGTCTGCGCGCTGGGTCAACCGATTGCGCCTGTCCATGAGGTTGACCTGCCCGTTCTCGATTGCAGAATGCGTCCATGCCCTCCCGCCTCCGCCTCGCTGGCTTCCTGCTGCTGGCCGCCTTCGCCCTGCGAACGCATGCCGCACCCGCCAAGCCCTCTGCACGCACCGCCCTCGTCATTGGCAATGCGAAGTACGAAGCCGCCGTGGGTCCGCTGCGCAACACCGGCAACGATGCCAAAGCCGTGGCCAAAACCCTGCGTGATCTCGGCTTCGCAGTGATCGAAAAACATGACGTCACACGCGATCAACTGCTGCGCGCCGTGGTGGAGTTCCGCGCCACTCTGACAGGTGCCGAAGTCGGCCTCTTTTATTACGCCGGCCATGGCATCTCCGTGGCCGGTTCAAACTACCTGCTGCCCATCAAATCCGGCTACACCTCCGAAGGCGCCGACGATGTGACGCTTCGCCTGCTGGCGGAAACCAAACTCTTCAATGTCGAGCAGGCCGTGGCCGACATGAAATCTTCCGGTGCACTCTGCAACCTCGTCATCCTCGATGCCTGTCGCACCACAGCCGTCGCACGCACCGGACGCACCCGCGATGCCACCAGCCCCGGTGGCCTCAGCGAGATGAAACCACCCGCCGGATCACTCATCGCCTTTGCCACCGATGCAGGGCAGACCGCACTCGATGGCGATGGCACCAACGGCCTCTACACCGAAGAACTCCTCAAAAACCTGCGCACCCCCGGCTTGACGGTCGAGCAGGTCTTCAAACGCACCCGTGCCGGCGTGCTCGAACGCTCCAATGGCGGGCAGATTCCGGCGGAATACTCGCGCCTCGTTGGCGATGACATCTTCCTCGCCGGTCAGGCTCCCGCCGCGGTACCCATGGTGGCATCGCTTCCAGCTCCAGCGGCCCCAGTAGAATCACCACCCTCTGCACCACGGTCAGTCACTCCTCCCGCATTGCCCACTCTGAAGGAGGTCGCGAAACTCGCCACCGCAGGCAAGGCCCGTGAATGTGTCGAGGCCCTGCAGCAAATCTCAAAGTCCAAAGGCCCCGGCGATTATGCCTCTCTGCCCATCGAAGTGCTGCTGGATCGCGTGAAGGAAGATCTCAAAGACGTCACCACCGCCTCTCCCTCCGTTGAATCCGCCGCCACCACTTGCGAGCTCATCCTCCAAGCCCTGCGCGACTGCCTGCCACCGGATCACGAGAAGAAGATCCCTTTCACCGCCAAGGCGCTGAACCGTCGCGGCGATACCCTCCTGCTTCTCGGTCGTGCCGACGAAGCCCTCGAAGCCTACAACGCCGCCCTCCCGCTCACCCCCGACGATTCCTACATCCTCTACAATCGCGGCCGCGCCCACCTCGCCCTCGGCAGCACGGACGCCGCCAAGGCTGATTTCACCGCAGCCGCGAGCACCAAGTACCATCAGCTCAAAGCCCGCAACCTGGCCGAAGAAGCCCTCGCCAAACTCAAATAATTCCACCATGGCGAAATCTTGGAGTGAAAAGTTTGCCCATCCGCCGAAGCCCTCCGTCTCCCGGTTGGGAAAGCCCTATGCTGGCCATGCTGAAGGTGAAAAGATGCTGATCCCCACCCCAGCCGTCGTTGCCGCCTATGTGGCCCAGATTCCCCCGGGTGAATCACGCACCATGCCCCAGATGCGGGAAGATCTCGCCGCCGCTCATCAGGCAGATTTCACCTGCCCTCTCACCGCCGGCATCTTCCTGCGCATCGCCTCAGAGCTCGCCTGGGAGCAGCATCAAAACGGCAGACCGCTTGCTGAGATCACCCCCTTCTGGCGCGCAGTAGATCTGAAATCCCCCATGGCCAAAAAGCTCGCCTGCGGCCTGAATTTCATCCTCCAGCAACAACAGCGCGAAGGCATTGCATGACACACGTCTTTACTCATGCCACGTCCGCGCCACTCGCTCAATACTGAGCGCCTTGCCCGTGGCAGGATCAATCGTGATCAGCGCCCCATTCACCCGCACCGGACCACTCCCCACGCCAAACCTTGTGGGCATCATGGTGAGAAAGCGTTCCAGCACCGGCTCGATCTGACTGCCGATGACGCTGTCCATCGGCCCGCACATGCCCGCATCGCTTTGAAACGCGGTCCCCTTCGGCAGCACGCGCTCATCAGCCGTGGGCACATGGGTGTGGGTGCCCACCACCGCAGAAACCTTCCCATCCAGATGCCAGCCCATAGCCACTTTCTCGCTCGTGGCCTCAGCATGAAAATCGACAAAGATCACCGGTGTTTCCTCACGCAGCTTTTCCACCAAGGCGGTGATGGCCGGGAAAGGATTGTCGAGCTGCTGATTCATGAACGTGCGCCCCTGCAGGTTCACCACGGCCACTTTGCACTTCTTTGATTCTAACACGACGTAGCCGTTGCCGGGCGTACCTTCCGGGTAGTTCATCGGCCGCAGCATGCGCGGCTCATCGGCGAGATACGGCACAATCTCCCGCTGATCCCATACGTGGTCACCGCTCGTCACCACAGCCGCGCCGGCACGCATGAGGCTGATAGCGATCTTCGGCGTGATGCCCCGCCCTCCGGCGGAATTTTCACCGTTAACCACGATGAAGTCCAGCTTCAGCTCCTCCTTGAGCACCGGTAGCAGCAGGCCTACCGCCTTGCGCCCCGGCTCCCCCACCACATCTCCCAAAAAAAGCAGCCGAAAGAGTCCGTCCGCGCTGTCAGCCGTGTTGTCATTCATCGTGGCGCTACTTAGTAGATGATGAAGGCGGGGATCAAGTCTAGGATGCACTTTATGATGATGAAACGAATGCTGCGCCGCTGCTCGCTGCCGGTCATGCTCGCGTCCGTAATGGTGACGCCAGGCATGGCGCAGACGATTGCGCCCGCCCCTTTGACCCCCGCCCAGGTGACACCAGGCCCCGCTCCTGCGCTGGCCCCCTCTGTCACCGAGATCAAACCAGTTCAGCCCGCCCCGCCTCCGCCCCCACCTGCGCGTCTGGACCGCCTGAGCGCTCTCGGTACCCGGCCCGACTGGCTCAAGCTGCAGTCGTATCATCAAACACTCACCCGCAGCGAATTCGAAGCCGTCATACGGGATGTTTATTTAGACGGCTCCCCCTTCCCCCCACCGTGGAAACTCGAATTTGATGGCGTGGTCATCAAGACGGGTGATCCCCTCAAACCGGAAGTGCGCATCGCCTTCGCCCCCCGCCCCGGGGCACCGCTGCCAGGCACACGCACCTGGCGGGCTGCGGCAGAGATGCCACCGCTCAAAGGCCGCCCTCTGCTCAGTGACATTCACATCGCTATCGATCCCGGTCACATCGGCGGTGGCTATGGCAAGATGGAGGAACGCATGCTCAGCTTTGCCCCGGGCGAATCCATCCAAGAGGGCGACCTCAGTCTCACCACCGCGCAAGTGCTCGCTGAACGACTCAAGGCCCTCGGAGCCTATGTCTCCCTAGTCCGTGACCGTGCAGAGCCTGTGACACCGCAGCGCCCCTCCGATTTTCTTGTCCAGGCGCGTCAAATCCTCGTCGATGCCGGCTTTCCAATGCCCCAGGAAAATTACAGCAGTGTCACCGGAGATGCGAAAATCCTCACCGTGCAATGGCAGAGCGAAAAGCTCTTCTACCGCGTGAGCGAGATCCACGCGCGCGGCGAGAAGGTGAACTCCACCATCAAGCCTGACGTGGTGCTCTGCCTTCACTTCAATGCCGAAGCCTGGGGCGATGCCACCGCACCGCAGTTCTCACCCATGAATCACATGCATGTGCTCGTGAACGGCTGCTACTCCCCTCTCGAACTCGAGCAGCAGGACGTGCGCTTCGAAATGTTCCGCCGCCTCCTCTCACGCACCCACCAGGAAGAACTGCCGCTTGCCGAAGCTGTCGCCAATGGCATGCGTCTGACCACCGGCCTGCCTGCCTACGTTTACACCACGCCCAATGCCCGCCACGTCGGCACAAACCCCTATGTTTATGCACGGAACCTGCTGGCCAATCGGCTCTATGACTGCCCTGTCGTTTACCTCGAACCCTACGTCATGAACAACGAGGAAACCTACCACCGCCTGCTGCGCGGTCACTTCCTCGGCCGCACCCTCATCGCTGGCCGGCTGCAATCCAGCGCCATCGAAGACTACGTGCAGGGAGTCGTCAATGGCATCGTCGCCTACTACCAGAAACACCGCCAGCCATGAAAGTGCTCATCGCAGGTTGTGGATTCGTGGGCGAGCGCGTCGCCGATCTCCTGCATGCCGCCGGGCATGAGGTCATCGGCCTCACGCACTCGCCAGACTCCGCCGCACGCCTCGCCACGGTCAAACCTTGGCGCGCCGAGTCCTGCGACATATCAAGCAGTACAGAAGTCATCTCACTCGCTGCCAAACTCAGCGCCAGCAGCATTGACACCGTCATCCATTGCGCCAGTTCCAGCCGTGGCGGGGCTGAGATGTACCAGTCCGTCTATGTCGATGGCATGCGCCATCTCACCCAGGCCTTCCCCGCCGCCTTCCCTCTCTACACCAGCAGCACCAGCGTTTACCCCCAGGTCAACGGCGAAACCATTGACGAAACCAGCTTTGCCGACCCAGATCGCGAAACCGGCCGCCTGCTGCGCGAGGCCGAGAACATCGCCCTGAACGCCAAAGGCACCGTCGCACGGCTCGCTGGCATCTACGGCCCGGGGCGTTCCTTTGTTTTGAAGAACCTGCTCGAAGGAAAGGCCGCCATCGAAGGCAATCACGGCCAGGGTCGCATCCTCAATCAAATCCACGCCGATGACGCGGCCAGCGCTCTCGTTCACCTTGTCACGCAGCGCCTGAGCGGCATCTACAACATTGTCGATGATGCCCAAGTGACGCAGCGCCAGTGTGTGGAGCGTTTGTGCTCCATCTTTGGTGTCAAAGTACCCGGAACACGCGAGCCTGACCCCGGTCGCAAACGGGGTTGGAGCCACAAACGCGTCTCCAATACCAAGCTCCATTCTTCCGGCTGGGTGCCACGCTACCCAAGTTATTTTGATGCCCTGCGTGACGATCCCGACCTCGCCTCCTCCATCCTCGATCTCGTTCACACCTCGGGCGAGACTCCCCCGTCCCGCCAGCCCAATATTCTGCTGATCGGCCTCATGGGTTCAGGCAAAACCACCGTCGGCCGTATCGTCGCCCACATGATCGGATTCCAGATCGTCGACACCGATCATCTCATCGCCGACACCGTTGGGAAAAGCATCCCCGAGATTTTTGCCACGGAAGGCGAGGCCGCTTTCCGCCAGCATGAATCCGCCGCCCTGCGTTCGCTGCTGGGCAAACGTGGATGCGTCATAGCCACCGGCGGCGGCATCGTCACTCAGCCACGCAATCTGGCCATCCTCCGTCATCTCGGCTACATCGTCTGGCTGGACGCCGATCCAGAGCGCCTCGCCCGCCGCACAGCGATGAATACCAACCGTCCGCTGCTCAATGGTGAGGAAGACCCCAAAGCCAAGCTCGAGCGCCTGCTGACCGAGCGCAAGCCCCTCTACAAAGGCCTCGCCGACCTGCGCATCAAGACCGCCGAACTCACGCCCCAAGAAACCGCCTACGGCGTCATGGAAAGCGCCCGTGTCTTCTTCGCCCGCAGGCAAAAACTCGAATCGGCAGGCTCACAGAGCTAACTCAAGCTGATCTTCCGCCCCCAGCGCCCGCGCATCGTATCCACGCAGTCGCAGTTCTGCCGCAAACTCGCGCGTCGAACCATGCACCAGGTAAATGCGCCTCGGCTTCACCTGCTCAATCGTTTCATGCAATTCAGGATGATCCGCGTGATCACTCAGCGGCAGCGCCAGATCGACACCATACCGATACTTGGCGCTCGGCTGAATCGCCCAGCCAGACAGCATCGCCGTCCGCATCTTGGGCAGATCAAGTTTTGATCCCGGCGGAAACACCAGCACATGCCCTGCGGCTTCGTCGGCCTTGTACAGCCGCCACTGTGGCAGTTTCCCCAGATGCGGTGCCAGCACCTCCGTGATCTGGGCGACACTCGGGTGCACCATCACCGGCAGTCCCTCATCACCCAGCGCACAGAGAATTTCCTGCGCCTTGCCTAACGAGTACCCCATCAGCACCGGAATGCCGCCATCACGCAGCGTATCACGCACAAAGGCCAGCATCTGCGCGATCACATCCTCCGCCGATGGAAAACGATACTTCGGCAGTCCAAACGTCGTCTCCATGATCAGCGTGTCCGCCTGCATCAGCTCGCACCGCTCCGCACTCAGCCCCTGCCGCAGTTTGTAGTCACCGGTGTACAGCAGCGTGGCTCCGTCCGCCTTGCGTGTCAGATGCAGCATCGCCGAACCCGTGATGTGCCCCGCCGGCAGCAGCCGCATCTCCCAGCCTTCCCATTCAAACACCTCCCGCATCTGTGGCGACACCACCTTCCCCGCTTTCTTCACCGACTTGCGCACCACCATGAGCTGATGCGTGATCCCCGAGCAGATCGTCAGCCCATGCCGCGCCACATGGTCGCTGTGCGCATGTGATACAAACGCCCTCTCCTTCCCAAAATGCGGATCCAGCCACAAATCCGCCTCCGGCAGATAAATGCCGCGTGGATGCGTGACTTCGATGAGCGGAGGCATGAGTGTTAAGTTAATTTACGCTTGAGCGCTAAGGCTGTCGCCGCATTCTGCATTTACCACCGGTGTCTGACAAAACTCACATCAGCCTTGCCCCCAAACAACACGACCTGCTTATGCGGAGCTTGGAGTTCTTTGAGCGGCATATCATCAAGCGCGGCACCCAGCTGTTCGCCCGTCAGGCCGTGCGCCAGGTGGACTGGGTGGAGCAGGATTTCGTTCTTCAGGCAGAGGTGCAGGGTGGCAAGCTCTACTCAATCACACTCGAATTCAGCCCTGAGGGCATAGAGACCTCCTGCTCCTGTCCCTATGAAGTGGACTGCAAGCACGCCGTCGCCTTGATCCTTCATCTGCAGGTAAACTCCACTGTAACGGACGCCCTCAAGACCCAGACGAAAAAATCGCCAAAGCCCTCCACTCCCACCATCGCCCAGCCCGACGAGGATTCCTTCGCAGGACGTGCCGCCTCAAAACTGGGCATCACCCTGACCGCCGCCCACTTGAAATTTCTCCAGCAGGCATCGGTCTGGTGGGTGGGCAGGCAAAGCATCGTGCCTCAGACGGATTTGTTCAAACTCTGCGGACGGCAAAGCTACTGGGGCTATGGCCAGGTCCAGCTCTGGCCCACAGGACATCCTCCTGCTGACGAAACCGAATTCTTCGTCTGTCTGTCCGCAGCGCTGCATGCCTGCGATCTCGCGCTGCCCGCAGGGCTGGCAGGGCTAGTTGATCCTGCGGTGCAGAAACGTCTCATTGAAAAATGGCAGCGTCTCAAACAAATCGACGAATGGCGGCAGCGGCTTGGTACTTGGCAAGAACCGCAGCTGCGTCTGGCCACCGAGGCTCCGGAACTGCGCCTCGTGCTGCATGCCAAAGGCGCTCTCATCCAGGTGCGCCATCCTGGAGAGGCCGACTTTGGCAAAGCTTCGCAGAAACTGCTCAAGCAGTTTTGGGGTGGCTCCACTCACTACGGCAATGGCCCCCAAAACTTCCTCAGCGCCGGCTCCAACCTCGTGCTGAAGGCTGCGGTCCAGCAATATGGAGATCTCCGCGCCACCGACATCCCGCCGCTCTCAGACTCGCTTGCCAATAGCCTCGGCCAGCTCATCTCCACGCCGCAGTTGTTTCAAACTCACGTCGTCACCCTCACAGGTGATCCTCTGCCCATCATCGACGAACCCCTGCGCTGGGATCTACAGCCACCCGCTGCCCCCGGCGGCGACTACGAACTGCGCATGTTCGATGAAGAAGGCCGCACCCCGCCGCCACCGCTCGCCATCGTGCCAGGTTTTCCGCTGCGGTATGTCACCCATGAGTCCGTGTTCGCCATAAATTACTGGCCCTTTCGCCATGAATCCCTGCCCTGGCCGGTCTGCATTCCGGCGGCAGCCCTGGAAACCAAGGAAGGCGTCAGCGCCCTCGCCAAACTCGGCCTGCCTGTGCCGCAGCGCCTCGAAAGCCGCGTGAAAATCATCCGCGCTGAGATTGAAGTGCGCTGCAAGCTTCACCGCTATCCTCAGGCCAGCAGTGAATACCTGCATTTGCGTGCGCAGGCCAGATTCGGCGGTGTGCAAAATCCGAGCCTCTGGACCGGCACAAACTGGTCCGCCTCCCAGCAATTCAACCAGAGAGAAATGCCTCGGTCGGATGAAATCGTGCAGTTGGACAGCTCTCACCTGCCCGCTGCTGGCTCCTGGCTGGCGCAGTGGCCTCTCAGGCCAGTTTATCTTGCCATTCATGACCAGTGGCTTGAACAACGCATCCAAGGCAAGGACTGGCCGGAACAATTCCTCGCCTGGCTGGACCGCCGTCCTAAAGGTCTCATCGTTGAGCTCGATGCCGAACTCGCCAGCCTGCGTGATGGCAAAGTCGCTGGCCATGTGCGCCTCGACATCGAAGAATCCAAGACCGGCATCGACTGGTTCGACCTCAGCGTCGCCCTGGATGTCAGCGACAGCTCACTGAGCCAGGAGGAGATTGATCTGTTGCTCAAGGCAAAGGGCAAATGGGTGCGCCTCCCCGGCAAAGGCTGGCGCAAACTCGAATACCAGCTCACCGAGGCGCAGTTGCAGGAACTCGCCGAACTCGGTCTCGCCGCGCATGATTTCAGCGCTGACAAACAACGCCTGCACGCTCTCCAGCTCGGCGGTCTGGCCGGGAAAGACACCACTCTCCTCAGCGCGGAGCGCGTTGCGCAGGTCCGCCGCCGGGTGGAGGAAATCCAGACCCGCGTCACACCGCAGTTGCCGGATGGCATCACCGCCTCTCTCCGCCCCTATCAGACCGAGGGCTTCCACTTCCTAGCCTACCTCACCACCAACCGCTTCGGCGGCGTACTGGCCGATGACATGGGCCTGGGCAAAACCCTTCAAACACTCACCTGGATTGCCTGGCTGCGTGGTGAGCAGCAGATCAAGGAGCCCATGCTCGTTATCTGCCCCAAGTCCGTGCAGGACAACTGGCGTGGCGAAGTCTCACGCTTCTTTCCACAGCTCGCCGTGGAGGTGTGGAACCGCTCCAGCGCTGGAAAGGCCGGCCTCGACGGCACCGCAGACCTCCTCATCATAGGTTACGCCCAGCTTCGCATGCATGAAGAACTGCTGCGCAAAATCGAATGGGGTGCAGTCATCCTCGATGAAGCGCAGGCCATCAAGAACCCGACCTCGCAAAACGCCCAGGCCGCGTGCGGATTACAGGCGCGTCACCGCCTCGCACTCACCGGCACGCCCATTGAAAACCGCCTCCTCGATCTCTGGTCCATCTTTAGCTTCGCCATGCCCGGCGTGCTTGGCACCCGCTCAGCCTTCACCAAAAACTTCGACGGTAAGGACGATCCACTCGCCCGTCGTCGCCTCGCCGCCCGCACCCGCCCCTTCCTGCTTCGCCGCACCAAAAACGAAGTCGCCCGTGATCTGCCTGACCGCGTGGAGGAAGATCTCAGCATCGAGCTCGAAGGTACGCAGGCCGTCTTGTACCAGGCTGAGGTCAAACGCGCCCGTGCCCAGCTTTTAAAGGTGAAGACCAGCAAACAACTCGACAAACTGCGCTTCAATATCCTCACCAGCCTACTGCGACTGCGGCAGATTTGCTGCCATCCGCGCCTCCTCGGCCTGGATGCCACGGAACCTAAAAAGGGCCGCAAAAAAGCCGCAGAACCCGCCAGCGAGAGCGCCAAAGTCGCCGCGCTCATGGAGCTGCTCGAACCCCTCATGGAAGAAGGGCAGAAGGTGCTCGTCTTCTCCCAGTTCGTCGAAATGCTCGCCATCATTGAGGCGGAGATTCAGGAGCGTGGCTGGCAGTCCTTCAAGCTCACCGGCCAGACCGAAGACCGTGGCACACTGGTCAACGATTTTCAAACTCACGCAGGTTCCGCCACCTTCCTCATCAGCCTCAAAGCCGGCGGCTTCGGCCTCAATCTCACCGCCGCCAGTTACGTCGTCCTGTTTGACCCCTGGTGGAATCCCGCCGTCGAAGCCCAGGCCATCGACCGCACCCACCGAATAGGACAGAAGCAGACCGTCTTCGCCTACCGCCTCATCGTGAAAAACAGCATCGAGGAAAAAATCCGCCAACTGCAAAAGCAAAAAGGCTCCCTCGCCAACGACATCCTCGGCGAGGAAAACTTCGCCCAGGCCCTCACCCTTAACGACTTTCAGTTCCTGCTCGGTGGCGAGGAGTGAGCCTCATCTATCGTCCTGCAAAGATACCCACGCATTACTCACCAACCAAGCATCAGCCTACTCGTGAGAGTGAAAACGATAAACTCCTCTGGGACATAGACCCCTGCGCTGAGTCTTGCGTTCCAGTCTGCGTATTTCTTCCCATACATCGCGTGATGTATCTGAAACGCGCTGTCCCACAGTCTCATCGAGGGACACTTCGTCGTTGACGACGGGTCTGGGCTGCATGGAAACCAAATTAGGCGCAGGGCATGAAGTTGCAAGGCCGGGCTTCCGGCCCCAAGAATGCACATGGCCTCCCTTGCCGATCAACTCACCTCTCTTCTCGGTCCTGACCGCGTTTCCATTGCGCAAACCGACATCGCCACTCACAGCACGGACAAATGGTTCGCGTCGAATCCACCTGACGTCGTCGTGCATGCCGAATCCACCGCCGAAGTCTCCGAGGTGCTGCGCTTTGCCAACGCAAATAAGATTCCCGTCACTCCTCAGGGTTCGCGCGTAGGCTATGTCGGTGGTTGCGTGCCGCTGCAGGGCGGCATCGCGCTGTCGGTCGCGCGCATGAACAAGATCAAGGAGATCACCCTTGCAGACGGCGTGGCAGTGATCGAACCGGGCGTCATCACCGGCCATTTGCAAAATGAAGTGCGCAAACTGGGCTGGTTCTATCCGCCAGACCCCGCATCCCTCAAAGAATGCTCCCTCGGTGGTAACATCGCCACAAACGCTGGCGGTCCGCGCTGCCTGAAATACGGCGTCACCCGTCACTACGTGCTCGGCCTTGAAGCGGTGCTGGCAGACGGCTCCATCGTGAAGGCAGGTGGTCGCTGCCACAAAAACAAAACCGGCTTCGACCTCGTCGGCCTCATGGTCGGCAGCGAAGGCATGCTCGGTGTCGTCACCGAAGCCACCCTGCGCCTGATCCCACACCCACCCATGCGCGCGATGCTCTCCGCAGGCTTCAACTCCTTCGCCGAAGCCGCCAATGCCGTACAGCGCATCCTCGGCAGCGGCTTCCTGCCCAGCGCCCTCGAAATCGCCGACAAATTCACCCTCCGTGCCGCCCGCGAGTATCTCGGTGCCTCCGTCACGCCGGAAGGCGATGCGCACCTCCTCGTCGAGATCGACGGGCAGGCCGATTCGGTGAAAGGCGAGATCGACCAACTAGCGAAACTCGTCGAAAGCCTCGGCAGCATCTGCCTGAATAAAGCCATGGGCGATGAGGCCTGCGAAGCCTTCTGGAAACTGCGCCGTGAATTCAGCTACAGCCTGCGCAACACCGGCCTGATCAAACTGAACGAAGACATCGTCGTTCCGCGTGGCCGTCTCGTCGATCTCGTCGATTTCGCCGAGACCCTCCAAAGCGAGACCGGCTTCCCTGTCGCATGCTTCGGCCACGCCGGAGACGGCAACATCCACGTCAACATCATGGTCCCCACCATGGACGACCCCGCCATTCGCGAACGCGCCGAAACCGCACTCGACAAGCTCTTCCATCAGGTCATTGCCTGGAACGGTGCCATCACCGGAGAACACGGTATCGGCATTGCCAAAAAACGCTGGTGGCGTGATGCGGTCACTCCCGCCGCACATGAAACACACCTGCGTTTGAAGGCAGCGCTTGATCCCAATGGCATCTTGAATCCTGGGAAGTTTCTCGGCTGAGCCCGCAAGCCTGCAAGATCACTCCTTCCAACTCTGTTCCCATCCAACCACCATGACCAAACTGCTCATCCCGACCCTGTTGCTCGCGCTGCCGTTATGCGCCGCTGATTTGAAGTTCAAAAAGTTCACCCTGACTGAGGAATTTGTGGCCGAAGGCGCGCACTTTGCGGATTTCGATCATGATGGTCAAAACGACATCTGCTCCGGCCGCTTCATCTGGAAAGGCCCCGAGTTCAAGGAACGCGTTGAGTTCGCACCCAAGTTCGAAAAGGAGCCGTACGATCCGGCCAAGGGCTACAGCGATTTCTTCCTGACCTACAGCTATGACTTCAATGGCGACGGCTGGAGCGACATCATGGCCTATTCCTGGCCGGGCAAAGAGACCTGGGTGTTCGAAAACCCGCAGAACAAAGGCGGTGAATGGAAGCGCCACACGATCTTCGACGTCACGGACAACGAATCCCCCGATTTCAAAGACGTCAACGGCGACGGCAAACCCGAGCTCATCTGCCACACCGGCGGCCAGCTTGGCTATGCCGAGATCGACTGGTCCAATCCCTTCGGCAAAGCCCGTTTCCGCCCCATCTCCCCCAAATCACCTGAGAACGACAAGAAATACTTCCGTTATACCCACGGTTATGGCGTGGGCGATGTGAATGGCGACGGCCGCCCTGACATCCTCGACAAAGAAGGCTGGCGCGAACAGCCCGCCGACACCAAGGCCGACAGCGACTGGGTCTTTCATCCTCAGCTCTTTACGGTGGCAGGCGGACGCGGTGGCTCCTTCATCCTCGTCTATGATGTGAACGGCGACGGTCGCAACGATGTGATCAGCAGCTATGATGCACACGGCTACGGTTTCGGCTGGTTTGAACAAAAGGCCGACGGCTCTTTCGCAGAGCACAAGCTCATGGGTGCCACCGTCGAAGACAGCCCGGTGGGCGTTAAATTCAGTCAGCTCCACGCCATGCAGCTCGCTGACATGAACGGAGACGGCGTTATGGACGTTGTCACCGGCAAGCGCCGCTGGGCCCACGGCCCAATGAAGGACGACGAACCGAATGCCGCACCTGTGCTCTACTGGTTCGAAATCAAACGCAGCGGCAAAGAAGCGCAGTTCATCCCCCATCAGATCGACGACAACAGCGGCGTCGGCACCGAGGTGACTCCAGGTGACGTCAACAAGGACGGGAAAATGGATGTCGTCATCGGCAACAAGAAAGGCGTCTTCGTCTTCTTGCAGGAATAAGCAACTCAGTGCAGCACATCGCCCGCCTTCAGCGGGTGACCGCGCAAGAAGTCGGCGGCAGACAAGCGTCTGCCGCCTTCTATTTGGACCTCGCTCAAATTGAGCAGGCCGCTGCCACAACTTACCAAAATGCCGTCGGCATTTGCGCACACAATCGTACCCGGTGCAGGACAGGCGTCCGCACTTGCAAGGACTTGCGCCTTGTGGACCTTCATCTGCGCCTCCTTGAGCAGGCAGGAAGTTCCCGGCCAGGGGGTGAAGGCGCGGATGAGGCGATCGAGTTCGATGGCGGGGCGGGTCCAGTCGAGGCGGCCGTCCTGACGGGTGAGTTTGCGGACGTGGGTGACTTTGGATTCGTCCTGCTTTTCACGCGGCGGATTTCCCGCTGCTATAAGATCCAGCGCTTCTTCGAGCGCGGCAGGTGCCCGCTGCGCAAGTTTGTCGTGCAGGCTGCCGCCCGTTTCATCGCAAGTAATGGCAACACGATGCATCAGGAGGATGTCGCCGGTGTCGAGGCCTTCATCCATGAACATGATGGTGACGCCGGTTTCGGTGTCGCCGTCGCGGATGGCGGCCTGGATGGGAGCGGCGCCACGGTGGCGTGGCAGGAGGGAGGTGTGGACGTTCAGGCAGCCGAGAGGTGGCACATCGAGCACGGCACGCGATAAAATCTGGCCGTAGGCGATGACGACAGCCACATCGGCATTGAAGGCTTTGAGTTCCTCCACGGCGTGGCGGATTTTCGGGGGCTGCAGGACGGTGATTCCTGCTGCAAGGGCGCGCACCTTGATCTGCGGCGGGGTGAGGACCTGCTTGCGGCCCACGGGTTTGTCGGGCTGGGTGACGACGCCGACGACGGTGTGTTTGGGTGTGCTGAGCAGCCACTCCAATGAGGGAAGGCCGATGTCGCCGGTGCCGATGTAAAGAACGCGCATTGGGTGCGGCTAGACCTTCATTTTTTCGAGCTCTTTCCATGCATCAAGCTGCATGACGCCGCCTATGATGTCATAGAGCACCTTGGCTGGCGGCTGACTGGCATCGATATCGAGGATGCGATCGCCGACGTAGTGGTCGAGGATGGGCTTGGTTTCGGCCTCGTAGGTGGCAAAGCGCTGCTGGATGACGGTTTCGTTAGCGTCGTCGAAGCGGTTGTCTTTGAGGGCGCGTTTGCGGAGGCGGCGGGCGAGTTCGGTGCGGTCGGGGCAGGAGAGATGGAAGACTTTCAGGACTTCGATGTGGGGTTCCATGAACTTGGCCTGCTCCACATTGCGCGGGATGCCGTCGAGGACGAGGAAGTCGATTTCTGGCTTAAACTGATGAGAATCAATGCGTTGCTTGAGGTTTTCGTACCAGAGTTGTACGGTGACGTCATCGGGGACGAGTTCGCCGCGGCTGGAGTATTCGACGAATTTCTGACCGATTGCGGTGCGGGTGTCGAGGGAGCGGAAGACATCGCCGCAGGCGAGGTGGTGAAAGCGCGGGATGCTGCCCAATACCTTGCCTTGCGTCCCCTTGCCACTTCCGGGTGCGCCGAGGATGAGGAAGGCTTTGATTCGGGCGGTGTGAGGTTTGTCGGACATGATTTTAGGGGAAGCTAACACGTTACGATTTTGCAACAACTTGCGCGGCGGCCAATTTCACTTCGTGGACGGACAAATCGGACAACTGGTGTGTCGGATTCCGCAAAAACTGCACCCAGGGCTGGGGTGGGGCCCAAATGGCGGGATCGGTGGGACCGAACAGAAGGAGGGATGGGACTCCGCATGCGGCGGCGAGGTGGGAGATGCCGCTGTCATGGCCGAGGAAGGCGGTGCAGGTGCTGAGGCGGGTGGCGAGTTCGGTCAGGGGGAGACTATGCCAGATGGGATGGCCGGTGGGCTGGATGCCGCGCTCTTGTTCGGCTTCGCCGGTGATGAAGATGATTTCTTGATTGGGGAAGGAGTTGGCGATTTGGAGCCAGTTTTCGAGGGGCCAGTTCTTTTTTTCGGAGCCGCTGCCGACGTGGATGGCGATGCGTGGGTTGTTAGCGGGTTGGCGTTCGAAGTGGGCGCGGTGGAGGTGTCCGGCTTCGAGGAACATGGCTAGTTTTTCGAGGCCTTGGGCGAGTTGCTTGGAGGCGTGGGGGCCGTCGGGTTTTACCAGGGGGGAGCACTCGATGAGGGTTTTGACGCCGACGCGTTCGAGGCTGGTGCGGAAGTGGCCGTCGGGGTCGTAGAGGAAGGAGACGACGAGGTTGAAGCTGCGGAGGTGTTCGGCGAGGGCTTCGTCGATGGGGGCTGTTTTGGCGAACAGCGGGGCCATGGTGCGGTGTTCGAGGCTGCGGATGGTGTCGGCGAGGCCGGCAGCGCGGGCGAGTTCGGCGATGGCTGGATAGCCGATGACTTCGAGGTGGCATCCGGCGATGGTGCCGCGGAGGAGTCGGAGGGCGGGCAGCGTGAGGATGAAGTCGCCGATGGCGCCGCCACGAATGACGAGGACACGGGGCGGTGGGTTCATCGGGGGTGCTGAGCGGTGACGTTGAGTTATTCTTCAGGACTGCTGTCAAACTCGTGTTTCACAACGCGAATATCCGCGAATTTTTAGGAATGATGAACCCAGGCAATTGTGTTCAGCCATCTTAAATCATGGGCATTGAGCCGGTGCGCTGAGATCAGTAGAAGAGGATCGCGGCGGCGAGGAGGACGATGCCGTAGGCGATGCCGCCGTAGATGGCGAGATTCCAGCGCTGGGGCTTGGCGATGAAGGTGTTCACCCAGTCGCGCATGAGGAAGGGCATACCGATGAAGAACATGCCGATGATGATCCAGGCGTAGGCGAGGATGGGGATGAGCAGGCGGCTGGTCTGGGGCTGCAGGAAGGCGGCGCTGAGGACGGGGCCGGCGACGAGGAGCATGAGGGAACCGAGGGCGCGGACAGCGAGGAATTCCTTGACGTAGAGGAGCACGGCGACGTAGCCGCCGGCGACGATCATCATGAACTTGTCGCGCATGGTGAAGAACTCGCCCATGTCCATGTTGACGAGGGCGAACTCGGCCCAGAGGAAGTCGATGGTGAGGAGGATGACGCCCCAGGAGTAGTTGCGGGGGAAGGCTTTGAGGAAGGCCTGGGTTTTGGCGGTGTTTTTGAGCACCCAGGCGTGTGAGAGGATGAGCGCCAGTGCTACGACGATGCCGGTGCCTTTGAGCGGGATGCCGCCGGTGGGTGCCAGGTGGTAGAGGTAGTCGTAGAGGTCTGGGAACATGCGGAAAAAAGGGGGCGCACTGGTGGCGCAGACCGTGCTGGTGCGCAAACCCGTTGTTCAGCGGGTGAGGTGAGTTGACGGTGGTTGACAATCGTTGACCGTTGTTGACGGTGGTTGTTCCAAGCTACTGAGGTGGATGACCTTCACGCCAGGTGCGTTGACGGGCCTATTTTTTGGTACTTTTCGTTCCTGTGTAAACTGTGGGATTGAGGTTGCCTAGGCGTTGGGGAGGGACAGTTTGAAGTCGTCCTCTCGCATGAAAGAAAAAAAAGAAAACGTCCTGGCTTGGTATGTGGTGCATACGCGCCCGAAGTGTGAGCACATCGCGGCGGGATTGATGGCTGGACTGGGTGGGGTGGAGACGTACTGCCCGCGAATTCGGTTTCAGAAGAACACGCGGCGGGGGAAGGTGTGGTTCGTGGAGGCGCTGTTTCCGAGCTACTTTTTTGCGCGGTTCGTTCCGGCGGAGTCGATGCGGGCGGTGAACTACTCGCAGAGTGTGATTAAGGTGGTGGATTTCGGGGGGAACCTGACGTCGGTACCGGACTCGGCCATCGCGGCGCTGAAGGCGGAGATGAAGGACATCGAGATCTGCGAGGTGGAGGTGGGGGTGAAGGTGGGGGATCTGGTGGAGCTGACGGAGGGGCCGATGCGGGGGATGAAGGGGATTGTGAATGCGATGCTGACGGGTGTGGAGCGGGTGCGGATTTTGCTGGAGTTTTTGGGGCGGGAGAACGCGGTGGAGGTGCCGCTGTCGAAGATCTTGACGGAGCATCAGCCGAGGGCGGTGATTGGGGCGAGGTAGGAGGGGGGGGAAGTTGGCGGTGGTTTGCTGTGGTTTGCGATTGTTTGCCGTTGTTTAACAGAGGGGCGGCGCGATGGGCGCGTTCTTAGCTCAAGCTTTTTAGCAAGGGAATGGGGCTGAAATCAGGCGGTAATTGAGGGATGATGAGCAGGGTTTTTGAACCGCTGAGTGGACACTGGCTGACACTGATGAGGAGCCGGAATTAGCGGGTGAGTTTGGCAAAAATATTTGGGGCAAAAATATTTTTCCGGACTTTTGAGATTCTGAATTTTTTACCGTCCATTTTTTACCCGCTTCATCTGGGGTGTGGAGGACCCCACGAGCATGAATGGGAAGGAGTTTTATCCACTGACTGACACTGATCCTGAGCCGAAATTCCCTGGTTTGAAAACATGGAAGGCAGGAATTCAGGAACCGGATTTCTTGGGAAGGGTTTGGTAAAAGATTGGGGGTAAAAGATTTTCCCGAATTTTTGGGTTTCTGAATTTTTTACCGTCCATTTTTTACCAGCTTCATCTGGGGTGTGGAGGACCCCACGAGCATGAATGGGAAGGAGTTTTAACCACTGCCTGGACGCTGGCTGACACTTATGTGGAGTCGGAATCCGGATTTTTGGGGAGGGGTTTGGTAAAAGATGGGCGGTAAACGGATTTTTCTGAACTTTTGAGTTTCTGAATTTTTTACCGCCCATTTTTTACCAGCTTCATCTGGGGTGAGGAAGGCAGAGGACTGGGCTGAATTCTGGCGGGAGTTGTGGGAGGAAGAGAAGAGTTTTTAACCGCTGATTTGACGCTGATGAAACGCTAATAAAGGCATCCGGAAAATCCAGAAGGCTGGATTGTTTTTCGGGGACTGAGCAGCGCTTGTGGGGCTTTGGTTTCGGCAGAGGAATGGGTTGGCAATGGAATGCCTGAGTGAGGACCTTGGAGAGGTGAAAGAGGCGGATTTGAACGGCTGATCCATTCTCCGTCGCAAGACTGCGAAGGATGCATTGGGCGCTGAGATGACGATGATTCAGGTTCGGAATCTGGGCCGTGATTGCGTTGGGCGGTGAACGACGGGGGATGACTTTGCGGATGCGCTGAGAATGGCAAAGGATTGTGTCGGCAAAGGAATGACCGAGTTTGAGCCTTGCCCAGACTTTGAAAATGATGGAATCACCGGACCTTGATGACCGAGAAAAGCAGGTCAGGAAATTTCACCGGCTGACTTCAAGACGATGTTGCGCAGGGAGGTGCTGATCCAGAAGTCGGCTTCTTTCTCCAGGCGGTCGAGGAGCGGAGCGACGGCGGGAATGAGGGATTGTTCTTTGGCATCTCGAAGAACACCCAGCAAGCCTATCGTTCGAAGACCGAGGGAAGCCGCAGCGGCGCGGCCAGCCTGCTCGTCCATGAGCACGGCATCGGCCTGTCTTTCGACGGCGAGCGAGAGGGCGGCGACTTCTCCGGCATCCAGCCGGGAGGAGGCAGTCAGCGCGGGCAGCAGTTGGAGTGGCGCAGCCTTTTCGATGAAGTGGGGGAAAGACAGGCCCTGAAACCGTGCATCCTCTGCGGCGAGCCGCTGAAACTCCACGACGACCATGGTGGGAGCCATGATCCTTCCATACAAAAGCCGCAGCAACTCCTACTGCCCGATGAGGCAGAGATTGAGGACGACTGAAGTGTCGGTGACGACGGTCACAGGCTGCGCAGGGCGCGAAGTGATTGCAAATCCTGCGCCCAGCGCTCCTCATCATAGGAAGGAATGTGTCGCGCGCAGAGAGTCTGGTCGAAGGCGTGACGATCCATGCCGGCCATGCGGGCAGCCACGCCACGTGAGACATGACCTGCCGCATAAGCGCCGCAGGCGAGGTCGAGCAAGATTTCGGCCTCGCCCATCTCGGTGAGCGCGGGGTCATCTGGAAGCGTGATGGTCATGGACTGAAGATAAAGGAAAAGCAGGTGGAGGCAAGGCGAGGTCTGAGGGGGAGTTGGCGGTTGTTTGCTGTGGTTTGCGATTGTTTGCAGTTGTTTAACGGAGGGGAGGCGTGATGGGCGCGTTATTCGCTCATCCTTCTTCGCTAAAGCTTCCTCCTTTGCTCTTCGAGCTACTTAGGACACGACGGAGGACACGAGCTTCGAAGGGCAAACTGCGCTTGCTAGGGAATGCCTGAGTGAGGACCTTGGGGAGGAGAAAAAGGCGGATTTGAACGGCTGATCCATTCTCCGTCGCAAGACTGCGGACGATGAATGGGACGCTGAGATGACGCTGATTCAGGATCGGGAACTGGCCTGTGATCGCGTTGGGTGATGCGCGAGAGGTGCTGGCTTTGCGGATGCGCTGAGAGTGGCAAGGGAATGACTGAGTTCAGACTTTGAAAAGGCCGTTTTTTGTCAAGTATTTGCACACTGCCCCCATTTCATGATCCCATTTCCGCCATGACCACATTTACCCCCAAGAAGTAGGTTGCTTTTTACTTGAGATCCAAAAACTCAAACCTGTGAGCCTTCAGCAGATTCTCTTGGGCACGTTCCGCATTTTCAATGACGTCAGCATCAGTGCTTCTGAGCCCAGCGAGAAGGATAGGCATTGTCTTCTCCTTTGGAAAATATACATATTGCTCTGAACTCATGCGGTCGGTGATTTTGGCTAGGCACTCGACGACCTTAGCAGAGTGGCTTTGAAGTAACTCGTTCATGGCATCGAGTTCAATCGATAAATTCACATCGTCACTAGGCGCAATGTCAATAACCTTCCCGAATGAATCCAATCTCCACTCGGCATCAAGGCAGGGCGCTTCCAGCCAAAAAGTAAACTCCTTTAGTTCGGTCGGTTCCGCCTGTTGCAAGCGCCATTCGAAAAAAGCAAGGATACGCTCGAGTAACTTTGGATTTAGTTTGGGGGTAGTGTTCCGAAGTGTTCTTCCAACGTGGCTGAAAAGATGAGCCCAATACTCGCGGTTGCCGTTAGTCTTATCGTAGAAGGCGCTCAGTAGGCTGTCTGCCCCATGGAGAGGATACACTTCCCAAAGAAAATAGGTAAACAGATGCTGACCAAGGGATTCGATAGTATTCCTTCCTGTACTACTTGCTTCGTCAAATTTGATCAGATGCTGAAGAGCAAAACCAAAATCTTCTTTTAGGACTTCGAAAATAGGCAGAAACGGGTGGCTAAAGGTGATGAAGGCTTTGAAAGCTTCGGCCCACACAATAAGCCGCGCCTGCGGAAAGAGCCGACTCTTATTCGCCTGCGACCAATCTTTGTCTATATTCCAGATTTGAACAAAATTAAGGCCTAGAATTGCGCTTTCAGGCAAGCTTAAAGGGATACTTGCGTCGTCGGCAATGCGGGCCCCGATAATTTCCCTCATTTCAATAAAATGTCCTTCGACTTTATGGCGACGCAGCCAGTAGCCGAAATTGACAAGGCTTTCTAAGGCACGACTCCGAGTGTTGTTGATTGCCTCAGTCACCTGGCTATCCCGGTTAAGAAGAACAGGCCGTTCGTGATCGAGTGGGTAATCGAACTGCGTGCAAAGCTTTCGCAGTAGACCAGTAAGTGCGGCTCGCACAGACAGCGGAACCTGAACTTCCTTATCTAAACAGGTATTCAATAAGTCACCTACTTCACGGCGACAACTGTGCCAGCTGGGATACACTCTAGATTCATCGCTACTACGCTGGCCTTCGTCTTCACCTGCTTTATTCGGGCGCTCAAGAACCCAATCCGCAAATGCTAGCCAATCGCCCAAATGTTCGAACCGTTTCTCCTTGGTGAGCTCACGCATTCCTGCCAGCATAGCCTTCACATAAATCGGTCGCTCAATACGCTCTCGATTGGCAATCCAAAAAGTGAACCGTTCATGGTTAGAAATGATGAGGTCTTTGAAGACGTTTTGAAACACTCCAGCGAGCGCTGAGATGTTAATTTCAACAAGCCAATTGTTTGAATCCCGACCCGATTCTTGCCATTCGTTGATCAAACTCAGCAGTGATACATCGTTTAATTTGACTAATTCGTCACGTGACCTCGGACTTTGGAAAGAGATGAAGCCAGAACGTGCTTTACCAATCACCGAGTAGTCTTCGTCATTGAGTTTGTCGGTTTCAAACTCCCTTTCTAGATCTTCGTAATACGTCCTGTAAGTTCCAAACAAAAGTTTGGCAAAAGGATGGAGTTGCTTGCGATGAAAGAATCGCTTCCGTATATTCCATTCCTCATCACTATAACGATCCCCCATCCATTTGCGAAATTCGTCTTGACAAGGTCCACCCAGGATCGCATTGCATACATCGGAACATTCTGCCTCTGTAAGTAATCGACTTCCAAAGTGCTCAGATGCCGCGCGAATCATCTTCTGGAATTCGTGATGATGCTCCCATTGTCCGTAGTCCTTATGAGCAATGATGAATTCGCGTATCCATGGAAGAGTTTGTTCAGTGAGATGGATTGCGTATAAATGCTGCCGCAAGCGCTTGAAGAGACCCCAGCGTTGGTTGCGCAGGATTTGATCCATTGCATCAATGGACTCCGGCGCACTTTCGAAGACATAGCTGCAAGCTTCAGTAAGTGAATTAACAAGTGCGACTACCGAACCTCTCATTCCTTGATCAGGTTCGTCTAGGCGGCTACACCAAATCTCAGACGCATCCTCACCGCCGCTTTTATCTATCTGCTCGCTGTGCATCCGCAAACGAATCATGCTGGCTGTAGCATCAATCAGAATGCGTGTAATAGTAAACGGCTCGCGCTTCGCCAACGGAAGAACACCCATTTGCAAGATTTTTTGATATTCCCAATCAGAAAACCGCGGCAATGGGGAAAGAGAGGTAGTCCAATCGTTTGGATCTTCCACTCGTTTCATTTCCTTCTGATCTGCCTCAGGATCAGGCAGAAAACCTACAACCTTTGTCAACAATGCCAGACCTTTGTCCAAAAGAGAACCTTGCAACAAGTAGGGCTTCGCCAACAAAGGGATGATTAATTGATACCTCATAGGCGGTATTCCAGATAACTATCAATTTGTCGGTAGAACTGCTTGAATACATCGGGGTCATCGCTCTTGATGATGATCTCTATAATTGATTCAAGAATTCGGGGATTCCCTATCTCGGGTAAAGACGCGATGATTGATATAACCTTCTCGGGTGCTTTTTCAAAAACCCGAACGAGAAACTCCATCGGGCGCCATAGCGGAACTTTGATTCCTCCATCGTTTCTCTCAACTGGCGGAGGATTAGAAAAGAACCCTCCATCTTGCAATGGACTTATCCAAAACGCTTCATTCGCATTTCGGAAAAAATATTCGTAGTTAGTGCCTCTGGGCGATATAAGATTCATAACTCGATTCTGTTCAATCGAGGTTACTTCAGACCCACGGCCGAGTATTGCCTTCATCTCTGATAGGTCTTCTGTAGTGATTGGCTTAGTTGGATCGATTGGCTCGCTAAAAATCGTCTTTGTAAGCTCTGGTTTGAATGCATCAACATAATCTTTGAGCCGTAAAAAATGATTAATATTTCTCCTTTTTACACAAGCAGTTGAAAAATCTCCATCGGTGCTGATTACGGCGATTCTACCAGAGTGACGATGCAAGTATTCCTCTAAGGAGCTAAGGATGAATCCATCTGGAAATTCTTTATTCTTTTTCTCGGAAAATGGAGCTTCTATGGCGAAATACCAATCAACGACATCCTCAATTTTTCCTATCAACGACAGCTCCTCGACGGTGAAGTGCCCCTTGAAGTCTTCCCACTCTTTTTGCAAGGCCTTGAAGCACTGCTCCTCTAGTTCAGGCTTCGATGGCAGAGAAAGGGATAAAGTTTGAATGGGATGTTCCTTGTGTGCATTAGACACCTTTTCAGCGACTTCCCTCGCCCGTCTCCGGAAGTGCCTTGTCAGCTCGCGCTCCATCATCTTTGGTACAAGAAGACGAAGTCCTCCTTTTACGAAGGTGTCACGGATTGCGCGAAAGTCGGAAGTATCAAAACGAAGTCCGTTTCGGTAGAAAACTTCCGTGTCAATATAGACTGCTATCGGGACGTGTCTCATGCAGCGCTGCCAAACGTGTTAACAATTTGCCAAGAATTTGGAGGAAGCTCCTCCCTGCTTGCGGCACTCATTTTGGAATCTGAGGTCCAAGGGCACACGCTATCTTCCTTGCGCAAATTATCCGCAACTTCGCTTACGACCTGCAATTGCAAGGTGCCGGAACTGATTGTTTTTCGTGCCATGTGGAGATTTCCCTATCCAAGCGGGGAATGATTCGGATGGCAAGGGAATCACCCGCTAAACGGTTATGGAACTGCGGAACGGGCTGCAAACGCTGCTGGTGGGCGCTGTGTGGGTCAGCAGGAACCCAGGGCTGACTCCGCAGCCCCTTTGGGGCTGGTGTGATGAGGAGTGGAATGAGGGGAGCGGTGGTGGTGGGTGGAGCGGGGCGGTAGGCCGGAGCCGATGAAACATCGGCGCTCCCAGTACGGACTTGCGAACGATCCAGCGGAATTCCGAAAGTGATTTCCAAAAGAGGGCGTGGGGACGTTCGACGGCGATTGGAGGACCCACCCCCTGCCTGCGCGGAGCGGACGCGGCCTGCGGGGCGGCAGGCCGGAGCCGATGAAACATCGGCGCTCCCAGTATGGACTCCGGAGGCGGCGGGGGCTGTGATCCACTGATCCGTTGGGGTTGGTGTGATGCGGGGTGGGGTGACGAAGGATTTCGCCGTGAGTTAGGCCGCCTCCCTCTTCGCTAAAGCTACGGAGGACGATTCGCTTTCAGGGCTGCGGGCTGTTCGTTGCGGATTTCTCAGGGCGGTGCCCTGGGCTGCGATGGGGCGCACCTTTGGTGCTGGCTGAGAGCAAACCGCACTCGGAGAGTGCGGACCACGCCGCGCTGGGCTGGCGAGGTGATCGTGGCGAAAAAACGCGAAGAGAGCTCCTGATACCGGACTGTGAGAGTCCTGGGTGTTTGCCGTACGCTCGGAGACGGGCGGGCTGCCGCCACACCCATGCTGCGTCCGGACGGGCGCGTTGGCTGTTTGTGGCTTATTTTCAGTGTTGTTTCATGGCGGCTTGGAGCATGGCGTCGGTGATGGTGATTTTTGGGGTGGGGCCGGTGTCTGCGAGCATGGCTTTGGCGAGGACTTCGGAGAGGGGGCGGAGGATGCTGAAGTGATCGGCGGCGGGGATTTCGAAGTAGTGGACGTGGCGGTGGGTGCGGCCTTTGCGCATGAGGCGGAGGGAGTCGATGTTGCCGTCTTCGCCTTCGATGATGAAGGTGGGGGAATTGAGGGCGTCGAGGCAGAGGATGGGGGCGCGGGGGGTGAGCTCGGCTTCGTTTTCGACATCGAAGGGGAGCATGTCCTGGCCATAGGCGCCGGTGCTGTGGACGGGGCCGAAGGCGACGGTGGCGCGGATGCCGGTGGTGGAGCCGGCGACGAGGAGGGCGAGGGTGCCGCCGGTGCTGTGGCCGCCGAGGTAGATGCGGGTGGGATCGATGTAGGGCTGCTGCTTGAGCCAGGCGAGGGCGGCGAGGACGTCGTCTGCTTCTCCGAGGAGGCCTTCTTTGAAGCCGGGGTTGGTATTGCCGCCGCGGAGGGAGGGGTAGAGCATGAGGAGGCCGGCCTGGCGGAAGGCGCTGGCGGATTGATCGTTTTCGGGGTCGCCGGGAGGGAGGACGTCGGCGGAGATGCTGTTGCTGAAGCCGCCGATGAGCCAGATGATGGCGGGGTGCTTGTGGCCGTCTGCGGGATCTGCGGAGACATAGGCGGCCATGTCGCCGAGGGGGCCGGGATAGGTGACGAGCTGCATGCCGGTGTCGGGGGCGGGCGGGTCTGCGGCTTCGTTTTCGCGGTCTTTGCGGATGAGGTGGGTGTGGAAGGTCTGCCTGGCGCGGGCGTGCTGGAGGGCGCGATTTTTCACGTTGGTGTCGGCGAGATTGACGAAGTAGGGCTGGAGCATGAAGCCTGCGAGGGCGAGGGACCAAAAGAAGACGGCGAGGTAGCCGATGATGAGGCCGGTGAGGGCGATGCCGCTGCCGGTGAGCCGGGCGGCCTGCCGGTGGATGCGGGAGCGGCTGATGTGGCCGAGGATGACGCCGATGAGGGCGGGGACGCCGAAGGCGATGAGGCCGATGATGCTGAGGAGCAGGGAGAGGACGGCGAGCTTGTCGGTGGAACGACGATGGGCGACGGGCAGCGGGGGTGGGGTGCTGGGTGACATTGGATGGGGGTATAACCTGCTGCGAGGGTTTTGCCCAGCCTAAAGGGTGGGGTTTGTAGGATGATGTATGGAAATGGGCGTGCTGATGGTGGGGATTTTCTTGATTCTCCTTGGTTGGGAGGGGGCGGGAGGATGCGCGGGGTGGTGGGTGAGGCGGGGAGCCGCACTCGGTGAGTGCGGACCACGCCGCGCTGGGCTTTGCGGTGAGGGTGCGGGGAAATGGGAGGTTGGAGCGCGTGCGGCGGAACGGATTGAAGACGCTGCTGGTGGGCGTGGGGTGCGGCGGGGTCGTGGGTTTGCTTCCTGGCGGGTTGGGCGGAAACCCAGGGTCGCCTCGCTGAGGCTCGGCTGACCCTGGGCTGAATCCGCAGCCCCTTTGGGGCTGGTGTGATGCGGGGTGGCGTGAGGGGAGTGGTGGTGGTGGGTGGGGCGGGGCGGTAGGCCGGAGCCGATGAAACATCGGCGCTCCCAGCACGGAGCCCGGAAGCGGTGGGGTGGGGACAGTGCGTTTTGACTGCGCGGAGCGGACGTGGCTGGCGGGGTGGCAGGCCGGAGCCGATGAAACATCGGCGCTCCCAGTACGGACCGCCGAGCGATCTAGCGGAATTCCGAGAGTGATTTCGAAAAGGAGGGCGTGGGGACGTTCGACGGCGGTTGGAGGGACCTACTACCTACTTGGGCGGAGCGGAGGCTGAATTTTTAAACGCGAATGGCGGAGAATGGCCGCGAATGAGCGCGAATTTCAATCCATGGGAGTGCCTGGCTGGGGAATTGGCGCGGGGTGAATGAGGTGCAGGCCGGAGCCGATTCAAAATCGGCGCTCCCAGTACGGAGCCGGGGGCGGCGGGCTGGGGACTGCCCTCCGGACTGCCCTCCCTGCCTGCGCGGACCAGAGGCTGAATTGTTAAACGCGAATGGCGGAGAATGGCCGCGAATGAGCGCGAATCAGAGGTCAAACGATGCCGCAGGACTGGGGCATGCTTGGCCTTGCAAGTGGCGTGGGGTGAGGTAGCTGGTCTGCCCCGGGAAGGCTGAATCTTCAACGCGAATGGCGGAGAATATCCGCGAATTAACGCGAATCAGAATCTAATGGGGAGGCGTTTTCGTGAGGAGGGGCGCTGGAGAGGGAGCATGCTTGGCCTTGCAAGTGGCGCTGGGTGACCTACCTGATTCGCTCCCCCTTTTTCTCCATGCTTACTATTCGCGACGTCACCAAGACTTTCAATGCCCGCACGCTGTTTAGCGCTGCGTCGATGACCATCAACTATGGGGAGCGGGTGGCGCTGGTGGGGCCGAATGGGGCAGGGAAATCGACGCTGTTTTCGCTGATTTTGAAGACGGATGTGCCGGATGCGGGGGAGGTGATCCGGGATGAGTGGACGACGGTGGGATTCCTCCCGCAGGAGAGTGAGCCGGTGGGCGAGGAGACGGTGCTGGAGGTGGCGACGGGGAAGGCGGGGGAGATTGAGGCGCTGGAGAAGATTTTGCGTGAGTTTGAGGCGGCGGGGGATGTTTCGAGCCCGGAGTATTTTGAGGCGCATGCGAAGCATGATGCGCTGCAGGACCCGCAGACGGAGGCGAAGGCGAAGCGCATTCTGAAGGGGCTGGGCTATAAGGAGGAGGATTTCTCGAGGGCGGCGCGTGAGTTTAGCGGTGGCTGGGTGATGCGTGCGCATATGACGCGGCTGCTGGTGATGGAGCCGGATCTGCTGCTGCTGGATGAGCCGACGAATCACCTGGACCTGCTGTCGCTGATGTGGTTCCGGAATTACCTGAAGAATTATCCGGGGGCGCTGCTGATCATCTCGCATGACCGTGACTTCATGGATGAGCTGGTGCAGCAGGTGTATGAGATCGAGGAGAGCAAGCTGCAGTCGTACCAGGGGAACTACAGTGACTACCTGAAGCAGCGCGAGGAGAACTACGAGCGTGCGATGCAGGCGTATAAGAATCAGCAGAAGGAGATCGAGCAGATTCAGGATTTCATTGATCGGTTCCGGTCGGTGGCGTCGAAGGCGTCGCAGGCGCAGAGTCGTGAGAAGCAGCTGGCGAAGATGGAGAAGCTGGACAAGCCGCGGCCGCTGCGGAAGGGCTTCCGCTTTAATTTCCCGCAGCCGCAGCGGAGTGGGCAGCGGCTGATTGCGCTGACGGACATTCATCAGGCCTATGGGACGAAGAAGGTGTACCAGGGGCTGGACCTGGAGGTGGAGCGTGGGGAGCGGACGGTGCTGGTGGGGCCGAATGGTTCGGGCAAGTCAACGCTGATCAAGATTTTGGCAGGCGAGGTGCCGTTTCAGAAAGGTGAGCGGAAGCTGGGGACGAATGTGAAGCTGGGGTATTTCTCGCAGCACCGGGCGGATACTTTGGACCCGGACTGCAGTGTGCTGGAGGAGCTGAAGCGTGTGGCGCCGGAGCTGCGTGAGGATGAGGCGCGGAGCATTCTGGGGAGCTTCCTGTTTAAGCGTGAGGATGTGCACAAGAAGTGCCGGGTGCTGAGCGGTGGTGAGAAGAGCCGGGTGAACTTGGTGAAGTTCTTGGTGGATCCGCCGAACCTGCTGCTGATGGACGAGCCGACGACGCACTTGGATATCTGGGCGATCGAGGGGCTGATTTTGGCGCTGCAGAAGTTTGAGGGGACGCTGGTGTTCATCAGCCATGACGTGCATTTTATTCGGTCGCTGGGGACGAAGGTGCTGCACATTGTGGATGGGAAGGTAACGGCGTATGCGGGGGACTATGACTACTACCTGCAGAAGACGGGGGCGGAGGAGAATGCGCGGGCTGCGGTGGTGGCGGGGTGAGAAATGACGAATGAGTAAATCCGAATGACGAAATGACTGAGCCGCCAAAGGGCGGTTGCCTAACGAGCGCATGGTCAGTTTCCAGACCAGTTGCGGCGCAACTGGACTACTTTGGCAGGGCGGGGACGAGGAGTTTGGCGCGTTCGGCGGCGTCGCGGTCTTTGGGGCGGAAGCGGAGGAGTTCGCGGGCGGCGGCGGGGGAGCCTTGCTGCTTGAGGGAGGCGAGGTAGTCGTCGAAGGACTGGCGCTCGAAGGGTGAGAGGGGGCGGGTGGAGGCGGTGGCGAGGAGCCAGTGGGCCCAGGTGACGGCTGTTTCTTCGCCTTTGGCGGGGGTTTTGGGAACGGCGGCGACGGCGGCTTCGTAGTCGTCTAGGGAGACGGCTTCGATGTTGCCTGAGGGATTGAGATGGAGGCGGGCGAGACCTTCGGCGAGCTTGAGGAACCACTCGGGCAGAATGGTGCCTTTGGGGGGCATGGCGGCGCTGAAGAAGCCGTGGCCGGCGACGCGGAAGAGGATGCTGCTGCCGTCATCCGACACGCGGGCGACGACGATGCCTTCTTCGTCATTGTTGCTGCGGGGGGTGTCGCGGATGCCGGGGGTGAGGCAGTCTCCGGTGCGCAGTTCCCAGACGCGGAGTTCGCCTTCATCTGTCACGGTGACGAGACGCTGATCATCGGGGCTGAGGGCGATCACCGGCACATAGGAGCGATGCTGCATGGTGACGATGTTTTGGCGAGTGGCGATGTCCCAGACGCGCACGGCGCGATCGCGGCCGGAGGTGATGAGGAGTTTTTCATCCTGGGTGAGCGTGACGGCACCGACGGCGGGGGGATGATGGAAGGGATTGCCGATGGGCTTGAGCGTTTTAGCGTCGTAGATGAAGACGGTGCCGTCTGGATCTGCGGCGGCATACATGGTCGTTTTGCGGTTGGCACCGCCTGCTTCGGAGAAGCGGAGCTGCTCGGGGGAATTGTCCGGGCCTTTGATGCGTGTGATGAGGTTTTTGTCGAGGACATCGACAAATTTGCGCCCGGACATGCGCTCATGAACATCCCAGACCTGCACGAAGGGATTGCCCCCGGGAGCGAGGACGAGAAGGGAGCCGTCGCGGGTGAATTTGGCGTCCTTGATGACATGCTCAATGTGGGAGGAGAGGAGGGCTCCGGTTTGAACGTCGAACACGCTGACATCGCCATGTCTTGAGACGGTGGTGATGAGACTGGTGTCTGCGGCGGGCATGGCTTTGATGATTTCGCCGTCATGCTTGCGGATGGGGAAACGGAGTTGGCCGTCGCTAAGATTCCAGACGTGGACGTAACCGCCGCCGTCGCCGACGACGATGGAGCGGCCATCGGCACTGAAGGAGAGGGAAGTCACGGAGGATGGATGCACCAGGGGCGGCAGGACCTCGCCCGCATTGCGGAAGCTGCCGACGAAGACTTCGCCCTTGCTCATGCCGAGCGCGACCAACTCCTGCACGGGCTCGATGGCGACATGGAGGAGGCCTTTGTCCACCTCGATGGGATCGCCAACGGCCTGGCCGAGACGGAGATCCCAGGTGGTGGCGGCACCGTCTGGGCCGGTGGGGTCGACGAGGCTGCCGCTGAAGATGGAGGTGGCAAAGACGCCGTCGTTGTCCACGGCGATCTCGCCGACGGCACCTTTTTGCTTCATGACGACGGCGGGTTCCTGCGGCTGGCGGAGGTCCCAGAGGTGGATGTGCCCCATGTCGGCGGGATCGGCCTCGCTGCCGGCGAGGAGCTTGGTGCCATTGCCGGAGAAGGCGATGCAGGTGACGATGCTGGGCAGGCGAGGCAGCAGATTGCGGCGCTTGCCGTCTTTGAGGGTCCAGAGTTCGACGTTGCCGTCATCGCGTGCGACGACGATCTGCTGGCCGTCGGGGGTGACATCGAGGCAGGTGATTTCCGCGCCGGGGGGGACGGGGTGGTCGGTGCGCGCGCCGGTTTTCATGTCCCAGATGGAAATGATTTCACGGCGAGGCGTGGGCAAAGGCGGCTGCCCAGGGCGGGCCTTGGGCTGGATGAAAGAGGCTGCGATGACCTTGTTTGTCTCACGACTGACGGCCACCTTGGCGGCTTCCACGGCCCCTTCCGGCAGGGCAAGCGGGGCGGTGTCTGGACGGATGAGGTGAACGTTGGCCAGGAGCGAGAGGAGATTGGTGGAGGAGAGCTCGTTGGCGGGATCGGTGCGCAAGGAGCGCGTGAGGTAGGCGACGGCGTCGTTGTATTGGCCGCGCTCGGTGAACTGACGGGCCATCTGCTCGTCGGAACGGCTGAAGGATTTTTTGAGGTTTTCGCGGCCGAGTTCGGCTTCGACGCGGTTGCGCTCCGCTTTGAAGTACAAGGCGGTACTGGTGATGCCGCCGATGAGCACGGCGAGGGAGATGGCGACGGCGGCGGCAACGCCGACACGATGACGGCGCACGAAGCGCGTGATGAGATAACGCCTGCTGGGCGGACGCGCGGTGATGGGCTCGAAGCTGAGGTAGCGGGTGATGTCGTCGGCGAGATCGTCCGCGCTGCCATAGCGGCGGTTGGGGTCACGCTCGAGCGCCTTGAGCGCAATCCAGTCGAGATCGCCCTGGACGGTGGGCTCGATGGTGGAGGGCTTGGGCGGATCTTTTTCAGCCAGATCGCGCAGCAGCACATGGATGGGCTTTGCGGCGATGTCTGAAGGCGTGATGAGGGCGCGGCCGCAAATCAGTTCGAAGAAAACGCCGCCGAGGGCATAGACGTCTGAGCGGGTATCGACATGCGAGCTGCCGTTTTCGATCTGCTCCGGGCTGATGTAGCCGGGAGTGCCGACGAGTTGATCGACACCGGTGGCGATGGTGTGGCCGGAGCCTTCGCCTTCCATGACCTTGGCGATGCCGAAGTCGATGACTTTGGGGACGGCCTTGCCGGCTTCGTCCATGACCATGATGTTGCCGGGCTTGATGTCGCGATGGATGATACCCTTTTGATGGGCGTGATTCACGGCGCGGCAGACCGGAATGAAGAGGGCAAGGCGCTGACGGAGATTGAGATCGTTCTGCTTGCAGTAGCTGGTGATGGAGCGGCCCTTGACCATCTCCATGACGAAGTAAGGTGCACCGATGTCTGTCTCGCCCGCGTCGAGAATGCGGGCGATGTTTGGATGCTCCATGATGGCGAGCGTGCGCTGCTCGATGGCGAAACGGCCGAGGATGTCCGACGAGGTGACGCCCGCCTTGACGATCTTGATGGCGACGATGCGTTGAATCGGCTTCACCTGCTCGGCACGATAAACGACGCCGAAGCCGCCTTCGCCGAGTTTGTCGAGCAAGCGGTAGCGGTCGCCGATCCAGCCATCATTGCCGGTGAGGGACTCCATGTGGGAGCGCGGCTTTGAGGTGGAGCCCATCGACGCCAAGGAAGAAGCCGTGGCGGCAGGGAGGCCGCCGTGGCTCTGCATTGTTGAAGCACCGGGAAGTGTGGCGGCACCGGGGAGCGTCCTTGGCTTGCCGGTGGGGATTGCAATCGTTTGATCCTCGGGGCCCAGCGTGATGTTGCCGGTATTGGTTGGAGGAGCGAAACGGCCGCTGCCCATAGTGGCCGCTGGCAGGCTGCGGCTGAGGTTCGGGATGGCGATGGTCTGGTCTTCGGGGCCCAGAGTGATATTGCCGGTGGAAGGCTCTGGAATGGGAGGCTGGGGCGTGACTGGCTTGAGATTGGGAATCGCGATGGTCACGTCCTCCGGCCCGAGAGTGACCATTCCTGTCGGCGTCTCTGCGGGTGGCATGAACTTCGCATCCTCGTTTGAGGAGGAGGGGGGAGCTGGCTTGGCCGGATCAGGATTCACGGGTGAAGAGGAAATACAGAGGCACTGTTTCAGAGAACCAGGGTGCGGGCAAGCCTTGTAAGCTGAGAGAAGCAAAAAGGTTGGACCCTTTTATTTGCTTATGTTTGCATGAAGTCATCTTCTGCCCGTAAAGTTTACCTACGCACATTCCAATGAACCCGCAAATAGGCTACATCTCTCATGGCAGGCTGTATCTCAAATCGATCGAAGGCGGCGAAGAGGAGATTGTTTCCGAATTCTCCAACAATCTGAAGAAGCGGCTGCAAAGCGTGCAGGACCGGCAGGGCTTTCGAGGAGGTGGCAGTGGTGCGGGATTCATGCGGGGAGGAATGCCCACTGGCGAACCGCCTAGTGTCGAAGACACATTCCACAGCGAGTTCTCCTGCGCATGCAGTCAGGATGGACACATTTGCTATGCGATCGATGCCAATGAAGTACGTGCCTTGTTTGAATATGATCCGGGCGAGAAGTACGAGCGCCGCCTGCTGCATGGCCCGAAGCACCGTTTCAGTTCGATTTCCACACGCCGAAATGACGACATGCCCGAATGGTTGCTGGCGGCGGCGCAGGACCATGGCGTGAGCCGCATCTGCCTGTTCAAACCTGAAGCAGGCGGTGGTGGGCTGATGGAACTGACCGAAGGGGACTCACTGGACACCTTCCCTGTCTGGGAGCCCGGCACTGCACGTTCTTTGGTTTATCAAACGTGTGGAATCGCCCGCCAAGCGAACACCCATGCGTGGGCAGGGCTGGGACCGGCGACCTTGCATCGTTTGAACCTGGACACCGGAGCCATGGAAACCGTGGCGGAGGATGTGCGGTATGATTTTCTCTGCCCTTCGTTCTCACCGGAAGGAACGCTGTATTACCTGCGCAGGCCGTATGAGCCGTTTCATACGCCGTCGTTTTGGAACATCCTCAAAGACATCGTTCTGTTTCCCTTCCGGCTGGTCAGGGCGGTTTTCGGATTTTTGAATGTCTTTTCGATGTTGTTTTCGGGGAAGCCTTTGCAAACAGCGGGCAAACCTCCGCAACCACAGACTGCGGACCCCAAAGCTGTTTTCCTGCATGGCCGCTGGGTCAACATGGAGAAAGCGATGCGCCATGCCGCCCAGGATGAGCTCAGCAACTTTGTTCCGCGCAACTGGCAGCTCATGCAGCATCTGCCCAATGGTGACGCCAAATTCGTCTGCGAAGGGGTGATGGCCTATGCGGTAAGCGCGAACGAAACGGTCTATTATTCCAACGGGTCAGGTGTTTTTGTGCAGAAGGACGGAAGCTCCAAACCTGAAAAGGTGAGTGATCGAAAACTGGTGACGTCGATTTTTGTGCTATGAAAGGCAGGTGCTGAGGTTTTGCGGAGGTGGGAAGGGAGAGATTCAAGGGATGTGTGACAGCGGAAGAGGAGCGCGGCGGGACGTGCTTCAAACGCTGCTGGGCCCCTGCGTGGTGTGGCGAAGCGCTGGGTTTGCTTGACCGGATTTCGCGCGAATGACCCAGGGCTTGCTCGTTCCTCGCGGCGCCCTGGGCTGAGTCCGCCGCCCCTTTGGGGCGGGTGTCATACCACAATTCATTGAAAGCGGGTCTGCATCTCATTCCAGCCAGAGAAAGCATTCTGCGTGAGATGGTATTCGAGCCGGGCAGAACTCGCGCTGGCATCGCTACGCGATGCGAGTGCAATCAGAGGGAATGCGCCGACATACGAGGGGTGTCGCTGCGCTCAACCCCTCGCTACATGCTGGAATGGCTCCGCCATTCATCCGATCCTATGCAGACCTGTTTTCATATGATTGTGGTATAATACCACGCGCAGTTGAAAAAGAGTCTGAAGATCCTACTTCGTGAGAAGGAGGGTGGATGGTCTCACAGGCTGGGGAAGTGCGCGGTGAGTTTTGAAGCGCACAGTGCGAAGAATGGGAGGTGTCTGTGTGCGCACGGTAAATGCTGGGGAGTGCGAAGGTCCTCGCAGTCGGGCGGTTTGGCGAAGATGGCGCTGGGCGATGAAATGCCTTGGACGCCAAACACGACCAACCTACAGCCCCGAGCGCCGGGCCTTGCATGTGTTTGGGAACAGGTTTCCGCTGCGTACGGAATACAGACCTGTTTTAAGTTGTGCGTGGTATTACTTGAACTGGCGCAGGCGCAGGCTGTTTAGAATCACTGAGACGCTGCTCAAGGACATGGCCACACTGGCGATCATGGGATTGAGCAGCCAGCCGGTGAAGGGATAGAGGATGCCGGCGGCGAGGGGGATGCCGAGGCCGTTGTATAAAAACGCGAACATGAGGTTCTGACGGATGACCTTCATGGTGGCGTGGCTGAGGGCGAAGGCCTGATGGAGGGCGCGGAGGTCTCCCTTCACCAGCGTGACGGCGGCGCTTTGAATGGCGACTTCGGTGCCGGAGCCCATGGCAATGCCGACATCGGCGGCGGCAAGGGCGGGCGCGTCATTGATGCCGTCGCCAGCGAAGGCCACGTGGCGATCCTTGCCGCGTGCCTGATAGACGTGCAGGAGCTTTTCCTTGGGCGAGACCTCGGCGGCGACTTCGTCGATATTCAGATCTTTGCCGACGCGCTGCGCGGTGGCGAGAGCGTCTCCGGTGATCATCTGCAATTTCAAACCGAGCGCGTGAAGCGCGGCGATGGCTGGCGGGGCGGAGTCCTTGATTTTGTCCTTGATGGCGATGAGGCCGAGCGGTTTCTCATTGAGCACGACGACCACGACGGTGCAGCCTTCTTCCTGCATTTTTACCGAGTGGGTGTGGCATTCGGTGCTGACCAAGACGCCGTTCTTTTTCAAGAAGGCCTCCTGACCGATGAAGACTTCGCTGTCACCGACATTTCCCAGCACGCCGCCGCCGGTGATGGACTGGAAATCGGTGACGGCAGCGATGGGGATGTTGCGCTCCTTGGCGGCATTCACGATGGCGGTGGCGAGTGGGTGCTCGCTCATCGATTCGACGGCGGCGGCGCAGGCGAGGAGATCGCGGGCGGAGAGGCCGGGGAGTGGGAAGACTTCTGTGACGGAAGGTTTGCCCTCGGTGAGGGTGCCGGTTTTGTCGAGCATCACGATGTCGATCTCGTGGAGGCGTTCGAGAGTTTCGGCGTTCTTGATGAGCACGCCGAGCTGCGCGCCACGACCCAGGCCGACGGTGACAGCCATGGGTGTGGCAAGACCGAGGGCGCAGGGGCAGGCGATGATGAGGACCGCGACTGCATTGACAACGGCGAAGGCAAAGGAGGGCTGCGGGCCAAACTGCCACCAGAGGAGGAAAGTGAGGACGGCTATGCCGACGACTGCGGGCACGAACCAAGCGGAGACGCGGTCTGCGAGACGCTGCACGGGGGCGCGACTGGCCTGCGCTTTGGCGGTCATTTCCACGATCTGGCTCAGAAGGGTGTTGGCGCCGACGCGTTCGGCGCGCATGAGGAAGGTGCCACTGGCATTCACGGTGCCGCCGGTGACTGAAGCGTTTGCTTCTTTTTTCTGCGGCATGGATTCACCGGTGAGCATGGACTCATCCACGGTGGAGCTGCCTTCGGTGACGAGGCCATCGACGGGAATGCGTGCGCCGGGTTTGATGCGGAGGACATCGCCGATCTGAATGTCGTCCACGGGCGTGTCGATTTCCTCGCCATTGCGCACTAGCAGCGCGGTTTTGGGCGCAAGGTTCATCAAGGCGCGAATGGCGAAGCCGGTGGCCTTGCGGGCGCGGAGTTCGAGGAGCTGACCGAGCAGGACGAGCACGGTGATGACGGCGGCGCTTTCAAAGTAGAGCACCATGCCGCCGTGGGTGGCGGCGTGCGGAAGCAGGTTCGGGGCGGCCAGTGCGACGGTGCTGTAGAGCCATGCGGCGAGCACGCCGAGGCCGATGAGGGTGAACATGTTGAAGCGCAGGGTGCGCAGCGAATTGGCAAAGCGCACCAGCAGCGGCCAGCCGACCCAGAAGACGACGGGTGTGGCCCAGACGAACTGCATCCAGCCGGAGGCTTCGTGGGGAATGTCACGGATGACGGGCAGAGCCATGCCCATGGAAAGGAGGACCACGGGCGCGGTCATGGCGGAGCTCCAGCGGACGCGCCACCAGAGATCGTTGACTTCATCGTCACCGCCATCGCCGCAGCATTCGGGTTCGTTGCGGCGGGCGAGCGGGTTCTTCTCCAAAGCCATGCCGCACATTGGACATGCGCCGGGTTTGTCAGAACGGACGCCCTCGCACATGGGGCAAATGTAGGCTGCCGGCGGTAGGTTTTCCTTCGCAGCAGGAGCGGTCTGCTTCTCATCCGAGGAGCAGTGCGGGCAGGATGTCGGGGCCGTGGGAAGCATGGCAGAGGTAAAGTAGTCGCACAAACAACGCCATCACCAGCCTATTCTTGGCGAAAGGTGTGGGATGCCTGGGGTTTGTGGGTGTGGGGAGAGCGCGGGGGATGTGTTGCTACAGGAGGTGCTGGGTGGCGCGTCCGGAACCGGCTAAACAGGCTGTGTGAAAACTCCTCCGGAAGCGCTCGCCCGCACCTCGGGTAAAAAAACTCGCCTTGGCGAGCCAGATTTCATCTCGGCGTCGCTGCTTCCGTCTGTGC
>JAIXYN010000093.1 GCA_027490195.1 Verrucomicrobiaceae bacterium | reverse complement strand
TTGGAGGGGGGGCGGAGTGGTGGGTGATGGCGGAGCGCCGCACAGGGGACTGTGCGGACTACTCTGCTGGCGCGATGGCGGAGTGGTGGGGAATTGCGGAGGCGGAGTGCGGGTAGGAGTGCCCGCATGGTTTTAGGTTTGAAGTTGGAGGGGTGGTGCGGAGTGGTGGGTAATGGCGGAGCGCCGCACAGGGGACTGTGCGGACTACTCTGCTGGCGCGATGGCGGAGCGGTGGGGAATTGCGGAGCGGCGCACAGGGAACTGTGCGGGTGATGGTGTCATGAGTACTGTGCGTAAATCCTCGTATCTCCAAGCTTTCCTGCAAAGGGAATCGCGGGTGCAGATGTATGATTTCGCAGTGTGGTGAGCGTGAGTTGTCATGTATCTAGGTCTTCATAACGCTATGAGTTGAACCGATCACGATGTCCGGGCTGAAGAGTATGATGCCCTGATCTGTCGCCGCCATCATGATTGGAGTGAGGCAACCGCTCTGCTTCATGGTGACGTGGGCGTAGCGGGTGGCTTCGGCTATGAGGGGATCGAGGACGGATGGCATTGGCTGCGGCGGTCGCCGTGGGAGCCTTGGAGATTGGCTTCGATCTCTGCCAGCGCTTCGGGATCGGTGGGCCATTCGTTGCGATTCACGGCTGACCAGAAGAATCCCATGGCTCAGGTGTCTGGTAGAACGCCAGCTTGGGAAACATAGCCTGCCAGCTCCATGCGCGTTGAGACACCGGTGGATGCGATGAGTAGAGCATCGAATCGGCCTTCACGGGCGAGTTTGGAGACTTCGAGCATCAAGTCTTCGCGCAAGGTGCAGCAGATGCAGCCGTTGCTCATCTCGATCATCTGTTCCTCGGTGCGTGAAAGCGCGACGTCACCTGCTTTCACGAGTAGGGCATCGAGGTTCACTTCGCTCATGTCATTGACGATGACAGCGACTTTGCGGCCCTCGCGAGTGCGCAGGATGTGATTGAGTAGCGTGGTCTTTCAAGCGCCGAGGAAGCCGGAAAGGACGGTGACGGGGAGTTTGGAAGGTTTGATGTGAAGGGAGATTCACTTTGCCTGCATGTATCTCTGAGCGAGCTGCGCGGCGTCCTGGCCGGCGACTTCAAAGCGGTCCACGAGGCGGCCGGCGGAGAGGATGGCGACTTCATCGCTATCGATGGAGAGATGCCAGAGATCGTGGGTGGTGAGGAGGATGGCGGCTCCGTCTTGGGCGAGCTGGCGCAGCAGTGTGGCGAGGTCATGCACGGCGGCGGGGTCGAGGCCGGTGGTGGGCTCGTCGAGCAGGAAGACTTGGGCTTGTCGGGCCAAAGCAATGGCTATGGCGACGCGTTGCCGCATGCCTTTGGAGTAGGAGGCGAGTCGGCGGCTCATGGCCTCGGCGGGCAGCTTCACGCGGGCGAGGAGGTTTTCGCCTTCCTGCGTGCTCAAATCGCGACCCGCGAGTGCGGCGAAGGCGCGTAGATTTTCCAAACCGCTGAGCTCGGGATACAGCGCGACGTTTTCGGGAATGTAGGCGGTCTCGCCGGTGACGGTGATGGTGCCGCTGTCCGGCTGGAGGAAGCCGAGGATGAGGTTCAGCGTGGTGGTTTTGCCAGCGCCATTGCCACCGAGGAGGCCGAGGATGCGCCCGCGATCGACCTGAAGGCTGAGATTTTGCAGCACGGGTCGTGAGCCAAAGGCTTTGGAGATGTTTTGGAGCTGGATCATGACAAAACAGGGCGTGGACGGGCAAAGGGCAGCAGCAAAGCGGCGAGCAGCAGTGGCGGCAGCGGGTTCAAAGGGGCCGCAGGGGCTGGAGCGGAGTTTTGGAAGCGTGGGAAGCTTTTCGTGGCTCCGGCGGTGAAGTGCGTCTCGTCGAAGATGAGCGGGAAAAAGTGTGCCTTGAGATGCTCGTGGAAGTTTCGCGTCGTTTCGAGGTGCAGCAGATGTGCATCGAGATCCGTGCCGCTGTGACCGCTGAGCAGGCTCTGCGTCAAAGCAGGCGGTGATAGCCATGCGAGACGTTGTGACCACGCATGGCGCTGGCGGAGGTGCTGCGTGTGTTGATTCACGAGTTCGGCCACGGAGCGGTCGGCGACCTCGTGCATGGCGAAATACCAGCGCCAGGTGAAGTCCTTCTCCGGCACGGTGGGCCATTTTCGATACTCAGGCCGCTCGGCGAGGAAGCGGTCGTAGTTCGGCTGTCGCGGCTGATCCCAGCCATCGTGCATGATCTGGCGCTGCCGCACGGTGAGCTCGAGTCCCTCGGGCACTGGGAAAAGGGTACTGAGGGCCAGATTCACCAGGGCCGGCATGAGCAGCACGAGGCTCACAAAGGCCGCCATGGCCGCAGCGAGGCTGCCTGTGGCGCTGCGGCTGCGAGCGGCGATGATGGCGGTGATCGCCAGCCATGGCAGAAGGCCGAGCAGGGCGATGAATAGCCATGCGAAGGTATCGAAGCCGGGCGGGAGCTGCAAAATGATCATGGCGATGCCAAACAGCAGGCTGCAAACGATGACGACGAGCAAGAGACGCAGCAGCAGGCGGGCGGCGAGCATGCGCAGCAGTCCACCACCGCCCTGGGCGGCGAGCAGGGGCAGCACGCCGAGTTGTCGGTCGCGACTGAGCACGTCATGACCGAGCAGCAGCAGCACGAGCGGAGCCAAAACACCGAGCACGAAGGCCAGATCAAACTGCCCGAGCGATTGCAGTAGCGGATTGGCGAGTGAGGATTCGTAAAGCTGCTGCTCCAGCCCAAGCAGTCGCACCCAGGTGACAAAGGGCGCGACATCACGCAGACCCCAGCTCAGCGCGGCGAGCGGTCGCGGCGGCTGATGCACGGGGTAAAAGCTGTAGTAGCTCCAGTAGCCGCTGTGCTCGCCGTTCTCGCGGTAGCGATGCTCCAGGCGGTCGCACTGCGCCTGGAATTGAGCATCGAGGCGACTGATCTCGGCCTGTTGCTGCTCTTGGAATTTTTTACCAAGATAAATGGCGGTGAGTCCGGCGAGGAAGAGCCCGCCGAGCAGGAACCACGTCGCCGCCTGACGACGCAGTCGCAACCAATCGAGATGCCAAAGGGCCTTCATGCGAACCTCCTTCCCAAAAGAGCCGCAAGAGCGATCCAAAGGCCCAAAACGGCCCAGGAGGCGGCGGAGCCTGCGAGGGCGAGCGAGAGTGTGTGCGGCGTGGGTTTGAAATCCTCGATCTCATCGAAGAGGTGCTCGTCGATGCGCTGGACATTTTTTTCCGCGTAGGCGGTGTGGTCACGCTGGAGGTGGTTCAGGTGCTGGATGAAGGAAAAACGATAGGCCTCCGCCTCGCGGATGAAGCGCTGCTGAGCGGCGGCATCCGTGCCGCAGAGTCGCATGGCGAGATCACGCAAAGCGAGGGAAGGGGAAAGCCACGCGAGCCGACGCACGAGAGCGGTCTGCTGATCGAGGACGGCTTCGATTTTCGCATGCTCTTGAGCGAAGACCTTGGCCGACTGCTCCTCGCCAGCCATCATGAGCTGGCCTTTGTAGTTGAAGGGCAGGTCTTCCACGCGGCTCACGCCATGCTTGCGCAGCGTCTCTTCTTTGAAGGCGATGAAGGCGGGATCTTTGTCGTTGTGGGAATCTCCCAGCTTCGCGATTTCCTCGCCGAGGCGGGCATTGAACTCGCTTTTGTCCGGCAGCGGATGTGCCGCTGAGGCGAGACCTGCCGCTGCTCGTGGCAGCAACACACCACCGCCGAGCCAGAGGCAAATGAGCACCGCCAGTGCCGCCTGTGAGGTGCGGCATACGGACGAAACGGCCGCCACCAGCAGCACCCACAGCACGCTGTAGAGCAGCAACGCCGCCACCAGCACGCTTGCACGATCCGCGAGACCGCTCTCGCCGAAAAAGAGCAAGGTCAGCGGCACCAGCGCCGCGATGAGCACGAAGGGCGAGATGCCGAGCCAAAGCCCGAGCGTTTTTCCCGCCCACAAACCACCGCGCGGACCGATCTGCGCCCGCAGTAGCCTTTCGCGGCCGCTTTCCACCTCCGCTGCGAAGACGCCATGACCCAGCACCACGATGACGAGCGCCAGTACGCACTCGACGAGGAAGGCGGGAGACAGTTCACCCAGCCGTGAGGCGGAGGAAAGCGTGGATGCCTCGGCGAAGTTCGCGCCATTTTGCCGGTGGGCTTCGAGGAACTGGATGCGGCCCGCAAAGGCTTCGATGCCCGGCTCATAGGCCGCGAGAAGGCTGCGGGGCTTGAAGGCAAAGGTGCCGTAGTGAGCGGCACGGTGCGGATGCCGGTCTGGCTGAGATTCCCACTGCTGGCGCACGAGTTTTTGATACGCGGCCTGTTGCTCACGCTCCCGCGTCTGGCGCAGCCCACTGAGAAGGCCCGCGAGCAGCATCAGCCCGGTGAAAAGCCCCAGCAGAAGCCACGACGCCCGCCGCCGCCAGATGAGACGGGCCTCCAGGCGGGCGAGAGGGAGGATGGGGGAGGGGACGGGCATGGAGAGATGGTTTTTTTGATGCAAATTATTTGCAATGCAAGTTATTTGCGTTTTAAAATTGGGCTCTGAAACCATGAGACACCGCCGTTCATTTACCACAGCCCTTGTTTTTTTTGCCTGCGCCCTGCCTGTCATGGCGCAGCAGTCGGTCGCGACCAAACCTGCTGACACCAAAGTCGAGGAGCTCGGCGAGGTGGTCATCACCGCAGACGCGGAGAAGGCGTTTTTCATTCCGCAGAGCTTCGGCGGCTCCCGGACGAACATCCCAAACCGCGAGCTGCCGCAGAACATCCGTGTCATGTCCCGCCAGCAGCTTGAGGACATCACGGCGGTGCGCATGCAAGACAGCTTTGATTATGTGAGCGGCGTGAGCCAGCAGCAGCCCTTCGGCGGCCTCTGGGAGAACTACGCCATTCGCGGCTTCACCGGCGATTCGAACAACGCCGGCATCGGCTACATGCTGAATGGCTTCGCGGCGAATCGCGGCTTCAACGCCCCGCGTGACGCGGCGAACATCGAGGCCATCGAGTTCCTCAAAGGCCCCACGGCGGCCCTTTTTGGCGCGGGCGATCCCGGCGGCACCATCAATGTCGTGACCAAAAAACCGCTGTGGGAGTGGAAACAATCGCTGCAAAGCCTCGCGGGTAGTTTTGACACCTTCCGCCACACCTTCGACAGCACCGGGCCGCTTACGGAGAACTTCGCCTACCGCTTCAATTACGCCTACGAGGATGGAAACAGCTTCCGCGACTTCGTCGGTAGCAGCCGCCAGCTTTACGCCCCGGCCTTCACCTGGAAAATCACCGAAGACACCACGCTCGAATACACCGGCGAGTTCCTCATCAGCGAGGTGAAGTTTGATCGTGGCATTCCGGCCATCAATCTCGGTCTCGGCAGCGTGCCGCGTGAGCGCTTCTACGGCGAGCCCAGCGATGCGCCGATCAAGATCAAAAACTACACCAACCAGCTCCGACTCACCCATGAGTTCAATGACGACTGGTTCTTCCGTCTCGGTGTCTCCCACAAGATCAACCGCCTTAAGGGCTTCGCCAGCGAGACGCGTGATATCGTGGCCGGTGGCACGCAGATGCGCCGCCGCTACCGCTTTCGCGATTACGACAGCACCGACTGGTCCATGCAGGCGGAGGTGGCCGGTAAATTCACCACCGGTGCTCTTGAACACAGCATTCTCTTGGGCAGCGAATGCTACTGGTTTGTGCAGGACCAGATCCTCCTGAGCGGGAACTACGCCACCAACCTCCTGATTGATAATCCCATCTACGGACAGCCAAAACCCGCTCTCGGCACGACTATTTATGATCGCACGGAAAAGGTCCAAGGTCTGGCCTTCTTCCTCCAGGACCAGATTTCTTTTGGCAAGCACTGGAAACTGTTGCTCGGCGGCCGTCACGACAGATTTCAACAGATCATTTATGATCGCAACGCCGGTCGGAACATCACTCAGGAGCAGGGCGCGTGGACACCGCGTGTCGGCCTCACTTGGCTGCCTACCGATGAATGGAGTGCCTTTGGCAGTTTCAGTCAGTCCTTTCGCCCCAATTTTGGCCATGACCGGAACTTGAAGCCGTTTGCACCGGAATCAGGTCGTGCCGTCGAAATCGGTGTTCGCTACCAGCAGAAGGATGGCCGCTGGGGCACCTCGCTTTCCATCTTCGACATTCAGAAGCGCAACGTGCTGCGGACGGATCTTACAGCCCCGCCCCCCGCTGGAGACTTCATGATCAACGGCGGCCAGGTGAACAGCCGCGGCGTGGAGTTCGATCTCAATGGCAACCTCACCGACAGCTTCCGTCTCTCCGCCAGCGTGACCTATCAGCATGTAAAGATCGACGAAAGCCAGATCCCTGGTATTGCCACCGGTAGCGCCCTGCTGAACATCCCCAGCATCACCGCCAACATGCTCGCCGTGCAGGAGTTTGATCTCGGCAAATACGGCAAGCTCGGCATCGGCGGCGGCGTGTCCTACGTCGGCGAGCGCACCGGCAATGACGCCGGCACCTTTGACCTGCCGGACTACACCACCGTCCGTGCCCTCTCCTACTGGCAGGCCACGAAAAACGTCCGCGTCACCTTCGACGTGGACAATCTCTTCGACTCCACCTTCTACACCGGCTCCGTGAATGAAAACATCGTCGTCCCCGGCGCCGCCCGCACCTTCATGGCCGGTGTGCAGATTTCGTTCTGATCTATTTGGTTGAGGTCGTTGGTTCCAACCGCCGCACCGGATCTCCGGTGCGGCGTTTTTTTTCCCGCAAAGCCCAGCTCAAACCATCCTTTTACAAAATGGCTGTGACACTGCCGTTCCTATAGAGAGCCATCTTTGGCATGACCGGCAGAATCCCTCAAGCTAAGCAGATGGTGTCGAGGTCGGCCAGGGAGCGGCTTTGTTTTATGCTGACAGATTGTGTTTCTAGGGATTTTGATTTAACGCGAGTCGATTGCATGAAAGCAGGGCCTTCACAGACGCTGACTCATTCCCGGCGGGCCTCGAAATCGCCGTGATCGACTTCGGGGTGACCGGCGGCGTGAATGGCGAGGCTGGCCTGCGTGAGTTGTGGGATGTTTTTGCGGGTGAGGGCAACGCCGTGGTCGGACACCAGAAAAAACCAGTTTCCACCATAGGCGACGTCACCGGTGACTGTGCCAGCCTGCACGGGAGTCGATGATGGGGATGCGGAGCACTGGGGAGGTTACTAGTTTAAGGTTTGAGGTTTGAAGTTTGAAGTTGGAGGGGGTGTGCGGAGTGGTGGGTGATGGCGGAGCGCCGCACAGGGGACTGTGCGGACTACTCTGCTGGCGCGATGGCGGAGTGGTGGGGAATTGCGGAGGCGGAGTGC
>JAIXYN010000009.1 GCA_027490195.1 Verrucomicrobiaceae bacterium | reverse complement strand
TGGTCCTTCCACCCCCTTCAACAGCATCGTGTTTTACGGTGTGACCCTCAGCGTCCGCTTCTAATTCCGATCGTTCTCTGAACGATTCAACCCTTCAAGGTTAACCTCCCGGCGCAAGCCGGGAGGTTTTTTTGTGATTAAGTGAATGCTGCCGAACAGCCGCTCTCCACTCCACACCCCGAATCCGGGAGTCTTTCCTTACATGAAGACTGGATGGCAATTTCCAGCACTCAGCCCCGCCTTCTGTCTTCACCTCAGGTCAAGCTCTGGCAGTATGAACCCATTATTTCCAGCCCCTATTGAGAGCGACCAGATTTTGTTCCAACCGATGATGAACCGAGTCACACAAGAGATGCCACGGGCTCTGACGGCGTAGCGCCCCTACCCCCTAAAACCTGCCAATTGAGCGGATATCGCTAGGCCTTCATGATATGGGCAACGGCGGGCATTAGCCGCACCCGACTGCATCAAGCGATACCCTTGGCAGCCCGTGAGATGCCTATTCTTTTAAATTTTTATAATTTTCCATCTTTAAAAAGAAGATCGAAAGTCGGATTTGCCCGGCTCAGCCCGCCTCCCTAAACACGCGCATTGCCGGTTTTCTGAGGCTCATCCGATGCCGATCGTAAACGCAAACATCACCTTTCATGCTGGCATAATGTCGCAATAGGCGCAGCATTTTTCGCCTTCTTTGGATCCACCCGTTTACCTCAGAAGGCTCTTAGCCGATGACTTTATGCGAGTCATTATAGCACCAATGCCTTATTATTTAAATATCTTGAATTTATGGAATGGAAGTATTATGATCGCGGCGATAACATGGCACGGCACCTGCTATGTCATATTATCGCTGCACTGCCTATCCGGCTGCTCAGCGCCTCAACACCAACAATAACTAAACTCGACCAACACATGAAGCCCAAAAGCATGACATCGTTCATTGCCAAGTCGGTTGCCGTTCTTGCTGCCTGTGCAGCGCTGAACGCCTCCGCTGGCACAGCACCCGTTAAAAACCCCGCCCCTCCCGTGGTGGAAGAATCCGGAGCTCTCTTCGACTCGATCGGAGCCACCTTCGACGCCGGTTACGACAGCCGCTACTACTTCCGCGGTCTCTGGTTCGCCGACAACATCATGTGGACTGCACTCAACATCAGCGTGCCGATCACTGACAAGCTGACCTGGGGCATCGGTGGTACCTACATCAACACTGCTGGCACTCCTTTCCCGAATTTCGCCGCAGGCGGCGTCTCTTCCAAGTCAGGGTTCCAATATTCGGAAATCGATGCCATCACCAGTCTCGCATACGACGCAGGTTGGGCCAAGTTTGGAGTGCAGTACCAATACTACTTCTATCCAGATAACTACGGTGGCAGCTTCAATGGCCTCCCCAATGCAGGTGCGGACCCAGAGTTCGGCCTCAAAGGCGCCGGTGAGCTGGGCTTTACGGCTGTTGTGCCAATCAAGGGCTTCAACATCTATGCTGGCTACTACTATGACTTCCGTATCAATGGCTCCTACCTCTCCCTTGGTGCGGATTACACCTTCAAAATCACCGATTGGCTGAGCATCGTGCCTTCCGTCAATACCGGCTTCGGCATCGACTACTACACCGGCAACGGTTCCGGCTCGATTCCTGGCGGTGTCTTCGTTGGCAACAACGGTCAGTCCATGCAGAATGCTGCGACCTCTGGCTTCACCCACGTTCTCTACACGATCGCCGTCCCAGTCAAGCTGACCAAGTCGGTTACCTGGACGACCTACGCGGCCCTGAACCACAGCGAAAAACTCCGCACTCAGCTCAACTTCACCCAGAACGAAATCTTCTGGGGAACCAAGCTTAGCTTCGCGTTCTAATTCGTCGGGGCTCGAAGCCCTGAGCAAAAACATCTGATTATTAGGTTGGGGCTCCCGATCAGTTCGCTGATCGGGAGCTTTTGTTTTGGCACGGAACGTCTTCCCGGCTAGCATTCGGGCTGCATGACTGAACATCCGCTCAACTGGAACTCAAACAACCTCACCCATGGCTGGCAGCGCGGCGTCAACGCCTTCTTCTGGGGCCTGGGTTTTAAACCCGAAGATTTCAACAAGGCGCAGATCGGAATCGGCACGCCGCTGCTCGACGGGAACATCTGCAACGTCCACGCGCATGAACTGGCCCAGCTCATTGCCCAGGGCTGCAAAGAGGCGGGGCTCATCGGCTTTCCTTTTGGCGTCTCGCCAGTAAGCGACAACATCACGCAGGGAAATGTGGGCGGTGCGGCCTCGCTTTGCTCGCGTAATCTCATGGCCAACGGCGCTGAGATGATCTGCACCTCGCATTGCTATGATGCGCTGATCGGCCTACATCACTGCGACAAAAACGGCCCGGCCTTTGCCATGGCCCTGGCACGCACCAATTATCCCGGTCTCATCGTCAATGGCGGCAGCATCATGCCTGGCTGCCACAAAGGCCACTCCACATCCATCCTCGACGTGTATGACGCCGCCGCGAAGGAAAAGCAGGGGACGATGAGCTACGAAGAGTCCGAACAGATCATCCGGACTGCCTGCCCTGGCGCAGGTGGCTGCGGCATCGCTGCGTCGTTCAATACGTGGGGCATCGCGCTCGAGGCCATGGGACTCAGCCTACCAGACACCTCCTCCATGCCGGCCATCGAGGCTGGGAAACGTGAGGAATGCCTGCGCGTGGGCAAAGCCGTGCGCCGCCTGCTGGAGATGAACCTGCGCCCGCGCGACATCATCACCAAGGCCTCCATTACCAATGCCATGACCGCCATCTGCGCCATCGGTGGCTCCACCAATGGCGTGCTGCACATCCTCGCTGTTGCACGTGAAGCAGGTGTCGACTTCACCCTGCGTGACGTGCAGGCCATTGGCCGCCGCACGCCTGTCCTATGCAATTTCGCACCTCGTGGTCGTGGCACCATGGTGGATCTCCATCGCCTGGGCGGCACCACCATGCTGCTGAAGCACCTCATGAAAACTGGGCTGCTGGATGGCTCCTGCATCACCGTCACCGGCCAGACGCTGGCAGAGAACCTCGCCAATGCTGCAGAAGTGCCCTTCCCCAATGAACTCATCGCGCCGATAGAAGCGCCGTTCAAAGATTTCGCGGACATCCAGATCTGCTTCGGCAACCTCGCCCCCGACGGCATTGTCTTCAAAGTCTCCTCGCTGGACGAGCCCCGGTTCCGTGGCACAGCCATCTGCTTCACGGATTCCAAAGGCGTCTCCGATGCTGCGGCTGCCGGTAGCATCCAGCCCGGTCATATCGTCGTCATTCGCGGCTGCGGCCCCGTGGCACTCGGCATGCCGGAAATGCACGTGGCTAGCGCCGCCCTCGCAGTGCCAGAACTCTACGGCAAAGTCGCCCTGCTTTCAGACACCCGCGTCTCCGGCGTCTCCGGGGGAGCCGTAGGCGTGCATTGCAGCCCAGAAGCCGCCGTAGGTGGACCGATTTCGGTGGTGGAAGATGGCGATGAAATCGAATTCGATCTGCTCGCAGGCACCATCCACGTCAATGCCGACCTTGATGCTCGTCCGCGCGCGATCTTCCCCGTCAGCCATCCGTTCGGCTACCTTGCCGACTTCGCCGCGACGGTGACTCAGGCGCATCAGGGCTGCGTGCCTCGCTGGGTGGCAGATCGAAAATAAGTTTGCTCAACTCGCCATCTTGGCCGCCAGCAGCACAGCCTCCACGAGGCTGCGCCCGTTGGCTTTGCCCTGCCATGCAATGTCGCATGCGGTGCCGTGGTCCACACTCGTGCGCGGCACCGGCAGCCCCAGCGTGGTGTTCACGGCGGTGTCAAACGCCAATGCCTTCAGTGGGATCAGCGCCTGGTCATGATACAGGCAGATGTAGGCGTCCACCGTGCGGCGCTTTGGTGCAATGAAGGCGGTGTCAGGGGGCAGTGGGCCTTCGATGGTGTGGCCTTTCGCACGTGCCGCTTCGATGGCAGGCACAATGATGGATTCCTCTTCACCGCGTCCAAACAGCCCATGCTCGCCCGCATGCGGATTGAGTCCGCAGACTGCGATGCGCGGCTTTTTTCCACGCACTCGCTGCACGGCTTCGGCAGTCAGTTCGATGACATCCAAAATGCGCTTGGACGTCAGCGCAGGCACCACATCTTGGTAACCAATATGCACCGTCACCAGGCTGCAGATCATTTCCTCGGAGAAGAAGGTCATGCAGGAGCGCTCCGCCGCCATTTTCTCAGCAAACATCTCCGTGTGACCGGGATACTTGATGCCAGCAGCATGCAGCGCCTCCTTGTTCAGCGGTGCCGTCGCCACGGCGGCAACCTGTTTTGCCAGGGCGGCCTCAATGCTTTTTTCTACGTAGCGATAACCCGCCGCACCGGTCTTGGCGCTGACAGTGCCCGGCGAGAAATCCTCCGCATCAAAGCCAAATAGATCCAGCACCGCGGGTCCGTCGATGTTGCCGCATTTCTCCGCCCATTCGATCTCGCTGATGATGCGCTTCGGCGCTGGGAGTCCTGTCTGCCGCGCACAGCGTGAGAGCAAGCGTGCATCGCCAAACACCACCGGCGTGGCCAGTTCGCACACCTCTTCGTTGGCGAGCAGTTGCAGACAGATTTCAGGACCAACCCCAGCAGGGTCGCCCATGGTGATGGCAATGAGTGGTTTCAACATGAACCGGCACTCTGACTCAACGCAGCACCTTGTCGAGGAACTTGGCAACGAGGGCGGTGCGCTCCTCATCATAAAACTCCGAGCCACGATGCAGGCTGCCGGGCAGCATGATCAAAGTCACCGGCAGGCCCAGAGCCTGATAAGCTTTGGCCAGTTCCTGCGACTGCTCCGGCGGCATCTGCGGATCGGCATCGCCATGAATCAGCAGCAGTGGCGGATCATTCTTGTCCAGATGCGTCACAGGACTCGCCAGCTTCGCCAGTTCAGGCTTTTTATCCGGCGTATCACCCAGCAGCAACTTCAGCGCTGGAATGCGGAAATCGCGGCCCTTCGGAGTGCTCTGGGAGAGAATCGTTTCCAGATTCGACGCACCGAAAAAGCTCACGATGACCTGCACATCGCTGCTTTGATCCAGATGCTCCCCTACTTTGCCTTCGAGCTCTTGGTTCCCATTGCTCACCCCAACAAGCCCCGCCAGATGACCGCCGGCTGAGGAGCCGATGATGGCGATCTTGCTGGCGTTGAGGTGAAACTCACCCGCTTTGGCCCGCAGAAAACGGATGGCCGCCTTGATGTCATGCACCTGCGCGGGAAACACCGCCTGAGTGGACAGACGGTAGTCCACGCTCGCGATCGCAAAACCCTTGTCGTACAAGTCGGCGATCGGCACATCCTCCTTGGATCCCGCCCGCCACCCACCGCCATGCACATACACGATCAGCGGTGGATTCTCCCCCTGCGGCCGATGCAGATCCAGCATGAGCGAAGTCTCCCCCACTTTGGCATATTCGATGTCGGTCTGAGTGTCCGCCAGTGCCGCAGAAGTGAGTAAAATCAGGGAGCAAATGAACTTCATCATGCTTCGATCATCATCTGCTGCACAGGGACTTCCAGCGTGATTTTCGTCCCATACCTCAACCCCTCCGTCCACGGCAGCAGGAGTTCCAGCACGTCCGGCTTCTGAAAATGCACCGGCTTCGTGTCAGGATGCGGGTGGTAAATCCAACCGCTAACCGGTGCAGCGCCATCGCGACGCACGGTGACATCAAAGAACGAAAAATCCTCCGCCGGATCTTCAGGATGCCACTTCAGCGCCCGGAACGTATGCCGGGGCTGCACCACACGATAACTCAGCGGTGCAATGCTCACGTTCAGCGTGCCGGGATAAAACGCGCTCAGATCGAATCCCAGCTCCGCGAAGAATGGCAACTGCATGCGAAGCGTGCCACCTGGAAAACGCGGATTGCCATTCAAGCCGGAGGCCACGCGATGCCCCTGAACGATGGTGGCGGGGATCATGCCAGAATCTGTTTGATCACATGACACGGCTCCACGCCTGTCAGCTTGAAGTCGAGCCCCGCTTTGCTGAAGGTGAGACGTTCGTGGTCAATGCCCAGGCAGTGCAGGATTGTCGCCTGCAGGTCAGCCACGTGTGTCTCGTCCTCAATGATGTTGAAGCCCATCTCATCCGTCGCACCGAGGGTGACACCGCCTTTGATACCTCCGCCGGCCATCCACATGGTGAATGCCTGCGGATGATGATCGCGTCCCAAGCTGCGCCCGAGTGAGACACTGGCCTCCACCATCGGCGTGCGCCCGAATTCACCACCCCAGACGACGAGCGTGCTGTCAAGCAGGCCGCGTTGCTTGAGGTCTTTGATCAGAGCGGCGCTGGCCTGATCCGTGATGCCGCAGTTCTTCTTCACATTGCCCGCCACATCGCTGTGCGCGTCCCAGCCTTCGTTGTAGATGTTGATGAAGCGTACGCCGCGCTCGACCATGCGACGAGCCAACAGGCAGGCGCGGGCGAAGGACGGCACCTTTGGATCGCAGCCGTACATTTTTAGCGTGGCCTCATCTTCCTTGGTCAGATCCATAAGCTCCGGCGCGGAGCTTTGCAGGCGGTAGGCCATCTCGTAGTTCGCAATGCGCGTGCCCGTTTCGCTGTCGCCATCCAGCTTGAGGCGGCGCTGGTTCATCGCGTTGATGAGTTCAATTGTGTCGCGCTGCGTGCCCGCCTCGATGCCCTGCGGCGTGCTCACATTCAAGATGGGATCGCCCGTGTTGCGGAAGCGCGTGCCGGAATACACGCTGGGCAAAAAGCCGCTGCTCCAGCAGGCCGCACCTCCGCTGATGCCGCTGCCGGTGCTCATCACCACAAAGGACGGCAGATCCCGCGTCTCGGCACCGAGACCATACGTGATCCACGAGCCCATGCTGGGCCGCCCCGGCTGGGAGAAGCCCGTATTCATGTAAATCTGTGCCGGCGCGTGGTTGAACTGCGTCGTGCGGCAGGATTTCACGATGGCGATGTCGTCCACCACCGAGGCTAGGTGTGGCAGCATCTCGGAAAGCTCCGCACCACACTGCCCATGTTTGGCAAACTTGTAGCGAGGCCCCAGCACCGCCGCGTCTGGCCGGATGAACGCATAACGCTGCCCCCCGATGATCGAAGGCGGCAGAGGCTTGCCTTCGTACTTTGTGAGCATGGGTTTGTTGTCGAACAGCTCAAGCTGCGACGGCGCACCCGCCATGAACATGTGGATGACCGCTTTGGCCTTCGGCGGAAAATGCGTCGCGGCAGCGACGTTCGGACTCTGCGTCACGCCATAGGCTGACTCCGCCAGCAGCGATGCCAGCGCGATCTTGCCTGTGCCGACGGCGCAATCCTGGAAGAAGTGACGACGGGTGATGTTGGAAGTGTTCATGATTATGAAGATGGGGATTGGAGGATGTGTCGCCGCTCCAGTTCAGCTCTCAGCTCATCCTCGCTCGGTAAAATGAGGCGATATTTCGAAGCGAAAAGCTGCTTGCTTTCACTCAGCACTGAGTACCGCACAATTGTGTCGTCTTTGTCGGAGCAGAGGATGATACCGAGCGTGGGATTGTCATCCATCCCGCGCTTCAGATCATCAAACAGGCGCACATACATGTCCATCTGGCCGATGTCTTCATGCTTGAGCTTGCGCGCCTTGAGATCGATCAGAACGAAACACTTGAGGAGGTAGTTGTAGAATACGAGATCAATATGGAAATGCCCCGTCTCCGTACTCACACGCATCTGGCGGGCCACGAAAGAGAACCCACGTCCCATCTCCATCAGGAAGTCACGAAGGCGGTTCACAATGGCATTTTCCAGACCTCGTTCGTCACGACCACCCGGCTCTGGAAGCCCAAGAAATTCCAGGACATAGGGATCTTTGATCAAATCCTGTGGTGAGGGCGCAGCCGACGGTTCTCTGGCCTTTCGTGGCTTCGGAGCCTTCAAAAGACGCTCGTAGCTCAAAGAAGTGATGTGCCGCTCCAATTCGCGGCTGCTCCAGGCGTGGTCCGCAGCCTCTTGGATGTAGTAGTCGCGCGCAGCTTCATTCTCAACGCGCATGACGAGACGATAGTGTGTCCATGTCAATTCGCTACGCAGTGCGTAGCTTTTTCCAAGTTTTGGAAATGTCAGATAAAACTGGCGGAAGTTTTTGAGGTTCGCAATAGAGAGTCCCCTGCCAAATTCATCGCCCAGTTGCCGAGACAGGTCTCGAATCAAAAATGTGCCGTAATCCGCCCGATGGCCGCCGCCTTGTTCTTCCTCAACGATGCGTCGGCCGATATTCCAATAGGCTTCCACCATGATGAAATTCACCGCAGCATACGTTTTCTGTCTGGCCTGCCGCAAAATCGAACTCACGTCGTCAAAGAAGCGCTGGCGTGGCATGACCGTGGACATCCGGGCAGTCTTTGCAGGTGTCCCGTGTTTCGCAGGAGCGGCCTGCGAAGATGGTTTGGTGGATGATCTGCGTTTAGGCATGTTTAAAGGCAATCTATATTCCTACCCGTGCCGACGGCGTAGTCTTGGAAGAGGGGACGACAGGTGATGTTGGAAGTGTTCATGATTTGTCAGAACTCCTGTTTGCACACAATCTCCAAATCGCCGTCTACGAATCCTAATCCCACCGCCTGTGAATCGCGAAGAATAGAGGAACCAGCAGAAGGCCTTTTCAGATAGTTGACCAAGCTATTTCGTGCGAGATCGAAAAGTTGCTCCCAGCCTGTATTTTCGGAAGAACCGATCATTTTAAAGCCTTCCTGTTCCGGTCGAAAGATCTCACTGCATGCCCAATCCGGATCATCGTCATCAAAACGATCTGTTCCAACCACCTCGACAGACCAAGGTTCAGACAAATTGAAAGCAAAGGCAACGACTTCACTCGGAATCTCCTGGCTAAGAGCATTATCGAGCCAGTTGTTGAAGGATGTTTGGTAATCTTGGGAAGACATTTATGGATGCGTGATGGCTTCGTCGAAGTTCAGTGCAGCGCGGCTCACGTCGGTCCAGAGGGCCTCGCCCTCGACTTTTTTGTCCCGCTGCTTTTGCAGGAAAGCTTTGAGCATCGCCAGTTCGTCGGGTGCAGCAGGTCGTGTCGCGACCCGGCGGAAGATGTTTTGCAGACGCTCCTCGTCCGTCTTTGATTCGGCAATCACCTGCTTCGCCATCGCCTGCGCCGCTTCCATGAACATCTGGTCATTGAGCAGTGTGAGGGCTTGCAGCGGGCTGTTCGACACCTCGCGTTTGGCCAGACAGGACTCACCCGTGGGTGCATCGAAAGTGGTGGCCATCGCAAATGGTGCGGTGCGCTTGGTGAAAGTATACAGGCTGCGGCGATAGTGATCCTCTCCCTCGCTGGTCTTCCATTCCACTTTGCCGTAGGTGCCTTCGGAGGTGACGCTGGCTGGCTGCGGCGGATAGACCCCAGGACCACCCATCTTCGGCGACAAAACCCCAGCAGCTTTCAGCGCGGAATCACGAATGACTTCGGCATCGAGCCGGAACCGCGCACCGCGCCCGAGCAAAATGTTTTCCGTATCCTTTTGAGCGAGCTCGGGCGTGATGCGGCTGCTCTGCTTGTAGGTGGCGCTCGTCACAATCAGTCGGTGCAGCTTCTTCATCGACCAGCCCTGGTTCACAAACTCGACGGCAAGCCAGTCGAGCAACTCGGGATGCGACGGCGGATCACTCTGATAACCGAAGTCCTCGAGCGACTTAACGATGCCGCGCCCAAAGAACGCCTGCCACTGGCGGTTCACCGTCACACGCGCCGTGAGCGGATTTTCGGGGGCAAACAGCCACTTAGCAAACGAGAGCCGGTTTGCGGGTGCATCCTTGGGCAATGCAGGCAGGAACGCGGGAACACCGGGTGTGACCTCCTCCTTTGGCTGCAGGTACTCGCCGCGATGATAGCGATGCGTGATGCGCGGATTGCTCGCGGGACGTTCATCCATCACCAGTGTGGCCTGGCCGCGTGGCGGCGTTTTGCGAGCGATTAGCAAGGGCTTGGCGGCCTTCTCCATTTCTGGCGCGTTCTCAAGAAAGCTCCTCAGCAACATTTCGTGCATGGATTTGTCTCCGCTGGCCAGCGCCTCCTCGACTTCCGCCGGCAGCCCCGTCGCTTCAGCATGATCACTGGTCGTCACGGAAACGCGGAAGTGACCAAGCGGGCAGGCAAAGTGCTTTTCAAACAGCATCTTCAAATCCAAGCCGTTTGTGAGATCCACCGGCTGGTCAAAATGAAACACCGCCGCATGCTGCACGCCGTAACCGCCCAGCACCTGCCAGCCGCTGGACATCTCGCCATCCAGCGTGGCGCTGGCATTGTTCTTCTTTTTCGCGGCGGCTTTCGCCTTGGCTTTGGGATTGCTGGCAGCGGCGTCGTTGATGCGGTCGTCTTCGTCATCATTGGTGTCCTCAGCCCGCGCAATCTTGACGCGCTGACCGGCCTGCGAAGCCTGCAACTCGCTCATGAAGAAACCACCGAGCGGTCCTTCGTAGTTGGTGAGTCCGGGGCCATCGTTCGGAAGGCTGGAATGTGAACTTACCTCGATGCGCAGGGCGCGTACACCTTTGATCGGTGCCTTGAAGCTGAGATCATAGACATCGCTCTTGGAGATGTCACCGCTGCCAAGGATGAAGCCATCCGCCTGCAGTTCCAGATGCGGCATGGTGGTCTTCATGCCCGTGGGACGAATCACTTCCCATTTCGAAGCCCGGTGTGATTCACCCTCAATCCAACCTGCGAAACGGCTTTCCATGGCAGCTTTACCCCCGGGAAACTTTGCAGGCAGGTCGGCTTCCAGTTTGGCAATCTTGGCCACCTGCGCTTTTTGCTGTGCCACCACTTCCGGGGTCGGAATGAAGTAGGTGGGCTCGTTCGCATTGTTCAGCAATGCCATCGTACGATAATAATCCGTATGCAGGATGGGGTCATACTTGTGCGTGTGGCACTGGCAGCAGTTCATCGTCAGGCCCATCCACGTCGTGCCAGTCACACCAACACGATCCACCATAGCGTAGAAGCGGTACTCGTTCGGATCAATCCCCCCCTCCTCGTTCAGCATCGTGTTGCGATGAAAACCGGTCGCGATGAGGTCTTCCGGTGTCGGCTTCGGCAGCATGTCGCCGGCGAGCTGTTTGATGCTGAATTGATCAAAGGGCATGTCAGCGTTCAGCGCACGTACCACCCAGTCACGGTAGGGCCAGATCTGCCGAGGGCGGTCTTTCTCAAAGCCGTTCGTGTCCGCATAACGGGCGAGATCCAGCCAGCGGCGCGCCCAGCGCTCGCCATACTGCTTGGAAGCCAGAAGGGAGTCCACCAGCTTGTCATAGGCATCCGGCGCCTTGTCATTCACAAACGCATCCGCCTCCGCAGATGTCGGCGGCAGGCCTGTGAGATCCAGAAAAACACGCCGCACCAGTGTGAAGCGATCCGCCTCCGCCGAGGGCTGCAAGCCCTCCTTCTTCAGCCGATCTTGAATGAAGACATCGATGGGATGCACGCCCGACTGCGGAAGTGGTGCCTGCTTCGGCGGCACGTACGCCCAATGCGCCTCGTAGGGTGCTCCTTCTGCAATCCACAGCTTCAAAATGTTTTTTGCACTCTCCGGCAGCACCGACTTCGTGTGCGGCGGCGGCATGACTTCATCCTCATCCGTCGAAAAGACACGCTTGATGACCTCGCTCGAATCCGGCTTTCCCGGCACAACGGCGAGTTCACCTGACTTGCCTTTACCAATGGCCGAATCACGCAGATCCAACCGCAGCTTGCCTTTGCGCCCCTCGTCATCCATGCCGTGGCATTTGAAACAATGCTGCGCCAGCACCGGTCGCACGTCGCGGTTGAAATCGACAGCGAATCCAGTGGCGGGCAGGGCAAGGCAGAAAAGGAGAGCGTGGCGTATCATTGCGGTAGTTTGAAAACGCCGTGAGATGGCATGTTCTGACCACAAGAAAAGCAACCAGCAGGATCAGCCAACAGAAAGGCTGCCTGCCATCAATACCCCCCCGAGCCGATCTTCCCACCCGAACCTTCCAGCGTGCCCGCAGCTTCACGCTTTCGGTACTCGTCCATCATGGCCGCCGTGGCCGTGGCACCGCAGCGTGATCCGCCGAGGTCACGCACTTTGATGAGACCGTCTAGATCCCGCACCCCACCCGCCGCTTTCACCTGCACTTTGGGACTGCAGCTGGCGCGCATGAGTGCCAGATCATGTTCTGTTGCTCCTTTGTAATTGTAGCTCCCATCGGCCTGCTTCACGAAGCCGTAACCCGTGCTCGTCTTCACCCAGTCAGCCCCGGCACGTTCACAGATTTCGCAGAGCTTGCGCTTGAAATCATCGCTGCTGAGTCCTGCGCCACCATTGGTAAGGTAATCGTTTTCGAAAATGACTTTCACCTTCGCGCCATGCTTGTGCGCTTCATCACAAACCGCTTTAACATCGGCCTCCACGTAATCCCAGTCGCTCCCCAACGCCTTGCCGAGGTTGACGACCATGTCGATCTCGTTCGCGCCGTCTTTGCAGGCCAGTTCCGTCTCGTAGCGTTTCGATTCCGTGGAGCTGTTCCCGTGGGGGAAACCAATCACGCAACCCACCAGCACGCCTGAACCACGCAACCACTCCACGGCCTGTTTCACGGCGTAGGGCTTGATGCAAACCGACGCCACCTGGTACTGCGCCGCCAGTTTGCAGCCGGCTTCAAGGTCCGCGTCCGTCATCGTGGGATGCAGGAGGCTGTGGTCAATCATCTTGGCAAGGTCGGAGTAGTTGTATTTCATAAGTGGCTTAGCCAATTTATAAATTGGCTAAGCCACTTGTCAAAGCCCGATTTGGCCGCAATGTTGACACCGTGGCCAGAGCAGCGTCCTTTCATGAGCAACTGATCGAAAAACTGCGAAAACTCCTTCGCGGCCGCCAGTTCGTGCCCGGGACGAAGTTTCTGACCGAACGCGAAATAGCCGAACGCTTCGACACCAGCCGCCCCACAGCCAACAAAGCGCTCAGCAGTCTCGTTTCAACCGGCTTGCTGGAGTTCCGCCAGGGCGCAGGAACGTTCGTGCGTGAGAGTGTGCTGGACTACGATCTGGAGCATCTCGTGAGCTTTACTGAAAAGGCCAAGTCTGCGGGGAAGAAGCCCGGCACGCAGGTCATCGCCCTGCAAAAGCTGTCTGCCGCCGATGCACCCTCAGCAGCAGCTCAAGCGCTAAAGGCCCCGCCCAGCGAGTCGTTGTTTTATCTTGAGCGCGTTCGTCTAGCGGACGGCCAGCCCGTCATTTACGAGCGCAGGCATGTCGTGGCACGTTTTTGCACCGCTATGACCAAAGCCGATGCCAAAGGCTCTCTCTACGGCTTCTGGACAACGAAGTGTCGCCTGACCATCTCAGGAGCTGATGAATCCATCCGCGCCGTAAACGCCTCACCTGCCCAGGCTTTCGTACTCGGCATCAAAGCAAACACTGCATGCCTGCTGGTCATCGCCACAGGCTTTCTCGAAGGCGGTGTCCCCCTCTGGTACGAAGAAACGCTTTATCGCGGTGACACGTATGAGTTTCGCAATCAGCTGGGCGGAGTTTCAGGTGCCAAACCCGCGCAGGGTCGCATGCGCTGAGGTGCTTTATTCGAGGCGAATCTCCGGGCTCGACAAGGTCAGGGTGGAGCCGCTTTCCTCCTGGGCGTGAACGGTGATGACATTGAGTGACTTCACCTCACCCTCGATGGAGATTTCACCACTGTAAGTATCGGCACCGGTTTTTTTCAGCGGCGCTGAAGACCATGCATCAAACTCCATGGCAATTGAGTAATCAGGGTGACGATTCACCGACCACCAAACGGTGTTTTCCTGCGGCTCGCTGTGGTCGGAAAAAACGACCTTCACCGCGAGCCGGTGCGCGGCCTTGTCCCACTGCGTGGTGACCTGCGGTGGTGCCACCATGTGACGTGTGCCGAAGAAGTGATGCAGTGCAAAGGCACGGAGATTTTCATCCACCTCCGGCAGACTACCGACGGATTTGACAAAGCCCGCTTCCTTCGCGCCGCCGTGCTGACCGCCGGGAACGATGTAAACAGGCAGTTGAGGAAAACGACGGCCAAGCTCAACAAGACCGGGGCTGACGTTGTCGTTGGAACCTTGGTTGTAGAAGATTTCGGTGCCGCGTTGTTTCAGTAAATCAAGGTAGTTCGTGGTGCGGCAGGCTTCCCAGGCGGCATTGCACGCCGTTTTCATTTCGGCCTCACTCCAGCCAGCATCGCGGGCCATTTTTACCGTGATGCGTTCGTCCGAGCGAGCTTTTTGACGCACGAGCAGCTTTTCGCGGCCCACGGGATCGGTCATCGTGGCGATGAATTCCTCATTCATCTGCGTGATCTTCGCCGGCAACATTCCTTCGACATATGGACCACCGGGGCTCTCAATCACCGGCGCGACAACGGGCATGATCGCAGTCACACGATCATCCGCAATGCCCGCCGCCGCGGTGGCCACGCCACGCTTCGAGCCCCCGGTGGCCAGCACCTTCTTCGGCTGAAAAACTTCCTTTTCCGCGATGGCCGCAGTGAGCGCCCTCATGTCGCTGATACCCCAGATCCAGGCAGGTGTGTAGCGCGTGTTCTTGGTCTGGATGAAGTGCTCCTCCATCATGAGGTGGAGCTTTCCCACAGGCTCCATGCCATCAATCGGCACCATGCCGATTAGGACGATGCCGACGCCGTTTTCCTTGAGCAGGCGCAGCTTTGCGCCGGTGACAGCGGCAGGCTTCAACTGCAATCCAGTGTTCTCGATGAGCACATTGGTGCAAACACCGGTCGTGGGAGCAAGCATCGTCACCGGCAGCCTCACCTTCATACCGGGCCACCATTCGCATACCGTGATCTCGACGAGCTTTTGACGAATTGCAGCGTCTTTCGGATTGAGGTGCCAGTCGGCAATGACCTTCGTTTCGAGTGTGGTCGTGTCTCTCACCGCCGACATGTCAAACCTTCCAAGGGTGATATCCGCGCAGGCGGACGCGATGGACAATAAGAAGGCGGCGAGAAGTGCGGCGGGTTTCATCCCTCACTCAACGGATCATGAAGTGAAGATCTGCCATGATTGATGTGCACAGAAGCTGCGAAAAGAAAAACAGCCTTGCGGATTTCATCCCCAAGGCTGTGAAAACCATCGGCTTGATCGATTAGGCCATCGCCGCCGCGACGTTGCCCACCATGTCCTTACCAGGGGTAAGCGTCTTGGAACCCGGAGTCCACTTGGCGGGGCAAGCTTCGCTGGGGTTGGCCAGAAGGTGCACATTGGCCTCCATCTTCCGCACGAGTTCACCTGCATCACGGCCCACATTGTAGAAGTTCACCTCGGAAGTGACCAGCTTGCCTTCAGGATTGATGATGAACGTGCCGCGCAGGGCGAGACCCGTGGCGCTGTCATACACACCAAAGAGACGGCTCACGGCACCCGTGGTGTCCGCAGCGAGCGTGTACTTGACGTTCTTCATCAGGCCTTCGGTATTGCGCCAGACCATATGGGCAAACTTCGTGTCAGTGGAGACGGCAACAACGTGGGCGCCGAGCGCGGCGAGTTTGTCCTGCTGATCCGCGAGATCGGCCAGTTCCGTGGGGCAGACGAAAGTGAAATCAGCCGGGTAAAACACGAGAACGGTCCATTTGCCAGCCTTCTTGATATCAGCGAGCGAGACCTTGCCGAAGTCACCCTGTGAGGGTTCGTACGTTTCCATTTCGAAATCGGGCACGTTGGAGCCGACAGAGACGAGAGTTGTTTCCATGAGTATGCGAGTTTTTTAGGGATTGGTGGCGCAATCAACAACGCCGGGGAGGCGACTTTTGACGCGCATTCCTTCGCCGGTCAAACGCTAAGGCGGAAGAAGGTGGCCAAAGCCTCACTTGCTCCTGAAAATCTCGCTCTGCACCACCGCGAGAATCAGATCGCGCAGGCCATGGCCTCTGGCTTTGGATTGCGCAACGAGCTGGCCGATCTCGCCACGGTCAGCAAAGGTCATGGCGCGACCAGTGGCGAAGGTAAGCAGCTTTTCGGTAACGCAGCGGGCGACGCGGTCCTGATCGGCCCATAGGATTTTTTGGAATTCATCCATGCCAGAAAATTTCGTGCCAGTGCTGAGTTCGCCTGAGGCATCTACCGGCGGACCGAGGCGATAGCGCACACGGCGGCCTTCAACCTTGAGATTCACTTGCTCGCCTTGGTCAATACTGCGGAAGCGATCGCGCCAGCCGCCGATCACGTCGTAGCTTTCCAGCGCGAAACCTGGCGGATCAATGACGCGGTGGCAGCCGTTGCAGCTTTCCATGTTGCGATGCTTGTCGAGCAGTTCGCGCAGGGTGGTGGCACCACGAATGTCAGGCTCCACTCCGGGGATGCCGGGAGGCGGTGGCGGCGGCTCCATGCCGAGGAGTCGGTCCATAACGAAGATGCCCCGCACCACCGGTGAAGTGTTGGTGCCATTGGCAGAGACTTTCAAAACGCTCGCCTGCGTCAAAATGCCGCCACGATGGCTGTCTGCAGGAAGGCTGACTTTCCGCATCTCCAGACCGCTGACTCCGGGGATGTTGTACTGCCGAGCAAGACGCGCATTGAGGATGGCAAAGTCTGAATCAATGAGGTTGGCGATACTGAGATTGCTCCGCACCAACTCGGTGATAAAGCCGCGCGTCTCACGCAGCATGGAATCGAGCAGCAGCCCGTCGTATTCGGGATAGAGCTGCTTGTCAGGCGTGGTGAAATCGATCTCACGCAGGTTCAGCCAGCCATCGGTGAAGTCCGCGATGCAGCGCTCCAATGCAGCACTTTTCAACAGCCTTTCCGTTTGCGCGCGGAGTACGGCAGGCTGCGTGACCTTGGCGGAGAGCAGTTCAGCATCCGTGGCACTGCGGGTGAGAAAGTAGCTCAGGCGCGTGGCCAGCTGATGGTCATTGAGCTTTCCAGCAGGCTCCTTCAAATACAGAAAATCCGGCGAACACAAGGCTGCGATGGCCGCTGTACGAATGGCGGCCAAGTAGTCGTGACTTTCGGCCCATTCGGCATCGAACAGTTTGAAATACGGCTCGGCATCCGCAGCATTGACCGGCCTGCGAAACGCGGTGGCGAGAAAAGTGGGCAGTGCTTTGCGTGAATCCGCCACCGGGTCGGCGCTCACAGCGGTGAAAGCCGGCTTGTAGTTCGCCTTGCCCTTCATCCGCGGTTTCTCCGGCGGCAGTTCGCTCAATTTCGCATCACCGAGCAGCAAGGCTTGGCCACGCGGCGGCCACTCGCTGATGAAGGGCCCTTCGAGCTCGACACTTTGCAGCGCCATTCCTTCGCCCGGGTATTTGTCCGGCCCGTCTTTGACGGCGGAATGACCATCGGGGCCGTTCAGTCCCTGCGCGCTGATCCACACACCATGGTTCTGCGGCATGTGCAGCGTGATTTCCACGGTGCCAGGTCTGCCCACAGGCAGTTCATGATAGCTGCGGGTGCGCGTGTTAGCATTGCGGAAATTGAAACTTCCCGTGAGCAGCGCAAACACGACCGGCTCCTCGATCTGATAGCCATAGCCAGTGACTCGCAGCTTGTACGTGCCCGCCGCCTTGGACCGCAAATTGGGAATCACCGTGCTGGGAAAGCCGCCGTCGTTGAAGACCACGACGGCGCCATCATCACGTTTCAGCCAGTGCTTGCCGATAGTGTCTTTGTTGCGATCGCTTTCGAGTGTGGCGCGTTCCGTTGTTTTCTCAGGCTGCTTGTCCTGCAGGAATGCCGCATTGATCGCCAGTTCCGCCGCCTCCATGTAACGCAGCATCTGGATGCCGGAGATGGAAAGCGCCTCACCAATGTTATCAAAGCCCTTGGCACGACCATCCTCGGGCAGCGAATCAATGACGTTCACCTGTACGCCGAGCAGATCATTGATCGTGTTTTGATACTCGTTGCGGTTCAGTCGGCGCAGCACGGTTCCTTTCTGCGCATTGTATTTGACGGTCAGATCGTTCCCCAACGCCTTTGTGAAACCCTGCACCTCTGCCACGGCGGGCTGCTTCTTTTTTGGCGGAGGCATCTCACCCGCAACAACACGATCAAACACACGCACCCACTTCTTCATCGCAGCGGCATCCGCACCATCGGTGGAAAGTACCGACAGATCCAGATCGCCCTTTTTAACCTCTCCATCATGGCAGTCCATGCAGTGCTGCTCCAGGAAGGTCTGGATGGCAGGCTGCGCAGCAAAGACCGCCGGAGAAAGAAATAAAAGGAGCCACCAAGGTTTCATGAGCAGGTTCTTAACGCGCCAACTGTTGAAATCTGACCAGTCATTCGCCGTTAAAAGGTAATGACCACATTTCCCCGCCGCCATTTCCTCAAGAACGCCGCCTTGAGCGCCCTTGCAGGGCCAAACATTTTGCGTGCTGCGGACTCAAAGCAGAAAATCCGCGTCGCCTGCGTGGGCATCGGCCAGATGGGAGGTGGCGCGGTGCAGGCCTCCCGCGACGAAGAGATCGTGGCGTTTTGTGATGTGGACTGGCGCGATCTCGGTGGCCGCAGTGCCGCCGAAACCGCCAAGAAGCATCCGACCGTCCCGAAGTTCACCGACTTCCGCGAGATGCTGGACAAAAAAGGCGGCGAGATCGACGCCGTCCTCATTTCCACCCCGGATCACACGCATTTCGCCGCCGCCATGGCCGCCATGGAGGCAAAGAAGCATGTCTTTGTGCAGAAGCCTCTCGCGCACAACATCTGGCAGGTACGTACGCTGCAAAAGGCCGCGAAAAAACACGGCGTGCAGACAGTCATGGGCAATCAAGGCCACTGCTGGGAAGGCATCCGCCTCGTGAAGGAGTGGTTTGAAGCCGGTGTGCTCGGCGAGGTAAAGGAAGTCCACTGCTGGACGGACCGGCCCAAGGGCAAGGTGGGTTTCATCAACCCACCACCCGCACAGCCCGCGAAAACGGCCCCAGTGCCGGAAGGACTCTCATGGGATCTGTGGCAGGGGCCTGTGGCACCGCGTGAGTACAGTTCGGAGTATCTGCCGCAATTCTGGCGCGGCTGGTGGGATTACGGCTGCGGTGGCTTGGGCGACATCGGCTGCCACTGCATTGATGCCCCGTTTTGGGCGCTGCAGCTCGATATGCCGGAGAAAGTCGAAGTCGTGGAGCAGGAAAACTGGGAACACCGCGCTTACACCGCGCCGAAGTCCCACATCATCTTCCATTTTGCCGCACGCGGTGACATGCCACCCGTAAAAATTCATTGGTATGAGGGCGGCCTTCTTCCAGATGCACTTCCGGGCATGGAAAAGGGTCTGCCGGACAACGGCATGATCATGAAGGGCAGCAAGGAGACGCTCTTTTCCGAAGGCATGCGCGTGCAGAGCCCGCAGCTCTGGCCCCGTGAACGCATGACTCCGCTGATCGACATCCTGCGCCGCAAGCCGCTGCCACGTTCCGTCGCCGGGGAGCCAATCGGCGAACTCTTCGCCGCAATCCGTGGCACCATTCCCCATGCAGGCTCCCACTTCGACTACGCCTGCCCGCTGACCGAACTCGTGAACACAGGTGTCATGGCCATCCGCTCCGGCAAAACCATCGAATGGGACACCACCAGCATGAAGGTCAAAGGCGCGCCCGAATTCGATGCCTGGATCAAAGAGCCCGTGCGCGACGGCTGGAGCTATGGCGAAGATCTGTGGAAAGCTTGATAGAACACTCTCATGCACCGACTCGTCATCCTTCTGGCAATTGCCCTCTCTACGCACGCCCAGGAAATCCGCCGCACTCCGCTGACGCTGAAAGACGGCGGCACCCTCGACAAGCCCGTCGTGTTTGATGGCAAGGGCATGATCATCGATCTCGGCATCGATGTAACCGCCCACGATTGGGAGAAGCAGGGCGATGTCTGGACCTCACACGGCCCCTTCGATAAGCATCCGGCCGTTGACGACGTCCAGCGTGCCGCGCTCTTCATCGAAGAGGTGCCCATCCGCATCACGCGTGACCGCACCGCCGAGAAAAAGAGCGGCGAGAAAGGCAAAGTCATCTTCACAGCACCCGAAGCGTTGCAACCCGGGCAGATGGGTTTCAAAGCCGACGGCGCGATCTATTTCCGCTGGCCTTCAGACAAGACTCCGGGGACAGCAAAAATTTACCTGCCACCGGCTGGACTGGCGAGCTGTGTGAACATCGCTTGCTCCTACCTCACGGTGAAAAATATCACCGCACGACATGCCGCTAATGACGGCTTCAACATCCACGGCAACCGCCTTGGCATCCGCCTGGAAAACGTGAAAGCCTTTTCCAATGGCGACGAAGGCATCAGCGCCCATGAAACCGTGCAGATGGACGTCGTGAATTCCGAAATCGCCTGGAACGGCTCGTCCGCCGGCGGTGTGGCGGATGTGAATGAGAGCATCACGACCTACACGAACTGCGAACTTCATCACAATATCGGTGCCGCATTCAGCTTTGCTGGAAAGTCACACCGCGTGAGCCACTGCCTCATCCATCATCAAGCGAAGGACATTGAGATGCGCGAGGACACGAAAGTGGAGCAAGCCGACAACGAGTGGCGCAAACCGTGAGTTGTCTCAGGCCTGGTTGATATCGAGCACACCCGTGCTGAAGCCGAATGTGTCGGCTTCGACTCCCATCCGCTGTGCCAAAGAGACGAACAGATTGGAGAAGACGTGCTTGTCCTTGTCGATGGCGATGTGGCGGCCATGTTTGAAACCGCCACCGGCGAACACCAGCGGGATATTGGCCGTGCTGTGAGCGCTGGCATTGCCGAGATTCGATCCAAAGATGACCGCAGTGCTGTCGAGCAGCGGACGACCGTTGTCCTGGGTCTGTTTGAGCTTGGTGAGGAAATCTGCAAACGCCGTGAACTCCGCTTTCTCGATGACCTTCAGCTCCTCGATTTTCACCGGATCCTGACCGTGGTGAGAGAGATTGTGCCAGTCGTTCTTCACCCCGGCGATGTCCGGCACCGCATTCATGCCACTGAGACGCAGCGTGGCGGTACGGGTCGAGTCGGTTTGCAGAGCTAGGACTATAAGGTCCTGCATCAGCTTCATTTTGCCGATGGCATCTGTGCGAGTCTGGATGTCGGTTGGTGGCTTCGCATCCACCTTGGGCTTGGGCCGCTGCGCCCAGGCCTCGTTTTGCACCAGCCGGCCTTCGAGGTCACGCACCGCGGAGAAGTATTCATCCAGCTTTTCCTGATCCCTTTTTCCGAGGTCGTTGTGCAGCTTTTTCGCCTGCCCCATGACGGTGTCGAGAATGCTGCGCCCCCGTTTCAAGTCGCGCACCTGCGCCGCGACCTGCGCGGGGGTGCCATCCACAAACAGCTGCTGAAAGGCCTTCGATGGCGACGACTCCGCAGGCAGTGGCACTCCACTGGCCGACCAAGACAGTGATTCGCTGACCGTGCCGAGAATCAGGCTTGGAAAGCGCGTTTGCGTGCCAATGCGCTCGGCGATTAACTGGTCGAGGGAGATCGTGTTCTTGAAGCCAGCGAGTCCCGGGTGCTTGGCCGATGTCAGCCAAGTCATTTCGGACGTGTGCCCGTTCGCGCCGTTTTGCTCCTCATGCTGCAAACCGGAGAGAACGGAAAAATCCCCCTTCAAATTCTTCAGCGGCTCTAGGTAAGGAGTGAGGGCATAGTCCGCTCCCGTCTCCTGTGGAAACAGAAAGGGCGTGTGAAAACCAAGCGTGGCACACATCGCCAAAAAGCGCTGGGGTGGCTGTCCCACAGCAGCCTGCGCCCGCGTGGCAAAGGCCGGCACCATCGCTTCAAGAAACGGCAGCCCGAGCATGGCTCCGGTTCCACGCAGAAAGGCACGTCGATCCAGATGGCATTTGGTGGCGGTGTTCATGGGACGTGATGAGAGAAACGATTGATTGGGACGAAGTCTGACATGGAAATTTTCCTCAGTTCCGCCGTCTCAGGCAAAGAAACGTTTGAATTTTCTCTCATACCCGACAGCCCCGGCCACATCGCGCATTTGGAAGACCATCTCGCTTTGCGCACCGTTCGGGCGGAGTTCCACGATTTCTGGCATCCGACTCCTCAAAGCCTCAGCTTCTTCACCAGCGTGGCTTCCTTCTCTGCATCGCTCATCGGCTTGTAGTCGACCTTGCAATTCGGTAGCGCAGCTTTGATCGCTTCCACATCAGCGCCGGAAATGTCCACGGTCTCGATCTTCAATTTCGCAAGCTTCGGCAACGCCTGAAGCTGCGGGATGATTTTGGCGCTGAGCCGCGCCTCGGTGAGTTCCAGTGACTCCAAGGTCTTGATCTGCGCGATCACCGCCATCGTCGATTCATCAAAACTCACCGGCGAGTCCTTGCCCCACTCCGGCAGTCGCTGCCCCATGCGCAGCGCCGTGAGATTCGTGAGCTTCACCAGATTGGCATTCCCAGCCTGCGTTTGCGCTGTGTGCCACGTGCGGAATTCCTTGAGTTGCGTGAGCTGTCCAATCGCATCCATCGCCACATCACCCGCCGTCGATCCCGCGAAAGTGAGACGTTCCAGCTTCGGCAACGCTTTGAGATGGGCAAGACCGCTGCCGGTAAATGCCTTCGAACGGAAGGCCGGATGAAAAAACGCGAGTGACTTGAGCTTCTGAAAAGCCGCGAAGTGCTTGTAGCCAGCGTCCGTCAGCAGAATCCCATCCGTGCTGAGTTGCTCCAGCCCCACGAGACCCGTGAGCAGCGCGAGCGTGTCATCCGTGATCGTTTTGCCGCTGATGCTGAGATTTTTGATCGTGGTGAAGCTGCCGAGCGTGCGGAAATCTCCCTCAGTGAAGGCATCACACTTCACCTGTACCTGTGTCACCACGCCTGCCGTCTCCGTGACCTTCGCCCCCAGTTTTTCAAGAGATGCAACATCGGCCGCCTGAAGGCAGCCACACAGGGCGGAAAGCAGTACAACACAGAGTTTCATGAGGGGCATGAAACGTATGATCTCAGGGATTTCTGACTCCCTTCTTAGCCAATACTGATCGGCCCTTCATGCACACCAGCACGCAGTTTCACGGCAGCTTGAGTGTGATTGTGAATCACTGCATCACCTTTGAAAACAACGCCGGCACCGCATTCCACCGGACCATGCACCAGCAGGCTGCGGCAATGCAGCAGGCTGGGCGTGTGCGGGAAGTTCTTCTCCAAACCATCCACCAGCTTGCAGAGCTTTTGATCTAGATGCAGGTGCGGCGGCTGGCCATTGCGGCTGGGGTGCAGCCGCAGGCAGAAGTCCTCCGTGAGTTCATACGCATCAGAGCGCACGGCAAGCAGATCACTGGTGGTCTTCACCGGCGCAAACCGCACACGCGAGACCTCAATGGCACCCGCTCCCGCAAAGCACTCAATGGCTGCCCCCATTGCCGTCTCCAACTGCACCACAGCAGGCGAAGCAGCATCGCGCGGATCCACCGTCTTCTTGTTCATGATCGGCGGCAGCGGAATCAGCCCGTCATTCTCTTCGAGTGCGCCCTTCAGTGCTTGGAGGTCAATCCACAGGTTGTTCGTGTTGAAATAGCGATGCTCGTCGATGTTTTGAAACAGATGCTCATCGGACTTCGGACATTGCGCAGATTCACGCAGCAGGTAGCGCCCGTCGCTCAATCTCACCGCCAGATGCCCACCCTTCTTGTCCGATTCCGTACGCCGTGTGACCTCCATCGCAAACGGCATGCCGCTGTCCACAAACCACGCAAGGATGGCCGGGTCGAGCGTGGCCCCCAAGTTGTCCGAGTTCGACACAAAGGCATACCTCACACCACTGCCGAGCAGACGCTCCAGCCAGCCCGAGCCAGCGAGGCACGCATAGATGTCACCATGGCCCGGCGGGCACCATTCCTGATCGGGACTTGCAGGCGCAGTCGCAGGCTCAAGCGAGCTGGCCAGCACCTTCGGCACCTTGTTCTGCATCAGTTCCCACGTTTCGCGTCCACCCAGTTGTGGAAAACGTTTCGCGAGGTGCTCCGCCGAATCCGCTGAAGTACTAAAACTGTTCATCAGCATGAACATCGGCACCTCACCACCAGTCTGTGAGCGTAGCAGAAGAATCTGCTGTGCGATTAAATCAAGAAACGTATCCTCCCCACGCACCGGCAGCAGCGACTTCGCTTTCTCCAGTCCCATGCCCGTGCCGAGACCGCCATTGAGCTTGATGACCACCGTCTGCTTGAGCAATTCCGCCGCACGATCCGCAGTTGGAGGCGTGAGTGCATCCGCACAAGGCAGCTCCTGCGCCGGTGCAATGGTGCTTTCGGGAATCATCCCCGTCTCACCCGCCAGCAACGCCGCATAGCTGCCGCGAAACGCACGAATGGCGGACTCACTCAGGCCTTCAGCCTGCATTTTCTGACGAAAAGGGGCGAAGGATGTTTCGATGCTCTCAGAAGTAAGGGGGGAATGACTCATGCAGCCCCTAGGCTAAAGTATCCATTTGCCGAGGCAAATACTGATTCATAAGACATCCCGCATCCGACATTGTTACAACACTGGAACCGACGGCAAACGCACGCTCAAAATATAAGCGATGATGTCCCAGCGCTGCGCCTCAGTGAGAGCCGCATCAAAGCTCGCCATGGGAGTGCCGTTCAAACCTGTGGCGAGCACGCGAAACAAATCTGCCGGGCTGTCACCACACCGCAGATGCGCCTGACGCAGGTCGGCTGGCACCGCAGGCATCCCCCAGATGTCCTTCAGGCTGACCGCAGCGGGGCCTTTCCCATCCGCTTTTTCGCCGTGGCAGGCGGCACAATTCACGGCAAAAAACTTCTGCCCCGTCTGGGCATGGGCTTTGAGTTCGTTTGCCGTCTTGAACCACTCCGGAGGCGGAGAGAATTTCAAAGCAGGCGCATGGTTCTCCGGCTTCTTCCACCGGCGTGAAAACGATTTCAGATAGGCGATCACGGCACCCACCTCGTCCGTCTGCAAATGGCTAAACATTCCCATGGCCGTACCGCTCAGCCCATGCGTAATGGTCCGGCGCAGATCCTCATCCGTCGGCAGCATGCCATAGGGTGTGGAGCGAAATTTGAACATCCCCTCGCGAAATGAGCGCGGCTTCGGCTGTAGCGTGGGGCTGAGCTCGCCATTGCCATCCCCACGCGGACCGTGGCAGACGATGCAGTTGCGCTCATACACATACTTCCCCTGCATGTAGAGATTGAAGTCCAGCGCCATGCCACCACCGGCCTCCTCTGCATTCAGCAGGGAGCCCAGCAGGATCAAAAAAGCTACAGCCAGACACTTCATCGGTCCACCCTTGTGCAGTCGTCACCACATGACCACGCCATGTTTGCCAAATCCTGCGCTTAGACTGCTTCAAAGGCAGCTTGCGCCGCCGATCATGCCTGCCATTTTGCACGTTCCAAATCCACCCCTGACCATGCCCAAGAAAGCCTCCGCCGCCAAATCCGACCTCCACCGCAAACACAGCGCCATCGTTGTCGATGGGGTGGACCGCGCCGCCAGCCGCGCCATGCTGCACGCCGTTGGCTTCAAGCGCGAAGACTTCCAAAAATCCCAGATCGGCATCGCCTCCCTCTGGAGCATGGTCACACCGTGCAACATGCACATCGACCGCCTGGCCAGGGAAGCAGCCAAGGGCGCGGACGCCGCTGGTGGCAAGAGCATGATCTTCAACACCATCACCATCTCGGACGGCATCTCCATGGGCACGGAGGGCATGAAATACTCCCTCGTCTCCCGTGAAGTCATCGCGGACTCCATCGAGACCGTCGTCGGCTGCGAAGGCATGGACGGCTTCGTCGCCATCGGCGGATGCGATAAAAACATGCCCGGCTGCCTCATGGCCATGGCACGCATGAACCGCCCCAGCGTTTTCGTCTACGGCGGCACCATCCTCCCCGGCTGCGTCGGCCCTGAAAAGAAGGACGCAGACATCGTCACCGTCTTCGAAGCCGTTGGCAAGCACGCCAACTGCCTCATCAATGACAAGGATCTCATCGACATCGAGCAGCACGCCATCCCCGGCGAAGGCTCCTGCGGCGGCATGTACACCGCCAACACCATGGCCAGCGCCATCGAGGCCCTCGGCATGAGCCTTCCGAACTCCGGCGCCCAGTCCGCCGTCGGCAATGAAAAGCTCATCGACTGCTTCGACGCCGGCGCCGCCGTCATGAACATGATCAAGAAGGGCATCACCCCCCGCGACATCATGACGAAGGAGGCCTTCGAAAACGCCATCACCCTCATCATAACTCTCGGCGGCTCCACCAATGCCGTGCTCCATCTCATCGCCATGGCCCACACCGCCGGCGTAAAGCTCGGCATCGAAGACTTCGTCCGCATTGGCAAGAAGACCCCCGTGCTGGCAGACCTCAAACCCAGCGGCAAGTATTTCATGAACGACCTCGTGAAGATCGGCGGCACCGTCCCGCTCATCCGCATCCTGATCAACGAAGGCCTCATGCACGGCGACTGCCTCACCGTCACCGGCAAGACGATGAAGGAGAACATGAAGAACTCCAAGATCGTCTGGCCCAAAGACCAGCAGATCGTCCGCCCCCTCAGCAATCCCCTCAAGAAAGACAGCCACCTCGTCATCTTCAAAGGCAACCTCTGCCCCGGCGGTGCCGTCGGCAAAATCTCCGGCAAGGAAGGCCTTAAGTTCGAAGGCAAGGCCATCGTGTTCGAGTCCGAAGAGACCGCCCTGCAGGCCATCCTCAATGACAAGGTCAAGAAAGGCCACGTCATCGTCGTCCGCATGGAAGGCCCCAAAGGCGGCCCCGGCATGCGCGAAATGCTTTCCCCCACCTCCGCCATCATGGGCAAAGGCCTTGGCAAAGACGTCGCATTCATCACCGATGGTCGCTTCAGCGGCGGCAGCCACGGCTTCGTCGTTGGCCACGTCACCCCGGAAGCCTTCGTGGGTGGCCCCATTGCCGTCATCAAGAATGGCGACCCCATCACCATCGACGCCGAGAAACGCGCCATCACCCTCGGCATTCCCGCCACGGAACTGAAGACACGCCTTGCCAAATGGAAGCAGCCCAAGCCGCGCTACACCCGCGGTGTCCTCGCCAAGTACGCCAAGCTCACCAGTGATGCGAGTCATGGAGCCGTGACGGATCTGGGGCTCTAAGCCACAATCCCAAAGGTTGGTTCCACCTTCATGACTCCGGCACGATGATCTGATCTTCGGGCTGGAGTTTGATATCTTTGCTTGGATCAGAGCCGACGTTTCGGAGGTCGACGGTTGTGCTTGTGCCATTCCGAATGAGTTTCGTTCTACTAGGTTGGGCAAAGTCAGAAAAGCCGCCAGCAACGCTGATAGCTTTTATGATGCTCATTCCGGCATTGTAGGTCACAGGGCCGTTCTTTTTGCAGCCACTCACGACATAGATCAGGCGGGCGGGCACATCCCCACCATCGATGGAGACGGTCACTGTCGGACGCATGTAAAGTTCATGCCGAATGTAGGTCTGCTCAATGACGCGCTGCAGTTCCGAAGGCTTGAGGCCGATGGCCTTCACTTCGCCGACATGCACGAGGTTGATGGTGCCACTGTCGCTGATGCTGTACACTTTGCTGATCTGCGATGCATCGTCCGCAGGAATCCCGCCGATGGAAAGCGCGATGCGATCACCGGCTTTCAAAGCCATTTCAGTATTCTGAGCCTCCACCGTCGAGGCCATGAACATGACCCCGGCAATGATGGAGAGCAGATGACGGGTGAACTTCATGGCAAGTGTTTTCAGGTTCAATCCGGCACGATGATCTGATCTTCGGGCTGGAGCTTGATGTCGCGAGAAGGGTCTGAGCTGATATCCTTGAGATTGATTTCAGTGGTCACACCGTTGCGGATCAGCTTGGTCCTGCTGGGCTTGGCAAACGGCGAGAAGCCGCCAGCGGCTGAGATGGCTTTAAGAATAGTCATGCTGGACGTGTACGGCACTGAGCCATTCCCCTTGATGCCGCCCACCACATAGACCAACTGCTGGGTGGTTAAACTGTCATTGGTCGTCACGGTCACCGTTGGTCGCGTGTAAATTTCACGAGCAATGTAAGTCTGTTCAATCGTGCGCTGCAGGCTGGAAGGCTTGAGACCGGAGGCGCGCACCTCGCCGATGTGCAGCAGATTGACGGTGCCATTGTCACTAATCGTGTACACCTTGCTGATCTGCGGCACCTCATTGTCTGGGATGCCGCCGATGGAAATCGTGATCCGGTTGTTGGGCTTGAGGGCGATTTCCCCGTTCTGGGCATGCGCCGTTGCAAGGGCGCAGACAGCTAAGAGGCAGGAGAGAATGCGTGTTTTCATGCAGTGCGTGTTGAAGTGAAATTAAAAGACATCGTCGCCATCCAGCCGGGAGACTGCCTGAGAAGCTCCCAGTGCAGTCGCGGTGGTTTCAGCTTTGATTTTACGGCGGCGGGACTTGCCTCCCGAACCGCCGTTGGGCGAATTCGTCGGCGAGTAATAGGTGTAGTAGCTGGTGTAATATTGGTACTGCGCATCGCTGCGCAGGTCCACGTTGTTGAGGACCACTCCCACCACCTTGCCACCGACATTTTCGACGCCCTGCTTCACACGCAAGAGCATGTGACGTGGCAACTTGCGATGCTGCACCACGATCATCGTCATGTCCGCCAGATTGGCGAGCACGGAGGCATCGCTGACGCCAAGGATGGGGGGTGAGTCGATCAAGACGAGATCAAAGCGGCTTTTGACATCGTTGATGAGATCCACCATGCGCTGCGAGTTGAGCAATCCCGCGCTGTCCGCTGGCAGCAGGCCGCTGGGAAGAAAAAAGAGATTCTCCACCGCAGTGCGCAGCACCACATCTTCCAGCCGGATGTCAGTGGTGAGGTAATTAGTCAGGCCCGTAGCGTGGCTCACGTCGAAATGCGTGTGCAGGCTGGGACGGCGCAAATCAGCATCAATGAGCAGCACGTTGTAACCACCCTGGGCGCACACATAGGCGAGATTCACCATCGTGGTGGACTTCCCCTCCCCGGCCCCTCCGCTGACGACACTCAGGCAGTTGGCGTCCGGAGTTTTGCGGTTGAATTCAATGTTCGTGCGCAGAATGCGGTAGGCCTCGGCGTCAGGATTGAAACCACTGGAGCGATGCAGTACCCCGACATCCTTCGGCACCACCGCCAAGACGGGTACTCCGAGGTAGCGCTCCACGTCATCGAGACTCTTCACGGTCGTGTCCATGTACTCCAGGAAGAAAGCGAGACCGAGCCCAAACATGAGCCCCAGCACGCCGCCCAAAGCGAGATGCAGCGGAACATTTGGCTTAGCAGGCTTTCCTTCGGGTTCTGCTTCCGAATAAATCGTGGCGAAAGATCTCTCCAACTGGGTGCCCGCTTTTTCTTCGAAGAAGCGCGAGCGCATTTTTACCAGCAGATCTTCCAAATACGTGACCTCGTCCTTGGCCGTCTTGTACTCCGAGTAAAGGGACGACATGTTCTGCAGTTCCTGTTTGGCGTCTTCGTTGTAAACCTTGAGGGATTCCCGCTTCTTCTTCGCAGCATCAAGCCGATTTTGCAGACCCGCCACATGCGCTTTGGCTTCTCCTTGAATGAGCTTTTGGTACTCAGCCATCTTACTGTCCACACTCAGCACCTGCGGATGAAGACGCCCACGCCCTTCATTCATCAGGCCTTCACGCGAAACCTTCAGATCCTGCAGCTTCGACGTAATGGCGATGATGCTTTGATTTTCCAGTTTAAGTCCGGATGCCTGGTCAATAAGCTGCTCGGGTGTCAGCTTGCCCACCTGGTCGATCTCTGACTGCAAAGTCAAGATTTCCTGATCGGCAAGCATGAGAGCCTGCTCACGCGAGATGACCATGGAGTCTTTTTCACTGCGCATCTCACCGCCTGGATTCAGCGAGCTGCCCCCGCCGACGATCCAGTCGCCAACGATACCGGCCTTGCGTCTGGCCTCCTGGGAACGAACTTGCGCTTGGCTACGAAGAGCCTCCTGCTCCGAGATTTGCTGCTGCAGCACGTCGAGGGCCTTCTGCTTCTTGCCGCTCTCAATGTTGTTGCGCTGATCCATGTAGCTCTTGGCCACTTCATTGGCGATGGCGGCCGCGAGCTGGGAATCCTGGTCGTAATAATCAATGGTGACAAAATCTGAGCGCAGCATCGACTGCGTATCCAAATTGGAGCGCAGTCTCGCCAGCGCCGCCTGGCGGTTGGGCATCTCCCACTTTTTGGTCAGTTCCAGTTTTTCGATCACCGGATAAAGCGTGGTGGGCTTCGTGATCGTCTCGAACTGAGTTTTAATGTACTCCTGGGTGAAAGCGAGGCCGTCACTGCGGTTGCGGTCGAACACATTGATGTCCTGCGTGATGCGCTCAATCGTCATTTCCACATGCCCGCGATACTTGCGCGGCATGATATAAGTCAGCACTGCTGCCGCCGCGAAAATCAGAATGAACGAGAGCGAGATGAGCCCAAAGCGATTCTTGACCACCTGCCAGGTGTCCATCGCATGCTTCTGCAGTTCGGTGCCGGACTCGTTCATGACTGCTCAGGTTTGACTATTCGGAAAGGTTAAGAAAATGGTCTTGAAATGCCGCCAGCGGGAGATTCGTCATGTCTGAATCTGCCCGCTGGCGTCGTGTTGTCTTGGCTGTTGGGACTAAAAGGTGGCCGTGGCGCCTAGGGAGACTTGGTTGCGGTTGAATTCAACCTGAGGGTCATTGGAAAGCTGCGTGGAGAATGAGTAGTTGGCGTTCAGATTGACGTTATCCATCAGCTGATAGCCAATGCCCGTATTGAGGAAAACCGAGTCCTGTGTCTGGTCCGGAGTAGTGCCCCCTGAGAGCTCCGAGTGCGCATAGCTCGCTCCGCCGTTGACGCTGAAACGCTTGCTGACCTGATGGTTCAGCTGCACACCGGTGTTCACGCCATAGCTGCTTCTGTAGTTGCCTAGCAGCGCACCGTTGAAACCCAGCATCGAAAACCAGCGCAGCTGGGTCTGCTGTGCCACCGCATAGTTGAGCGCGGCTTCAGCATAGGGCTTCGTTTGGCTCCCACGGCTGTTTTGGAAAAGTTCTGCGCCAGCTCGTACCGAAGTGGACATGTTCTCGCTCCACGCATGGTCAACTCCAGCCAGGGCGAAATGTGAATGGTAATTTTGGAAGCCGCTCTTGGTGAAGTCCGTCATGCGGTAGCGGTACTCTGCCGTCAGACTGGTCCGCTGCGCAATTTTATAGGCGAATTGCTGTGCAAGCAGATGCGAATAACGGTCCTGCGAAGTGGCCACCGCAGAGTCCTCATAGGCGATGCCGTCGAACGTGTAGGACGTTGTGGTCGAGAACCGCGGCGTCCAAGCGTAGCTCACATTTAAATTGTTGTAGCCGTACAGAAACTGCCCGTTCCACAGGGCACTGGTAGCACCGTAGCCAAAAGCACTGTTGGGATTGGTGCCATAGGTGACATATAAATTGTTGCTCACTTTCAGACGTTCAGAAAACTGGTGCTCGAAATTAAAGGTCGCCATGCCGTTGTAAAAGGTGCTGCCGTAAACCGGCACTCCGTTCACATATTCAAGAACGCTGCCTTCCAGACTGAAGCTGTAGGGCGTGGTCTGGTCCGCATGGGTATAGGAAGTCCCCGCACCCGCCTGCATGTACCAGGAATCAATGTTGCTCAACGAGGCCGATGGCACCTTATACTTGAGCACGTCATACCCAGAGTTGCCGGTGATCGAAAACGTCAGAGGCTGCTCGGTTTTAAAATCAGCCGAGTAGTTCTGGATTGCCGTCAACCCCTGCGCACGCAATGCCGCTGGGCTGAGCACAGCGACGGCCAGTAGAAGCATTGCCAGTTTGGAGCGCATGAAAGTCAGGAAAGATTTCGAATGTCAGAGTGGGATGTGCCGCCGAGGCAATAGATCTTGTTAGATCACGGAATCGAGCTGGAGGGAGACACCGGATTGGTCGTCGTCCTGGGTGGCAGCGGACCTGACACAGGTGGTGTAAGGAAAACCCCACGAACCGGGCCCATAGAGACCAAAGGTTCAGGTGAATCCAAAGTTTTTGGTTCAGGTGAATCTAAGACCGGGTTTTTCCCTGGGTTTTTTTCAAATACAGGGTTTTTTCCAGAGACTGCAATCGGACGTTCTGCTGCAACTGTGACTGCTTTCAATCCAGGGAACAAGGCTGTAGCCGACTCGTTGATCGCCACTTCCATTTTGGGTGCCACTGTGACTCCCGTTTGCACAATCTGTCCTGCAAGCGCCTCATCTGCTTTGGAAGCGGTAATCGCCACTTTCACAATGTCACCCGCACATCCCTCATTGATGACCAGCGCATCTTCCAGAATCATCAGAACCTTCGAGGGATCTTTTTCAACCGCAGTTTTTACATCATTGCAGATGTCGGCACAATTATTGGCAGCTTGTCCCATTGCATTGAGCGACAATGCGACGCTCAGGATGATGACCAATTGCTTGGCGATGGGTTTCAAAAGGAATGCTTTCATGACGAGTTGGTAATTTGGAGTTTCCTCCATTTTCAGAGCGGGTAGTGGGAATCGAACCCACATGGCCAGCGTGGAAGGCTGGAACTTTACCACTAAGCTATACCCGCAATAACAACTCTACATTCACACACAATCAGCATCACGCAATCTATAATTTTAGAAATTATGGAAATAATTAAAATATGGATTTGTCGATAACCACTGACTGCTTTAATAAATTAACACTGAAGTACACAACGGCAATCGTATTATTGTCATCCACGGCACTTTTTGCACTTCCAATGGTGCATTTTAGAACCACCTTTCACTACCGGGGCACTTTCCATTTCGAGGTCCGAAACGTTACACCCCTATTTTTTCAAAAAATATTCTCATGAAATCTCTGCGATCATGCCTGTTTACTTGCATCGCTGTCCTTTTCATTGATTTCCACGACTGCTCCGCGCAAGTCACGGGATCACCGGAAAAGCAAAATGGGCAATCAGGTGATTCACTCGACTACGAAGCAGAACTCAAAACGATCCTAAAGGTTGAAGATTTCGAAGAACGACACCTTCTTCTTGCGCGTCTTTCTAAGACATTGGGCAGCTCGGATCCCAAAAAAGCATGGAATTTGATGGGGCAATTAACCTTTCTGCCTGATCGTCTGTTATTTTTGGGTCCCTTCATGAAAGTCTGGGGCAGGAACAATCCCACGGAAGCCTTGAATCAGACCAAAGACTTGCCTGATGGTGAAGTGCGCTTGCTCGCCACGAACAAGGCCTTGGAGGGCTGGGCCGCCAAAGCACCCTTGGCAGCGCTTCAATGGGCTTCTGAAAATCTCTCGAATGGTTACCGGAGAACCGCTTACGCTCAAATTGGTGAAGTCTGGGGAAAAACAGAACCTTCCCTTGCCATCAACTGGGGCATGAAGCTTTCGAATGAAATCGAGCGGGTTTTTTACGTTGTTGAAGTTCTCGAAAATTGGACCGAACTCCACCCGATGGATGCTGCTCACTGGGCCGCAGCTCTGCCCCTTGGTAAATTCCACGATCTGATGGTTTCGAAGGTAGTCAATATATGGGTGCAGCATTATCCAAGGATGACTGTAGACTGGCTGGCAGCAGCCCCCGAACACCACTGGCTGCTTCCAAGCGCTGTCTCAGAGTGGGCAGAAATTGACCGCGCTGCTGCCGCCAACTGGGCATCACAGTTAGAGAACAAGCAGCTATCCAACCTGTGTAAGGTAGCCATTGTGACAGAATGGGCAGATTATAATTCCCCTTCTGCCTATGCTTGGGCAGAGACCAATTTGGACGGCGAGCACTTATCAAATAGCCGCAAATTGATCCTTGGAAATTGGGCGGCCGCTTACCCAATGGAAGCTTTGAAATGGTCTCAGAATTTAACTTCCAGCGACAGCAACCTAGCCGCTTTAGACATTATTCTCGAAAGTTGGGCTCTGTCTGACTTTGCAGCCTGTCAATCTTGGGTACAGCAACAAAAAGACGGGTTGGAAAAGAATATTGGACTGTGCAAACTTGCCAATGTCCTGTCAGATTCCGAACCCGAGGCTGCGGTTGAGCTGTCTCGTACTATCAGTGACTCAGCACTTCAAAAAAACTGCCTCGCTCAAGTGCTGGAAAATTGGAAACTAAACAGCAAGGAAAAATCAGAAGCCTGGATTCAACAGCATCCGCAGATTTTAAAGCTCTTGAATCAATAGCCAAAACCAACCCATAGATTGATCCAAACGTCATTTTATGGGTAGGAATGACGATGGTACAGTGTTTTGTAAATCCGATCTAAATCAGACAGTCGGCTTGTCAGAATAAGATACGTTCTTCGCTGTGCGTCCAGAAGACTGTAGGCTCCAAGATCAATCTGAGTTAAGTTGTCAGACTGACTTATGGTGCCGCGATCCCCGATCACATCAAGAAAACTTGGCTTAAATATCCGATTCGATTGATCAAGGAACTGTTCGGCGAACCTGCCTCCTAATTTAATGAGGGCCATCCCATGCCCTGTGGCCCCACCTCCTAAACTCGTCTGTCCCTTCCAAAAGGTTCCCACCCCGCTTTTTGACTTCAGGAACACCTTGGCACTCACAGCAGAAAAACCGCAGGATTTTGCAACCGTAACGTGCCCAGACTCATGAATTGAAACAAATGGAAGCGTCCCAATGGGGGCATCAACAAAATTGATTTCTGACGCTGCTAGATTACCCCCCCCTAGTATTGAAGGTGCAATAAGGATAATTGCGCAATATTTAAACGCGAACATTATAATTAATATAAATGCATTTTCTTAAAAAGCCATTTATTTTTGGTTTCACCACATCACAACCACTTCACTTCATGCGACAGCATGGTGTCATCATCAAAGGCAAAACGCCCCATGAAACGCCGGCGTTCGATCAAAGTCTGCGCCAGCCAGTGGATGTCATCCGCCCACATTTCATCAAAGGGAAGTGCATCCAGCGAGGTCCAGAGCGGCACGGCTTCCGGTGTTTCCACCGGCTCACCCTCGTGCTGGGTCGCAACGTAAACGTCCACGTGCATGCACAGGCCATCCACAAATTGAAACCAAAGCTCACCGTGGTGCACCGGATTCAGCGCGGTGACGCCGAGTTCCTCCTGCGTTTCACGCACTGCACATTGCAGCGAGGTTTCGCCAGGATCCATCTTGCCGCCAGGTCCGTTGATCTTGCCAGCACCCAGGCCACGCTTTTTACGAATGAGCAAAACCTCGCGCTTGGCCTCATCGATGATGAACATCAGTGTCGCACGAACGCCCGGCTCCCAAGTTTTCCAGTCGGTGATCACCATGGACTCAGCGTTTCTTCCATGGTAGGGCACGCAGCCAGCGTTTTCCACTCTTGATGTCCATGGATTGCGCCAGGATCTCCGTGTCACCGGCATCAAAATCCTCCGCACGCGGAAGACCAGCGGGCAGTTCGAATTCAGGTTCAGGCAGTTGCTCAGGCAGGGGTGCCGCCGGCGGTCTTTGATTCAGCGGTGCCACCGAATTCAGCGGCGAAACCAACCCGCCGGAGATGATCATCTTCATCGCCTCCTCAATCGTGATCGGTGCATCCGTGATCTTATCCGAATCCACCACCAGGAGAATGCCAGTCATCGGACTCGGTGCCGTGGGTAGCAGGACGCAGGTCATCGCCTTCCCGGTCTGCGGATCGCAATACTGCCCGGTGGCAAAGCCAATCATGCGCATGCCGGGAACGGGGTAGTCAATGTACACGACCCGCTTGAAGTTTTGCTTCGTGCCACCCAGGCTGCGAAAGGCGTCAATCACCTGCTTGAGCGGACGGTAGATCACCGCCACCAGCGGAATGCGCAGCAGCAATTTGTCGACCGCAGTGACAACGTGCACGCCGATCACGTTGGTGGCCATGAAGCCCAGCCCCAAAATGGCCAGCACCGAAAACAGGAAGCCAATGAAATTGGTGAGGCTTTCCAGCTTCGGATCTTCAATGTTCAGCAGCGGCTCATCACTGAACTCATTGACGAGGTTCACGGCCTGCCCCAGCACCGGCTTGCTCCAGGCATGCAGCAGGTCATAGACAAAGGACAAGATCCAAAACGTGATGATCAGGGGCAGCGCCAACGCCAGCCCCGCCAGGAATTTGTTCCGCAGCCACACGCCCCAGCCTTTGGGCGCAGGCGCTTCAGTCATTGGGTTCGTACTGGGGGTCTCAAATGCCATCTAGAGCAGCTTCACGGTGAAGATGAGAACGTATGGCAGCGGCTTTGTTCAGCAATAATATCTGCACTCGTGCAGATATTACGCACCCACCAGCATTCTGGCCGGGTTTTCAATGCAATCCTTGATCCGAATCAGGAACGACACCGCTTCCTTGCCATCCACCACTCGGTGATCATAGCTGAGAGCAAGGTACATCATCGGGCGTATGACCACCTGGCCATCGACTGCCACCGGGCGCTGCTGAATGCTGTGCATGCCGAGGATCGCACTCTGCGGCGGGTTGATGATCGGCGTGCTGAGCAGTGATCCGTAAACACCCCCGTTGGAGATGGTGAAAACACCACCAGTAAGGTCGCTGACCTGGATCTTGCCTTCCTTGGACTTGGCTGCATAGCCGAGAATATCCTTCTCCAGCTCGGCAAAACTCTTCTGATCCGCATCCCGCAGCACCGGCACAATCAGGCCGCGCTCCGTACCCACGGCCACGCCGATGTCAAAAAAGTGCTGCTGCACGATCTCTTCTCCTTCAACACGCACGTTGACCTGCGGCACCGCCTTGAGGGCCTCAACCACCGCCTTGATGAAGAAGCTCATGAAGCCCAGCTTCACGCCGTTCTTCGCCACAAAGGCATCCTGCAGCTTCGAACGCAGCGCCATCACATTGCTCATGTCACATTCATTGAACGTGGTGAGAATGGCGGCCGTGCGCTGCGCACTGACGAGCTGGTCCGCAATCTTCTTGCGCAGCGGGCTCATCTTCTTGCGCGTGATGCGTCCTTCCGGTGCAGCCTTGGCCGCAGGAGCAGGCACGGGTTCAGACTTGGGCACCACTTTGAATTCAGTGACGTTCGCAGGCTTTTCCGGCTCGGCCTTGGCCGCTGGGGCAGGTGTTGGAGCAGCGGCTGCTGCTGGCGCTGGCTTCGGAGCTTCTTCCTTCGCCGCAGGTGCAGCGGCGTTTTCGTCGATCTGACCCACCACGCCACCCACTTCGACATCTTCACCGGCCTGTTTGACAATGTGCAGCGCACCACTGCTTTCAGCGGTGACTTCAGCGGCGACCTTGTCGGTCTCGAGCGTGAGCAGGACGTCGCCAGTCTTGACGATGTCACCTTCTTTGAAGTGCCATTTGGCGATCTGACCACCGGCGACGGATTCGCCGAGTGCGGGTATTTTGATGTCTGAGGGCATGACGGGGTAGTGGTAAAAAATCTAAATCTGGACGAATCACACGCTGAACGCCGACTCAACCAAGTTTTCCTGTTCGAGGGTGTGAATGGCTTTGGAACCGGCGGCAGGGCTGGAACTGCGCTCCCGGCCGGAGTAGCGCAGCTTGTGGTTGGAAAGCTCTTCGAGACGCGGGCGGATGTAATAGAAGGCGCCCATGTTGCGCGGCTCCTCCTGACACCAGATCCACTTCTTCTGCGCACGCGGATATTTCGCGACGATCTCCTTCAACATCTCGTAGTTCAGCGGGTAAAGCTGCTCGATGCGGATGATGGCGGCGTTTTTGATTTTGTGCTCTTCGCGGAAGGCGAGAAGGTCATAATAAACCTTGCCGCTGCACAGAATGAGACGCGTGATGCGCTCCGGCGCAGTCAGCAGATTCTCGTCGTCCAGCACTTCCTTGAAGGTCGTGCCCTCGGCCATGTCGTCCAGCTTGGACACACACCGCGGATGACGCAGCAGGCTCTTCGGTGTCATCACGACCAGCGGCTTGCGCGTGCTGCGCTTGATCTGGCGGCGCAGAGCGTGGAAATACTGCGCAGGCGTGGTAAAGTTGCACACCTGCATGTTGCCACCCGCGCAGAGCTGCAGGAAGCGCTCAAGCCTTGCGCTGGAGTGTTCCGGCCCCTGGCCTTCGTAACCATGCGGCAGCAGCAGCGTGATGTGGCTCGGGCGCTGCCATTTGCTTTCCGCACTCGCGATGAATTGGTCGATGATGACCTGCGCACCGTTCACGAAGTCGCCAAACTGCGCCTCCCAGCACACCAGCAGGTTGCTGGTCAGCAGCGAGTAACCATAATCAAATCCAAGCACCGCAGCTTCGGACAGAAGGCTGTTGTACACGCAGTATCGGCCCTGTTCCGCAGCCAGATTGTTCAGCGGAATGTAACGCTCACGGGTCTGGGAATCATAAAACACACTGTGCCGCTGACTGAAAGTGCCGCGCCTCACATCCTGCCCGCTCAGACGCACACCATGGCCTTCCGTGAGCAAGGAACCAAAGGCCAGTGACTCCGCATAAGCCCAGTCGATGCCTTGACCGGCCTCGATGGCCTTCTTGCGCGCCGCGAGAAAGCGTTTTGCGATCGTCGGATGCAAGTTGAACTCCTCCGGCACTTCCAGCAGGCGCTCACCGATCTTTTGCAGCGTCTTCAGCGCCACCCCTGTTTTCACCGGGTTGTAGTCATAAGCAGGCTGTGGCATCGCCATGCTGCCTTCGAAAGGATTGCCGCCCTCGGCATTCTTGTCACGATCCGCCAAGGTCGTGATACCCTGCTCAAGTTCATCTTCCAGCTCACGCTGCAGCGCGGCGGAGCCGGCCTCATCCAGCACGCCTGTGGCTGCCAGATCCAGACGGAACAGCGTCGCCGTGGAAGGATGCTCGGCAATGGCGCGGGCCATGTTCGGCTGTGTAAATCCAGGCTCGTCGGTTTCGTTGTGGCCGTGACGGCGGTAGCAGACGATGTCGATGATCACGTCACGACCAAAGGTCTGGCGGAATTCAAACGCCAGTCTCGTCGCATTCATCACTTCCAGCGGGCAGTCCCCGTTCACATGGAACACAGGCGCTTCGATCATCTTCGCCACGTCCGTACAATAGTCGGAGCTGCGGGCATCTTCCGGCATCGTCGTGAAACCGATCTGGTTGTTCACGATGATGTGTACCGTGCCGCCGGTGCGGTAGCCGGGCAACTGGGAGAGATTCAACACTTCGGCCACCAGACCCTGTCCGGCAAAGGCCGCATCACCGTGGATGAGCACAGGAATCACCTTTTTGCGGTCCTTGGTGTCATTCAGCGCACGCTGGCGCGCACGCGCCATGCCTTCGACCACAGGATCCACAGCTTCCAGATGGCTCGGATTCGGCGCGAGCATCACCCCGACCGAATCACCGCTGCTGGTCTGCCTCACCGTCTCAAAGCCCAGATGATACTTCACGTCGCCATCACCGGAAACCATGTTTGGCACATAGTTCTCGCTGAACTCATAGAAGAGATACTCCAACGGCTTGCGCAGGAAATTGGCCAGCACGCTAAGACGTCCACGATGCGCCATCCCCAGAATGATTTCTTTGCCGCCAGCAGCAGGCATGGCTTCGAGAATCGTCTCCAGTGCCACGAGCATCGATTCGCCGCCTTCGACGGAGAAACGCTTCTGACCCACGAAACGACGATGCAGGAAGCGCTCGAACGATTCAGCCTCCAGCAGCCAGCGCAGCGCATTGATCTGATCCTGAGCCGCCGGCTTGGCATCCAAATCACGTCCTTCAATCCTGTCCAGCAGCCATGCACGCACTTCTGGGTGGTGAATGTGCATGAACTCAAAGCCCGTCTTGCCGCAATAATTGCGCTGCAATTCCGCCAGCATCGTTTTCAGCTTCATCGACTGCCCATTCCGGAAGAGGTGCGTTTGCACGTCCTCCTCCAGGTCGTCAGCAGTGAATCCAAGACCCGCCAGTGTGAGGCCGGGCACTTCAGGTCCTTCTTTGTCCAGCGGATCCAGATGCGCCGCCGTGTGGCCCAGAGCACGGAAGCTCTGCAGCGCGTTCGACACACGCATGCGGAAATTCAGCGTCTTCTCTGAAAGCGGGGCCGCATCACCACCAGCCGCTTCCGCGCCTTTCGTGGGGAGACGGGCCATGCCCAGTTCGAAACCTTCAAAAAACGAAGACCAAAGTGGTTCGACTGAACCAGCATCTTTTTTCCAGTCCGCGTATTTGGACTCGAGGAAATCCGCGTTTGCGCGGTACGGCAATGTAGCACTCATGTAGGGGGGAGAGCAGAATGCTCCCATTCGTTACGAGTGCAAATGCGGAAAGCCACTTTTGCAGCCATTTTTGCGGGTGGTAACCCATCCCCTGCTCAGGCTAGGCCTATTTCGCCCCCACCATATACCGCAGCACCCTCGCCAGCGTCGATCGCATGTCCTTGCGATCCACAATCATGTCCACCAGGCCGTGCTGCATCATGAATTCCGCAGTCTGGAATCCGGGCGGGAGATCGGCATGCGTCGTTTCCTTCACCACGCGGGGGCCGGCAAAGCCGATCATGCACTTCGGTTCTGCGATGATGAGATCCCCCAACGTCGCGAAACTGGCGGTCACACCACCCGTCGTCGGATGCGTGAGCACCGAAATGTAAGGCAGGCGCGCTTCTGCATGCCGTGCCAGTGCTCCGCTCGTCTTCGCCATCTGCATCAGGCTCAGAATGCCTTCATGCATACGGGCACCACCGGAGGCGGAAAAAACGATGACCGGCTTGCGCTCGGCCGTGGCGGCTTCGATGGCACGGGTGATTTTTTCGCCCACCACGCTGCCCATGCTTGCGCCCAGAAAGCGGAAATCCATGATCGCCACCAGAACGGGAATCTCCTCAATCATAGCACGCCCGGTGACCACGGCTTCGGTCAGCCCGGTCTTGGCCTGGTACGCCTTCACCTTGTCCAGATAGCCTTTGAAACCCAGAGCGTTCACAGAATCGAGGCTCTTGTCCATTTCCACGAAGCTGCCTTCGTCCACCAGACTCGCGATTCGTTCGTCCGAGCCGATGGTGAAGTGGTAGCCGCAGCTGGTGCAGACACGGAGGTTTTTGGCCAGCGCCTGCTCAAAGAGGCTCTCATTGCACGAAGGGCACTTCGTCCAAAGGCCTTCCGGCATGTCGCGCTTCTTTTCGCCTAAATCGTCAACGTTGCGTTTTTTGAAAAATCCCATGGTAGGTCAGTCGGTATGGGCGTCCGTCATTGTCAGACCTAATGGTGCGCCTCCTCGAATTGCATGTCGCAGGAGTTGCAGGGAGGCAAAACCACCCGGCGTTCACACTGTCAGGCCCGGCCAAAGTCGGACGCGAGAGCGATCCTAGCCGCGTGTTGTCGTGATGACCACCACTTTTTCTGCTCCACCCTCCCTCCGCAAAACCCGGGCGCACTCGCTCGTCGTCGCGCCAGTGGTGAAAACATCGTCCACCAGCAGGATTCGTCGCCCCTGAAGGTTGATCTGGGGCGGCCAGCGCCTCGGCGGCCTCACGGCAAATGCCCCACGCAGATTTTTCAGCCGCTCCTCACGGTGCAGCCCCGCCTGCGAGTCCGTCTCGCGCGTGCGCAGCAGCACCTTCGCCGCAGGAATCCCCGTCAAACGCGACAGTCGCTGGCACAGCTCCCAGCTTTGATTGAATTCCCGGTCCACCTCCCGGCTGCGGTGCAGCGGCACCGGCACCAGCAGCCACTCCGCGAGATTTTCCCGCGCCAGCCGGGGCTCCTCCAAAACTCGCAGCATCAGTGAGGCCAGCGCCCCGCGCAGCTGCAGACGGCGCTCATACTTAAACTGGTGAATCAGCTCCCGCATCACTCCCTCCGCGTGGCAGGCCGCCACGGCAAACTCAAACTCCAGCCGCCGTCCGCTGCAGTTCCCACACCGAAACTCCTGCGTAATCGCCCCCTCATAGACCTCACCGCACACCATGCAGTAAGGTGCCTCCACCAGCGGCAGCGCAGCAGCACACCCCTCGCAAAACCACCCCTCATCCACCGGCACTTTGCACACACAGCACAGCGGCGGATACACCAGGTCCAGCCAAGCACGCCACACGGGTCGCAGCAGCCGCTGCACACGCGATGGATCTGGAGGACCGGGAAAAGACATGAGGCCGCACGGACGGAATGGCGGACACGAATGCAGAAAAACCACCGCAAACAACTGCAAACTCCCCCTCTCCCCAAACAACCGTTCAGCTACCGTCAACAACTGTAAACAACCGTAAACTCCGCTCCCTGCCCCCTTCCCTCCTTGATGCCCGCCAACTGCAAGCCTAAATGAACTCATGGCACGCATCGGCACCCCCCTTTCCTCCTCCGCAACCAAGGTCATGCTTCTCGGCTCTGGCGAGCTCGGCAAAGAAGTCGTCATCGAACTCCAGCGCCTCGGCTGCGAAGTCATCGCCGTGGACCGCTACGCCAATGCCCCCGCCATGCAGGTGGCCCACCGCAGCCACATCATTTCCATGCTCGATGGCGAGGCCCTGCGCCGCCTCGTGGAAGTGGAAAAACCCGACTGCATCGTCCCGGAAATCGAGGCCATCGCCACGGACACCCTGCTCGAACTCGAAAACGAAGGCTTCCGCGTCGTCCCCACCGCCCGCGCCGCCAAGCTCACCATGAACCGCGAAGGCATCCGCCGCCTCGCCGCCGAAGAGCTCAACCTCAAAACCTCCCCCTACGTCTTTGCCGCCACCGAGGAGGAGTTCCGCGCCGCCATTGAGAAAATCGGCATGCCCTGCGTCGTGAAGCCCATCATGAGCAGCTCCGGCAAGGGGCAGAGCGTCGTCAAAACCGCCGCCGACATCGCCCACTCCTGGCAATACGCCCAGGAAGGCGGCCGCGCCGGCAAGGGCAAGGTCATTGTCGAAGGCTTCGTCGAATTCGACTATGAGATCACCATGCTCACTGTTCGCCACGTCGGCGGCACCGCTTTCTGCGCCCCCGTCGGCCACACCCAGATTAAAGGCGACTACCGCGAATCCTGGCAGCCTCATCCGATGTCCAACAAAGCCCTCGATGCCGCCGAACACATGGCCGGTGCCATCACCGAAGCCCTCGGCGGTCGCGGCCTCTTCGGCGTCGAGATGTTCATCAAAGGCGATGACGTCATCTTCAGCGAAGTCTCCCCACGCCCGCACGACACCGGCCTCGTCACTCTCATCTCCCAGGACCTGAGCCAGTTCGCCCTCCACGTCCGCGCCATCCTCGGCCTGCCCATCCCGAACATCCACCAGCACGGCCCCAGCGCCAGTTGCGCCGTGCTCGTCGAAGGCGAATCCGCCAACGTCCAATTCGGCGCGCTCGATCAAGTCCTCGCCGAGCCCAACACCCAGGTCCGCCTCTTCGGCAAGCCCAGCGTCAGCGGCCAGCGCCGCATGGCCGTCACCCTCGCCCGAGCCGAATCCATCAACGAAGCTCGCGCCAAAGCCCACCGCGCCGCCACGGCGATGGAAATCCGGCTATAAAACCGCCAGGTCGAGTTTTAAAGGCGGCCAGCTTCTCCAAAAACCACTCTATAGGCCCTGCTGACCGTGGCATTCGTGATGAAGCGGCAGGCTGCCTCCCAGTCCATTCCATAGGACGCGCAAAGGAGTAGAAACTCGGATTGGCTACGGGGAGCTCATGCGGACGGCTTGGAGAACTCCCATGCATAACCCACTGCGACAAACTTCAGGTAAAAGAACCACCAAAACCTAGCCACAATGGCATTGTCAAAGTAGATCCTGGTGAGGCGCTCTTGCTTCAGACCACAAGTCGCAACTGCAGCACGGTAATCTGACAGGGTGTGCTTGAAACCGTCCGTGACATAAGTACCGAATTTTCGGATTTTTTTAGTCTTCTTGAACCAGTAGTCCGTCCGCAGGTCGGTGATGATGATTTTTCCCCCCGGTCGTGTCAGCCGGGCCATCTCTTTCATCGCCGGGCGCAGGTCGGGCACATGGCTGAGGACAAGACTGCACAGCACCAGATCGAACGGGTCTTCTAGCGGGACGGCCCCCAATTCGGCATTGAGAAATGCAACGTCAAGCCCTGCGGCATTGCTGCGGGCCACGACCAGCATTTCCTCCGAAAAATCAACGCCCGTCACATGGGCCCCGGCTTTGGCCAGAAGGACTGCATGGCGTCCCGTGCCACAGCCAAGATCCAGAACTTTCTTCCCTGCGACATCACCGATGATGGCAGCCAGAACCTTGCTTTCTGCCTCAATCAGTGGGTTGGAACGATCGTCATAGGTGCTGGCCCATTCTTGATACAACTGGCGGGCTGGAAGATAGGTCACTGGTATCTTCATCCAGAGGAAATCACTTCCGGCGAGGGAAATGAAGTGATTTTCTGATGAGGTCATCAAGTTTCGGGATTTGGCGGAGCGAGCATGGCGTTGATTTTTTCACCATCGACCCTGCCCGCGTGCATCTTTTTGGCGGCGGCGGCCTCTGCCCGGACATCCAGATCAGGGCTGCTGACCCGGCTGTCCGTACCCAAATACACCGGTATGCCGGCGCTCAGAAATGCCTCCAGCCGCATCCTGCCGCAGGAGAGCAGGGTGTTAGAGCGGGGGCAATGCACCACAGTGCACCGCGCACGCGCGATGGCTGCAATCTCCTCGTCGCTGACCTGAACGGCATGCACTAGAAGCGGCCGCGCCTGCAGGACCCCTAAAGAAGCGAGGTAGGTGATGGGGCTGAGTCTCGGTCCACTCCGCGGCAGCATTCGCAGAGATCTGCCAATCTGCGTCCGCGCCCATCCGAGTTCCCTGACCCGACCGGTCAGCAGCAGTTCCGTCTCAGCCGGAGACTCCGCTGCATGGATGCACAGAGGCACCTTGTTTTCCCTGCACCACGCAGCCCCTTCACGCAGCAAATCGGGGTGGCAGGACCAGGTGGAATGCAATGACAGCCCTACGCTCATGGGCGACTCAGCATGGCTGCGGCGGAGATCCGTGATCCTGCGCACGGCCTCCTTCATCCGCACCAGCGCGCGCTCCCGTTTCTGGCCCATCACCTCTAGGTACACGCAGCCCTGCATTCCAGATTGAAGCAGAGGCTCAACACTCGCCCAGGTATTCGTGATGTCATGCACGTGAGTAGTGCCGCAAGCCCGCAGTGTTTCGATGCCGAGCATGACCGCCGCGCGATAGTCGTCCAGTTTGCGTTTGCGCAGGCTCCAGATAAACCCTGCCATCCATCTGGCAAAGCTGGTAGGCTCCTGCGGGCAGACTCGTCCCAGATCACTCAATTCAAGATGGGTGTGGGCATTGCAAAGTTCACTCATGCTCCAATTCATCCAGCTTCCTGAGACTCAGCACAACGTCTGTTTCCAAGCAGGATCGGCCCGCCAAAATCCGTCACGCTGAAAATCGTGATTGCATCGCACGTTCGGCACGTGTTATCACCTACAAATGCCCGCTACCGCTCACCTGAGCCATCTCATCAAACTGCTCGACGACGACTCTGAAGTCGTTCGCACAGCAGTGCGGCAGGAGCTCAATGGCATGCGCCGCGATCTGCCTCAGCACATCGAGACCCTGGAGACGCCGCTTTCTGCCGACGAAGAAAAGCTGGTGGCAGAAATGCTCGAACCCGCACGGCGTACCGAACTCGAAGAAACCTGGATGCGCTGGCGCTGGATGGATGGTCCGGACGCGCAGCTTGAAGAAGGTCTGAGCCAGCTTTCCGCCTACCTGAACGGCTGGAAATCTCAGTCCGCCGATCTGGCAAAACGCCTGGATGCGCTGACCGAAGAAGCCTTTGCCGAAAAAGGCCGCATGGATGCCCATGAACTGGCACAGTGGCTCTTTGCCTCCCACAACGGCATCACCCGTTTCCGTGGCAACAGCAAAGACTACTACTCGCCGGAGAACAGCAACCTGTTCTGGGTGCTGGACACCGGCCTCGGCAATCCCATCAGCCTCTGCTGCCTCTACCGCCTGCTGGGTCATCGCTTCGGCCTCGAAATCGAAGGCTGCAATTTCCCGGGGCATTTCCTCTCCCGCGTCAAATACCGCGACAAGACCTGGCTGGTCGATTGCTTCAATCGCGGGCGCTTCATGCTCGCCGCCGACGTGGCCAAACACCACCCGGCCGCGAATCCCGGCATGGAAGACCTCATCCACGAACCCGCCACCGCCGAAGCCACGCTGCTGCGCATCCTCCGCAATCTCGACGAAGCCTACGAACGCCTCGTCATGCTCCCAGAACGCCAGTTCATGCGCCGCCTCGCCGTTAAGCTGATGGAGGATTAAGGCTTCGCGGCCTCCTTCTCCCACGCCGCAAATTCCGGCGACGTGAGGAACTCGGCATACTGCGGATCATCTGCCAGTGCTTTACGGTCCAGTACCGGGCCAAAGTTGCGTTTAAAAGCACGCAGCTCGTCCACCGCTGCTTCAAAGTCCCGGCGTGCCATATGCGCCGCCAGCCGCAGATCGACGACATCCGCCATTTGAGGATCCTCTTTGGCCGCCTGATCCGCCAGCTCCAGCGCCCCTGCGTAATCCTTCATCTGTATGTGCGCGCCGCCACGCAAAAATTTCAGGTAGGGATCGCCGCCAATGACCACATCCAGGCGTTTCAGGCAGTCATCCGCACCCTTGAAATCATTGTCCATAAACAATAGGTCCACCATAAGGAGATCCGTGGCGCTGTCCTTGCCGAGAATTTCAGGCGCGGCGCGCAGGGCCTCCTTGTACTGCTCGTCATACTTGCTGGATGTGTTGAGCGTCATCAGAGCCTGCAGGCGGATGATGAAGAAAATGCGCTCGGTTTTCAGCTCCGGCGGCAGGCTGTCGCAGATGCGCAGCACTTCGGCCATGTTCCCGGCGCGCGAAGCCTCATTGATGCTCATCAAGAGCTTGCCAGTTCTCTCGTCCATTTTCGGGATGCCAAGCATGGCAGCCAGCCCGCCGCCGGCTGATTTGGAAAGCATCACGGCAAGCACGTTGCGCGACTCCTCGGACGCCGTCGAAGCGAAGATGTAGTTGAACATGTCCACGATGCGGAAACCTTCTCCCTCGGGCCTGACCATCAAGTCCACATAGCTCACTGCACCCTCCGCTGTTTTGATGCGGAGCAGCACCGCAGGATAGCCCAGCCGCTCGCGTGTTCGCAGGAAATGGACATCGCCGCTCATCGCACTCCAAAGCCAGCCGCCTTCGCGCTGCTCGATACCCTTGATGAATCCGCGACGCATTTCGGCTTGATCGGGAAATCCTGACAAGAGCCTATCAAAAACGCGTGCAGAAAATCCCTCGCTGTCCTGCATGGCCATCACCTTGGCCGCATCTTTCTGGCTCAATGCTTCGGCCAGCTCGTTTCCAAACACCACCAGTGCCTGCTTTTGTGCCTCATTCAGCGGCGGTTGCGGCTGGAGTGTCGGCGTCTGCTGCTGTTTCATCTCCTGAGCCATGCGCTGGATGCGCTGATACGCAGGAATCGCAAGTACGACGAGTACGGCACCCACCACCAACACTCCACCGACGATAATCAGAACAATCCAGCCCGTGCCCATTCCCTTGCGTGCCACCATCGGAGCACGCGGCATCTGAGGATAAGGCGGCAGTTCAGGCGGATTCATTCGGCAACATGCGCCTACAAGCGCTCGGCTGGCAAGCTCTGACTCTCTCGGATTCTGAAAAAATCACACAAACCGCTGCAGGATCGGCAGCAAATTCTCCACCGTCTGCTCGGGCCAAAGCTTGCGGTCGGTCATCAAGGCAGAATCCAGCGCACGGTGCTCCGGCCAGTTGGGCTCCGTAGGAATGTTCGGAATAACCTGGGCCAGAATCGCTTTGGAAGCAGCGACGTTCGCATGCAGATGACCAATCACAGACTCGGCGGTGACGGCTTCCTCCTCGATCTTCCAGCAGTCGTAATCCGTGATCATTGCCAGGGTCGCCAGTGCGATCTCCGCTTCACGGGCCAGCTTGGCCTCAGGAAGGTTCGTCATGCCAATGACATCAAACCCAAGCTGCCGGTGCGCATTCGATTCAGCGCGCGTGGAAAAGGCGGGACCGTCCATGCACACATAGGTGCCGCCATTGTGAACCTTCCTGCCCTGCGCCACGCAGGCATCATGCAGCAGCGAGCGAAGACCGTCAGAAATCGGATCACCAAACGCCACATGCGCCACGATTCCTTTGCCAAAAAAGGTGTGCTGGTCGCGGCGGCTGGTGCGGTCAAAGAACTGATCCGGTAGGACGATGTCGCGGGGATGATATTGTTCCTGCAAGCTGCCCACGGCAGTCACGGCGATGATCCAGCGCACGTTCAGGCTGCGCAGCGCCCAAATATTGGCGCGATGGTTCAGCTCTGTGGGAAGAATGCGGTGCCCCTTGGCGTGGCGAGGCAGGAAATACACCCGGCGTCCGGCCAGCGTACCCGTCACAAGCACATCCGACGGGGGGCCAAACGGCGTCTCCACCCTGATCTCCTCACGGTTTTCAAATCCATCAAGGTCGTACAGGCCGGATCCGCCGATGATACCGATGGCTGGAGGAAGATTTTGACTCATGCAGTCAGGTTAGAAGGCACAAACTCTGCTTCAACTGACAACATTGTGACGCTTGAAAATGTCTCTCGCCTGAAGGATGAACAAAAATACCGAAAGTCGCGTCTTAACACTATCGTTATTTCCCCATTCACCGCCATGAATGCCATGCGCCGTTTCCTGCTTCTTCTCCCAGCCATTTCCCTCGTTTCCTGCTCCATGCCGGACATGTTTGCCTCTTCGGTTCCGCACAAAATCAAGCTCAAGGACGGGCGTGAGGTGCCCTGCCAGGGCGCACCACAGTATCAAGAAAAAACCGGCTACTATCGCTACCGCACCCCGGACAAGCGGGACGCCGTGATCCGCGCTGATGACGTCGCGGCCATTTCGGAGAAAAGGGCGTGAGTGGGCCTTCGCTCGTGCTGGCCTCCGCCTCACCGCGCCGGCTGGATCTGCTGCGGCAGGCGGGATTCGAGTTTGAAATCGTCTTGTCACAAGTCGAAGAGGCCCATGATGCCTCTCTGACGCCCGAACAGCTCACCTTGGAAAACGCCCGGCGCAAAGCGTTGTCAGTCAGCCTCACCCGACCCGGAGCAATCGTCATCGGTGCCGACACCCTGGTTTATGTCGATGGCGATCCGCTGGCCAAACCAGCCGACATGAACGAGGCGCTCCGCATGGTCCGCCGCCTCTCCGACCGCACCCACGAGGTCTGCACCGGAGTGGCGTTTGCCCGCGATGGCATCGTGGCCCGGGAACTCCACGTCATCACACATGTCACCTTCAAGCCGCTGACAGATGACCTCATCCGCGCTTATCACGCCAGGGTAAATCCGCTCGACAAGGCAGGTGCCTACGGCATTCAGGAATGCACCGACATGCTTCTTGATCGCATGACAGGATCATTCACCAACGTCGTCGGCCTGCCCCTGGAGGAAGTGACCGCAGCTCTGCGTGAGCTGCAGAGTTGAGCCTATTTCATTTTGAAGAAATCCGGGCCTTTGATCACCTGGCCTTCTCCAACAACTACGCTGAAAGTGCCGTTGTTGCGCTTGGCCAGTGCGTCCATCTCACGCGCTGCATCCACCTGAGCCATCACGCTGGTGTTGATCACGGTCATCGGCAGCTTGCTTTTGTTGACAGCCGTCACGACATCGATCCATCCGTTTTCATCCTGACGTTCACCGTCGGTGAGGAAGAAAATCACATCCGGTTTGGGGTTTGCGTTCAAGGCCATCAGCAATCCAGATCCCCAGTTGGTGAGCCCTGGATTATCCGCCTTTTGAATGAGGTCCACGCTTTCTTGGATCGAAAACGGACTGGCCTGAATGTATTTGAAGGTGGGGATCTTCACCTCCTTGTAGGTTTCCGATCTGATCTCCCAGCGATACGTCTCATAGGTTTCCCCTTTTCGAGCATCCACTTGGTTGTGGGCCCATGCGAAGTCGGAGAAATAGAGCACTTGGTAAGCCGTTCCGTAGGGGACCTGTCTCACTGCTTTGATCAGCTCCTTCTTCAGCAGTTCAAAGCGGGTCATTCTCGGGCCGTCACCCTTCAAAGGCTGCGACATGGAGCCGGAGACATCCACCACAAACACCACCCGCCGCCCCACAGCGGTTTGACCCATGAAGGTAAATTTTCCGCCTGTCCCGATGCCAGCCCCGAAACCGCCACCCGCACCTCCCAGTCCCATGCCTGCCGGCTGGCCCGATGCCATTTTGGGTGCCTTGTTCAGGTCCATGCGATCATTGATCTTCGAGAAATCCATCATGTCCATCGCCGGCATCTCCGGCATCACAATGTTGGAGGACAACGTCTGCGCCGTGATCTTGCGCATCGGCGGCTTCGCCTTCAGCCAGGGATTCTTTTTGGTCTGAATCTTGTGCGTCAGCTCTGCCGCGGCCGCCTGCGACTGCGGCGAACTCCCACCGGGTAAAAAGTCCACCTGCTCATCCATGACCTGGCTCACACCGATGAAAGCGGCGATCAAGAGCAGGAACAAATGCACACCAAAGCTCATGCCCAGCGTACGAAGGCCGATCTTATCCGCCAGTTTTTGCCAGCGCAGCTTTTTAACCTGATCCGGATCCAAAGGCTCCTCCGGCGGGGGTTTGGGAGCAATGAACGGCTTCGAATCTTTGCCCGCCTGAGATTCGCCCGACGGCTCCGCATCGCTTTCAGACGACACACTCGTGGCTGATTCCACAGATGGTTTCTCCTCAGGCACGAAGCTTTTTCGCATTGCTTGAGCCGCACGAGGTATTGGCAAGGCAGCATCTTCCAGCTTCGGCAGGTCCGTGGATGGCTGCGGCGGCAGAACCCTGGCTGACGGAATTTCCGGCTCCTTCGGCCAATCCTGGCTGATTCTTTCCCCTTCGGGTGAAGGATGCGCAGCTTCCGGTTCGGATACACGCGCTGACATCTCTACAGGGTGCGGTGCCTGCACAAAAACCGGCTGCTCAGGCGGGTCAGAGACCGGTTCTTGGTGGAGCACCTCCTCATACACCGGCTCCTCCGCAGGAGCATGCTCAGCCGCCTCTTCATGCACCGGCTCAGTCCATTCCGGTTGTGGCGGAGTCGGCTCATAATACAGCTCTTCGCTCTCCACGACCTCTTCGTCCGTCGAATCGACGGTCGGCAGGAAACTGAAATCGTCGGGTGCGTGCCTGGACATGGCCGTGGGATTCTGGCGGTTAAACCGCCATCGTTCAAGGAAGTTCCTGCGCAGGCATCAAACCATTGTTCCAATTTGTTGACCCCGGCACCCGTAGAATTCACATTAGCCCTGCTCAGCAACCGGCCGTTCCTTCCATAATACCCCCATGACGATGAAATCTTCAGCGCCGACGGTAATTCAGGAAAAAATTAACATTAGCGACGGTCTCTACTTTCTGATCATCGTCCAGAATGGCCAGGTGTCTCACTTCACTGCCAACGTCTCACTCTCCCACGCGGATTTTGTCAAACGGTCCGTTGGTAGGCTTCCGGCAGGTGCCTGGGTCGGCTCCGCCACGAAAAACGACGGCTATCTCACAGCCATCAATTCCTACACCTTTTATCACAACCAGCTTCCAGCCTCACCCGAGATCCAGAAAATAGTTCACGACAAGTTCTGCTGAGTCTGCGGTTTGGAGGCGCTAGTGTAGCCTCCATGCAGAATGTCACGGACCCTCCTCATAGTGTCGCACTGCATAGGGTCTGAAAGACCCACGGATTCAGCCCATGGCGCCGGAGCGCAGCAACAAGCCCTGGGTCTCAAAAGCCACCGCGCACCGTGGCTTCAGGAAACGCCCTGAAGGGGCGCAGGAACGGGTTCATTCGCTCCACCATCTCGCCATCCATGCGGTTCCAAGATATGGCAAAATGGATGACAACCGCACTAGCGGCCCCGCCTCAAGCCAGTTCCGTCAAAGTCCCACGTGTCACGCCCAGCTGGCTCTGCGCTTTCAAATCGCGCCAGATTTCCTCGCCGTCGCGCTGGCCGCTCATCAGCTCCTGGTAGGTGCGCAGCACGATCATCGCCTCGTCGGCATTCTCTTCGAGCAGCTCCACGCGGAAGCAGCGCAGCCCGTGCTCCCGCAGTTCGTCAAAGAATTGCGCCCCAGTTTGCGCCACCGCGTTGAACAGCGTGTTGCGGCAGCCGACATCGGCCTTGAGCGGATGCTGCATGCCCACACGATCACGCAGATGCACGCGGTGCTTGTCACAAGGGCGCCCGCAGTTGGTGAAATCGGTCCCCTTGCTCAAGAACGCTGCAAAGACGCAATGCTCCATGTGAAACATCGGCATGTGCTGGTGCAGCGTCAGCTCAAACCATGAGGGCGGCGCAGCAGCAAGCAGATCAACCACCTGCTCAATGTTCAGGTCATAACTGATCGTCAGCCGCTCCAACCCCGACTTCTTCAAAATCTCGGCGGTCAGCGGATTGGCCACATTGAGCGAAAAATCTCCTGTCATCGGAATGCCCGCATCCTTGAAAAACGACATCGCACCCAGATTGCGAATTAGCACCCCATGCGGCTCCGCCCGCTGAATGAGCTTGAAAAATCCTGCCTCGCCAGATTTCTGGATACGCGGCGTCGCCAGCCAGACCTGCGCCGTGTCACTGCGTTCCTTGATCTGCTTCACGGCATCTGCGTAGAGCCGGATGTCCTCAAAATCTAGATAGAGACGTGGCACACCCAGCACCAGCGCAGCATCCACATGCGCCTTGGTGCGGCACAGTGCATGAAGCTGGAACGGCGAGTCATCCGAAGTCCCGCGCGATGGCATCATCGATTCCAAGGTCTCGGTGACCGCTGCGACAGGTGCTGGTAATGCAGCGCCTTCGCTCCATTCCGCAATCAAATCACGCCTCATGCGGTTCAGTTCGCTGATCGGCAGCATCACCTCACCAACCACATCGAACTGCACTTCTCCCAACTCAAACTCAGTCCCCCCAAGTCGGCTGAACTGCTCAATGAATGCCCCCGGCGTGAGAGGCCGCTTCATCGCAGCCTGCAGCGCCATGTTGGAAGTCACCACCGTGGCACCCGATTGCACACGCAACGGTTCACCCACCGTGCCCGTGACGTGAAGATCCAGTTTGCGCTGCTTGCGAATGGGAATGTCCCCTTCAAACGACTGCCTCAGCGCACGATTGAGCGCAGGGTCACTCGTCTTAAAAACACGCATGCCGATCTGCACATCCTGCATCCGCAGATGCCCATGGCGAAAGCTCAGTGCGCTCCCGCGCATCTCATACACGCTGCCACCCTGCTCGTAGTTGGTGTCCGATAAATTCTCAAACACCACGCCATCGCCCGGCTTCATCGCAATGTGCAATTCATCCAGTTCCAGCGTGTCGTCATCAATGATGCGCGTGACCTGCCCCACATACGGGCCGCGTTTTTTGCCGTAGTAAGCACCCACCAACTCCTGATGATTCACGCCATGCATCCAGCCCGGATACAGGCCGCGTGAGAAAGTCATTTCGAGCGCATAGCGATCTGCATCACTCGCCGGCGCCGGTTGATTCGCCAAAGCACGGTCAATCGCCTTGCGATACACCTGTGTCACACCCGCCACATATTCAGGCGTCTTGAGACGGCCTTCGATTTTAAAACTGCGAATGCCCAGCTCAATCAAGCGCGGAATTTCATCCACCGCCGCGAGATCCTGCGGCGAGAGCAGGTAGCGCTTGTCCTCAAGGTCGCGCGGCTCGCCATCCACGATCATTTCATACGGCATGCGGCAGGCCTGCGCGCACTCGCCTCGGTTCGCACTGCGCCGCCCCAACGACTCGCTGGTCAGACACTGCCCCGAATACGCCACGCACAGCGCCCCATGCACAAACACCTCCAGCGGCACCGCCGCCGCTTTGAAGCGCTCCAGCTCACGCATGGAAAGCTCCCGCGCCAGCACCGCCTGGTCAATGTTCAGCTTCTTCGCAAACTCCAGCCCCTCTGGGGAGGTAATCGTCATCTGCGTGCTCGCATGCAGCCGCAGCTTCGGCGTCAGCGCCTTCACCATCCGCGCCAGCCCCAGATCCTGCACGATCACCGCATCCACCCCGCTGTCTTCCAGCAAATGGAGCTGCTTCTCTGCATCCGGCAGCTCCTTCGTGAAGATCAGGGTGTTGAAAGCCACATATCCCTTCACCCCATGCTCATGCAGAAACTTCATCAGCTCCGGCAAATCCTCCTCCACAAAATTGTCCGCCCGCAGCCGCGCATTGAACCTCGGCATCCCAAAAAAGATCGCATCCGCCCCATTGGCTACAGCCGCACGGGCACAGTCCCAGTTACCGGCAGGGGAGAGGAGTTCGGGTTTGGGGAGGGTGGGCATGTATGGGCCTCTATTAGCCGCATTCTGAGCAGATTCACTGGTTTTGTCTCCGGCATGCTGCATCCGCTCCCAGCGGTCTCTTCATCGCTGAGTCTCCAGCCAGTCCAGCAGAACACGAAGCCGCCAGCCGCAGCTTGGACTGTGGATGAAAGTGTCGAGCTTCTGCCATGCTCCGGGAGTGGCTTTCACTGCCTTGATGATGGCGGGACGCTGCTCTGGCGTGAGCAGTTCCATGAAAATCGCACAGAGGTTGTTGCTGGCATCCAGGTGAAGACTGCGCTGCTCAGGGTTATCAAGAACAGTCACAAAGTGGTGCATGGCAACGGGCCAGTCGTGGGATTCGGCGGCAGCGATACCGCGCATGAGCAAGACATCCCAGTGATAGCGCCCCTGGGGAAATTCGCGGTCATAGGTATCCAGGGCAGCAGTCACCGCCGCACGATCAAAGGGAATGCCCCGCTCAATGGCAAAGCCCGCATAGGCAGTTGTGGCTTCTCTGACCGCGTCGATGCTGTTCATGCCACAGTGACAGCGCGATTGACGGAGGGTGTTAATAGCCAAACGGGCCAGCGCGGCCTCCCGCTTCACACTCTGGGGAAACTTCACGAGGAATTCCTGCATGCGGCAAACCTGGGCCTGGGCGGTGCGCTGACGTGCTCCACGCTCCCGCTGCTCTGCCAAGAGTTCCTGCTCTGCGGGTGTCACTGCGGTCGTCGAAGGTGTGATGACATCATTCCAAAAGGTCGCAAAGTCCTTCATAGGAGCGAACATTTCAGCATTGGCATCCAGAGGATTGCCGCTCATGCGGGCATCGAAGTAAGCCTTGCGGGCTTCTTCGCTCACACCAGAAGCCGTCAAAAGGAGATCGAGATCATCGAGATGATTTAGCAATGCTCCAGCCTTCGCCACCGGTGCCTCCCGCCGCGTGTCGCGCCTCAGCACTGCGATGGCCGCGCGCATCTGAGTGATGCTGGTTTCACCGGCGAAGGCGGATTTTAATTTCTCCGTGCTCGTTTTGAGTGCCGTGGTGGCGTGCCAGTCATAGGTCCAATAATCAGCTCGCTCAGATGTGGTGAGCAGCGCCGCAAGTTCAACTTCGCGACCGAATAGCGCTGAACCGCCGGGCTGCCACTCGCCCAAGGTGCGCGATGGACGAAACGTCCACCAAACCGCTTGAGCGGCTGCATCGGTGCGGGGATGCTCGGCAAGGATGCGCTCATGCAGCATTCGGGACTGTGCAGCAGCGTTGGTTTCCACCGCCCGGTCCATGCAGTAAGCGGAATACTCCGCCCGTGTGCGAAGGGCGGCATTCAGGGCGAGCAACGCTTTAAGCGAACTGGCTGATCCCTTGGGAGCAAGCTTCAGCGCCTCTTCATAGCAACGAATGGCATGCGACGTCTCTTGCCGCTGGTCAAGCATGGCCGCTGCAGCGGCATCGCTCAGGCCAAGGCTGCGGGCGTGGTGCCGGAGTTCATAAGAAGCAGGCGGTAGGTCAGCGCTAAGCCACACGTTGGGTATTGCAACGCTCCCACCACCCAGCAGATGCCATAGCTGCTGCTCCCAAGCGACACCGAGGGCCATCCAGGCCGTCACCTTGGCCTCACTGCTGGATTTCTCAACCGCATCGCGCAGTTGCTGCAACGTGGTCACGCTCGTTCTCCACTCGTGTGAAAGGTTGTTTGCGTCGGCATCCCAGTTTTGGTACGGCTGCCGCCATTCCTTGAAGTCGGCTTCTTCTGTGAAACGCAGAGATTCCGCGAAGCGCTCCTCACTCAGATGGCGCACCCGCAAAGCTCCTCGAAGAGAGGTTCTTAGTCCTTCCGAAACACCCTCGACGAGGCTGGCTTTTTCAAGCTCGGCAAGCGGTGCAAAGGTCAGCAATGCCGACAAACGCTGCTCCACTTCCCCTGGCAAATGCAGCGGCGGGCTATCTTCGATGTCCTGCTGCCTGGCAGCCGTGCCTTTGCCGTTGAGCATGTCCCACAGCAACGCCACCGCTACAGCAGGCTGGTGCAGTTCCAGCCAGGCATTCACGCGCCGCAAATTGCCACCACGCAGCAGCGGTGACTGCGGGCAGGACTCATCCAGCAGGTCCAGGCTGCGGATGGCTTCAGCGGCCTGTCCCATTTTCAACCGGGCGATCGCCCGCACCAAAAGCGCGTCGTCCGCACCTGTGCCTTGCTTCCGTTCCTGCACCAATCCAGCCACAACTCCTGGCTCACCACGAACAATGGCCGACCAGGCATGCAGAACATCGCGAATGATGCCCCGGCTTCCACGATAAGCCTCATCGCTGGCGGACAACGCCGCATCCAGCCTGTTCCACGCCGACTTGGCCGCCGCACGCACTGTCGCGAGCGAGGGAACCAGCGACTCCAACACGCAATGATCACCTCCCGACCTCCGATACATGATAGCTCCTAGATCGGCCTCGCTTTCGCAGTCGAGCATGAAATAGCCCAGGCGCAGAGCCACAAAGGGTTCCGAAGCGACCTTTTTCCACGGAAACTGATAATCGTTAAATTGCTCGGGATGTTCCGCGAAATCTCTCAGCATCCACTCGATCTGCTGAAAAGCACGGCGGCGGATTTCCGGATGCCCTGCCGTTTGCGACTGCCGCAAAAAGCCCTCCATCGCACCACCTAAACTTCCATTCTCGCGCGCCATTCCCGCTTCCCAGCCGATGGCATCAGCTGCAAAACGTCCCTTGGGATAAAGCTTGCTGTAACGTTCAAACGCCTGCCGCGTCTCGCTTTCCAAGCGGTTCTCTTTAGGGACATCGTACTGCCAGGTCTGACGCTCCTGCTTCCATTCATCAAACTTCATTCGTGCCAGCATCAGCACGGCAACTTCGGCGCGTGGATGATCAGGAAATGCCGTGCACACCCTTTCAAAGTAATCAGCCGCCTCCCGATAACGTCGATGATGAAACTCCAGGGCACCACATTGCACAAGCCAGTGCGGGCGCAGTGCCACCGAGGCGGTCTCTGCCTTTACACTGATCTCTGAAATTGCCCTATTGCGCTCCGTTTCCCACTGCCGCGTTCGTTCCTCGGCCTTCTGCTGGGTTTCATCCCATGCTCTGGAAGGCATCTTATCAAAGAAGCCGTTGTCAGAATCCAGGTGATCCATGCGCCAGTCCAGATAGTCCTTGGCTTCTTCTGAGTGACCCGCTTCTCCACTGGCAGCTAGCTCTTCCATCTCGTGCAGAACGTTGGCGAAGCGCTTGCGATAATCCCCTCGGCGGTTTTCCTCCATCAAAGAGGCGGTGCGTTTTATCAACTCATCCAACGGCAGTTCCGTCCAATGATTTGCCAGTTGAAAAACACCATTGAGCAAAGTGTTTTCGTCCCAGCCTTTTTCAGGCAGCGGTTCCCACTCACGCACAATGGCTTGAAGTGTTTTACCGGGAAAGCGTTCGGGGTAGTCATCCAAAGCTGCCGGATGCCCGCAGGCAATCATGGCACACGCACGGCCAAGCAAAATGAGAAGGACGTATTTTAGGCGCATTTTCGGACCATAGCAGAACACCCCCGTGCAATGCCAGACAGCGATGTGTTTCGACTAAAAATTCTACCAGTCAGACAACTCGCTGAATGCTAAAGCGCCGCAAAGGCTATGGACTCACCCCACAATAATCCCCTTCGCCTTGCGCTCTTTCTCGCGCTCCAGCAGCGGGATCTTCTCACCCGTTTCAAGCACCTGCACTCCCAGATCACCGATCTTGGAGAACGTGAGACCATTCAATGCAGTCACCTCAGTGCTGAGACGCTTGAAGACGTCTTCAACGGTATGGATGCCGTTCGAGCCACCGCAGGCGACGATGAGATCCCGCAGGATTTCCCAGGTGTCGTGGGCGTTACCTGGAGCTTTGACGGCCTTGTTCAGGCGCTGCAGACGACCAGTGACATTGATCATGCTACCGCGTTTTTCAGCGTAGGCAGTACCAGGAAGCACCACGTCGCTGAGTTCCGCGCTGGCATTGGCAAGGATGTGCAGCGAAGCGATGAACGGCACTTTTTCGAGGTCGCGCTGCGCAAAGCCGACCTTGAGCAAATTCTCCCCGAGGGCCAGCACCACACGCAGACGGCCACGGCTCATGAGCTCGTTGATCTCAGCCAGTTTGGCACCCGGCTCGATGCCGAGAATCAGCTTGGCCCCGTTCGTGTTTGGATTGAGGTCGTCAGCACGGAGGTAGTTGTCAGCACCGCCGGTGCGTGGGATGACATCCACATTCGTGGTGCCAAGCTGCGCAGCTAGGTGCTTCACGAAGAACAGTTCTTCATTCGTCATGCGCGCGCTGGCGATGATGGCGATCTCTTCGCCCTTCTTGCCGGCAAGAGCTGTGGCGATGTTGCTCAGCGCCGCCTTCCAATTGGCGATCTGGTGTTTGCCACCCGACTTGATCATTGGATCCGTAAGGCGGAACTCGCTGTTCACGAAGTGGAAGTCGAGACGGCCGCTGTCACACATCCAGGTGGAGTTGACGTCGTTGTTGTCGCGCGGCGTCTGGCGGTAGATCGTGTCGCCACGGGCGCTGACTTCCATGTTGCAGCCACGGCCACAGCCAGTACAGATGCTGTTCGTCTCGTTGAGGAACCACACGCGCTGCTGGAAGCGGAAGTCGTTGGAGGTCAACGCGCCCACCGGGCAGATGTCCACCGTGTTGAGCGAGTAGTTGTGCTCCAGACGCTTGCCAGGATGCACAGCCAGCGTGGTGAAGCTGCCACGTTCCGTGAAGCCGAGGACCGGCTCGTCCGCGATCTCAGCAGTAAATCGAATGCAGCGGCTGCACATGATGCAGCGCTCGTCATCAAGCCGCACACGCGGGCCGATATCGACATTCTTCGGCTTCTTGACCTTGTCCTCGCGGAAGCGGCTCTCGCCCTTGCCGTGCTCCACGCTGAACTCCTGCAGGCGGCACTCGCCAGCCTGATCGCAGATCGGGCAGTCGAGCGGATGATTGATGAGAAGAAATTCCATCACGCCTTTGCGGCACTCCTGCGTGAGGACGGACTCCGTGCGGATGCCCATGCCTTCAGCGACGGTGTTGGCGCAGGCAATCACGGGGCGCGGCATCCAGCCGATCTTCGGCATGCCATGCTCGTCTTTCTCCGGTTCAGTGCCCGGGGCCGGACGCGGCGGCATGCCCATCTCCACCAAACACATGCGGCAGTTGCCCGGAGAGGAGAGCTTCGGATGGTAGCAGTAGTGCGGAACTTCCTTCTTGGCCTGCTTGCATGCTTCGATCATGCGCGTGCCTTTGGGGAACTTCAGCCAGACACCGTCGATCTGTACATTCACGAGATCAGAGGGCGGTGGAGCGGCAACAGGGGCGGGAGCTTCGGCGGGGGCAGGCATGAGCGAAGAGTAAAGGGGACTAAGGGCGATTATCGGAGCCGCTCGGAGAGGGGCAACCCGATTTTGTGAAAAGTTTCACAAGCGGCCTGTAGGCTACCTCACCAGCTGGAGCGGCTGCTCACCACAGGCGCGAGGCACCGAGCAGCGAAAGTGGCGTGTCCGGTGAGAGCAGCGTCATGCCAGACTCCATGGCTTGCGCGGCCAGTAGGCGGTCAAAAGGATCCAGATGCACACGCGGCAACTCGCCGCTGCGATAGATGGCGACTTGGTCGAGGCTCAGGCTTTTGAACTTGTGGTGAGCGAACTTTTCAGGAATCCAGGTTCGGGGAGAACCTGGTAGGGGCAGCTTGCCGGTGGAGTGCTTGAGCGTGATCTCCCACAAACTGATGTCGCTAACATAAAGCTCATTGCCTGCATCATTGACTACTGACGCCGCCGCGCTCGAAAGCTGACTAGGCTGCTGGGATATCCAAAGAAACGCACAGGTGTCGAGCAGGTACTTCATAGTCCCCAGGCCTCGAGTTCGGACTCACTAAGAGGGAGAAATGCCGACTCAGGGAACTCAAACGGCGGGCCGATGATGTCTCCCACCTTGGGGCGTGGCTGCGGCGGGTCTTTCCGCACAGATGTCAGCAGCGCCACCGCAGTTTTTCCACGGGCAATGATGAATTCCTGCCCCTTTTCGACCTCGGCGAGATAACGCGAGAGATGCGTCTTGGCTTCGTGGGTGGTGATGGTCGTCATGACTGCTGCAAGGGTGCCTTTTAAGCCCATCTTAGTCAACTTAGTTTACTTTGCGACCTAAACCGTGGAACTGAACTTGTCGGGGCGCGACATCGAAGGCTTCTGGCTGGAGATCACGCGCGGTCGCTCTGCGTACGTTGTTCACGCTTCAGCGTGTCCGAGGGCCTTCGACTGAGCATGCTGAAGCGTGAACAACGTGCCGAAGCATCTACAATTTGTGGCTGGCATCAAGACGCAGGCGCGCCATCTATGCAGCCCCCCCACCATGCCCATTCCGGTCATCCTAAACCCCGCCGCCCGCAGCACCAAGGCTGCCTCCCTTGAGCATGCCCTGCGCAAGCTCTCCCCGGAGCCGGAACTCCACCTGACCACCGGCCCCAGCGATGCTACCCTAATCGCAGAGCGCCTCGCCGCTGAAGGTCACGAACTCGTCGTCGCAGCCGGTGGCGACGGCACCATGAACGAGGTCCTGCAAGGCATCTGCCGGGCCAACGCCCGCCGCAAGCCCGGCGAAAAGCACACCGCTCTCGGCGTTTTGCCCCTGGGCACCATGAATGTTTTCTCCGTGGAACTGAAGTTGCCAGGCCGCGACATCGAAGGCTGCTGGAAGGAAATCACCAGCGGCCAACTTCGGGAAGTCGATCTCTGGATGGCCAACGACATGTACTTCGCCCAGCTCGCCGGCGTGGGGCTGGACGCCCAGATCGTCCAGGAAACCTCCTGGGAAGCGAAGAAAAAATACGGCCCTCTAAGCTACGTCATGAGCGCGGTAAACGTGCTCATGCGGACCCCGCCGACTCTCAGCGTGAAAATCGAAGGCAAAGCTCCCATGCTCGGCACCGTGGTTCTGATTGGCAATGGCAAGCACTACGGCGGGCCGTTCCCACTGTTCCGCGATGCTTCCAACACCGATGGCAAACTTGACCTCCTCATCTTTCGCGGCCTCGGTGGGATGGAATTCATCCAACTTTTGCGCGGCATGCTTCTAGACGGCTACCACGAGTGTGAAGATCTGGATTACATCCAGACCAGCGAATTTACCGTGACGACGGACCGCGGCGAGGCCCCCGTGGAGCTGGACGGCGAGCTGGCGGACCTGACCGCCCCCGTGGTTTTTCGTCCCGCCCCGTTTCGCTTGAGCGTGAGCGCGGGCTGAAAGTCCTAGACTTAGGCTTGGAATACGAAGGCTTGTCTCCGGAAGACCAGCTTGCAGAGCCACTCTTCTTGCCACGCGGAGCTGGCTTATCTTCAGAGAAGCGGGCCGTAGGTCCGCTCTTCTTGCCACGGCTAGGTTTGTCTTCGGAAAAGCGAGCCGTTGGGCCGCTCTTCTTGCCACGGGTGGGCTTGAAACCACGCGGTTCGCGGGCCTCAGCTTCATGCACACGCGGCGCAGCACGCTTGCGTGCCGCAGGGCGGTGATCTTCGATCCCGTCATCCTTTTCGTCGCCCGGCTTGCTGCGTTCCAGCTTTGGCTTGGCCGGCTCTTCCTTGAAGAAGCGTTCGACCTCCGTCGGCGTAAGTTCTTTGTAGGCCCCTTTGGACAGGCCGTGCAGTTTCAGCCAGCCGATGCGGATACGGGTCAGTCGTGTCACCTCATAGCCGAGGTAATACAGCATCATGCGAATCTGACGCTTGAGCCCCATCTTGAGAACGATGTGCGCCCTATAGTCGCCGTCCATCCAAGTGCGTTCCGCACGGGCGAAGCCTTCCTCGGTCATCATGCCCTTGACGAGTTTCGCCATCACGTCCGGATTCAGCGCCTGATCGACGACCACTTCGTATTCTTTTTCAGCACCTTGGCTCGGGTGAATGATCCTGTGGGAAAGATCTCCGCGATTCGTCAGGAGAATTAGGCCTTCGCTTTCTTTGTCGAGGCGACCAACGTGGTGCAGATTCTGATACTTCAGCGGCAACAGATCGTAAATCGTCATGCGGTCCTGCTTGTCCCCACGGGAGCACAGGTAGCCTTTTGGCTTGTTCAAAACGAGAACGACAGGAGTCTCGGCGCGTACCGGAGACCCATCCACGATCACCTTATCCTCAGGCTGAACCTGCGTGGCAAGTTCAGTGATGACATGCCCATTGATGGACACACGTCCGCCGAGGATGATTTCCTCCGCGCCACGCCGTGAGGCAACGCCGCACTGGCTCAAATATCGGTTAAGGCGCACAGGTAAGCCTTATTCCGGCTTGGTCTTGGGCAGATTGGTTGGCAGGCGTCCTTCTTTCCACAAACCACGAGATTTGAGGAGCTTGACGCGCTCTCCACGCTTCAAAACGCTGCGCTTGGTACCGACGGAGCCGGAATTTCTGAGGCTGCTATGCTGGGACATGATTCTAAAGGGTCTGGGGGTGAAAAAGGGCGCGAAGGATAGCAGCCCCCGACCCGGGCGCAAGGGGTTTTACGCGATGGGATGAATGGAACAGCGGGGGGGGAGAGAATGACGAATGGCGAATGAATGCCCAAAACGTCCATTTAGATCATTCGGACTTCATTCGTCATTCCTCATTCGGGTTTCGTCATTCCACGCAGCGGCTCATCCCAGCACCCTCTTCCGCACAATCTCCGTCACCATCTTCGGATTCGCTTTCCCCTGGCTCGCCTTCATCGCCTGCCCGGTAAACCAGTTCATCGCCTTCTCGTTTCCAGCCTGAACTTCCGCCACCTTATCAGGATTCGCAGCCAGGATCTGCTCCACGATGGCCTCCAGCGCCCCCGTATCACTGACCTGCTCAAATCCCTTGGCCTTGATGATTTCCGCCGCAGGCTTGCCGGTTTCAAACATCTCCACAAAGACTTCCTTCCCCTGATTGTTGGAGATCTTGCCGCCTTCAATGGTAGCGACCAGCTCACTCAGCGCCTCCGGCTTCACCGGACAGTCGGCCAGTGTGATTGAGCGGTCATTGAGCGCACCCAGGAGATCATTAATAACCCAGTTAGCGATCTTCTTCGCCGGCACCTTAGTGTCTGCAGCCACAGCCGCCTCATACCAGAGAGCCAGCTCCTTTTCGCTCGCGAGCACCCCGGCATCATAGGCGCTGCAGCCATAGTCCTTTTCAAACCGAGCACGCTTTTCATGCGGCAGTTCCGGCACCTGCGACCGCATCTTCGCCACCAGATCCGCCGTGCGCACGGGCAGCAAATCAGGATCAGGGAAGTAGCGGTAGTCATGCGCGTCTTCCTTCGAGCGCATGAGCGTGGTCTCGCCACGGTCATCGTCCCAGCGCAGCGTGCTCTGCACCAGTTTCTCACCCCGGTCCAGGCAGTCGGCCTGACGCTCGGTCTCATATTTGATTGCACGCCGAATCGCTGACATCGAGTTGATGTTCTTCAGTTCGATCTTGGTGCCCAGCTCCGTCTGGCCTTCCGGCCGCAGGGAGATGTTCACGTCACAGCGCAGGTTGCCCTTCTCCATGTCGGCATCGCTCACACCGCCATAGATCAAAATCTGCCGCAGGCTGGTGAGATAGGCGAAGGCCTCCTCCGCGCTGTCGATGTCCGGCTCGCTCACGATTTCCATCAGCGGCGTTCCTGCGCGATTGAAGTCGAGCGTCGAAAACTTGTCGTGGTGCGTGGACTTGCCCACATCCTCCTCCAAATGAATGCGCGTGAGCTTCACCACCTTGCCCGGATTCGCGATGCTCTTCTGCGCATCCTTCGGATACGCCAGATCATACAGCGGCACACCACCGCCAAGACACAGCGGGAAAGGCATCTGCGTGATCTGGTAGTTCTTCGGCATGTCAGGATAGAAGTAGTTTTTCCGATCCCAGTTCACCACTGGTGGCGTCTCGCAGCCTAGCATCAGCCCGGTGAGGATGGTCTTCTCAATCGCGGCCTGGTTCAGCACCGGCAGCGCTCCCGGCATCCCCATGCAGGTGGGGCAGGTGTGCGTGTTCGGCTCCGCCCCATACTCAACCGGGCACGCACAGAACATCTTGCTGCGCGTCGTGAGCTGCGCGTGAACTTCAAGGCCGATGGTGAGAATGTATTTGGGCATGCGAAAAGGAAAAAGACGGAAATTAAAATGACGTGGGACGCAGTCAGTCCAAGTACAAAAGGCAGGAAATCAAAGCGTGTAGCGGAATCGGAACAATCTGCGCCCCGCGCTTTTTACACGTTCTTTACACACGCAGACAAGTCCGCATGTTAAAACATCCTCATGAAATCACCACCCCTTCTAGCGGCCCTCTTTATAGCTACTGGAATAGCCCTCGGCGGTTACTTTGTGGGCCAGGGCATCCTCGGACATAACAAAACCAGCAAGATTGCCGTGAAAGGCCTCGCCGAAAAAGAGGTGCCGGCCAGCATTGCCATCTGGACCTTGAGCTACTCCGCCAACGATGACCAACTTGCAGAGGTGGACCGAAAACTGGCAGAAGGTGCAACTTTGGTGAAGGAGTTTCTTAAAAATGCAGGCTTCGAGGAGGCCGACATCGCACTCCAGCCGCCTTCCCTCCGTGATCACAGCATGGAATCGAGAGACAAGGATGCCCAAGCCCCTGCGACCCGCTTCAGCGCCTCTCAGTCGGTGCTATTGCGCACGAAGAAAGCGCAGTCAGTCAAAGCAGCCGTCTCCGCCACCAGCACCTTGATGCGCCAGGGGCTGATGCTTGGCTCCGTCAGTGAGCCACGCTTTTTCTTTGAGGATCTGAACAGCGTAAAACCCGGCATGATCGAGGAGGCCACCAAAAATGCCCGCGTGGCCGGTGAGCAGTTCGCGCGCGATTCCAACACCCAACTCGGAAAACTCCTCAATGCCAGCCAAGGCTGGTTCCAGATCGTTGATCGCGACGAGGCCACGCCAGAACGCAAAATCGTTCGTGTGATTGTCGAAGTAGAATACGAGATCGATTGAAGCATTCATTCTCAACACGCCATGGACACCACTCCGCCATCCCCTGCCGCAGAAGTGGTGTCGCTTCTTGAGGAAGACGGTGATGCAGCATGGGAGCGCATCATCGCGGATCCACGGCCACGACCGAGATTGGAAGCCTTCTTGAAATCGGCGGTGGCCGAAGGCAGTAGCAAGCCCCAGAACGACCACCTCTTTACCTGATACCACTCAATACAACCTCACCGGCTGCGGTGGCGGAGGCTGTTGATAAACCACGGAGTCCATCGCCATCTCCAATTGCATGCCGCCGAGAACAGGCTGCAGGTCGGGGTGGCTGGCCACTTTCTCGATCTTGCGCATCTGCATCAGCCCCGCGAAGTCTTTGTTCTTAATGGCCTCCCGCACAGCGGGGTCGTAGCCGAGTTCAACGATGAGCGGATGATTCAGCGCGGTGGCCGTGGCGGGGCTCTGCTCAGCCAGTCGCTGCCACATGCTGCCCTCGGGCCACAGAATCAGCAGGCGGGCCAGATTGGCCGTAGGTTTGATGTCGTAGGGGTCCAGCTTCTTCGCCAGCCCCCCGATGAAGCTGTTGTCGATCTTCTGGCTCAGGGTGTAAAAAATGGACTTCGCCTGGCTCTCGATCGACCCGCCTTGTTTGACAATCTCCGCTGCATTCTCCATGCCATACAGGCTGCCCACCACCCGCAGTACCATGCTGCCCAGCCAGAGCAAACCGCCGGAGGGAATGATGCTCACGATCAGTCCCTTCCAGCCCGTCAGTCCGCCCAGCATCCTCATCAGCCCAAAAGCCGCCAGAAAGTACTTCCCCACCTTGCACACTCCGAACATCAGCAGTGCCGCAGCAAAGGACATGACGATCAGCCGGTTCGTCGTCATGTGCATCCCCGCTGCACCAAAAATCTGCACCCGGTGCATGAACACATACCATGCCGCCCATGCACACATCCCCAGCGTCAGCACATTCACAATTTGCTGCACCACCCCCTTCGCAAACGCCAGCCCCGCCGCGAAAGCTATGAAGCCTACGATAGCGATGGTGGCCCACATGCTGTGAGGCACCTTTTGAGCATACTGGAGCACTTCGCTGGGGTGAGGCATACGCGAGACGAATTAATAGTCAGGATATATTAACATCTATCGCCCTCCTGTCGTGCGGGAAAATGACCTTAGATCAAATCCTGCATCGCCCGCAGCTTGGCATGGGCCGCACCTCGGCCCAGCAGTTCCTCAGCCAGCGCTTTGCCTGCCGCCAGATCCGCCGCCTTGCCGGTGATCACAAAACCCGCCGCCGCGTTCAGCACCGCGATGTCGCGTTTGGCGCCTTTGATCGTTCCTGCCAGCACGCCTTCGAGAATCAGCGCATTCTCCGTCGCATCCCCCCCCACCAGATCTTCAAGCGCCGCTTGGCCAAAGCCGAGCTCCTTGGGGTCAATCCGGGTCTCGCTGAGCTTTCCGTCCACCACCTGGCAGACCTCATTCACCCCCAGCGTGGAGAGTTCATCCATCCCCTGCCCAGCTCCGGCGCTGCCATGCACCACCCAGGCCCCTTTGCGACCGAGCTGCACCAGGATCTCCCCAAACGCCCGCGTCAGCTGCGGGTCAAATACGCCAATAAGCTGATAGTCCGGCCGCCCTGGATTGAGCAGTGGCCCGAGGATGTTGAAAATCGAACGATGCCCCTCCGCCGCGAGCATCTTGCGCGCCTCCGCCACCGCCTTGAACGTCGGGTGGTACAGCGGCGCAAAGAAAAAACCCAGCCCGATGCTCTCGATGCCCGCCACGACTTTCTCCTTCGGCAGGTCGATCTTGATGCCCAGCGCTTCCAGCACATCCGCGCCCCCTGCTTTCGAGGTGATCCCACGGTTCCCATGCTTCGTCACGCACACACCACCGGCCGCCAGAATGAACATCGCCGTGCTCGACACATTGAACAAATGCAGCTGGTCCCCACCCGTGCCCACAACATCCAGCATCGGCCCCGGCAGCTTCGCCCGGTCAAGGCCCGGATCGACCGCCAGCTTCAAAAACTCCTTCACAAACATCGCGATCTCCGCCGGCGTCTCGCCCTTGTGGGCCAGCGCCCGCAGAAAATGGGCTTTGTCCGCCGCCGTTACAGCAGCGTCAACCAACTGGGCAGCAGCTTCAGCGATCTGCGCGTCGTCGAGGTGCGTTCCAGCTTTGAGTGAGGCAATGAGGTCTTCCATGCGCGAAGTCTGGCCGAGCCCCCGGTTCTTGGCAAACACTTGAGTGATTGCGATCCGCAACGATTTAGCCTAATCTTCTCCCATGAGCAGTCGTGATCCAGCCTTGAAGACATGCCTCAATCCCCCGTCGCAGCCACCCCCCCTCCCGAAGACCGCCTCCTCACGGAAGCAATCCAAGTCTGCCGTGGAACTACGGGCGATGATCGAGCGGAATCTGGGGCGAAAGTTGATCCGGATTCCCAGCGGCGTCGAGAGATAGCCGCATTGGAAAACTGGGCAGCTCAAAAAAGCCTTTTCGTCGCTTCCTTGGTTCCCGATGAGTTGGATGATTCGCGCACACGCGAACATCACATCTTTTTTCATCCGGCGGACCCTTCCCGCATTTACAAAATCACCAAAGGCTCCGGCTGGGGTGTCTTCCCCGCATCCCTCGCCACCACCCGGCACAAGCCCGTGCGTTACTGGTTCGAAGACCGCCCTGCCACACCCTTGGAATACTTTGAGCGCACGCTGCTCTCCAATACCCACATGCTGCACGAGTTGAATCGTGCTGACTACCCCGTCCTCAATCGACTCGAAGGCTTCGTTCTCAGTCACGGGCGGCTTCAGGCCGTCACTTCCCAGCCCGTCTTTGATGGCTCCCCGGCCACGCCATCGGCCATGGCCGACTGGTTCATCCAGCGTGGCTTCCACTTCATCCGCTCCTGGGCATGGTTTCGCCCCGCAGATGGTCTGGCCGTATTCGACGCCTACATGGACAACGTGATGGACTGCGACAACGAACTCGTTCCCTTTGACGTCATCCCCATCTTGACGAAAGGCTCGCTGCTGGAGTCCCTGCATGCAGCCGTGGCCCGTCTCGCCTCTCAATCCCACCTTGCTGACCCATCTTGAGCACCTCCCCCATCCTCGGCATCGATCTCGGCACCACCAACTCGCTCGTCGGTGTCGTTGACAGCGGCTTTCCCATCCTGCTCGCCGATGAACATGGCAGCCGCAGCACCCCGAGCGTCGTCTGCATCGCCCAGGACGGCAGCATCTCTGTCGGAGCCGTCGGCTTGCGCCAGCGCGCCCTGCACCCCACACGCACCATCACCTCGGTCAAACGCCTCATCGGCCGCCGCCCCGGCGAAGCCGGATGGACTCCGCCCTACTCACTCAGCGAGCTGAAAACCTCCCCCGTCGAAGTTTCCGCCGAGATCCTCAAGCACCTCAAAGCCGTCGCCGAACGTGCGCTCGAACAATCCGTCTCACAGGCCGTCATCACCGTCCCTGCTTACTTCAACGACGCCCAGCGCAACGCCACCAAACGTGCCGGTGAACTCGCCGGACTCGAAGTGCTCCGCATCCTCAGCGAGCCCACCGCCGCCGCACTCGCCTACGGTCTCGACAAACTCTCCGAGCATCAAAAGATCGCCGTCTATGACCTCGGCGGCGGCACCTTCGATATCTCCGTCCTCGAAATGCGCGATGGCACCTTCCAGGTCCTCTCCACCGCCGGCGACACCCAGCTCGGTGGCGATGACATCGACCGCCTGCTCGCCGAATTCATCGCACAGAAACTCGAACTACCCTCCCACGACATCCGCGTCCTCGAAGCCGCCGAGTCCGTCAAAAAGCGCCTCTCCCTCGATGACTCCGCCTCCTTCAACGGCCTCGAAATCACCCGCGCCGATCTCGAAAAAATCGCCCGCCCTTGGATCGAGCGCACCCGCATCCACTGCCTGCGTGCCCTGAGTGATGCTGGCGTCAAAGCCGAACAGCTCGATGAAGTCATCCTCGTCGGCGGCAGCACCCGCATGCCCTTGGTGTGCGACTACGTCCGCGAAATCTTCGGCCGTGAGCCCAACACCTCGCAGAATCCCGACGAAGCCATCGCCCTCGGTGCCACCATTCAGGCCGGCATCCTCGGCGGCAGCCTGCGTCAAGTCCTCCTCCTCGATGTCACCCCGCTCTCCCTCGGCATCGAAACCTTCGGTGGCTTGATGAACATCATCATCCCCCGCAACACCACCATTCCCGCCAAAGCCGGCGAGATGTTCACCAATGCCGTCGCCAATCAGGACAGCATGCTCATCCGCATCCTCCAGGGCGAACGCGAACTCGCCAAGGACAACTGGGAGCTCGGCCGAATCGAAGTCCCCTTTCCCGCCGGCCCCAAAGGCAGCGCCCGCGTCGGCGTGCAGTTCAGCATCGACGCCGATGGCATCCTCCACGTCCTCGCCCGCGACACCGCCACGAATCAGGACACCACGCTGCAAATCAGCGGCACCGCTGTCGATGTCGAAGACGAACGCGTGGAGCAGATGATCTCAGAGAGCGTCGATTTCGCCTTCGAAGACATGAACGAACGCATCTGGACCGAAGCAAAACTCAAAGCAGAAGAGCTGCTCCCCGCCGTCGATGCCGCTCTTGAACAACTCGGCGATGCGATCAGTGCTGAAGAGAAATCCGCCTGTGTCAGCCAAGCCGCCACCGTCCGCGCCTTGCTCGATGCCCCGGAACATGACGCCAAGGCCCTCAAAGCCGCCACCCAGTCTCTCGATGACGCCACCCAGTCTCTCGCCGTCATGCTGATTGACCGCGCCATGGAAGAGTCGTTGGCGCGCCGCGGACTGGTGTGATTGTCTGGCAGTTGTACAAATCAATGATGACAGTTCTAGCGGGAGCACCACCTGCTATTGAAAGATAACAAGCGAGACCTGTATTCAACTAGTTATGATATAAAGCGACCGCGATTGGAGCTCGCGCTTTGATTTTTAACGCGAATGCGGAGGAATGACCGCGAATCAGAGCCGGACCAAACACAGGTCGGTGCTGGAGTGTAGAAAGCTATTGCTGAGCCGCGCTGGGATTTATTTCTTATCGGCGGAAATCAAGATTTCGTCGAGGACACGGCCGTCGGCATTGGGGAGCTGGAGGCTCATGAGTTTGGCGATGGTAGGGGCGACGTCGAGGTTTGCCATGCGGTCGAGGACGATGCCTTTTTTGATGCCGCGACCGCTGGCGATGAAGATGCCGTCGAGTTCGGGGTCGGTGTTCAAATAGCCGTGGGTGCCGGCGTAGTTGACGGAGGGGGTAACAGTGGCGTCTCCGCCGGCGTCGTTTTTGAAGGCGTAGCCGGGTTTGGCATAGAGGACGAGATCGCCCATGCCTGGATTTTCTTCGGGGGTGGGCATGCCGAGGGTGTGGCCGTCTTTGCCTTCGATGACGCGATCCACGCCTTCGGTCTTGGCGAACCTTTCTTTGAGCTGCGGGAGGAGCTCGGCTTTGCGGGCGGGATTGGTGATGTAAACGAAGGCCATGCCGCCCTGGGTCATGGAGTAGGCGTCGCAGGTGTTGATGGTGGGGCCGAGGCCCTGGGCGAGTCCGGCTTTTTTCAGCTCGACGTTGGGGAGGATGATCTTGGTGACTTTCTTGAAGCCGTGGTCGGTGGCGATGATGAAGGTGGTGCTGTCGCGGAGGCCGCTGTCTTCGACGGCTTTGACGAGATCGCCGACGAGGCGGTCTGCGTAGGCGAGGGCGGTGGCGCTGGCCATGGAGCCGGGGCCGTAGGTGTGGTGGGTGGAGTCGGTATTCAGCGTGTGATAGAGCAGCAGGTTAGGCTTGTGGGTCTTGAAGATGTGGATGGCGGCCTTCGTCCACATGTTGTCGAGGAAGGTGACGCTTTTACGCTGGGGGCCGAGCTGCATCCAGGCGATGTCCTGGGCCTTGATCTCGCCAGCGGCGATCATTTCTTTTTCGACTTTGCCTTCGGTGTCTGGAAGTTCGGCGAAGCTCCAGTCGATGGTCTTGGCTTTGGTGACGGCGACCCAGTCGGACTCGGCGGTGGTGAGGCCGGCTTCGTGGGCGATGTCGTAGAGGGTGGGGGCGAAGACGAGTTTGGTTTTGTCGGCCCACTGCTCGATCTTGGGTGGTTTGTTATCTCCCTGGCGGACGAGGAGGCCGTTGAAGAGGACGCCGTGTTTGCGAGGCTCCACGCCGGTGACGAGGGTGGTGTGATTGATCCAGGTGATGGAGGGATTGCTGACCGTCATGGCCTTGGTGCTGGCACCTTCGGCGGCGAGCTTGCGCAGATTGGGGATCTGCAGGGATTCATCATTCCACAGCCATGCGGGAAAGCCGTCGAGACTGATGAGGATGACGTGCTGGTCCTTGGGGCTGGTCGAAGGCGACTTCGAACAGGAAGTCAGTGTGCGAACAATGATGATGCTGAGGACAAGCAGGAAGCAAAATTTCATTTGGGGCGAAGGGTTACGAGTGCTTGCGTCGTTTGCTTTCTCCCTCATGAAGTTCGCTGCTGTTTTCCTTTTTACCGCCATGTCCGCCCAAGCTGTCGAAATCGTTGCGCATCGTGGTTTTTCCGCGCGTGCGCCGGAGAACACGCTGGGGGCCTTTGAGCTGGCGTGGAAGAATCAGACGGATGCGTGCGAGCTGGATGTCTACCTAACGGCGGATGGCAAGACGGCGGTGATTCATGACAAAGACACGAAGCGCACGACGGGAGTGAAGATGGATGTGGCGACTGCGAAGCAGGCGGAGCTGATGGCGCTGGATGCGGGATCTTGGAAGGGCCAGGAGTGGGCAAGTGAGAAGATCCCGACACTGGAGCAGGCGCTGGCGACGATGCCGATGGGCAAGCGGCGGTTCTTTATCGAGATCAAATGCGGGGCGGAAATTGTGCCAGAGCTGAAGCGGATTTTGGAGCCGATGAAGGAGCGTGCGGCGCAGCTGGCGATCATTGCGTTCAAGCGGGATGCGGCGGCGGAATCGAAGAAGGCGATGCCGTGGATCCAGGTTTACCGGCTTGCGGCTGGGAAGACAAAGGAGAAGAGGCCGACGGATCTGACGCAGCTCATTGCGGATACGAAGGCGGACAAGCTGGATGGGCTGGATCTGGGGAGCAGTGATTTTCCGTGGGATGAGGCGATGGTGAAGCAGGTACGTGATGCGGGCTTTGGGCTGTATGTGTGGACGGTGAACAAGCCTGCGGATGTGCTGCGGTTTGCGAAGCTGGGGGTGGATGGGATCACGACGGATGATCCGGTGATGGTGAGGGAAGCGCTGGGGGGGAGGTGAGGGTTATTGGCGGAGATTGTTGGAGTGGTCGGGGATTGAAAACTGGGAACTGAAAACTGAGAATTGTAAATTGTTCGGAGGGGACTGAGGCGAGGCGGAACTTTTTGCAGACGCTGCTGGTGGGCGTGGGGTGTGGTGGAGTGGTGGGTTTGCTTCCCGGATTGGAATGGCGGAAACCCAGGGGCGGCCTCGCCCAGGCTCGTCTGCCCTGGGCTGCGATAGGCCGCACCTTTGGTGCTTGAGAGGCGGCAGTTCTCGTCCTCATCAGACCTATTCAACGAACGACGTTCGGGTTTAACGAGTGGCATGCATGCAGGAGATCTTTTGGAGCTGGTGGAAGGTAATCTGTCGCAGGGGGAGGGAGAGCGTGCTATCTGAGCCGCCCCCCCACTCATGTCTCCTATTACTCCTGCTGTCGTTTCCGCCAAAGACCTGCGCCTTCAATTTGGGCTGCAACAGGTTTTCAATGATGCGACGATGAGCATTCATGAGGGTGAGAAGCTGGGGCTGGTGGGACGCAATGGGTCTGGTAAGACGAGCCTGATGCGCATCCTGGTGGGGACGGAGAAGCCGGACAGCGGGACGATCTCGCGAAGGAATGGCATTATTGTGAGCCATCTGGCGCAGGAGTTTGTGCTGGATGATGAGGCGAGCGTGATCGACAACGTGCGGGCGGGTGCTGCGGCGCTGCTGGAGATGGTGGAGCGCTACGAAACCGGCGACTACAAGGGGGATCAGGAGGATGATTTGCTGCACCAGATCCAACTGCATGATGGCTGGGGTGTGGAGACGCGGATCAGCACGGCGATGAATGAGCTGGGGCTGCCGGCGGCGGATCGCATCGTGAAAGGTTTATCGGGTGGTGAGAAGCGGCGTGTGGCGCTGGCGCGGGCGCTGGTGTCGCAGCCGGATCTGCTGCTGCTGGACGAACCAACGAACCATCTGGATGCGGAGTCGATCGAGTGGCTGGAGATTTTCCTGCGAGACTTCACGGGGGCGGTGCTGTTTGTGACGCATGACCGGTACTTTTTGGATCGGGTGGCGACGCGGATCATCGAGATCGATGACAGCCGGATTTACAGTCACCCGGGGAACTACAGTGACTTTTTGGAGAGCAAGGCGATCCGTGAATCTGTGGAGGCGAATTCGGAGCGGCGGCGGCAGAATTTCCTGAAGCATGAGCTGGAGTTTGTGCGTGCGGGGGTCAAAGCGCGTGGCACGAAGCAGAGATCGCGACTGGATGAGTATGACCGTGTGGCGGCGATGGATGCGCCGGAAGAGGAGCTGGTGATGGATTTGATCATCCCGCCAGCCGCGCCGCTGGCGAACACGATCATCGATGCGGTGGAGATCGGCGCGCACATCAATGACCGGTGGTTGTTCAGTCATCTGAATCTGAGCTTTGAAGCGGGGACGTGCACGGGGATCATCGGCCGCAATGGATTGGGCAAGACGACGCTGCTGCGGATGCTGATGGGGCAGCAGGCACCGAACGAGGGGAAGGTCACGATTGGCAAGCGGACGGTGTTTAACTATGTGGATCAGCAACGCCTGCTGCTGAACCCGGAGAACAGCGTGATGGAGGAGGTGGCGGGGCCGATGTCTGAGTTTGTGCAGTTTGGGCCGGAGAAGATGCATGTGCGCACTTACCTGCGGCGATTCCTTTTCACGGACGAACGTGTGACGATGCGGGTGAAGGAGCTGAGCGGTGGCGAGCAGAGCCGTGTGCTGCTGGCGAAGATTTTGCGTCGGGGTGGCAACTTTTTGATTCTGGATGAGCCGACGAATGATCTGGATCTGCAGACGATGCGGGTGCTGGAGGAGGCGATTCTTTCCTTCAAGGGCTGCGTGCTGGTGGTGAGCCATGACCGGTACTTCCTGGACCGTGTGTGCGACCGGTTGATCGCCTTTGAAGGCCAAGGACGCATCCATGAGTGCGCGGGGAACTACAGCTACTACCAGGAGAAGCGGGCGGCCAAAGCGGCGGCGGAGCTGGCGCTGGTGAATGCGGCGGTGAAGAAGGAGAAGGTGGTGGCTGCGAATGCGCCGAAGGTGAAGAAGATGTCGCAGAAAGAGCAGCGGGAGCTGGCGGAGTGCGAGGCGGCGATCACGAGTTTGGAGAGCGAGATCGCGGCGATGGAGGGTGAGCTGAGCAACCCGGAGACGTTTGTGAAGCTGGGCGCGGGGACGAATGAGTTCATTGCCAAGCTCGATGCGAAGAAGCATGAGCTGGAGGGGAAGTTTACAAGGTGGGCGGAGCTGGAAGAGGTGCGGGTGGCGTGTGCGGGGTGAGGTGGCTATATATCCGGAATGAGCGATTAAGCTTGCCTGATGTCAGGGGTCTTCTCTCATACAACGATCACATTCCTAAACTTCAGACGCCATTCCCTTCCGGCGAAGAATCTCCTAATGAGGGGGGGATAACATTATTGGGCACAGGCAGCACACTCGCTTTTTTTCGGCTGGCAAGCGAGCTGGCTTTGTAGTCTAGATCGTAGAAATAATTCATTAAGTCGCCAAGAATTTCTAGCCCTAGCCTCAGGTCCGACATAGCTGGAGGCTTTAGTTCATGCAATGCGTCGTTTCCAAGATACCTCAAACTATGAAGGTTTTGAACCAGGCTTTCGGGCAAGAGCGTTTTTAGCCCATCGATCCGCTGATATAGGTTGTTGCCAGGAGCATTTTTGTTTCGGCATATAGCTTCCATCAAAGCTCTTAACCCTCCTGCGCAGAGCAGCGGCAACTTGGCATTGTAGGAAGCACAAGATTCTTTGTAGATAACCGCAATCTGAGAAGGCAGTTTTAAGAAATGACGCTCTTTGTAGCTGAACTCACTACGAGCAGGAAAGTATTCAAATGAATGAACAGGATTTCCCTGTGCATCTTCATTTCCATGGAAATGGGTTTTTTTCTGAAGTAGCGCAGTTTCGCATCCCCGACACTTCCACAAATTCCATTCAAAATCCTCCGTATAGATGGGAAAGTCTTCGTCATCAGTGGCATCCCATTCGGTATATTCACTTGCATGAGTTGCAATCAACTCATGCTTAGTTCGCAGTTTGCAGTGATTGCAGAAAACAGATGTGGTCACGAGTTGCGTGTTATTGGACATTGTAGAGCTGTTGAAATCATCTTACTCCAGAACCTTGATCTTCATGTTGCGGTAGTAGACGGGGGCCTGGGCTTTGCCGTGGAGGCCTTGGAGGCCGATGGGGCCGGTGCGGGCGTAGTCTTTGAGGGCGTTTTTGAATTTGTTGGGGGTGCCGTCGGGGTTTTTGCCGGCTGCGGGCCAGTTGTCGAGGTTGGCGTTGATGACTTCCGTGCCGTTGAAGACGACGCTGACGAGGGGGCCTTTGCAGGTGATGGTGAAGTGATTCCACTCGCCGACGGGCTTGGCCATGCTCTTGCTGGGGGGCATGGCGTCATAGATGGCGGCGACCATGCCGTATTTGCTGCCGTCTGCGGAGTCGTGGACCTGGATTTCGAGGGCGGAGAGGACGTCTTTGATGTTGCCGGAGCGGAGGAAGATGCCGCTGTTGGATTCCTTTTCGACTTTGAAGTCGAGGTCGAGGATGAAGTCGCCGTAGGAGTCTTTGGTCCAGAGGGTGTCGTGGTCTTTGGCGACGAGGATGCCGTCTTTGAGCTCCCATTTGCCGGGGGCGACGGTGTTGGAGAGGTCGGGGGAGATGAGGTCCTTCCAACCGGTGGTGTCGGGGGGATCGACGGCCAGGGAGAGGGAGGCGGTGGCGAGAAGGGCTAGGAGGGTGAGTTTCATGGGTGGGTGGTAACGTGAATGTGGTGGGGAAGATTCCAAGTCTCGGATGGAAACTTTGGGTCTGCCGGATGCCTCGTTTTAGGAGGATTGGGCGCGAAACTGTTCGGGGTGATGGATTTATAGGATTGCTTTTTTCTTTGGCTTGGCCAATTCTCCATAAAATAACCCGCCAGCACTCACATCATTCGCTCCATGAAATCCGCTCACTCCTTGGTCATTCTCTCGGTTCTTGCCGCTTTGTCCCTCACTTCCTGTGGTCATGACTGGAGCTGGGGTAGTGGCGGCTACAAGCGCGTCTCCCCAGGTGGCACCTATTACGGCAGCAACTTCAACGGGGCACCGAGCTTCGGCGGGCATGGCGGTGGCTATGGCAATGGCTACAGCGTCTGGCCACAGCCGACGATCAACTACGGTGAGAACTTCACGTATGATGACGTGGCGACGAATGTGGGCAACAACTGGGACCACGGTGGCTACGAACTGCCTTCAACGAGAATGATTCAAGCTCCCCAGCAAGCAGCGAACAACACCGTCCGCACCTCCGGCAAATAGCCCTTTGCCGTCAAAGGTGATGCTGGTCTGCAGGGGGAGTGATCCCTCTGAAGGAAATGATTTTATGGCTCCGCCGCTGGCGCTCCACAGGCGCACTTGATTGTCGCGCCCTGCGGTGAGGAGTTCGCCTTGGGGACCGAAGGCGAGGGCGAGGACGCCGTTGGGGAGCTTGCCGTAGGTACCCTGTGGGCGCGCTGGAGGATGGGCATTGTTATTGGTGAATGTGGGCCAGCCGTCTTTGGCGTCCCACCAGATGAGGAGGCCGTCTTCGCCGCCGCTGGCGAGCATTTTGCTGTCGCTGCGCCAGGCGAGTGCGCGGACGGAGGCTTTGTGCTCGGAAAGGGAGAGGAGGATGCCGCCGCCGGTGGGGTCCCAGAGATGGATGCCGCCGGCGCGATCTGAGCTAGCGAGTTTTTTGCCATCGGGACTGAAGGCGAGGGCGGTGATCCAGTCGGTGTGCTTGGTGAGCTTGTGGCGGAGTTTGCCATCGGCGGTGCCGTAGATTTTGACGATTTTTCCGGAGCCACCGAGAGCGACGAACTGCTGATCGGGGCTGAGGTCTGCGGCGAGGACGGCGTCGGTTTCGTCGCCGATGGTGGCGAGGCGTTTGCCGGTTTTGATGTCAAAGAGGACGACGCTGCCGGACTGCACCGGTTTGCCACCGGCGACCATGAGGACGCGGCCGTCGTGGCTGAAGCGGATGACGTTGGGCTGGCCTTCGGGGAAGGCGAGGGCACCGAGGGGCTGCTGGGTGGTGGCATCAAGGAGGCGAACGTGTTCATGACCGGCGACGGCGATGAGCGGGGCGCGGGGGCTGGCGGCCATGGCGATGATGGGCAACGGGCGCTTCAGGGCCGGAGGTGTGAAGGGCGGGAGAGACTCGGGCATCGGCGGTGGGCCGTCGAGTTTGATGTCGGTGGTGGGGGTGAAGGTGGTGTCGCGTTCGGCGACGAGGGATTTGCTGGCGGAGGATTCGCGCAGGCCGCCCTGAATCCACTGGCGGATGAGCTCGATCTGCGGGGCGGGAATGGCTGCTTTTTTGGGCGGCATGCGCTCGGCATCGTCTTCGGCGGTGATGGCCGTGAAGAGGAGGCTTTGGCTGGCGCGGCCGGCGATGACGGCTTTGTCACCGCTGCCGCCTTTGAGCGTGGCGGTGAAGTTGGCGAGGTTGAGATCGGCTTTTTGTTCGTCGTCGCCGTGGCATTTGAGGCAGTGCTCACGGAAGATGGGCTTGATGTGTTCGTCGTAGGTGATGACGGGATCGGCGGCGTGCGCGGATGTGATTAGAACGGGTAGGAGGAGAAGGAAGCGCATGTTTTTTGCAAGGGAATGGAGAGCAAGGGAATGGGATACGGAGGATTTATTCCGGGATGGAATGGAGCTTGGTCACGGGCGCAGGGTTTGGGAGCGCTGGGGACGCTTGCAGCAGCGGTGGTGCGTTTAAGACGCAGCTGGAGAGCGCGGCGCGTGAAGGGATCGCTGGGTTTGCTTCCCGGTGATGCGTTGACATACCCAGGGTCGCCTCGCTTAGGCTCGGCTGACCCTGGGCTATATTCCGCAGCCCCTTTGGGGCTGGTGTGTGGCGGAGTGTTGTGGCGAAAGAGAACGGTCGTTCACCAGGAGCGTGCTGAGTTCCTGTAATCATGGAACCCACAAAAAGCTGTCGTGTCCGAGGGGCATTCATTCCTGGATGATTTTCCATTTGCCCCAGAGCTGGGGGGTGAGTTCGGCTTCGCTGGGGACGTCGGCGGTGATGGCGGTGGCTTTGTTGGACCAGTAGATGCGCTGGGTGGTCTGGCCGTTGGAACCGCGAAGGACGCCGAGATCGGCGCGGGCAGTGTCGCCGGGTTTGGGCTGCCAGTGGAGGGTTTCCAAGGGGAGGCTGATTTCGAAATTGCCGGTGGTATCGGTGGCGAAGCTGAGGCGGTCGGTGACGTCTTCGACGACGTCGATGTGGATGCTGCGCCAGGGGCTGCCGAAGGCGATGGGCTGGGTGGTGCCGGGGACTTTGAGGCGATAGAGGATGGCGCGGGGCTTGCCTTTGACCAGGGTGATGAGGAGGCGCTGGTCGGTGTCTGCTTGCAGCATGAGATCGAGGCAGCCGCCGGTTTTGAAGAGGGCGTTGGGGGTTTCGCCGCTGTTGCTGAGGAGGTCTTTTTCGGTGGTGCGCCAGGCGGCGTAGAGTTTGTCGCCACTGAGGGAGACGGCGGCGCTGACTTCGTAGGGGCGGGAGTTGCTGTTGAAGTTGGCTTTGATGCCACGGCGGTCGATCGAAGCCCAGTCGGTGGTGGCGGGCCAGTCGTCGAGTTTGCCATCGACGACGGGAGGCTGCTGGCGCATGACGACGCTGAGGGTGCCGCTGCCGCGAGCCTGCTGGCGTGCGGCTTCGGCGCGGGCGAACCAGGCGCGTGATTTGTCGAGATCGGCGGGGGTGACTTCGAGGGTTTGATCGGGAAGGCGCTGGATGGAGTCGAGGCCATCGACACGGACGAGGCTGGTGCGGCCGCCGTCGATGAGGAAGATTTTGCCGTCGGGTGTCTGCGTGATGCTGGGCCAGAAGTTTTCGTCGTGCAGGGAGACATTGGTGACATCCATGTTGCGCGTAGCGACAGGCGCGGCCCAGTTGGGGCGGAGGCGGATGTCGTGGAAGAGGGTGGCGACGAAGAGGCCGTCTGCGGTGAAGAGGTACATGTTTCCCATGTTGCCGTTGATGCAGAACATGGCCCCTGCCCTGCCCTGAACGAAGCCGCCGAGAAGACGGGTGTGACCGACGACCATGCCGGGACGATCTGGGATGGCCGCCTCATGACTGGCGTGCAGGCCGGGCCATGCGCTGGGGTAACTCCAGCGGGGCTCGCCTTTGAACATGCCGCCGAGGCCGTGCGGGGAGAAGGGGGCTGCGGCATTGGTGGTGATGGTCCAGTCGTTTTCGGTGAGTGCCTGATTGCCACCGCTGGAAGGAGGTGTGCCGCCTGCGGGGCCGAGGAGTTCGGGCTGGAGGTTGTATTCGGGCACGCCAGTGGATGAGATCTTGGCGGGAGCGAACCGTGCTGTTTTATCGCCAAAGCGGGCGGCGATGAAGGAGAGGTCATTCATCACGGTGATGCCGCGCAGGACTTCCTTGGTCATCTTGACTTCGTTGGGCTGCGGGCGGCCATCCTCATTGAGGTCGGACCAGATGAAGGCGGCGTGTTTTTCGGGCGATGGATTTTCTTCGTCGGGCTTTGTACCGGTGGGCCACAGAGAGCGGAACTCAGGAGTGCGGAGGATTTGGAAATAATGGGCATCGCCGATGCCAGCGACGAGTTTGGCGGACTCGCCGTCATCGCGCCAGAGGAAGGCGGCGTTGTCACCGCCGGTGGGATTGTGGGTGTAGCAACTGGTGAAGTAGCGTTTGCCGTGCGCATACAGCGGGTAGTCAGGCGAGAAGTGACCGCCGTGGGCTTCCATGAGCGGATCGGGGCGGGCGAAGACGCGCTGAAGGGAATCGGTTCCGGATTTCCAATCGAGCGCGAACTCCATGCCTTTGTAGAAGAACTTGGTGGCGTCTTGCGGGTCGAGAACGCCGCCACCGCCGTACTCGGTGGGGCCGTAGAAGGTGCGCTCAAGCGTGCCTTTGTCTGACCAGACTGAAACGCGACGGGGGTAGTTGTCCGACTCGGCGACCCAGATATGGCCCTGCGAGTCGAGCGCGAGGCCGTTGGGATTGTTCATGTGCTTGGGATTGTACTTCCCAAGAGCAGGGGCACCGGCGATGCCGATGGTGCGGACGAACTCTCCTTTGGCTGAGAAGACTTTTACCTGATGGGAGGTGCCACGGTCGGTGATGAAGATGTTTCCGGCGGCATCGGTCGTGACGTGGCGGGGATCGTCCAACCCGGTCGAAATGAGGGGCTGGGGTTTGGCATCGTAAGCCTCAAGGCGCAGCAATTTCGTGCCGCTAAGGACGAGGAGGCGGCCCTGAGGATCATAGGCCACGCCGCGTGGATCTGGGATGCTGACTGACTTCTCGAATGCGTCTGCCTTGATGTTGAAGGCCATCAATTCATTCTGCCGCGGCATGGAACAGATGAGCTCGCCATTGTGCGCCGCAATGCCTGCGAGCACGAAGGTGTGTTCACCGCCGTCAAACCCTGCGAGCACCGGCGGCCGGCGCGGATCGTTTTCTTTGAGGCGTGGATCATCTCCTAGCTTCACTTTGAAAACGGGCTGATCGCTCAAATCGCGCTTTTTCGCGGTGATGCGGAGTTCGCCTTCCCATACGGAGCCGACGTAGCACGCGTGATCGGTGACGGCTTGAGCGCCGAGATCGACCGCAAGTGTCGGAGCGCCGGTCCAGGTGCCGCCGACCCAGTGCTGGCCGCCGATTTTGGTCCCGTCTTCCTGTAGCCACTGCAAGCCGTGGCCGCCTTCGGCGATGCGAGTGCCCATGATGATGAGAGGTTTTCCATCCGCTGTTTTAGAAGCAGGGATGGTGGCAATGCTGGTGGGCGGGGTGTGGGTGGTGAGCCAGCAGCCGGTGTTGTCGGCGGTGGTCCAGGCGGGTTTGCCGGCATTGTAGATGCTGAATTCGTAGTGGAGCTTGACCGGCTTGCGCCAGAGGCCGCGCACAGTGTAGGTGCCGGGAGCGACGGGGCGGGTGGGAATGTTGTAAACGCCGTGCTTGGCGGCTTCGGGATCGCGCAAAAGGTCGTCGCTGCCGTCCCACCAGGCGGTGTTTTCTCCGGCGGGGAACGGGGTCTCGCTGACGAGATTGCGCACGCGATGATGCTGTGCGTCTTCGATGACGAGGGTGACGAGTCCGGCCTCAGGAAGCGTGAACTTCACGGGGATAGGTGGTGGTTCTTCGGTGGCCTTGGGCAATACGAGTGAAGCGAGCTTGGCGTCTTCTTTGAGAGGAGCGAGGGCCATGACTTCGCCGAGCCAGGCACGGCGGCCGTCTTTAACTTTGCTGTCGAGATGCGGGTGAGTGGATCTGGGACCGGCGATGATGCGGAGGCGCAGGGCACGGGTTTGCGCGGGTTTTTCGAAGGGTATCCAATGCGGTCCGAGTGGGAGAGGATAGAGGGATTCGATACCCGTCTTGGTGGCGATGTGCTGCCAGCTTGATTCGGTAGCGTCCTGGAGTGCGAGATTGTCGGGGCCGGTGAAGGTGTCGATCTCGATGGCGGCAACGCCGGCCCATAGGAGGCAGAGGCCGTTGAGATGCACGGAGGTAGGCCATGTGAGGGTGACGATCTCGGGATGTTCGAGGGAAATGGGGAGAGCAGCGCCCTGCTCGCCATTGTCCCAGGCCTGCCAGGTTTTGTTGCCGGATTCATCGACAATTTTTGCGGAGACATCATCGCGTGCGCGGGATTGCACGAGGGCCTGCGGCGCGACGTTGCCAAGGCGCTCGGGGAGGACCCATACGCCGCCGAGGACACCGGCCATCTCGCGATCTCCGGGGGCGGGTGCGTGGCTGAAGCGCAGGGCGCGTGTCTCGGTGCCGGGAGGGAGAAGCCAGAGGGCGTAGTCGCCAGCGGGAACTTCGGTGTAAGAGGCTGCGCCATTGATGAGGCGTTCGGCGGGCTGCCATTGGGAGTCGTCGCTGAGATCGCCGGGATTGGCTGACGAAGTTTTCAGCACGCTGAGGGTGCCGCCGCCGCTGACGAGCACGCTGCCTATGGCGACGGGTTTGATGAAGCCGATGCGGAGATGGCGCATGCCGGCCTGGAGGTCTTCGCCGAATTTGACGCCGCGAAAGTCGGGTTTGGTCTTTTGGGTCCATACCACGGTCTGTGGTCCGGTGTCATTGGGGGATTCTTTGCCTGCGACGCTTTGGGCGAAGTTTGCGGGATCAAGCAGCGCGGGGTCGAGTGCTTTGAAATCCTGCGCGTGAGCCGAGCATGAGATGCAGAGGCAGGTGCCGAGGACGAATTTTTGTAACTGACTGAAGGCTAAGCGCATGATCAATGATTGAAGATGAACTCGGTGGAATTGAGGAGGCTCCAGAAGATGTCCTGGTAGGGTTTGCGGTCTTTGGTGTCGCTGCCGACGAGTTCGAGGAGGGCTTTGAGTTCTTCGGGCTTGGGTTTGCGGCTGAGGGAGCGGAGGTAGAGGTTTTCGATGATCGTTTCCGGCGGTGTGCTGGCTTTGAGCTGTTTTTCGATGACCTGACCGAAACCGACCTGGCTTTGGACGGTGTCGCCAGCGACCATGTGGAGGGTTTGTGAGAGGGTGGGCTCAAGCTTGGTGTCGCAGGCGCAGACGCTGGCGCGTCCGGCACGGCCGAAGGTTTCGAAGAAGGGATCTCCGGTGTGGGCGTTGGTGGTGTCTCCGGGGGTGCGGGGGTAGTGCTGGACGGCCTTGGTGCCTTTGGGGAAATAGGTGAAGCCGCGTTCGCCGTCGGTGGCTTTCACGATGGCATCGAGCAGGACGTCCGCGCGCAGTCGTCGAAGCTGTGAGCGTGAGAACTGGCGGGTGTCGTCGGCGTTGGTCTTGTTGGGCTGCGCGGAGAGCTGGTAGGTGCGCGAAGTGGTGATGTCGCGGATGAAGGTGCGGAGATTGAATTTGGAGTCGGCGAGGTGCTGGGCGAGGGCGTCGAGCAAAGGGCCGTTGGTGGGCGGGTTGCTGACGCGCATGTCGTCGAGAGGCTCCACGAGGCCGCGACCCATGAAGTGGGACCAGATGCGGTTGGCGAGGTTGCGAGTGAAGAGCTCGTTCTTTGGCGAGGTGAGCCAGGCAGCGAGGGCCTGACGGGGATCTTTGCCTTTGGGCACGCTGCTTTCACCCCCGAGCACGGTGGGGTGCATGGGACGCTCGTCGACGATGTGCTTTGCCGGAGCGGCGGAAAGGTCATTGAAGACATAGAACTCGCGGGGCTCGACGCCGAGCTTGCGCTGGATGCCGGTGAAGAAGCTGACCCAGCCGTAGTAGTCGTCCTGGGTCCAGCGGTCGAAGGGATGGTTGTGGCATTCGGCGCACTGGATGCGCACGCCGGTGAAGAGCTGAGAGAAGTCGGCGGCGAGGTTCTTCGGGGTCACCTTCACATCATGAATGAGCATGGTGTAGAGATTGGCAGGGCCGCTGTTGAGATTGCTGCCGGTGCCGGTGATTTGATCGGCGACGAATTCGTTGAGCGGACGGTTCTGTGCCATCTGATCGTGAATCCATTCGTAGTAAACGTCGGCAGCCTTCACGTCTGTGGCGGACGGTGCGTAGCCGCCGCCTTTGACGCGGAGCATTTCGGCCCAGAGGTCCGTCCAGAGATCGGTAAAGCCATCGCTTTTTAGCAGGCGGTCGATGAGGGCGGTGCGCTTGTCTTTGGACGTGTCCGCCATGAACTCCTGATAGTCCTTGGTGGTGGGGAGTGCGCCGCTGAGATCCAGGAAGACGCGGCGGAGGAAGGTTTCGTCATCGCAGATTTCGGAAGGGAGGAGGCGCAGCTTTTGCAGGCGGTCGTGGATGATTTCGTCGATGTAGTTGTTCGCGACGGGATTGGTCCATTGGTAGTTTTTGTCCTGGGGGAGGACGATGACTTCAGAGCCGATGGTGAAGCGGCTGAAGCGGGCGAAGACGTGGGTGTCGCCACGGCCGGTGGAGGTGACGACGCCGTTTTTGTCGATCTTGGCGGTGGAGGGGTTGTTGGAGGAGAAGAGAGCGAGGTCGGTGACATCGCGCTTGGTGCCGTCGGAGTAGCGGGCGGTGACGGTGGTCTTTTGCGTGCCTTTGCCGCCTTCGAATACGAGGCGTTCGGGCGCGAGGGTGATCTCGACGGGCTGGGGGACGGACGCGGCATCGTCGGGGGCGCCGGCGGCGATCCAGTTGAGCAGGGTCTGGTAGTATTGGGTATCGGGCTTGAAGAGCTCGCCGCCGGTGTGGGGTACTTTGCCGGTGGCTTTGAGGAGCATGAGGCTTTGCTCAGGGGCGGCGAGATTGACGCGGCGACCGACCATTTCCTGGGTGATGCGGTAGTAGTCGCCTTTGGCATCGTAGCCGAAGAGGGAGAGCATGAAGCCGTCTTTGCCGCGAGCGGAGCCGTGGCAGGTGCCTTGGTTGCAGCCAGAGCGGAAGAGGATGGGCATGACGTCGCGACGGAAGCTGGGGGCTTCGGAGGCTATGACCTGGAGAGGGAATAGCAGGGCCAGGAGGAGGGGTTTCATTTTGGCAAAGGAATGAAGGAGCAAGGGAATGTTCCGGAGACTGAATTTATGGCTTTACTGGAGGAGAGTGGTCAGGGTGATGTCCTGGTGATTGAAGTTGATCCAGTGGAGGCACTTCAGAGGTAATGTGGCGAGAAGGAGCTGGAGGTGGGGGCGCTGTTGCTCGATGTAGGTTGTGTAGGAACTGACGTGGAAGGCAGTGTGTCCGGCGAGCATTGGCAGTGTATGGGTGCCGAGTTCGATGTTGTTGCTGGTTACGGTGAGCCGAGTCTCGGGAGCGGTAAGAAGGCATGACAGGGCCTCCCGATAGAGACTGGCTTCGAGGAAGCCGCCGAGATCATCAACAAGGCAGGTGAGATGGTCTCTGAGAAGACGGCATTTTTCCGAAAGTGGCTGCCAGCCGTTTGTCGTGATCCTACATGCATGGCGCTGGGCTGTTGTGACCGGAGCCATGCGCAGTTTTCCATTTACTTTGTGATCGCTGAAGTTGAGCAGTTTGATACAGCGGATGCCGAGGCACATGGCGTAGTTGAACACTTGGGCGTCGTGAGCGGGGATAAGGTGTTCAAGCGTCTTCAGCTCATAGACGGCATCATTTGCCACAAGGTCGAGGCGATAGTCCTTGGTGAATGAACCATGCATCACACGAAGTGGCACCTGAGTCATGACATTCTTCATTCCGGCAGCGCGCAGGCGATCTGCCAGTTCATTTTCGTACACTTGCTCGTCGCATAAGCGGCCCAGTTTGTTCTGCGTGGCGTAGGCGCATTTCATGATGATTTCGTCGCGCTTGATGAACTCGTCGCGCGTCAGATTGGCGATGGGTATGGCGCAGGTGATCGGCATGAAGTGAAATAAGATATCCGTCCTTCAAAATTCAGTCATTCCATTGCTCCTTTATTCCTTTGCCGAATGGAAGGCGTTCATTTCAGGGCTGATTTTTGCAGGGCGGGGTCGACGCGGAGGATGGCTTTGCCGGTGCGCTGGCGGATTTGCTGGTTGCGTTCGGTGACGGTGATTTCGCAGCTGAGTTCTTTGTATTGGCCGAGGAGGGCTTCGGTGGTGGCGGAGATTTCGAAGGTGAGGTGTTTGTCGCCGGAATTGAGTTTGGGGGTGTTGATGACGGTGACGCCTTTGGGGAGGCCGAGGAGGGTGGCGGTGGCTTCACCTTCGAAGGGTTTCTTGTGCTCGATGTCCCAGATGACCTGGGCTTTTTCGCCGCGACGGACGGCGGTGGGATTGCTCTTCAGGGCGATGTAGGGCTGGGCGATGGTGATGTCGATGAAGGCGCTGGAGGCGCGGATGCGACCTGCGCCGAGGTAGTAGGAGCCGCCTGCGGTGGAGGCGGTCATGGCGAGACGATAGGTGCCGGGCACGGCTGAGGTGCTGGCGCTGAGGCGCAGGGTGCCTGCGTTTTTACCTGCGGGAATGGTGAGTGTGGGCTCGCCTTCGACACCGGGTGGAACCCAGTCGAACTGATGCTCGATGGCTTCATCAAAGCCGGGCATGCGCGTGATTTTGACCGGCAGCGTGAGTTCACCGTTTTGGGAAAGCGGGATGGTGGGCTGCTCGACATCGATTTGATACGGGGCAGGCTCAGTGACTGCAAAGGCGTAGTCATTGACGACGAAGGAATGCCAGGCGTGACCACCGCTGTGGCCAAGGAAGGGAAAGGACTGCTGCGAGCGGCTGAGCAGTGGGGTGCCATCGGTGGCTTTGCAGGTGATGGAGATGAGCGCGGTCTGTGGCTTGGTGGCGGCGTCCACGATGAACTGAACGGGCACCTGACGCTGACCGGCGAGCAGACGCGGAGCGATCATGCGCACGCCTTTGGGCAGGCCCTGCACGACGAGGTCGAGCTCGCCTTTGTAGCGAGAGCCGGGGGCATCGACGAGGTTCACATTCACCGTCCAGCGGCCACCCTGCGGCACGGCGATACTAGTGAGGCGCGGACATTCGACCATGTCGATGACGCGCGCCTGGATGAAGGTGTTGATCTCATCGCGGACGGGTTCGACCTCGATGCGGTAAACGGAAGTTGGATCGCCAAGGCCGCGCATGTCGGTGATGTTGATGAGGTAATCGCCATCGGTTTTTGGTTCCCAAATGACCGCCGGGTCCATGAGCTCCTTGCGCTGAATCTGACGGGACATGGCCCAGAGATCGCGATCCAACAAAACGGAGTCATCAGCGGTGATGTCGTCGGTTTCGGCATCGGCTTTGCGAATGGTGAGCCGTGGATCGAGAGGCGTGCCGAATGACCGTGCAAACACGCGCACGCGCCAGCGATCACCGGCTTTGGCCTTGACGCGGAAGCTGTCGGCATCATTGGCGGCTTCGATGCGGCCATTCAAAGCAGCCGGGAGGGCGGTGACGCTGGTTGACTCGGCCTCTTTGGCTTCGAGCACATTGGGGAAGTCGCTCACGCGCATCAGCAGCGGCGAGGGCATGTTGTCGTTGAAAGCGAAGTCGCCCGTTTGTGCGGGGAGAGTGACATGGATGGCTTCATCGCCTTGAGGATCGCCGAGAAGGGTGGTGGCAAGCTTTTCGCCTTTCATGCCGCCGGCGGGATAGACGGCGAGGGGACGATGATTTGAGCCGATGTGCGCGAGGTAGTAGCAGTTGCCGCCCGAATTGAAAATGCGCTGTTTGACCTCGACGCGGTATTCGCCGTCGGCGGGGAGAATGGTGCTGAGCACGGGATCTTGCAGATGCAGGGCGCTGTCGTCACTGCGGGCGAGTTCTTTGCCACTGGCATCGAGAATGCGTGCGGTGAGGTCGAACTCGGACCCGGCGTAAAACTTCTCCGTGAGCCATACGGAATCGACTTCCACGGAAAGGTGCTCGCCTTTGCGACCGGTGACGCGATAGACATCGACATCGCCGACTTGAGTCGTGTCCATGCGGCCGAGCACTGCGCTGTTCATCGGCACGGGCTGGTCTTCCTGCGCTTCTTTGACGATGGGAAAGCGCGTCACCGCGAAAGTGCTGAGGGTGGTGAGTTCGGTGGCGGTGCGCAGTTTGAAGGGATGCAATCCGAGCGGGCAGTCGGCGTCGATCTGAAGCTTTGCCTGCACGCTGTCCTCAATGAAACCGCCGTGGATCGTGCTGCGTGGCTGCGGCAGCGAGGGCAGGCTTTTCAGTTCGATGCAGCGGATGCCGGGACGATAGAAGAGGACTTCGCGTGCCTCTTTGATGAAGGCACCTTCGATGGTGACCTCGACTGTAGTGCCGCGCTGGCCTGCGCGTGGCGTGACATACTCGATGTGATGCACCATGGGGCCTGCGAGCGCCGAGGTGAGCAGACATGCTGAACTCATGAGGGCTGTGAAAAGTCGCATGGCGATTAGGAGATGATGCCTTTGACGACGTTGCCGTCTTTGACGATTTCGATGGGGCGTGTACCGCCGAAGGCCATGAGCTCTTCGTTGGAGTCGATGCCGAGCTGGTTGTAAACGGTGGCGAGGAAGTCTTCGAGCTTCACTTCATCGCGAGCAGGCTCGGCGGAGGTGGCGTCGGAGGCGCCGTAGATCTGGCCGCGGGTGATGCCGCCGCCGGCGAGGAGCATGGAATAGACGCGGGCCCAGTGGTCGCGGCCGTTGCTCATGTTGACTTTCGGGGTACGGCCGAACTCGGTGGTGACCATGACGAGGGTACTGTCGAGCATGCCGCGCTGATCGAGATCGGTGATGAGGCCGGAGATGGCGTGGTCGAGGGCGGGCATGAATTCGGTGCAGGTGCTTTTGATGTCCACGTGGGAGTCCCAGGAGCCGTAGTTCACACTGACGAAACGCACGCCGGACTCGACGAGGCGGCGGGCGAGGAGGAGGCGCTCGCCGACGGCGGCGGGGGCGCGTTGTTTCAATTCGTAGCCGCGGCCGTAGAGATCGCGCGTGGCGTCATTTTCATCGGCGAGGGAGAAGGCTTTGCGTGCGGCGTCCGAGGTGAGGAGGGAGTAGGCGCTTTTGTAGAAGTCATCCATGGTGTTCACCTTGTCGATGTCGGCATCCAGTTTGCGGAGCTGGCCTTCGACGATGTCGCGTGCGGCTTTGCGGCGTTCGAACTGCTGCATGGAGACGCCGTCGGGGATGCTGAAGTCGCGGACTTTGAACTCGCCTTTGGCACCGGGGTCGGCGTTGAGCTGGAAGGGGCCGTACTTGCTGCTGAGGAATCCTGTGCCGCCTTCAAAGCCGCGCATGGAGGGGATGGCGACGTAGGGCGGCATGCCTTGGCGCACGCCCATGAGATGGGAGACGACGCTGCCCATCTGCGGGTAGTCGATGACGGTGGTGGGTGTGTAGCCGGTGTAGAGGTGGTAGGTGGCCTGCTGGTGATCGGGGATCTTGCCGGTGACGGAGCGGACGATGGTGAGCTTGTCGGCGATCTTGGAAAGGCGGGTGAAGTTTTCGCTGAAGACCTCGCCGGTGTTGGTCTTGGCCACGCCGAATGCGCCGCGATATTCGGTGGGGGCTTCGGGTTTGGGGTCCCAGGATTCCTGCTGGGCCATGCCGCCGGGGAGGTGGAGATGAATGATGCTCTTGGCTTTGCCTTCTTTGAAGAAGCCGGGCTCGACGGTGGCGCGGGCTTCGTGTTTGAGGAGGTCGGCCATGCTGAGGCCGAGGGCGCTGCAGAAGCCGATGCGCATGGCTTCGCGGCGGTGGAGGTTCATTTGGCGGAAGCCGGAGCAGCCGGAGGGGGCGGGGAGTTTCATGGGCTGGGAAGGGATTGCGGGGAAAGGTTCGGTTAGGATTTACTGAGTGAGATGGGGTTTCCTTACGGGACCCCGAGAACTCGGGGGGATGGGGCAGGGAATGAGATAGAGCCTTTGGGATCTTTGATTTTCAGCAAGGGAATGGGGCTGAGACTTGATTTCGGAATCCGTTTTCGCCGAGGCGACGAGGGATAGGCAAGCCTGGGTGGGAGGACGTTTTTGCAGGCTGAACGGTGGGCTGAGGGCGGAGGACTCTTTTCACCCCGCGAAAGCGGTAGCTCCGATGCAGGCTTGCGCCGTGCATCTGCGCGACCGCAGTCCAAAAGCGCTGCGGCTTTCGCGTGAATGCCCGATTCCAAACACTTTGTTAACCGCGTGTCATACCACGCTCAGTTAAAGACGGGTCTCGTTTTTAACCGGAGATAGCGTTTACTTGAGAGCGGATCCAGCCGTCGCCAACCAACGAGCGCACCCTTGAGGGCTGGCTCCAGAGCGGGCTAACCAGCATTTCTCACACCCCATGTAAAAAGGCGTCTTTTTGAGAGGGGACTCAAGCGAGGTCATCCTTACGATCGAGCCTGGCCATTTGAGAATGCGGCCGTGATGGATTTTTCGGCTCGATTCCGTGCCGTAGAAGCCCCTCTTGCCACCTGGGCGTTGCGCGGCGGCATGGACTTTCCTTGCGTTGTTCATCCACCCATTCATTCACTCGTGCGTTCCCCTCAACTCAACGCTCGTAATCCGCCGTGCGCGTGGGCGAACACATCCCGCAGCGGACACGCGCTGCACAGCCTCACATGCACACGCCGAACTCTCACCGTCACCTGCGCGGCGATCTTCATGAGTTGCAGCCGGATCGTGCCCACCGTGGCACGCGCCAGCCGGGTTCCGCTCAATGCCACCGCCCGGACTTGTCGCATCAGCAAATACGCAAAGGTGGAGAACCACAGCCGCAACTGGTTGCTCTTGAAGAATGCGCTTGAAGTGCGGTCGGCAAACAGGTCGAACTGCTGCTCCTTGATCCGGTTCTCCATGTCGCCGCGTGCGCAGTAAAACTCTTCATACAAGCTGCCACCGCTGGCGAAGGCGGACTCATCTCGCGCCCAGTCTTCATCGCCTTTGAGGTCGGTGACGATGTAGCGCGGGTTGCGTTTGACCTGTGTGATCTCGGCTTCGCCGATGACGCGGCGCTCCCTGCTCCAGCTTTTGAGCGTGCGGTAGCGCAGCTCGGCAAACACACGCGCACTGCCTTCTTGCGGCAGTGGTGGCGCATCTGCTCCAGAGGCTTTGGCGCAGAGCACGACATCCGGGTCCATCTGCGTGGCCACCTCCCAGAACGTGGGTGCGAGCATGCCCTCGAGCCGCGCATTGCGCGCCAGGCCCAGCACGTAATGCACGTGCTCCTGCGCTTCGATCCACGTCATGAGCTCATCGCGGCAGAAGCCCGAGTCCCCGCGCACGATGATCGCGACGTGTTTGCCAAAGCGTTGACGAATGGCCGCGACGATCTTTTGCAGGGCTGCAAGCGTGCCGTCGCTGCCATCGCGGTCCGCCGTGCGCAACTGCGCCCACAGCGGGATGTCGACACAGAAGCAATAGAGCGGCAGGTAGCAGTAGCCGCCGTAGTAACCATGGAAGAAGCGGCCCTCCTGCTGGCCGTGCAGGGCATCATCGGTGGCGTCAAAATCCAACACGATGACCATGCTGCGGCGCGCAATGGCCGCCACGCCCTGACGCAGCAGCAGGGCTTCAATTTTGTCGGCATGCGCCTCGATCTTCTTGGTGCGCGCGTTGGTTTTGTGTGCGCCGAGTTCGAGCCGGTTGAGCGTGCTCTTGCCAGCCAGCGCCTTGCCCTTGTCCTGCTCCTGATGACGCTCCAAGCCGAGCACATCCTCACGCCCGTACATGGCGGCGAGCAGCGGATCGCTCCGCAGCTTGTCGTGATCGTTGACATCCTCATACCCCAGCGCGATGCCCAGGATGCGCTGGCGCAGCATGACCGGCAGTGCATGCTCGACGTAGCGCTGCTCGCGCGCATCGGTGAAGCACTCAGCGAGCTGCTCACACAGGCGCTCGGCGCGGTCCGCCTCGCGCAGCAGCAGGCAGCCACCATCGCTGGAGAGATGGCCGCCGGAGAAATCGACCTCGACACGTCTGCTTCCCAGCCCTTGAAAATCGAAACTTTGCTGATAACAGTCTGTCGTCGCTTGAGTCGTGTGCATCTGGGGGCTCCGGTGTGTTTTTGCCTTTGTAATCAAAGACCACCACGCCTGCTCACCTTGGTGTGAGAAATGCATGCTATGTCCGTCCCGTCAGCGTAGGGCAACGCCCATACCACGCAGCCGCCCAGCTTTCTGGCAGACGGGGATCGTCCCGCTCCCTCACTTTTACGCATCACCCAACAACTCACAGGCATCGCTTAGCGATGCCAACACGAGCGTCCCATCCATTTGCATCACCCCTGACACTTCACATCCAAGCTCACCGCGCAGCCCCGGTCCCATTCTGCTGAAAGTAAGCATCCCGCATGCGGCGCAACTCCTCAAGCCGCGACGAAATCTCCGTGTGCTCGCGTGCATTTTCGACCTTCTGCTGCGTGACGAAATGGTTGTTGCTGCCAAGGCTGCGCCATGGGCCGGCGGGGACTTCACTCACATCCACAAAACGCCAGTCACAGCGTCCGCTGCTGGAAATGCCAAGGTAATCTCTCACGCCGGGCGAGATGTCGATACCCGCTCCGCGATTGCTCGTGTTCTTGGGGCGTGCGTTGCCAAAAACGTAGTCATGGTCATCCGTCACAAAGGGGCCGCAGTCCTCCCACTGCGCATAGCAGACGCGGTTGCCGTAGCGAATCGCGATCCACTGCCCTTTCAGCACCGTTTTACCGGAACGCACAAACTTCTGCTTGAACCACGGGATCACTTTGGATGCCTCTGGCTTGTGCGAGTTGTAATCGATGCAGTCGTTGTACGGCAGCGCCACATAAAACGGGTTCTGCTTCGGCGTGAATCCTACCGGCGTGTAATTGTCCGTCCGCTTCGCGGGATCGGGATCATCGTAGCCACCAAAGCTCTGCATCCACTGAGTGTCCCAGGAGCTTTTGTCGTTGGGCGTGGGGTTGTTTTCCGTCGGCTGCTCGCCCACCCAGAACACCGTGGCCACAATGTCCAGCTTCCACGGATAGCGTGCGTATCCCAGATGCGGCATCGAAGGCGAACTGAAGCTCGGCAGCGTGGCGGAAATGCTGCGGGGAGGCGACGATTGTGTCTGGGCTGGCGCGGCGGGTTTGCTTGGGGCAGCCGGCGCAGCCCCTCTTTTTTTCAATGCCGCAGCAGCACCCGTGGCGGAAACCGAGGACGCCCCCTGGCCAAACGCCGAGACCGCCGCCACGAGAGTCGCGACGACGATAATTGAACTGATGGAGCGTTTGGCGAACATGGGAGGACCAGTTTGGCAGAATTGTAGCAGCTTACCATGGCAAACTGCAATCTGTAATTCGCCGGGTAAGGCGCAGCGGCCTGATGGGGTAAATGATCACGATCCACGAAACAACTGCGCAGAATGATGGGACACATGCAGGGCTCCGCTGTTCAAAAAGCGCCGCTCCGCTCGCCCGCAGGTAGGGCTGCGCATGCCCAGCGGGAGGTAGGGCGGCTTGTCCTCAAGCCGCCGTCGAGCGTCTCGACGCTTCCTTTTCCAAAAAATGGGGTTCCTCTCATCCGTGCTGGTCGTGTCATCCGTGGTTAAAAAATCCGGACTCACCCACCACCGATAAACTCAATATCTCCGCAAAGTGGAATCTTGCGGCGGCCGCGTATCATCAGTCTGCGGATAGTCCAGCGTGTAATGCAGCCCGCGGCTTTCATGCCGGCGGATGGCGCATTCAACGATGAGGGAGGCCGTTTCGACGAGGTTGCGCAGCTCGAGAATTTCACTGGTGACATGATTGCTCCAGTAAAACTCCTGCACCTCACGCTTGAGATTTCTCAGGCGCGCCGCAGCACGCTGCAGGCGCTTGTTGGTCCGCACGATGGAAACGTAGTCCCACATCAAACGTCGGATTTCATCCCAGTTATGGTAGATCACGACGAGCTCATCATTTTCCACCACCCCGCTGGTCTCCCAGGCACGGAGTTCATAGCTTTGCTCCGCCACCTTCCCCTGCGGGATCTTTTTGATCAAATGCGCCACCGCTCGCTGCGCGGTCACACAGCATTCCAGCAGCGAATTGCTCGCCAAACGGTTCGCCCCGTGCAGCCCGGTGCAGCCCACCTCTCCCACAGCACAGAGCCCCCGAACGCTAGTCGCCCCGTTCACATCCGTCAGAACGCCACCGCATTGATAATGCGCGGCAGGTACCACCGGAATGGGCTCCTTGGTGATGTCGATACCGACATCGAGACAGGCCTTCTGAATGTTCGGAAAGTGGCTCGCGATGAATTCCGGCGACCGATGGCTGATGTCGAGGTACACGCACGGGCCGCCAGTCTTCTTAATCTCATGGTCAATCGCACGCGCAACAATGTCACGGGGTGCCAGCGAGCCGCGCGGATCATACCGCTGCATGAACTCCTGCCCATCCTTGTCAATGAGCCGCGCCCCTTCACCCCGCATCGCCTCACTGATGAGGAACGACCGCTTCTGCGGATGGTAGAGGCAGGTCGGGTGGAACTGGATGAATTCCATGTCCGAGATCGTAGCCCCCGCACGCCAAGCCATCGCCACACCGTCACCCGTCGCTACGCGCGGATTCGTCGTGTACAAATAGACCCGGCCGCAGCCGCCTGTCGCCAGGATAACCCGGTCAGAGCGGAAGGTATGCACATCGCCACTGGCTTCATCCAGCACGTACAGCCCCAGCACCCGGTCTTCCGAGACCAGGCCAAGCTTGGCCGTCGTCAGGATATCGATGGCATAATGATTCTCGTAGATCGTGATGTTCGGATTGGCCCGCACGGCAGCCAGCAGCTTCTCCGTGATCTCCCGCCCAGTGGCATCCGCCGCATGCAGCACACGGCGGGCCGTATGTCCCCCTTCACGTGTCAGATCAAACTCCAGATGCCCGTCCACCGCCTCGCGCTGGTCAAAATGCACGCCCCACTTCACCAGATCTGCGATGCGTGCAGGGCCTTCGCTCACAATCGTGCGCACCGCAGCCTCTTTGCACAGGCCAGCCCCGGCGATGAGCGTGTCACTCACATGCTTCTCGATGGAGTCATTCTCCGCTGTCACGCAGGCGATGCCGCCCTGCGCCCAGTTCGAGTTCGAGTCCAGCGCGCCGCGCTTGGTGATCATCACCACCTTGCCGTGCTCGGAAGCATGCAAAGCAGCGACAAGCCCTCCTGCCCCAGTTCCGACGATGATGAAGTCTGCCTCGATCATGAATTTAGGTGACTCTTTCGTCGCGGAACCGGCAACATGCAAATGCGCTACCAGCTCGTTCCCAAACTCCACCGCGTCGCGAGATCCAGCAGATCAGGGCGCAGCGGCCATTCATCGGCGCGTGCCTCCTGCCCTTCATGACGGTGGCTGGCTCCCTTGAGCGCCATGCAGCCGGTGTTGTCACCGATCTGACGGATCGTCTCGATCTCCTCGGCAGACAGACACTGCTCAGGCAAAGCCGCCAGATCATCCAGCTTGCTCTCAATCGTGCGTGCACCTTCACCGTGCTCCTGAATCAAAGTCGGCACCACGCTCTTCACCGCCGTGTTGCCCAAGGTCCACAAACAAGCGAGTTGGAGCATCGACAGCCCATGCTTCTCGGCAATCGGACGCACCTTCTCAAGCTTCTCGACCCCATGCTCAATCCAGCCGCCTGGGCGATGCGTACGGTGGTCCCCATCACGGAATTTGTGCCCCGGCTTCACATCGTCATGAAACAGACCGCCGTAATCGACCACGCGGGCCATAATATCGACATTGTTCTTCGCCGCTGCGCCCAGCACATGCTGCCCCGGCCAGGGTTCAAAGGGGTTCAGAATGATCATTGCCCAGTCCATCCGGTCACCAAAACGCTCAAAGCACTCGATCATGTCCAGTGTGAACCCGTTCGCCGGCCCAGGGGCAATCCCCAGCCGATCCGTCAGGCCGTCCGTCTTGAGCGCCGTGAACGCATCCCACACCTTTTCACTCGTGTAGCTGATGCTGTCCGGATTGTGCAGCATGAGCAGGTCATACTTCGAAGTCTGACAACGCTCCAGACTCTTCTCAGTCGCCATCTTCAGATAATCATAATACTTCTCCGGCCCGCGCAGCGCCGGGTCCGTGAACCGCGGATACCCTTTCGACCCTTGGCGAATGCCCTCGTAAATGTCATGCCCCACGATGCCCACGAGGCAGTATTCCTCACGCGGAATGCCCTTCAGTGCCTCACCCAGCAAGGCGTCCGCGCGCCCCACCCCATACACATCCGCCGTGACAAAGGTGCGCACGCCTTTGGCAAACGAATCACGCATGAGCTGCATGTAATGCTCCTCGGAGAGCTGTTCTCCGTAATGCATGAAGCGTCCGCCGCTCCAGGTGCCGTAGGCTGTTCGTGTCAGATTCATAAAAGGTCAGGTTGGAATTTTGAGGGGTGGATACATAACGACTCCGCCCCGTGTTTCAAACACGGATCATACCTGAAACCACCAACGCCCATGATTTGACAAAAATAGCCAACTGCGACACCTCGCCAGAGACCTCCGCCTCAGCCCCATGAAAAAGCCGCCCGCCACTCGCAAAACCAGCACCCCGGCCAAAGCAAAACCGGACGGCCTCACTCCCCTCCTCACCGAAGTCCGGCAGCTCGTCCAAAGCGCCCGCCGTGGCGTGTCCACCATCGTGGACACCTTTCAGGTGATGACCAACTTCGAAATCGGCCGCCGCATCGTCGAACACGAACAAAAAGGCGCGAAGCGTGCAGCCTACGGTGCGGAGTTGCTGAAGGAACTGTCTGAACGACTGACCGAGGAGTTTGGGCGTGGCTTTTCGCGTTCAAATCTCGAGTACATGAGGAAGTTTTTCCTCGAATGGCAAAAACATGCCCCAATTTCCCAGACAGCGTCTGGACAATCCGCGCTGACAGAGATTTCCCAGACGCAGTCTGGGAAATTCAAACGGCCATTTACCCTCAGTTGGTCGCACTATGTCGTGCTCATGACCATCCAAGACCCGGACGAACGCAGCTTTTACGAAATCGAATCTGCACAGTCCAATTGGAATGTGCGCGAACTCAAGCGCCAGAAAGCCTCCTGCCTCTACGAACGCCTCGCCCTCAGTCGGGACAAAGAAGGAATCCGCAAACTCGCCCGCGAAGGCCAAGTCGTCGTCCGGCCTGAAGATCTGCTGAAAGAGCCGCTCGTGCTCGAATTTCTCGGCCTCGACGACAAGGCCAGCTACTCCGAAAACGACCTCGAACAGGCCATCATCGACCGCCTCGAACACTTCCTCCTCGAACTCGGCAAAGGCTTCCTCTTCGAGGCCCGCCAGAAACGCTTCACCTTCGATGAAGACCACTATTTCGTCGATCTCGTCTTCTACAACCGTCTCCTCCGCTGCTACGTCATCATCGACCTCAAGCTCGACAAGCTCACGCATCAAGACCTCGGCCAGATGCAGATGTACGTGAACTACTACGACCGCGAAGTAAAACTCCCCGACGAGAACCCCACCATCGGCCTCCTCCTCTGCAAGTCCGCCAAAAAGACCGTCGTCGAACTCACGCTACCCCAAGGCACAAACATCCACGCACAAGAGTACAATCTCTACCTGCCCTCCAAAGAGCTGCTGAAGCAAAAGCTCGACGAATGGAGCGCCGCCGTAGCCAAATAAGCCCCCCTCAACGCCTCACCCCGCCGCCGTCTTCACCAGCAGCTCCGCAATCTTCTCCGCCGAATTCTTCACCGCGAGCTTCTGCGCCGCCTTCTTCATCTCGCCAGCCTTGCGCGGGTCATTGAAGATCTCACGCACAGAGTCCGCGAGAGTGTCGGCATTCAGATCGCTTTCACGCATCAGTCTGGCCGCACCAGCCTTGTCGAAAATTTCCGCATTGCGGGTCTGATGATCCTCGGCGGCAGTAGGATACGGGACCAGCAGGCTCGGTACGCCAAAATAGGCCAGCTCAGACATGGATGAAGCTCCCGAACGTGCAATGGCCAGATCCGCCGCGCGATAGGCCAGATCCATGCGATGGCAGAAGGCGGCCACGTGCTGCTTGAGCATCGGTATCTTGGCGTAAACGTCCCTCACCTCTTCGTAATCGGTCGGTCCGGCGATGTGCAGCACCTGGATGCCCATTTTCTCAAACTCTTCCAGCGCCATGCCCACGGCACGGTTCACTCCGCGCGCGCCCTGGCTACCGCCCATGACAAGCAGCGTGCGCCTGTCCTTGTCCAGCTTGAAGAAGGCACGCGGGTCGTCGCTGTTCGCCTTTCGCATGCTGCTGCGGATCGGCGTTCCCACCACGCGCACATCCCCATGCTTCGGAAAGTGCTCCTTGCAGGCTTCAAGGCCGCACAGCACGATGTCGCTGTAGCGTGCGTTGAGCCGGTTCGCCTTTCCAGGGATGGCGTTGCTTTCGTGAATGAGCGTGTGGCAGCCCTCTTTGCGCCCGGCGTACAGCGGGGCAAAGGACGTGAATCCCCCCATGCCCAGCACCACGTCCACATCGCGATCGCGGATGATCTTCCGGCAGGCCTTCGTTCCCTGCCAGAGTCCTTTAAGAAACCCGAACATCTTCGGCGACCATGGTTTCGGCATGGCGAGAAACGGCATCTTCTCAAACCGCAATTCCGGATGCCCAGAAGCGGCGAGCGTATCGATCTTCTTTTCACTGATAAGCAAGGTCACCTCGTGACCACGGGAGGCCAGAACCTCACCAACGGCAATCCCAGGGAACAAATGCCCCCCGGTGCCACCACACGCGATAAGCACGTGGATGGACTTCGAATTTTTTTGTTTCACTACTGTTCAAAAGGCTAAAGCTGTGGAGTCCAGCGGCGCTTTCTGCGGATCACGGGAAGCTGATCCCAGGTCAGATGGACGCCCTGGCGGTGGATGTTGATCAGGATGCCCACCGCGACCATCGCGGCGACGAGACTGGACCCTCCGTAACTTACGAAAGGCAGTGGCAATCCCTTATTTGGCAGCAAAGCAGTGGTTACCCCCATGTTCAAGAGCGCTTCCATTCCTAGCAAAAATGTCACTCCGGCTCCTAAAAGCTTGCCAAACCGGTTGGGGGCATACGAGGAAACAACCATCCCGGCCATGACCAGCACCGCAAACGCCAGCACCACCGCCGCCGTACCGCGCAGTCCCAGCTCCTCTCCCACCATCGGAAAAATGAAGTCGGTATGGGCCTCAGGCAGGTAGGAAAGCTTCATGCGCCCCTCCCCAAGCCCGCGCCCCTCCAGCCCGCCGGAGCCAAACGCCAGCTTGGACACCCACTGCTGCAAGCCCAGGTCTTCCTTGTGGTGTTCGAGGTCAAAAGTGACCATGATTCGCTCAAACCGGTTCGGCAGGAACTTGATCCCCGCCGCGAGGCCACCGCCGCAGAGCACAACAATGATAGCCAGGTAGCGCACCTTCGTGCCCGCCACAAACATCACGCCCAGACCCACCGTCGAAGCCAGTAACGCACTGCCGAGGTCAAATTCACAGCCGATCAAAGCCACGATGCCCAGCAAAATCAGGCCCGGCAGCACAAATCCACGCCAAAAAGTACGCGTCGCCGCCTCGTTCGTCCCAAACCAGCCCGCTAATGCGATAATCAGCGCGATCTTCGCAAATTCGGACGGCTGTACACGAAACCCGCTCACGCCCAGGGCTTGCAGACCTATCCATCGCTTGGAGCCGTTGATTTTCACTCCAATCATCGGGACATAGCACAGGGCCAGCAGCACCGCAGCAGCGATCAAAATATGCCAGCGCCACCGCATCCAGACGTTGTAATCCACCATCGCCATGATCACGCACACCACCGTCGCGGCTGCCAGCCAGCCCAGCTGCCTCCAGAGCGTCACGTAATCTTCCCCACCCTCATGCGCGACTTGAAATGTCGTGCTCGCCAGCATGGTGACACCCAGCGCGATCAACGACAGCGCCGCAAGGATGAGCAGGAGGATGGAATATTTGGCCATGCTGCCGAAATCGGGAACTTATTTCGCCGGGATCACCAGTTTCATCCCATCACGCATCGAGTTGGGATTCTTGATGTTGTTCGCTTTTTGAATGGCCGTCACCGAAACACCATACTTCGAGGCTAGGCGGTAGAGCGTCTCTCCTGACTTGAGCGTATGCGTGCGGGCAGCCACTGCCTTGGTCACGGTTTTGGGGGGTGCATCAGTCACCACTTTTTTGGTCGGCTCGGCCTTCTTCGTTGCCGGAGGTGAATCGGCGATTTTTTTCAGCATCTGCGTTGGCGGCGGCACCGGATTCGGCTTCGCCAGCAGCTTGGGTTCCGCCTTGGCCACGGGACTTGGCTCATCCCGATCCCGAGGCCTCACAGCCTCCGGCTTGCTCGCTTCTACCTTCGGTGCATTTTCCTGCAGCAACGAAACGACATTCGGTTTGGTAGGAGGGGGTAGCTCGGCGGTGCTGGCAGAAGGCGCGGTGGCGGTCGCCGGCATGTTGGCATCAGCCACCAAGGAGGTTGTGGCAGGCGGGGCTTCGTTCGGAGCCAGCAGCGAAATCGGTGACATCGTGGCCGCAGACAGGCTGGCAGGCGCCTCGGATGGCTTCACGGCTTCACTGGGCACCTTCGTCGCCGGTGGCTGCTCACTCACCACGGGAACGGCCCTCGGCACCTCTTCCACGATCGCCATCGGCTTCAGCGTCTTCGGATTCACTGGAATCGCGCTCAGCACGGCCTGTTTGGGCACACGCAGCATGGTTCCAGGGCCAATCTGGATTCCCTTGTCGATCAGGTTCAGCCGTGTGATCTCCGCTTCGGTGGAGCCAAACTTGGCTGCGATGGACTTGATCGAGTCCCCCGAGCGCATCTCGTAATTGTCAAACTGCTCCGTGTCCGCCGCCGCCTGCGCCTGGGCAGTGATGACTTCCGGCGAGGCCATGGGCAGTCCGTTGCCGTTGCTCAGCGCACGCGCCGCCTGCGTCACCGTCTGCTGCGGTTTTTCGTCATCACCCATGAAATCATAGACGATGATGCCACCGATGAGAACGACGTGGATCAGCAGCATGACGACGAACATGCGCGCCATCCCGGAGTTCGGCTCATGCTGGTTCCATTCACCCTCTTCCGTCACGAGCGCTACGCGGTGGCGGTGCCGCTCACCATCCATCAGATTCAGCAGCAGCTTGGTTTCTTTGGGCTTGGGTTTCATTTTCATAGGACCTTGGGGTCAGTGGATTGTCGGGATTCGGGGTCTTTAAATTCAATTCAGGGCGTTCACGGCCTCACGAAAAACTTCGCCGCGCTGGCCATAGCCGGTGTACATGTCGAAAGAAGAGGTGCCGGGGCTGAGGATGATCGCATCCCCCGCCTGCGAAACTTCCGTGGCCAGACGCACCGCATCCGCCATGTCGGTGGCGCACTGGCAGGGCAGCAGATCGCCAAAGGTTTGCTTCAGCTGCTCAGCGATCTCGCCGATCAGCACCATCGCACGCACCTGACCGTTCAAACCAGCACGAAGCGGCGTATAATCCAGCTCCTTGTCCTTGCCGCCGGCGATCAATACAATCGGCCGCTCCTGCGAGCGCAGGCAGGCTTCCAGCGCGTGCAGGTTGGTCGCCTTGGAGTCATTGATGTATTCGCGGTCATGCAGAGTGCGTACCAGTTCGCAGCGGTGCCTTGGCGGCTCATAGCTCTCCATCGCTTTCAGCATGTCGGAATACTCCAGTCCGAACACGCGGCCGGTCATCAGCGCCGCGAGCACGTTCTCCATGTTGTGCTTGCCACGCAGTTTCAATCCGCTCGCACTGCCGATCTCCTCGCCGAGATGATAAAAACTGCCAGCGCGGTAGGTATAGCCAGCCTCTTCGCCATAGGCAGAGAAGGTCCAGCGCTCCGCAGCACCGGAAGACACGCTTTCACCTGCACGCACGATGGCCACATCCTCCGCCCTGACGTTTTCAAAAACTCGGGCCTTCGCGGCAAAGTACGACTCCATGTCTGGATAACGGTCCAGATGATCCGGTGCAAAATTGAGCCACAGGCTCGCCTTCGCACGGAAGTCACGGATCGTCTCAAGCTGAAAGCTGCTGATCTCAAGCGCGAGCACATCGTAACGCACGCCGCTGGCGACGACTTCACTCAGCGATACGCCATGGTTGCCACAGGGCAGGGACTTCAGGCCGCAGCCGTTAAACAGCGCCGCTATCAGCTCCGTGCAGGTGCTCTTGCCGTTCGTTCCAGTGATCGCCGCCATGGGCATGTCGGTCAGATGAAAGGCAAATTCGGTCTCCCCCACCAGCGGTACGCCTGCATCCGTGAATTTCTTCGGCAACGGCCAATGCTCATCCAGCCCGGGGCTGATGATGACCTGCTGAAACTCGCCCGGATTGACGACGAGATCACGCGCAGCCTGACCAAGCACACACCGGAAATCTTCCACCGGCTTCGCCTTGTCCCCTTCATCAAAAATCGTCACTTCCGCGCCATGCAGGCGCGCCAGACGCGCAGCCCCTAGGCCGCTGCGCCCAGCACCGAGAATGGCAAAGTGTTGTGAGGCGAAACGCATGAAAATTAACGAAGTTTAAGCGTGGCAAGACCCAGCATGGCAAAGAGCAGTGAGAGCACCCAGAAGCGCACGATCACCTGGTTCTCATGCCAGCCACCGAGTTCAAAATGATGATGGATCGGGGCCATGCGGAAGATGCGCTTGCCGCGCTTCTTGAAGCTCCAGACCTGCAGAATGACGCTCATGGCCTCCATCACAAACACACCGCCGACGAGGGCCAGCACGATCTCCTGCTTGCACCCGATGGCCAGCGCCGCAATGCAGCCGCCCAGTGCCAGCGAACCCGTGTCTCCCATGAACATCTTGGCCGGATGCGCATTGAACCAGAGGAAGCCGAGGCAAGCACCCGCCATCGCCATCGCCACGATGGGCAGTTCATTGGCCAGGCTGTGGTGCGCCACTCCAAGATATTCGGAATACTTCGCGTTGCCGCAGATGTAGCCAAACGCCGCATACGCCAGCGAGGTGGTGATCGAGCAGCCAGTGGCGAGACCGTCCAGACCGTCCGTCAGATTCACCGCATTCGAAGCACCCACGATGATGATGGCAAAGAACGCGACCGCGAAGAGATGCATGTCCGAGATCACCGCATCCTTCACAAACGGAATGTAAAGCGCACGCAGTGTCACGCCGTTGTCTCCCGGCACCGCATACGCAAACAGCAGGCCCGCAACCACCGCCACCGAGGTCTGCCAGATGAGCTTCGTCCGGGCGCTGACTCCCTTGGAGTTCTTCTTGCTGATTTTGAGGTAGTCATCACGGAAGCCCAGTGCTCCGAGACCGATGGTGGTGAACAGCACCGTCCACACCATGATGTTGTCCCACTTCGCCCACATCAGCGTCGAAATCACAATGGCCGAGAGAATAAGCAGGCCGCCCATTGTCGGGGTGCCAGCCTTTTTACCATGCAGTTCATGCAGCTTGTGCACCTCCTCGGCGGTGCGGATCGGCTGGCCGATCTTCAAGGAGATCAGTTTGCGGATGAGGCGGTCACCATACATCAGCGAAAGCGCAAACGCCGTCACAGCGGCACCACCGGCACGAAACGTGTGGTACTTGAAGAGATTGAGAATTTTGTACAGAGCAGCGTCATCGCTGATCCATTGATGAGCGAAGAGCCATTCCCTTAGTTCGTAAAGCCAGTACATCATGAGGCGGAAAAATGCGTGAGAACCTGTTCCATGCGCGCGGAGCGGCTGCCTTTGAGCAGCACCACGTCTCCCTCCTTCAACCACTCACGCAGACGTGCGGCACAAGAGGCTTGATCGGGAAAATGTTCGGATGTCACGGCCTTCGAGGCTTCGGTGATCCATGCGGCTTCATTGCCGCCCACACTGAAAACAGCGTCAAGCTTGAGCGAACCGGCAAACTCACCCACCCGGCGGTGCTCCATCTCTGCTATCGCCCCCAGCTCACCCATGCGGCCCAGCACCGCCACACGGCGGCTGCCGGCTGCCCCAAGCGTGCTCAGCGTACGCAAGCCTGCGATCATGCTGTCAGGGTTCGCGTTGTAAGAGTCATCAATGAACTGAATGCCCTTCACCACTTTCGGCTCCACTCGGCCACCGGTGAGCTTTGCCTGATTCAGCGCATCTGCGATTTCGGCTGGCGCAATGCCCTGCCTCCAGCCCATGCAGGCAGCCAGCGCGGCATTGCCCACCATGTGCTCGCCAAGAATGGGCAGCCGTGTTTCCACTTTCTCACCGCCGAAGTCGAGTGTGAAGGTGGTACCCGTGGCATCCGCACGCAGATTCAAAGCTGCCACATCCCCACAACCGACACCCGCCATCGAAACTCTGGCTTGGCAATGCCGGGCAATGACCTCGCTGTATTTGTCATTGGCATTCAGCACCACGACACCCCCTGGGCGCACATTCGCTGCCAGCGTGCCTTTTTCCCACGCAATCGCATCCTGCGTGCCCATGTATTCAATGTGCGCCATGCCGACGTTCGTGATGATCCCGGCATCCGGCTTCGCGATGTCCGTGAGCACTTTAATTTCACCCGGATGGTTCATGCCCATCTCAGCCACGCAGCACTGGTCGCCTTCTCGCAGTGAGAGCAGCGTCAGCGGCAGGCCGATGTGATTGTTCAGATTGCCAAGCGTGGCACGCGTCTGGCATTTGCGCGCCATGACCACCGCTGCAAGGTCCTTGGTCGAAGTCTTCCCGTTGCTTCCAGTCAGCCCAATGATCAAGGGCGCATGCAGCTCACGGTAACCGCGCGCCATGTTTTGCAGCGCAAGCAGGGTGTCTCCTGCTTCGATCACAGCGCATGGCAGTGTACCCCATGCCGGATCAATCCGGCTGACCACGACGGCTGCCGCGCCAGCCGCAGCCACCTGCGGAATGAAATCATGCGCATCAAACTTGTCCCCTACCAACGCGACAAATACTTCGCCTGCGGTGATTTTGCGCGAATCGGTGTTCACGTTCGTCACTAGGCGCGTGCCATCACCACGCAGGGTTCCTGCGGCGAACTGGGCAAGCGTCTGGAGTGAAACGGGCGTCATCTGTCAAATCGTTCAGGGCGGTCAGGCCGGTCAAAGCCACCACGCATGGCTTCGCGTTCAGCGGCTTTTTCTTCGCGCTCAGCAGCACGGTCAGCTTTGAGTTGGTGAAGCAGGATGCGGGCGATTTTGCGATCATCGAATGGATGCTTTTTACCCTGAATGTCCTGATAGTCCTCGTGTCCCTTGCCGGCAATGAGCACCAGATCACCCTCCCACGCATTCTGCAGCGCGGTCTGGATGGCCTCACGGCGGTCCACAATGATGGCGTGCTTTTGCGGGCGGGCGAAGCCTGCCTTCGCGTCGTCCAAAATCTGCTGCGGATCTTCCGTCCGCGGATTGTCGGAGGTCAGCACGCAGATGTCGCTGCCAGCCTCTGCTGCAGCGGCCATCTTCGGGCGCTTGGTACGGTCCCGATCTCCACCACAGCCAAACACCGTGATGAGACGGCGCGGCCGCAGCGCACGCGCGGTGCGCAGGGCATTTTCCAAACCATCCGGCGTATGCGCGTAATCGACGAACACCTGGAAGCGTGAGTTATCAGACACCCGCTCCATGCGTCCCGGCACCTGCGGTGCGCTTTGCAGGCTCTTGATGGCTTCACGTAGGTTCAAACCGACTCCCTGGGCCGCAGCGAGAGCGCCAAGGGCGTTGTAAACATTGAAGTCGCCGATGAGCGGCAGACGCACCAGAAAGCTGCGCCCTTTCGCTTCGAGCTCAAACGTCGTGCCAGTCACATCGTAGCGCACATTGATGGCACGATACTCACACCCAACCCCGAATCCGTAACGGACCACGCGGCCGGTGTGCTCAAAACGCTGGACTAGCTTGCGCCCCCAGGAGTCGTCACCATTGATGATCAGCGAAGAACGAGGCGATGAATCGGCGGTGATTTGAAAAAGTTTCACCTTGGCCTCAAAGTACTTCTCCATCGTACCGTGGTAGTCCAGATGGTCCTGCGTGAGGTTCGTGAAAATAGCAGCCGCAAACGGCAGGCCATAGACGCGATCCTGATCCAGCGCGTGTGAGGACACCTCCATGACGCAGGCCCGGCAGCCGTTGTCGCGCATGCCGGCCAGCAGCCCCTGGATTTCGAGTGATTCAGGTGTGGTGTGCGTGGCGGGCACCTGCTCACCGTCGCCAAGATCATAAAACACTGTGCCCAGCAGGCCGCTGCGCATCTGTGCAGAATTGAACAGGTGGTGAAGCAAAAACGCCGTGGTGGTCTTGCCGTTGGTCCCGGTAATGCCAGCAATGGTCAGCCCTTTGGCTGGGTGGCCGTTCAGTGCCGCCGCTGCCTGGGCAAGTGCGATGCGCGAATGGCGCACATGCACCCACGGCACCGTGCAGTCATCCGCCGGTGCCTGTTCAGCAATGATCGCCGCTGCTCCGAGCTCGATCGCCTTGCCGATGAAGGCATGACCATCGGCATGCGTACCACGCAGGGCGACAAACGCGATGCCTGGGCCTACAAGACGTGAGTCATAAGCGAAACCGGTGATTTCGGTGTCAAGACTGCCAGAAACCGCAGGCTTGTCGAGATGGGGGATAAAATCGCGCAGGATCATGGCTGACCTCCTTTGGCCGCCACCTTGATGGGGCGTTCGTTCCGAATGGCCAGATGATCGAGCGTCTCCCGCACGATTTCAGCAAAAATGGGGGCCGCGACACGACCACCTCGCACCATGGCCGAAGTCTCGGCTTTCGGGTCGTCGAGCATCACCAGGCAAACGAGCTTGGGGTTGTCGATCGGAGCCATGCCGACAAAAGATGTCAGGTAGGAGCCGTCGATGTAGCGTTTCTTTTCAGGATCGTAGCGCCGGGTGGTGCCGGTTTTGCCACCGATCCGAACGTCGGGCAGTGCGGCGCGCTTGCCGGTGCCCTCAAGCACGACTCCTTCGAGGAAATCGCGCAAGGAAGCAGCGGTCTTGGCCGAGCAGACCTGCCAGACCGGCTGCGGCGGCATGACTTCGGTTTCGCCATTCGGTTTGACGATGCGGTCAATGAGCCGCGGCTTCATAAGCACGCCGCCGTTGGCAATGGCTCCATAGGCCATGCACATCTGCAGCGGGGTGACTGATACTTCATATCCAATAGGCATGCGTGAATAGGTGGTGTTGCTCCATTTACCGGTGTTCAGGTAGCCGGCTTTTTCGCCGAGCAGACCGATTCCAGTTGGAGCACCAAATCCAAACCGTGTGGCATAGTCGAGCATCATGTCCTGTCCAACACGTTTGCTGATTTTATACATGCCAATGTTGCTCGAATGAACCAGCACCCCCTTGACGGTTTGCATGCCCAGCGGCTCATCGTCACTGAGCTTCACCTTTCGCACCGGGTCTTCGTAATACATATTGCCGCAGTCGATCTTCTCTCCGGGCGAGATTTTGTGATTGTCCAGCCCCGCCGCCAGCGTGACGACCTTGAAAATGGAGCCTGGTTCATAAGGCTCTGCGATCACGTGATTGGTCCAGGTGCTGACATCGGGGTTGCTCAGATCCCGGTGCGGGCGCGCCGCCATGGCCAGCACCGTGCCTGTGGATGGCTCAGTCACCACGATGACCACCCGGCGCGCATTGTGGGCCTTCCAGGCACGCTCGCAAATCGCCTCAACATTGTCCTGCAACTGCATGTCGATGGTCAAATGCGCGTCACTACCGTTCTGTGGATCAATAACTTGACTCCGGTACGACGGCAGCTCGTGGCCGGCCTTGTCACGCTCGATCAACTGCTCGCCAGCCACGCCGGTGAGCTTGGCATCCATGAGCTTTTCGACCCCCCAGCGCCCCTTATTGCTGACATCGGTGTCGCCCAGCACCAGCGAAAGACGATCCTGCGCCGGGAAACGCCGCGCCACCGTCGGCCGCGTGTAAATGCCGAAAACGTGCTCATCCTTGAACAGCTTGCTCCACTGCTTCGCCGTTTCTTCGTCCACCAATTTGGCGAGGACGATTTCCGGTTTGTCTGAGGCAATCTGGCTGCGAATTTCCTGCTCGGACTGCGGCAGCACGCCCGCCAGCACCTTGGCCACATGGTCATGGTAGGCGGCAATGGTTTCCGTCTCACTAAGTTGTTCGCGCAGATCCAAGGCTTTTACGCCCCGGATCGCCGCCAGTTGATGCCGCACCGTGATCACCTCACGCAAATGCGTGCGGTCCGTGTAAAGCTCCCGCACATCCTCATCATGAGCCAGGTATTCACCACTCAGATCCTTGATGGCTCCACGGTGCGCAGGCAACACGATGTGCCGCTGATATTTTCTCGCCGCCAGCCCCACCAGCCGCGGCGATTCCTTGATCTGGATCACCGCCAGACGCCACGTCACCAGGGAAAAACCCGCCAGCAGCACAAACAGCAGCAGCAGCATGCGGCGGCAAACCGGACGATCTCGGCGAAGCTGGATTTGATTTGGCAGGGGCTGACTCACGGGGCCTTGGACATGATTTGGGCAACAGACGGATCCGCAGCCGTTGCAGCGGCTTTCGCCGGCGCTTCAGGCAGGGGTTTGAGAAGAAGAATTCCATGCTTCGTGATCGGACGCAGCAGGGTGCCCGCATTGGTGAGGCGCGGCTGCACGCGGTCGCGCGTCAGCATCGTTTCAATGCGGTTGTTCATGGCCAGAATCTCCGCATTCAGCAGCCGCATTTCAGCTTCCACCTTACGCTGGTCCTCTCCGATCGCACGCACCCGGTTCTTGCTCACCACGATCCCCAGGCCCACCAGCGCCAACGAAGCCACGACAATCAAGATCGCCGTGATCGTGGATAGGCCGAGGCTGTTGCGGTAGCGATTGCGCGGGCGTGGTTTCATGCGTGGAGTCGTTCGGCGACGCGCAGCACCGCGCTGCGCGAACGTGGGTTCAGTTCGATCTCTTGGGGCGTAGCCTGAATCGGCTTGCGCGTGATGAGTTTCAGCACGCAGTCCGGATTTTTCCGCGCCTCAGGCCATTCAGGGCGGTCAATGGTTGGCGCCGCCAGGTGCTGCAGCGTTTGTTTGACGATGCGGTCTTCCAGCGAGTGAAAGGAAATCACAGCCAGCCTGCCGCCGGGCTTCAGCCATCGTGGCGCAGCAGCAAGAAAATCGTGCAGCGCGGCCAGCTCATCATTCACCGCGATCCTCAATGCCTGAAACACCAGCGTCGCCGGATGACGTTTGCTGCGCTTCGGCGCTGCCACCGAAACAATGTCGGCCAGTTGGAAGGTCGTGCGGATCGGCCCCGTCATGCGTGCTTTCACGATGGCACGTGCAATGCGGCGGGCGTTCGGCTCCTCGCCATACTCAAAGAAGATGCGCATCAGTTCCGCCTCATCCTCCGTGTTCACCAAGTCCGCAGCGGTGCGCGATGATTCGGTGTCCATGCGCAGATCCAGCGGGCCGTCTCTCATGAAAGAAAATCCACGAGCCGCATCATCCAGCTGATGGCTCGACACCCCAATATCCACCAGCATCCCGTCAAAACCGGAAACCCCGGTCTCATCCACGATCTGTGGAAAGTTGCGGAAGTTGCCGCGCAAGGCACAAAACTGCGCCGCATAAGGCTTCAGCCGTTCCGTGGCGTGTTTCAGCGCATTTGGATCCTGATCCATTGCCACGACCCGCGCACCATGTTGCAGCAGCGCCTCGGAATGTCCGCCACCACCCAGAGTCCCATCGAAAAAAAGCTTGCCCGGAGCAGGCTGCAGCATTTCGACAACCTCCGCCAGCAGCACCGGTGCATGATAAAAGGGCAAGTTTCTCACAGCGGCTTCGGATGGAGTCGGTTCTGGAGCGTCCCCCCCTCCCCCAGCGCCTTGACGTGTCACCAAATTGCCACGCCCCCACGGCATCAGGTCATCCATGGCATCGGCAGCACCAAACCACGCCCAGCTTCCCACTTGAGAAAATTCAATCAGTCTGGAAATCCCAGCAAACCATTTCCACACGAACGACCCCTCGCGTCGGACGGGCCGAGGAGAGAGTCGCGACAAAGGGAAACCTATTGTTGAGAGCGCGTTCATCAAAGAAACGGAATTGCAGTGCTGTCGAGTATTCGAAGCGTGACAGAAAGGCCGTAAATCTAAAATTCTAACTAATCCTTATAATCGAGAGACCATATTCTTGGCAATCGTCTATTTTCAGAATTTTCATCTTTTCATAGAATGACGAGAATACTGTTCATTCGATCAACTAGAGGTTTTAGAGTTACCCTCAAACCGAAAATGGCAGCGACTCACCCTTTCACAACAACAGGCCTTCAAAACCGTCTGTCACTTTTTTCGACATCTTAATATTTACCCTTCATCCCAAGAGGAATCTCGACAGAAGGCCGAAAGTATTGCTAGCCTCGCGCAAATCGAAACAATTCTGACTCACAATCGACTATGGCCAAAAAACCTGCTCCCAAGAAGGCACCTGCTAAAAAGCCAGCAGCGTCCAAAAAGCCAGCCGTGACCAAAAAGAAGCCGCTGCCGGTGAAGAAAGCAGCCGAGGTGAAACCCAAGGCAGCAGCCAAGCCAGCGCCTGCGCCCCCCGTCAAAAAGACCGAGCCCGCACCCATCTTGAAGCCTGTCTTTGAAGCACCGGCCCCGAGGTCAGCCGTCCAAGCCCCTGCGCCCACCGCCAAAGTCGTCATGAAAACCGGCACAAGTGGCACATCCGCGCTCACCATTGCCGCCCAGTCCTCGGCAGGTGCCGCCGCCAATGGCAACTCCCATCCCGCCAACATCCTCGTGCTCGTCAGCAGCAGCGGCTGGCCCGTCACAGATCTGACCAAAGATCACTTCACCCTGATGGAGTACTTCGAAGTGCCCGGCCAGCAGGCCCCCTTCAGCAACAACATCACCTCCTTCCGCAATGTCGGCACCGGGGCCTACCTCCTCCAGGTCAAGCCCATCAACGGTGCCCCCTGGCGCACCGGCCATCACCTCGCCCAAATCCTCGTCTCCTCCTCCGACGACCGCCAGGGCCAGGGTGCCGTAAAACTCATCATCCGCTAAAGCCTCGCGAGAACAGGATCGTCCTCCTACTCGAACTCGTCCTCGATCAAAGCGCCGAGTTTCAAGTTTAAAGTCTCAAGTTACAAGCCACCTCCGCTCCTGCGCCAGCCTCTCCGTTCGTAGTTCGGGATCGTAGCCCGTTCCGGGCTCTGCCTCTTGGTATTGTAGTCCGGCTTCAGCCGGTTCCGGACAAACGCAACTACCCTCCACGATTCTCTATCGACAGCCCTCACGCCTCCGCTAGCATCCGCCATATGAACCGCCGCTCCTTCCTCGCGCAATCCATCGCCGCCACCGCTGCCGCCTCCCTCTCCCAGGCTGCCACCAGCTCCAAGCTCGCCCTCGGCCTCGATCACTTCGCCGTCCGCGCCACCGGCTGGAAAGCCGCGCAGTTCATCGACTACGCTGCCTTCTTGAAGCTCGACACCATGTTTATCTCTGAACTGCATGTGTTCGAGAACTTCGAAGAAGCCTACCTCAAAAGCCTCAAAGAACAGGCCGATCGCGCCGGACTGAAACTCTACGTCGGCACCGGCAGCGTCTGCAAAACCTCCAACACCTGGAAGGACATCTACGGCACGCCCGAAGAGCACCTCAAACTGACCATCCGCATCGCCAAGACCCTCGGCTCACCCGTCGCACGCTGCTACCTCGGCAACCAAAAAGACCGCAGCAGCGATGGCGGCATCCAGAAGCACATCGAGGAAATCGTCAAAACCATCAAAGCCTGCCAGTCCAAAGCCGAAGGCGAAGGCATCAAAATCGCCGTCGAAAATCACGCCGGCGACATGCAGTCACACGAACTCAAAGCCCTCATTGAAGCCGCCGGCAAAGGCTACGTCGGCGCCAACATCGACCCCGGCAACGCCGTCTGGGCCCTCGAAGAGCCCATGCTCCACCTCGAAATCCTCGGCCCGCTCACCATCTGCAGCAGCGTCCGCGACAGCATGCTCTGGGAAGACGAAAACGGCGCCGTCGTCCAATGGACCGCCGTCGGTGAAGGCCTCGTTGACTACAAAGCCTACGCCAAACGCTTCGCCGAACTCGCCCCCGGTGTCCCTCTGCAAGTCGAAACCATCTCCGGCTTCGCCCGCCCCTTTTCCTGGAAGAAAGACGAGTTCTGGAACATCTTCCCCAACCACCGCGACACCCCCATGTTCAAAGCCTGGCTCGACATGGCCAAACGCGGCAAAAAAATCGACACCTTCAAAGCCCCTGACGGCCCCGCCAAAAAAGACGCCGAAATCGCCTACCAAAAAGGCGAAGCCGAACGCAGCTTCACCTGGCTCCGCGCCAACGCGTGAGTGGTGTTTGGAAAATAGCCATCTCGCACCCGCGAGATGAGCCCACGGCCCCCAATGCCCACCACGCTTTTCAAACACTCAAAAACAACTTCAGCCACCTCTGCCAGCCTTCCGGCTGGCTGCAGGTGCGACAGACACTCCTGTCTGTCGATCAGCGTCACCGCAATCTCCTTCGCCCTCGCAAACCCGCTGCAATCAGCTCCTATCACGCGCAGTTGAAAAAGAGGCCAAGCCGCGTTTGCAGCCATCAAGCGTGATGCTCCTCAGTCGCTTTGCCAACGCGTCAGTTCTCTGGAGGAGAGGGGTCGTCCCGATCCCTCGCGCCTCCGCACCGCCCAGCGCCCCCATCATCAGCCCCATAGGTCCTACTGGCCCTATCCGACCTATTTTCAGGAAGCCCTGCCGGCAGATTCACCTCCCGCAGCGCAAACACCGCACATCTTTTACGCTGGCACCGCTCGTACGCTGCTTTAACTTTCCCCATCATCCCATGACCGCCCCACGCAACGGACACACCTCATCCCCGCTGACACGGATGGTGAACGTCCTGTTACTGCTGGGCTGGTTGCTCTCCTCGAATGGGCTTGCCCCTGCTTTGACACTCCTAGCCGCCAGCTTGGATCGCTGCCATCACGTCAAAGTCGGCAATTCCTCCGAGGGCGAAGTGCGCGTCGTTCTCACCCACGAGGGCATGGATGCGTCGCAGGGCCTACATGTGCACAGCCCCCTGACCACGCTGATGATGGTCTTCGCTCAAGCGCCCACCTCCCAGAGGTCCGACCACATCCTCGCCTTCCAGTCCATCGCAGATCTCGGCCGTCCCACAGAGCGCGATGTACTCTCCGTCGCCACGACCATCCCTGCCGCCGCCATGCACTACGTGCTCGCAAAGCCACCCGCCCCACCAAGGCGCGCGCTCAGCGTTCCCCGTGCACAGGCCCCGGCCTGGTCCCCGGGACTACAACTGCAGGCAGGCAAGACCCTGCTCCAGTGTTGAAGACAAGGCACTGACCCTTCCCCCCGTGACGCCATCCGCCCGCGGTGGGTCGCGCCCCTGGCCACGCCTCTCGGGCAGAAACCCGGAAGGAAAACACCCCGCAGCCTTCCGCACACCCTCAAACCATCATCCACATGAAACACCTTCGTCTCGCACTCCTCCTTCTCGCCGCATGCCAAATCCCCATCACCGCTTCCGCCATGCGGCCAAACGGCATCACCATGACAGGCATGGTCACCAGCGTCGATCACTCCACCCACTCCGTCACTTTCGAGCAAGGCCGGGGCAAAGAAATCCGCCGCTTCGTCTATGCCCGCAGCGCGAAATTCTGGCACGGCACTGCCGACACCTCGCCTGGGGCCCTCCGCGCCGGAATGCAGGTGCAAATCAATTTTCACAATCCAGTCTTCGGCCCCGATTTTGTGACCCACATCGTACTCCTTCTGTCCACACCCTCGGCCACAGATCATGGAAACAAATAGCTGTGATAGGTAGCTGCTTGCACCCCGCTGCCACCCTCCACCTCAACTCCGGCACTACGACAGACACTCTTGTCTGTCGACCAGCGCCACCGCAATCCCCTCATCTCCCCTACACACCGCAGATCGAAGTACGATAGATTGGCTTCGCCTTTCTCACCAAGCCTCAGCACTCCTGTCTGTCGATCAGCGCCGCCGTCATCTTCGCCAGTTCAGCAGGCAGCCGCGCCCCCCGTCTCCCCATGCTGCCAGAGCAGATTCAGCTCTTTGCCCACAGCACCTCCCCCTCCCCCCTGCGACAGCAGCAGCCACTTTCGCCCAAATGAAAAGCGGCAGTCAGAAGGGCAGTCTTCATCCCCCATTTTCACCAAATCAATCCTGATCGCAACAGCCCGCTTGCGAAAGGCCTCATTGCCTGCAAACATGCCTGCTTCACCAGCGCGTGGATAGCTCAGTGGTAGAGCGGCTCGTTTACACCGAGTTGGTCGGGGGTTCGAATCCCTCTCCGCGCACCATCTTCCGCCTCAGCGCGGCCAAACGGAAGAACCCGCACCCACCAGGAACCGCCCGCGGCGAATCAACACGCGGTACAAACGGAAATTCAGGCCACCCCCAGGGCTTGGGCCAGTTCTCGAAAAGAGGGTCCTATGGAACCAGCGAGCGCAGCGGCCCCAGTGGCAAGGCGGGAGAGCCGCCTGCAATTGATCAATAACAGGCCAACGACCAACGCAGCCAAAGGGGCCCACTCTGCCGTCCGGGCAATCGGACAAGGTTTTTGAGAGTGGGTCCAAAGCGATACGAACTTCTTCAGCAGCAGCCTGACCACCATCACCAGCGGCACCTTTGATCGTTCGTCACCATGACCCGTGTTACGGCTTCTTGCAGCACACAAAAAGTGGGCGTCACCATCGGATCCGACACCCCAATTTCATTCAATTAACTAATAAAATGTTACAAAACGAGCTGATTTGCAACCAAAATTAGGTTGAAGAAAATAAATGAACGACGAAATCTGAATTTTTTTTCTTCTAGGAGTTTAGCGGCATTCTACGATATTTATCAAATAGATACTCTATTTTTCTTTCTACTTTTTTCATGAAACAGCCAAATAGTCACCACTCAATTTCCTTTCCAATCCTTAAAAACAGGCTGGAAAGCTTTGGTGCCAAGAGACTAGTGAATTGGAGTGCATTTCACAGCGTCCTATGCAAACCATTTCAACAGGCAGCCCTCAGTGCCAAGCCAGTGCTTGCCTGCTTCGTTGGGTTCATGGGCATCTTCCTCAGTGCGCCACACCTAGCCCTGGCCGCACCGACGACTGGCACCACCAGCTTTCCAGCCAGCGGTGGGTTCACCACTGTTGGAAATCAATCTTCTCCACGCTCGGTGAATTATCTGGGTTTCACCTTCAGGGCGGTTTCTGGTACGAACGTCAGCATTTCACAGGCTGGCACTGCGGTAAATCTTCTGGTGAATTCAGGAGGTCCTATTTATCTGGGCTTTGGCTCGGATGACAGCAGCAAATTCAAGCTCAATAGTTTTCGCTTCCGCGCCACCGTCGCGAACTATGCTACCGCGCTGACCTTGACGGGGTACAGCGCTGGCTCCGCCGTCTCTGGAGCCACGAGTACGCTGACCGTCACGACCTTTGGCCCTGGTAATGAAGTAACCTGGGATGTGTCTGCAATCACTGGGTTTCAAAACATCGACGAAGTGCGCATCACCGGACCGACCACCGGGGCCGGCGGGGTCGCCTTGGTCAACATCACCATTGCCACCGCCGTCACACCTGCCGTCGCACCCACCGTCACCACACCCACCTCGGCCAGCATCGCAGCCACCACCGCCACCCTGGGGGGCAATGCCACCAGCGACGGCGGTGCTGCAATCACCGAGCGCGGCGTGGTTTACTCGCTCACCACGACCAACGGCAATCCCCTCATCAACGGCTCCGGCGTGGTCAAAGCCACCACCCCTGGCACCACCGGCATCTTCACCGTCCCTGTCAGCAGCCTCACCCCCAACAGCGGCTACTCCTACAAGGCCTATGCTACCAACAGCGTCGGCACCTCCTACAGCCCCGTCTCCACCTTCACCACCCTGGCACCGGCGCCCACCGTCACCTCCCTCGCCACCACCAGCGGCCCGACCGCAGGCGGCACCTCCGTGGTCATCACCGGTACGGATTTCACCGGCGTGACAGCCGTGATGTTCGGTGCCACCAACGCCGCCAGCTTCACCTTCAACTCCGCCACCCAGATCACCGCAGTCTCTCCAGCGGGTAGCGCGGGCACGGTCGATGTCACCGTCACCACCCCCGGCGGCACCAGCGCCACCACTCCAGGGGATCAGTTCACTTATGTTGCCGCTCCGACCGTCACGTCCCTCGCCACCACCAGCGGCCCGACGGCAGGCGGCACCTCCGTGGTCATCACCGGTACGAATTTGACGGCAGCTTCCGCCGTGAGATTCGGTGCGACTAACGCCGCATCCTTCACCGT
>JAIXYN010000011.1 GCA_027490195.1 Verrucomicrobiaceae bacterium | reverse complement strand
GCACAGACGGAAGCAGCGACGCCGAGATGAAATCTGGCTCGCCAAGGCGAGTTTTTTTACCCGAGGTGCGGGCGAGCGCTTCCGGAGGAGTTTTCACACAGCCTGTTTAGCCGGTTCCGATGTTACCACACCAGCGCATCGAGAAAAAACGTGGCCACCATGGCCAGCGCCACGATCAGGCGCAGCACGAGGCCCACGCCGGTACCCAGCAGCGATCCCCAGGCTGACTTCGCCGCAGGCTGCAGCCTCTTCTTGGCAAAGATCAGCTCAAAGGAAACGCCGCCGATCAGCGGACCCAGCACCAGGCCAAAGGGGATGAAGAACATGCCCACGATGCCGCCGATGAACACACCAGCAATGCCCCAGCGGCTCGCGCCAAACCAGCGTGCACCCATCGCACCGCTGACGAAATCAACGATATAAGACAGCACCAGTCCGAGTGATAAAATCACGAAGCCCCAGGTGCTCATGCCCGATTCAGGACGCAGCACGGTATGCAAAATGCCCGCCACAAAAATCAGCATCGGCCCCGGCAGAAACGGCACCACCGAACCAATGATGCCGACAATGAGCAGGCAGATCGTCAGCGACCACACACCCCACATCTGCCATGGCATGGTGGTAAAAAAGTGCGCCGTGGAATGCCAGGCGTTGGTGAACCACTCAGTCATCGCGCCATTGGGTTTTGGATTCGACGGGCTGCCGCACGCTCTTCGGCCAGTTCAGTCCGGCACGCGGCCAGCCCAGATAAATGAGACCTACACAGCGATCTTCCACACCGATTTGCAGATACTCTGAAAACTCACGCGTGCCTAGCAGGGGAGGGGATGACCAGTAGCATCCCAGACCAGACGCTGTGGCGGAGAGCTGCAGATTTTGCAGCGCACAGGCCACTGCCTCGATTTCTTCCACTTCAGGAATCTTGGCACCGCCGCGCCTCTCCATGACACAAGCGATCACCACCGGTGAGAGCAACGGGTTCTCACTCATCTTCTTCATCTTGTCCTCGCGGAACTCGTTGGCTGGCGTCGTCTCGCGATAAACACGCTGCATCGTCTCCGCGAGTCGTGCACGGCCCGCGCCTTGATGCACGATGAACTTCCATGGCTCCGTCAGTCCATGCGTCGGCGCCCATGTCGCATCTTCCAGCACCTGCGTGAGCAGCGCCCGCTCCACACTCCGCGTCGCATCCATGTCCACCGGCTTGATGGAACGACGGTGGCGAATGAGCGCGCTGATTTGGGAATGCGTGGCGATGTCAGACATGAGCACGCGACCCTTACACCATCGGCAGCCATTTGCTCAAGCTTTGAAGCAGCAGGTTTGTTGCTATGAATTGGAAGCCATGAGCGGACGGATCAGATCTGCCAGACTCGATTTGTCCATCCTCTTTTGTGCCACAGCATGCAGTGCATTGTAGAGTGCTTCACCCCACTCCGTTCTGGTTTCCACACCACTTCTCTCCAGAAACACCAAGGCGGCACCAATCGCAGTGCGTTTAATACCATCTAGAAAAGCCTGTGCCTGCGCGATGTGGAAAGCATATGAGATGTTCGTCACGCATCCCGTGTGAACCACCGAAACGCTCAATGGAAATTTCGTGAATGACTGCGATCTCCTGCCAAGCAATGAACTGCGGCTCATTCATCACTGCGCGAGACGTTCCATGAGCTGGCTATGCTTGTCGAAAACTCGATTCACCAACTCCTTGAAATCCGCCTGCTGCTTAGGCTCCGACGCTGGGACAATCGCATCCTTGCTGATATGCTCAGCCACGATTCTCTGCTCCTGCACCGGCAGGGCATCGTAAAGCTCAATCACTTCGGTCGCACTCATGACAATCTAGATGATACCAGAACGCCACCGAGTTTCCATCACTGTTTCAAAGGCGTCTCGTCCTCACACCATCGGCAGCAGTTTGCTCAAGGTCAGTGTCACCAAGAGTCCAATGATCGAGTCCGCCGTGAGCTGCAGGCTCCAGGTGCGAAGGGTTTCCTTCTCGGTCATGCCGCTCAGGCGATTCACCACCCAGAAGCCGCTGTCGTTCATCCAGGAGCAGAACATCGCGCCAAAGCCGATGGCGGTGAAGAGATAGACGGGATGGCAGCCAAGCTGCGTGCCGACCAGCATGGGTGCCATGATGGAAGAAGTGGTCAGCATCGCCACCGTTGCGGAGCCTTGGGCCACACGAACCACGGCGGCCACGATCCAGCCGAGCAGCACGAGATTGAGGCTGTAACCCTGCGCCAGCACCTTCACTGCATCGCCCACACCCGCGCTGCGCAGAGCCAGACCAAAGGCACCGCCGGCACTGGTGATGAGAATGATCATCCCTGCGGTTTCCAGCGGGGGACCCACGAGTTCCTCCACTTTCTTCAAGCCCAAGCCGCGCTGCTTGGCGAGCACCCAAAGCGAAATTGCAGCGCCAATAAACAGCGCGATGTTCTTGTGCCCGATGAAGTCCACCCAGGCACGCACGGCGGTGAATCCCTGGTCGCCACCGAAGAGGTTCACCAGCGCCACACCCCAGCCCGCACCAGTGGCTGCGCCTTTGTTAGCGAGTTCAAACACCGTCGTCAGGCTGATCAGAATGATTGGGAGCAGCACCGGTGTCATGCTCCAGAAGAAGCTCGGCAGCTCGCTCTCCGGCTTCGCGCTCTCGCTTTTCAGATCATCCAGCGAAACACCGCCTGTGGCACGCAGCGGCACATCGGTACGACGGTTCAGCCACTTGCTGAACATGAAGCCAAACACGCAGGTGATGGCACCGATCATCATGCCACCGATGATGGATTCGCCCACATTCAGGTGCAGGTCATCCACCACCGCCACTGGGCCCGGATGCGGCACCGTCATGGAGTGAGTCACTGTGCCCCCGCAGCAGATCGCCATCAGATAGAGCGTGTAGTCCTTCCCTGTGCGCATGCGCAACGCCATAGCCAGCGGAACCATGAGCATGAACATCGTGTCGAAAAAGATCGGCGCACTCAGGATGAAGGTGCTCCACAGCAGCGCCCAGCCCGCATGCTTCTCGCCAAAGAAAGCCAAGAAGCGACGCACCACCTTGTCCGCGCTGCCGCTTTCCATCAGGCACATGCCGATGATCGCCGCCAGCGCGATCGAGATCGCAATGTCACGCGCCGTGTCACCCAGACCTTTGGACACCATCTCCACCACGCCGACCATGGAAGACATCGCCTTCACCGAGCCGTCCTTTTGTACAATGTCCCATGAGCTTTTATTTGCGAGCACCCCCGCGAGCAAGGCTGCGAGGATCAGCGCCACAAACGCATGCAAGCGCAGCACGCTGATGCCGATGATGATGAAAGCCACACTGATGGCAAGAACGACGAAGGGCCAGTAGCTGGCCGAAGTTGCGGCAAGGAGAAACATGGCCGCGATGCTGGCGGGAGGCAGTGAGCGCGTCAAGACATTCGACAGTGGACTTCCCGTCTGGCTCCGCTTCTTTCCGCCGCGCATGAAACCTGCCTCGCTTCGCCTGTTCTTCGTCCTGCTCGTCATCGTGGCGGGAGTCTTTGGCGTTTCGCGGTTGGATTTCGACGTCGATCCGCTCAGCCTGCTACCGCAGGAACTTCCGGGACTGCAAGGCACACGCCTGCTGCGCGAGCAAAAACGCAATCTGCTGCTGATCGCAGTGCAGGCGGACGATCCGGCACTCGTCGAGGTCACTGCCGATGCCCTGGCCGAGCACTTAGCCGCCAAGCCTGAGCTATGTGCCAGCGTTCGCAGCAAATCCCTGCTGCAATCCGATCCTGCGATCATCGCCGAAGTCGTCGCCTATCTCTGGCTCAATGCGCCGCCAAAGGAGGTGGCGAAGCTCATCGCCTCGCTTGATCCCGCTTCGCTCAAGGCCCTGCTCGCCAAATCCAAGGAGGCGGCAGGCTCTTCGCTGGATCTGCAAAACGCCACGCTCAGCGGTTACGATCCGCTCGGCCTTGCGCGTGGTGCGTTGTCCATCATGAGCGGCGGTGGCGACATGAGCAGCCTCGTGGGAGATGAATTCAGCAGCGCGGATGGCACGCTGCGCCTGCTATTTGTCACCCCCCCGGGCCAGGCGCTCGCTGATTATCGCGCAGCCAATACGTGGCTCACGCAGATCAAAAAAGCGGTGCGCGAAGAATGGCTGCCACAGCAAGGCGAACTCACCGGCGTGAAGATTGGCTTCACTGGCGATCCAGCGTTTCAGGCCGAAATTGCCACCGGCATGGAAGGGGACATGAGGCAGTCGATCGGTGCCGTCACCTTCATCGTTGGCTTCCTCTTCTGGTTGCTGCACCGCAGTGTGAAGCCGCTACTTTGGCTGCTGCTGGCCATCCTCTGCGCAAACCTGCTCACGCTCGGCACAGCGGGTGTGATCTATGGCTCTCTCAATGTGATGTCGATGGGCTTCGCCGCGATCCTCACGGGCTTAATCGAAGACTTTGGCGTCTTCGGCCTCCATGTGTCACGGCAACATCCGGGTGAGCGATTTGGCAGCATCTGTCGGCGGGCGCTGCCCAGTGTCACGTGGTCGGCCGTCAGCATCGCGGGCATCTTTGGCATGCTGGGTCTCAGCCAGCTTCCCGGCGTAGCGCAGCTCGGTGTTTTGTCGGCGCTCGGAGTGTTGATCGGCGCAGCGGTCATGATCTTTGGCTTTCTGCCGCTGGGCATGACCACGGGTAAACTGGAGGAGCATCATGGCACCATTCGCCTAGCCATGCGGATGCAGGGCATCATGGTGTGGCTCGTCTTGATCGCCCTGATCGCCGCTACTGCGGTGATGGGATGGAAAGGTCTGCCGAAGATGGACTTCGGCTCTGCCGTGCTGCGACCCGACAAGAGCGAGGCCTTCGATATTCTAGAAGACATCGAGCAACGCATGCTGAACACCAGCAACGAGCCGGGGCGCAATGTACCTGTGGTCTTCGCGGCCCCAGATGCCGCAGCCTTGCGCCAGAGCATCTTCGCTGCGCAGAAAACGCTGACGAGCGATGAAGTCGAAGCCCAACTACTGCCGCTCGCTTTGGTACCCGATGCAGACGCGCAAAAGGCCAATCTCGCCGCGCTGCAAACCCTCGCCGCACGCGAAGATGTATGCAAACAGGCCGTCGATGCCGCCGGATTCACCGACGTCGCCTATGCCCTGACACAGAATGTCTTCAAGCAATGGCGTGAATGGGCCGCTGCTAAGACAGCACTCCCGCTCTGGCCCAAGCCCATCGTGCTTGAAAATCTAGGCGGCATTCTCTCCGAGCATGACAAATACGGAGTGATGGCCATGGGTTCCATGCGCCTCGCCGAGGGGCGCACCTTGGAGAATGCGCCGGTGCTGCACGAACTGGAAAAGATTCCAGGGGCACACCCAGCCGGCTGGGCCTTTCTGCGAACCTCTCTCGAACCCCTGCTGAAACGTGAAATCCTCCACGTCTGCGTGCCTACCGTTGTCATCGCCTGCATCCTGTTCCTGCTGGTGTTTCACGGCTGGCGCGAGCGCATGTACGCCTTCTTCACCCTCGCAGCCAGCGGCTGGATCCTCCTCGGCGGCATGTCGGCTTGGGGTTTAACCTGGAATCTCATGAGCGTCGGTGCCGTGCCTCTCTGCCTCGGTCTGGGTCTCGATTTCACCATTCATGTGATGCATTCCCTGCGTGAGCCCAGCATCACCCGCGAACGCGTCGCTTCGCTGGGCCGTTCGCTCGCCTACTGCGGACTCAGCACCGGTCTGGGATTTGGTGTCCTTGCCATGGGCAGCAACTGCGGCCTCATCACCCTCGGTATCACCGCAATGATCGGCGTGATCACCGTACTGATCACCGCCGCCTTCGCTTTGCCGTGGATTTGGTTCCGGCGGCAGCGCTGAATCTCATTGCCAGGGAAATTCTCCCGGCTTGCGCTTTCGCGTCCAGGGCCCAAAGGCGGCCATCCCGGCCACAGCAGCTGCGATCATGATCCCCACGATCAAAGTTTCGACGCTCCAGACGTTTTGGAAGGCTTTGCCGAGCATTCCAAAAAAGGCCCCGATGGCCGAGAAGAAATCCAAGACGGCAGTGAAGATCCGAATGAGTGTTTCCATTGAGCCAGCTTGGTCGGCAAAGACTGCGAGCTCAAAAAGTGTGCAGTGACACTTCACTCACTGTCTTTTTGGTCACTGTCGTTTCCGTCACTGACTATTCGGTCACATTTGGGACCAGTTTGCCCTTGCCACCCCACCCCTGATTTTTCGCTGGCGCAAACGTTCCTCCCGCGTAATATGTTCGACTCTCGGTAGAGATGGTGGCCGTAGTTCAACGGTAGAGCCCCAGATTGTGATTCTGGTTGTTGCGGGTTCGAGTCCCGTCGGTCACCCCACTTTTTTCATGGAGTGCAGCCGGACTTCCGGCTACAAAAGAGGCACACATGGAACCGCTGGAAAACGTCATTGGCCATACCTTTCGCAATCCCGCGTTGCTGCAGCTTGCACTCACGCACGGCAGCGTTGGTTATGAAAACCAGCGTGCGCATTCCGACAACCAGCGCCTCGAATTCCTCGGAGACGCCGTGCTGCAGCTCGCCCTATCACATCTGCTCTATGCACGCCTGCCCCAGGCTGACGAGGGCGTGCTGACCCAGGCACGCGCCCAGCTCGTCTCCACCAAGGCACTGGCGCGCATCGCCCGACGCATCGGGCTCGGTGCCTACCTGCACTTGGGGCGTGGTGAAGAAGCCAACGGCGGCCGGGACCGCGAGTCCACCCTCGCCGATGCCCTTGAAGCCGTCGCAGGGGCCATCCACCTTGATTCGGGCACCGATGCCGCTCATCCATTTGCTGAACGGCTCTTCGCCGAGGATCTCGAAGCTCTGAATCGTGGCCCGCTGGACTCCAATCCCAAGGGACAGCTGCAGGAACTCATTCAAGCCGTGGGCGTGGAACCACCCCACTATGTGATCGTCGGAGCCGAAGGGCCGGATCACGCCAAAAACTTCATCGCCGCTGTCTCCTGGCAGGGCACCCAGCTTGGACGCGGCACTGGCCGCAGCAAAAAGGACGCCGAAGTGGAGGCAGCGCAGGCTGCAATCAACAATCCAGCCCTCCGTGAACTGCTGCGAACAACTCGTGCACAACTGGACCAACAAAACCGCAAGTCATGAGAGTAAAGGTGAACAGTCAGGGTTGTTGGAGTTCGCTCACAATTCCTGCCGGATCCGTTCACAGCTCATCTGCGCGTGGAACCCTTGTTTTTCCAAAGGGGAACTCACTTGTTGGGCTTGTTCGCAGTACTTACGGATATGAGTGATTTAACAAACTAGCTAACCCCAATCATAAGAGCTGGGAACAAGTCAGCTTTTGAGGCCTCTCCAGCTCTTTTGGCCCCATCAACCAGCCAGGATGCTTTTGAAGTTCAGCATTAGAAATCGCTGGCATAGCGTGAACCTACATCTTCTGCGTGTTCCCGCATGAACAGGGCCTTGGGCGTCTCGTTTGCCGCATTGAGAGCTGCGGATGATGCCGCGCTCAGTACTCTACTTCAGCGGCCAGAACACCGGCACCATGGCCAGGATGACGATCAGCATCACGAGGGTCAGGCCGCCGCCCACTTTGATGAAGTCGGCGAAGCGATATTTCCCGGGGCCATAGACAAGAATGCAACTGGGCTCAAACGGCGTGAGCATGGAGGCGGAGGCGCTGAGCATGACGCCAATGGCAAAGGCGCGTTGATTGGCACCCATGCTGGCTGCGGCCTGCAAGGCGACTGGCAGCACGACGAGTGCCGCAGCGGCGTTTGACATCGGCTGGGTAAGGAGGATCGTCAGCAGGCAGAATCCGGTGAAGACCGCAAATACTCCCCAGGGCTGCAGCCAGCCGGTGATGAAATTGGCGATCATGCTGGATGCGCCCGAGACCTGCATCGCCTCGCCAAAGGCCATCATGCCGCCGATCAGGATAAGCAGCCTCCAGTCGATGTTGGCATAGGCGTTCTCCAGTTTAATGCAGCGTGTCAGGACGGCCATGATGGCGACCATGACGAAGGCGATGGTGTCAGGCACCCAGCCAATGCTGCTAACGATCACGGCGAGAACAAAGGCACCCAGCAGCATGACGCCTCTCCGGCGCGCCTCTGCACTGAATTGATGCTGTGTGATGACGATCATGTCATTGCCTTCTTCAAAGGCACGAAAACGATCACTTGGCCCCTGCAGCAGCAGCACATCGCCAGCCCGCAGTTTCTCATCCGACATGTGATGCATCAACGTGCGATCTCCTCGCATCAAGGCCAGCACTGAGAGGCCGGTGCGTTGGCGGAAGTTGTTGTCGCGCAAGGACCGGCCGACAAAGCCGGAGCGCGGAGTGAGAACGACCTCCGCGATCTGCGCATCGCGCATGTCCACGCCTGAGCTGCGCAGCGTGACGTCTTCGAGAATGTCGAGACCTTCGATCTTCTTCACCCGGATCAGATTTTCCACCTTGCCGGCCACGAGGACGACATCGCCTTCTTCGAAGCGGAGATTGGGTCCAGCATCCAGAGGCTGGTCAGCCCGGCGGATTTTCATGACTTGAAAGTCCATCGCTGAAAAATCCGAATCGAAGGCGGCCTGACCGATGAGAGGCGAGCCGGGCAGCACCATCACCTCGGCGAGGTAGTCACGCATGGCATCACCGGCAACAGCCGCAGCCTTGTCGCGTTCAGGCACCAGGCGGGTACCAATAAAGACCATGTAAAGAATGCCGGTCAGCATGAGTACAAGGCCGATACTGGTGAATTCGAACATGCGCAGGGGCTCCAAGCCAAGCTTGGTGATCGCGCCGCTCACGGCGACGTTCGTGGAGGTGCCGATCAGCGTGCACGTACCACCCATCAGCGAGGCAAAAGCCAGCGGCATCAGGAGGCGTGAGGGCGGGATGCGCAGCTTGCGCGAGAGGCCCATTACCGGACCCACAAACACGGCGGTGACGGTGGTGTTGTTCATGAAGGCAGACACACCGCCCACTACCGCCATCATAAAACCCATGAGCCGCTTCGGCTGGGTGCCGAAGGTCTGTGCCAGCACACCGCCCATCATGTCTAACACGCCAGTCTCACGCAGCGCGGCACCGATCACAAAAATCGCCGCCAGCAGAATGATCACCCGATCTCCAAATCCGGCAAAAGCGCGGTCAGCCTTCAAAATGCCGCACATGACCAGCACGCACAGCATCGACAAAGTGACGAGATCCACGGAGATTTTCTCCGTGGCAAAGGCGATGACGGCTACGATGAGCAGTCCGATGACGATCCATGCTTCCATTGGGACGCACCAGTGGCGCAGAGACATACACTGCTCAAGGAGCAAGCCGCGTAAAGCATTCCTGTCTGCCGCTTTTGTGCAAAAAAATCTGCCCTGCCCATTCGAGGTGTTAGATACAGACTGAAGCAGGGTGCTGTTATGGGGACAGGAAAACAGGGGCATTTTCATCTCTGCTGCTTTCCACCCTTGCCATTCAGCGTCTGTCTCCATACTCTCGCGCCCACTATGAGCGAAAAATCACCTGTGAACTGGGAAGCCCTCGAGGCGAAACCCGAATTCCGTGCACTGCTGGCGCAAAAAAAAGCCTTCATTCTTCCGGCTTTTATCTTCTGCATGCTCTACTATCTCGCGCTGCCGGTGCTGGTGGGCTATTACCCTGAGATGATGAAAACGAAGGTCTGGGGTGAGGTCAACGTGGCCTACTTGTTCGCCCTCTCGCAGTTCATCGTGGCCTGGGTCCTGGCCTTTTTGTATGTGCGCGTCGCCGCCAAGTGGGACAAATCCGCTGCCGCCGTGATCCACGGTCACGACTGATTCCTGCTCTGCTGCATCTCCCTTTTCTATTTGCTCCTTTCTCTCTCGATGAACACTCCCCTGATCATGTTCTTGGCCTTCGTGGGCCTAACGCTCCTCATTACCTTTTGGGCGGCCAAGAAAAACACCGGCGCCAGCGCCTACTTCGCCGCCGGGCGCAGCATCACCGGCTGGCAGAACGGCCTGGCTGTGGCTGGTGACTACATGAGCGCGGCCTCCTTCCTGGGGATTTCCGGCATGATCTACGTCGCGGGTTATGACGGGTTCATGTACTCCGTGGGGTTTCTCGTCGCTTACATCACGGTCCTGCTCATCGTCGCCGAACCGCTGCGCAACGCGGGTAAATACACCATGGCCGACCTGCTTGCCTACCGGCTCAAGCCGCGCCCGGTGCGTGCGCTCGCTTCGCTCAGTACGTTGGTGGTCTCCACCTTTTACATGATCGCTCAGATGGTCGGTGCAGGTGCCATCATCAAACAGTTGATCGGCATCAGCTTCGAACCAGCGGTGATCGGCGTAGGCCTGTTGATGCTCGTGTATGTTGTCTTTGGCGGCATGCTGGCCACCACCTGGGTGCAAATCATCAAAGCGCTTCTGCTCATGGTCGGCGCACTTCTGCTCAGCTACCTAGTGATGAAGTTCCATCACTTCAGCTTCAGCGAATTCTTCAACGCCGTCGCCCACGCCGACTACGGTGGCAGCGAAACTCCGAAAAACCTTATGGATCCGGGCCTCAAGTTCGGCGTCGCCGTCGCCGGACCTTGGGGGCCAATCGACCTCATTTCGCTTTGCCTAGGCCTTGTACTTGGAACCGCCGGTCTGCCGCACATCCTCGTGCGTTTTTACACCGTGCCAGATGCCAAGACGGCACGCTCCAGCGTGGTGTGGGCCATGGCCATCATCGGTGCCTTCTACATCATGACGACTCTCTTTGGATTCGGTGCCGCGACCATTATCAAAAAGGCCCTGCTCACCACTGACGGCAAACTGGACGTCAACATGGTCGCTCCGAAACTCGCCGAAGTGCTCGGCGGTGAGTTCTTTTTCGCCTTCATCAGCGCCGTCGCTTTCGCCACCATTCTCGCGGTCGTCGCCGGTCTGACCATGAGCGCCAGCGCCTCCTTTGCGCATGACTTCTATTCGAACGTCCTTCATCACGGCAAAGAAAACCGCCCCGGCGCGGAAATTCGCGTCGCCCGCATCACGGCTTTCTGTGTGGGCGCAGCGAGCATCGGCTTCGCCATCTATCTCGGGCCGACCGTGAATGCCGCATTCCTGGTGGGTCTTGCGTTCTCCGTCGCTGCGTCGGCGAATCTGCCCGTCATCGTGTTGAGTGTGTTTTGGAAACGCTTCAACACCACTGGCGCCGTCGCTGGTCTGGCGACTGGTCTGGTGGTTTCCATTGTTCTCATCCTGCTGAGCCCCAGCGGTATTTACGGCAAAGAAGGCGCTCCCTTCCCGCTCAGCAATCCTGGCATCGTGAGCATTCCCATCGGCTTCCTCGCCGCTTGGCTGGGCACACTTTTGAGCGCACGCGATCCCGAAGCGGAGGCCAAATTTGCCGAGCTCAAAGTCCGCGCCCACACCGGCCTTGGCTCGGAGAAGGCGACCTCGCATTGATCTGAAACGGATGTGGGCAGGAGTGCCTTCATCACGTGCAGCACGGACAAGGCTGCACGAAATGCCCGGGCGTAATCTCCTTGAGCGTTAGATCCATGCCCACGCTCTGCTCCCACTTCGGATGCTTCATGCGGTGGCCGAAGGCGCAGCCAGCGGGTGGATTGATTGGTGAAGGAACGTCTCCCCGCAGGAGCTGCCGTTCACGGCGCTGCGTCGGATCGGCGATGGGGATCGCGTCGAGCAATGCCTTGGTGTAGGCGTGGCGCGGGTTTTGATAGAGCTCGCTGGCCGGCGCGAGTTCGACGATCTTACCCAGATACATCACCGCCACGCGGTCGCTCATGTGTTTCACGACATTGAGTCCGTGGGCGATGAACAAGTAGCTCAGACCCATATCGCGCTGGAGCTCAAGAAGGAGATTGAGCACCTGGCTTTGCACTGAAACATCGAGCGCGGAGACGGGCTCGTCGCAGACAATGAGCTTGGGATTCAACGCGATCGCTCGCGCGATGCCAATGCGCTGCCGCTGACCACCGCTGAACTCAAAGGAGTAACGAAACATGGCATCTGCCGGCAAACCGACGCGTTTGAGCAGCTCGACGGACCATTCAGCCCGTTCTGCGCGAGTCCCCATCTTCTGAATGATGAAGGGTTCCTCCAAGATCTGCCCGATGGTATGCCGTGGATTGAGCGACTCGGCAGGGTCTTGGAAGATCATCTGCATTTCACGGCGCATCGTGCGAAGTGCGCTTTGCGGCTGCGTCGAGATGTCGTTGCCTTCGAAGATCACATTGCCCGAGGTGGGCTTGAGCAGTCTTACCACGGAGCGGGCTACGGTGGACTTCCCACAGCCGCTTTCACCGACGAGGCCCAGCGTTTCCCCTGCTTTCAGCTCGAAGCTCACGCCATCCACGGCCTTGCACACAGCTTGGGTGGTGTAAAACACACCGCCTCGCACCGGGAAGTGCATCTTGAGATTTTGAACGGAGAGAAGGCTCATGACGCAGAGATTTGAGAGGCAAAGCACGCGCAGGCTTCCACGCCATGACCGCTGCCGCATTCTTTCCAGGGCTGGCGGGTGTTTAAAACATCGGTGCTGTGCGGGTTCGGGCAGCGCGAGGCAAAGCGGCAGCCTGCGGGCATGTCTCTGAGGCTGGGAACCATGCCCGGGATGACGGGCAGTGTCGTCTTGGGCGGATGATCCAGCTTCGGCAGGCAGCGGATGAGACCTTGCGTGTAGGGGTGCTGCGGTTTGGCGAAAATCGGATATACCGGCCCGCGTTCGACGATGCGGCCCGCATACATGACGGCGACGTCATCGCAGGTTTCAGCAATCACGCCGAGGTCATGGGTGATCAAGATGACCGCCATGCCGGTTTCGTTTTGCAGACGTTTCAGGAGGTCGAGGATCTGCGCCTGAACGGTGACATCCAGCGCTGTGGTCGGTTCATCGGCAATGAGGACCTTCGGGTGACAGGAGAGCGCCATGGCGATCATCACACGCTGGCGCATGCCGCCGCTGAGCTGATGCGGATATTCGTTCACACGCTGTTCGGGCGCAGGGATGCCGACCCATTCCATGAGTTCGACCGCACGCCTGAGCGCCTTGGCAGGTGTGGTGGGCTCATGCAACTGAATCGCCTCAATGATCTGCATGCCGACGGGCTGCACAGGATTCAGCGCCGTCATCGGCTCCTGGAAAATCATCGCGATGTCATTGCCGCGAATTTTTCGCATGGCGTCGATCGGCAGCTTGGTGAGATCGCGGCCTTCGAGCAGTACCTCGCCGCTCAGAATGCGCCCGGCAGGCTGTGGGAGCAGCCGCATGAGGCTCATGGCCGTCACGCTTTTGCCGCAGCCGCTTTCCCCGACGACTCCGAGCGTCTTGCCGGCTTCGAGGATGAAATCGACGTCATCGACGGCGGTGAGCAGACCCACATCGGTTTGGAAACCAACGCGCAAATTGCGGACTTCGAGCAAAGGAGTGGGCATTACTTGGTTCCTCCCGCTTTGAGGTTGTGGTCGAATACCTGATCGGTTTCGGGGAAGGTTTTTCCCGCGCGCATCGCGGCCTCGGTTTCACGCTTCACGTCTTCGTCAATCCAATGGATGTGGCTGGACATTGCCTGCTCGCTGATGGCGAGGTTGAAGGTTTTTTCCGGCCACTTCACCCAGCGCCAGTAGGCGCAGCGGTAGTAGTTCTGCTCATAGGCAGGAATCCATGCGGCCTCCTCATAGATGATCTGGTCCGCTCCCCAGGAGGCTTTGCGGATCTCCTCGATCGTCGTCGCGTGGCGTTCGTCTTCGCAGAATTTGTCCATGCGCGGATCGGCGAAGCTGCAAAGGTTGTTGGTATTGGGTTTCGGCGTTTTGCCGTCTTCCATGAACGCATCCTTTGAGTGCCAGGCCTGGTAGTGATCAGGAATCGGTGGCGTGACGCTGAAGGCGACGGATGCGATCTGATGCTTCTTCTGAGTGGCCTTCTGGAAGTAGGACGTGCTTTCGAGACCCTCGAGTTTGTATTCCACGCCGGCTTTGATCGCCTCTTCTTTGAGCCGCTGCATGACCTTTTGAATGATCTCCGCCTTGCGATGCAGGATGGTCACGGAGAGGCGCTCACCCTTGTCATTCACCAATACGCCGTCGTTACCGAGCTTGGTGTATCCGGCTTTGGCAAAATGCTCGCGCGCCAGCTGCACATCGAAGGGCCTTGCGGTGATGGCCGGGTCGCCGATGAGCGGAAAGCCTTTGCTGAAGCAGTTGAGCCGCTGGAAGTCGCCGCGCAGATCGAAGTCGATGACCTTCTGGTAGTTCGTGGCGTAGCTGAGGCCCAGGCGCACCTCCTTGTTGTTCAGGGGCGCGACCGCACAGTTCAGCCAAAGGCCCGCATGAGAGCCCGGCCAGACGTTGTAGAACTTGGCCTTGTGGATGTAGCCCTTGTGCACTTCGGGAATTTCCAGCTTTTCATACCAGTATTCCGGGATGCCCATCATGAGTTCTTCGACATCCAGTTCCCCTTGCCGGAAGAGCTCCATCACCTTCTCCTGCAAACGCACGACGCGATAAACGATGTGATCGACGTTGTAGCGATAGCGGGAGAACTTCTTGTCCCGCGCCCACCAGTTTTTAACGCGGGTGAGAGCGATGTCGCGCCCGAAGTGAATGTCCTCCTCTTTGATCACGTACGGGCCGGAGGTCGGTCGGCAGCGCCATTGGTAGCGCTGCTCAAAGTCCGGTCCGAACTCACTGTAGAAGCGGCGGGACATGGGAGTGGTGCTCACATAATAGGCCGCCAGCGGCTTGGGCTCTGTGAGCGAGATGGAGAGTGTGTGCGCATCGTAGCGCGTGATGTTCGCGTAGTTCTCCCCATACCACTGATTGCCGAAGGGATTCTTCGGGTACTCGCTGAGCTGCATGTAGAACTGGTTGAAGAAGTCATCCGCTTCGATCGGCGTGCCGTCGGAGAAGGTCGCATCCGGGTCGATGCGGAAATACACCGTGCGGTTGTCGGGAGCCACGGCCCACTCTTTGGCGATAGCGGGAATCACGCGCCCGGTTTCCGGATGCAGATTGATCAGGCTCATTTCCACGTCGTCGTACTGGTAGCCGCGGAAGGAGCTGTTGCTGTTCTCGCCGAGGACGCGGAGCGTCGGTGGGAAAGAGAGAACATACTGGCGCATCGTGCCGCCTTTCTTTGCATGTGCATCGCCGATCTCCGGCTCATCCATGCCGTTCTCCCATTTCAAATCCGCCGGGACATCTTCGGGTTTGGCGAAGGTGAAGTACTCCGGCTTCTTCAGGCGTTCGCGTGTTGCGGTGAGCTGGGCCTCCAGCTCCGCTTTCTTCACTGCATCTGATTCCTTCGCGATCAATTCGGGCAGTTCCTTCTCCTGGCCCTGCAGTCCTGCGAGCACCTTTTTGTTGTAGAAGCTCCAAAAGGCCTCGCGCTCCTTGGTGCCATCGTAAGGCGGAAAATCTGCGGCATGCAGCGCACCGCCAAAGATGGCGGCGGTGGTAAAAGCCAACAGCAAACGGGGAACGGCGAGCTTCATTGATAGGTGGTGAACTTCTTCGGATCGAACGCCTCACGCAGCGCTTCACCGACAAATGTGACGAGCAGTAGAATGAAGACCATCACGCTGAACATCGAGATGGAGATCCACATGGCGGAAAGGTGGCTGGTGCCATCGTCAAACAGCCAGCCCCATTGCGGATAGGTTTCCGGCAGGCCAAAGCCGAGGAACGCCAATGCGGTCAGCGATGAAATAATGCCGGCGACGCTGAAGGGGATTTTCGTCACGATGGTGGCGAGCATGTTCGGCAGCAGATAGCGCGTGAGGATGCGCCAGGTGCTTGCCCCTTGCAGGCGCGCGGCGGAAATGTAGTCACGCTCCTTTTCCTTGTAAGCCAGCGCACGCAGCGAGTAGGTCAGGCTCGTCCATGAGAAAAAGCAGATCACGCCGAGGAGAATCAGCAGGTTCATGTTGGCCACACCGATGATGCTGATCAGGATCATCACGATGTAGAGGAAGGGCAGCTCATCGAGAATCTCGATGAAACGCTGCATGGCGATGTCAAAAAAGCCGCCAAGGAAACCCATCAGCAGACCGATGAGGATGCCGACACCGTAGGTGAAAAGGATGAACAGCAAAATCGCCTTCAGGTTGAGCTGCCAGCCGCCATAAATCTGCGCCAGCACATCCCAGCCGCGGCTGTCCGTGCCGAGATAATGCCCCGCCTTCCACAGCGGCGGAATCGCCGGATAGACAATCATTTGATAGGAAGTCACAGCCGCTTTCTCGAACTCCTCCTGCGGCATCTCGCCGGTCCATTTTTCACGGTCTTTCATCCCTGCCTTGTAGAAGGCGGAAAGTGCCAGTGCTCCATTGCGTGAGTAGCCCAGCGACTCTCCATCTGGCAGGCCTTTGCGGAAACGTGTGTCCGTGTGCTTTTGCGTCGGTACATCCGCATAGAACTGCTGCGCGCGGCCGGAATAGGGCTCAGCGTCACCCGGCTTGAACCAGGTGCCGCCACGCTGCTCCAGCGTGATCGATTGCAGCGAGTCCGTGTCCAGCACCGGGTCCCAGGGTACCAGAGGCATCCATACGAAGCCGCGCTTCTCTTTGCTCAGGCGCTCCTTCAGTTCGCGGTAGTTCGCCTCCTGCTCTCCCGCGAGCCCAAAGTCCTGTGCTTGATAACGCTTCTGAGAGAAGGCGGGGAAATACGTTTTACCGTCGCAGCGCACCAGCAGCGCACGCTTGCCCACCAAGGCTTGATCCAGCATCGCTAGGGCGATCAGCGCCAGCAGAATGCGGAAGGACCACCAGCCACGGCCAATGCTGCGGAAACGGCGGAAGCGCTGCAAGGTCACTGGCGTCCAGCGGATCTCACGCGGCAGGAACCGCAGACCGAGAATGCCGCCGACGATCAGCAGCACCGAGCTGATCCAGCCAAAGGTGCGACCATTGTCGAAGAACCAGGAAACGGTGGGAATCAGGATGCCGCACAGCTCGCCGAGAATGGCGAGAGCACCGAGGGTGATGGCAGCGATGGAGAGTTTGCGGTTCATCACTCAAATCGAATGCGGGGATCCAGTCGTGCGGTGATCATGTCGGAGAGCAGGTTGCCAAGCATGAGCAGCAGTCCGCTCACGGTGACGGTGGCCATGACGATGGGGTAATCCTTTTCCAGCAAGGCGTTGAAGCCCATGAGGCCGAAACCGTCGATGTCAAAAATGCGCTCCACGAGGAAACTGCCCGCCACGAGCACCGTGAGCGCCTGGCCCATCGTGGCGGCCACAGGGATGAAGGAATTGCGCAGAGCATGACCGATGACGGCGCGTTTGAATTCCACGCCTTTGGCCACGGCGGTGCGCACATAGTCGCTGGCAAGCTGGTCGAGCAGGTTGTTTTTCACCAGCATCGTCAATCCCGCGAAGCTGCCGACCATGTAGCAGCACAGCGGCAGGAAGGCGTGATGGAGCAGATCGTAGATTTTGCCAAAGAAGCTTAGTTCCGCGAAGTTGATGCTCACAAAACCTTCCAGCGGAAACCAGCGCAGCCGTGCGGCGAAGATCACCATCAAAAACACGCCGAGCACGAATTCAGGAATCGCATAGCCAAAGAAGATCAGCACCGACGTTGCGGTATCAGTAGGCGTGCGGTGTTTGATGGCCTTCAAGACACCCAGCGGTACGCACACCATGTAAGTCAGCAGAATGGAGGTGATGCCGTAAAACAGCGAAATCGGAAACCGCCGCTTCATCATCGTCCAGACCGGTTCGCTGTAGCGCGTGGAGTCGCCGAGATTGCCCTCTAGAACTCCGGCAAATTTGGGCTGATAAATGAGCGCCACGTAGGGCTGTGGTTTGTCGAGTTTCTGGCCGGGATTCACCTTTTCCCATTCGATCTTTTGCTGCTCAGGCGTGATGATGCGGGCTCGCCACGAGGAGGAGTCCACTTCCTTGCTCGGCACGATCTCTGCGGTGTTCTGGGCTGTTCGCTTCACCACCACCATGCTCGCGGTGCCGGGAATTTTGACTTCGGTTTCCGTTTTGCTTTCGGCGTATTCGGCGCGGGAACGATTCGTCTCCTTCGGCCAGGCTCCCAGCCATGAGGCATAGGCGATCAGGAAGGGTTTATCATGTCCGTACTGCTCCTGCAGTTTCAACAGCTGCGCGGGGGTCAGGCCGCTGGATTGCTGGCGGTTCGTGCCGCCGCGCTGACCATCGCTTTTCATGCGCGCCTCCAGCAGAGCCTGCTCCATCGGGCCGCCGGGAGTGAAGCGAATGATCAAAAACACCACCAACGTCATGCCGATGAGCGTCGGCGGGATGAGCAATAGGCGTCGAATCAGGTAGGCGGTCATTCAGGTCGGTAAACGGAAACCTCGGATAATACGCCGCTGCGCACAAGGTTTTGTGTGTGATTTACAAAGAACGACTGGATGCGAATGCGTGGATTGGGTTTATCCATGCGCCAGCCCATGAAAAAGCTCCTCGCTCTTTTGACCCTGTTTTTGCTGGCTGCATGTTCGGTGCCGTATCTGCCGGTGGGGCCGCAGAATCCTGGAGCGGATGTGGCGGTGCCGATGCAGCTGCGCGCGGGGACGCCACATGTGATGGCCAGCATCAACGGCCGGCGCGCCATCCCTCTGCTGCTGGACACCGGCGCGACGCTGAGCGTGTTCGAGCCTGACGTGGCCACCAACTGTGGTCTCATTCCCTCCGGCGGTGGCAGGATGCAGATACGCGGCGTGCATGGCACAGCGGGGGCCAGCCAGGCCGTGATGACCACGATGGACCTCGGCCAATGGCACGCGACAAACGTGCGGTGCTTGGTGCGTGGCATTTCCAGCTTTCGACCCGGCGGGCTTGGCAGCGCCATCCTTGGAATGGATCATTTCCGCCAGCATTGCAGTTTCATGACCATTGATTATCAGCGCAACATGGTGGAACTGGGTTTTTCACGCACGTTTCAGCCAACCCGCAGCGTGGTGACGCGCACGCCGCTGCGCTGGTCGATGGGCATGCCCGTTGTTCGTGTCAGTTCAGGCGGCGTCTCCTGGGACGCGGTGGTGGATTCGGGCTCGACCTGGGGCATCGTGATCGATCAAAGCACCGCTGCCCGCCTCGGCCATGCGCACGGCGGCATTGGCATGGGCCGAGGTTTGATCCTCAGCGGTGTGGGTGGCAGTGTGCGGGCGGATCAGGTGGGTGCGCGCACGATTCAAGTGCCTGAGGCCACGCTTTGCGGAGAAACTCACCCGGGGGCGACCTTATATGTTATGCCAGGGCCCAAGCGCGTCGGTTCGCGGTTCTGGCAGGGCATGCGGCTGACGGTGGATTTTCGCGGCGGTGCGCTTTGGTTGGAGCGTTGAGACCACAACTCTTGTGATCGCTGTGGGTTGACAGTGCTAATCCTGCCATGGAATGCTTGCGCCGCATGAATCGTCTGCTTTTTACCACCGCCTTAAAAATGGTACTGGCAGTCATCGCACTGGCGGGTTTCACGGGGTGTGCTGACTCGTTTGCGGTAAAAAATGAGGCGGTGCCGGAGGAAATGCAGCGGCAGCTGCAGGCTCAGGCGATTCCAGCGTCTCAGATTAAAATGACTGACAAGGGCGGCATAAATATCCGAGCCCACAGCGTGCCGCCGCCAGAGGGAGTGCTCAAGGTGCCCATGTACTATGAGGGAGGCGTTCCGTACTTGAAAGTCAGCCTCAACGGCCACAAACCGAAAAAGTTCATGCTCGACACCGGGGCCGCCAGCAGTGTTTTTGATGCGGAGCAGGCGGTGGAATATGGCCTGCGCACTGTGCCGCAGATACGCCCCACCATGGCGGGAATTTTGGGAAATGAACCGGGCATGGCGGCGGTCATTCCGACGCTGCAGATCGGTACCTGGCGTCTGGAGAACCTCCCCTGCATTATTCGTATGCAGCGCACGGCCGTGGGCAGCGGCATTCTGAAAGAACATCTGGGGATTTCCTTGCTGGGCGTGAATCTGGTGGCCAAGCAGTGCAAGTACCTCACGCTCGATTTTTTGAAGGATGAGTTTGAGTTTGGTTTCACCCGCAGTTTTCCCGGGACGGTGCGCAAGCACATGCACAAGACAAGCCTCAGCATGAAGCACGGGGTGCCGACGACGCTGCTCAAATGCCGCAAGCTTTCCTGGGAGGCCGTGGTCGATTCAGGGTCTGTTTTCGGTGTGCAGCTGGACCGTCGCGTCGCCGAAGTGCTTGGCTACCGGAATGGCGGCTGGGATGTGGGCGGAAACTACTTGATCACGGGTGTCGGTGGCGCGCAGACTCCAAAAGAGGCGAATGTGCGGGTGCTGGAGTTCAAGGCCCTCGGGCTGTTCGGGTCATATTACCCCTTTGCTCAGGTGGATGTAATGCCCGGACCGTCGCGTCTGGGCACCTATCTTTTGGAAGATTACCGCGTGACCTTGGACTTTGAGCACAATGCGCTCTGGGTCGAGTGGGGTTGAAGCGAGAGGCGGGAAAAGCGCTCTTCAGCGGCATTTTTTTGCGACAGCATCGCAATAGACAAGTCTTGCATACAAAAGTTCAAAAAAATTAAGATGACGGTTGCAAACCTGCTCACGTCTCCCTATTCTAAAGCTCCTTGTGAAATTTTTCACAAGCTCATCTGCCGACACTTTCTATGGGTAACTTTTTTCCGCGTTGGACCAACTGGCTGCCGCTCAAGCTCGCCATTGCCGTCGTGTTCATTGCCTTCGGCGTGAGTGTCGGCGTAGCCTACTACTTCACACCGAAATACACTCGCGTAGGTTATGAACCGACGCAGCCGGTGCCATTTTCTCACAAGATCCATGCAGGACAGCTCGCGCTCGACTGCCGGTACTGTCACAGTTTCGTCGAGACCTCCAGTCACTCGAACGTGCCAACCAACCAGACCTGCTTCAACTGCCATGGCCCGGGTAAGGGCAACATCCGCAGCGCTTCTCCCAAGCTCGAGATGGTCATCAAAGCCAACGAAACCGGCAAGTCGATCCCATGGGTCAAGGTCCACAAGTCGCCTGACTACGTCTATTTTAATCACAGCGCTCACCTCAATCGCGGCGTCTCCTGCGTTTCCTGCCACGGCAAGATCAACGAAATGGAAGTCGTCCGTCACGATCAGTCGCACTCGATGGGCTGGTGCCTTGACTGCCACCGCAATCCTGAGAAGAACCTGCGCCCTCTCGAGTTCGTCACTAATCTGGACTATCAGGCCAGCGATCTGAAGCGCGACGAGTTCTACAAGACTCTTCTCGACAAGAAGGTTCCAGCAGGCGAGATCGCCACCACCATCGGCGGTGAAGGTGCCAAAGCGGACAGTCTTGAACAGATCGTCGCTCTCGCTGAGAAAACCTACGGTAAAAACGTGACCCAGACTGAAGTGGGCACCCAGATCAAGAAGCACTGGCAGATTCAGCCGCCGGAATCCTGCACCACCTGCCATCGCTAACCCGCGCCCCTTTTTCTGACACATGAAAAAAATTTGGAAGCATCCTGAGGAGCCGCAAAACGCCAAGCGCTACTGGCGCAGTGTCGCCGAATTGGATCGTCGTGAAGATTTCTTGAAAAGTCTGGGTCGTGAATTCCCCGAGGGGGACACCCTGAACGACGAAGAGCGTGAGAACAGCCGTCGTGAATTTTTGAAGATCATGGGTGCCAGCGTGGGCATGATGGGTCTGGCTAGCTGCCGCCGTCCCCTCGTCAACATCCTGCCTTACACCCAGCACGTTGAGTGGATGGTGCCTGGCAAGTCGCTGCTCTATGCCACCACAATGCCTCAAAACGGCGGTGCTGTGCCATTGGTGGTCACGACGCATGAAGGTCGTCCGACGCATCTTTCTGGCAATCCGCTTCACCCGCTGGGTGGAGGGCTTAACAGCTTCGCGCAGGCCTCCGTGCTGGATCTCTACGATCCTGAGCGCTCCCAGAAGCCGATGGGCGCTGGCAAAGAACTTTCCTGGGCCAAGGCGAACGAACTGCTCGCTGCAGCCATCGATGAAGCGAAAAAGTCCTCCGGTGCCAGCCTAGGCGTCGTGATGGGCGGCTCGACTTCCCCGACCTACCAGCGTCTGCTGGGTGAGGTGAAGGCTGCCTTCCCGCAGATCAAACTGTTCCAATACGAAGCAGTGGGTGGCGAAGGCCAGGCCTCTGCAGGCAAGGAAGTGCTGGGTGCCGATGTGAAGTCCTTCGTGAAGCTCGGCTCCGCGATGCGCATTCTCTCCTTGGACTGCGACTTCCTCGGGGTGGACCCTGTGGCGGGCGAGCCTATTTCCGCGTTCACCAAGCATCGTGCGAAGGACGCGAAAGCGGCGGACATGAACCGCCTCTACGTCCTTGAAAATCGTTACACGCTGACCGGCGGCATGGCCGATCATCGTAAGCCGCTCGCGGCAAGTCTCATCCCGGTGGCCGCAGCTGTGATCGCTGCCCAACTGGGAGACGCCTCCGCTAAGGCGCTGGCCGACACCGCTCCAGCCAGCCTCAAAGAGTGGATCGCACCAGCAGTGCGTGATTTGATCGACAACAAAGGCAAGGCCGTCGTCCTCGCCGGTTCCCGCTACGGCGCTGAAGTGCATGCACTGGTCGCTTCGATCAACAACGCCTTGGGCGCTTACGGCTCGACCATCGATCTCCTGCAAGCACCTGCCTCTCCAGAGCTCGGCACATTCAGCGATCTGCAAGCCGCAATCAGCGGTGGCCAGGTCAAAACACTCATTTCGCTCACTCCTGCGAGTCTCTACTACGATGCTCCTGACGCTGCGGCACTGGCCAAGGCCGTGACTGACAAAGGGGTGAATCTCATTCACGTCGGCACGCACAAAAACGTGACAGCACGTCAGGCAGCCCTGCACATTCCTGCGGCTCATTATCTTGAGGTCTGGGGAGATGTGCTTGCCGCTGACGGCACTTACTCGATCGTCCAGCCGATGATTGCACCGCTCTACGACGGTGCCAGCCATGTGGAAGTCCTGCTGACTCTCCTTGGGCGTAAAAAGCTTGGCCCAGCTGAAGCAGCTGCGCCCGCCGCCGGTGCTGCACCTACTGCCCCAGCCGAAGACGCCGCCTACACCGCCGTGCGCGACACTTTCGCTACCGTGGCTGGCAGCCTCGACGAAAAGAAATGGAATTTCACCCTGCGTGACGGCTTCCTCAAAGGCTCCGCTTATGCCAAGGCTACAACGACTCCGAATGTCGCCGCCGTTGCTGGCATCCTTGCCAAGGCCACACCTGTCGTCGCACCGACGGACGATGCCCTCGAAGTCGTCCTCGTGGCCGACTCCAGCGTCTATGATGGTCGCTACGTCAACAACGCTTGGCTTCAGGAAGCGCCCGATCCGGTAACAAAACTCACTTGGGAAAACGCAGCCTGGATTGGCTCCGTCACCTTCCGCCGTCTGGGTCTCAAAGAAGGCCAGCATGTCAAAATTACGGTCGGAGATAATACGATCGAAATCCCCGCCATCGAAGCCCCCGGGCATGTGTCCAACTCCATCACGCTGCCACTCGGCTACGGCCAGATCGGTGTTGGTATGGTCAGTGGTGACCGTGGTGTGAACGCCTATGCGCTGCGCAAGCAGCCCGGCACCTTCGTCCTGAGCGGTGCCAAGATCGAAGTGCTCACCACCATCGCTGAACTCGCCATCACGCAGTCTCAGAATACGATGGAAGGCCGCGCAGTGTACCGTGAAGGCACGCTCGACACCTTCAACAAAGATGTGGCCTTTGCGCAAAAGACCGGCATGGACAGCCACATTCCGGAAAACATTTCCCTCTACAAAGGCCAGGTCGGTGTCAAATCCGAGACGAATCCTGACGGCTTCGACTACGAGAAGCAGCACCAGTGGGGCATGTCGATCGATCTCAGCAAGTGCATTGGCTGCACGGCTTGCATCGTCGCCTGCCAGAGCGAAAACAACATTCCAGTCGTCGGCAAAGACCAGGTCCGCAAAGGCCGCGTGATGCAGTGGATCCGTATGGACCGCTACTTCGCTGTGCCGAAGTGGGGCAAGAACGAAGTCGAACAGGAAAGCACCTGGGCCGAAGACAACGCGACGCCTGAGCAGCTGGAGAACGCCGAAATGGTGCACCAGCCGCTGGCCTGTCAGCAGTGCGAGTCCGCCCCGTGCGAAACCGTCTGCCCGGTGAACGCCACTGTTCATACGCCAGATGGTCTCAACGCCATGGCTTACAATCGCTGCATCGGCACCCGCTACTGCGCGAACAACTGCCCTTACACCGCCCGCCGCTTCAACTGGTTCGACTACAACAAGCGCAACCCGCTGATCGAAACATCCGTGCTCGGCATGAAAGTCGGCAATCTTTACGCCGGCCCGCTGGGTGAGAAGCGTGAGGACGAAAGCATCCGCCTACAACGCAATCCGAACGTCACTGTCCGCATGCGCGGTGTTATCGAGAAATGCACCTACTGCGTGCAGCGCCTCGAATCCGCCAAGATCCTGCAGAAGCAGGTGCAGCGCGACTCCAAGGACTTCCGCGTGCCGACAGACACCATCAAAACCGCCTGCCAGCAGTCCTGCCCGGCGGAAGCAATTGTCTTCGGCGATCTGGCCGATCCGAAATCCGCCGTCGTCAAATCCAAGGCATCTCCACGCGACTACCAGGTGCTCAAATACATCGGCACCCGCCCACGTACGAGCTACCTCGCCCGTCTGCGCAATCCGAACAAGGACATGCCCGGCGCAGAAAACATCGCCGTGTGGAGCAACAACCAATTCTAAACCGGACACATGGACGCCTCCGCTACAGCAACTAACACACCGCGTATCCTCGACCGCGAGCCGCTGGTGTTGAACAACCGCTCCTATTCTTGGATCACGAACCGCATCTGCGGCATCGTGGAAAACAAACAGCCCGCCTTGTGGTGGATCCTGTTTGTACCTTCCGTGTTGCTGACCGGACTGATGGTCTTCTGCTTCACCTATCTGATCTCCACTGGTGTCGGTGTCTGGGGCCAGAAGCAGCCAGTCGCCTGGGCATGGGACATCACAAACTTCGTGTTCTGGATCGGTATCGGCCACGCCGGTACGCTTATCTCCGCCATTTTGTTCCTCACCCGCCAGAAGTGGCGTACTTCGGTGAACCGCGCTGCAGAAGCCATGACGATCTTCGCCGTGATGTGCGCCGGTTTGTTCCCGGCCTTCCACGTCGGTCGTGTGTGGATGGTGTGGTTCCTCGCGCCGATCCCGAACGCCAACGCCATCTGGCAGAACTTCAAGTCTCCCCTGCTCTGGGACGTGTTCGCCGTTTCGACTTACTTCAGCGTTTCTGCCGTGTTCTGGTTCCTGGGTCTCGTGCCCGACCTTGCCACGCTGCGTGACCGCTGCCGCCCGGGCTTGAAGAAGTTCCTCTACGGTTTGTTCGCCCTCGGCTGGCGCGGTGGCAATCGCCATTGGAGCCACTATGAGACCGCCTACATGCTTCTGGCCGCTCTCTCCACACCGCTGGTGCTTTCCGTGCACTCAGTCGTGTCCTTCGACTTCGCCACCTCCATCGTTCCTGGCTGGCACACCACGATCTTCCCGCCCTACTTCGTCGCAGGTGCCATCTTCGGTGGTTTCGCGATGGTGCTGACCCTGATGCTTCCAGTGCGCCGCATCTACGGCCTGGATGACCTCATCACAGCCAAGCACGTGGACAACATGGCCAAGATTATCCTGCTCACCGGCACGATCGTTGGTTACGCCTACTGCATGGAGCTCTTCGTGGCCTACTACAGCGCCAATCCGTATGAAGCCGCCGCCTTCACGCTGCGTGGTCTCACCGGTCCTTCCACCTGGGCCTACTACTGGATGTTCAGCTGCAACGTGTTTGCTCCTCAGCTCTTCTGGAGCCGCTGGTGCCGCCACAATGTGTGGGTCGTCATGATCGTCTGCATGTTCGTGAACGCTGGTATGTGGTTCGAGCGTTACGTCATCATCGCCACCACGCTGGAGCGTCACATGACACCGGGCTCTTGGGGCGTTTATGAGGCCACCTGGGTCGATAAGTACACTTTCCTCGGCACCTTCGGCTTCTTCATGATGCTGTTCCTTCTGTTCCTGCGCTTCCTGCCTGTCATCGCCATCGGTGAAGTCAAAGGCGTCTGCCCTCAGTCGAACCCGCATCAGGACGACCATGGTGAGAAGGGCATCCAGGAGGAAGACCTCATGGACTACCCCGACCGTCACGTCGCCAAACCCGTTGCCGCCTAACATTTTAAAAGAACCCTGACTGTGAGCACCACCCTCAAACGAGTCCACGGCTACCTCGCTGAATTTGACAGCGTGAAGGATCTCTACCATGCCGCCGAGCATGTACGCGATGCCGGCTACCAGCGCTGGGACGTGCATTCGCCCTTCCCTATCCATGGTATGGATGAGGCGATGGGCAACCCACGCTCCAAGCTGCCCATGTTCGTCTTCTGCGGTGGCATCACCGGCACCACCATTGCTTTCACTCTGGAAACGATCACGCAGACCAATTTCTGGAGCCACATCGGCCTCGGTTTCCTGCAAAAGATCGTCGAAACCTATCCGACCGTTGTGCAGGGCAAGCCCACCGACATCTGGACCATTCCGGCGTTTTTCCCCGTGATGTTTGAGCTGACGATTCTCTTCAGCGCTTTCACCACCCTGTTCGGTCTGCTGGCCCTCATCGGCCTGCCACGCTGGAATCATCCTTTGTTCGTTTCCAAGAACTTCAGCAAGTTCTCGGACGATGGTTTCTTTGTCTGCATCGAAGCCCGCGATCCTAAATTCTCCCAGGAAGGCACCAAGAGCCTTCTCGAAAAAGTCGGCGGCAAGAACATCGAACTCGTGGAGGACGAAATCTAAGCCTCGCTTACCCGCACCATGAAGTACTTCTTTCTCAGCTATCTTTTCGTCATCGCGATCGTCGTGAGCGCGTTTGGTTTCCGTGGCAGTAAATCTGAACTGCCGCCGATCGAAATCATCCCGGACATGGATCATCAGGCCAAGGTGAAATACCAGGTCGGCACCGAATTCTTTGCGGATGGCCGCGGAGCCCGCCTGCCAGTCAAAGGCACCCTGCCGATGGGTTTCGAAATCCCCGCCGTCCCTGCGGTCGATGCAGTCGGTCCGAAGGCCAAGCCCGCCCGAGTCGCTTTCACCAGCGGTCTGGGTTACTATGACACCGGCAAAGTCGGTGACTTCTACGGCGACGGTCTGCCAGAAGAAATCACCAGCGATCCGTCCGTCTTCAATGCGGAGTTCATCAAGCGCGGCGAGCAGCGCTACAACATCAACTGCGCCATCTGCCACGGTACTTCCGGCAACGGCAAGGGAGTGACCTCCAAATACGGCATCCTGACCGCCTTCAACTTTCAGCAGCCCGGCCATCTGGATCCTGCCAATGCGGCCGCCTATCGTGCGGATGGTGCCATCTTTGATGTCATCACCAACGGCAAAGGCCTGATGGGCAGCTACGGCGGCAATATCACCCTGCGCGACCGCTGGGCCATTGTGGCCTACATCCGCTCTCTGCAAATCGCCGCTAAAGAGTCTGGCGTCACCCTTCCCCTCCAGTAACGGCACGATCACGCGAATCCCGGCATGAGTCACCACGTCACATTTAACGATCTGCCCCAGGGCGGAGAAAAATTCGAACCAGCCAAGGGCGGCAAGCTCATTGGCACGCTCGGCCTCCTAGGCGCGCTCGGTATCGTAGCTTCGGCCATCTTCTTCTTCACCAGCACGGACACCTTTGCCTACTCCTGGCTGTTCGCCGTCTTCTTCTGCTTTACCTTTGTGGTTGGCGGCTGCTTCTGGATCCTGCTCCATAGCGCCTCCAACTCCAGCTGGGGTGTGGCCGTGCGCCGCATCTGGGAAAACTTGGCCAACATGGTCATCCCTCTGGCTATTCTCGCCTCTCCACTACTCCTCACTGCGGTGAACAAGCCCCTCTACGAGTGGATGACTCATCACCGTAACGCAGAGCAAATTGCCAAGGCGGACAACATTTCCGTCAAGGAAGCCTTGCATCACATGGTCGTGCACGGCGGCGAAGTGGCAGTGAATGGCGGTGAGAAGGTTCATCTTCCACCCAATCCTCATCTGCATGTGTTGGTCACAAAGTTTGGCTACATGAACCTGAGCACCTGGTTCTCCTGGTACACCCGCTTTGCGCTTTATTTCCTCGTCCTTTGGTTCATTGCACGCACGCTGCGTGGTAAATCGCTCCAGCAGGAGCAGGATGGCGACATCAAACACACCATTTGGTCCCGTCAGTTCTCCTGCATTGTTCTGCTGCCTTTCGCCCTGACCGTCACTTTCGCGGCTTTCGACTGGCTCGTGGGTCTGGATTACAACTGGTTCTCCACCATGTGGGGTGTTTACATCTTTGCCGGCTGCGCCTGGGCCTCCATGGCGGTGTCGATTCTGGTTGTTACCTGGCTTCGCAGCTTGGGCTACATGCAGAAGGTGGTCACGGATGAGCACTACCATCTCATGGGCAAGCTGCTCTTCGCCTTCACGGTCTTCTGGGCCTACATTTCCTTCAGCCAGTATTTCCTGATCTGGTACGCCAACATCACGGAAGAAACCCGCTTCTACCTCATCCGTAATACGGAAGGCTGGCAGGCTGTTTCCATCTTCATTCTCCTCGGGCATTTCATTGTTCCCTTCCTTTTCCTGCTCTCGCAAAAGCGCAAAAAGAACCCAGTGGTCATCAGCCTCGGCTGTCTCTGGATCCTCTTCATGCACCTCGTGGACATCTATTGGAATGTCATCCCTGAGCGTGGCCCGTCCCTTGGCCAAGGCGTCTTGGTTCCGGGTGCTTGGGTTCAGGACATCGCCGCATTGTGCGCCGTTTTTGGCACCATGGGCTTCCTCTACCTCCGTGGCCTAGCCAAATACAGTCTGTATCCATGGCGTGACCCTCGCCTCCTTGAGTCCGTGAACGTCATCAACTGATTCCCCGTTTTTCCATGTCGCAGCCCGATCCATCCAAAAAAGCCGGAGCCACCTTCACGTGGGTGCTCGGAGCCTTCGCAGGCTTCGCCGTGCTCTTCATCTTCATCCAATCGATCACTGATTCGAAGCAGGGCTTTGACCCGCGCGAGCAGGAACGTCGCGACAACACCGCTGAGATCCTCAAGGCTCAGGCTGAAAACATCGCCAAACTTGGCCTGAACGACGAAGCCAAGAAAACAGTGGTTTTTGAAAAAACTGTCGCGGCCCTTGCCGCCAAGAAGACCGGCGTTAGCACGCAGGTTGTCCCCGGTTCACCGACTCAGCTCAAACAGGCCGCTGCCGCAGCACCAGCTCCTGCTGCCCCTGCAGCTCCCGCATCAGCCCCTGCCGCACCCGCTTCGCCCAAGTAAGTCATGCAGACCACTCCCGCCACCCCTGACACTGACCTTCAGGCCGACAACCTTCGCCGCGCGGCGATCGACAAGTCGGTGAAAGGCCCTGTGCTCTTCCTATTCACCAATGGAGCCTTCTGGCTCATGCTTTCCACGCTTCTCGGCGTTCTCGCCGCGATCAAGCTTGTGGAGCCTGAGTTCCTGGGAGACTGCCAGTATATCACGTACGGTCGTTTGCAGCCCGCCCACATCAACGCCCTTGTCTATGGCTGGGGTGTTCAGGCTGCACTGGGTGTGATGCTCTGGATCATGGCCCGCCGCTCTGGTCAGGAGTTGAAGAGTGGGAAGAGCCTCCTCATCACCGCTGGCGTGTTTTGGAATGTCACCATCACCTTTGGCATCATCGCCATTCTCATGGGCAAGAGCACTTCCATCGAGTGGCTGGAGATGCCCAAGTTTGCTTGGCCTGTGCTGCTCGCCTGCTTTCTATGCTACGCATGGCCCATCGCCCGTATGTTTGGCCGTGCTTTCCGTCCGGAAGGTTTCATGGTCAGCACTTGGTACATCCTCGGTGCCTGCTTCTGGTTCCCTTGGATCTTCATCACCGCCAATGTCGCTCTGCATTGCCTGCCTAGCTTGGGTGCCATAGGTGCCGGCATTGACGCATGGTATATTCACGCAGTGATTCTTCTGTTCTTCGTTCCGGTCGGTGTCGGTGCAGCTTATTACTTCATCCCGAAGGTTACCGGACAACCCATTGCCTCGGCACAGTTGGCGTCCGCCGGTTTCTGGTCCCTCGCCATCCTTGGCGGCTGGACTGGAATGCAGAAATACATGGGCGGCCCGCTGCCAGCTTGGATGTCGTCCGTAGGCGCCTGCGCTGGCGTGCTGCTTCTTATTCCAGTAGGTTTTGTCGGTCTCAATCATCACCTTACCACTCTCGGTAAGCACAGCTCCGTGGCCGCAAGCCCCACTCTTCGCTTCATCTTCTTCGGAGCATTGTTCTACCCCGTCTCGGGCTTGGTTCTCGCTCTGAATTCCGCGTTCTGGACCGGAGCCAACCTGCAGTTTACCCAGTCTTGGTACGCATTCCAGGTGGTCAGCGTGTACGGTTTCTTCAGCATGTGCGTGTTTGGTGCCATCTACTACATCGTGCCGCGTCTCTCCGGCTGTGAATGGCTCAGCGTCCGCCTGATCAGAAACCACTTCTGGTTTTCTGTCTATGGCGTCGGCACCATCGTCATTATGAGCCTCGTGGCTGGCTGGCAGCAGGGTGTCGACTTGAATGATCCCGCCCATTGGGATCAGACCTTCATGAATCACGTCGTCAATTCCCGTCCCTACGTGGTCTCCCGTGCGGTGGCCTGGGCTCTCATCAGCTTCTCCAACTTCATGTTCCTTCTTCATCTCTTGCTCATGGTCGCAGGTCTGGGACGCCGCAGTTCGGCACCGACCTTGCTTGAACACCACCACGACGATCAAGCTCTTCCCCACGAAGCCCACGCATGACGAACTTCCGCACATTCATTCTCGGCCTCGCCGCCTCTTTCGGGCTGCCTTGGCTGTGTCTCATCGTCCTTCCGGCGATGCAGTACGAGCAACTCACCCCTGTCGCTTATGACAAGGACAAGGACGGCGTTGAAGGATTCTTCCCGCCTGCCCCCGTCAATGGTCAGGGCCAGCTCGTTTACATCCGCGAGGGCTGCAATCAGTGCCACACGCAGATGATTCGTCCGGTTCAGCTCGGCCTTGACGGCTGGTATAAAGGCTGGGGTCAGGATCAGGAAGCCCGCCCAACCGCTCCAGCTCGTCCCAATGTGCTGGGTGACTACCTCGGCGAGAAATACGCCCTGCTCGGCATTCAGCGTGTCGGCCCCGACCTCGCCAACTTCGGCTGGCGTGCTCCCTCTGCAGCGGCGCTTTATCAGCATCTCTACTCACCGCGTTCCGTCCATGACTGGAGCACGATGCCAGCTTACACAGGCCTCTTCACCGTGCAGAAAATTCAAGGGCCCGTTTCCGAACATGCCGTGAAGCTGCCGAAGAAGTTTGCGCCGCCTGCTGGTTATGAAGTCGTTCCGACGGAAGAAGCTGAGCGCCTTGTCGAATACCTTCTCTCCCTCAAAAAGGATTATCCCGTCCCCGGACAGAGCGCAGCCGTCGCTGCCTCTCCTGCCAAAAAGTAGCCCCCTCTCGCGACCCGCACGCCCCCATGAGCGCACCCGCCCATCCAGACAGCACCGATCTTGATCGCCTTCACTCCGCCGTGAAGCGCGAGAAGGAAGATCTCGCTCCCGAAAGCCAGCCCGCACCTCTTTGGGCGATGTTCTTGCTCATGCTCGTTGCCATCATCGCCGGTGGACAGCTTGGCCCCATGACCGGCGGTTGGAGCTTCAATGTCAGCAATCCCTTTGCTGCCGCTGGTGGCGGAGACCCACGTCCAGGTAAGGATATTAACGGCGGCGGTTTGGACCCCTTTGCATTAGCCATGAAAAAAGGTGCCAGTGGTTATGCCGTTTGCGGTGGCTGTCATCAGGGCAATGGCGGTGGTCTTCCCGGTCAGTTCCCACCTCTCGCCAAGTCTGAGTATGTCGTGGGCGGTACCGAACGTCTGATCCGCATCGTTCAGCATGGTCTCGTTGGCCCTGTCACGGTGAATGGCCAAGGTTACAACACCCCCGGCGGCATGCAGCCCTTTGGTGCGGCCATGTCATCCCAAGATCTGGCCAACGTGCTGACCTATGTCCGTAACTCCTGGGGCAATGAGGCCACCATGGTCACCAAAGAAATGGTGCAGAAGGTGCGAGATGAAGAAAAACGCGCCTCTCAGTGGACCGCCGCCGAGTTGGAGCCTTTTGCTGAAAAGAATGTCCCCGGTGACATCCCCGCTGGCCCTGGCGCTACTGCTGCCGCTGCACCTGCCGCCAAGTAATTTCAAACTGCAATGACCCGTGTGAAGCAAACCGTCTCCCGCCAGGCACCTTGGGCTGCCTTTGGAGCCGTCATGCTGATCGCGAACGTGAGCTGCGGCAAGATGCCTGAGGCTGCTGCAGAGGTGAAACTCGCACCCGCCATAGAGATCGCCGAAACACCTAGCATCACTGGCAAAGTGATCCTCAAAGGTGCCGATTCCGCCGCACTCCGCAAAATCGTCGATGTCGGTGGCAATCCGTTTTGCACCGGTCATGGAGAAATCGTTGATTCCACCTGGAAAGTGGCTGCTGACGGTTCCCTCGCTGACGCCGTGATCACCGTGCGTGGCAGCCAGCGCGCCAGCAATCTCTCCGCAGTTCCTAAAGTGGATCAGACGAACTGCGAGTTCCTGCCGCACACCGTGTCTATCCAGGCCGGTCAGGAAGTCCGTTTTCACAACAGCGACCTGACCTTCCACAACATCCGCATCGCACGTTACGAAGCGAAGGGTAAAAGTGCCAACATCGACAACATCGGTCAGCCTTCACGCGGCGACGAAAACGTGAAGACCTTCAACACTCCTGGCATCTACCGCCTCGAATGTGACGTACACCGTTGGATGAATGCGTGGGTGTTTGTGCATGAAGGTGCGCACAGTGCTGTGACCGGTGTGGATGGCCGTTTCTCCATCACTCGTGCACTGGCCGATGGTGAATACATCGTAGAAGCCTGGCATCCGCAATTTTCGCAAAGCATCACCAACACCGTCACCGTACGTGGCGGCAAGGCCACCGCTGATTTCGAGTTCGACTTCGCGAACGCCCACACCCTCTGACCCCTTTTGACCCCCAGCCTATGAGCGCCGCCGCCACCACTCACGATCACGCCCACGATCATTCGCATGACGACCATGCACACGGGCATCATGAACAGAGCTTCGTCTGGAAGTACATCTTCTCCACGGATCACAAAACCATCGGTCTGCAGTATGGTCTCACCGGCCTGCTCTTTCTTCTGTTTGGCTTCTTCCTCATGCTGCTCATGCGCTGGAGCATCGCCTATCCGGGTGTCCCGGTGCCGGCGGTCGAGGTGATTCGTCACCTGCCCCTCATCGGCGACCTCTTTGAGCAGATGTTTGGCCGCTGGCTGAACGCAGACGGTTCGCTGAATGGTGAATTGTACAACATGCTTGGTGCCATGCACGGCACGATCATGGTGTTCTTCGGCATCGTGCCACTGGGCTTCGCCGCATTCGGCAACTTCGTTATGCCGCTCCAGATCGGCACCATCGACATGGCGTTCCCCCGCCTGAACATGATGAGCTACTGGTTCTTCTTCATCAGCTGCGTGCTCATGATGTACAGCTTCTTCGTCGGCACCGGCCCGGTGCAGACCGGCTGGACGATGTACTCACCGCTCGCCTCCACGACCAACATCGGCGTGACAAGCATCTGGAGCCACGGCCACATGTGGTGGCTGATGGCGATGGTGTTCAACATCTCCGCATCCCTCCTCGGTTCCGTCAATTTCATCGCCACCATCATCAATCTGCGCACCAAAGGCATGGCGTGGATGAAGATGCCCTTCTTCTGCTGGGCGATGTTCGTGACCGCCTTCTTGCTGCTGCTCGCCTTCCCTCCTCTCGAAGTGGCGGCCATCCTTCAGCTTTCCGACCGCGTGTTCGGTTCCTCGTTCTACCTACCTTCAGGTCTGATGGAAGGCGGCAAACACCTCGACATTTCCGGTGGTGGCAGCCCGCTGCTCTACCAGCATCTGTTCTGGTTCCTCGCACATCCTGAGGTGTACGTCCTCATTCTTCCTGCTTTCGCCATCCTGACGGACATCATTCCCTGCAATGCTCGTCGCCCTCTCTGGGGGTACAAGTCGATGGTGTATTCCGTGCTCACCCTCGGTTTCCTCAGCTTCCTTGTCTGGGCTCACCACATGTACCTCACCGGCATGGGCACCATGATGTCCACCTACTTCCAGATCACTACCGTTCTTATCTCGGTGCCATCGGTAGTGCTGCTGACCTGCTTGATGGTGTCTCTCTGGGGCGGTTCCATTCGCTTCAACACGCAGATGCTTTTCGCTTCTGCCTTCTTGCCCATGTTCGGCATCGGTGGTCTCACGGGTTTGCCTCTGGCCTTCTCGTTCATCGACCTCGCCATGCACGATACCTACTACGTGATCGGCCACTTCCATTACGTCGTCGCTCCTGGTACGATCTTTGCCCTCTTTGCCGGCGTTTATCACTGGTTCCCGAAATTTACCGGTCGCTTTATGAGCGACAAGCTCGGCAAGCTGCATTTCTGGCCGTCGCTCATCGGCATGAATCTCGTGTTCGCCCCTATGTTCATTCAGGGCATGGCCGGCTTCCATCGCCGCTGGTATGACGGCGGCAAATACTTCGAAAACACCAGCGGCATGTCTCACTGGAGCACCACCCTGACACACAAGATCGGTGCCTTCTTCGGCTTCAACATCCCTGACAACATGCTGTCCCTCAACATCGTGATGTCCATCGGTGCCTTCATCCTCGCGCTCGGTCAGGTGCCTTTCATCATCAACTTCTGGTTCAGCATCAAAGGCGGCAAAAAGATCACCAATGACAATCCATGGGACGCCACCACCATGGAATGGGCCACACCAACGCCTCCTCCGCACGGCAACTTCCTCTTTGACCCGGTCGCCCATCGTGGCCCCTACGAGTACAGCGTTCCAGGTCACACCACTGACTTCTATCCGCAGTGGGAGTCCGAACCCGGCAAGCCCGACCTCAAAGCCCTCGCTGAAAAAGCACAGGCCCATCACTAATCCGCGAACTCCCAACCGCGCACCGCGACTACTTCAATGGACATCCCTTACACAGTTCACGCCCGTCCAGACACCGGCCTATACAACGCTAAGATTGGCATCTGGCTCTTCCTCGCCTCGGAAGTTATGCTCTTCGGCGGCTTGTTCTCCGCTTACATCTTCCTCCGCGTTGGTGCCGACTATCCGTGGCCGGTGCATGATCTGGACGTGACGCTCGGTTTTATCAACACCGTCGTGCTCATTGCCTCCTCCGTGACGGTCGTCATGGCTTGGGCCATGCTGAAGCTGCGCAAGTTTGGCTGGTACCGCATCAACATGGCCATCACCGTGATCTGCGCGGGTTTGTTCATGTACAACAAATCACTCGAGTATCGGGCCAAGTTTGCCCACTACGCCGTGAAACTGACGGACGGTACGATGCTTACCGGCCACCTTCCTCATGGCTATCAGGTGAAGTTTGAAGGTGCTACCGAGTTCAATCTCTCCGTTCCGCTAAAAACCAGTGCCGTGACCGCCGATCCAATTGGCTACGTCCTCCCGTTCATTGAAGGCACTGCACCGAAGTTCAAAACCGAAGGCGGTCAGGAAATCACTTTGGATGAAGCTTCGTTCAAGGCGCTCAGTGCGGAAGCGGTCAAAAAAGCGGCCGCAGCAAACAAGGGCACTGCCTCCATCAAGCTCATCGCCACTGCCCCGATCAAGTTCGCGGTGAAGCCATCCGAAATTTTTGCTTACACCGACACCACCATCACTTTTCGTGACGGAACCACCGCCACCGGTAAACTGACCGATGACAAGATGACGATTGAAGTTGATGGCGTCGATGCACGCGGCGTGGTGCAGTCCGAGAAATCCCTTGCCTTTGATCACCGCTACCTGGGTGAAGCCTGGCAGAAGGCCTTCGTCGCGAACCGTGACCATCACATCACCAAATTCGAGAAGGACTATCCGACACGTGACAAGACACGTTCGGCAACGTTGCAGAAAGAGTCCCTCTTCTTCAAACTGAATTCAGCCGAGCCTCCTGCTGAAGGCGCGGCCCATGGCAATGCTCATGGTGCTGAGGCCCATGCTCCTGCTGGTGGCCATGGCGAAGCCCACGCACATCACCCCACGGTGGTGCTGGACAAGAAGGACTTCACCTTCTTCTCCAACTTTACTCCAAAACTGAACACCTACTACGCCATCTACTTCACGCTCACTGGCCTGCACGGTTTGCACGTCGTCGCCGGTGCCTTGGTGCTGCTCTACTTCCTTGCATTCGACGGCAAGCGCCTGCGTCAAGATCCTGAGCATCTCGCCAATCGTGTCGAAGTCGGCGGTCTCTTCTGGCATTTCGTCGATCTCGTCTGGATCTTCCTCTTCCCGCTGTTGTACCTCCTGTAATCCACCACCTTTTTCACTGCCATGGCTGACAACATCGAAGCAATCCAGAAATCGATCAAATGGTACCTCATCATCGGGGGCATCCTGATCCTCGCCAGCGGAGCTACCGTGTGGCTCTCGTACGTCGAGCTTCCTACCCATAGCCTGAACATCCTCGTCGGCATGATTCTGGCGACGATCAAAGCCACGCTCGTGGCGCTGATCTTCATGCATCTCAACCATGAGCGCAGTTTGATCTACAAGATCCTGCTCTTCACGGTGGTGTTGGTAGTTGTTCTTTTCGCGCTCTTCATCTTTTCGCACGAAGACCCGCTCGTATTCAAAGGAATGTACGCACCCGTCGAGCAGCAATAGTCCTCCGCACATCCGCCATGTCGCTCAAGCATTTCCACATCGTCTTTCTCGTCTTCGCCATTCTGTGCGATGCCGGTTTCTGGCTGTGGATGCATTTCATGCCTGAAGACGCTGCCGCCGCCGGTGCCGCCCCGCTTAAAAACTACGCGGGTCTGCTCTGCTTGGCGCTGATGGCCTACGGTGTTTGGTACGTGATCAAAAAAATGCGCACCATCATTGTCTGAATCATGATTCCCGCGCTTCCATCCTCCGTTCTTGCTTGCGCCACCTGCATGGCCGACAAAGGCAGCCTTGTCGGACAGGCTCAGGGCTTCGCCATTCTCTTCATGCTAGGCATGCTCGCCTTCATGTTTATCTGCGCCGCCTGCTTTGTTTATTCTTTTGTGCGTCGTCAGCGTGCGCATGAGCACCTCACCACTGCCTGAACCCCTCTTCAAGCTTATGACCCTTAAACTCGATTCTATCAATGTCTGGATGGGCCAGACCGTTAACGCCTCCGAACACGGCGGCCTTGTTGACCACATGCTGGGCTTTGTCCACTGGGTCATGGTCGTGCTCGGCGTGGGCTGGTCCATTTACCTTGCCATCGCCTTCTATCGTTTCCGCAATCAAAAGACTGCCCGTGCCGACTACCATGGCTTCCGCGGCCATGCGACCACACACATCGAAATCGGTGTGGTCATTGTCGAAGCCATTCTCCTGCTCGGCTTCGCCTTCCCGCTCTGGTCCCACCAGGCTGACGAGTATCCCACCTCCCCCGACACCATCCGCATGCGTGCCTTGGGCGAGAAGTTCCTCTGGAATTTCCAATACCCTGGCACCGACATGATGCTGAGCACCTGGGATTTGCGCAATGTGGATGGCGCCACCAACACCACCGGCAAGGATCTGCACGATCCCAATGGCAAGGACGACTTCGTCAATCCCGGTACGATGAAACTTCCTGTAGGCCGCCCGGTCATCGTGGACGTGGCCAGCAAGGACGTGATTCATAACTTGGCGCTCGTGCCTATGCGTGCGGCACAGGATGCGACCCCTGGCGTCAAGAGCCACATGTGGTTCAAGCCAATCAAAGAAGGTAGCTGGGACATCATCTGCGGTCAGCTTTGCGGCCCGGGCCACGCTCAGATGAAAGCCATTCTGGAAGTGGTTCCTGCCGCTGAATATGACTCCTGGGCCAAGGAACAGTCCGACGCCGCCAGCAAGAAAAACAAGGAAGCCGAAGCCGCTGCGCCGAAGCCTACCGCTCACTAATTTCCATCCTTCTGGATGGCAGAACCGAAGGGCAAAATAATGACCTCATTATTTTGCCCTTTTGCTTTTGCCACACGTTCCTGATCTGACGCCCATGCCATCCCGTGCTTTTCACCTCTATTCCTTGCTCACGCTCGCCGTGGGTGTGGTGCTGATCTGGTGGGGCGCTGCGGTCACCACAGAAGATGTTGGCCTTGCCGTGCCTGACTGGCCGCTCTGCTACGGCAAGCTCAATCCAGAAGGCTGGTATAAAGTGCCCGCATTGCTGCTTGAGCATGGGCACCGCTGGATCGCCACCACCATCGGGTTTCTCGTGCTCGGTATGTATTTCTGGCAATTTGCCAAGTATAAACCCGGCTCCATTGAGGGGGTTGGCATCATTCTCTGCTCCTTCGGCTTTCTGGTACTGATCTTCATGGGATCGGTTGCCACTGCGGTATTCATCGGAATTCTCGGCTTTGGCTGGCTCGTTTTGAAATGGTACAGCCAGCGCTGGCCCTTGCTGCGCGGCCTGACCACGCTTGCGTTGTTATTGGTCGTGCTCCAGGCTTCGCTCGGTGGTTTGCGGGTCTTGAAAATGTCGGACCCTCTGGGCGTCACCCATGGGACGCTTGGCCAGTTGTTCTACTGCCTGCTAGTCTTCATTGCCTTCGCCTCCTCCCGCACCTGGACAGAAGGCCGTCTCGTGCTCACCCTGAAAGAAGCCGCACGGGCGCGCTTCTGGTCGCTGGCCTTGTTTCTGTGCGTTTTTGGCCAGCTCGTTCTGGGGGCCAGCCTGCGCCACACCCAGCGCACACATCTCGCTGCGAGCGATATTCTCACCACCAAAGGCCAGTGGCTGCCGCCGTTTCAGCCACCGGATGTGTTTCTGCTGTTTGCCCACAAATACTGGGGCTTCACCGTCGCCTTGCTGATCATCTTCGTCGCGGTGCGTGCCCGGCGCTGGCTCATCACGCTCCCACAGATGCGTCTTGTTGCCACACTGCTGCTCTTCATGCCCACGGTGCAGGTGACGCTGGGTATTTTCGTGATCCTGACTGGCAAGAGCTTCTGGGTCACCAATTTCCACGTGCTCAATGGCCTGGGACTGCTAGCGCTCAGCAGTCTGCTCGTCGCCACCTTCTGGGGTGACCGGCTGTGCCGCCGAGAAGCGATAGAGGAGTGAGGCTTCGATGCCTAGGGCGTGCTCATGCTGAGTTTCTGAGCTGCTGAGACAACGCGTGGCTGATCAAACTCAGCGAGTTTCTGCCGCCACTGAGCTGCCTGTTCTGCGTTCCCGGTGGCATCGTTGAACTGAGCCAGACGTTCGATGGCCTCGCGCAGACGAAAGCGATCTTGTTCCGCGAGCATCTGGACACGTGCGTTCAGCCCCTCGTAGCCGGATTGCAGCAGCGTACCTGCCTCGGGGTATTTTTTCTGATGCAAAAGAGCTCCGCCCAGCAAGCTCTCGGCATTGAAGCGCAGCCAGTGCTCGGGCTGCTGCTTGATGCACTGCTCCAGGCATTCGCGCAGCAGTGACTCTGCCTTTGCTGCTTGTCCGGTCTGAAGCCACAAGCTCCCGAGGTCGGCGGACGCGGCTGCCAACGCAGCGGTGCTCGCAGGAGTGCGCTTGCGCTCCAGTTCCAGCACCTGCTGATACAACGACTCTGCCTCTTCAAGTCTGCCTGCATGTCGGTGCGTCTCGGCCAGGTCGGACATGGTGGTGAGTGTCTCGGTATGGTCGACACCGAGAACACGCTTCTGAATCTGCAGCAGATCGAGGTAAATCTTTTCCGCCTGCGCATGGTCACCATGTCGGTCATGCATGGCTGCCATCGCATGCATTTGCGCGAGCACATCGGGGTCTCCCGGCCCGTAGGCCGTCTTCATGGTTTCAAGAGTTTCGTGCTGCAACGAGATGGCTTGATCATGCTTGCCATCTGCATCGAGCGAGGCGGCCAGCCTCTGCATTGAGCGCAGAGTTTGGACATGATTGGCGCCCAGCACCCGCTGTCTCACTGCCAGAGATTCCTGACGGAGTTTCGTGGAGTCAGCGTAGCGGCGGTGGGCGTCGTACACTTGGGCGAGTGTGTCCATCTGTGCGAGGATCTCAGGATGCTCCGGGGGGAAGGCAGTTTTTAAGGTTTCCAACACCTGCTCTTGGAAAGCTTCGGATTCGGCTTGCCTGCCCTGCGCCTCATATACGGTAGCCAGATTCTTCATCGAGAGCAGTGTTTGCGGATCTTTGGGGCCGAACATGCGACGTTTGGCCTCCAAAGAGTCGTGGTGCAGCCTCAGCGCTTCCGTATGCCGCCCGTGTCTTCCCAGCATCATCGCCGCCTGATCCGCTTGCACCAGTGTGTCAGGGTGCTCAGCACCGAGCGACTTTTTCATTACCTCCAACGCACCAAAATACAATTTCTCAGCTTCCGAGGGCATGCCGGCCTTTTCACAGGCCTCGGCAGCGACGTTCATCGTGATGAGGGTGCGTGGATCGTTGGCTCCCAGCACGCGGCGCATCCCGTCCAACTGCTCGCCATGTTGCTTCATGGCGTCCGCATGCTTGCCTTGCATCGTGTATGAATTCGCCAGATTGCCGAGGGTCGCCAAGGTATCGAGATGGTCCGGACCTAGCACACGTTTCTGCACTTGGTAGAGATTGAGAAGCAAGGTCTCTGCCTCCAGGTGCTTATCCTGCTCGTTACAAACTGCCGCCAGCACGGTGATCGTCACCAAGGTGTCGGGGTGGTCCGGGCCCAAGGTCGTTTGCTGGGCGGTCAGGGTTTTGCGCAGGAGTGTCTCCGCATCTACAAAGCGGCCTTCGGCTTGCATGGCGGTCGCCAGTTGCCGCATGGAGCGCAGGGTGTCCCGATGCCCGCCACCCAGGGCGAGCTTGCGCTTCTCCAGAGCGCCTTGCAGGTGCTTCTGCGCATCCAGCGGTTGTGATAGCGCCAGATAGGTCAGCCCGATGGTCTCCTGCGCACGCGCTCCTGACTCGGGGTTGCCTGCTAGGGCTTCCAGGTGCTCGACGGCCGCGTCCAGCATGCTTTTCACCAGAGTGGTATCTTTTCCCTTCACGGTATCCGGCGTCAGAAAGGTAAACATCTCCTGCAGAAAGCTGGAGGTCGTGGAATAGGACTCGGCCCGTTTTTTGACGGTCACCACGCGTGCCTCTTCCTGCTTCTCCTTCACCAGCAGCCAGCCCATGACCGCCATGCCGCCTGCCACCAGAAGCACCAGCATGGCCGCGAGAGCGAACAATCCTCGGTGCTCGCTGATGAAACCGCCCAGTACGGTGCCTTGGACCACCGGCTTTTCCTCTTGGGCAATCGCCTCCTTCAGGTAACTCATAAAGTCATTCGCTAATGCATCCACAGTCTGATACCGGCTTTCGGGCCTTTTTTCCAAGGCGCGCATCACCACCCAGTCGAAATGCTTCTCCATAAGGAGGGGGTAGGTGGCGGTCTCCAGCTTGCGGTTCAGGGCGAGGCCGGTGATCTGTGCCTTGGGCAGTGATCGAAGCAGGGAAGAAGGTTTTTCCACGAGTGTCTCACACACGACCTTGTTCACTTCATTCAGATGCTCAGCCGCGTCTCTGGGGGTGGGGATCGGGAGCCGTCCTGTGATCAATTCATAGAGCAGCATGCCCAGAGCATAGATGTCGGTGCGGGCTTCGATCTCTTTGGCGGCCACCTGCTCGGGAGACAGGTAGGCGGTAGGTGCCCGCAGTTGCCCGGTGGTTGTTACCAGGGAGTGGTTCATGGCCTGGGCGATGCCAAAGTCTGTCACCTTCAGCATCGGTTGCCCTTGATCGCCCCATCGGACGAGCAGGTTGGAAGGTTGCAGATCTCCATGCACCACGCCCTTCTGGTGGGCGTGATGGATGGCCTCACAAACCTGAATAAACAATCGAACGCGCGTCAGCAGCGAGAGCTTTTGATCGTCGCAAAACTGGGTGATGGACGACCCGTGCAGCAGCTCCGTGACAAGAAAGGGCCTGCCACTTGGGGTCATGCCACAAGCGTGCGGTCTGGCGATATCGGGGTGATCCAGCAGCGCCAGTGCATGCTTCTGGGCTTCATAGCGAATCAAAAAGTCGTTAGCAGCTGCGGTGATGATCTTGATGGAAACGAACTCCGCAACACGCTGGTTTCGCTCGGCCATCCACATCGAGCTGATGGGGCTGTCCTCAATGATTTGCAGCAGCCGGTAGGGGCCGATCATGTCCCCTGGCTTCTCTTCCAGGGGGCCATGGCCCGGCGATTTAGGCACACGGATCCCCCGGGTGTGGCCCTCCTGGCGGTCGTTGCCAGGGTGATTGCGCAGATGGTCCCAGACCTCATTCCACAATACCGTATCATGCCCACAAGCTGCAGTGAGAAAGACATGGCGCTCAATGTGGTTCGCACGTTTGAGCGCTTCAGTTAAGAGCTGCTCTCCGCGGGCAGGTTCGTGGCTCATGGGAAAACAAACATACTATAATTTCCATAAATATATGCGAAATGCAATCCTACGCTAATGAATCAAGATTCAATCAGTGCTTAGGGCATATTCAAGAAATAAAGATATATAACAAACCTTAACAATAAAGTAATTGGAAGATGAGGAGCCAAACTGAACGAATCCTGAGCGGAATCGCGGAAGCGAGAGTGCTTGTGAGTCCAGCGAAGGGCGCCTGTTGCACGCAGCCTATCCACTTTGTGACAAGCAATGCACGCAGCACGGCTGTTCGGAACCTCGCCCCTAGGGAACCAGGTCACCAACCAGCAGAATAGCACCCGGATAAAACACAGTTCCATTAAAGCGCTCAGGCTTGTCGATCTTGTTGCCGTTCATCGCGAGGATCGTCGCCTTGTCTGGCTGCTTCGCATCGATCTTGATCTTCACGGTATGCACCTTGTCTTCAAGGTCGGTGCCGACCACGAGCGCGCTGAGGCGGTGGTAGGTGCAGTAGGCATCAAAGCGCGGTAGGATCTTGGCGGGCTGATCGTCGAGCGTGATACTGACCTGCCCGCAGTCCGGGCCGATGATGTCATAGATGGAGCAGCGCGTGCCCTTGAATTTGAACGTGATCGTCTCACCCGGCTGCGAGCCTTTGTGCAGCGTGGTCATGCGGTTCGCCCAGCGTTTGCCAAAGTCATCAGTCTTCGGATCGAGCAACGTGAAGCCCTTCGAGAGTGTCGCATCCGTGATCGGCAGCAGCTTGGCCTGCTCGTAGTTCGTGGCGATGAACGGTGCGCCCAGCACATGCGCGCCCGTCGTTTTCGAAGACGCCTTGATCGGCTCCTGCGAACGTACAATGGCAGCAAGGTATAACTCGTGTCCCGTTTCCACATGCGGATGCACGCTGTCCGGCGCGAAGACGAATTTTCCTTCGAGCGCTTTCTTCTCTTCATCCGTCTTTGGCAGTTTCGATTTCCACACCAGCTTGCCTTCCTTCGCGAGTTTGGCGACTTCCATGGCCATGTGTATCGTCGGGATGCCGTAGTGATCGGCGATCTTCTCCATCGCACTCGCCGAGCGCTGGAACTTCCCTTCCAGCATTGCGGGCGCGAGCGCTTCCGTCACAGTGTACACAAAGCAGATGTCACACTCCGGCAGCGCCTTCCACGTCTGACGCACGATGCCTTCCATGCAGCGGAAGATCTGCTCCGGGGAAGCCCCGCCATCATTCACCGCGAACTCCACGAACATTAGGTCCGGCTTGTGATCCAGCACATCCTGCTTCAAACGAAACACGCCCAGGTCCGAGCCCGTGCCGCCGATGGCCGCATTGATCTCGCTGAACTTCGCCTTGGGATAGGTCTGCTGAAAATACGCCAGCGTCTTCGGCCTCCAGCCATTCTGCGCCGTGATGGAACCACCAAGGTAACCGATCTTGATCTCCGCACCCGCCGTGTTCGCCTTCGCAAAGAAGTTCGGCAATCCGTTACGCGGATGACACTCCTGCGCAGGCACCAGCGGGAACTCATCCGCAGCAAAAGTGGCGGTGGCAAAAAGCAGAAACAGGAAGTGGCGCAGCATAAGGACTCGGTTGAAAGGTTGAGCCGCCAGCATGCGAAGCAAAATTTCATGAACAACTTCGACTTTCGCTCGCCGCTCCAGCACGGCCTCGCCATCCCCGCACATCCGCTCGCGCTCACCGCGCAGCGCAGGCTCGATGAACGGCGGCAGCGCGCACTGGCACGTTACTACATCGCCGCCGGAGTCGGCGGACTCGCCGTGGGCGTGCACACCACCCAGTTTGCCATTCGCGATCCACAGATCGGCCTGTTCAAACCCGTGCTCGAACTCGCGAAGGAAGAAATGGACCGCTCAGGAAAACCCCTCGTCCGCATCGGCGGCATCTGTGGCGTCACACCTCAGGCCGTCGCTGAAGCCTCACTGCTGCATGGTCTTGGCTATCACGCCGGCCTCCTCAGTCTTGGCGCATTGCGCACCTCCACCGAGGATGAACTGATCTCCCACTGCCGCGCCGTGGCCGAGGTGCTGCCTGTCGTCGGTTTCTATCTGCAGCCCAGCGTAGGCGGCCGCGTGCTGCCCTACTCATTCTGGCGTCGCTTTGCCGAGATCGAAAACGTCGTCGCCATCAAGATGGCCCCTTTCAACCGCTATCAAACCCTCGACGTCGTGCGTGCCGTCATGGAGGCCGGGCGCGATGACATCGCCCTCTACACCGGCAACGACGACAACATCGTCACCGACTTCCTCACCCCCTTTCGCTTCGCCGGCAAAGAGCGCCGCATCGTCGGCGGCCTCCTCGGCCACTGGTCCGTCTGGACCCAGCGCGCCGTGCAGCTTCTGGAGCAATGCCGCAACGCCGAAGCCACCTCCGACTTGCTGCGCCTCGGCATTGAAGTCACCGACAGCAACGCCGCCTTCTTCGACGCCGCCAACGCCTACCACGGCTGCATCGCCGGCCTCCACGAAGTCCTCCGCCGCCAAGGCCTCCTCGAAGGCCTCTGGTGCATCGACGAACACGAATCCCTCAGCCCAGGTCAGATGGCGGAGATTGATCGCGTGTATCGTGCCTATCCACATCTGAATGATGATGCGTTTGTTGAAGCGCATCGGGATGAGTGGCTGGGGTGATGTGCTCTTTGAGAATAGATATTTAGTTTAACCAGAAACGCAGGAGTAGAGTAAAACGAGACATGAAAAAAGGCAGCACCAAAAGTTATGAAATGTCAGCAATGCAAAACTCGAATCGAGCTTAGCCATCGTCCTGGTCAATTCCTGAGCATTGCTATTGCATCTGGAGTGGGTGCTGCCGTCGTAGGCACATTATTCGTCACAACGACCGCCATGGTTGTCGAGTTAGTATTGGCGGTGGCCAGTGTTGCCTCACTTTGCGTAGTGTGGACTGAGATGATTGATGCCAGCGCACCGGTTTACTCCAAACTCCGAAAGAAGGGAGTTCAGTGCAATTCCTGCGAGCATATTAATCCGATACGTCCATGGTCACTATGACTTGCCCCGTTTAAAAGTTAGTCAGTATTACGCAATTCTAATGAATGAACTTTTGCATCTTGTACTGATCCTGAGTATTGGATTTCTTGTCGTATCCATTCTGGGCAGACTCGCTTTGCAATGGAGTGCTCATCGCAAAATTCGTCAAACTTTCGAAGGTAACGGCTTTTCAATTATCCGCATTCACCGCTCAAAAGCATGGCTCGATCTCGGTGCATTTTGCAAGGCGGCAACGAGCAAGGGATACGATGTTACGGTTCGAGCAAAAGATGGGCAGGAGTCTGAGCAGTTTTGTTTGGTCCGTTTCACTCCGATAATTCGAATTGCGCGAAGTGTTGAACCTTGGCCCTCTGAATGAGAAGACGTCTAAGCCCTGCGGACATCTGCTCCGCCACACAGCATATCCGTTTGCCTTGGTTTTCGACCCAATTTAACTCAGAAACACCATGATTCGTGCCATTGTTGTCCACCTTTCCACCAAGGATGTTGCTCGGACACGAGCATTTTACACAGCCCTTGGCTTCACCGTCAATGAGGGCATGAGCGGAGAGAAGCATGTCTGCATCGTCATGAGCGACACCATTCAGCTCATGCTTTCAGAGGAGTCGGTTTTCGCCACGTTCTCACCGCGAGGCCACTGTGACACTTCCAAGTTCCTAGAGGTTCTGAACTGCCTCCAATGCTCCAGCAGATCCGAAGTCGACGATCTGGTTCGGAAAGCCGTGGCCGAAGGAGGCACGACTGTCGAAGAAGCGGAAGATCACGGCTTCATGTATCAGCACAGCTTCCTCGATCCCGATGGCCACGCATGGAATTTGTTTTACGCGACGGAGTCGCCCTGAATTATTTTGCTATCAACGCGTTCCCCGAATCACTGCTGAAAAAACCGCCGCACGGAACTGACTGCGCGATCCACCTTCTGCTCAAACACGCTCTTTGGCGGTGATGCAGGCGTGCGTCGGCGAGTCGGGGAGGCCACGGGAGTGGAGCGTTTCTTGGTCGTTGAAGTTTTGGGTTTAGCGCTGGTGGTGGCTTTGGAAGAAGCGTCGCTCTTGGCCTCGGCAACGACCGATTTCTTGGTCGCGGAATTGGGTGGCGTTTCGGTGGTGATGGCGACTGCTTTGCGCACTTCTTCCTTCGCTGCGGGTGATTCTTTGAGTGCTGGGGACTCCTTGGACGCAGGCGTTTCTTTCGTCAGAGATGCCACCTTCGGAGTTGCAGGTTCTTTAAGGGCTGCGGATTCCTTGGTTGAGTCTGTGGCTTTGGACTTCGGCACCACCTTCGGTGCAGGTGATTCTTTGACCACAGCCGTTTCCTTCGGTGTCATTGCTTCTTTCGACACAGCCATTTCTTTGGGTGCCAGTGTTTCATTGGACGCTACAGTTTCTTTCAGCATGGGCGCGGGCGCAGGTGCTGGAGGCGTCGTCACCGCCGCGATCACCGACCGCTCAGGCTCAACCGGCATCAACCCCGGAGTCGGCCCGTAGCCGTAGAAGTGCTTCGTGCCGTCGGGCTTGGGCAGGCTGAAGTCGAAGACGCTGACGCCGCTGCGGCGCTCGCCCATGTAGCTGCGGCCGTCGCTGGAGCCGAAGACGACACGTTTGCCGCTTTTCTTGAGCTTGCCGAGGTAGATCATGACGTGGGTCACAGGCAGTTTGCGGGTGGTCTCAAGCGTGTTGGTCCAGAAGAGTAGGTCGCCGGGTTTGAGATTGGCGAATTCCTCACTGTCAAAGCTGGTGGCGGTGGGCGTAAGGTAGAGGTGGGTTTTCTTGTCCACCCAGTTGCACATCTCGTCTGACTGACGCGGCACATCCTTCAGCCCCTGAAAGTGCAGCACATGGTAAATGGTGCCAGAGCAGTCCATGCCGCCCTTGCTAGGCTCACTGGAGCCATACATGTAGCTGAGTTCCAGATGCGTCAGCGCCAGGCAGCTTTGCACGAGGCTTTGAATCTGCTTGGGGTAGGCGTCAAAACCACTGATGTCCTCGATGCTGAGCGTGGAAACCGCCGCCGGAGTCGGCACGGGTGTAGGCGGGTCTTCATTCACCGGCTCGGACGGCGGAGGTGTGGTCTTCTTGGCCGCAGGGGTTTCGGTTTCGGCCGGCGTGGAATCAGACTTGGCGGACGCTTTCTTTTTCGAGCTGGTTTCCGACTGGGAAGACTTCTTCCCCTTGGATGAAGTCGTGGCTGCAAGCAGCGGAGCGCCTGTGCCCGCTGCTACAAGCATGACCAGCAGGAGTCGCAGTAAAGTGTGCATGAGATTCGGGGGCTGAGAGTTGATGTCGCGTATTTAGAAGCCGGGGTAGCCCAAAGTGATCAAATCAATTCGCGGGGACCTCTCTAGGCATACGTGCTGAAAGAGCAGGAAAGTTGCCTTGTTGCTGTGCCACAAGGACTCCCTGCTCCCCAGAGACAAGGTTACTTGGTCTGCATGCGCGATATGACCGCGCAGATCACACCAGCCATGAGCAGCAGCGCGGCGACGATGCGGATACCGTAGGCTTTGCCGGACTCGTGGCGTTCGTGGTTGCCCAACAGCGGACCCAGCAGCGCCACGACGGCGAGGCTCCACATGCCACGCGTGGCGTACACAACGTTCACGCCGACGGCATCATTGAAATACGCGAGCGAAAGACCCAAGGTCATCGATTGCGCGGCGATCAAGGTGCTGCCACCGATGGACCACTGCGTAGCGCGATTCCATGGAATCGGCGGGCGTTTGGGCAGCAGCGTCATCGAGAGGAGTGACAGCACGCCGGTGGTGCCGGACAGGATCGCCAGAAAGGTCTTCGGGCCAAATGAGGGTGCCCATTTTTGCAGGAACACATCGGCGAAGGCGTAGAGTGCAGCGCTGATAAGTGCCATGACCACCGGACCCGCGAGCCGCGCGCCTTTCGGCGTTTTGAAATCGGTGGCGCTCATGAGGAAGATGCCGCCCGTGGTGATGATGGCTGCCACCCACATCAGCGGCTTCATGCTGTCCGTGATGAACAGGCAGGCACCCAGCGCGACAAACACGACCTTGGACCCCAGCACCGGGGTGACGAGCGACACATCCCCGCGCTGCATGGCAATGAAAGTGAACCAGCCGCCGACGAAAAACAGCGTGCCGAGCCCGACCGGGAGGTACCAGTCGTGCCAGTTGACGGGCTGCGTTTCAAAGAAAGCGAGCGGCAAAAAGGCAAGCGTGCTGGTCCAGTTGTTGATGTGAAAGCACGCCATTGGCTGCGCTCCTTCCGTGAGCGCTTTTTTTAGCAGTAACGATGCGATCGCATAGCCGATGGCTCCAACGAGGGGGAAGAGCAGATACCAGGGCAGATTCATACGCCGACCAGTTTCAGCCCCCACGCAATGACAAGAGGCGTGGTGACGCAGCTCACGAGCGTGGTGGCCATCACCACCTGCACGGCAGTGGAGGCATGTCCGCCGTAAAGCCGCGCGATCATGATGTTAAACACGGCGGAAGGCATCGCGCCCTGCACGACAATGACACGCTTCAATTCCTGGCTGATCGGAAGGTAACAGGCCACCGCGAGAAAGGCGATGGGGATGATGCCCAAGCGCAGGATCGGACTGACGACCGCCACCTTCCACTGCATGGCATCCTGACCCCAAAGATCCGCGATGGAGGCACCGATGAGCAGCACGGCTAGCGGCACGGCGCAGGCACCGAGCATGGTGAAGGTTTTGTGCGCGATCTGCGGCACATGGGCATGCAGGCCGGTGAAGTTCAGCACCAACGAGATCAAAATGGTGATCACGGGTGCATTCAGCGCAAGCCGCCAAGGTGCCTTGTTCAAGCCCGTGAGTAGCCCCACACCTGCTGTCCAGCAGGCCAGTTCCACACCGAGAGTGAAGGTAAAGAGCACCCCCAGCGTGCCTTTGTCTGGAAACAGGGCGGTGACGATGGGGATGGCCACAAACCCATAATTTTGCAGCCCGCATGCCACGCTGAAGGTGCGGCGTCCCTCGCCTTTCTTCAGGCCGATCAGCGGTGCCAAGAAATACGTGAGCGCGATGCCGAGCGCGACGAGTCCATAGCCCAGCCCGGTGGCAATCAGCACTGGCGGCAGGCTCATCACGGCGGGATTTCCCACCACGCGCTCGATGATCAGCGCCGGCGTGAGCATCATGACGGAGAGCTTCATCAGGCTCACATCCGCCTCCACTCTCAGCAGCCCAGTCTTGCGGGCCAGCGCCCCAGCGGCCATCGTCAGATAGACCGGCACGGCCTCGGAGAGAATGCTGAGGTAGGTGAGGTTGGCCATGCGTGCGGCCCTCAGCTAGGCGGAGATGCGGGTTTCTGCAAGTACCTCAGGGGGAAGGATTGCCCATGGCACACAAACGTATCTGCATTTCTCTTCTGTCAAAAGTACGATAGGCACTCCTGCCTGTCGACCAGCGCCCATGCAATCTCCCCGGCTCTCCCAAATCCCCACAAACCGAGCGTTGAGACGCTCATCTGTGGCTTGAGGACAAGCCGCCCTGCTTCGCGCTGGGCGTTCGCATGCCCAGCGCTGGTAGGGCTGGATGTCCTCAGCCAGCTGCCGTCGAAGCCCATGATTTTCGAGCAAGAAACAACCTGCTAATCGGAAATGAGTTTTACGCGCTGCTATATGCGAGACTTCGTGCCTCACTTCATCACCCCCGCTTCCAAACCACCCAGAGCTCAGGCGGCGCTGCCGCACGATTGATCGGCCGCAGGTGCTGCACCTCGTAGCGCCGGGATTCCAGCGCCGCCGCCCAGACTGCGATGCTGCGCCCCTCTTCCGCACCGCCTTCGTGGCCAGGATACACGGCGATGGTGAGCAGCCCGCCCGGCCTCAGCAGCTCCAGCGCCGCCTGCACCGCGATCATTGTGGTTGCCGTCTGCGTGATGAGAGTCTTGTCCGTGCCAGGCAGGTAGCCGAGGTTAAACATGATCGCGCTGATCTTCCCATGCTGCTCCACCGGCACGTGCTCGCGCATGGTTTCGTGCCCGGAGTGGATCAAGGTCGTCATCTCCGCTGGTACCCGTTTCGCTGTTTCGACCAAGGCGGTAGCCTGCACATCAAAGGCATACACATGCCCGCCGGGGCTCACGCACTGCGTCAGAAACAAGGTGTCATGCCCGTTGCCCATCGTCGCATCCACCGCGATGTCGCCCGGCCGCAGCCGGTCCTTCAGCATCAGCTGCGCCCACAGCACGGAGGAGGGAAGGCCGCCATTCGGGCTGGCGAGATGGGGTTTGAGTGAAGGTGTCGTCATGGATCAGCCGCATTCATTGGAGCAGAAATCGAGAGTTTGCACCTAGCATGGAATGCGAATGCAATCCGCTTACAGCGCGAGAGCGTTTTGGAACCGGAGCGCAGCGGAGATAGACAGCCGTAGGCTGCCCCGAAGGGGTGAGCGGAGCGAATCAATGCTCCAGTCCTCTGGAGCTTTGCGCGTGACTATGGGCATGCGAAAAGCGCCGGAGGCCCGGCGCACTCCAAAACGCAAAGCGCACGCGGTCGCCGTCGCGCCATGAACATTGGACTTGCCGCCTGAGTTGGCGCATGAAAGCGGCACACATGTCTGCGACTGCCCCCATCACCCCAAGCCCATCCGGCTGGAACCTGGACCACTCCTATGCCCGCCTGCCGGCGATGCTCCACGAGCATCTGGAACCCACGCCGGTAAAGGAGCCGCGCATGGTGGTATTCAATCACGCGCTGGCCCAGTCGCTGGGATTGAATGGCCCCGCCTTGGCAGAGCAGCCCGCCATCTTTGCCGGCAATGAACTGCCCGATGGCGCCTCGCCTTTGGCCCAAGCCTACGCAGGCCACCAGTACGGCCATTTCACCGGCCTCGGCGATGGCCGCGCCATCCTGCTGGGAGAGCAAATCACTCCCACGGGAGAGCGCTACGATGTCCAGCTCAAAGGCTCGGGCCCCACACCCTTTTCAAGGCGTGGGGACGGCCGTGCGGCACTGGGACCCATGCTGCGCGAATACATTATCAGCGAGGCCATGCACGCCCTTGGCATTCCAACCACCCGCAGCCTCGCGGTGGTGACGACGGGTGAAAAAGTCTTCCGCCAGGAGTCGCAGCCGGGTGCCGTGCTCACGCGCATCGCCGCCAGTCACATTCGTGTAGGCACCTTTGAATGGGCGGCGGCGCATGGAGACAAGCCAGCGCTGCAAGCCCTCGCCGATTACACCCTGCAGCGCCATTATCCCGAACTCGCCACGGCGGCAACTTCCTACCTCGCGCTGCTCGAAGCCGTCATGGAACGCCAAGCACGGCTCATCGCCCAATGGCAGTGCGTCGGCTTCATCCATGGCGTCATGAACACCGACAACGTGGCGCTCAGCGGCGAGACCATCGACTATGGCCCTTGCGCCTTCATGGATGCCTTTGATCCGGCCACCGTGTTCAGCTCCATCGACCGCCAGGGCCGCTACGCCTACGGCAACCAGCCGAAGATCGCGCAGTGGAATCTCGCCCGTCTCGCGGAGGCCCTGCTGCCGCTGCTGCACGTCGATGAAAAGCAGGCCGTGGAGATCGCCAACAAGGCGATCGAGAACTTTAAGACGACGTTTGAAGGCTACTGGCTCTCTGGCATGCGGGCCAAGCTGGGGCTCTTTACCGAGGAAGCCGAAGACCGCGCCTTGATCGAAAGCCTGCTGATCTGGATGCATGAGCACAAGGCCGATTTCACCAACACTTTTCGCAGCCTGGGCACTACGAGTAATTCAATGTTGTGCGATGATCCTGCCTTCACGGCTTGGCACGCGCAGTGGCAGGCCCGGCTGAAGCGGCAGCCGCACTCGGTGGACGAAGTACAGCAGCGCATGCGTGCACACAATCCGGCCGTGATTCCGCGCAATCACAAGGTCGAGGAGGCGCTCGCGGCAGCGGCGGAGAGCGGCGATTTAAGCGTCATGCAGCGTTTGCTGGCGGTGCTGTCAAAGCCATATGACGCCAGCGAGGTGCCACTTGAATATAGCACTCCATCAGGGCTTGCTCCCGGTGCGTATCAGACTTTTTGCGGGACTTGATGCAGAGCGATCGTTCGCGAGTCAAAGTTGCCCAGTTGCTGGGCAACTGGACCAAGAGACGTCTCGGCGATGCCTGCTAAAAGCCGCCAAAGCTGCCGCCAAAGCCCCCACCATTGCCACCGCCACGGTAACCCCCGACACTGCCTCGACGGTGGTGGCCGTAGCTGCTGTGATGGGAAGGACGGCGGTAAGACCTGCCGCTATCATAGGGCACGATGCATGAACTTACTGAACTAAGCGTGAGGATTGCCGTGAAGAGAACGAGGAATTTTGTTTTCATTTTTTTCAATCGTTTGGACGCACCCGTCTCGGGTCTATTCAGACCATCGGTCCTCCACCGTTTCTGGCGAAGTCTGGAATGACGGACTCAGGTCGGTAAAAGAATCAACGAACAGCGCCCACAGAAGGGCGCTGCGAGTTAAAGTTTCAGCACCTGCATGGGCCAGCCGCCCGATGTGAGTCTTCATATAGTGGTAATGGCCACCATGGCCGCCGCCGCCGTGGTAACCACCAAAGCTTGGACGCTAGCCCGCTGCTTCCTAGGAGCTATTCAAAAAAGTGCGGTCCGCAGTAGCCCTGCTCATTGGATTCTCTCTTCCCATCCTGTGCCGTCCATGCCAGCATCACTCCACCATGAAGCACCTCCTCAGCCTCGCTTTTGTTTTTGCCTCCACCTGCTCCGCCTTTGCACAGAAAGGCGGACCGATCATTTCACCGGATGTCCAGGATGACCACAGCGTCACCTTCCGCTTGAAGGCTCCCAAATCTCAAAGTGTGGCCCTGCGCGGCCAGTGGAACAAAGAACCCGTCGAGCTGACGAAAGACGCTGAGGGTCTGTGGAGTCTCACCTTACCAAACGTCCCCGCCGGCGTGTGGGAGTACAGCTTGGTCATCGATGGCCTAACGATGATCGACCCCGTCAATCCGGCGCTCAAGCCGCAGCGCAATCCCAGCGCCAGCATCCTGCACATTCCCGGCACGCCGCCGAATCCCTGGGACTTCCAGGACGTGCCACACGGCACCGTACACCAGCACACTTACCTCTCCAAGGCGCTGAGCAAACAGCGCAGCGCCTGGGTGTACACCCCGCCCGGCTATGAAGCAGGAAAGCAGAAAGACTACCCGCTCCTCGTCCTGCAGCACGGCTCCGGCGACCGCCACGAAACGTGGGTGGCACATGGCAAGGCGCACTGGATTCTCGACAACCTCATCGCCGCCGGCAAAGCGCAGCCGATGGTTGTCCTCATGATTGATGGCCATCCCCTCGGCCAGATTCCTCGTGACATGGCGGACCGCCGCGCCCTCTCCCTCGCAGCCTTCAAGAACGAACTCTTCCAAGATGCCATCCCGCTCGTCGAAAGCCATTATCGCGTCTCACCAGACCGCGCTCAGCGCGCCATCGCCGGACTCAGCATGGGCGGCTGGCAGGCCCTCAGCATCGGCATGACGAACCTGGACCGCTTCGCCTGGATCGGCTCCTTCAGCGGTGCGGTGGATGAAAACGAAATCAAGCCCGCGCTGGATGACGCCACCGGCACCAATGCCAAACTGAAACTGCTGTGGATTGCCTGCGGAGAAAAAGATTTCCTCCTTGAGCGCAACAACCAGCTCATCGCCAAACTGAAGGCCAGCGGCGTGAACTACGAATGGCATGAGACGCCGGGCGACCACTCATGGCCGGTGTGGCGCAACTACCTCACGGATTTCGCGCCTAAGCTGTTTCGGTAATTGTATGCCACAGTCACCCTTGCGCATCGCCATCGTCGGCTCCGGCACAGCCGGACCCGCAGCGGCGATCTTCCTCGCCCGGGCGGGCCATGCGGTGACGCTTTTCGAACGCGCCCCACAGAAGCTTCCCGTGGGCGCGGGCTTCATGCTGCAACCCACCGGCATGGCCGTGCTGCATGAGCTCGGTCTCGCGGAAGCTCTGAGGCCGCACATCGCCACGATTTCAAAACTGTACTGCCGCACGAAGTCCGGCCGTGTGCTGCTGCACCTGCCTTACTCAGAACTCGGCAGCGGCCTCTTCGGCGCAGGCACCCATCGCGCTACCTTGCTGGACCTATTGCTCGATGCCGCCCAGTGCGCTGGCGCAGAGATCCTCTGGAACACCCACATCGCCAAGCTCACCCGAGATGCCACGCAGCGTCCTTCACTGCGCGACGCCAACGGCACCACACATGGACCCTATGACCTTCTGCTGATCTGCGACGGCGCGCATTCCACGCTGCGGGATCAAAGCGGTTTGCCCGCACGCGTCAGCCGTTATCCCTGGGGCGCGCTGTGGTTCATTGGCCAGCGCACGCCGGAGTTTGATCCGCAGGTGCTGTGGCAATGCGTCGGCTCCACCCGCGAACTCACCGGCTTTCTCCCCACTGGTACGCAGAACGATCTGCTCAGCCTGTTCTGGAGCATTCGCCTCGATCACATTGAACGCTGGCGGCAGACCCCGCTGGCAGATTGGAAGCGCGACATTCTCGCCCTCGCGCCACAGGCCGAAAGCTTCCTCGCGCAAATCGACTCCCATCACCAAGTTGCTACCGCCGCCTATCACGACGTCCGCATGCACCACTGGCACGGCGACCGCGTTGCCATCCTCGGCGATGCCGCTCATGCATTAAGCCCCCAGCTCGGGCAGGGCGTGAACCTCGCGCTTATGGATGCCGCTGTACTCGCGCAATCTCTAGCTTCACATTCGCTTTCAGAAGCCCTCGCTCATTACTCTCGCACCCGGCGCCGTCACCTGCGTTTCTACCAGTTTGCCACCCGCTGGACCACGCCCTTTTTCCAGTCCGACCTCCTCCCTCTCGGCTGGCTGCGTGATCTTGTGTTTCCCATCATCCAGCGCCTTCCTCCGTTACGTCGTCAAATGACGGCGACCATGGCGGGTGGGAAGACCGGGCCTTTTAGCAGTCTCAAGACCATGCGCTCATCTTCCTCTTTCTTGCGCCAGACCCCGCATCAATGATGATACCCACCGCCATGATGGCCGTCGCAAAAACGGCAGCGCATTGCAACCGCAACTCCGGGGCTCAAACACTCACAGCATCCCCGCCAAATCCGCCGCAAGCTGCGCAGCTTCTTCCACCGGGCGCTGGGCCTCGCGTTCGACGGGTGGCAGCGCGAGATCAGCTTCGTTGAAGACGCGCACGGCCATGTGGAGCTGGCCGTCTTTGATCCAGGTGTGGGCACCCACGGGAGTCTGGCAACCGGCGCCGAGGATTTTCAGAAACTCGCGCTCGGCGGTGATGCGGTATTCTGTGTCGGCGTCATTGAGCGCGCGGATGGCCTGAATGGTCGCTTCATCTCCAGCGCGGCATTCAATGGCGATGGCTCCCTGCCCGGCAGCGGGGAGGAACTTCACAGGATCGAGCGTCAGTGCGCAGAGGTGGATACCTTCGATCTGGATTTTCTCATCCTTCATCAAGCCCAGGCGCTGCAGGCCGGCGGCTGCGAGGAGCACGGCATCGAGCGCGTTTTCACCGATGACTTTTTTCACGCGTGTGGGCACGTTGCCACGGATCTCGATGATCTGGACATCCGGGCGCAGGAATTTCAACTGCGCGGCGCGCCGCACGCTGCTGGTGCCGATGCGTGCGCCCTGCGGCAGGGTTTCGAGGGTGTAAGGGTGCGCGCTGACGAGGACGTCCTCAATAGCGGCACGGGGAAGCACGGCGGCGATGGTGAAGCCGGCGGCGAGGTCGCTCGGTACGTCCTTCAGGCTGTGCACGGCGGCGTCGATCTGGCTGTCTGCGAGCGCGATTTCGAGCTCCTTGATGAAGATGCCTTTGTCCACCTGCGCCACGTCGCTGAATTCGGAGAAGCGCAGGTCCTGGCGTTTGTCACCGCTGGTCTGAATGATCTGGCGCTCGACGCTGAGCTGCGGATGCGCAGCGTTAAGCTCCGCAGCGACCATGGTTGTCTGCGTGAGGGCCAGCTCGCTGCCGCGGGTGCCGAGGATGATTTTTGCGGGGGTCATGGGTGGGGTTGCCAGCTTTTCACGTACCGGGGCCGGACGCAAGGATTGCTCGCTCAGGTTTGCGCCCGGACTTGTGCCATGCTGCTCTCCACTTTTTCCCGATCCGCCGCAGCGAGGGGGTTGGCCGCATGAAGCTCCTCCAGCCGTGCCCAGGTGATGATGCCGGTGCCTAGCAGGCCCCGCACCCAGACGATGTCCTTGGGACGCCCGGCGTAGAGTTTGTTGTAGGCGATGTCGTGCGGGTCCAGGCAATGGCCGCGCAGCCCTGCGGTGAGCTGAAGTGTCGTCACCCGCTGCTGCCAGCCGGGTGGAGTCCATTTCAGCAGGCTGTCACTGACATAATCTACAAAGAAGCGATGCTGGCTGGAGAAGTCGCTGTCTTCACCCAGCTCACGTTCCATGATGGTAGAGTCGAAATACAATACGGGTGTGCCGACAGGGATCACATCAATGTCCTTGCTGGTGCGCAAGGCGGCGGGCACGTTGGGATTGACGACGGCCACGGAAGCGCTGCCGATCATCCAGACATCGGTGACCTGAACCGGCAGCCAGCGGCGGAGTTCAGGCCACAAAAGAGAGAAATCAGACTGCGTAAGCTCTTTCACGAAGGGTCTCCATTTCCTGGTGCGTTACGAAGGGCTCGCCCTTGAAGGGCATGCCAGAACGAAGTCTCTGCCCGGTGTCTCCCGCGTCTTCCAAAATCTTGGCCACGGACTCCACATCTCCCGCCTGCAGCAGTTCTAGCCATTCCGCATCGTGAGCGGAATGGGCCTCTTGATCCCGCAGCAGCCAGTGAATGCCCTTCTGCATAAGCTGGGGCTGTTGACGCAGTCGTGCGGCAACGATCTTGCCTTTTTGCCAGCGAATCCAGTCCTGCACCAAATAATTCGGCGGCAAGTCGAGCCAAGGCGGGAACATCGGGACTTCGTCCGATGCACTCTGCGGTGTCTCGATGGCGACTGACATGGTGCCAAGATGCACCGGGCGGCCGGAATCAGCAAGGGGCATCCTTGCCCCCGGGCCGGTCAGGCCAGCTTGAGACCGCCACTGCCGGGAGACTTGAGAAAGCCGTATTTTTCAAGCTGTTCTTCGATGATACGCTCGCAGGAGGCCAGCTGGCGCAGGCGCTCCCGGCGGCCTTCGTCGGCGATGGCCTGGAGGGCGTCGATGTCGTAGAGATAGACGCCTTCGATGTTGTTCACCGCCGGGTCCACATCACGCGGCACGGCGATGTCGATGATGAGCAGGGGCTCCCAGCGGCGCTTGCGCATCACCTGGTCGATCTGCTCGGGCTTGATGACAAAATGCGGGGCGCTGGTGCTGGAGATGATCACGTCCACCTCATGAAGGGCATGTTCCCATTCATCAAACTTCATGGCGCGGCCCTTCATCTCTGTGGCGAGCTCCACGGCTTTGTCGTAGCTGCGGTTGGAGACGATGATGCTTTTGGCCCCGCGTGAGAGCAGGCTCTGCGCGCAGGTGCGGCTCATCTCCCCGGCACCGACGAGCATGACGCGGCACTCCTTGAGATCATGCACCTTCTCCGCCAGATCCACTGCCACGCTGCCCACGCTGGTGGAGCCCCGCTGGATGGTGGTCTCGTTGCGCACCTTTTTACCCACAGTGAATGCCTGCTGGAAGAGCTTGTTGAGGGCACGGCTGGTCGTCCCGGTGTCGAGGGCGACTTTGTAGGCCGCTTTGACCTGGCCGAAGATTTCTGTCTCGCCCAGCACCATGGAGTCGAGCCCGCTGACCACGCGGAAAAGGTGCCGCGCCGCCTCGGCGGAGTCGAGATTGTAAAGCACCAAGGCTTCCGCGTGCTCGGGCTGGAGTTCGAAGCGTTCGATGAGGTATTGGCGCAGAGCGGCGTGGCCGTCCTTGCCACTGGGCAGGCCATGCGTGGCGTAGAGCTCCACGCGATTGCAGGTGCTGAGGACGACGCTTTCTTCAAAGCCCGGTAGCCCGCGCACCTGCTCCACAGCAGCGGGAACCTGCGCCTCGGGAAACGCGAGGCGCTCACGCACCTCGACGGGGGTGGTTTTGTAGTTCAGGCCCACACAAACGAGGCCGCTGCGAATGTCCGTCGGCTCAGGCATGCGTGACGATCCACAAAGAGATGAACGGCAGAATGAAGCCGATGACGGCCAGCCACGCGGTCTTGCGCGGGGAGGTGAAATGCTTCCACATCAGGAGGGAGATCACCGCATACAGCCCCCACACGATCCAGGCGAAGACGACGTGGCCGGTCTTCGTCATGGGCAAATGCAGGGCAAAGGAAATGCCCAGGGCGATGCTCAGCAGCAGCAGGCCGAGGCGTACGAGGCGCTGGATGGCGTGCGCGAGTCCCTGAATGGGCGGCAATTGGTAAAACAGGCCGCCGATTTGGTGCCGCTTCAGCATGCGCTCCTGCACGAGATACATCACGCCGGTGATGCAGGCCAGGGCGAAGGCCGCGTAGGAGATGAGGGCCAGCGCGATGTGCAGCTCCACCAGCGCATTGATGGGACCCTTGGGCTTGTAGGGCGCGAAGCCGTTCGCGAATGCCATAACCTGCATTAGGGTGACCAGCGGCGCAGTAAACACCCCGAGCAGCGACAGCCGGAACGCCGGACCAACAAGGAAATACAGCAGCACAATGCTCCAGGCTATGAAAACCAAGATGTCCGGCAGACTCTTGATAGGGCACTGGCGTACTTCCTCCCCGCGCAGGTAGATAAAACCGGTCTGCAGCGCAAAACCCAGCGCCATGAGGAAGAACTGCGCCCGCGCCTGCTTCCAGGCACCCGCCTTGAGCGCCAGCAATGCCTGCACGAGTGCGCCCACAAAGATGAGCGTGGCGGCAAGAAGCAGTTGCTGGGAGGCAGGCATGAAAAGAGGGGAGGGATACTCGCGGGCTTGTGACGTTTCTGCAAGGGTGAACACGTTGTGGGCGGATTGTCAGTCTGGCGGAGATGTGCTCCTATTTTGGCATGTCTGCCGTCAAACCTCACACTTCAGGAATCAAGGCCCAAGCTGGTCCGTGGTCTGCCTGAATCTGCCTCCTGGGACGATTTGATGTATGAAATCTACGTCCGGCAGAAGATCGAAAGCGGTCTGGCGGACATCGCAGCCGGTCGGGTGAAGTCACATGAACAGGTGCTGTTGAAGTTTGGTCTCGCTGGTTGATGGCGGGCGGGCTTGGATCGAGGACGAGTAGGAGTAGGAGGACGAGCAGGAGGAAGATTCATGCTGGCGCATGACGCTTGCGCATCCCCGCATCTCCTCCATGATCGCAGGGCATGGCCCCCGACATTCTCGACAGCATCCGCCGCACCATTCGTGACGTCCCTGATTTCCCCAATCCCGGCATTCTTTTCAAAGACATCACCCCGGTACTGGCCAACCCGACACTGCTGGCGCAGACGATTGATGGCATGATCGAGGGCACAGGTATTACCCAGGTGGACAAGGTCGTCGGCATTGACGCCCGGGGCTTCATCTTTGGTGCGCTGATCGCAGAACGCCTCGGCGCGGGCTTCATTCCGGTGCGCAAGAAGGGCAAGCTGCCCTGGCAGACGCGTGGCGTTGATTACTCGCTCGAATACGGCACCAACTCGGTCGAGATGCACCTGGATGCCATCGCTCCCGGTGAAACGGTGCTGCTGGCGGATGATCTGCTGGCCACGGGCGGCACGGCGGCTGCGGCTCTGCATCTCATCGAGCAGGCGGGCGGCAAGGTGCTGGGCAGCACGTTTTTCATTGAACTGGCGTTCCTCGGTGGGCGCGAAAAAGTGAGTGGCTCCGGCCCGGTTCACTCACTGATCACTTACTGACCTCTGCTGCAATGACCGAACGCGAATACCTGCGGCACCTGAACAAAAGTGCGCAGAAATTTTTCCCGCCCGAGGACAAGCTGCCGCGCGGACGCACCGAAACACTGCGTCAGGCGAAGCGCTTCCTCAAGATCAAGGAGCAGCGCATCAAGCAGCGGCACCGTTCCGGCAGTTTCAGCGGTGCGGAAATCTGCCGCATGCGCTCGGACGTGATGGATCTGCTGGTGCGCATCCTCTGGGAGGAGACTGTGTCGGCACTGGACCCCGCGGTGCGTGCCAAACTCAATGTGAGCGTGACCGCGCACGGCGGCTACGGGCGGCGGGTGATGAGTCCGGGCAGCGATGTGGACCTCACCTTCATGTTTCCTGGCAACAGCGGCAAAGTGTCCACCGAAGTCGTGCAGCTCATCCGCGACTTCCTGCTCTATTTTTACGATCTAAAGCTCAAGGTCGGCCATGGTTCACGCTGCGTGGGCGAGTGCATCAAGCTGGCGAATGAGAGCATGGAGACCAAGACCGCGCTGATGGAGGTGCGCCTCGTCACCGGCCAAAAGACGGCCTTTGAGGAGTTCCGCTCCCGCTTTGACGCGGAATGCATGGACGGGCAGGAAGGGGACTTTTTGAAGCTGCGGCAGATCGATCTGAACACCCGCCACACCAAGTATGAGAACACGCCTTTCGTGCAGGAGCCTCATGTGAAAAACGGCTGCGGCGGCCTGCGCGACTACCAGAACCTGATCTGGATGACGTATGCGCGGCATCGCACGCTGAACCCCAAGGATCTCGTCGCCCTCGGCCTGATCTCCAAGGCGGGCTGGAAGGAAGTGGAGCAGGGCTATGAATTCATCCTGCGTGTGCGCAACGAAATGCACTACACTGAAAAGCGCGCCGAAGACCTCTTAACTTTGCGTCTGCAGGGGCCGGTAGCCACCAATCTGGGCTACCGCCACAAACGCATCCTGCGCCGCATCGAGGCGCTGATGCACGGCTATTACACGGCCACGCGCGACATTTTGCAGCGCAGCAATGAGGTGATGGATCGCTTCCACCTGCAAGCACTGGAAACCCGCACGCAGAACAAGCTGATAGGCTTCATGGCGCGGCGGAAGGCTGAAAAAGAGCAGGAAAGCTTTGACGGCTTCCACCGCAAGCACGAGCGCGTCTATGCAGAAAGCCCGTCCATCTTCAAGGACGACCCCGAGCGCTTGATGCGTCTCTTCCTCCACACGCAGAAACGCCACCTGCGCCTCAGCCCGGATTTGTTCCAGCTCATTCAGGAAAACTTCCGGCTGGTGGACACCAGCTTCCGCTATAACAAGGCCAACCGCGAGACCTTTGAGACGATCCTCTCCCACAAAGGCGATGCGGCACGCACGCTGCGCCAGATGCACCGCGTCGGCTTCCTCGGCCGCTTCATGCCGGAGTTTGGTGCGCTCACCAATCTGGTGCAGCATGAGTTCTTCCATCTCTACACGGCGGACGAGCACACGCTGCGCACGATCGATAAACTCGATGAGCTAAGTGATCCCACCCTGAAGGGCGTGGACCTCTTTCAGCAGTTGTTTCACGATCTACAGCAGCCCTACGTGCTGTACCTTGCACTCTTGCTGCATGACGCAGGTCGTGCGGCCAACAAGAAGACGCACAGCGATGAAAGCACCACACTCGCCGCCGCAGTCTCCCGCCGTCTGCAGGTCAAGGGCGAGCGCCGCAGGCTGCTGCTCTTCCTCGTCGACAATCACCTGCTGATGTACCGCACCGCCACGACCAAAAGTCTGGATGATCCGCAGGTCATCGAGGAGTTTGTCAGCATCGTGCGGACCAAGGAGAACCTCGACACGTTGCTGCTGATGACCTATGCGGACTCGAAGGGCACCAGCGACAAGAGCTGGTCAGGCTACAAGGAGGCCTCCATTCGTCAGCTCTATCACAGTACGCTGCGTTTCATGAACGCGCCGGCGGATTTCATGCGCAATGTGCAGGTGCCGCTGGCGGATCTGAAAAAGGAAGTGACGCGCCGCCTCGGCGCCGGATTCGAAGCGGAGGTGGACGCGCACTTCCGCCACATGCCGCCCTCCTACTTCAATTTCCGCGAGGCCGAGCTCATCGCCACACACCTGCGCCAGTTCCGGCTGTTCTTTGAGCAGCTCATCCGTGAAGAAGCCGCCGCAGGACTGCTGCCCGTCATGGCCTGGGTGGATCACGTGGACCAGGGCTACAGCGAACTCACCGTCGTCTGCTGGGACCGCCACCTGCTCCTCGCACGCATTTCCGGTGCCCTAGCGGCGGAAAGCATCAACATTCTCAGCGCCGACCTCTACCAGCGCGCCGACCACCTCGTGCTGGACACCTTCCGCGTCTGCAACACGAACTTCGCCGCCGTCACCACCAAGAGCGCGCGCCATCGTGTCGAAGAATCGGTGCGCAAAGCCTTCGGCGGACAGATGTTTGATTTCGGTAATGCGATCATCCAGAAGCTCGGCAAGTCGATCACCATGCTCGATGAGATCGGCGCGGAAATCCCGCAGCGCATTTACGTGAACAACAACCTCTCGCCGGACCAGACCGTGCTGGAACTCCAACTCGTGGACCGCCTCGGCCTGCTCTATGACATCTTCATGGCCATCGGCAGCCTCGGCCACAACGTCACCCACGCGCGCATCAGCACGGAAAAAGGCGTCGCCATTGACGCCGTTTACGTGCAGGACAAGCACAATCAGAAAATCACGGACCGTGAGCAGCTCGATGAGCTGGCCGCAGCCGTGACTGAGGCTGCGCACCTACGCCTGCGCTCCGCGAAGGAGTGATCCGTTGATACAATGATCGTGTGGCATCGTTCGGAGGGTGCTCATGAAAATATTCGCCCTCCTGCTCTGTTTTGCCGCCGCGTTGCTCTCGTCCGCGCCCGCTGCGGCAAAGCCTAATATCCTCATTTTTTATCTCGATGACATGGGCTGGGCACAGCCCGGCTGTTATGGCGGGAAAATGGTTCCCACGCCGAACATGGATGCCCTGGCCGCAGGCGGCATGCGTTTCACCAGCGGCTACTCCTCCGGCTGCGTGTGCTCACCGGGCCGTGTTGGTTTAATGACGGGCCGCTACCAGGCACGCACCGGCCATGATGCCAATCCTACCAAAGCAGGCCGCGAACTCCTTCTCAGCGAGACCACGATCGCGCAGCATCTCAAAGCCGCAGGCTACACCACCGGCATCGTCGGCAAATGGCACCTCGGGGACACCAGTCCGGAGTTCATGCCCACGGCACGCGGGTTTGATTTCGCCATGGGCACCGTCGGTAATCTCGGCGAAGGCAAAGGCCCCGCGTTTTATCGTGGCAAAGATTTGGTCGAAGACCTCGCCAGCGCACCGATCACCTCGCCGGTGTATGCGCGCGAGTCGGTCAATTTCATGGAGGCGAATCATGACAAGCCCTGGCTCCTCATGTTGTCCTTCAATGCCGTACACTCCCCTCACGTGGCTTCCGAGAAGTGGCTGGAAAAATTCAAGCACCTGCCCAAACACGATGCTGCCTACGCCGCGCTCGCTGCGGAAGCCGACGAAGCCATCGGCACCGTGATGACCAAACTGCGCGAACTGCAGCAGGAGGAAAACACCCTTATCTTCCTCATCAGCGACAACGGCGGCGCTTATCAAAACGCCGAGATGGGCGGCCTGCGCGGCCACAAGTGGTTCGTCTGGGAAGGCGGCATCCGCGTCTCTTGGCTGGCCGCATGGAAAGGTCACATACCCGCTGGTCGTGTCAGTGACGAACCTGTCATCCAGCTCGATGTCCTGCCCACCGCTCTCGCCGCCTCTGGTAGTATTGTAGTCCCGCCTTTACAGGCTGTGTGAAAACTCCTTCTCATATTTGACCGCTGACATGTTCATGCGCATCTAAATGGGCATGAGCCACCTTCGAGGAACTGATCGCGGCGAAGTGCAGATGCTGCCGCCCTGTCTGGACGACTACGTCGCCGTCGAAGCGGCGGTGCGCTTCATGGATGCGTATGCCGAGTCGCTCGATTTCAAAAAACTCGGCTTTGCCCGCAGCATCCCCAAGAACACCGGACGTCCTGCCTATCATCCCGCCGACCTGCTCAAGCTCTATCTCTACGGCTACCTCAACCGCATCCGCTCCAGCCGCCGTCTGGAAGCCGAGGCCGCGCGCAACCTGGAGGTCATCTGGCTGCTGCGTGGCCTGCGCCCGGACTTCAAGACCATCGCCGATTTCCGCAAGGACAACCGCAAGCTCTTCAAGGAAGTGCTGCGCGAGTTCAATCTGATGTGCCGCAAGCTCGAACTCTTCGGCGCAGAGCTCGTCGCCATCGACGGCAGCAAGTTCAAGGCCAGCAACGGCCAGCGCCGGCACTTCAACGCCGAGCAGCTGCGCGAGGTCATCAAGCACATCGACGGGCGCATTGACGAGTACCTGCGCGAACTCGACACCCAGGACGCCGAACAGGGGCCGCCACCACCACCGCCACCCTCCCCACCTGCAGGTGACAAGAACAAGAGCACTGAGACCATGGCCGAAAAAATCGCACGGCTGCGTGCCAGCCGCGAAGAGCATGCCGCACTGCTCCAAGGGATGGAGAAGAGCGCTCAGACCGAGGTCTCGCTGACTGACGCCGATGCCCGCAAGATGCGCGACACCCAGCGTGGCGGGTACTTCATCGGCTACAACGTGCAGGTCGCCGTGGATGCGAAGCATGATCTCATCGCCACTGCGGAAGTGGTGCAGTCAGCCTGTGATCGCGACCAGCTTGGAGCCATCGCCCAGGCCGCCAAAGATCAGCTCAATGTAACCAGTCTGGAGGTGGTCGCCGACAAAGGCTACCACTCGGCCGACGAGCTTGAGGCCTGCGAGAACGCCGGCATCACCACCTACGTGCCTGCGCAAGGCAGCACCAGCGGGCGCAGCAGCAAGGACGGCAGGAAGGTGTTTGCCAAGGAACGCTTCAGCTACGACGCAGCGGCCGACGAATATCAATGTCCCCAGGGAGAACGCCTCAAGCTGCGGGGCACCTGCAACCGGAAGAAGGGCAGGCAGCACCTGCTGTATGCCAATGAAGCCGCGTGCCGGAAGTGCCCGCTCAAAGCACAGTGCACCGCAGGAAAATACCGGACGATCCAGCGGCTGCGCAATGAGGCGGTGCTGGAGCGAGCCGCCGCAAGGATGGCGGGACGGACCGCCATGAGCGCGCGCAGACGCGAGGTGGTCGAGCATGTGTTTGGCACGCTCAAGCAATGGGGGCATGGCGACTTTTTGACGCGCGGACTGGAAAAGGTCACAGGCGAGTTCCATCTCAGCGCCCTGGCCTACAACCTCAAGCGCGCGCTCAAGCTCAAAACCTTCGGCGAGCTGCTCGGCGCACTGCCCAAGGCGGCGTGAAAGGGGCGCAACGAGGCCAAAACAAGGCCGATGGCACCATGATGCCACGAGATGAAGCTCAAAAGGCACGCACAGACGGAAGCAGCGACGCCGAGATGAAATCTGGCTCGCCAAGGCGAGTTTTTTT
>JAIXYN010000077.1 GCA_027490195.1 Verrucomicrobiaceae bacterium | reverse complement strand
CAACGAGGCCAAAACAAGGCCGATGGCACCATGATGCCACGAGATGAAGCTCAAAAGGCACGCACAGACGGAAGCAGCGACGCCGAGATGAAATCTGGCTCGCCAAGGCGAGTTTTTTTACCCGAGGTGCGGGCGAGCGCTTCCGGAGGAGTTTTCACACAGCCTGTAAAGCCGGGACTACAGAACAGCGATGGGTGATTTACTCCCGCAACGACTCCAGCCAGCGATCGAGCTGCTGCATGAGTTCTGGAGGGCCATCGGTCGGAAAGTTGTCGATCAGCCAGCTCACGTCTTCGCGGGCCCCTGTTTTTTCTCCAAGACGCTGACGCATCTGGGCACGAGTGAGGCGTTCGGCGGCGGACTGGGGATCAATGGCGAGGACGAGGTTCAGATAAGGAAGCGATTCGCGCAGGGAGCGGCTGTCATCGAAGACGCTGCTCATGAGATTGCGCAGCATGCGCAGGAGGATGGCCTGCTTGGTGGTGGGGGCGAGCGCGCCTTCCGGGAAGTGACCGTCCTCGGTGAGATCAAGCGCCGCCTGCTCCACCGTGACGAGCTTCCCGTGCTCGAAGACATCGACGAGCTGAAGCTCACCTTCAGGACCGTCGCGATAGCCGACCATGAACTTGCCGGGAAGCGGCACGCCAAAAACGCCCTGCACACCGAGGGCAGAAGCGAGCTCGACATAGAGAACGCTCAATGTGATGGGCAGCCCTTCGCGATCATCAATGACTTCGTTCAGGTAGCTGTTGGAGCGGCTGCTGTAGTCGCCGCGGCTGCCATGAAAGCCGTTCTCTTCAAATAGATAGCGGCTGAGGCGCTTCACGGCAGGGATGGTGCCCTTGCTGATCTCGGGATCGTCTTTGAGATCGAGCACCATGGTCTTGAAACTGTTCATGTAGGTGTCGATGTCGATCTCCGGGTTGTCGTGACGCGCCAGCAGCAATGCGCAACGCAGCAGATTGATCTCCGGCTCGGGCTTGGCGAGTTCGGCGAGGATTTCCTTCGTCATGGCCCGGCGGTGAAGCTCGCGTTCGAGTTCGCGCAACTTAACTGTCTCCTCTTCGAGCTTGCGACGCTGTTCCACCAGCACACGCCGAGCAGCGGAGGGGGTTTCCAGCAGGCCGTTCAGAGTTTTATCGGCAGTGGCTGAGTCGGCGATGTATTCCTCCACTTTGGAGCGGAGCTGGGAGGCGAGTTCAGGTTGCAACGGCTTTTCGGCGAGGTCGGTGCCGATGCGAAAGTTGCGAAACTGCGCCACAGTCGTCCTGAATTTGCACAGACCGGCGGCACCACCCCGCAGGCCGGAGTCGTCACTCTTGATGACCTGCTGGCCATTCACAAAGCAGACGATGCGATCAGGCTCGACGCGGACACGCAGGGAGTTCCATTCCCCGCCCTTGTAGGCATCACTCGGGACATCGGCGAGGATGGTCCAGGAATAGACGTCAGGGCCGTCAAAGCGGGTGAGGCGCAGCTTTCCGCCCGAGGCGTAGAAGCCATAGTGCTTGTCCGCGCCATCCGAGCAGAAGGTGAGACCGGCCGCCCCGGATTCATCATCAAGGCGCACCGATGCGGCGATCTCAAAAGTGCCTTCGGCCACCTTCTGTGACGAGAGGCAGAGCGCGCGCCCGCCAAAGCCTGCACCGGGAAATTCGGAACGGATGACGCCGGCATGCTGCGTCCACTGCGCCCCCAGATGGGTCTGCCACTGCTTGGGATTCAGTGCACCGATGGTCAGCCAGCGGGACATGGGCACGGGATTCGGTTTTTCGATGAGGTTTTTGAGGTCGTTCACCGGCATGGCGAAGCCGAGGTTGTCCGTCTTGAGCGACTTCAGCGTGAGCAGCCCCAGAACGCTTCCCTGCATGTCGAGCAAAGGACCGCCGCTGTTGCCTTTTTCGATGGGTAAGGCGACCTGCAGCATCTCCAGACCATCCACATCGCGTGTGGCGGAGAGCACGCCCTGGACAATGCTGAAGCCCAGGCCTTCCGGCGCGCCCATGGCGACGATGGGATCGCCCTGGCGGACCTTGCTGGAATCGCCCAGCGGAAGGGGCTTGAGGCCCTTGGCGTCTATTTTGAGCAGGGCGAGGTCGTGATGGCTGTCACTGGCCTGGACGACAGAGACATCGTGAGTTTTGCCATCGTGCATTTCCACCTTCAAACGGCGAGCTTCGCCGATGACGTGCAGGTTGGTGGCGATGAGACCATCATGGCTGACGATGAAGCCAGAACCGATGCCGTCGGTGCCTTCGCGGCCTATTTGGGTGATTTTGACCAACGAAGGACGAATGATCGCGGCCAGTTCGGTGGCGGTTCGGGAGGGGGCGCTGGGCTTTGCGGCAGGCTTGGTTGCAGCGGTGAGCTTGACTCCGAACCCCAGGGAAAACACGGCAAGGAAAAAGAGGGTGCGTTTCATGGGATGATTTGAAGATTGCGTACGTGCCGGGCGTTTGGAAAGGTCCACTTTCGCTTATGAGCATACGCCGCGCCGCCTTTCTGTCATTCTTGTCCTTTTCAACTCTCGCAGCATGGGCGGACGAGTTTCCGAAACCCTTCAACACGGAGAAAGGCGACCCGATGCCTGCGGAGGAAGTGGCGCGGACGATGGAACTGCCGAAGGGCTTCAAGTGCGTGGTGTTTGCCGCCGAGCCGGATGTGCAGCAGCCGATTGCGATGAGCTGGGACACCAAGGGACGGCTGTGGGTGGCGGAAAACTACACCTTTGCAGAGACCCCCATGCGCTGGGACACGAAGCTGCGGGACCGGATCATCATCCTGGAAGACAAGGACGGCGACGGCAAGCATGACGGGCGGAAGGTGTTCTGGGAGGGCGGCAGCTACCTCACGAGCGTGGAAACTGGATACGGCGGCGCGTGGGTGCTGCACAATGGGACGCTGAGCTTCATCGCCGATAAAAACGGCGATGATGTGCCGGACGGCGAGCCTGAGGTGCTGCTGGATGGATTCAATGTGAAGACCATCGGTCACAACATCGTCAATGGTCTGCGCTGGGGGCCTGACGGCTGGCTGTATGGCCGCCACGGCATCACCGACACCTCAAGCGTGGGCGCGCCGGGCACGCCTGCGGATAAGCGCATCAAGATGAACTGTGCCATCTGGCGCTACCACCCCACGCTGAAGATTTTGGAAACCGTGGCGCACGGCGGCACGAACTCGTGGGGCCATGATTGGAATGCCAATGGCGATTTGTTCATGATCAACACGGTGATCGGCCACCTCTGGCATGTCATCCCCGGCGCGTACTACCGCCGCATGTTTGGCACACATCTCAATCCGCATGTATATGAGATCATTGAGCAGACGGCGGACCACTTCCACTGGGACACGGGCGCAGAAAAATGGGACGCCATCCGCAAAGGCGGTGCCAGCCCGAAGACCTCGGAACTCGGCGGCGGGCACGCGCATGTGGGCATGCTCATTTATCAAGGCGGTCTCTGGCCCAAGGAATACGAGGGAGCCGTGCTGACCTGCAACCTGCATGGCAACCGCATCAACATGGACAAGCTGGAGCGCGAGGGCTGCGGCTACGTGGGCAAGCACGCGCCCGACTTCATGCAGGCGAAGGACAAATGGTTCCGCGGCATCGACCTCCTCACCTGCCCGGATGGCAACGTGATCGTGTCTGACTGGAGCGATAGCGGTGAGTGCCATGACAATGATGGCGTGCACCGGACGAGCGGACGGATTTATAAGATCGTGTATGGGGACGAAGTGAGACGTGGGGAGAAGGGGCTGGTGTATCACCCTTATGCGGGAGCTACGAAGTTCATTCTCGGCTACGACCTAACCAAGCTCGACAAGGAGGATCTGGAACAGATGTCTCTCCAAGGAAACGACTGGTGGTCCCGTATGTCAGCCGTGGAACTGCGCACGCGCGGCATTGAGCTGAACAAGATGTCGGGAGCGAAGAGCAACGCCTACTTTGTTAACCGTGAGTCCTGGCATAAGGAAAAACTGAGCAACGCCAAGCAGCACCAGAAATTTGCCGAGAGCGGCAAGACGGATGGCCCAGCCCGGCTCGCCCTGGCCTCCTCCATGCAGCGCCTTTCTCTCGAAGAACGCTGGCCAATGGCCTTCGCCCTAGCCAAGCACGAAGAAGATACGAACGACCGCCAGCAGCCGCTCATGATTTGGTATGGCATCGAGCCTGCCGTGGCGGCAGATCCGCTCAAGGGCGTGGAGTTGATCAAGGAGGCGAAGCTGCCCACCGTCCGCCGTCTGGTGGCGCGGCGGATTGCGGAGATGATTGAGGCGAAGCCGGAAGCGGTGGATGCGCTGGTGGCGCTGATGCTGACGGCAAAAAGTGACAACGTGCTCACCGATATTCTGGAAGGGCTTGCCGCAGGCCTGGAGGGCTTCAGCAGCGCCAAGAAGCCCAAACACTGGGACAGCGAACTTGAGCGTTCACTTATCGGCGACGGCAGTGAGCGGACCATTAAATTGACGCGTGATCTCTCTGTCGTCTTTGGCAGCGGGCGGGCCTCGGACGAGCTGATCGTGATTGTGAAGAATGTCGAGGGCGATGCGAATGCGCGGCTGAACGCCTTCAAGAGCGTGACACGCACCGCCAAGCCGGAGCTGCTGCCGGTGATTCGTGGGCTTATCAATGACAAGGTGCTGGGCACGGTGGCACGCAACGCGCTGGCGGCGTATGATGATCCGAACATTCCGAAGGCGATGCTCAATCCATGGCCCGGCCGCAGCGAGGAGCAGCAGGCCGCGACGGTGGCGACGCTGACCTCACGCCCGAGCTACGCGAAAGCGCTGCTGGAAGCGATCAAGGACAAGAAGGTGCCAGCGACGGCGATCTCCCCTTTCCAAGCGCGGCAGATCCGCAGCCTGGGTGATGAATCGCTCAACAGCCTGCTCACCGAAGCCTGGGGCGAGATTCGTGACACACCGGAGGCGAAGAAGGCGGAGTTTGCGAAGTGGGAGGGCCTGCTGAAGCCGGACGTGGTGGCGAAGGCGGATCCGTCCAAAGGCCGCATGATCTTCATGGCGGCGTGCAGCGCCTGCCACAAACTCTATGGACAGGGCGGTGCCATCGGCCCCGAGCTGACGGGCAGCGACCGCCACAACCTGAAGTACCTCCTCGAAAACATCCTGGACCCCAGCGCCGTGGTGCCTGCGGACTTCCGCGTGAGCGTGCTCAATCTGAAGGACGGCCGCACCATCACTGGCGTCATACCGGAACAGACCGAGCGCACGCTGACGGTGCAGACGCCTGCCGAGCGGATCACCCTTGAGCGCACCCAGATCGTGAAGCAGGCGCAGCTTCCGGTTTCTCTGATGCCGGAAGGACTGCTGGCGGCACTGGGAGATGAGAACGTGAAGAATCTGATCGCCTACCTGATGTCGAACGGGCAGGTGGAAATGCCGAAGTAAGTCAAGGCGACGGGGTCTCCCGACCCCGTCTGGAAGGCTAGGAGCTAGATGGCAACTCGCGAAGCAAAATCCACCGTCTGAGTGGCACGGGGTCAGGAGACCCCGGCACCTTGGGGCGGGGGGGCAGCACTGGGAGATGAGAATGTGAAGAATTTGATCGCCTACCTGATGTCGAACGGGCAGGTGGAAATGCCGAAGTAAGTCAAGGCGACGGGGTCTCCCGACCCCGTCTGGAAGGCTGGGAGCTAGGTGGCAACTCGCGAAGCAAAATCACCGTCTGAGTGGCACGGGGTCAGGAGACCCTGGCACCTTGGGGCGGGGGGGCGGCGCTGGGAGATGAGAATGTGAAGAATTTGATCGCCTATCTGATGTCGAACGGGCAGGTGGAAATGCCGAAGTAAGTCAAGGCGACGGGGTCTCCCGACCCCGTCTGGGAGGCTGGGAGCTAGATGGCAAGTCGGGAAGCAAAATCCACCGTCTGAGTGGCTCGGGGTCAGGAGACCCCGGCACCTTGGGGCGGGGGGCAGGTGGAGATGCCGAAGTAATGGCGAAACCAGAATGAGGAATGACGAATTAATGTCGAAGCACGAATGAAGAAGAGTTTTCGCTAGCGCGGGCATTCGTCATTCGGCATTCTGATTTACTCATTCGTTACTCATGCCTCACTTATTCGACTGGATCGCCGCAGCACGCCCGAAAACACTGGGGGCGGCCATCGCGCCTGTGGTGGTGGGGTGTGCGCTGGGGGCGAAGATTTCGGGAAACTTCGACTGGTGGCTGGCATTCTGCACGCTGGGGAGCTGTGGGGCGCTGCAGATCGCGACGAATTTTTTCAATGACGCGCTGGATTCGATCAAAGGGGCGGACACGCAGGCACGCATCGGGCCCAAGCGCATCACGGCCAGCGGTGTGGCTTCGCCGAGAGCGGTGAAGAATTCGGCGTGGCTGATGCTGGCGGTAGCGACGCTGCTGGCAGTGCCGTTGTTTGAGGCACGGGGGCTGCCGATTCTGTTCATTGGCATTCCATCGCTGTACTTCTGCTTTGGCTACACCGGCGGGCCGGTGCCGCTGGCGTATCGCGGGCTGGGCGAGCTCTTTGTGATCTTGTTCTTCGGCTTCGTGGCGGTGACGGGCACGGCCTTTGTACAAACCGGCGAGTGGTATGAGGCGGCGGTGGTGGCCGGGTTTCAGATCGGCTGTCTGAGCACGGTCTTGATCGCCATCAACAATCTGCGCGATGTCGCGGAGGACGGGCAGACCGGCAAGAAGACGCTGGCCGTGCGCTTTGGGATTGAGTTTGCGCGGGCGGAGATTGTCGGACTCATCGTCGCAGCGCATGCAGCGGGGATTTACTGGTTCCAGCAGGGCTGGCCACGTGCCTTCACGCTGCCGCTGATCACGCTGCCCATAGGCCTCTTCGTGGCGTGGCGGGTGATCGCCGAACCGCCAAGCCGTGGGCATAACCGCCTGCTGGCGATGAGCGGGGGGCAACTGCTGCTGTTTGCGGGACTGATGTGCTGGGGGATTGTGAAGGGCGCGAATGTGATGCCCTGAGAAACGATTCTGGAAGAGGCCCAATAGGTCGTATATGACGTATAGGACCTATACCCGAATGACTGACGCCCCCATTTACGTCCATGAATACCTCCTGCGCAGCGGGGTGGCGCTGAATGCGGTATCCATGCGGCGGGTGTTTGCGGGAGCGCTGATCTGCGTGGATGGCGGCTACGGGTGCGTGCATCCGTGGCCGGAGTTTGGCGATGCGCCGGTGGAGGAGCAACTTCGTTTGCTCAGCGAAGGCATCACGACTCCGGTGACAGCGATGGCGCTGCGATGTGCGGAGATCGACGGTGCGGCGCGCCGCGCGGGAGTGAGTTTGTTTGAAGGGCTGGAGATTCCGCGCAGTCACTACTCGTGGAGCTTTGCTACCGATACCGAGGCGCAGATGGAACGCGTGCTTGCCGAGGGCTGGCCCGCGATCAAGGCGAAAGGCTTTGCAAATTATGGCGAGACAACGCGCTTTCTGGAAGGCTGCGCGAAGCGGTTTGAAACGCAGGGCGTGCGGTTGCGCGTGGATTTCAACGGTGTGCTGGACCGGCTGACGTTCGGGAAGTTCATCGAGTTCATGCCGCTGCGCGTGTACCGCGCGCTGGATTTCGTGGAAGACCCCTTCCCCTATGATGCGGAGGCCTGGGAGGCTGTGCGGCAAAAGTGGGGTGTGAAACTGGCGCTGGACAAAGGCTGGAAGGACGGCACGCAGGGCTTTGATGCGGTGGTGGTGAAACCGGCGCGGCGTGACTGGCGCATCGTGGCGGAAACCCATCCGCAGCATCCGCTGGTGCTGACCTCGGCGATGGATCATGCGCTGGGGCAAATGTTTGCGGCGTATGAAGCGGCGGTGGCTCTGTCCGAAGGGCAGGCCCTTGATTTCTGCGGGCTGTGCACGGAGCATCTGTTTGAGAAGGACGCGTTCTTTGAACGTGTGACTTCCCATGGCGGCCATTTGTCGGCGGACCGCAACGGCGGAGGGCTGGGATTTGGCGAAGTTTTGGAGGGGCTGCCATGGCGACGGCTGTAAAATTCGAACCCGAATTCTGGACGGATGGCGGCGTGTGGATCGGCCTCTCCGAGCACACGCCGGAAGGCGCGGGCCTGGCCGAGATGGCACTGCATGAACTGAAGGTAAAAGACTGGTGCTTTTTTCAAACCAGCGGAACGGAAGGCAAACGCAAGTGGGTGGGTCTCACGAAGCAGGCGCTGCTGACCTCCGCACATGCCGTGAATGAGTTCTTCGGCATTACGGCGCAGGACCACTGGCTGCTGGCGCTGCCCACGCACCATGTGGGCGGCTTCGGCATCCTGGCGCGTGCGCATTTGAGCAGCAGCCCAGTGACCCGGCTGACGGGCAAATGGAATGCTGCCGAGTTTGTGCAGAAGTGTAAGGAGGTGAGGGCCACTCTCGCATCGTTGGTGCCCACGCAGGTGTTTGATCTGGTGGCGGCGAAACTGAGGGCGCCCAAGTCCATACGGATCGTTTTGGTGGGCGGTGGTGCGTTGAATCGTGAACTGGAATCCGAAGCGCTGCGGCTCGGCTGGCCCATACGCCGAACGTTTGGAATGACGGAGACGGCTTCAGGCGTGGCCGCCCAGCCGAGTCCCGGTGCCGACATGGAGGTGCTGCCCATCTGGCAGGTGAGCACGGACGCGGAAGGTGTGCTCAGCGTGCGTGGAGAAGCGCTGGCCAAAGGCTATGCCGTCTGGAACGAAGGTGTGTGGTGCTGGGAGCCCATTCCAGCCGACACGGGGCTGCGCACACGTGACCGCGTGGAAGTTCTGGAGTTTGATGACAAACGCTGCATCCGCTTTTTGGGCCGTGAGTCTGGCACCGTAAAAATTCTTGGCGAGTTGGTGGCGCTGGAGCCAATCCAAAATCAAATCGAAGCTTTGAAGCTCACCCTCGGACTGCGTGGAGCGGATGCGGCGGTGTGTGACGTCACCGATCCGCGCAAAGAAAGCCGCCTTATTCTAGCGGTGAGCGGGATGGAGGCGGCTGATGCTGCGCGGCTGCAAAAAAGCCTCAACGAAATGTTGAGGCCTTTGGAGCATATTCAGGAGACGCGCATTCTTCACGCCATTCCCCGCAGCGAACTCGGCAAAGTGCGGCTGGCTGAACTGCGCGCACTGCTGTGAAACTTACTTGCCTTGCTTTGGAGCCGAGCCATCCAGCGGGGTGATGACTGGACGATCTTTCATCTCGGGAGAGATGAGCCAGTTTTTCGGATTGGCCGGATCGGTGACGAAAGAGATGAGGAAGAGCTCCTCAATCTTGTCGGTGAGCGTTTCCTGTGAAGTGCGAACGGTGGCGTGGACATAGCCCTTGTCCTTTTCTTCGACGAGACCGAGCACGGTAACTTTGAGCGTCTCCTGCTTCCGCTTCGTGGCTTCAGGGGTGAGCTTGAGCTTTTTGTGCCAGGCCTCACGGTCCACCTGATAAAATTCCTGCGGCGTCATTTTTACCAGATCGCCCACGCCCTTCACGTTGTAACCGGAGAGCATGTTCTCCTCGTCTGACATGGTGGGTGCGGATTTGATGATGTTGACCGTTTCAAGCTGACGGCGCTCCAAGGAGGAGGGCACCAGCATCTGCGATGCGGTTTTCCAATCCTGCTGCACGACGGCGGTCAGGTACTTTTTCACAAGGGTGCCACAAGGGTGATCGAGCGGCAGCGGTTCTGCCTGAACCGGCAAAACGGTGAGGCTGAGAAAGGAAACAGCAAACAGGCAACGAAAGAAGGTACGCACGTGCATAGAAAAGTTGGAGGGGGGGCGCAGGCTTTGTAGCCGCTGGCAGAATGCGCGTCAAATAAAGAAAGGCGGAGGGAGCCAGAGATGTGGCCGGAGGCGTATCACAGGGGGCGACCTAACCATGCCTGCAGGATTTTGCTTTTCTTTATGAACAATTCGGGCCTATTTAACGACAAAGCAGTCTGCTTGATCACAACAAACACACCCATATGAAACACCTGATACTCTCTCTTATCACTGCTGCCACATTCTCTTCCTGTGCCACCGGCCCAGGTGCACAACAGGGAGCCGTGATTGGCGGCCTCGGCGGAGCTGCCGTCGGCGGCATCATCGGATCACAAAGTGGTCGTGGCCTCGAAGGGGCGCTCATCGGTGGTGCCCTCGGTGCCGCAGGTGGCAACGCCATCGGCAATGCTCGTGATCGTCGCCGTGGCTACCGCTATTATTAATCAGTTCCTGCCAAAAAATCCCAACCACTCCCCCCAAATATGAAAAAAACGATCCTCACAGTTCTCACCGCCGTCTCGCTGGTTTCCTGCGCTTCCGGCCCTAATGCTCAAACAGGCTCAGTGCTTGGCGCCCTTGGTGGTGCTGCCGTCGGTGGCATCATCGGCAACCAAAGCGGCCGTGGCCTGGAAGGTGCCGCTATCGGTGCCGGTCTTGGTGCTCTGGGCGGCAATGCCCTCGGCAATTCCCGTGACCAGCAACAGCAGCAGCAATACTACCAGGGCCAGCAGCAGGGCTACCGTGGACGCCAACAGCAGCAGCAGGGCTACTACGACCGCAACGGCAACTACCACTACTATTAAACGCATCGTATCTTTGCTTGCAGAGCAACGATCCCCGGAGAGCCTCACCCGATGATGTCAAAAATCGGTGAGGCTCTTTTATTTTTTCGTGAGAACGACTTGCGTACGATTCTTGCACGACTGAACGCACGTGACACACATCCGCTGATCCAGTTCATCAAGTATGGCATCTGCGGAGTGGGCTCGCTGACCCTCACGACGGCGATCTTTTATGCTCTGTCCAGGTGGGGCATGTATCCAGCTCTTGTCAGCAGTGGCGTGACCGATGATGTGCGTGCGCTGAACAGCATTTATAACAACATCATCGCTTTTTTCTTTGGCAACATCTTTGCCTACGTGACCAATTCCCTGTGGGTATTTACCCCTGGACGGCATCACCGTGTGATGGAGTTTGTGTACTTCTCTGTGGTCAGCTCAGTGGGTTTTGCCATTGGCCTGCTTTCAGGGCCGTATCTCATCAAGTGGTACGGAATCAGCACCCTCAGCGCGCAGTTGCTGCTGATCGTTTCATCCACCTTGGTGAATTTCATCTGTCGGAAGCTGTTTGTTTTCAAAGGCTGAGGCGCATGCTGAATGTCGTCCTGTTTCAGCCGGAGATTCCGCACAACACGGGTGCCATCGGGCGGCTGTGCCTGGCCACAAATGCGCGGCTGCATTTGATCAAGCCGCTCGGCTTCAGCCTGGAGGACAAGCAGCTCAAGCGCGCTGGTCTGGATTACTGGGCGGAAGTGGATGTGCGAGTCTGGGAGAGCTGGGAGGAACTGGCGGCGGAGATCCCAGCCGAGGCGGCGTGCTGGTTCATCGAATGTCAGGGCGAGCACACCTACTGGGAGGCAGACCTCACAGCGGCAGAGATTTTCCTCGTTTTCGGCCCGGAAACCCGTGGCATCCCTGCCTCGGTGATCAAGCCTGAGCACTGCCTGCGCATCCCGATGCAGGGCACGCGAAGCCTGAATTTGGCCACGGCGGCGGGCATCGTGATGTATGAGACGCTCAGACAACGCACACAGGCGGGCAACATGTCTTGACGCCGCGTGGCATCTGCGGAGCGTACACCCCAATCCACATGAGCCAGGAAGCAGCCCCACTCGCCGCACACGATGTGCACCGTACTTACCACCTTGCGGGGCATGATCTGCCTGTGCTGCGCGGCGTGAATGTCGAAGTCGCCGCCGGTGAAAAGGTGTTCCTCTGCGGCCAGTCCGGCGCAGGCAAAACCACCTTGCTCTACGTCCTCGGCGGGCTGGAGCAGCCCACTTCGGGCGATGTGCTGGTGCATGGCCGCTCGCTGTATCAGGCGGCGGCGGTGGAGCGCGCCCGAACGCGCAATGAGGTCATGGGTTTTGTTTTCCAGCATTACTTCCTGCTGCCGGAGCTCACGGCATTGGAAAATGTGATGCTGCCGGCGATGATCGGCGGCAAAAAAGGCGAGGCTCGTGCGCGTGAACTGCTGGACAAGGTGGGCCTCAGCGCACGCCTCCAGCACCTGCCCACCGAGCTCTCCGGCGGTGAGCAGCAGCGTGTGGCCATCGCCCGCGCGCTGATCAACAACCCCGGCATCATCTACGCCGACGAACCCACTGGTAACCTCGACGCGAGCACAGGCAGCGGTGTCATCGACATGCTGATGCAGGTGGTCGATGAGGCCAAAAAAACGCTCGTGGTCGTCACACATGATCAAACCCTGGCCAAGCGCGGTGACCGCCGCCTGCTTCTCAAAGAAGGGCGCCTCGAAGAAGGATGATGCGCTGGCCATGGCGCTGAAACGAGATTAAATTTCTGCACGCTTATGTCTCCGGAATCTCCCATGCCCGCCACGGACTCCCCACCTTTCCCAGGACCTGAGCGCCAGAAGCGCGGCTGTTTTAGCTCGCTCATCCGCCTGCTGTTTCTGCTCACCCTGCTCATCGCACTGGTGCTGCCATTCACCCCCTTTGCCGGCAAGATTAAAAAGGGCATCCAGGACATCGTTGCCTCGGCGCGTAGTACGAAGGAGCGCATCATCACGCGCGACGTGATGCGGGATGTGATCAAAGAAGTTCCCGTCGTCAAAGAAGTGACGAAGGAAGTCATACGCGAAGTCCAGCCGCCGCTGCCAGACAAGTACGTCCCGCGCAAAGACATCGACGTGGCCACGCTTTTCAACGGCATCACGGTTAAAACAAACCTGATCACCGAACAGGGTGGTTTTGCCAGCTTGGAACGGCTTGATCCTGAAGCCTACAAGGCGGAGTTCCAGCTCAGCATCCGCGTGCCGAAGGCAAACCAGACGCTGGACGAACTCTCCCGCATTAACAAAAACCTGCCTAGCATCCTGCCCGGACTCGAGGTCATGCTGCCTGCGGCGAAGGTGAGCGGCTTCTATCACAAGCTCTACGAGAACAAAACCAACCGCGTGCAGAACGACCTCACGCGCCTGAGTAAAATTCTCGACCGTCACAACTTCTACGACACCGAGACCATCCTGGAACTGACGCATCCGACCACACAACGCCGTGCGCTGCTCGTGCAGTCGGAGATGGATGTCGTGGCCGACGGCTCGGATGGCGACCGCATGCCGACGCTGGAGGAGTACATCTACCTTTCCGACTACTACCAGCCCTTCACCAGCTATGCGTGGGCGAAGACCACGAAGACGCCGAACCCGCTCCTCGCCAAATGGGAAGAGCGCCTGCAAAAAGCGCAGGATGAATTTTCAAGGAAGGGTCTGAGTTCAGCGCGCAATCGGGACCTCAAGGTGATGATCGACCAGCTCAAGCTTGAGGTCTCCGACTTCAAGGTGCGCAGCAGTCTGATTGCGGACAAGGACCCCTTCATCGTCCTGTCGCTGCTGTTCCGTGGCTATGCGGATCAGAACAAGTTCACGCCGCAGATCGGCGACTACGCGGCCGTCATTCACGAAGGAAAGATCTATCCCGCCATTTGCGGCGACTACGGCCCCAGCTTCAAAATGGGGGAAGCTTCGCTGCTCATGGCCAAGACCCTCAATCCCAAGGCCACGCCCTACATCCGGCCCGAGAGCGATCTCAAGGTGACCTACCTCATTTTTCCGGGCACCGCCGAGAAAGTGCGCAGCGCGCCCGATCTCGCTAAATGGCAGGAAAAATGCCAGGCCTTGCTGGGAGAAGTGGGCGGCGTGGGCGCCGGTTATGCGCTGCATGTGTGGGAAGATCCGTTCAAGAAACCGGAGCCGCCACCTGTCACGCCGCCACCGACCGATGCCCCTGTCACGCCAGGCACACCAGGAACGATGCCAACCCCTCCGGGAGTGCCCTCTGCCACGACACCTCCCCTGCCCGGCCCTGCCACGGCCCCGATCATTCTGACGCCCATTGAACCAGCTCCGGCAGCGACGAAGTCAGGTGACGCGAAAGCTGCGCCTGCCAAGTCGAGCGGGACAAAGGCGAAAGCGAATAAGAAGTAAGTGCGTTGCAGGCATGGTACTCAGTTGAGGGGTGGCGTGCATTTTCAAGGGTCTGGGGCACCCGAATCACGCAGCAGCGTCTTGGGATACTCGAGTCAAAACCGAGACACCCACGCCGCCCCATCAGGCGCATGATCACGCGGAATTGGGGAGGATGCCATTCCATCCGGTTGCTGTATTCCCGCCTTCCTCATTTTCAATTCTTCCGCACGAGCATTCCTGTCAGCGTCCCATCAGCGGTTTGAATTCTGCTATTACCTGACTGCCTTTTGTGAGCACCTAATGCCTGGCTTTTTTTCCAAAAACCGCGCCTGAACCATCCAAGGAAACGGGACGTCATGGTATTGAAAATGAGATGTTTGTACTTTAGGTTTCTAAATAATGCCCGGCATGAATGGCACTTGATTAAGGGAGGGCTTAAAGGAGCAACGTTACGCGGCGGAGGTCCATGCTGGCGCTGCTAGTGAGCTTGATGTGTTACGAGGGCGCTGGGTTTGCTTCCCGATCTTGTTGCCGGAAACCCAGGGCGGCGCTCGCTGAGGCTCGCTTGCCCTGGGCTGAATCCGCAGCCCCTTCAGGGCTCAAGAAGACTGAGACAGAATGGCTGCAAAGGTTCGAAACTGCCTCTTATTTAGGTGCCATTCATGCTTGGTAACTTATTTTGCCACTAAAGGGACAACTGAAACTATTCCGGCAACTATCAAATACGAATAACCATGAGCAAACATTTGGGGCTATTAACAACGATTGTTGCTTTAACCATATCGCAAATCATGGCCGACGAATTGGCATTCGCTGAACAGGAAACGACTACCGCGACGATCTACAACCTGCAATTGCGAAATGAGCAGGGGGTCAGGACAATCTGGAGCAGGCAGGTTGAATTAATTCATGGAATGAAACCATATGACTGGTGCAGCCTGTCCTCATGGGGGCAAAATAGACGTGGACTCTTGGCCATCGTTTATTACAACGAATTCTTTGGTAGTTTGTTGCAATTCGATCCAGTTGGCAAATTGACGGCTGAAATAGAAATTGGCAGTAAATGGATCAATCATAAAAGAAGGCGGGAAAACATTCGGCTCGACCCACCCGATAAGATTGTAGTAACGACCAATAAGGGAATAATCTCGGAGACAATCATCCGCGATGGCAAACTTTATAACCCCGATGGCGAGCCTTTTGTTGAGAATCAACTCATTGCGAAGATGGCTGCCCAGCAGGTGCAAACGCCAAACACTGCTAACGGCTTGAGTTCAAGCACCGCCAATCACCCTTCCCCTACTGCTAAAGCGACATCAACTCTAGCGGGCCATTCAACATTACCTAGGAATGAGCCGGCATCATCAACGCCATGGCTATCGGTGGTCGCGCTGCTCGTGGCGACTCTGGGCCTCCTGTGGTTGTTGCTCAAAAAGCGGAAGTGAAATGAATCCACGCGCCAAACAATTGATGCCGAAGTAGCTGTTAAAAAAGATGCTTGTCATGAATGGCACTTGATTGAGGGAGGACATCAGGGAGCAACGGGTACGCGGCGGAGGTCCATGCAGACGCTGCTGGTGAGCTTGGTGTGTTACGAGGGCGCTGGGTTTGCTTCCCGATCTTATTGCCGGAAACCCAGGGCGGCGCTCGCTGAGGCTCGCTTGCCCTGGGCTGAATCCGCAGCCCCTTCAGGGCTCAAGAAGACTGAGACAGAATGGCTGCGAAGTTTCGAAACTGCCTCTTCTTTAAGTGCCATTGATGCCTGGCAAGAATGGCACTTGATTGAGGACATGCTTCGCCAGTTTTGATCGACCCGCTGCATTCCGGTTCCAAGAGGCTGTCGCGTTCGCGTAAGTGCAGGACCAGAGGCATCTTAAGCGAACGACACCTCGCCTTAACTGAGTGCCATTCGTGCATAGCAGTGTTGCTGCCCGCCAGCCTCAATCAAACACCACGGTCTTGTTTTTGACGACCAGCACGCGGTCACGTGAGTGCCACCAGAGGGCTTTGGCGAGGACGGTTTTTTCCAGATCGCGACCCAGGCGAACGAGGTCTTGGACGCTGTCTTCATGGCTGACGCGCATGACGTCCTGATGGATGATCGGCCCTTCGTCGAGGTCTGCGGTGACGTAGTGGCTGGTGGCGCCGATGATCTTCACGCCGCGCTGGAAGGCCTGATGGTAGGGCTTTGCGCCGACGAAGGCGGGCAGAAAGCTGTGATGAATGTTCAGGATGCGATGCGGAAATTCCGCGATCATCGCCGGACTGATGATCTGCATGTAGCGAGCCAGCACGACGGTGTCGATGCGGTTCTGGCGCAGCAATTCGATCTGCGCGGCCTCCTGTGCGAGCTTGTTTTCCTTGGTGATCGGAAAGTGATGGAACGGAATGCCGAAGCGCTCTGCCGCGGGCCGGAGGGTCTCGTGATTGGCGACGATGAGCGGGATGTCCACGGGCAGGTCGCCGGATTCGTGGCGGGCGAGGAGATCGTAGAGGCAGTGGTTCTCCTTGGTGACAAAGAGGGCGATGCGTTTGCGCTGGCTGGCAAAGCTCAGGCGCATCTGCATTTCATGACGGCGAGCCAAGGGCTGCAGGCGTGATTCGATCTCTTCTTTGTCGAGCGTGAAGTTCTCCAGGCTCCACTCCAGGCGCATGAAGAAGGCGTTCTGCTCGGGGTCGATGTGCTGCTGCAGATCAATGATGTTCCCCTGATGGGAGAAAATGAAACCGGTCACATCGTGCACGAGCCCGGGGCGGTCCGGGCAGTGGATGAGGAGTGTTGCGATGTCAGCAGAGGCCATGGTGAGTCAGGATTACGAACGTGAGGCCGGGAAGCGCGTACAAATACCGAGGCCTTCGATCAGGCCTGGAATCTGTTCGGCATGACGACCGGAGGCGATGATGCACTCGACGCCGCCGTGCACCGCGTCCTGCACGGCGCGCAGTTTGGAAATCATGCCACCCGTGCCGAGCGCGGATTTTTCCTCCTCGGCGTGGTGGATCACGTCATCGACGTTATCGACGACGGGGATCGGGCCGTCTTCGGGTTTCTTGGTGTCGCGCAGAAGTCCGGGAGCGCTGGTCAGCAGGATGAGCACATCGGCACCCCAAAAGCGCGCGACGCGGGAGGAGAGCTTGTCGTTGTCGCCGTAACGCAGTTCTTCGATAGCGACGGAGTCGTTTTCATTGATGACCGGCACGACCTGGGAGAACTCCATGAGACGATCCAGCACGGCTTTGACGCGCGGCGAACGATCCGCGTTTTCAAAGTCTTCATGCGTGACGAGCAACTGGGCGACGTGCAGACCGTGATCACGCAGCAGCGTTTCATAGGAGTGCATGAGGTGGGTCTGCCCCACGGCGGCGAGCGCCTGCAGGGTGGTCACGTCTGAGGGGCGCTGTTTGAAATCAAGCGGCTTCAGGCCGGAGGCGACGGCACCGCTGCTGACGACGACGACGGAATGACCTGCACGCTTTAGAAGAGCGACGGCCTCAACGAGTTTGCGCAGTTGCACGGGATCGGGTTCAGGCGCGTCTTTTCGCGTGAGAATGCCGGAGCCGAATTTGAGAACGATGCGCTTGGGGGCCATGAGTCAGGGGGAACGAGGGGCGGCGAATATGGCGGGGTGCCGTGGACTGGAAAGTGAAAGTAGTCGTGAGCTTTAGCTCACTTCTGGGAAGCGCCCAGTCCACTCAGGGCTAGCTAAAAGTTTTAAACCTCCGAGCGCCGTAGTCGACCCCACCTTGCGTGTGCGGTGTTCTTGAAGGGGCGAAATGCATGGAGCGCCTCGGCTTGCCTTGGGTTGGGTTGTTTGGAGGCTTTTCCAGAGCGAGCTAAAGCTCGCGAGTACTTTACCACCGCACTACGGAACTGGCCCAGGTGAAGCCGCCGCCGAAGGCGACGAGGAGGACGACATCGCCCTTTTGGAGGCGGCCGGCCTTGTTGGCTTCGTCGAGGGCGACGGGGATGGTGGCGGCGCTGGTGTTGCCGTATTTGTCCAGATTCATGAACACGCGTTCGAGCGGCAGGTTCAGGCGTTCGGCGATGGCGCTGATGATGCGCGCATTGGCCTGATGAGGAATGACGAGGGAGACATCCGCTGTGGTCAATCCGGCGATCTCCAGCGCCTGCTGGGAGGCTTCGAGCATGCGGGTGACGGCATGCTTGAAGGTTTCGCGGCCCTCCATGTGAATGGTGTTGGGATGAGAATCGACGTTTTCGGGGGTGATCGGGCAGGCCGAGCCACCGCCGGGGACTTTGAGCACGTCTGCGAGAGTACCGTCTGTCCCCATGACCGTGGAGAGAACGCGCCCGGGGGCGTCGGTATCGGATTCATCGGCCCGGCGAATGACCACAGCGCCTGCGCCATCGCCAAAGAGCACGCAGGTATTGCGGTCTTTCCAGTTGATGAGGCTGCTGAGCTTTTCCGCACCGATGACAAGCGCGGTGGTGCGATTGCCGGTGTTGATGAAATGACGTGCGACCTGCAGGGCATACAAAAAGCCGGAGCAGGCGGCCGAGATGTCAAAGCAGACGGCGTTCATGGCCCCGATCTTCTTCTGCACAAAGCAGGCAGTGGATGGGAAGAACATGTCGGGAGTGACGGTGGCCACGATGATGAGCTGAATATCTTCGGGGGCCACTCCGGCGCTGGCCATGGCACGGCGTGCGGCTTCGGTGGCGAGATCGCTGGTGGCCTGATCTGCAGCAGCGATGCGGCGCTCCTTGATGCCGGTGCGGGAGGTGATCCACTCGTCTGAGGTCTCGACAATCTTGGACAGATCGTCGTTGGTCAGCACTTTTTCAGGCATGTAACTGCCTGTGCCAATGATGCTGGAGGCGCAGAAGGGCTGGGAGCTAGGAGCGGGCATGGAGAGAAATGGTATGGGCAGTGGCGGCGGCTTCGATGTGCGGCCCCACCTGGTGTTGGATGGATTCGCAAGCCTGACGGATGGCGTTCTTCATGGCAAGCGGAGATGCACTGCCGTGGGAGATGATGGTGATGCCCCGCAGGCCCAGCAGCGGCATGCCGCCGACCTCGTCGGGATTGGTGCGGTAGTGCACGCGCTTGAAGGCGGGCTTGGCGAGCAAGCCGCCGATTTTGGTCCAGAAGCCGCTCTTAATTTCACTCTTCACCATGCTAAAGATGGTGTGGGCCAGCGCTTCGGCGTTTTTCAAAATGACATTGCCGGTGAAGCCGTCGCAGACGACGACATCCGGCGGGGTTTCCCAAACGTCATGGCCTTCGACGTTGCCGATGAAATTGATACCAGCGGTCTGGCGGAGGAGCTTGCCGGTTTCTTTGCACAGTGCATTGCCCTTTTCCGCCTCCGTGCCATTGGACATGAGGCCCACTCTTGGGTTTTCACGGCCCAGCACATGGCGGGCAAAAACGCTGCCCATGATGGCATTCTGCACCAGATGGGAAGGCTCGCTGTCCGGATTGGCCCCGGCATCGATCAGCACCCAGTGCTTGGTCAAGGACGGCATGATGGAGGCGATGGCTGGCCGCTCGATGTGCGCAAGGGTGCGCAGTTTGATCAGAGAGGCGGTCACGGCGGCACCGGTGTGCCCAGCACTGACCACGGCATCCGCCTTGCCATCTTTGACCAAATCAACGGCCACACTGATGGAGCTGTCCTTCTTTTTGCGCACGGCATCGAGGCCGCTGTCAGACATTTCAACGATCTGGCTGGCGGGGACGATTTCTAGTTTCGGGCTGGAGACGCCCTGCTTCTGCAGTTCCTGCTCAATGGCAGCCGGAACACCCACCAAAAAGAGCTTGGTGATGGCGGGCAGTGACTCGAGGGCGAGTTTGACGCCGCCGATGGGGTTTTGCGGGGCGAAATCGCCCCCCATGACATCCAGTGCGATCTTCATTCCTGCAGTTGCGTGAGAGTCTTCAAAAGTATCGGGAGACGAGTCTTAAAGCGTGCGGAGGCGGGAATGCAAATGGGAGTTTTTGGGCGTGGGGGACAAAAACAAACCGGGAGTGCATTGACTGCACTCCCGGCTGAAAAAACGCAGGCTCGGTTGGAGCGTTTAGTAAACGCCTTCCACGATGGTTTTCTCCATCGCGCCGAAGGGGCGGACGTCGGCGACGCCGTCCCAGGCGTAGGGCGCGCGGGGCTTGCGGCGCATGGCTTCGTCACGCTCCAGGAAGCGGGGCATGAAGAATTCCTTGCTCAGGGTGGTGAGTTCCACACGGCCCCAGGCGTCGTATTCGACGGTCTGGTCGGTCTGCTTGGGATCGACCACGCGGAGCACGGCGCGCGGCTGCGGCGCGTAGTAGGTGATGGAGAAATTGTCTTCTGGTGTCAGCGGCACGCTGGCGGCCAGGCCCATGAGGGTGTTGCCGTAGGTCGGGTAGAAGCCGATGCGGTTTTCCAGCACTTCTTCGACGATGAAGCGCACATACTGCGGCGTCATGGTGGTGCCACCGACGAAGCAGCCACGGATGCCGGCAGAATAGAGATCCACCTTTTCGGCGAGAGCTTCGAGCAGTTTGGGCGTGGTGAAGATGGCAGAAATCTTGCGGTTCTTCAAAATGAGCACGGCCTGATCGATCACGTGATCCATGTACTGGCGCGCTACGTCGAACTGCTTGTTGGTGATGGCCTTCTTCACGAAGCGTGGGTCCAGATCCACGAAGTAGCAGGAGCTGCCGCGATAGTTGGCCAGATGCTCCACGGCGAGGCGGAGGCGGCGCGGGCCGGTAGGGCCGACCATGATCCAGGCTTCACCCGGTGGGAAATGCTTGTCGTCGAGCTTGTGGCTGAACTCCTCGTAATCAACGCGGAAGTCATTCCAGCCAATGCGCTGCTTGGGCATGCCGGTGGTGCCGCCGGTTTCGAAAATGTTGAAGGGCTTGCCTTTGAATGCAGCAGGGACCCAGACTTCCGGCTGGAGATCGCGCAGCCACTCGTCCTGAAAGTGCGGGAAATGGGCCACGATGTCCTCGTAGCTGTTCACCTTGCCACGGGGGTCGAAATTCTTTTGGGCCCAGTCGAGCCAGAAGGGGCAGCCGGTTTCTGGCGAGAAATGCCAGTTGATGATTTCGCGGACTTGGGTGTCGAGTTGGGTTTTGGCTTCGGCTGGAGTCATGGACTGGGGGATGGGAGCGGGGAATGTGAAACGGGAGGCAGTAAACGAAAGCGGAAATCACAGACTTTCGATCAAGAAACGTGAAATAAATTTCAGCAAATTCGTCAATAGGAGGTCGATTTATGCATCCAAACCCAATCCCCACCATGAAACTCAAGCATCTGTTCTGCTCTGCCCTTGTTCTTTTCACACTGCCCTCATGCATTGTCGGCCCTGGCTACGCAGGGCCGATTGTCCGGCCTGTGGGCCGCCCCATTGGTGGTCCCTTTGGAGGACCCATTGGCCGCCCCGTGGTGGCCCCCTATGGCGTACGCCCCGTGGTGGTGCCCTATGGTGCACGCCCCTGCCTTCATGGCGGAGTGCGCTACTTCAATCACCACGGTGTTTGGTATCGCCCATATGGCGGCGGCCACGTCATTTGTCCGCGGCCTTATTAAAGACTCGCTGGCAGGCCGGTGGTGCCGGAGTTGAAAAGCCGTATTGACGTGAGAAAGGTGCCCCAAGGCATCGCCGCTGTGATCGCTCCCGATGACAGCGGCCCCCTTTCCCGCAACACATGAGCCTATCCCTCACTCAAGACGACAACACCGCCCTCTTTCGCAAAGCTTGGACTCTCTACGACGCCATCTCCGAGAAGAACTACATGTTCCATCGTGAGATCTACGGCCATGTCTCCTCGGTTTTGCAGCAGCGCCACGCGCAGGGCCCCTACCACGTCCTGGATCTCGGCTGCGGCAATGCACGTTTTCTGGCGCCGTGCCTGCAAACGGCCCCGCCAGCGAGCTATGATGGTGTGGATCTCTCAGCTTCCGCACTGGATGAAGCGCGCACGTATTTGAAGGGCATCGCCAACACAGGGCTGCACCACAAGGACATGCTGAAGGCTGTGGAGGAGACGGATTCGGCCTTTGACGTCATCTTTACCGGCTTTGCCGTGCATCATCTGGATACCGCAGGAAAGCAGCGCCTCCTCAGTGCCTGCGCCGAGCGCCTGGCGCCCGGTGGGCAGCTCATCATGGTCGATGTCGTGCGCGAGGACGGCCAGACGCGCGAGCAGTACCTCGACGGCTACCTGAACTTCATGCGCACGCAGTGGACTGAGATCCTGCCCGAGCATCTTGACGAAGCCTGCGCCCACGTGGCCGCCTACGACTTTCCTGAGACCCTGGCCGATCTTACGCAGATGGCGAAACAGGCAGCGCTGTCGGAACCGGAGGTCATCGGCAGGTACCAGCAGCATTACATTCTGCGGTTCACGGCCTGAAAGAGGCTTCATACGCGTCTCGTTTGCCTTCGCACCCTGATGATCCGACGTGCCTTCGTTTTCGCCTCGCTCTCCGCCGCCGCCTGTGCAGCGGACATGACGCATTTTGAGCAGCGCATCCGCCCGCTGCTTATTGCCAACTGCATCGAATGCCACGGCCCCGACAAGCAGAAGGGCGGCCTGCGCCTCGACTCCCGTGCTGGATGGCAGACCGGGGGTGACTCCGGCCCCGCGCTGGTCCCCGGCAAGATCGCCGAGAGCAAGCTCTGGCAGGCTGTCAGCTATGCGGATCGCGATTTAAAAATGCCGCCCAAGCGCAAGCTGAAGGAGAGCGAGATCGCCGACCTCAAGCTCTGGATCGAATCCGGCGCGCCTGATCCGCGTGATGAGGTGGCCAGCACCGGCGGCAAATCGAAATCCGCCCGTGCCGATGGTAGTTTCTGGTCCTTTCAGCCGCCCAAGGCTGCGCCAGTGCCCGTGGTGAAAAACACCGCATGGCCTGCGAATGACATCGACCGCTTCATCCTTGCCAAACTGGAGGCCAACCAGCTCGCGCCAGCGCCAGATGCCAGCACTTCCATTTTACAGCGCAGGTTGGCGTTCGATCTGACAGGACTGCCGCCGGACTTGTCCCTGCAAGCGCCTCTGACCCCGGAAGCGTATGAGAAGCGGGTGGACGAACTGCTTACCTCCAGTGCTTTTGCCGAACGCTTTGCCTCGCACTGGCTGGACATCACCCGCTTTGCGGAGTCCTCAGGCGGTGGTCGTTCCCTGCCCTTCAAAGATGCGTGGCGCTTCCGCGATTACGTCATCGAATCCATCCGTGACAACGTGCCGCTGGATCGCATGATTACCGATCATCTGGCGGGCGATCTCCTGCCCGCTAAAGACGCCGCAGCCCGCCGCAGGCAGGTCACGGCCACCGGCTTCCTCGCGCTCGGACCCACGAACTACGAGGAGCAGGACAAAGGCATGCTGCGCATGGACATCGTGGATGAACAGCTCGACACGATGGGCCGCGCCTTCCTCGGCCTCACGATTGGCTGCGCACGCTGCCATGATCACAAGTTTGATCCCATCTCAGCGCGCGACTACTACGCGCTCGCGGGCATCCTGCGCAGCACCAAGACGCTGAAAAACTACACTGACAACGTCGCGCACTGGATCGATACGCCCTTGCCGCTGGATGGTGCGGCCGAAGCCACGATGCAAAAGCACGAGCAGCAGGTCAATGCGCTGAAGGATCAAATCGCCGCGCTCAAAGACGACCTGCGGGATGCCGGAAGTGCGGACCTGAGAACGCGCAAGTCCATCTCCCTGAGCGATCTTCCAGGCATCGTCGTCGATGACAGCGCAGCGCAAAAAGTCGGTTTTTGGAAGCAGTCCACCTCTTACGCCCCCTACATCGGCACCGGCTACCTGAGTGACCACAATGAAGGCAAAGGCGAGAAGACCGTCACCTTCACCCCCAAGATTCCCAAGACCGGACGCTACGAAGTTCGCGTGGCCTTCAATGCCGGGCCCAACCGCGCCGAGAGCGCCACCGTCACCATTCTGCATGCGGACGGCGAGGAATTGAAAAGCATCAAGATGACCACGGACTCCCTCAAGGGTCTGCAGTTTGCCACGCTAGGCACCTATCGCTTTGAGGCGAATGGACAGGGCTTCGTGCTCATCTCCAACGCTGGCTCGCAGGGCTATGTCACCGTTGATGCCGTGCAGTTTGTGCCTGCGGATGAAACCCTCGCGGAACCAGCGGTCAAAAAAGAATCCCCTGCGGCGGTGAAGCTCAAGCAGAAGCTATCCGCACTGGAGAAAGAACTCAAAATTCTGCAAAAAGACCAGCCTGACCGCCCCGAAGCCATGTCCGTGGCAGAAGACAGCGCGCCCGAAGATGCCAAGATCCACATTCGCGGCAGCACACGCAATCTGGGGGCCAGCGTGCCGCGTGGTTTCATCCAGGCTGCCCTGCATGGCAGTGCGCCCCATGTCCCTGCCGAAGCCAGCGGCCGTCTGCAACTGGCGCAGTGGATCACCTCCCGTGAGAATCCGCTGACGGCGCGCATCATGGTCAATCGCGTCTGGCACTGGCTCTTTGGCGCAGGCATCGTCCGCACCACTGACAACTTCGGCTCCACCGGCGAAGCGCCGAGCCATCCCGAACTGCTCGACCATCTCGCCATCAAGTTCATCGAAGATGGCTGGAGCCTGAAGCGCCTCGTCAAACAGATGGTCATGAGCCGGACGTACCGCATGGCCTCCACGAATGCGGCCTCTGCCATTCAGGACCCGGACAACCGCCTGCTCAGCCACATGAACCGCAAACGCCTGGATGCCGAGTGCCTGCGCGATGGGATGCTTGCGGCGGCAGGCACCTTGGACCGCACTTTTGGCGGCCCGGGAGTCAGCGAGGTCAAAGCAGTGGATGCCAACGATCAGAAGATTCAGAACATCGAGTATGGCTACCAGTTCCTAGACACGCGCCGCAGCTTGTACACCGCCGCCTTCCGCAATGTGCGCCACCCGCTTTTTGAAGTCTTTGACTTTGCCGACATCAACCAGCCCATCGCCCAGCGCACCACCAGCACCGTGGCCACGCAGGCGCTCTTTTTGATGAACTCACCCAAGGTCATCGAGCAGGCGCGCTATGCGGCCGATGTGGTGCTCAAGGCATCGGCTAAGACTGACACACGAATCGAGACCGCCTTCCAAAACTCCTTGCAGCGCAGCCCCACGAAGAAGGAGCAGACCCAAGTTCGCGAATTCCTCGAATCCAGTCAGTCTGGTAATGCCAGTGCGGATGATGTGCGAGACCTCTGGGCACGCTTCGTCCAGACGCTGTGGTCCACGCCGGAGTTTCGGTTTTTGGATTAAAAGCGAGGAATTCTCAGCGCCACGCCGCCGACCACTGCTTTGCGAAATAGGTCAGAATCATGTCCGCGCCGGCACGGCGGATGCCGATGAGGGATTCGTTGACGATCTTGGTTTCGTCGATCCAGCCACCTGCGGCACAGGCTTTGATCATGAGATACTCACCGCTGACCTGATACGCGGCGATGGGCAGCGTGGTGGCGGCGCGGAGCTTCGCAATGATGTCGAGATACGGGCCAGCGGGCTTCACCATGAGGATGTCGGCACCTTCGGCTTCATCGAGCGCGGCTTCACGCAGGGCTTCGCGTGCATTGGCGGGGTCCATCTGATACGTTTTCTTGTCTCCTGCCTTCGGCGCAGAGTCCAATGCGCCACGGAAGGGGCCGTAGTAGGCGCTGGCGTATTTGGCGGTGTAGCTCATGATGGACACGGCCTGAAAGCCAGCGCCATCCAGCGCAGCGCGCAGAGCGGCCACGCGGCCGTCCATCATATCGCTCGGGGACACGATGTCCGCACCGGCGCGCGCATGACAGAGCGCCTGCCGGCAGAGTACGTCCACGGTTTCATCGTTCAAAATGCGGCCGTCATCGGTCACAAGGCCGTCGTGGCCGTCGCTGTTGTAGGGATCGAGCGCGACATCGGTGATCACGGTCAGCGTGGGGTGCGCTCTTTTCAGTGCACGGATCGCACGGGGCACAAGGCCGTCATCGGCATGGCAGGCCTCAGCGCCACGCGTTTTGAGTTCATCGGGGATCCGAGGAAAGAGAACGACAGCAGGAACGCCGAGGGCATGCGCTTCTCCGGCTTCTTTGACCAGACCCTCAAGGCTCCAGCGGGTGCAGCCCGGCATCGAGGCGATGGGCGTGTTTTCATCGCCCTCCTGAAGGAAAAGCGGATAGATCAAATGACCTGGCGTCAGTTCTGTCTCGCGTACGAGATCGCGGATGGCGGGAGACTGGCGGTTGCGACGGGGACGGATCGGAAGGTTCATCTGCCGTGATTATACGAGGGGAGACAAGCGAAGGGCAAATACCGAATTTATCGGCTGTGATGATGCCTACCACGTGTGGGGGTTATCGTGGTGGCAGAGGGGAGATTTGAACTCCCGACCAAAGGCTTATGAGTCCTCTGCTCTACCCCTGAGCTACTCTGCCATTGCGATGGCTCCTGAGGTAGGGTTCGAACCTACGACCTAGTGGTTAACAGCCACCCGCTCTACCGCTGAGCTACTCAGGAATCACTTTTCCCTCTCCCGAAGAAGGGGGCGAGATGGATAAACGTTCTCATCCATCACGCAAGCTTTTTTGGCACTGAATTTGAATAGTTTTTAACTCACGGCATTTGCCTTCAGCAAATCCCCCAGCAAACCACGCTGGCGATAGAACTCGACTTCAGCCATGCCAGTGGCTTCCAAATCGGCGCGGATGTCTGCGGCGTCACGCTCTGAAGCAACGTGCTGGCGGATGAGAGCGGTCTTGCGAGCCTGCAAATCGAGGAACTCCAGGTCCACCACCGGGGTCTGCGGCCATTTGCCGTCGGCCTGCCCGGACTTGAGCACCTGCTTGAAGGGCTTGCCGATCTTCTGCGCCTGGGTCTTGGCTTCATTGATGCCGGCATACCAGTCGGGATGCACAAGACGGTAGTAGTCGCGCATGGCCTGCTTGTTGTAATGAATGACCAGCTTGCGGCCTTCCACTTCGAGGAAGGTGGTGCCACGGAAGGAGTCGGCGTCGATGGTATCGACAAAGAGCAGCTCTTCGCGATCCACGGCAAACTCCCATTTGAGGTCCCACAGCAGCAGGCCGGCGCTTTCCAGCAGTTCGCGCACGGCCCAGCCGCCGAGGATGGCCAGCTTGACGGTGTGCAGGAAGTCATCGCTGCTGAGGCCGGACATCATCAGCGCCTCCTGCTTGCTCGCGGCACGGTCTTCGGGCTCGTACTTGCTGGTGAGGTCATAGATGGGGCGCTCCAGCATTTCCCACACGCCCATGGGCTTTGAGAGGCCGAGTTCTTGCTCGTAGCTGCGCTTGGCCGATTCGCTGAGGCCTTGGTATTTTTTCAGGATGGACGAGCCACTGGTCACGCCAAAGCGCACGATGTACTCCAGCGGCACCACGTACGTGGCGCTCTGGTGAAACTGGGCGTAGTCAAAGACGTGCGCGCCCAGCAGATTGCGCTGTGGCGGGTGCATCACTGGGAAGCGGCGCACGACATTGTAGCAGCTCGGATTCGCGGGAAGGCCGGTGCGGACGATCTCACCTGTCACGGCATCCACCATGCCGACGTGATGCGTCGTGGCACCGCGCTCCAGCATCGTTTCCATGGGGCCGGTGAGCAGTTCCTTGCGCCAGGCGGGGTCCATCGGCGTGTTTTCGATGGCGGTCTTCACGCGCTGCCAAGTCTCCGGCTGAGCGAGGCGGGAGTACATGGCGTGGCGGAAGATGGCGCGGTTCAGGTCATTGCCTTCGATGTTGAAGATTGAGCCCACATCGAAGACGGAACCTGCAGGGGTGGTCTCGCACACGACGTAGCCCGGATGGTCTGGCACGGCGTAGAGATTCTGCACGGAGCCGCGATAGAGGGGCTCGCCGAGTTTCGAGAGATCGAGATGCGTGGGCGCTGGGGCGGGATGGGACATGGTTCCGGGGAAAAACAACGGATTCCGCGCCTGTGCAACTGCGAACAGAGTTCAGGTTGAGGTGAACTTTGTTCTTTGAACTTTACACTTTCGGCCCAAACTCCGCCCTCCATGTCCGAAGCCGCCGCCACACCTCCCGCCTCCCTTGATTTCATCCGTGAAATGATCGCTGCCGATCTCGCCGCAGGTCGCAATGATGGGAAGGTCGTTACCCGTTTCCCGCCGGAGCCAAACGGCTACCTGCACATCGGCCACGCCAAGAGCATCTGCCTGAACTTTGGCCTCGCCCAGGAGCATGCGCCGAATTCACGCTGCCACCTGCGGTTTGACGACACGAATCCGACCAAAGAGGAGGTGGAGTATGTGGACAGCATCATGGCGGATGTGAAATGGCTGGGCTTTGACTGGGGCGAGCACCTCTTTTACGCCAGCGACTACTTTGAGAAGCTCTACAGCTTTGCCGAGCAGCTCATCACCAAGGGCCTCGCCTACGTGGATGATCAAACGCATGAGGAGATGCGCGCGAACCGTGGCACACTAACCTCCCCCGGCACCCGCAGCGCGGGTGCGGACCGCAGCGTGAAGGAAAACCTGGATCTCTTCCGCCGCATGCGGAAGGGCGAATTCAAGGAAGGCGAAAAAGTACTGCGTGCCAAGATCGACATGGCATCGCCCAACATGAATCTGCGCGATCCGGCGCTCTACCGCATCCTGCATGCGCACCATCACCGCACTGGCGATGCGTGGTGCATTTACCCGATGTATGACTACGCGCACCCGCTGAGCGATGCGCTGGAGAGCATCACCCACAGCCTGTGCACACTGGAGTTTGAGCACCACCGCCCGCTGTATGAATGGCTCATCAGCAACGTGGACGGCCTGCCCGGCGCACCGTATCAGCGCGAGTTTGCGCGTCTGAACCTGACCTACACGGTGATGAGCAAGCGTAAGCTGCTGCGTCTGGTCAAGGATGACCTCGTCAATGGCTGGGATGATCCCCGCATGCCCACCATCAGCGGCATGCGCCGCCGTGGCATCACTGCGGCTTCGATTCGCAGTTTCTGCAAAACGATCGGCCTGACGAAGTTCAATTCGCTGACGGAAATCGCGCTGCTGGAGCACTCGATCCGCGAAGACCTCAACAAAATCTCCCACCGTGCCTACGGCGTGCTGCGCCCGATCAAGGTGGTGATCACGAACTATCCCGAAGATCAGGTCGAGCACTTCGAAGCGCCGAACCACCCGGAAGATCCTGCAGCGGGCACGCGCCAGGTGCCGCTCTGCCGTGAGATCTACATCGAGTCCGACGACTTCATGGAGTTCCCGTCCGATGGCTTCCACCGCCTCAAGCCCGGCGGCGAAGTGCGCCTGAAGTTTGCCTTCTGCATCATCTGCCAGGAGATCATCAAGGATGAGGCTGGGAACATCGTCGAACTCCGCTGCACGTATGATGATGCCACGCGCCACGGCAAAAAGCCCGAAGGCCGCACCAAGCCCAAAGGCATCATCCACTGGGTGAGCGCCCGCCATGCCGTGGATGCTGCTGTTCGTCTCTACGACCGACTTTTCACGGTGGAGACGCCAGATGCCGATGCTGGTGAGGACGGAGATTTTGCGCAGTTCCTGAATCCCGCGTCGTGTGAAACGATCACGAATGCGAAACTGGAGCCCTCATTGAAGGAGGCAGCACCGGGCACGCACTGGCAGTTCGAGCGCGTCGCTTATTTCTACGCTGACCCGATTGATTCGAAGCCCGGTGCGCCGGTGTTTAACCGCACGGTGACGCTGAAGGATGGGTGGGTGAAGAAGTAGGAGGTGAGTGGTTAAGGAGGCACGACAAGCGCCAGTCACGAAGGCTGGTGCAATGTCCTCTTTGCCAATCAGCCCCCTACTCAGCGTGTCCTGACGCAGTAGCTTTATCTTGCTTCAGCAGGCTTAGAACTTCAGAAAAACTGTCCAAATAATACTCGGACGCTCCATTGGGGTTCACCGCATTGCAAGTGTTTGCATTGACCATGAGAACCGAGCGTTGGGCGTCCTTGAGCACATAAAGATCCAGCCAGAAAAAGCCGTCCTGCCCATTCACCTTTAGGTATACGCGATCAAACGTTCCCGGATGATTCAAATGCATCCGTCCTGTCTGGGCACTCTTCAAAAGCTCCAAGAGACGACTGATCGAGGCAGCGTCAGTGATTTTGGCTCGTCGTGCCAAGCTGTCATACTCACTTGCTTTGAATGGAGCATATCCAACTTCAGGCTCCACCACTTCGATCGAGGAAATTGAACCGGCGGAAGCACCGCCTGATTTGAGCATTTGAACGAAATCGGGGCCATCTGTCGTGCCACTTGTAAAGGTCTCATGAAAAGCGAATGCCACTAAGACTGCCGCCAACGCCAATAAGACGATGACCGACCTTTGCCTCAAGGACGCACGTGAGCTCGGATTCATCGAAACTGAATTTGGATCATTGCTGGTAAGATGCGACAGAATTGTCAGATGGAGTGTCATGCCTTTACCCGGACCATTCCAAAATTCGCCCAAGGATGTTTTGACGCGGGGGCGCAAGTGCTGGCACAGTGGACTGTGCTCGTCCCCCTCCACTCCTTATGAAACTGATCCGTGATTTACTGGTGCTCGCCTCGGGCATTGTGTCGGCGCTTTACTTGCTCAACATCACCTTTGGCGTGGCGGAGTTCATTCCGGACAACATTCCCATCTTTGGCAATCTGGATGAAGCGGCGGCGACGGCGCTGCTGATCAACTGCCTGGCGTACTTCGGTGTGGATATTGGGCATTTCCTGCGGCGCAAAGGCACGGAGGAGAAACCGGCGCCGAAGACGCATGACATTGATGTCACGAAGTGAGGCCGGTAAAATCTGAATCTGCTCTCTGTGATGTGATGATTGGCACAGGGACTCAGGAGAGGTACGATAGACACTCCTGTCTGTCGGTCAGCGTTCCGCCAACACATGCGACCTTCAAGCCTACCAGCCACTCCGCCATGGCAGAGAAATGCCTCTCGTTGAATCAAGGCAAGGAGTGAACAAGCCTGACAGCGGTGCCGCTGAACGACGGGCAGGAGTGCCCATCGTACTTCAATCCTGCGTGACCGCTCCCGCGACGACATCCGCCGCAGGCGCCTGCGTCTTCATCTCCGCATCTGCGCCGTGGATGAGGGTCCATTTCAGGCCGGGGCAGTAGCGGGATTCCCAGACATCGCGGCGGATGAGGGTGTCGGCCGCGCCGTGGCGGAGGTAGGGGAAGTGGCGCTTGTGATGGAGGGCGAGGCGTAGCGGGGCGAGGTCTGCGCTGAAGCTGATGAGATGCAGCGGGCGGATCGGGCCTTTACCGGCTTCGGCTTCGTAGAGGAGGATGACCGCGAGCCCGGTGGCGGCGGTGGCAAGCTGCGTGTCCCACACGATCAGCGGTGGCGACTCGGCAGGCAGGCGCAGTTGCTGGATGAGCTGGGATTCGATGGCGGGATCAAGCAGCGGTGTCGTGGGAAAGGTGCGGCGGCTGGGGATGTGGCGGATGGCGGGTGGCTCGCCGTGGAGTTCGTAGTCGCCTTCGCACTGCGGTTTGGTGGAGGTGCGCTTGGGATGCGTTACGGGATGGTCCACGTCTTCGATGGGCAAGATCTCGCGGCGCTCGCGATAGAGCGGCATGAAGCGGTCTTCCAGAATGCTCTGGCGGATCTCGCGCATGAGCTGGTGGTAGAAGTGGATGTTGTGCTGGCCGACGAGCGTCCAGCCGAGCTGCTCCTGCGTTTTGGTCAGGTGGTGCAGGTAGGCGCGACTGTGCGTGGCACACACCGGGCAGGTGCAGGTGGGATCGAGGCGATCCTCGCTGAATTTGTACACGGAGCGGCGCAGCTCCACGATGCCGCGTGAGGTGAAGGCGGTGCCGCGTTTCGCCACCTGCGTGGGGATGATGCAGTCAAACATGTCCACGCCGCGATGCACGGCCTCCAGCACATCAACCGGGGTGCCGACGCCCATGAGGTAACGCGGGCGGTCTGCGGGGAGCAGCGCAGCGGTGAGCTCGCACACATCCTCGCGTTCGTTCTTTTCCTCCCCCACGGCGAGGCCGCCGATGGCGAAGCCGTCGAAGTCGATCTGCATGAGGCCAGCGGCGCTCTCGCGGCGCAGGTGGGGATAAAGCGCCCCCTGCACGATGCCAAACATGGACTGCGGGGAGTCCTCCCGCGCGGCGAGACTGCGCACGGCCCAGCGCTGGGTGATCTGCAGGGCGGCGCGGGTGGTTTTCTCGTCGGCAGTGGAAGGGATGCACTGGTCGAGCACCATCATGATGTCGCTGCCGATGGCGCGCTGGGTTTGAATGCTGAGCTCCGGGCTGAGGAGGATGCGCTGGCCATCCACGTAGCTTTGAAACACGGCCCCCTTCTCCGTCATGGAGCGTGAGTGCGGCAGCGAGAAGATCTGGTAACCGCCGGAGTCCGTGAGCACGGAGCCGGGCCAGTTCATGAAACGGTGGATGCCACCGAGCTTGGTGAAGACATCCGGCCCCGGACGCAGCAGCAGATGGTAGGTATTTGCTAGGAGGATCTGCGATCCGGAGGTGTGCAGGGACTCCTGCGTCTGCGCCTTCACGGTGGCCTGCGTGCCCACGGGCATGAACAGCGGCGACTGAATGGTGCCATGCAACGTGTGAAACGTGGTGGCACGCGCGCGTGAGTCGCTGGCCTGGGCATCGAGCTGGAACTGAAGGCGCGAGGGCGACATGGAGCGCTTACTTGTCCGCCAGCATGGCACGCAAGCCGGAGAAAAAATTGGTGTTTTCCTCCTGGGTCACGGTTTCGTTCATGTGCTTGGTGTAGTCGAGTTCTTCCACGTACTTGCGGTCAAGTTCCTGGAGGAAGGTGCTGGGCATATTGCTCTGCTTCTTGCCCCACTTGATGCGCGTGCGTGTGTGGCTCAGTGTCAGCTTCTGCTTAGCCCGGGTGATGCCCACATAGAACAGGCGGCGCTCTTCATCCACGCGGCCTTCGTCAAAGCTGCGTTTGTGCGGCAGGATCCCCTGCTCCATGCCCGGCAGAAACACGACGGGAAATTCGAGCCCCTTGGAGGCATGCATGGTGATCAAGCACACGCCCTTTTTCTTTTCGATATCGTCCTTTTCTTCGCGCTCATCATTGAGGCTGACTTCATCCAGGAAACCCGCGAGGCCGCTGGCGCGATCGCGCTCGGCATGAGCCGCCATGCTCTTGAGCAGTTCATTGATGCCGTTTTCCCAGCCGGCGAAATCTTCCGGCTCCTTGGCGGCTTTTTTGAGATGCTCCATGTAGTCGGTCTCAAGAATCAGGGCCTGCGTCATCTCGATCAGGTTGGTTCCGGGGGTGTTGGCCGGGCCTGAGTATTTGACGATGAGAGCGGTGAAGGTGCGGATGGCGTTGCGCGCCTTCTCGGGGATCTGGCGCAGGAAATCATCATCGCACAGCGCCACCCAGATGCTGTGGTGCTTCTCCATGCTGCGCTCTCGTGCGAGCTCGGCGGTGGCACTGCCGATGCCACGCGTGGGTGTGTTTAAAATGCGCAGCAGCGCCATGTCATCGTGCGGATTGTGCAGCACACTGAGGTAGCTCACAATGTCCTTCACCTCACGCCGGTCAAAGAAGCTGCGCGCACCCACCACACGGTAGGCGATCTTGCGCTGGCGGAAGGCCTGCTCCAGCACGCGCGACTGATCATTGGTGCGGAAGAGCACGGCGAATTCTTCCAGCGGCTGCTTGTTGGCAAAGTGCGCGGTCTCCACCTCTTTGGCAATCATGTCCGCTTCTTCCTTGTCATCCTCGTTGGCAATGAGGCGGACGAGATCGCTGCCATGATTGCGGCTCCACAAGGACTTGGGCCGCCGGCCCACGTTGTTTTTGATGAGGCTGTTTGCCGTGTGCAGGATGGGCGTGGTGCTGCGGTAGTTTTCCTCCAGTTTCACCACATGCGGGTTGGGGAAGAAGTTTTCGAACTCGGTGATGTTGGTGATCTCCGCACCGCGCCAGCCGTAGATGGACTGGTCGTCATCTCCCACGACACAGACGTTGTAAGGCGCGGGCACTAAGGCGCGCAGCAGGCGCATCTGGAGGGAGTTGGTATCCTGGAACTCATCCACCATGACGTAGTGATGGCGGCTCTGCACCGTGGCACGCACCTGGGCATTTTCTTCCAGCAGACGCACGCCGAGGATGATGAGATCATCGAAATCCATGACGTTCAGCCCGCGCATCTCGTCCATGTACTTTTCCATGACGGCGGCATCGAGGCTTTCCTTGGGATCTCCCAAGGTCTCCCCTGCGTTCTTGGCCTTGCTGATGCGGGAGAGCGCCATGCTGGGGTCCAGCGTCTCGTCCTTCACCAGCAGCGTCTGCAGCACGCGCTTGATCAGCGTCTCCTGCTCGCCCTGGCTGTAGATGGCGAAGTTGTTCTTGTAGCCCACGTGCTCGGCAAACTCGCGCAGCAAGCGCACGCAGAAGGCATGGAAGGTGCCCACCACGACCTTCTTGCCAAGGCCGTCGCGCACCATGCCTTTGATACGCTCGCGCATTTCATTGGCGGCTTTGTTGGTGAAGGTAACCGAAAGAATGTTCTTCGGGTTGATACCCTCGTTCACCATGAAGCTGATGCGCGCGGTGAGCACGCGCGTCTTGCCCGTGCCTGCACCTGCGAGAATGAGCAGCGGACCATTGATGGTGGTGGCGGCCTCGCGCTGCTGCGGATTGAGTGTGCCGGTGAAGCTGCTCATGGCACCCCCGCACCTCGCACGGGCAGACCAAGTTCACGCCATTCATTCAGCACCTGAGGCAGCAACTTGTGCTCCTCCACCTTGATGCGCGCATGCAATTTCTCAGCGGTGTCACCGATGTGCACCGGCACTTTGGCCTGAGCCAGAATGCGACCACCATCAATCTCTGCGGTGACGAGGTGGACGGTGCAGCCGGTTTCCACTTCACCTTCATCTATGGCAAGCTGCGGCGCATTGGCTCCTTTGAACTTCGGCAGTAGCGACGGATGCACGTTCACAATGCGGTCGGCATAAACGCTGATCACCGGCTCCTTGAGAATGCGCATGAATCCCGCGAGCACGACCACGTCGATGCGCGCGCGCTCCAGGTGCTCAAAGATTTCCTTCTGCGCCGCATCACTGAGGCGGCGCGAATTGTCACCGCCATCGACAAACAGCGCGGGCACGCCGGCGGCGCGGGCGATCTCGCGAAAACCAGAATCCGCCTGATCGGTGAGGGCGATGGCGATCTCAGCCTTCAACTTGTTGTCTGCGATGGCAGCAATGATGGCACGGAGATTGGACCCCGCGCCAGAACCCAGCACGGCGAGGCGCAGCAGGCCTTTGCCAGCATGGTTGCTTTCGCCGCTTTGCATCTTGTTGATGGTCTTCGTGGTGGAGCGCCCGGGCACGAGAGGCAGGATGCAGATCTGCGTGCCTGCGGCTTCCAGCGCGTTGCGTTCTACACGGTTCAGGGACTCCACGGTGTAGTCACCGCCTTTGGCATACACGTGCGGTTTGATGGCCTCGATGAGCGAAGTGGCGCGTTCGTCATCGAACACGACGACGGCATCCACGGCACGGAGCGCTGACATCACTTCCGCACGATCATGCTCGGGATTGAGCGGACGATCTGGGCCTTTGAGTTGGCGCACGGACTGATCTGAATTCAAAGCGACCACCATGGCATCTCCGAGCGCACGCGCCTGCTCAAGGTAGCGCACATGGCCTGCATGCAGGAGATCGAAGCAGCCATTGGTGAACACCAGTTTTTTTCCCTGCTGATCCAGGGTGTCACGCAGTCGCCGGACATCGGCGATGGTGGCGGGATTGTAGTCATCGGGCATGCTTTGCTATTGGCGCGAAGCGTGGCGGATGCAAGGTGGGAGAGGTTTGAAATTTAAAGGTTGAAGAGGGTACATCTGCGCCCATAGAGAATTTGGAGTGCGGCTGCGCAACCCTGAAAGGGTGGAGCTGCTGCTTTCGAACTTCTCGAGGTGAGCGTGGAGTGACGGGCTGGCGGAAGTCCACCGGCTTCCGCCTTCGAACAACCCGTGGTATGCGTTTGCCGATCAGCACGTCGAAAGCGGTAGCTGCGTTCGTGCCTCACTTCGCGACCGCAGTCCATATCAGAGCCGCGGACGCACCCAGCATACCACATTCTACCCGTATCGACTCCAATGTATCCTTTTATATCATCGAAAGCCACCCCTGAATACAAAAAAGCGGAAGGGAGCGCCTTCCGCTTTTGAGAGATAATAGAAATAAGACTCAGCCTTGCTTGGACACGACCTTATCGGTGCTGCTTTCGAGGACGGCGGCACCCGGATCACGCGTGAGGGGCCAGTAGGCGTCCATGTTGAGCTTCGCGGGCGGGGTCATCTTGAACTGTGCGCCCGCCTTCGTGGCAAAGCCCTGATAGGCGAGCGGCATGAGCGTGATGCAGACGCGCTCCTGATCAAACTTCTGCACGTGCAGTGCTGCGGCGAAGGTGCTCTTCTGATCGAGGATCAGAGAGTCGCCCACCTGATAAGGATCAGCTTTGTCCTTGTTGCCTGGAAGAACGATTTCGATGTCCACATCTTCAATGTCTGCGGAGCGTGCACGCACCACCCAGCCTTCAGTGATGACATCGCTCGCGGTGAGCGGGCGGGCATTGATCACCTGAAAGGTGCCCTTCACATAGAGAGGCTGCTCCTGCTTGTAGTTGCGAATGTAGGAGCGCTTGAGGAGATCATTCTTCACGGCAAGCTGCTCGCTGTTGAAGGCATAAAACTCGGCCAGCACATCACGCGCCGGGAGAAACTTGCCCTGCGGCACGGTGTAGTTGGTGAACTTGCGCAGCGGGTCGAGCTTGTCGAAACGCGCGAGCACCCGGTAATTGAAAGGTTTTTCAGGGTGCGCGAACACCATGATGCTGAAGAACCAGCAGAAAGTGGCGAAGCCCATCAGCAAAGTGATGAGGATTGTCCACCAAAAGATGCCGCCGGAGTCTTTCTTCTTGGAGAAGCTCCCGCCACCGTAAGAACGGTACTCATTTCCGTCGCTCAAAAATCGGATTTGCATGACAGTTTTGCGAAAATTTTAGTTTTTATAAATTAGGAATGTTCAAATTCTACAATATTGACGGAATTTGAAAAGGAAATTTTGTGAATAAGTTGGCAACAAGATTGCTTCAATTTTGCCCAAGGGAGTTAGTAAATCCATGGCTTGGATTCACGCAGTCTGAGGTTCAAAGGACGTGCCGCACCCACAGCTGCGGGCGGCATTGGGATTGGTGAGCTTGAATCCGGCATCTGCCAGGGAATCGACGTAATCGATCTGGCAGCCGCGCAAGTAGCCGAGGCTCTCGTGATCGATGATGATTGAGACACCCTCCTGCGACTGCACTTCGTCGTCGGTTTTGGCCTGATCCAGGCCCATGACGTACTGCATGCCAGCGCAGCCGCCTTTCTCCACACGCAGGCGCAGCCCGGTGCCCGCTTCGGCGTTCTTTTCTGCGATGAGGGATTTGAGATGTTCGATGGCGCTGGAAGTGAGGGAAATCATGGGTGAGCAGGCAATGGCAAGCATGTGTCTGATGGCCGAGCAGCACGGAGATTGCAAATCCCCATCCGGCATCCAAGGTAACATTTCTGGGTTGTGGTATGGCTACGCTTCACATCCCGCACTTTATCGAAATACATGTCAAAAATACGTATTCTTCCAGACGCACTCGCTAGCCAGGTGGCTGCAGGCGAGGTCGTGGAGCGCCCGGCTGCGCTAGTCCGCGAACTGGTGGAGAACAGCCTGGACGCCGGAGCCCACCACATCGAGGTGCATGCCCAGCGCGGCGGCATCGCGATGATCCGCATTGTGGATGATGGAAGCGGGATGGACCGGGAGGACGCCATGCTGAGTCTGGAGCGACATGCCACCAGCAAGATACGGACCAAGGAGGACCTCGGTGCGATCCACACCTTCGGGTTTCGTGGCGAGGCACTGCCCAGCATCGCCAGCGTGTCGCGCTTCCGGCTTGCCACCCGTGAGAAATCGGCGCTGGTGGGCACGGAGATCGAGGTGAATGGCGGCAAGCTGGTGGCGGTGCGTGATCACGGGGGTGCTCCGGGCACAGTCATCGAGGCACGCTCCTTGTTCTTCAATGTGCCTGCGCGCCGCAAATTCCTGCGCACGGAGAACACGGAATTTGCCCACGTGGAGCAGCAACTGCGGCTGCATGCCATCGCCAATCCGCAGACGGCCTTCACCCTGACGCACAATGGAGAGCTGGTGCTGCACCTGCCGGCCACGCGCGACATGCTGGAGCGCATTCGTGGCCTGGTGGGGGATGAGCTGGCCTCACGCCTGCTGAAGGTCGAGGAAACCACCGTGCAGGGCATCACTGTGTCCGGCTACATCGGCGGGCCTGGCATGAGCCGCTCCAACCGCCAGATGCAGACCACGTATTTGAACGGCCGCCCGATCGAAAGCGCCAGCATCTCCTACGGCCTGCGCGAAGGCTACCACACCGCGCTGATGAAAGGGCAGTATCCGGTCACCTTTCTGTTCATCCAGATGGATCCGCATGCGTTTGATGTGAACGTTCACCCGGCCAAAAAAGAGGTGCGCTTTCATGATGGCCACAGCGTGCGGGATGCCATCTCCCGCTGTGTGAGCCACACGCTGGAGAACGCGGCCAAACTGCCCACGGGCCATGCCCCTGCACGCACCGTGCCGGCCATCCCTGCGGCAACGCGATTGCCGCTGGTGCCAGACAGCCGTCAGGAGCAGTTTGCCATGCCGGTGGCGGTTTCGTCAGCACCGCTACGCAATATCGCAGATGCACCGGCATCTACCCCGCAGCCGCAGCCAGCCGTTTCTCATCGCGTGGCCGACGTGCTGGAGAGAATCGCCGCTGGACGCAGCGCTCCCGTCCTTCAACCGCAGGCCCCTAGAGCATCGCCCCCTCAGGAAGCAGAGGAAGAGGAAGCCCCCCCTGCCCCAGCCAAAGCTGAACCCGTTGAGGCCCCGGAGTACCGCATCATTGGCGTGCTGCAGAAGCTGTATGTGCTGATGGAAGGCAAAGAAGGCCTCGTACTCATGGATCAGCATGCCGCGCATGAACGGGTGAACTTTGAAAAATTCCGCCGCGCCATCGAATCCGGCGGGGTGCCCTGCCAGCGGCTGCTGCTGCCCGTCACGCTGCAAACCACGCCACGTGATGCCGATTTGCTGCGGCAGAATCTGCCCTCGCTCAACCGTCTGGGCATCGAGATCGAGCCCTTTGGCCCGAACATTTTCAAGGTGGAAACCCTGCCCTCGTTTTTAAAGACCGACGATCCCGCCGCCTGGCTGGATCAGGTGATCGAAGAGCTCAGCAGTCTAAGCACCAAATCCTCCAGCCTGCGCCTGAGCGAAGATGCCATCGCCACCATCGCCTGCCGCGCCTCTGTCAAGAGCAACGACGTGCTCTCCATCCCCGAGATGCAGGCGCTGCTCAAAGACCTCTTCGCCTGCGAGATGCCCTACTGCTGCCCGCATGGCCGCCCCACCCTAGTGCAGATTTCCACCAGCGAGCTGGAGCGGAAATTTGGGCGGAGAGCGCCGGGGTAGCACACCGCTCTACTTCTCACGCTCACGGCACCACATGCAAGCCCATCAGCTTTGCAAGTGTCCGTTGCCTTCCATCGAAGCTCAAAAACACATCAGCTCTCAGCACAAGCGCTGCAGCGACGTGGGTGATGTCATAAGCACGAGAGCCCATGGTGAGAGTATGCGCAGTGCTGATCCGCCGGCAGGCCTCCCAATGCAGGTCCGAGGCCAGAGGAACGCTGATGAGGATGCCTTGTACCAGATCACTTTCGATCTCAGACAAGGCCTGCGCCAGCTCTGCCGCCGTGATGCGTCCACGAAAGCAGGCGAGTCGCAGAGCATTCTCCGTTTCAAACCGCAGCGCTCCGGTTAACAAGACCGGCTCCGCATTGGCTGCCATCCAAGCGCGTGCGGCAGGGGTGTTTACATCCACGCCATAGAGCGACACAAGAAAGCTGGCGTCCGCCGTGACGGTCATGATTCGCCACGGTTTTCGTTCACGATGTCGCTCAAATCACGATCTGGTACCGCGTTGAGTGGCGCAAACCGGCGCGCAAACAACTCGCTTCGGCTGCTGGCTGTAGCGGAAGGCGTGGGCATCACCGGGGCTTCATCGCCCAAGGCCAGAGCCAGACCATCGCGCAGCAGTCGCTCAAGCCGGGAGGCTTTGGGCGGGTCCAGACGTTGCAGCGCGAGATCAATTTCCAAGGCCAGTGAACTCATGTTTGAGTATCCCTGTCCTCACTTCGGTTGTCAACGTTGAGGAAGCCAGGGAAAGCTGGTTGATCAGGTCACGGACGAGCAGGCCGAAAATCTTGTGATAACTCCGCCGCCTACCTGCGTTAAAGGGCAAATCCTCATCCCCTGCCCTGTCCATGAATCCTCTCCGCAATGACCTCAGCCGCCGCACGTTTGTCTCAGGTGCCGCCAAAACCTTTCTCGGTGTCAGCACCGCAGCGCACTTCGGCTCCCGTATTCTGGCAGCCCCTGGGCAGGGTGCTTCGCCGCTGAAGCAGGCGGCCACGGCGCGCAACGTGATCTATCTTTACATGAATGGCGGCATGAGCCACCTGGACACCTTTGACCCGAAGCCGGAGAAGGCGGACGTCATGGGCCTAACCAAGGTCATCAACACCAACGTCGATGGCATCCGCGTCGCGGAAAACATCCCGCTGATCGCCCGGCAGATGGACAAGCTGGCCGTGATCCGCAGCATGATGACGACGCAGGGCGCGCATGAGCAGGGAAACTACTACCAGCACACCAGCTACACCATGCGCAGCAGCATCCGCCACCCCTCCATGGGTGCCTGGCTGCAGAAGTTTCAGGACCGGGGCAATCCCACGCTGCCAGGCAGTGTGATGATCGGCAATGACAGCCGCCATCCTGGCGCAGGCTTCTTTGAGAGCCGCTTTGCACCGCTGATGATCAACGACCCCGAAAGCGGCATCAACAACGTGAAGACCAACCAGTGGTTCACGGAAGAGCGATTCACCAGCCGCCTCAACACCGCCAAGCAGCTCGACCGCCAGTTTGCCGAGACCTACAACGTCAAAAACGTACGCGCCTACGCCGACATGTATGACGACGCCCTCAAGATGATGAAGAGCGAGGAGCTCAAGGCTTTTGACCTCAGCGCGGAACCCGAGGCACTGCGCAACAAATACGGCAGCGACCGCTTCGGCCAAGGCTGCCTCCTCGCCCGTCGTCTGGTCGAGCACGGCGTGCGCTTTGTCGAAGTCTCCTTTGGTAGCTGGGACACCCACAATGCCAATTTCACCCGCGTGCCGGAACTCTGCGACGAACTCGACTCCGCCCTCAGCACCCTGCTGCAGGATTTGGAATCCCATGGCATGCTGCAAAATACCATGGTCGTGCTGGCCACCGAATTCGGCCGCACCCCCGAGATCAATGCGAACGATGGACGCGACCACCACGCACGCGGCTTCACCTGCCTGATGGCCGGCGGCGGCATCCGTGGCGGCCAGGTCTATGGCGCCACCGACGACACCGGCCTCGAAGCCACCGTCAATCCGGTGACAATTCCCGATTTCAACGCCACCATCGCCTACGGCCTCGGCATTCCGCTGGATCAGGTGCTCTACAGCCCCAGCAAGCGCCCCTTCACCGTCGCGGACAAGGGCAGGCCGATCACCCAACTCTTCGGCTAACAATGACAAGGAGCGGGACTTGCCAAGTCCCGTCTGAAGAGGCACCGCAGATGACCAAGAAGCAGGACCTGCCAAGTCCGTCTTGGGAGGGACACCAGCGGGAGGTTCACAGCTCGCACCAAGTTCACAGCTCGCACCAAGTTCACAGCGTGCAGCAGGCTCACAGGATCACAGGCTCAATTCACCACCCCGTTGGGGTTTGGGTCTAGGATCACAGGATCAGCACCTATATATAGGTACTGATCCTGTGATCCTATTGGGATCAGGATCAACGCAGGATCATGATCCTGGTTTGATCCTGATCCTGGCTTTTCAAGCCCGTAGATAACACGCCGTTGATCCCTGCTTGATCAACCCGATGGACAGCCAAAGTTTGATGCGGCGTTTGGCGGTCGGCTCAGCCACGTGGACATTCGCCATGATGCGTTGCTTCAGCTCGCAGTAAGGCATTTGCCCAAAGTACCCGGCGAAGACGGCCTGGCACTCCATCCCTTCCGTCTGCCGTGCGGCCTCGGCTTTGCTCTCCTTCGTTTCCGCCTCCACGGTCACATGCATGCCTTCGGGCACGGACCACTCGAAGCGCAGGGCGTCATCGCGCGAGATGCAGGCGTGGCGGCAGCGCTCGGAGAAGATCACGTAGGCGCCGCTTTTGCCGTCTTTGGCGATGCGCATGTTGCTCTCCGCCTTGCGCTCGAGCTGGGGCTGCGACGCGGATTGAAGCTCACTGAAGATGCGGCGCTTGTTCTTGCGGCGGGGCTTCCCGGAGCCGGTTAAAAACCAGCGCTCCCAGTACTGCCTAGCGCTGGGCACTCGCAGGTCCAGCGCAGGGCTGGCTGTCCTCAGGCAGCCGCAGTCGAAGCCCGTGATCCTTGATCAAGAAACAGCCTGCTAAACGGAAATGAGTTTTGCGGACCTCGATAGATTTTACCATCTCATTCACGTGTGCCGCCCCACTGCCCCCCCCCAAACCGGGGACCAAGATGGCCCCTCCCCAGCGCCTCTCATGGCCCATGTCTTGCTGCATCGTTAAAACCTACCATTTGCGCCTCCGCTCTCACCTGAGTCAAGCTACCAGAATTTGCTTGACGCTCAACACGAGGGACCTATTAGCTTACTATGAGTGCAAATCGTGGCAAAAACGATAAAAACTGCCGTCTCCAAATTTGGCTGACTGGTCTCCCCCCTATTATTTTGGCTTCTGCTCGGCTGATTATGGCACTCGCCGTTTTCTACGCTGTATATGATCGCGGGCTTCCTCTGTTTATTGAGTCCTCGTTATACTCCAGCTATGTCCACTGCCTAAAGTGACAATCCTCGGCGTCCTGTCTCTTTATGTCGAAATTGAAGCCCATACCGTACAGAGGCATTTTCGACCACTTCACAGCGGGCTCATGGCCCATGTCTTGCTGCATCGTCAAAACCAACCATTTGCGCCTCCGCTCCGCCCGTGCAATGAACTCCCTCCCCCGGAGATTTCTGGAAACCTTCTTGAAAAATCCTAATTATTAGCAAAACTTAAATAATCTATCCTCATGGACGAACTCACCATTTCTCGCATCATCGGACGCGAAATCATCGACTCACGCGGCAATCCCACTGTTGAAGTGGATGTTTACATCGAAGGCGGCGCCATGGGCCGTGCGGCAGTCCCCTCCGGAGCCAGCACCGGCGAACACGAAGCACTCGAACTGCGCGACGGCGACAAGAAGCGTTTCTCCGGCAAAGGCGTGCTCAAGGCCGTCGATGCGGTGAACAATGAACTCGCTGACGCCCTCATCGGCGCAGACGCCCTTGACCAGGTCGGCATCGACAACGCCATGCGCGAAGTCGACGGCACCAAGACCAAGGCCAAGTGCGGTGCGAACGCCATCCTCGGCGTCTCCCTCGCCGTGGCCAAGGCCGCTGCTGCCACCCTGGGCCAGCCCCTCTACAAGTACATCGGCGGCCCGAACGCCAAGGTGCTGCCTGTGCCGATGATGAACATCATCAACGGCGGCGCGCATTCCGATGCCCCGATCGATTTCCAGGAATTCATGATCATGCCCAAAGGCGCGCCGACTTTCTCTGAGTCTCTGCGTTACGGCTCCGAAGTCTTCCACGCCCTCAAGAAGATCCTGCACGATCTGGGCCTGAGCACCGCCGTCGGTGACGAAGGTGGCTTTGCCCCGACCCTCAAGAGCGCGGACCACGCCCTCGAAGTCATCGCCCAGGCGGTGGACAAGGCCGGCTACAAGCTCGGTGAAGACATCTTCATCGCCCTCGACGTCGCCTCCTCCGAGTTCTACGACAAGGAGAAGAACAAGTACGTCTTCAAGAAGTCCGACAAGTCCGAGCGCACCGCCGCCGAACTCGTGGCCTACTATGCTGAACTGAAGAAGAAGTTCCCGATCATCTCCATCGAAGACGGCTGCGCCGAAAACGACTGGGCAGGCTGGGGCGTCATCACCAAGGAACTGGGCTCCAACACCCAGCTCGTGGGCGACGATCTCTTCGTCACCAACGTCGAATTCCTCCAGAAGGGCATCGACCAGGGCGTGGCAAACTCCATCCTCGTGAAGGTGAACCAGATCGGCTCCCTCACCGAGACCCTCGACGCCGTCGAGCTCGCCCACCGTCATGGTTACACCGCCGTCATGAGCCATCGCTCCGGTGAAACCGAAGACTACACCATTGCAGACCTCGCCGTCGCCACAAACTGTGGCCAGATCAAGACCGGCTCCATGAGCCGCAGCGATCGTATCGCGAAGTACAACCAGCTTCTGCGCATTGAGCAGGAACTGGGTGAGAACGCCATCTTTGGTGGCCGCATGAAAGTCTAATACCTGATGAACTACCGAGAAGTGCGCGCATCCGAACCCCAGTCACGCTGGGAAGGCTGGGTGCGCGCATTCCTCAAGGTGGCCCGCTTCGTTCTGCTGCTGCTCATTGTGCCCGTGGTGTATGTCCTGTGCTACAACCCCATCGACACGCAGAACGCGATGCGCGTGAAGCTGGAAATGCTCAAAGGGCAGCGCGACGTGCTGCAAGCCGACCGCGACAAGCTCCTGCGTCGCATGGAGTGGATCAAAAACGACACCGCCTACCTCGAAATGGCCGCCCGCGACCGCCTGCACCTGCAGAAGGAAGGCGAGTTTGTGCTGAGGTTTTAGAGGCGTGTTGGTTCAAGAGACGTGGAGTGGTGGAGTGCCGTTGAGCAGCTTTGTCTGTCCTCGTTCTCGATCATGAGGCTCCGCCAGCACTGCTGGCGTTTCGTTTCCCTCAACCTGATTTCGGGAGTGGGCTGCAATCGCCCATCATTGAGAGTCCCGCAATTGAGGGCATACTCATTGGCTGGATCAGCTATCTCCACCTCACAAAGGTCAATAATGTCACGACCTCGGGCTCCCGGAGGGAGCAGACAGATTAGCCGGTGGTGGAGCGAAACCGCGAAGCGGTGCAGCGGGAACCACCGGATTATGACCATGGAACCACCCTGCTCAGAGACGCATGCCGGAGGTATGCGAGAAGCGTTCAACCGCCCAGCGCCAACGAGGAGCCTTTGAACAGCTCTCGCATACCTCCGGCATGCGGCCTTGATCTCAGGGGTTTGGCCCGCGAGATCCGGTGGTTCTCACTCGCAAAGACGCGCTCACCGTGAAGGCCGCATAGCCGTCCTGCGAGGCGAATTCCGGCACTTGCATCTCCTCATGCACCCACGCGGAGGCGGCTATCTTCAACTCTTGAAGCACCTTCGCAATCATTTGCGTGGGCTTCATCGACACCACGAGATGCACATGATCCGCCACGCCGCCCACCTCGTGCGAATGCGCGTCCAGCCCAAGCAGCGTTCCGCCGCGATACTCAGACAAACGCGGACTCCATTCGCGTGAGATCCGCGGTTCGCGGTTCCTCGCGAAGAAAACGACGTGTCAATGCAGGCTGGAGTAGGTGTTTGGCAAGACGCGATTCATCATGCCTCAGGCACTCAACCCCACGCCGCCTCGGGATGTCCCAGGTGACTGCGCGACACTCGTGCTGGCCTCGCTACTCGATGCACGTGGATTTGCAGGTGGTGAGCGCGTTGTTTTAGGGGGGCGCTCAACCCCTCGCTACAGGCTTGATGGCTCCGCCATCCGCCATAGGCAGGAAGCGCCTTGTTCCCCCTTCACTTTATGACCGCACTCGATGTGCGCGAGGCTCATTTGGAGTGCGGCTGCGCACCCCTGAAGGGGGTAAGCTGCCGCTTTCGAGCGTCTCGTGAAAGGCGAGATGTAGCGGCCTACGAGGACTCACTGACTGCCGCATTCAAGCGCCTACTGGCACGCGTATACCGGCCGGCACGACGAAAGCGGTAGCTGCGTTCGTTCCTCACTTCGCGACCGCAGTCCATATGGAGGCCGCATCAGCGACCTGATTCCGAAATCGCAACGAGCGCAAGTACCGGGCAGCAGTGTCCAGACAGACGAAAAGCTTCCGCTGCACACGGAGAGCCCGCCGCAATAACCCACAACAAAAAAGCCAAGCGGAGCGAACCGCCTGGCTGTTTCGAATGGTCTAAAAAAGGCCGGTATTACTCGGCGTTTTCTTCGACGTAGCGGACGACGTCGCCCACGGACTGAAGCTTCTCAGCTTCTTCGTCAGGGACGTCGATACCGAATTCTTCCTCGAAGGCCATCACCAGCTCGACAGTGTCGAGAGAGTCGGCACCGAGATCTTCGATGAACTTAGCTTCTTGGGTGACCTGCTCGGGATTCACGCCAAGCTGTTCAACAATGATGTCTCTAACTTTATCTGTGATGTTCTCTGCCATAGATTGGGGGTGTTGGGATGGGGCGGAGCTTTAGCGGCTGAGTTTACTTTGGCAAGGGGAAAATCCCGCTTTTTCAAACTCAAAGAAGTGCCATTATTTTTCCACCTCTGTGGATGTGGATTCTGCACTCTCAGATTCGCTGACTTTTTCGATCAATTCGCCGCTGAAAGAAGCCAGCAAACGCTCCAGCACCTTGTCTGCGCCGCCGTATTTGAGATCGTCAAACACCGCGCGCTTTTCTGCGCCGCCCGGCGTGCGATACCACGCATACGCAAACCCCTTGTGCTCCCACTTGCGCTTGTCCACGCGAAACACATCGGTGTAGCGAATCTGCACACCTTCGGGCGTCACCCAGTGGTCAGCCTCTCCACGCAGCACCTTGTGACGATTTAGCAGGACAAGGATGCCCACGATCAGCACACCGGCAAAGCAGCCATAAGCCCAATGAAACTGCTCCGCGATCTCACGCTCGCTGTACAGCTTCGGCTCTTCCTTCCAGCCGTTCTTCGCGGCGTATGTTTTCCAACGTGGTGAATCACCATCCACACCGGTGGGCATGTCCTTGGCTTTGGCATCCTCCATCCACTGCGCAAGTCGTCCTTCCTTCTTGGCAGCTTCAAACGAAGGCAGGAACTCCTTCATGAACCACTCCTTCTTCTGCGCGATGGCCAGCTCTTGGGGATAGCCCCGCACCCCGTCATGGAGAAACATGAGCCCGAAAATCAGGAACAGCCCGGCCAGAATGCCCATGCGACGATAGTACCAGGAGGTGACGCGGCAGAGGATGGGTTCCGAGGCCGATGAGGGAGGTTTGGGAGCGGTTTCCATGAACGATTGATTCAATCGCAGGCTCGAAGGGAAGCAACACGGGATTTTGTGTGACAAACTACGCGCAGTTTTGCAATGCCCGCCTGATGCCCAAGTGTGCATGGTGTGCGTATCCAATGGCAACCCCAATCAAAAACCATGTACTTTGATCCTCTCTATCTCATGCTCTTCCTCGGCACGATGGCGCTATCCTTGTTCGCCTCCTGGCGCGTGAAGAGCGCCTATGCACGCTATTCGCAGGTGCCGGCACGCTCCGGATTCTCTGGCGCGCAGATCGCGCAGCGCATCCTGGACCTCAACGGCATCCGCGATGTCACGATCAACTCGATCCCTGGCCAGCTCAGCGACCACTACGATCCCACGAATAAGCAGCTCGTACTCAGCGAAGAAAACTACTATGGCACCAACGTGGCCGCACTGGGCGTGGCGGCGCATGAGTGCGGCCACGCCATCCAGCACCAGCAGCTCTACGCACCGCTGCAGTGGCGCATGGCAGCGGTGGGCATCACCACCATCGCCGGGCAGATCATTCCTTTTGTCGGTTTCGGCTTGATCTACTTTGCGCCCAAGATCGCTTTGCCGATCCTGGCCCTGTGCTTTGGAGTCGTGATGCTGTTTCAGTTGATCACGCTGCCGGTGGAGTTTGACGCCACGGCCCGTGCCAAGCGCGTGCTGGCCAGCACCGGTGCCATCGCTCCCGGCGAAGAAACCGCCGCGATGAGCAAAGTGCTGGACGCCGCCGCGCTGACCTACGTGGCCGCCTTCATCAGCGCGCTGGGCACCTTCCTCTACTACGCCATGATGCTGCTCGGTGGGAACCGCAAGGATGAGTGAGCCCCCAAGGCAACAAAGCTCCCAAACGCGGCGTATCGCTCCCATGCGCCGCGTTTTGTTTATCCTCTCCCTGCCCTACCTAGCCTTCGCAGGCGATATTCCGCCACTGCGAGGCTTGAGCCGGACAAACCTCCTCGAATACCACGCCAAGGACGGCACGAACAAGACCGCTACGAGTGCCGCTGAATGGGAATCCCGCCGTGCAGAGGCATTGGCAGGCTTTCAGCAGGTGGCCGGTCCCCTGCCCGGCCCGGAGCTGCGCTGCGCGCTGGAGCCGCAGACACTGGAGGAAACGGACTGCGGCAGCTACGTGCGGCGGCTCATCACTTACACCTCCCAGCCCGGCGGCAAGGTGACGGCGTATCTTTGCATCCCCAAAACGGCGCTGGCAGGGGCGAAGACGCCTGCGGTGCTGTGCCTGCACCCCACCGAGAACAATATCGGCTTCAAGGTGGTCGTAGGGCTGGGTGGAAGGCCGCACCGGCAATACGCGCAGGAACTGGCCGAGCGCGGCTTCGTCACGCTGTCTCCCAGCTACCCGCTGCTGGCCCAATACCAGCCCGATTTAAAAGCGCTCCGCATGCCCAGCGGCACGATGAAGGCGATCTGGGACAACCTGCGCGGACTCGACTACCTGGACTCCCTGCCCTACGTGGATCGCAGCCACGGCTATGCAGCCATCGGCCACTCCCTCGGCGGACACAATGCCATCTTCACCGCCGTTTTCGATGACCGCATCCAGGTCATCGTCTCAAGCTGCGGCTTTGATTCGCTGCTCGACTACTACGGCGGCAACATCAAAGGCTACGTGCAGGAACGCTACATGCTGCGCATGGCGGATTACCTCGGCCACCCGCAGGACTGCCCCTGGGACCATTACGAGCTCATCGCCTGCCTCGCCCCTCGCCATGTGTTTGTGAATGCGCCCCTGCGGGATGCGAACTTCCGCTGGCAGAGCGTGGACCGCATTGCGGCCGCAGCTCTGCCCTTGTTCAGACTGCATCAGGCGGAGTCACACCTGCAAATCGCCCATCCCGACTCCGAACACGATTTCCCGGACGCGGAGCGCTTTGCCAGTTACGAGCTCATCAGGCGCGTGCTGCAGCCTGCTCAATGACGTGCACCAACCGGGGGCACAGCACCGAATGGGAAAACTCGGCTCCTAGCGCCTTGGCGGCTGCATTGACCGGCTGCGTGCCGAGAGACATCGCCTCGCGAATCTGCTGCACGATGGCAGGCACATCCCCGTTGCGCGCCACGCGCCCGTGCGCGGGAAAGTTAAGCTGCCGCGCCAGATCGGCTCCGTGGCTTTGATCCGGTCCGATGAAGAGAAACGGAATGCCGAGCGTGAGGATGTTGTAGATCTTGCAGGGATGCACGATGCCCACAAAAGGATCGCCCATGACCACCAGATGCAGATCTGCCGCTGAGAGCGAACCCGAGAGTTTTTCCATCGGCTGATAGGGCAGGCAGGTGATGTTTTTGAGCGTCTGAGACTTGGCAAATGCCTGCACTTTCTTGAACTCGCTGCCCCCACCGACAAACAGGAAGTGCAGCCGCTCGTCCCTATGCATCTCCTCCGCAGCCTTCAGCACCGCATCCAGCGGATGACAGGGGCTATGATTGCCTGAATACATGATGACGAACTTGCCCGTAAGCCCGTGCTCCGCACGAAAGGCCTCGCGCGCAGCAATGTCGTACTGGATTGCCTGATCATGCGACCACGGCGCATCGGTATGAATGACTTCCGTGCTCACGCCTTTGGCCATCAAGCGCTCTGCCATGAAGCGATCCAGCGCGATGATGCGGGAGGCACGCCGGAAGCTCCAGTTCTGGATGAACGTGAGAGTGCGCTCGACGATTCCCCCGGCCTTCAGCCATCCTGCGGCCACGGCTTCATCGGGATTCAAGTCCATCACCCAAGGCACCACTGCGCCGCCTTTGAGCTTTGCCATGACGGTGCCGAGCGTGGAGATAAGCGGCGGCGAGGTCAGGCAGACCGTGACGTCCTGCCGGGGCATGAAGAGCAGGATGCGTGTGGCGTTGCCCCAGAAGATGGCGAAATCCACCAAGCGCCGCCACTTGGCCTTCTTGCCAAGTCCCGGCGTCCAGATCCGGTGGATGTCGATGCCCTGCCATGTCTCGCGCACGGGGTAGCGAATGTCTGGATTGTCATACCCTCGCGACGCCGCAACCACTGTCACCTGATGGCCGCATTTGACCAGTTCATGCGCCAGATCGGTGAGATGCTGCGCCGTGGCCACGTGATCCGGATGGAAGCACTGGTTGAGCAGAAGGACTTTCATGGCTGATCAATGGTGGGACTCACGCCACTGCGTGAAAACATCCTGGGGAGACAACTGCAGCCCCCTGCCCTGCAAAAGTAGATTTTCCAGCGGCTCCTTAGCTGCGCAGCCGGTTGGATTTCATCTCTTCCAGGAAAGACGCATAGGTCTGCGCCAGCCCGTCTTTGAGCGAGATTTGCGGCTTCCAGCCGAGCTGGTTCAAGCGAGTGGTGTCCAGCAGCTTGCGCGGGGTGCCATCGGGCTTGGATTTGTCCCAGACTATCTTCCCCTTGTAACCCACCACTTCGGCCACCATTTCGACGAGTTCACGGATGGTCACATCCGAGCCACAGCCGACATTGACCAAATCCGGCGGGGCTTCCAATTGCAGCAGAAACGCGCAGGCGTCTGCCAGATCATCCGCATGCAAGAACTCGCGCTGCGGCCGTCCGGTGCCCCAAGCCACCACCTCAGCCTGATCCGTCAGTTTGGCTTCGTGAAAGCGCCGGATTAGCGCTGGCATCACGTGGGAGTTCTGCGGATGGTAGTTATCATTGGGGCCATACAGATTCGTCGGCATAGCCGAGTGATAGACCACACCATACTGCTTGCGGTAGTATTCGGCCATTTTTAGCCCTGCGATTTTGGCAATGGCGTAGGCCTCATTGGTCGGCTCCAAAGCCGAAGTCAGCAGGCAGTCTTCAGGCATTGGCTGCGGGGCCAGCTTGGGATAAATGCAGGAACTGCCAAGAAACAGGAGACGTTTCACCCCAGCCTTGTAAGCACCGTTGATGCAATTGGTCGCAATCGCCAGGTTTTCATAGAGAAAATCGGCGGGATAGGTGCTGTTGGCATGAATGCCGCCCACTTTTCCAGCCGCAATGATCGCAGCATCAGGCTTTTCAGACTGATAAAATGCCATGACTGCAGCCTGATCAGAGAGATTGAGTTCCTGACGTGTGCGCGTGACGACGGTCACGTCTGCAACGTTTTGGAAACGCCGCACCAGCGCGCTCCCCACCATGCCTGTGTGACCGGAAATAAACAGCTTCATCATGCTTTAGAGAGATTGAACTCTGGCCTCGTGTTCAGCCAGCTTAAGATCGGCGTCCACCATTTTTTTCACCAGCTCTTTGAACCGCACCTTGGGCTCCCAACCGAGCTGCTTGCGTGCCTTCGCCGGATCGCCGATGAGGAGGTCCACCTCCGCAGGGCGCTCGTAGCGGGCGTCATGCATCACGTATTGCTCCCAGTCGAGCCCGAGCAGCGCAAACGCCTCCTGGCAAAACTCGCGCACGCTGTGGGTTTCATTGGTCGCGATGACATAGTCATCCGGCTGCTCCTGCTGCAGCATGAGCCACATCATTTCCACATACTCACCGGCAAAGCCCCAGTCGCGCTTCGCCTCCAGATTGCCTAGATGGAGCTTGTCCTGCAGGCCCATTTTGATGCGAGTGGCTGCGCGCGTGATCTTGCGCGTCACAAACGTCTCTCCACGACGTGGTGATTCATGATTGAACAGGATGCCGCTGGAAGCATGCAGCCCGTAGCTCTCGCGATAGTTCACCGTGAGCCAGTGGGCAAAGACCTTGGCACAGCCATACGGCGAGCGCGGCCAGAACGGTGTCTGTTCTGTCTGCGGCACCTCCTGCACCTTGCCAAACATCTCCGAGGACGAGGCCTGGTAGAAGCGCGTCTTTTTCATCAGCCCCGACTCACGGATCGCCTCCAGAATGCGCAGCGTGCCCAGACCATCCACATCCCCGGTGTATTCCGGGATGTCGAACGAGACCTTCACATGCGACTGCGCTCCCAAGTTGTAGATTTCATCCGGTTGCAACTCATACAACAGCTTCACCATCTGCACTGCATCAGAGAGGTCGCCGTAATGCAAAATCAACCGCGCCCCATCCACATGCGGATCCTGGTAGATGTGGTCAATCCGGCCCGTGTTGAAACTGGAGGAGCGACGGATGACGCCATGCACCTCATACCCTTTGCCAAGCAGAAGCTCGGCCAGATACGAGCCGTCCTGACCTGTGATGCCGGTGATAAGTGCTTTCTTCATGATTTAAATGCTTCCGTCCTTCGAGGACATCCATTTTTGCTCCAGCAGACGCAAAGAAAGCAGGGTTTCAGCGAGCATCCTTTGGAAGGCGTAAAACCAGCCAGGCCAGCCGTCAAGAATGAGTCTTTTCAGGAAGAGAGTGTAAACAAGCACCAAAAGTGGTGCGCACCAGATCATTCGTCTGATGCGGTCTGCACGGTTCAATTCCTGAGGGCTGGCAACGCCCAGTTTGAGCGCTTCATGATTCGCATAGGTGATTTGGGCGGCAAACCAACGGCTCAAAGGCTTGCGGTCATCATGCAGAATCGACGATTTGAGCATCTGCACGCTGCCTTTCAGGTTCACCCGATGTCCATGCCCGTCGTCTTCGTAGCATGCCAGCTTGCGGCGATACAAAACACTTCGGGGAGGGTATAATGACGAACGCAGGCGCCGGCCATGTACACAGTAAATAAACTGCGCTTTCCACCCTGCCTGCCCTTCCCGAGGCTCCAAGTTGTGCAGTTCGTCCACGAAAGCCGGAGTGAGCACATAGTCAGCATCGAGTGACAGAACCCATTCCGTCCGCACATGCTCCAGTCCGTAGTTGCACTGATTTGCAAATGTGTCGAAAACACGTGTGAGCACGCGCACGTTTGCGTGCTCCCGCAGAATGTCCAAAGTCCCGTCGGTGCTGCCGCTATCAATCACGACGATATCACCCGCCCAAGTCAGTTTTTCCAGCGTTCGCCTGATGTTTGGAGCCTCATTGAAAGTGAGGATCATGACGGTGATGTCCATGGAGATGAGAGTCAGGGGATTTAGGCTTTAAATCATGTCACACAGAATCAGCCCGCCGCCTCTCACCTAACATCCACCAGGCGAGAAAGGGCGATAAGCGGATCGTCAAGGTGACCATGATACCGCCGCAGAATGCAATCAGAGCGAAGCCTAATCGCGAAGACACGTCGTAGGGCGTCAATGAATGACCAAGCCTATCGAAGATCATCTCCAAGCCCTCCTCGATGGCGTGGTGTGCCAGATAGATGCCAAAGTAGCAGCTCACCAATCGTTCCACCCATCGCGATGGATTAACCGCATGCATGCGGAGCAGCACGAGCAGAGTGCAACAACCGAAAACCGGGCCATTCAAAAGGTAGTAGAACGCCGGGAGTTCAATGCCAAATCCGGCGATCAGTGAAAGCACAATCAATACTAAAGCTGCCGGTGCAAAAACTGCAATCCATGCCTTGCCGACCCGATCATCGAGCCACACCGAAATTGCTCCCAGAAATGCGTATACCAAGCCCGCGAGAAAGGTGTGATTCCATCCAAAATAGCCAGCTCGCCCGATAAAAATGGAGGCCACAAACGCAGCTGCCAGCCAGCAGGCGGCCGCCGAATGAAATCGTTTCTTCAGCAAGCCCGCGCACAGCAAAGCTGATGCCCCCGCGACGCCCTGGAAATAGACAAGCTGGGGCAAAAAGTACATATGCACGGCGCTCTGCCCCATGAACAGAAGACCAAGCCACTCCACCCAGCCATGTGCAGGAGAAATCCCGCCATTTTTTGCGCAGCGAAGAAGCAGGTAGAGAACAGTCCATGCTACATAGGGCCTTATCAAGCGGTTCCAACTCAGCCCCGCTGAGACACTGCCATCTCTCCTCAGCACCCTGCGAATGGTGAAATGAACGGCAGAGGCGTAGAAATAGTACACCGGAAAAAGGCGGAGTACGTTGGTGATCAGCTCCGCCTTTTCAGTGCAAGGCGCCAGGTGAATCAAAGCCACGCAATAGGCCGCCATGAACTTTGCGGCTTCAATCGCGAATACACGGCCTTCACTTTTGGATTGGTTCAATAGGTGGGAGAGGTAAGACAGTTCGTCCTCTGGCAATCAGTTCGTAAACTTGCTTCAAACGCAGCATCATGTCGCCCATGGAATAGCGCTTCAGCGCGAGAGCGCGTGCTTGAGCCCCGAGTTTCTCGCACAAAAGGTCATCCTCGAGCAAACTGCAGATCGAAGACGTCAGGGATTCAACATTGGTGTCACAAACGGCTAGGGTTTCACGTGCTTCTTGTGTTTCTGCCAGCCCGACCTGACTGCTCGCGACACAGGCGGTGCCACAGACCATGGCCTCCAGAAGAGCCAGACCGAAGTTCTCCGAATAAGAAGGAAGGACAAACAAACGTGCCGCACGGAAAGCCGATAATTTCAGGTCTCCGATGACGAAACCGCACCAGACGATCCTGCCACTGACGCCCAGATTTTCCGCGCGCTTTTTCAGTGAGTAGATGTAATCGGAATCACCCACACCAGCGACTGCCAGAATCGCATCAGGATTTCGCGCCAAAACTTGAGGCAACGCGTCTATCAGCAGCTCCACGCCTTTTTTTGGATCAACCCGGGATAAAAAAAGAATGATTTTGCCTTCTGCCGTTCGAGGAAAAACAGAATGAAAATAGTCTTTTGATGGAAGCCTTACATAGTTCGCTGGGTTGATTCCTAGAGGCAGCACAACCCAATGAGAGCAAATCCCGAGAGCCCTCGCCTCCTCCATTTCCGCATCGCAAGTGTAGTGAACAAAGCTGGCATTCTCGATCATGGGCTTTTCGACCAGAAACAAAGACAACTTTTTTAGCCGGGGACGATGATTCTCCATGCCCCACCGCTGCAAAACTCCCAGCGGCCGAATTGCATAAGGCACGTGCCAAATGCGAGCGGCTGCGGCAGTCGCAAGTGATGGAAATGCAAACAGCCCATGAATGTGAACAAAATCATAATCTGGCATGTTTCGTAACAGCCAGCATGCCATGGACCACGAAAATCGATAAAGCTCTGTCTGCTTCGGAAAATAACGCACGTTGTGATCGCCACATGTCACCGGCTCCCCATGAATCACACTGCGGAGTCGCTTGCCAGGTCCGTCGTCGTCTGTCGTGACCACATCGACCTGAACGCCGTGTTGTGCCAAGCCATTCGCCATCAGGGGCAGCGCGAAACTGGGGCCACCGCTGGAGGGTGAAATCGAGGAACAGACATGAAGAACCTTCAGAGGCCGTTCGAGACGAGCACGAGTCTCGGCCTCGACTTCAGCACTGAATCTCTGAGGAAGGTCTTCCGTTTGAAGCCTTCGAACGGTGCTCAAAAACGCCTGCACTCCCACTTCAGCTGACATTCGGGTGGCAAAAAACTGCCTGGCCGCGCGGCGCATTGACACGCCAGCATCCGGAGGCAGCCGTTCCCAGCGGTTGAGCAGGCGCACCACCCCTTCCACGGTGTCCTGTTCGGCCAGTCCCGCTCCAGCTTCCTGAATGGCATTCCATCCATTGACTTTGTTTGAAATGAGCACAGGCACCCCGCAGGCCAGAGCCTCGGCAATGATAACGCCAAAATTTTCCTGGTGCGAAGGCAGCACCAGCGCATCAGCTTGGCTGATCTCCTGCCACTTGTTCTCGCCATCCACATTTCCGACGAAGGTGATCAGCCCACGCTCCGTCAGTTTGTGCATGGCCGCCACGGATTTCAAATGCTCCAGATAAGCGTCAGAGTCTGGCGGACCGACGATGCGCAAATGCCAGTCATTTTGTCTTTCAACAGGCAAGGATGCCTGCCAGCGGGCAAACCCCTCGATCAGCAGATCGCAGCCCTTTTTGGGATGAAGCCTGCTGAGAAAAAGCAAGGTTCGCTTCCCTGAGAAACCTGAAACACGGCGATGAAAACCGGTCTTGTATTCCTCGGTCGAAAGCTCGGGTGGCTGGATGCCAAATGGAGCAATGGCCGGACGAACTGCGAAAGGGAAAAAGGTGTCTCTCCCGGCTTCGAACTCTTCTTGGGTGGTGAAAAAAACTGCGGCGGCGTCTCTCAAAAGCCTGTTCTCCAACGCCCCCCAGTAGAGCTGTTTCAACAGATGCTTTCCCAAGTAAACCCTGGAAAACCATTGATCCAGCATGCCGTGCGGAAAGACCTCGTAAGGAATCCCGGCTTTGAGGCATTCCCTTCGCGTTGCCTGGCCATGATATTGCCATAGGCCATGCACCACGACATGGTCAAAACCTCTTACGATGCGTTCCAGCAGGACGTCAAACTTCCTGCTGAAGCCAAAGTGGCCGATGCCACGGCCTGCCGCATGGACCGCACAAGGCCAATTTGCGAACCATGGGCTGGCTTCGTCGTCCAAAACAAGGATCTCAGTCTCCACCCCTGCTTTCAACAGACCATCCACCATTCCTCTCAATCCATAAGAGGTCCCGCCATGCAATGGATTCAGCGAATGAATTGTGTGAAGCACCTTCATGCAAACTCTCTTTGACATTAATTTGCGATCTTTGAGATCATGATCTTCTCGTAAAGATCCAGGTAGCCGTTGATAAATCGTTCCATCGTGAAACTCGCCGCGTGATCTTTTCTCGCTGCCACCGAGTCAGCGTCACGTCCGCCCTTTGCGATCTGGCGCATGATCTCGGCAGCCGCGCCGACAGGATCATTGGGATCGATGTATGAGGCCGTGGTGCCTCCGGCTTCGGTCATAGGTCGGCAGCCCGTGGTAAAGACAGGGCAGCCCTGGGCCTGGGATTCCAACACCGGCCAGCCGAAGCCTTCTTCGAGTGAAGGGAAAATCAATGCGACAGCATGCGCATAAGCGGCGCGAATCGCAGCATCTTCAGGCTGGACGACAAGGATCACATGCCGCTCGACATCAAGGCGCTGCATCCATTTTCGCTCTTCTGCAGTGATGGCAGCCCCCATCACCACCAGAGGCAGTTCGCAGCCAAGCTTGCGAAGCTCGCCATAAATTCGAAAGAGTCCGGAACGATTTTTGTACCAACTGGAGTTCCCTACGTGCACGAGAAAGCGTGGCGGAAGCTGATCTGGGCGCTCTCCCGCCGGCTGGAGAAAGAAGGGATCCAGAGGGTTGTAGATAACCTCGCAACGCTCCCGCAGCACCCCAAGAACTCGGATGCAGTCCTCCCGCGTGGCCTCAGAAACACAAGCATACCATGAAGCTTTTGTAAGAGCACCCATGTTCATTTTCTGATAGGCCGACTCTTTACCGACCAGACCCGCAGAATGGATGGCAGTTGACCTGCCTGAACCCGCCTTGGCGGCAATCAAATCGTGACAAGTCACCAGATGGCGGACACCTGCAAGGGCCTGAAGGTAAACTCCATTGCCCTGGTCCAATAGATGTACCAGTTCATTGTCACTGTGTGACCATTTCACGGCCAGCGCACGCAACATGAAGGGATAGAGGATGAACTTATCCAGGTAACCGAATTGCTTGCGAAAAATGCGGAACAACGGCAGCAGACGTCCTGCAAGGACCGGAGGCCTGAGGGTGATCACCTCCAGACCTTGGGAGGCCAGCCCTTTTTCAAGCAGGGCTGCGTAACGCTGCATGCTGAACTGCTTGTCTGGAAGATAGTTGGCAAGAAGGACCACGCGCCGCGGCAGCAAACGGCACGCTCGTGGACGCTCCCAGACAATCCAGTTCTGCCGCAAGATGCCCTCCGCCGCATCCACCAGCCTTTTTGCGAGAGGCTTCACATCATAGAAGGCCGCAGATTGCCTGCCTCGCTCACCCATTTCCGACAAGCGTGCCACCCCGGCTGCCGCAGCAGCGCGTAACGCATCCACCAGCGCCTTTTCATCATTGGGCGGTACAAGCCAGCCGGTTTCACCTGTGCGGATAAGTTCACGCGCGGCACCGACCTGACTAGTCGCGATAACCGGCATGCCAGACGCCAACGCCTCCACCACGACCATGCCCCAGCCGTCGTACCGCGAAGGCAGGCAGAGAACATCTCCTGCGGAGTACTCCCGAGGCAGGTCACGCCATTTGACAAACCCCTTCCAGGTCACCTGCCGCTTCACCGGCTCCAGGATATGCTCCAGTTTCTCGCGCAGCGGACCGTCTCCCAGCAACACCAGTTTCAGACGTGCGTCTTCCTGCGCTAGCGTGACGAAGGCGCGTGCGAGGCAGGTCACTCCTTTGCGGGGTACAAAGGCACCTGAGAACACGAATCTCAGCTCCTGCTCGGCATTTTCCCTCGGACGATTGACTGCTAGGTGTGGCTCCAAGTTCGAAGCATATGACAAATTGAGATAAGTTCGCTCATCCCCATATTCCTGTCGGTAACCTTCCAGTCCAAACTCACCGACGCCCCAAATGGGCACCTTTTTATTGCGCAGAGGACGCAGCAAGAAACGCCGCACCAGCCGTCCAAACCAGCCGAGGCGCAGGAATCCCGGTCGTTCTCCCCAGTAAACCATGGGTGCGCCAGTCAGGGCACGGCGATGCAATGCAACCAAGGCGAACGGACTTGTGTAATATGAGAAAACCACAAGCGGTGCCTCCAAGATCCTTGGCATGGCCTCTTTCCATCCTCCTTCCGTAGAATCAAGAATGAGATGGTCATGATGGATCGGCAACCGATCCCAGGGGCGGTCAGAGATGGAGCCGCTGAGATAAATCACAAACGGCAAACAATCGCCCTGGCGCGCCAGTTCATCGAACAGTTCCACCATATACGGTGAGGGAATTTTCGATATGAAGACCACCGGTAACGGCTGTCTGTCTGACTGATCAGAATTCATCGAAGGTTCGTTGGCTGCACTCTGTCCGTTGCTGTAAAAGCAGGCAGCCAGGCATGGGGTAAAGTTTTTTCAAGGACCAGGAGAGCCAGCCCAGCTTAGTCATGTGGGCTGCTTCAACCGCGCCAGATCCGCGTCCACCATCTGACAAATGATCTTCTTGAAGGGTGTGATCGGCCGCCAGCCAATTTCACGTTCGATCTTCAACGCAGATCCCACCAGCGGCACATCCTCTTCATTCCGGTAAAAGGTCTCGCTGGTGACCACATGATCTCTCCATTCCAATCCAACATGTGAAAAAGCAGCCTCGCAGATGTCTGCCACGCTATGCAAAATGCCCGTGGCCACAACGAAGTCCTTGGGTTCATCGTGGTTGAGAATCGCATGCATGGCTTTGACGTAGTCCGGTGCATATCCCCAGTCGCGGCGGCCTTCCACATTGCCCAACTGTAGCTTGTCCGTTGCTCCCAGGGAAATGCGTGCGGCGGCCATTGAAATCTTGCGTGTCACAAACTCCGGACGCCGTCTTGGACTTTCGTGATTGTACAGAATGCCCACGCCGCAGAACATCCCATAGCTTTCGCGGTAATTTCTCGCCAGATGGTAGCCCGCCACCTTGCTGATGCCATAGGCGCTGCGCGGGTTGAGCGGCGTATCTTCGGTCTGCGGCGCCATCTTGGGGCGGCCAAACATTTCGCTGGATCCGGCAAAATAGAACCGGCACTTCGGCTGGAATTCGTTCAAGGCCGCAAGCAGATAATGAGTGCTGGCTATGTTGTTTTGAATGGTCTGATAGCCATCCGCCAGCCGTTCGCCAACGAAACTTGAGGCCGCAAGGTGGTAGCATTCATCAAACGGCGTCTTGGAAATCAAACGGTAGAGACCGGGAAAATTATCCAGACTCACCGCATGAAGCTGACAGCGCTGGTAAAGCTCTGGCGGCACATCTTGCAGCAGATTGCTCCGGATGTGCTCAAGCCCGGTTTGTCGCGCCAGCCCATGCACCTCGTACCCAAGGCCCAGCAGGTATTCCGCCAGATAGAATCCATCCTGGCCGGTGATGCCGGTGATAAGCGCACGTTTCATGAAAGGGAAGCCGGTTTGAGAGGGGTTCAATCTGATAGACCTTGGGCCTAACTGTCAGCCAACCGATAAAACAAACTGAGATTGTCCTGCCGACCCTCGTTGATCCGCCGGTGGACAAAACCCGCCGCTTCGACATTCCGGATGAGCGGACGAGAATCCGCCCGGTCATCGTGCCACTCCACGATGAGGGCCTTCACTCTCGCGAGCCAGTCCGTGTCATGACTCAGCAGCACCTCTTCCCCGCCTTCGATGTCCATCTTCACTAGATCGACCCGCCCCTCAGGAAAGCGATCCAGCAGGTCTCGAATGCCAACCACCGGCACGCGGATCTTTGTGCCTTTTAAGGCTTCGCTGGAAACACGTCCCAGATTTGACTCAGCCCGCGCTTCAAACCATGCTTCCCCGGACCTCTGGCCCACCGCCGCCCGCACCACCTCGCCCGAAACGAGGTTGTCGCGAAAGTTGATTTCGACCACCGATGCATTTCTAGAATCGGGTTCCACGGCCAACAGAAAAAGCTCTGAAATTTGGCTGGCTTTGGCTTGCTGGGAGAACCAAAGCGATGCCAGACCAATATTGGCACCCAAATCGAGAAGAGTTCGGGGGGCAAAGGGCAGGTCACAGGAGTACACTTCCTCCATGAACACTTCACGCAGACTCTGCAGATCACCCCTATTGAATCGATAGCTCATATACATACCACAGAGGTTCACCCGTCGCGCTTTGTTGTAACCAGGCAGTTGTACCAGACGCAACAATCGGGTCCAAAAATAATCGAAACGCAATCGCCGCGCTGAATCAGTATCTGCGGCCTTCTCAGCCGCCTGCCGACCTTCATCAAAGGCATGCTTAAATGCGGAGGTTATTTTGATGAATCCCATTTTCGTTACTCTCCCAAAACCCATGCTTGGGTGCTGGAATTCGAGTCATCCATTCCTATGACCGGCCTGGTCCCTGACTCCCGTAACAGGCACACACCATAAAGCGCCCCCCCACATGGGGACCGGATTCTTCTGCTCAACGCCATTCAAATCAAACAACCGGTAGCCCCAGCGCTCCCGCAACATTCTTACTGCTTGAAGTTCCGGAGCATTCTCATTTGCCGCATGCAGTTCAAAATAAATCTTCGGCAAAAATGCCCCGATCAACTTGGCTGCTCCTTCAATGACTCCAAGTCCGGAACCCTCCACATCGATTTTGATCACCTGAGGCGGACGTCTGCCACCAGCGAGAAACTCATCCAAAGTCACGCATGGAACCTCAAAGGCCGTTGCCCACGCCTCAGGCTTGATCATTACTTCACGCAGAGTTCCCATCGTATGCAAATTCGAGTCGAAGCAAAAGGTGCGCGGCACTGAGTCGGACGCCACCGCTGCGGCCACGATCTCAACATGGCGCAGCTGGTTCAGTTGAACATTCTTACGCAAAGTTTCCACATTATGCGGAGCAGGCTCAAAGGTATAGACAGCGCCGCCAAGCCCCGACCACTCTGAAAAGTAAAGCGCCATCTGTCCGCAATTACCTCCTATGTCGTAAACAACATTGCCTTCATTTACATGTTGGGCAAGGAATCTCCAATTGATGCTGTCACCGGCAAAGGCATACGTCGCCCCCATTCCTGGGACAACCACAAATCGTCGCCCCTTCAATGGACCGCGCACCACAACACGGGTTGCCCCAAGCGGATAAAATATTCGTACCAACTTCTGTATCAGTCTCATGATTGAAGAAATTTCATTTGATTGAAGATGTCGCGCCGTCGGTAAAAATTCGGGCATCTCCCAGATTTTTCGGCAAGCGTCTCAACAGCAGCCAGGAAAAGATGCTCGGACTGTTGATCTCGCGGCGGTATCGTTTGTGCTTGTGCAGATGGTCAGGCACCATGCGCAGGCCCTCTAAAATGCCTGCTGTCCACCCCCAGCAAAGAAGCAGAACCAGTCGGTTCAACACACTCCAGGCTCCCACCGGCCAGAGCCATACAGGATAGCGCAGGTAAGAGAACAAAGCTGTGTTCGCCAGCACCAGAGCATTGGTGCCTGCATCCACCTCGCGCATTAGAACATTGTCATGCACCACCCGCAGGAGAGGATCATGAACGATCATTCCTCCCAGCGCATGCAATTGCAGCCCGATGTCCACTTCCTCCATATTGTAGGCGGTGGGCAAAGGCACAAAGCCCTTTGTAAGTTGAAACCAACTCCGGCGAAATACGCAACCACAGCCGGAAGGCACGGCGATTCGTTGGAAGTTTGGATTCTGCCACTCTTTGGCGTGGCTGGCGGCACTAAAAATTGCGGCCTCTGGAAAATGCTTAGCCAGGTCCATCACCCGGGTAAAGTAGCCGAGATTAGCAGGGAACGAATCATCATCAAAATTAGCCACGAGTTCATGCTCTGCTGCCGCGATCAGCCGGTTGCGCGATCCGCCCGGGCCCAGCAGTTGGTCACTGACAAGAACCCGGATGCCCGGATCAAACATTCGTATGGCTTCCACAATCACCGAATCCCCGCCATCCACATGCACCAGAATTTCAGCTGGCGCGGGATGGCAGCTTTGGATTCGGCGGAGTGTTTCCAAAAGTTTGTCCTGACGCCGACAGGCGGGCACGATGGCCGTGACCGGACAGGTGCCAGAGTCACGCATGTAGTTCATTCAACATCATCCTTGCTAAACCTCTTTCAGCGCCCGTTGCCTGCAACGCTTTTGTCACTCAGTAACGGGCCGTTTTGAGGGCGAACCACCGCCACTCCGCGTCCACGCGGAGCAAACCGCCGCTGCACGGTGGGTTCAATGAAGGGAATCAAAGCGAAACCAGACAAGGCAAAGATGAAAAAGTTGGCTGTGTGATTATAAACCACCGACATGATCAGGAATGGCCCGCTGATGAGCAAAATCGCCAGACATAGCGCACGGATAATACCTGGCGGGGCTAGCTGGTAGGATTTCCATGCCAGCACAACCAGGAGAAGTCGCAGACCATACCATCCAACAAAGCCAAACACGCCGAGTTCCGCCATGATCTGGCCCAGTTCATTGTCCATGGGTGTAATTTTGTTCTTCATCGGCAGGATGGCCAGCTTGGTACGAATCGCGGCGGTGGCGGGATGTGCCGTGCCAATGCCATAGCCGAAAGCGCCCCCCTCTTTAAGGGCAAGGCTTATTGCAGCCATCGGATGATCAACCGTGCGGCCAACCATCGTGTCACCGGCAGTGTTGTACCGAGTTCCCCAGTGAAGAAGAGCATCCGCAAAGAAGTAAGTGGCACCTCCCAGAGCCAAGATCGCACCGGCAATGAGGGTCATGAGAAAATTGCGTGAGGTGGCCAGACGTCCGCTCATCGCAGCCACTGCAAATCCCGCGCCTACAAACGCCATGGTGACAATGGAGGAACGAGCGCCGTTCATGAGGGCGTTGCCCACCAGCAGTGGCAGCACAAAGAATAAATGCACGGCCTTCCACCTCGCCTCTCGCAGAGAGAGTAGCGCCAGCACAAAGGCGAAGAAGATGATCACAAAAGTAGTGTGCCCGGTGATGTAAGAAAAAGTGCCGGTGACTCGCGCCCGGTCTCCCACGCCAAACCCCACTGCCCCCGTTTCACTCATGCCCGACGCAAACGTGTTGATCACACTGAAACGGTCGGAGGTGTATTGGAGAAAGCCCAGCACACAGACGGGAATGGCCAGAAAAGCATACCAGGTCATCTGCTTGAGCATTTCCTGCTGGTTGCGGAACAAATAGGGCATCATGAAAACCATCGGCACATACATGAAATAAATTTTCAGCCCATAGACGGCCAGCAGAGTTGAACCAATGTTGGGATTGAGCGCACTGAATGCGACTGCGGCACACAGGAGGAAAATCAGCCCCCCTGGCACCCGCAGCCTATAGGCCCGCATTTCAGGATCGGGAGAAAAGAAAAACTTCAGATAAGCCCCAAACAAAAACACATCCTTGAGGAAATACACCAGTTCCTCCCCCGAGGGCAGAATCCACTTCCGAATGGCTCCCTCCATCAGCACTGCAACGAAAGCAACCTTGACCGCAGTCCGCCAGTTGGAATAGCTCCAGGAAATGATCATCAGAGCCCCAAAGCCCCCAAACAAGAACAAGGTGGGCAGCGGCAGCTTGGCGGCAAGAAAGGTCCAAGTCATATCGGTATTAGAGTCAAATCGGAGCTAGTAAGACCGCCATGCGCGAAACAAAGCCAGAGAATTCGTGGGCTGGTAGTCGAGATGATCCACCCGGCATTTATCCAGCAAACGCGCCGGATTACCAGCTACAATCCCCAGAGGAGGCACATCTTTGACCACCACGGCTCCGGCGGCCACCACCGCGCCGCGCCCCAGGGTCACCCCTGGCAGAATGAGCGCATTGGTGGCGATCCAGACATGGTCTTTAATGACAATCGGTTTCGCCACCGTCCGCCACTGAGCATCCATCACATCATGGCTTGCGGTCAGGATCTTCACTCCGTCATTGATGCAAACGCAGGCACCCAGAGTCAGTGTTGCATGCACGGCCAGTTCGGCGCGGCCCACGAAACAGTGCTCGCCAATGGTGAGCTGGCTCAACTGTCCCGAAATCTGTCGGGCGTCTGAGAAAAACGCCATCGGATGAACCTTGGCCCCCATGCGGCGCAACCGGGCATGAAACCAACCCTGCTTGAGCAGATTGGGCAGCTGCTGCAGGCGTTTGGCCCAGGCTTTGAACCACCTCCGTCCGCCCCACGGCGGGCGGCCACGTTGGTTGTAGAGATAAATCAGGAGCGAAAGCATGTTTGAAAAGGACCGTGCCTCCAGGCGGCGTCAAGAGAGCGCGTTTCACACCAAAGTGCGAATCTGGTCAGCATAACTGCGGGCGTTTTTGCTCAGCGAATGCTCCTGATACCACTGGTGCACAGCCTTGCTTATGGCCGCAAGATGCCGAGTATCTCCGCTGGAAATAGCTCCCAGGGATGACTCGTTCAAGACGTGCACCCCATCCTGTAGACCATCCGGGAGAAAAGGTGTTTTTCCCTGGGTGACGACCACCAGACCATGCGCCGCAAAGGCAGCCATGAGGGTCGATTTACCAAAATGTTCCGGACTGTATGCTGTGTAAGCCATGCGGCAGGAACTGAACAGGCCGGAGACAGCCTCCGCCTGCATGAATCCATGCCTCACCAGTTCGATGCCCGGGGGAGCTTCCAACAGCAGTTCCTTGCCGCCGATGAGATGAAGACGTTGAATGCCGAAATGATGGCCGCAGTCCGCCGCTTTTCTCAAGACAGTTTGCAGACTCTCCCCGCTGTGAATGCCCCAAGCAAACAGCACCATTGCCGGTTCCCTGTCCTCCCAGCGGGGCAGCTCAGCAGGCTCGCCGAAATTGGAATACACCGGCATGACCACCACCTCCGGAGCCTTCAGCCCGGGCAGGTGCTGAAGCCAGTCCGCATACGGCTGGCGATTCGTACGCAGGGCATTGGAGGCGCAGGCCACATCACGCAGCACACGCTTTTGCAGCGGCTGCAGCCAGAAGGCGGAACTGGACATAGGGCCGGAAGCATACAATTCGTGAAACATGGTGATTCGAGGCGGAGCCTCTTTCATCTGCGACAGCTGACGCCAAGCGGAGGCAAGCCACAGCGGCACGCCACGTTTTTGATAACCATAGGTCGACATATGCAGAATGACCGCGTCGAAATCTTTCCGCCTGTATTCCAGGAACTTCACCAGTTCGGACGTGCTGAGTTCGGACAGACGGAACACCGGAAACTCGGTTTCCCCCGCCGTCTCGACCGTGCCCGTGCCAGCCGCCAGAAAGCTGCAGTGAATGTCGTGCACGTCACGGAGTTGCCGGGCGAGATTCCATGAGTAATCTCCAATGCCACAGACTGCGGGAGGAACGCGCGGGAGAATTTGGAGAACATTCATGCCTTCAGCAGTTCTTTGAACAACTCCCCCGCCCTGGCACGGTAACGCTCCGGGGTGAACTGGGCGGCAAATGAAGCCGCCAGCTTCCCGTCCTGATTCAGTTTCTCGCGGTCCGCATGGTATGCAAGCAGCCGGTGGCGAATAGCCTCCGCATCATGCGGTGGCACACGCCAACCTTCGTCCGGCACGGGTGCTCCGGCGTTTTGACTCGCAATCACCGGCAGGCCTGAGGCCATCGCTTCTACCATGACAAAACCAAACGAGTCCCCAAGCGTAGGCAACACCAGCACATCGTGCTCCCGGTACAGCCCCCTCAGTTCGTTCTTCGGCAGATACGGCAGAGAGCGATGCGAACGAAAGCGCTTCAAAATATGCGGCATTTCCGGTGACAACTCCCCCACCAACGTGAGGGTAACTTGCGAGGCCATAGGCTCCACTGCCTCAAGCAAGTAGGGCACGCCTTTCTTTAAGCTCAAGGCTCCGGCATACAAAACTCGCAGCGGTTCTCCATGACGCGAGCGGAGGCGTTCTGAAGCGACATCGCTCCAAAAGTCCACATCGGCCCAAAGCGAAATGACTTCGGCTCTTTTGATCCCAGGATTCAATGCCAACAGATGAGTGCGCTGGAATTCGGAACAGCACAAGACCACCTCCGCCTGCGCGAGTTCCAGTTGTTTTCGTCTCGTCATCGCCAGACTGTTGGAACTGGAGGAAATATTGACCCCAAAAGCGGCGGCAGCACGGCGCGCCTCCGCATCCAGCACCTGGGCGGGAATCCCCGGACAGTCCAGCACGCGCTTCATGCCCATCTTTCCCGCCTGGCACAGACTTTCCAGAGCACAGGTCTCCGCCCCTGCAAAGATTTGCGCAGGACGGTGTCGCAGCCAGCGGGCTGCCGCGCGGTCAAACCAGGCGTTGCTCCAACGATGTTCGGTGATGCGCGCAGGATGATACTTTTTGAGCACCCGGTTGATCAGCAAAGGCCAGGGATACTCCCACACCTTCGCGGTTGGCAGACGCTCCCATCCCAATGGCCGCACCGTGCCGGCAGGTGCCAGCCGCCCAAGGCGCCGCCCAAACCTTCCTTCGCCATCGATAACCGACGCGAAAAAACCATCCAGTTCTCCGATTTCATGCGCTGCCAAAGCAAGTTGAAACATCTGATGAACCCCAGAGTAGGCCAGAGCAATGCCATTCATGGTAGGTTCAAAGTATTGATGGCAGATTGCAATCCAGCGAGGCTCTGATCAAAGCCCCAGCCATTGATAATTTCCAGGCTCTCCCGCCCGCCCCGAGATCGCAGGTCGGCATCCTCCAGCCAGGGGCGCATTCGGGCCTGAAGATCCTCCACGATACCCGCCTGGAACACATCACCGTTGATGCCGGGCTTCACCAGATCGTGCCCCGCTCCCACCATGTCGCTGACAATCACCGGCCTGCCCGCATTCATCACCTCATTCACCACGAGCCCCCACGGTTCAAATACCGAGGGCAGCACAAAAAGATCACACAGGTCATAGAGCGCTGGCAGATCCGTTTGATTGCGAAAGCCGAGAAATTTCACCCGACCAGGCGCCATCTGGCCTGCCAGTTGTTCCAGTTCGGGTCTCAACCGACCGTCCCCCGCTATCAGCAGCACCGGAGAGCGGTCCTCCTCTTTTGCCGAATTGGGCCTCCCGGAAAACTGGCCCATCGCACGGATCAGCGTCGCAGGATCCTTCACATCAATCAATTTGCCGCAGAATAAGACAACCAGTCTTCCAGCTTCGATACCCAGCTCAGCCCGCAGATTCTCCCGATTAGGACGCTTATCAGCGGCCCGCGATTGGAAAAAGACATTGTCCACGACGTAGGGCACCGGGAAAATCCGCTCCTCGGGAACACCGTAGGCCCGATAGAGTCGATGGTTTAGGGTTCCGACCGCAAGAAAGGCGGAAATCTCACGGAACTTGCGGCTAAATACCATCCTGTGCAATTTTCGCCGGAGCCAGCCGCCACGAACGCAGCCAAGGAAGGTTTCACCACGGAGCATTAAGGGAATTTTTCGACGCGTGGCTTCCGCCCAAGCCGCTTGTGTGAAGGGATGCGACCAGCCATGCACCCAAGCGGCGTCAATGCGCTCCTGATCCATCAGAGCACCAATCTGGCGAGCAAAATACGCCCGCTGTTCCTTCGTCGAGCCCTTCGGATCCGACGAGTTGAGCACGGTGTTGGGATACCCCTCCAGAAGAGGCATATCCCAGGTCAGTTCCCGTCCGAATCCCGAATCATGGTAGGTCCGAGCTGTCGCGTCGTTGCCGTAAACCACATGCAAATCCAATCCACCCGAACGCAGATGCCGGATCAATGGCGACTGGTACTGGATTGGATGCGTGAGAAAATAGGCTGGGCGCACGACTTGCATCAGTCAATGTCTTTCCAAGCGTAATATTCATTTGAGTCAGGCCTTCCCAACATTTCAACTCGAAATCCATGATTCTCCAGAGTGCGTTGGGATGACCCGGAAGAAAGTCCGAGTTCCCCCATCCGTGAGAGGTTCTCCTCGAAAAAGAGATGGCCTATTGACCCTGCAGCCAAGAGACCTTCAGAACCTTTGATCACCAGCGCATCCGCCCCCTCACAGTCAATCTTCAGAACGGTGAATGTTCGTTCACGCAACTGCTCATCCAGCCGGTGGCATTGCACTTTCACCAAATGGTCGGATTTATCCTGTGTGATTCCGCCCCAGCCCGTCTGCTCCTCGGGGCCCAAGTCGAAGCATACCTCGCCCTCCGTATCTGAAGCAGCCCAAGGAAGAAGCTCAATGCGTCCACAAAAATCATTTGCATCAATATTGTGGCGCAGGCCATTCAAGTTTCGGGGAGATGCTTCAACAGCCACTGCGGTGTTATCGGGACGTGCCGCGCACCAGAGCAGGGAAAAGTAGCCATAGTTGGCACCGACATCGAGCAAGGTTCCTCCCGGGTTGTGGGCCAAATTCCAAATCTCACGCGAAAGTTCTGGTTCGTAGATACCCAGAAACGCCATTGGGCTATGTGCAGCATCTCCGTTCTTCAATCGCATCCGCACCTGAGCAGCCAATTTCAAGGAGGCCGACTCAAATACTTCACCCAATTCACCAGATCGTTTAGAGAATAGCCTGTAGTAAAGCACGGTTGCCAATCTCTCTGGCAAAATGCGAAGCAACGGAGCTAAGAACCGTAGCAAAAATAAAGGAATCATGGTCGGCTTTTTGCAGTCTTTTTAAAGTTCTATTTGTCCGTTATGACGGTCTCCGAGACTTTCTTCACAAGGCGGAACAAATTCGAAGACGCTTCACGGCTGGCCTCGCAGACTCGGAATAAAAATCAGATTGTCCGGTGACCCTGGTCTCCCCGCGACCTCCTGAAGAGTCGTCTCCAAATACCCCCACTCTGAGAGCAGTGCGCGGACCTGGGAACGGTGTTCGTCCTTGACCTCAATCAGCAGATGTGGGTGATCACGCTGAATAGTCACTGCTCCTCCATGCAGAACCTCGAGTTCATGGCCTTCCACATCAATTTTGACGAATCCCACATCTTTAAGTTCCATACTGTCCAGTGTCTTGAGGACAATTGAAATCCTTTCATGCGTGGTCGCTTCGGGGCAATTCCTATCATTAAGACTGGCCCACCCATGAAGAACGACTCCCTGAGACACGGGAACGTACAGGGTGGCAGCCCCGGGCGCAGAAGAGAGTCCCTCATGAATCACTGTCACATTTGAGAGCCGGGCATTAACGAGGGGCGCAGATACCTGTGGATTCGGCTCAAATGCAATCACTTTGGAGTAGAGCTTCGACAGAGGTAATGAATACAGGCCGTAATTCGCACCCACATCAATTGCGATACCTCTGCAAGGGCCAATTTTGGCCAGATGAGGCACTTCCTCCTCCTGAGCGGAACTCAGTTGCAGAATGCGATGAATGAAACCGAGTTGCAAGCGCCCAGGAAGTATGGGCATGACTCTTCCTGCAACTGAATTGAGTTTTTGATAGAACCATTTCACAGTATTTGTAATAAATGAATATAGTGTCAGGACGTCCAGCCATTGCCGTCAACCTAGCATCTCGTTCAGCTGAATTTGCTTCCGGGTCTCGACAATTGCATTGATCCATTGATCACCAATTGCCTCAAGATCAAACCGCGCCGCAGCTTCAATGCATCGCTGCACCCGTTCTTCCTGGGCAAGAGCAGATTCACGAATCAATGCCACGATGCGCTGAGCCATCAAAGACGCATCTGGATAAGGCACCAATAAATCCGCCAATTGACTCGAAATAATCTCACGAGGCCCGGGGATATCGAAACACACACAGGGAATACCTGCGGCTAGTTTCTCCAGCACTGCGAGTCCAAAGCCCTCTACATGACTGGGAAACATTCCAATGGTACAGTCCGCCAAAATGGTGCTCAGAATTGTATTGTCATATTGAGGCACTATTGTCATGAATGGCCGGTCGTCCGGTGCGAAGCGGGGCAGTATCCTGCCCGGTTCTGTTCCAACGCCGACAAGCTTGAAGCAGCACCCTGGAACTTCCTGACGGATCAAGCGCACGATGTCCGGCAGGACATTGGCTCCTTTCAAAGGGCTCCATCTGCCAATAAAGACAACTTTGGGAGTCATTCCCACCCTTTTGCGCTCTCTGGCGCACTGAGCCAGCCGGACAAGAGTTTCGCGTGGAAGGCCGTTCGGTATGACAAGGGGAGGCCGTTTAGTCCAGGCATGTCTGGTAACATATTCCGCCTCATTTGGGTTCAGCAATACTGCAAGATCGGCATACTCCAATGAACGGTTGAAGGGAGACAGGCCTCCTGACAAAACAGACGACACAGCGTTAGCAAGTCGCGATGAAAGCTTGATGGCTGAGATTTCAGACTGCCGGAGCAGGCGCTGATCCCCCTGATAAAGCAGGGGGGTCAAACCACTTGATCTGACAATCAGAAGCCCCTTGAATCCAAGAGATTTTTTGGACCGCGGCAGGCTGCCTTGTTCCGCGATGATGACATCGTAATCATGAGCCACCTGCCGCACATGGGCGACCGCATAGAAGCGAAATAGATTTCCAACAAAACGGCGGGCAAGATAGGATGAGGGAAGCGGGGCGTCTGACCCGCTAAACCAATCAACGGTCCAGCCCATCTTCGAGCTTATCTGGTTCATCAATTCGATGCATGCCTTGGGCCCTCCAAGGTTCAGGTCAAATGGCATGTGAGTCACATGCAAAATGCGGAGGCGGTCATTCATTTTGGAGCTCTCCCGATTCACCATGAGAACAGCGGGGCTCAAGGACGGCCCATTGTTGAATGCCCGTGCGGTATTCACGCACCGCGTCTGCCAGCTCCGCTTTATCGAGACCACAGCCGCTGAGCCGGCTCGTGTCGCGAACTGGATTCTGGGAGATCAGTTCCAACTGATGGCTTTCTGAAAATCGTGGAAGCAACTGCTCTGAGAGTCCCGGGCAAATGTTGTCATGAAGCTCGATGATGATCGTTACTGTTTTCAGCACTGGGGCCAGCGCGGGCTGCAGGACGGAGAGTTCACCTCCCTCACAATCACAAAAAACCAGGCACTTGTCGTCCAGGTTTTTTTCCAGCCAGGCGGGCGTGCATTCGCCCATTATATTCACCTTCTGTTCCAAGGCGTTGGCTGCACACATCGTCTGGCATCTGGCCTGCGCATGCTTGTCGATGTCAAATGCATAAATCTGCGCCTTGGGAAACAGCAATGCAAGACCTGCGGCGTAGTAACCTTCGGCGCATCCGATGTCGATGATCTGAGTGAACGTCCGGCGGCGCAGCCGTTCGAGGGTGGAATGCAATTCCTGTTCATAGACGCCGAGCAACATGGGGCAGCGATCAGGCTGGCCCAGTTCAAGAGGATAAATCAGTCCACCAAACGGCCCCGAAAGCACCCTGCCCTTAAGATGCGTGTGCAGTTTTGCGAGAATTGCTGCCATCCTGCGCCAATGACGACGCGAGCGGAAGGCGGAGAACCGACGTTGGAGAGGCCTGTAGAGCGCCATTAGAAGAAGCTTGCCTGCGATCATTGTATGACGAGAGTCGTAATTTGTTCTGGGTTTCCTAGCTCAAAAGCGAAGGGACGATAAAAGACTGAGGGCCGTGTGAGGCGTGGGGGAGAGTCTGGCCTGGATCAATGCTCAACCGGGGACACACGGCAAAGCCGACGCAGCCCAGTTACCGCAACACCCACGCCGAGCAGAAGTGTCGGCAGAGCGGTGACCATGTTCAGAAGAACCGCCCCTCGAACGGTGGTCACATCTAGCAGCAGCGCCGAGGCGAACTGTGCGGAAAGCACCATGGGTATGTTTAGCCACACGACTTGCACCCATCCACGAGAGAAGTTCAAGGACCAGAAGATCTGGCTGACGAACACAATGGCGATGGCGGTGGCAACTAAAATCAGTTCTATATGCAAGTGACTGTATTTTGGGCCGAGGAGCAAAAGCACCGTGTCTGCCTGCCATGCAACCAACCCAATGAAGACGGCTAGGATGCTGACATAGACGCCCAGCACCCAGGAAAACAACCAGGTAAGCCGCAGACCGTCTGAACAACGCGCAAAAGCGGGACCGATGATGTAGTTGAGCGGAGCGGCAATCAAATTGGCGAAGAAACTCAGTCTGCTTAGCGCGCCCAAGTCCGCCACCTCCGATGTGCCCCCCAGCACGCTTAACAAACCCATCGCCAGCTGGCTTTGCACACAGTGAAAAACGTTGTTGGGGTACATTTGACGCATGACGGTGCGGATTCCCCGACCGAACTCCGCCTCTTCCGCCCCATTTACGTTTGCATCCAACATGGGCAAAACCTGCCGTCTGATGAGAACCGCATAAACCAAGGTGGCCACGGTCACCGCCAGTAGTGCTGTATGGATGTTGATGAATCCCAAAGCAGCCGCTCCGAGAGTGATAGCGGTTCTGATGCACGCCGCGACAATCTCCGCAACCTGCAACTGCCTCAAATGTGAGTTCAACCGGCTGACTGTAGCCAGAACGGTGGTTCGGGTTGCAATCCACTGCGGCCCGGCAACCAGAAGCACGATGGCGGCAATCGTCGGAGCGTTGGCCGCCCTCTCGTGCAGCATCCAAGCTAAGATAGGGGTGACAACGCAGGCTGTGAATAATGATGTCCAGGTCAGAAGCCTGTTGGCGCAGTAGATTAGCGCGGAGAACTTCCCGCGGTCCATCCATACTTCTCCTCCTTTGGCAGTGACCGCTGTAGCGATTCCTCCATCGTTGAGGGAACTCAGTACCGCACCCATGCCGGAAGCGATCGTAAACCAAGCGAACTCCTGCTTGGAAAGTGTACGAACGAGCGCAAATGCCACGATTCCATTGAGTAGTTGCACTGCTAACTGAGTGCCCGCGACGCTCAGGAAACGAAGGCTCCATTTTTGCAGCCAAGAACGTTCTGTTTTCAATCAAGAGGACTTTTGGCGCACTTTCACTCCGGCAAACATTCATCTGTGCGAAAGAGGTGAAACTTTTGCAGGCTTAGACTTCACCGAACCAATGGCAGAATTACGGTCATGAAAGTGAACATCGTCTGCACTGTGGCAAGAACCATGAGCTTAGCACGGGTGCTGCGCGCCAAGCTTTCACGCATGCTCAGTGCAACACCAAGTGCCACAAAAACCAGAATCGTGGGTTCAAAATAACGTTGAAAGACTTGGCGGCAAACAAGAAGCGATCCTGCCCAGGCAGTGACCGATGCAATCCAGATGGACGCTTCCATCATGTGCCCCCTTCTGATGATCGCGCGCCAAATCATGACGACGAGCGCACATCCGAGCGGGGCGAGGACGATGAAGAAACTCGAACGATCCCAGAGAACAGGCAACCGTTGCGCCACGCTCCATAGATAGCCACCCCAGCGGCCTGATTCGTAGTCGAAGGAAGTGGCTGTGGCGACTGATACGCCCAGCCCAGCAAGCGCACCCGCCAACACCCATGGCACTTCCGCGAGCCAGTGCCTGACAGCCACAACATCCCGCCCCAGAAAGAACGGAAGAACGAGTGCCTGCAAAGTGAAGAGGTAGGCCTGCGGACAGGTGGTAAGCCCTACATTAGCGGAGCGCCACTGCGGCGGCACCAAGCCGTGCCAGCTTGTGAACATCCACCCCAATACGGCGACAGGGATGATGAGGGAGACGACGCCCAAGATGCCTTTTGCATCCACAGCGAAGCGAGTAGGTGCGTCAGCTTCACTTTCGTCGCCGCCTTGGCGGACGAAAAGGTTGCTAACAAACAACGGCAAGAGGATCCATGCATTGATCTGCCGCACCAGCAGGGTGACACCCGCGAGGAAGGAAGCAATAATACGGCTGCCGCGACTGCGTCTCGTTCGTAACGCCAGCAGCACAGACGCAGCCGCGCAAAGGAGTCCCGCGTTGTCGGTTAGCACCCATGCGGCCGATTTGATGATGAAATTGGACGCAGCAAGTGGTGCCAGAAGAAGGGTGCTGTCCAATTCGGATGCCCTGGAGCGCAACCAGGCGTAGAGCATTGCGACCAGAAGAAATCCAATCCCAGCATTCATCAACCTCAGAGTCTCCAGGTTTTGGCCTACCAGGCGCGATAACCCTGCAAGTACCCAATGGTAGCCTGGGGGGCTTGCGGAGAAAGAATCGGTGACAAGGTTCACGTTAGGCCAGTTAGGGCCGATTTGTCGGATCGGCGGGAGGTGCCAGAGACGCTCGTCGTTTTGGTTTTCTTGACCGGCACTCAAAAGGATAGTTGCGGTGGTAGGAATCCAGAACAGCAGGGTCAAGACCAGGAATCCGCGCTCAAGAAATTGCTTGATGCCGGTTTTTGCAGCCAATGATTCGACCGTTAAAGTCATGGTTTCTGGACTGGCGTCTTGTAGTCACCGCGGCTGAAATACTTTTCAAACCACACGTACGCGACGATAAAAAAGTAGCGGCTGCCCATTTCTTTTATTTTGAGCTTCGCCTCTCCGGTTCGGCGGTTCTTCCATGTGATGGGTATCGTGGTCCAGGTGAAGCAGCGTACGATGGCTTTCAGCGGCAGCTCAACGGTGATATTAAAATGAGGCGAGAGGAAGGGGCGGCAGCCGTCGATGACGGTTTTGCGGTAGGCTTTGAAGGCGTTCGTTGTGTCGTTGAGATTGATGTTGAAGAGCAGGCGGATGAACCAGTTCGCAAGCCGGTTGATTTTCAGCTTCAGCCACGGGTAATCGATGACACCACCGCCTTTCATGAAGCGGCTGCCGAACACGCAGTCCCAGCCTTCATTGAGAAGTTTCCAATACCTCACCACATCACGTGCATCGTCCGACTCATCGGCCATCATGATGACGGCAGCATCCCCCTGCATGGAATCGAGTCCTTTGATGATGGCGCGACCGAAACCATGCAGCCCGAGATTCTGCACCGGGTGGAGCTGAGTGATTTTTTGCGACAGGGCTTCTAAGATTTTCCAGGTCGAGTCGGAACTACCGTCATCGACCACGATGATCTCGTGGGGAACCCCGTTGAGTTCGAGTTCGAGATGCAGGTGCTCCACCGTGGAGGCAATGCAGCCCTCCTCGTCGCGTGCTGGCAGGACTATGCTGAGGAGCTTGAGCGACTCCGCGGCCGGTGGTGTGGGTTCTGTGTCCATAGGTGCAAATCTCAGGCTAGGCGTAGCAGATCATCGCTGTTCGCCTTCACCCATGCAAAGGTGTCTTCCACAAGGTAAAGGACGTCGCGGCGAGGACGCCAGGAGGTGCGGGCAAATAGGCGAGTGCAGTCCGCGATGAACAGGCGGAGATCTGAAGGGCGTGTTTCAGCGTTGGAGCTGATTTCGATCTTCGCGCCGGTGACTTCCTGGCAGAGGGCAGTGAGCTCACGCAGCGAAACGCTGTTCTCTAAACCGCCGGCCACGTTGCCGAGCCAGCCTTCCCATGAATCAAAGCGAGTGACCTGATCGGCGATGAGGTCGCAAAGATCGGCGACGTGCAAAACGTCGCGAACTTGCTTGCCACCTCCGCCGTAGCCGATGTAGGCAAGCTTGCGGCCAAAGACATGCGCCATGACCCACAGGGCTATTACGCCCTGATCAACCTTTCCAAACTGCCACGGTCCGGCGACAACGCCGCAGCGGTTCACGACGGCTTTGAGGCCATAGGTTTCCCGGTATTCCTCAATCATCTGTTCCGCAGCCAGCTTGGTGAAGCCATACAATGAGCGAGCACCGGTCAGTGGCGCGTCCTCCGAAACGCCTCTTGAACTGATGCCAGGTGTTCCTTGATCGAGCCAGGCAAACCGACCCTCCTTCTCTTCCCAACCATGATTCTCGAGTGCGGCGATGGGATAGACTCGGCTGGTGGAAAGAAAAATGAGACGCGCACCCATTCGCCGGGCGGCTTCCAGACAATGAAACGCACCCGTGACGTTGGTGTGAAACAGATACTCTGGAGAGCCATCCTGGCCAGCGAGCACCGAGGGCTCGGCTGAGCATTCAATGAGGAAGTCAAACGCGCCGGGCGGAAAATCGCCAGTCTGGCGAATGTCGCCGTGCTGAAATCGGATGTTAGCAGCGCGGAGGCGCGGAATGTTGAGTTCAGAGCCACTGCGATAGAGATTATCCATGCAGACGATCTCAGCATCTGCCAGCACGCCACGAAGGTGAAGGGCCAGATTGGAACCGATGAATCCTGCTCCGCCAGTGATGAGTATGCGCATATGAATCCGTTCTCGAGGCCTTAGCGAGAGATGAGGCTGGCTGCGTGGATCTCAACGAACACGTCATCGAGGGTTTTGGTGATTCCCCAGGCTGGGTAATGCTGCTGCATCTTGGTGAGGTCACTGATGTAGCAGATGTGATCACCAGCGCGGTTTAGATCGACGTACTCGTATTTCATGGCCTTGCCGGAGATGACTGCGATTCTTTCGAATGCTTCGAGGATGGAGATGCTGTTATCACGGCCACCGCCAATGTTGTAAACCTCGCCGCTCCGTGGAGCTTTGTAGAACTCGTGCATGAAACGGACGACATCAAGACTGTGGATGTTGTCCCGCACCTGCTTGCCTTTGTAACCGAAGACTTTGTAGAGTCGGCCAGAGAGGTTGCATTTGATGAGGTAGCTGAGGAAACCGTGCAGCTCGACACCGCTATGATTGGGGCCTGTCAGGCAGCCGCCACGCAGAGCGCAGCATTTCATGCCGAAGTAGCGGCCATACTCCTGCACGAGCACGTCGGCGGCCACTTTGGACGCCCCAAAGAGGCTGTGCTTGCTTTGATCGATGGAAAATTCCTCGGTGATGCCATTTTCATAACTAGCATCGTCGTAGTCCCAGCGGGTGGCGAGTTCCTTCAGTTTGATGCTGTTGGGCCGGTCTCCATAAACTTTATTGGTGCTCATATGGATGAACACGGCCTCGGGCGCATGCAGCCGTGTGGCCTCCAGCATGTTGAGAGTGCCAGTGGCGTTGGTGTCAAAGTCATCGAAAGGACGGGAGGCCGCGAGATCGTGGCTGGGCTGTGCCGCAGTGTGGACGATCATATCAGGCCGTAACGTTTCAAGGCAGTTCAGGACTGCTTTGCGGTCGCGGATGTCCAGCTCGTGATGCTGGAAGGCTTTAAACTGCGCTTTGAGCCGCTCCTGATTCCAGCGTGTATCGCCCTGCGGGCCAAAGAAATCCGCACGCATGTTATTATCCACACCATGCACTTCCCAGCCGAGATTGCTGAAGTATGTAACGACTTCGGATCCAATAAGTCCGGATGAACCGGTGACGAGAAGTTTCATCTGAGAAATTGAGGTGTTAGGAATCAGGGCTTTCTCCAAATGGAGGTCTCCGTCAACACATTCCGGCTCCGATGCACCCGCGGCCAATCCTTGGGAACATGGACTTGCGGCGCGTCATTCCAGTCGGTGTTGTCGATGAGGAGGATGCCGCCGGGCTTAAGCTTGCAGAGCGCCGCCCTGGCGCAAACGGGGCGGTACCAGCCGTCCACAACCACGAAGTCGAAGTGCGAATCATCGTATGCAAGAATGGCCGAAGGATTGGTCGGAAGTTGCGGGTAATCGAAGGCGTAGGTCTCTGGCTCCGGATGATTGAGCGGGATGTGACGCAGATCGACGTTGGTGAGGCCGGAAACCTGCACCATGCGGGTTACTTGGGCAAACCAAGAGGCATCGCTCTCGATGCTGGTGAGGGAGGCGAGACGTCTGGCCAGCCACAGTGTACTGCGACCGCTGCCCCACTCGAAGCCACGCATGTCGGGCCGGAGATTTTGCTCCAGCCAGGTGATGGCCTTAGGAGCCAGCCAAGGATGATCGGGATGGCGTCTCTCATAGAGCCAGTTCTGGATGCGACCCGCGACATAAAACGGGCGGAGAAGGTTGCGTAGCTTCATTTTTTCTCAGGCCTCCACCGACCTTCACGAGCGAACTGCCAGCCAGTTTCCAACATGCTCGCGGTAGTTTTCAATCTGGACGGGGGAATCTTTTCCGAAGCCTCCATCCATGGCGCGCACTGCGAATCCAGCGGTTTCGAGATGTGTCAGAAGATCGCCAGATCTGGAGCCGTGGCGGAGGGAGTTGGGATCTCCGGCTTCGATAAGAATCTGACGGGTACGCGTGAGCAAGGAGGAGGCTCCTCGCAGCACAGAGAGTTCTGCGCCTTCGACATCGATCTTCAGGAGATCGCATTGCGGGAGGTCTGGAAACATGGCATCCAGGGTGGTGACGGCTACGGTAATGCTTGTCCTGCCGATGTCGGGCTGAGGGATGTCTGACTTGGGAAGCATGAAATTCATGTCGTCGCGGCGGTCATTGGTAAACTGCACGCCCGTGTCACTGGGTTGGTCGGCGACGGCCACGGCGTAGGTTTGCACCTGCGGCAGCCCGAGTTGATTGAGCGTGAGATTTTCACTCAGGAAGCGATGAATGAAAGGGTGCGGCTCGATGGCATAAACCCTGCCACTGGTGCCAACAGCTTGAGCCCCTTCGATGGCGGTGAAGCCGATGTTGGCGCCGACGTCAATCATGGTGTCCCCCGGTCTGAGGAGGGAACGAATGAGGTCCATGTCGTGGTCCCGCTGGTGGCGGTACATCCAGAGCTGCCAGGCGAGGTTGGCTGGATGCAAATGCAACCGAAATCCACGCAGAGGAAAGGTGAGCCGCCGCCCCAAACCAGTGCGCCAGAAAAACTGGGCGACCAGAAAACGCAGGGGCTGCGGATGGCGCAACAGGCTGAGGAGACGGTGCATTGAATGAAAGAGTCTGCATGCAGCTAACCATGAGCTGGTAATCCAGCCTCATTCTGATGATCCAGATACCACGCAACCGTCTCGTGGATGCCAGCTTCGAAGGTATGCGCGGGCTTCCAGCCGAGTTCGCGCTGGATTTTAGAGGAGTCGATGGCGTAGCGCCGGTCATGGCCGGGACGATCAGTGACGAAGGTGATGAGGCTGCGCGAGTTCCCACCAAGAGAGGGGTTCAGTTCATCTATCACATCGCAGATCTGCCGCACGAGGTGCAGGTTGGTCAGTTCGTTCTGCCCGCCGATGTTGTAGGCTTCGCCGACTCTGCCGCAGGTGAGAACAGTCCACAATGCCTGACAATGATCGCCGACATGGAGCCAGTCGCGCACGTTCAGGCCGTCGCCATAAACGGGGATGGATTGGCGGTTCAGCACACTCTGAATAACGACGGGGATGAGCTTCTCGGGGAACTGATACGGGCCGTAATTGTTCGAGCAGCGCGTGATGACGGCAGGCAGGCCGTAAGTGTGGTGGTAGCTGCGCACGAGCATGTCGCTGGCGGCCTTGCTGGCGGAGTAGGGCGAATTCGGTGCGCAGGATGTGGTCTCATTGAAGGCGGGGTCCGTGGGCCCCAGGGAACCATAGACTTCGTCCGTGGAGACGTGAAGAAACCGAGAAGACGGGCAGTGCCAATGGGTGCGGCAGGCTTCGAGGAGATGGAAGGTGCCGTTGATGTTGGTGGTGATGAAGTCGGCGGGGGCAGCGATGCTGCGATCCACATGCGACTCGGCGGCGAGGTGTACGACGTGGGTGATGTCATGCTGGCAGACGACACGCAGGACTTCCGCCTGGTCCCGCAGGTCGACCTTCTCAAAGACATAGCGCGGGTGGATGCCATGGATGCCGTCGAGATTTTCGAGATTGCCGGCATAGGTGAGGCTGTCGAGATTGACAAGTTTCGTGATCTCAGACCGGTCAATTACTTGCCTGATGAAATTGGACCCGATGAATCCAGCGCCACCGGTGATGAGGAGATTCATCATGCTTTGACGGCAGCGTATTCGCTGAAAATACCCATGAGGGGAATGCGCCGGGCTTCTTGGAAACCGGCGGACTTGAGGGCGGAGACGACGGCCTCAGGACGCACACAGGTGTCCATGGTCTCCCAAAAATACACCATCATCTCCTCCGCCTTTTGGCTGCGGGTGATCAGGCGGGCGAAGAAGGGATACACAATGCCGAAGTAGAGCTTGAAGAGCGCCGAGCCGATCCTGCCCTTGGGACGTGTGGCCTCCAAGATAAGAACGCGACCACCGGGCTTGAGTACTCGGTGAAATTCATGGAAGGTGACCTCCAAATCGGCGAAGTGGCGCAGTGCGTAGCCCACGGTGAGGAAGTCGTAGGCGTTGTCCTCGATCGGCATGCTCTCCGCACGGCTCTGGATGAAGCGTGCGTTTGGCAGCTTTCCCTTGGCCACGGCCAGCATGCCGTCGCTGGGCTCCACACAGGTGATGGTACTATCGCCACCGAGCACCTGACTGGCGGCCACGGCCACGAGGCCAGTGCCGCAGGCTACATCGAGGTGCTGCATGCCAGGCCGCAGGCCGTGGCGGCTCTGCGCCGTTCTGCGGTAGAGATTGCCCGTCCCGAAGAATCCCCAGCCGACCAAGGGATCGTAATGCTTGGCACCTTGATCGAAGAGCTCTTTGACATAGCCCTGCCTTTCGTCGGGCTGAGCATAACGATGGGACAGCACTGGATGGGGAATCATGAAAGTTTCAGGCGCTTTTAAGACCCACACGTTTCACTTCGACGGCAACGTCGGCGAGGTAGTCGCGGTACTCGCACTGAGGCAGTCCCGTCACGAGGTTTTCAAAGTCGCCGAGGGAAAGAAAGCCACGATGCAAAGCGGCTTCTTCCGGACAGCCGAGCTTCATCCCTTGGCGTTTTTCGATGGTCTGCACGTAGGCGGAGGCTTCATGCAGGCTGCTGCTGGTGCCTGCATCCAGCCAGGCTGTGCCACGGCTGAGGCGCTGGACGCGTAGGGTGCCGCGGCGCAGGTATTCTTTGTTCACGTCGGTGATTTCGAGTTCGCCACGGGATGATGGCTGCAAGCTCCGCGCGATGGCAACGACGTCGTTATCGTAGAGGTAGACGCCGGGCACGGCATAATTGCTGCGCGGATGTGCAGGCTTTTCTTCGAGTGAGACGGCACGGCCTTCGGCGTCAAACTCCACCACGCCGTAGCGCTCAGGGTCATTGACATGGTAGGCAAAAATGGTGGCACCGGATTTAAATTCGGCAAAGGCACGAGGAAAAGCATCCCCTCCAAAGAAAATGTTGTCACCGAGAATGAGTGTCACGGGGCCCTGGCCTATGAATGCTGCCGCGATGAGGAATGCCTGCGCGATGCCTTCGGGCCTAGCCTGTTCGCGGTATTCAATGGCGATGCCCCATTGCGAGCCGTCCCCAAGCAACTGCTGGAAGCGTGGCAGATCCTGCGGCGTGGAGATGAGGCAGAGCTCACGAATGCCCGAGGCGATGAGCACCGTGAGCGGGTAGTATACCATGGGCTTGTCATAGACCGGCTGCAACTGCTTGCTCGAGACCAAAGTCAGCGGATAGAGCCGCGAGCCCGTGCCACCAGCTAAAATGATGCCCTTCATGAACGAACGTTATGCTTTTCGAACCTCAAAACCGAGTGCGAGCTGCTCATGCCGCCATTCCGAATGGCTTTCGATACTATCGAACAAAGAGTCACCGCTATCGAGATAGAGCGCTCGGCGAAAATCGCCAAACCCTGCCGCTTCTAGCTCACGGCGGATGCTTTGCTCATCCCAGATCCAAAGGTGGCGGCTGTTGCCAAAATGCTCGCGAAGCTTGTCACGAAACGAGGATGTGCTTTCCACTCCCATGCCGATGGCACGAACAAAAATGCTAGCTGCTTCAGACGCATTTCCACCAGCGACGGCTTTTTCATAAAGGCGGATGCTATGTTTTAGATCGGGCGTGAAAGAGCGGAAGACGCCCCCAGGCATCATCATATCAAAAACGTTGCGCAGAGCACGACGCAAGCTTTCGAGCGAGAGATGCTCCAATACTTGGTCGCTATAGACACGTGCACAGGATGACTTACTCAGCGGCAATCCACTCACAACATTGCCAAAGCGCACGTTTCGAGGCCATTTCGGCAACTTGAGGAGCGATGAAACCATCGGCATGCGAGAAAGGAGAAGCGTAGGACTCACATCGAAATTCTGCCAGGAATCTGGAGCGCACAAACCCGAGCCAAACTGAACAGAATGACCTTCGGGAATATTTAAAAAACGACTCATCTCGTAACGATCCAGTCATTGAGCACCAACACATCCATCTTGGTGCGCAGGAAGCAGTCCAGGGCCTCCTGCGGCGTGCAGACGACGGGTTCATTTTCATTGAAACTGGTGTTCAGCACCATGGGCACACCCGTGATCTGGCGGTAGCTTTCAATCAGACGGTGGTAGCGCGGATTGGTGTCCTGATGGACGGTCTGCAGTCGGCCAGAACCATCCACATGCGTGGTGGCGGGGATTTGCGCGCGCTTATCCACACGCACCTGAAAGACCTCCATCATGAAAGGCACGTCATCGTCTTGTTCGAACCATTCACTGACGTACTCACGCAAAACACTAGGCGCAAAGGGGCGGAAGGATTCACGCCTCTTGATCTTGAGATTGAGGATGTCTTTCATGTCGGCACGACGCGGATCGCCGAGGATGGAGCGGTTGCCCAGAGCTCGCGGGCCCCATTCCATGCGGCCTTGGAACCAGCCGATGACTTTGCCTTCGGTGATGGCAGTGGCGGTGAGGCGGCAAAGTTCGGCTTCATCATCAAGACGACGCACGGTGCAATGTTCAGCCACGATGTCTGCCTTTCGTAAATCCAGCAGGTCTTTGATCTCTGCATCGCTCGCCTGCGGGCCCACATAGGCATGGTCCATGACGAAACGCTTGGAGCGGACAGTGGTGTCAGAAGTCCTTTCAAGCTGACGTGCGACTACGAACGCAGAACCGATGGCACCACCTGCATCGCCAGCGGAGGCGGGGAGGTACATGCGTTTAAAGGGTGAGTTGAGGTACACCTTGCCGTTGGCCACGGAGTTCATGGCGCAGCCGCCAGAAAGGGCGAGATTGTCGCACCGATAGCGCGCATGCAACGTCTGCAACATGGCGAAAAGGGCTTCCTCATACATGGCCTGGGCACTGCGGGCGATGTCGCGGTGCTTTTGCTCCAGCGCTGCACCCTTTTCACGCTGCGGCCCGAGCAAGGCCTCCATGGGCTCCCGCTTGTAGAGGGTGCCGACTTCTGGACAGCAGTTGTCCCAGGTATAGTGCACGTCATCGGTGTGATGACGGAAGTATTTCAAGTTCAGCTTGAAGGTGCCGTCGCTTTGCACCTGCACCAGTTCGCGCATTTCTTTGAGATACTTTGGCTCGCCGTACGGAGCGAGCCCCATGACTTTGTATTCATCTCCAAAATAAGGGAAGCCGATAAACTGGGTGATGACGGTGTAGAACAGGCCCAATGAATGGGGAAAAAAGATGCGCCCATCGATCTGGATGTCATTCCCCCTCCCCATGCCCCAGGCCGAACTGGCGAAGTCGCCAAACCCATCCACCGACAAGCATACAGCTTCATCAAAATCTGAAACGAGGAATCCTGAAGCAAGATGTGCGAGGTGATGCTCAACGCGATGAACCTGCGCACGGAGCTTGTCGCCGGAAAAAGCCGCCTGAACCGCGTCCTCAAAGCTGCCTGCTCGCTTGATATTGCCAAGTCGTTTGAGAATCAACCCGAGGCTTGGCCGTTTGCGCAGCACATAGAGGGCACGACGCAGGTTGTTGACCTTGGGATTGCGGTTGATGGCGATGTGATCGACGTCACCCAGCTTGAGTCCGGCATCCGCGAGGCACCACTTCATGGCCTCTGTGGGCAGGCCAGCCCAGTGTTTGATGCGACGAAATCGTTCTTCTTCAGCGGCGGCTACAAGCCTGCCATCTTTGACAAGTGCGGCGGCGGAGTCGCCATGATAAGCATTGAGTCCAAGTACGATCATGCAGTGAAAAAGACGCGGCCAAGCTGCCGCCATTGGTCGCTTAAATGGCGGCCGGGATGGGTTGCCGGGGTTGGGACGGCATTTCTCAAAAAGGGAGGTGACTGTACCATGCTGATTCCCAGCGCAAAGAATAAAGTTCCCCAGTTTGTTAACAGTTTGACACTAAGCAGTGCTGGCAGCATACGCTTTTCTCCGGCAAAATGTGAGCCATTGTGTCACCCCGAGCTTTTTTGGATGAACTCGGCCCTTTTTGCACTTACCGATTTCCATGCGCCGTTCCCCTTCCCTTTTGCCTGCCCTTATTCTCGGCCTGGCCGCGTGTTTTGCCGCCCGGGGACAGACCAGCCTCAAACCTGAAGGTGCCACCCCGAATGCACCGCGAGTGAGCAGCCTCGGCACGCCTTTTGCAAGTGTTCCAGGCACCACGGTGCAGTTTGCCATCTATGAGACACGTCTCTCGGAATGGAATGAGTTTCTGCGGCAGAAAAAGTATCCGTGGTCGTACCAGACGCACTTCGAACAATCGCCGGAACATCCCGTGGTGGGGGTCAACTTGCAGGATGCCGTGGCTTACTGCAATTGGCTCACCGAAACCGAACGCGGAAAGCGTCTGATTGACAGCTCCCAGAGCTACCGCCTGCCGACGCCGGAAGAATGGGACTCAGCCGTGGGTCTGGCCCGTGGTCGAAAGAAGATCAGCCTCTCCGCGGAAGACCAACTGCTGGACGACCAAATCTATCCTTGGGGGCAGGACTGGCCGCCGCCCGCGAAGGCTGGCAATTTTGCTGATGGCGAGATTCCCGGCTACGCTAAAGATGGCCATGCATTCACCGCGCCGGTGGGAAGTTTCACCCCGACTCAGGAGGGACTGTATGATCTCGCGGGCAATGTTTGGGAATGGACCCAGCCAGTGGAGATCCGGGCACAACCGATGGGTATCCTGCGCGGCGGCTCCTGGGCCTATTTCCGTGCGGAGTGCCTCACATCGGGCTATAAATACGTCGTACCGGCTGATCTACGCGCACCCACCATCGGCTTCCGCTGTGTGTTTGACGACAAACGCCGCACCGCCAGTCTGCTGGCCGCCTCCGATGCGGAGAAAAAGCAGGCGTTGGATGAGCGCATGAAGGCGATGACTGAAAACCGCAAGGTGGACGCAAATGCGGTGGAGGCGCTGCGCAAGAAAATGCAAGGCAAGGGCGATAATGACGGCCTGCCCGACCCTGCCAGTCTGAAACCGGCGTTGGCGGATGGCAGCCCCTTCATCAATGCGCTGGGCATGCAATTTGTCCCTCTGCAGGAAAAAAGCGGACCACTCATAGGCGCTACGGAGACCAGTGTGCGTGATTTCGAAGCCTGGCTGCGCGATACCGGAGGATCTTGGAGCAAAAAACCCTCCTTCCTGCTTGGAGGAAATCATCCTGCCGCTGGCGTCTCCTGGGAGGATGCCATGGCTTTCTGCGCCTGGCTGACCGAACGCGACCGCGCAAGCAAGCTCATCCCTGCCACCGCAGCCTACCGTCTGCCGAGCGATACTGAGTGGAGCCTGGCTGCCGGATTGAAAAATGAAACCGGTGCCGATCCTGCCGCGCGGAATCTCGCCGACAAAAAACACTACCCTTGGACGCCAAAGGCGGATGATTGGAAGCCGCCAGCACTCGCAGCCAATCTGGATGCCACTAAAATCTCCGGTACAACTGACAACTACTCCTACACCGCGCCAGTGGACAGCGCACGTAGGAACGCCCTAGGCCTTTATGAAATGGGCGGCAATGTGTCTGAATGGTGCGCGGATGCGTGGCCCGGTGCGCCAGAAGAGCGCGTCATCCGTGGCGGCAGTTGGCTGAGCTTTGACAAAGATGCCCTGCTGACATCAGCCCGTTCGCATGCGCTCAAGAATGTCGCCCGCGCAGATCTGGGCTTCCGCTGTGTGCTGGATTTTGGCACACCTTAAACTGCGCCCACCAGCAGGTCAGCCGCACAAGGTTCTGGAGGTACTCTTGATCGCGTTTTATCCCGCGACTCAAGACAGCGCCGCGATCACTTCGATCTCCACCAGAGCGCCCAGCGGCAGTCCTGCCACGGCCACGGTCGAACGAGCAGGTTTGTGCCCGGCAAACGCCGCCTCATAGAGGGGATTAACCTTCGGAAAGTCGGCCATGTTTTGCAGAAATACGGTCGCTTTGATGACAGAGCTCAGTGTCAGCCCCTGCGCCTCCAGCAGCGCGCGGATGTTGGCCAGCACCTGGTTCGTCTGGCCCTCCACATCCGTCGCCACGATCTTTCCCGCTGCCGGATCGATGGGAATCTGGCCTGAGCAAAACAGCAGGCCACCATGCTTCACCGCTTGGGAATAAGGACCGACCGCCGCCGGCACCTGGGGTGTGTTGTTGATGAGTTCCATGCGAATCTCATAACGATCCACACCTGCGATTCAAGCCTCGACATTCTTTCGTCATGAATTCGCCCCCCAGAGCAGTCGTTTTGAATCCGAGAATCAAGCTGGTTTGTACATCACACGCGGCCGGCAGTCGTCCGAATGATAAGAAGTTGGCAGCAATTGCCCATGCTCACCACCCACCACCCAACGCTTTGATCAAGGCCACGGTGGCGTTCAGACGACGCGAGCGCAGGTCAATGGCACTGCGCTCGGCATTCAGAGCCGTAGCCTGGGCTGTGGCAACATTGATGTAGCTCAAGGTGCCAGCTTCATACTGGTTGCTGGCAATGCGCTCACTCTCCCGGGCGGCACGCACGACCTCATTTTGCGCTTCAGTTTCAGCAGCAAGAATGCGCAGCGTTGACAATGCATCTTCAGATTCCCGCATGGCCGTTAGCACGGCCTGACGGTAGTCCGCGACAGCCTGCCTCCAGGTGGCATCTGCCTGAGCCTTGGCCGCCAGACGCTGACCGCTGTCAAGAATCGCAAAGGTGGCGTCAGGACCAAACGACCAGAAATTGTTGCCCTGCGCAAGCAGGTTGGCCACGGCGCGCCAGCCAGTGGCGGCCCCCAAAGAGATCGTGGGAAAAAAGGCGGCGATGGCGGCACCAATACGTTCGTTGGCGGCAGCCACACGGCGCTCGCCAGCGGCAATGTCAGGACGGCGCTGAAGCAGCGTCGATGGAGCAGTGGCTGGCAGCGCAGGAATGTGCGAGGTGAGAGTAGCTGGCTTCAAACCGAAATCGGCGGGGGCACGGCCCGTTAGAACGGCCAGAGCATGCTCCATCGTCGCCCGCACCACCCCGGTTTCGATCAAGGCGGCACGCGATGTCGCAAGCTGCGTTGCTGCGAGAGCGACATCCGCCTCGGAGGCCACCCCTTGGGCTTTGCGGTTTTGCGTAAGCTGCAGCGACTTGGCAAAACTGGCCACTTGGCGCTCAAGCAACAGCCTTTGAGCATCTGCAGCGCGCAGTGAAAAATAGCTCTGCGCCGCCTGCGTTTGCAGGGTGAGCCGGGTGGACTCCACATCCGCCTGCACCGCTTCGACGTCCGCCTTGGTGGCCTTGGCGTTATGCCGCAGTCGCCCCCAAAGATCCAGTTCCCAGTTGGTCGTGCCTCCCACGGATTGAATCTCCTTCACGCCCGAGCCACTCCGGGCGGCGTTGATTGAGTTGGGGTTACCAGTCCCGCCGAGTGCACCGCTCTTGTTCACCGTGTAGTCGCTCGTAGCAGAAGCCGTCGGCAGGAAAGCAAGCTTGGCAGCCGTGAGCAATGCGGAGGTCTGCTGCGCCTTCGCAACGGCGGACTGCAATGATTGATTCGAAACCTCCAGGCTTTGCATGATGGCGTCCAGATCGCTGTCATGGAAGATGGTCCACCAGTTCCCACGCGGCAGATGATCGGCGGGCTGTGCAACTTTCCAGCCGCGGCTCTCCTTGAAGTTGGTTGGCAGATTCATCGCTGGAGCCTGCTTCTTCGGACTTAAACTGCAGCCTGGGGCGGCAATCATGAGCGTGATGGCAAAAAGGCGTTTCATAGAGTGACAGGAGCAGAAGCAGCAATCATGGCCGGAGCACCGCGATGTTTTTTCAGCAAGCGCAGCCTCAGACCATCGAGGAAGAGGTACACCACAGGGGTGGTATAGAGCGTGAGAAGTTGACTGACAATCAAACCGCCAACAACGGCAACGCCGAGCGGTCTGCGCAGCTCAGAGCCAACGCCGGTGCCGAGCGCCAATGGTAAAGCCCCCAGCAAGGCAGCGCAGGTCGTCATCAAAATGGGACGCAAGCGCATCTGGCAGGCTTCAAAGATGGCCTGGAATGAATCAAGCCCTCGTTCACGCTCGGTTTGCAGGGCAAAGTCGATCATCATGATGGCGTTCTTTTTCACAATGCCGATGAGCAAGAAAATGCCGATCATTGCCATCACGGTAAAATCCATGCCGCAGACATACAGGGCAAGCAAGGCCCCCGCACCTGCGGAAGGCAGTGTTGAGAGGATCGTCAGCGGATGTAGAAAGCTCTCATAGAGAATGCCCAGTACAAGGTAGATGACGAGCAGGGCCGTAAGAATCAGTACCGGCTGACTGTCCAGCGAAGCCTGAAAGGCGCCAGCCGTGCCAGCATAAACGCGCTGAACATCTTCCGGAATTTGCAGTTTCCCCACGGCATTGTTGATGGCTTCGGTGGCGTCTGCAAACGCCACGCCGGGTGGGATGTTGAAGGAAAAGGTCAGCGCCGCGAACTGCCCCTGATGACTGATGGACAGCGCAGCAGGTGCGTACTCCCAACGCGCTAGCTGGTTCAATGGCACAAGCTTGCCGGAAGCAGCACGCACCATCACCTGATCAAACGCACCGGGATCGTCGTTCTTCGATGACTCCAAAATCACACGATATTGATTCAACGGCGCATAGATCGTGGAAATCATGCGCTGACCAAATGAGCTGTTCAACACACCGTCCACCGCCTGCATGCTCACGCCCACGCGCGCGCAGGCTTCGCGGTCAATGACGAGCCTGGTGACGGTGCCCTTGTCCTCGAAATCACTGTTCACATCCACGAGTTCCCTGAGGCCTAGCAGTGCCTGGCGCACCTTCGGCTCCCATTTGCGCAGAGTCTCCACGTCACCGGCTTGCAGCGTGTATTGATACAAGGCACGACTTGAGCGTCCGCCAATGCGTAAATCCTGCGATGGCATCAGCATCAGCGTGGCACCTGCGATTTTTGACAGCTTGCCACGGAAACGTGCCAGCACGACATCGACTGAATCCCGCTTCCCCATCGGTTTAAGCGAGATGTAGACCCTACCGCTGTTTTTCGGCCCGCCCATGCGTGAGTCAGAACCGCAGCTAGCGTTCACTTTTTCAACCGCTGGATCGGCCTGCGCAATCTTTGCGATCTCGATGACTTTGTCACGCATGGCCTGGAACGAGATGTTCTGATCCGCACTGATGCTGCCAATAAGCAGGCCCGCATCCTGCTGCGGGAAAAAGCCCTTGGGGATCGTCACATACAGCCATCCGGTCAGAACGACGATGCCGATGAGCGCCGTGAGCGTGAGCCAGTAATGCCGCAGGGCGATGTGCAGCGTGTGGGCATAAAATGACTGGATCCATTGAAAAACACCATCTGACAGCAGCGCAAAAAAACCCGGTTTGTGACCTTCTTTTTCTGCGCTCAGCAACCGTGCGCACATCATCGGCGTGGTGGTGAGTGAAACCACGAGCGAAACGGCAATGGCCACGGAGAGCACCACGGCGAACTCCCTGAACAACAGCCCCATGAGTCCGCCCATGAGCAGGATGGGAATGAATACGGCAATCAGAGAGACGCTCATCGATATGACCGTGAAGGTCACTTCACGCGTACCCCGGCGTGCCGCCTCCATCACGGGCATTCCATTCTCGACATGGCGGGTGATGTTTTCCAGCACAACGACCGCATCATCGACCACAAAGCCGGTGCTGACCGTGAGGGCCATCAGAGAAAGATTGTCCAGGCTGTAGCCACAGAGATACATGACACCAAAAGTCCCAAGGAGGGACACCGGCACCGCCACGCCAGGAATCAAGGTGGCCCGCAATCGGCGCAAAAAGGCAAACACCACCAGGATGACGAGCAAGGTAGCTATCAGCAGCGAGTACTGCACATCATCAATCGAGGCACGGATGGTCACCGTACGTTCCATGGTGATGTCCAGATCCATCGAAGCAGGAGCCATCGCACGGAGTTTCGGCATCATGGCTTTGATCTTGTCCACCACCTCAATGATGTTTGCTCCCGCCTGCCGGAAGACGACGAGCGACACGGACACCTTGCCGTTGGTGCTGCCGTAGTTGTAGGCGTCCTGCACAGAATCCGTCACCTCACCAAGGTCCGCCAGTCGAACTGCCGCACCATTGACGTAGCTGACGATGACATTTTCGTACTCTTCAGCCTTGTCCATTTGATCGCTCGCCAGCACCTGCCAGCGTCGATCATCATCCTCGATCAAGCCCTTGGGCCGGTTCACGTTCGCCGCAGAGATAGCGGTGCGAACATCTTCCATGGTGAGGTTCGCCCGCGTCATGGCCGGCATGTTCATGCTGACGCGCACGGCGGGCAGCGAACTGCCACCGACGCTGACACTGCCCACGCCATCGATTTGTGAAATCTTCTGCGCAATCACCGTCGAACCGACATCATACATCTGCCCTGAGGTGGCAACGTCCGAAGTCAGTGCCATGATCATGATCGGCGAGTCCGACATGTTCATTTTGCGGTAGGTCGGATTGCCGGGCATGCCCGTTGGCAGCAAACTGCGCGCCGCATTGATGGCGGCCTGCACGTCCCGAGCAGCGCTATCCACATCACGGCTGATGTCAAACTGCAGGCTGATGCTCGTACTGCCCTGCGAGGAGGATGAGGTCATCTCCGTGATCCCGGCAATGCGGCCCAGCGTGCGCTCCAGCGGTGTGGCCACTGTGGCGGCCATGGTCTCGGGACTGGCACCTGGCAGAGAGGCCGAGACGGAAATCGAAGGCATGTCCACCTGCGGCAAAGGCGAAACCGGCAGATTCACGTACGCCAGGATACCCGACAACGCGACCGCCAGCGTGGCGAGCGTGGTCGCCACGGGACGGTGGATGAAGATGTCGGTAAAACTCATGCAATGGCAGGAATTTCAGCCGCCGTCTCTTCCCTTCGTGAAGGCGCAAAGCGGTCAAACATCAGATAAATCACCGGCGTGGTGAAGAGGGTGAGCAGTTGGCTGACGAGCAAACCGCCCACCATCGTGAGCCCCAGAGGATGGCGCAGTTCAGAGCCCTCCCCACCGCCAATCATGAGCGGCAGTGCACCGAGCAAGGCGGCCAGGGTGGTCATGAGGATCGGGCGGAAGCGCAGCAGGCAGGCCTGATAAATGGCCTCACGTGGCGGCATGTTGTGCTCGCGCTCAGCCTCGATGGCGAAGTCGATCATCATGATGGCGTTCTTTTTCACGATGCCGATCAACAAGACGATGCCGATGATGGCCATGACACCGAGTTCAGTGTGCGTCAGCTCCAGCGCCAGCAGGGCTCCCACCGCAGCAGAAGGTAGCGTCGAAAGAATCGTCAGCGGATGGATGAAGCTCTCATAAAGGATCCCAAGCACCAGATACATGACGACGACGGCTGCAAGGATGAGCAGCAGTTGATTGCTTAGCGCGCCTTGAAACGCGAGCGCCGTGCCGGCAAAGGCAGTCTCAATGCTTTCGGGCATGTCGATGTCATCTTTGATGCGCTCGATTTCCGCCACTGCAGCTCCCAGCGAGGTCTTGGGTGCCAGATTGAAGGATACGGTCGCAGCAGGAAACTGATCCTGATGAGCTATGGCCAGAGTGGCCGGCTCTTCGATGATTTTGGCCATCGTGCTTAGCAGCACCTGCTGTCCATTGGTGGATGGCACGCGCACTTGGTCAAAGGCGGAGAGTCCTGACTGGAACTCTAACCCATGCTCGAGCACCACTCGATACTGCCCGCTCTGGGTGAAAATGGTCGAAACAAGCCGCTGCCCAAAGGCATTGTAGAGCGCCGCATCGATGGCGGCGACAGTCACGCCAAGGCGGCTCGCTGTTTCACGGTCGATCACCACACGCGCCTGCAGACCTTTGTCCAGCAAGTCGTCTGCCACATCCGCCAGCAAGGCTGATTTTCGCAGTTCCTCCACCAATTTGTGCGTCCACAACTGCAATGATGCAATGCTGGGAGACTGCAGCGTGTATTGAAACTGGGTCCGGCTCACACGGTCCTCGATGTTCAAATCCTGCACCGGCTGCAAATACAACTGCACGCCGGGCCGACGAATGGCCTTGTCCTGCAGCCGGCGGACGACCTGCGCTGCAGACGCATCCCGGTCATGCCTCGGCACGAGATTGATCAGCATGCGTCCCGTGTTGGGTGTGGTGTTCACGCCATCCACGCCGATGAATGACGACACGCTTTTCACCGCAGGGTACTCCATCACCAGTTTTGAAAGCTCCTGCTGCCGCTGCCCCAGCGCTGCGAATGACACGCTTTGCGGAGCCTCCACAAAGCCCTGGATGAGGCCAGTGTCTTGCAATGGGAAGAAGCCCTTTGAGACGCTTTGATACAGCAGTCCGGTCGCTACGAGCGTGGCAGCAAAAACCAGCATCGTTGTCGCACCATGATCTAGCACGACACGCAGCGCATGCCCATAGAGCCTGATAATCGCATCAAAACCACGCGACACCATTTTCGCTATAGGCCCTTCCTCGCCATGTCTCAGCAAACGGGCACACATCATCGGCGTCAAAGTGAGCGAGACCACCGCCGAGATCACAATGGAAATGGCCAGCGTGATGGCAAACTCACGAAACAGCCGGCCCACCACATCCTGCATAAAGAGCAGCGGAATCAGCACAGCAATCAGCGACAGGGTAAGTGAAATGATGGTGAAACCGATCTGACGCGCCCCTTTGAGGGCGGCCGGCATCGGTGCCTCACCGTTCTCAATGTAGCGTGCGATGTTTTCGATCATCACGATGGCGTCGTCTACGACGAATCCGGTCGCGATGGTCAGCGCCATGAGGGTCAGATTGTTCAGACTGAAACCACACAGCCACATCACGGCAAAGGTTCCGACAAGTGAGAGCGGCACCGCGACCGCAGGGATCAAGGTCGCACGCAGACTGCGCAGGAAGACAAAGATCACTGCCACAACGAGGAAGATGGAAAGCAGCAGCTCGTATTGCACATCCTCAACAGAGGCACGGATCGTGGCGGTCCGATCGGTAAGAAGCTGAACATCCACCGCCTGCGGGAGATTCTCCTTCAGCTTCGGGAGCAGCGTCTTGATGCGGTCGGCCACTTCAATGACGTTGGCCCCCGGCTGTCGCTGCACGTTGACGATAACTGCTGGCTGCACTTGCTTCGAGGGCTTCACGTCCGCCCACGCCGCGAGGCGCATGTTTTCGGCATCATCCACAACGTCAGCGACATCGATCACTCGCACAGCGGCACCATTGCGCCAGGCGATCACGAGATTCCGATAGTCATCGACGGAGAGCAGCTGGTCGTTTGCATCAACCGTGCTGCTGCGCGTGGCATTGTCAAAACCGCCCTTGGGCTGGTTCACATTTCCCATCGCAATGGCGTTGCGCAGATCCTCCGTACTCAGGCCACGTGAAGAGAGTGCCACGGGATTGGCGCGGATGCGCACCGCAGGCCGCATGCCGCCGCTGAGTGAGACCAAGCCCACGCCGGAAATCTGCGACACCTTGGGCACCAATCGAGTTTCGGCGGCGTCCTGCACCTTGATCAGAGGCAGTGTCTGCGAGGTCAGCGCCAGCGAGATGATGGGCGCATCAGCAGGATTGACCTTGTTGTAGGTGGGCGGATTGGGCAGGTCCGTTGGGAGCAGCGTCGCGGCGGCATTGATCGCCGCCTGCACGCTCTGCTCGGCAATGTCCAAGCGCAGCCCGAGCGTAAACCGCAGCGTGATCACAGATGAGCCGCCACTGCTGATCGAATACATCTGCGCGAGGCCGGGCATCTGGCCAAACTGACGCTCCAAGGGTGCTGTGATTGAGGAAGTCATCACCTCCGGTCCAGCACCAGGATAGAGTGTCACGACCTGAATCGTCGGATAATCCACCTGCGGCAATGCCGCCACCGGCAGCAGGCGGTAGGCAAGCCCGCCGACAAGCAAAACCGCCACCATCAGCAAGGTGGTGGCGACGGGGCGCTCGATGAAGATGCGAGAGGGATTCATGCGTCATTCTTCATGCGGACTTCAGCCATCAAGGTAGAGGCGCGCCTTTGCCACCCTTCCCTTCCCCTTTGACCATGTCTCCTTTGGGGCGCTCCCCTAGAGCAGACTTGCCAGGCGTGATGACCTCCACTTTGGCGCCATCACGCAAACGATCCACCCCCTGGGTGATCACTTTGTCTCCGGGCTTCAATCCTTCAGTGATAAGAACGCGCTCTCCTTGGATGGGACCGGTGACCACATCATGTAAAGTCACGGTGCTGTCTTCCTTTAGGAGATAGGCATAGGCACCTTTTGCCCCACGCTGGATGGCATTTGCAGGGGCCACCGTGGCATTCACCTTGGTGTCCACCAGCACTCGGGTGATGACAAATTGATTTGGAAAGAGCAAGCCATCGGCATTGGGCAACTGAGCCTTCAGCTTCAATGTGCCGGAGGTGACATCAATCTGATTGTCGGTCGTCAGCAGCTTTCCGCTCCCCAACAGTTTGTTCATCTCCTTGTCCACTGCCTCGACCAACACAGGTTCGCTGCCAGCAAGTCGTTTGCGCACTGCAGCCACGCGCTCCTGGGGAATGGCGGAGATCAGGCCGATGGGATCCATCTGCGTGATGATGACCAGACCGTTCGCATCGGAGGCACGGATCATGTTGCCGGCATCCACCTGACGCAAACCAACACGCCCCGTGAGCGGAGCCGTGACCTTGGTGTAGCTGAGCTGCAATTCCGCGCTCGCCACTGTGGCACGATCAGAAATTAAGGCAGCTTCATACTGCCGCACCAATGATGTCTGAGTGTCCACCTGTTGTTTGGCGATGGAGTCCTGCTTGAGCAGTTCGGTGTAGCGATCAAGATCCTTTTTCGCATTGGCGAGCAAGGCCTCGTCCCGGGCCAGCTGTCCTTTGGCCTGATCCAGCGTCACCTGAAACGGACGAGGGTCAATCTCCGCAAGCAGATCTCCAGCGTTAACCATCTGCCCTTCTACAAAACGCACCTTATCGAGCTGCCCGTCCACCCGACTACGCACCACCACCACAGCCAGAGGCGTGACAGTGCCTGAGAGACTCACCCATTCCTCAAAATCCTCCTGCTTTACCTCCGCTACGGTCACTGCGGCAGTCCCACTGCGTGAGCCACCTCTGCCCCCTGCAGCTCCCCCCGCAGCGGCTTCAGGCCGGTGCATCCATAGCCAGCCACCGCCGGCAAGTACGATGAGGATGATCACAAAACATCCGGCGCGCCCCTTCGGGGATGACGGATTGGAAGAAGGATTCATATCGTTCATGTCAAAAATCAGAACACGACCATGCAACACAGCCAGTATTCAATCGCACGCAAAATAACGAATCTCACATGTGCTTAGAAGCAGTTCAGTATCAGTGCTGTAGAACAAACAAAAAGTGCTGTAGAACAAACAAAAATCAATGTCTCAAGAGACCTGAACACCTAGGCCCAGCAGGCTCCAAGCCCATTCAATTTAGGCCTCCCTTGAAGCAAAAATCAGCCCAGCTCTGAGACCGGTCTAGGCGTAAGATCCGCTGTTCCCATTGGAAACATGCGGTCCCGTGCGGTCAAGATTTCAGGCTCATCAGCCGTGACAAGAACCACATGCTCGAAGTGTGCAGAGGGTTTGCGATCCAAGGTGACCACCGTCCATTTATCATCAAGGATACGCGTCTTCCCTGTGCCCATGTTGATCATGGGTTCGACGGCCAGAGTCATACCGGCTTTGAGTCGCGGACGATCCCCCTTCTTTCCGTAGTTAGGCACCTGCGGCTCCTCATGCAGCTTTCGTCCGACGCCATGGCCGACGAACTCGCGCACAACACTGTAGCCATACTGCGTGACGTGGTGCTCGACGCTGTGGCACAGATCACCTAACATCCACCCGTCGCGAGCGAATTTGACAGCATTAAGAAGTGATTCTTCCGTGGCAGCGAGAAGGTGCAGCGTTTCTTTGACCACATTGCCAACAGGCACTGTCAGGGCATTGTCTCCGACCCAGCCGTCGTAATGAACTCCGACATCAATTTTCACGATGTCCCCATCCTGAATCACTCGCGGACCACCGATGCCATGGACGACCTCTTCATTGATGGAAATGCAGATGTGGCCCGGGAACTTGGCGCGACCATAGCCCAAGAAGGCGCTGATGGCACCGCATGCTTTCATTTCAGCGGCGGCATAGCGATCAACTTCAGCGGTTGTCACCCCAATGTGCACCTGAGAGGCGGTCTTGATCAGCACATCCCGTGCGACCTGACAAGCCCTACGGATACCCTGCTGCTGCGCGCCGTGGCGGATGGGGATGCTCCCCGATTTTACAAAAGCCATGACGCGCTGGATGAAGCTCACTTAAGAGCGAGTTTGTACACGACGCCAACCAAGACCATGATAGCGAGAGCGACCCAAAGCCAAACGACAGTAGTTGAGTCCACAGCGCGCGCTCCCTGCTGGATGCGATCCACACGACCACGGATACGTCCCTTCTTGAGGAAGCCGTCATAGTGGCTCTGCAGCAAATGCGTTTCGACTTGGCGCATGACATCAAGCACCACACCCACAAGGATCAGCAGGCTGGTGCCGCCGAAGAACTGTGCAGCCGAACTGGAAATTTTCATGGAACTGCTGACGATTCCCGGCATCACATAAAGCCCGGTGAGGAAGATCGCACCTGCGAAGGTGAGACGGCTCATGGTGAAGTCGAGGAAGTCGGCAGTCGGCTTACCTGGACGGATGCCAGGAACGTAGCCACCGCTCTTTTTGAGATCTTCGGAAATCTGCGTGGGCTGGAACATGGTGGCGACCCAGAAGTAGCTGAAGAAGAAGATCAGCAGAGAGGAAGCCACATAATAAACCCAGCCACTGCTGATGAAAAGCGCCATGCGCTGGATCCAGTTCACATCTTTAAAGAGCGAAGCCAAAATGGTGGAAGGAAAGAGCAGGATGGCCTGGGCGAAGATGATCGGCATAACGCCAGAATAATTGATCTTCAGCGGCAGATACTGTGTCTGACCACCATAGACCTTGCGGCCGACAACGCGCTTGGCGTAGGTGATGGCAATTCGTCGAGTTGCCTGGGTCAAGGCAATGACACCGGCGATAACAATAATCATGAATCCCATGAGCAGGACGAGAGTGAAAGCGCTGGCTGGGCTGGCCTTGATGCTGCCCACAAAGGTCTGCCAAACCTGAATCAGAGCACCGGGAAGATCGGAAACGATGTTCACGCAAATGAGGATCGAGACGCCGTTGCCAATACCACGGTCCGTGATCTGCTCCCCAAGCCACATCATGAGCATCGTACCGGCAGTGATGGTGATTACACTGGTGAAAACGAAACCAATCCCGTAGCCAGGAACTAGAGGTCTTCCGCCTAATTTATCGATAGCATCCTGCAAGCCGGCCATCAGATAGTTCTGCGCCGGATCGTGGAGAGATTGGGCAAGAAGTGTGGCTTGAAAGACGCAAAGAATAATGGTGGCAATACGGGTGTACTGCGTGATCTTTTGACGACCACCTTCCTCACGGGCGAGCTTGCTGAGCGGAGGCCAGACAGCGGTCAGCAGCTGCAGCATGATGCTGGCACTGATGTAGGGCATGATGCCCAAGGCGAAAATAGCGCAGTTTTGCAAGCCACCACCGCTGAAGATGTTGAGCAGTGCGGCGACCTGAGAGGCACCGGAGGCATTGTCCCCCGCCTTGTTCTCAATCCAGGCATTCAGCACAGTAGCATCAACACCCGGAAGCGTGATGGACGTGCCGATACGGACGATGACAATCATCGCCAGGGTGAAAAGAATGCGCGAGCGAAGTTCGGGGACTTTAAAGCTATTGGCGAAAGCAGAGATCATGAGAGAGAGGCTCTAAGCGAAGATGGGCCTGCTTCCTGACAGCATTCGCTGCGCGGAGACCGGCCCATCAAAGAGGTTGGTTGGGTCAGAAAAATCAGGCAGCGATGGAGCCGCCGGCTTTCTCAATCTTTTCACGGGCCGTGGCGCTGACTTTTGCGCCTTCGATGGTGAGCTTGAGGGAAAGTTCACCCGTGCCGAGAATCTTGATGAAATCGCAGTTGCGGCTCACCAGACCAGATTCACGCAGTGCGGCTTCATTGATCACAGAACCATCCTGGAAGGCTGCGTTGAGTTCACCAACGTTCACGACTTCGAAGACGTCCTTGAACTGTTTGTTGTTAAAGCCCTTCTTTGGCAGACGGCGATGCATTGGCATCTGACCACCTTCAAAGCCGGGACGGATGCCACGACCTGCGCGGGCCATCTGACCTTTGTTGCCTTTGCCGGAGGTTTTACCGTGACCGGAGCTTTCGCCACAGCCGATGCGCTTGCGGCGCTTTTTGGCACCGGGGCGGGGTTTGACGTCTTGGAGTTGCATGGAAATTAAAAAAGGAAAAAGGGGTTCAATCAGAGGGCCTTGCGCTCTTTGATTTCCTTGCCGCGAGCGCGGAGGATTTCATCGGCGGGGCGCAGGGCGGTAAGCGCAGCAAGTGTGGCGCGAACCACGTTGGCGTGGTTGCTGGAACCAAGGGATTTACCGATCACGTCTTTAACGCCTGCGGCTTCAAGCACGGCGCGCGCGCCGCCACCAGCAATGATGCCGGTACCTGCTGTGGCAGGCTTGAGAAGGATGTGTCCACCACCATGGGAGCCCACCACTTCATGAGGAATGGTGCTGTCCTTGAGGCAGATGGAGAACATGTTCTTGCGGGAAGCTTCTGTAGCCTTCTTGATGGCGTCGGAGACTTCATTGGCCTTGCCAAAACCGCAGCCCACTTTGCCCTTAGCATCGCCGGAAACGACGAGTGCGCTGAAGCTGAAGCGACGACCACCTTTGACCACTTTGGCGCATCGATTGATGTGAACGACTTTTTCGACACCATCCGTCTCGCGCGGCCCACGATCATCACGCCCACGGAATCCACCGTAGGAGGGAGAAGGAGCTGCGTGTGCTGGAGCCTCCGCTGGTGCGGCGGCTGAGGGATCGATAACTACTGTTTCTTCGGCCATAAATTTGCGTGAGACGGTTTTAGAATTTCAGACCCTTTTCACGGGCGGCATCTGCAAGAGCTTTCACCTTGCCATGATAAATGAAACCGGCACGGTCGAAGACCACTTCGGTGATGTTTTTTGCCATGGCACGCTCCGCGAGGAGGGAGCCAATTTTTGTGGCGTGCTCGACGTTGGCCTTGCCAGCGCCGTAGCCTTTTTCCTTGGTGGAAGCCGAAACGATCGTCTTGCCGGCAGTGTCGTCGATGACCTGAGCGTAAACGTTCGTGTTGGAGAAGTAAACTGCGAGGCGGGGACGCTCGGCGGTGCCGCTGAGTTTGCGGCGGATGCGCTTGTGAATACGAGCGCGGATGTCTTTGCGATTGGTAAGAGCCATGATGAGTATCTCCGGAAATTATTTGACGGATTTGCCGGCTTTACGGCGGATTTGTTCGCCCACGTAGCGCACGCCCTTGGCTTTATAAGGCTCCGGCGGGTAGTAAGCACGAATGTCAGCAGCGAGCTGGCCGACAACCTGTTTGTCGATACCTTCGATAGCGATCTTGGTGTTTTCCGTGACGGTCACCTTAACGCCCGTTGGAATGGGGTGAAGGCGATCATGGGACTGACCAAGCTGAAGATCGATGTTAGTTCCTTTGACCGCAGCGCGGAAACCGACGCCGTGAATCTCAAGGTTGCGGGTGTAGCCCTGGCTGACGCCGATGAGCATGTTCGAGATCAGACGCTGGGTGGTGCCATGCAGGGCACGCACTTTACGGTCTTCAGAATCGCGGGTGACATTGATGGTCTTTGCGTCCGAATTGACTTTAACACCGAGCGGGAGAGTCCAGCCGAGTTCGCCTTTCGGGCCTTTGACCTGCACTGAGCGGTCGTCACCAACTTTGATGGTGACCTTGTCTGGAATGGAAATGATTTGTTTGCCTACGCGTGACATAATGGTTGTGACGGTTGGGGGTTACCAGACTGTGGCGAGGAGTTCACCGCCCACTTTGGCCTTGCGGGCCTTGGCACCAGTCATGAGGCCCTTTGGAGTGGAGAGGATAGAGATGCCCAGGCCACCAAGGACGCGAGGAATCTCAGTGCTGCCGACATACTTGCGCAGACCAGGCATGCTGACGCGATCAATCTTACGAATGACTGGGGTCTTGTCCTGATACTTGAGCTTGAGCTTGAGGCGAGGATGAGTGGCGTTGGTGTCCACTTCGTAGCTCCAAATGTAGCCTTCTTCCTGCAAGATGCGGGAGAGTTCGGCCTTCATCTTGGAGAAGGGAATGAGCACCTGCTCCTGCTGCGCTGAGCAGGCGTTGCGGATGCGGGTAAGAAAATCTGCGATCGGGTCGGTCATGACGCTGAGTGTGTCCGGGTGTTAGGGTTATGCGGCGGCTTCAGTGCCATCTTCCTTCTTAGCCTGAGCGACGCGAGTGCGGAATGGCATGCCCAGGGTGCGGAGCATTTCGCGCGCATGGTCATCATTGTTCGTGCTGGTGACGAAAGTGATGTCAAAACCAAGCTGACGCTTAATCTTGTCGAGCTCGATTTCCGGGAAGATCGACTGTTCAGCAACACCGAGGGTGTAGTTGCCACGACCGTCAAAGGCACGGGGGGCGACACCACGGAAGTCACGGATACGAGGAATGGCGGTGCGGACGAGACGCATCATGAAGTCATACATCTTGCTTCCGCGAAGGGTGACTTTGACACCGACGTTTTCACCTTCACGAAGTTTGAAGTTGGCGATGGCCTTCTTGCTCTTGGTGATGATAGGCTTCTGGCCGGTAATGAGAGTCACTTCATTCACGGCATCTTCGATCGCCTGCTTACGCTCTGCCTGACTGCCAATGGCGCAGTTCACGACGATTTTTTGGAGCTGAGGGACCTGATGGATGTTGGCGAGACCGAGCGTGGTTTTAAGCTCAGTGCGTTTTTCTTTATAGAGGGTCTGTAGGATATGTTCCATGATTCAGTTTGGCTGTGCCGCCTTTCCCTCGATGATCGCACCGTGCGGAGCGACGATGACGAGGGGGGAGGCAAATGGGGGGCGTCGATTTAAGCCTTAGCTTTCTTCTTCGCAACTTTCTTTTTCTTCTCTTTCACAGGCGCATCAACGCGCTTGACATTGGAGATGTGGATCGGGGCTTCTTGTTCTTGGAAACCACCGGCTTGATTTTGCTGGGTCGGCTTGATCGCTTTCTTGATCATGCGCACGCCTTCAACGAGAACCCGGTTTTTGCCAGTCTGCACTGCCAGGACGACTCCTTGGGCGCCTTTGGCTGCTCCGGAAATGACGACGACATTGTCGCCTTTTTTAACGTGGGTCTTGGTATTGCTCATTGGAATTACAGCACTTCGGGTGCAAGGGAAACGATCTTCATGAAGTTCTTGTCGCGCAGTTCACGGGCCACTGGGCCAAAGATGCGTGTGCCACGCGGATTGTTGTCTTTGTCGATGATAACCATCGCATTGCGGTCAAAGCGAAGGATCGAACCATCAACGCGGCGGATCGGATGCGAGGTGCGCACGATCACAGCACGGACGACTTCACCTTTTTTCACGGCGGCAGTCGGGGTGGACTCACGAACGTGGGCAGTGATGATATCGCCAACATAGGCGAAGCGGGTGTTTTTCTTGCCGAGCACGCCGATCATCGTGGCCAGTCGGGCACCGGTGTTGTCAGCCACCGGGATTGAGGACTCCATTTGCAACATAAACTGTTTCTCCTGGTCAGGTTAGGGGGTTCAAAAAAATACGACTAGTGCTTCTGCACTTCGATCAGTTCCCAGCGCTTCAGCTTGGAGAGCGGGCGGGTTTCGGCGATGAGCACCTTGTCACCTTCTTTGGCCACGCTGTTTTCGTCGTGGGCATAGAACTTGGAGGTTTTGCGCACAATCTTCTTGAAGATTGGATGCGGAACGCGGCGTTCGACTTTAACGACGATGGTCTTCGTCATTTTATCGGACACCACGACGCCGACGCGCGTCTTGCGCACGGCTGGTTTTTCGGTGGCTGCAGGGGCTTCTGCGGTGGTCTCGCTCATGATATTTAAAATGCTTCAGGGGGTTGATGACCGGATCAGGCGGCCTTCTTGGCAGCCGCAGCGCGGGTGCGCTCGGTGATGATGGTTTCAATCCGGGCGATTTCGCGGCGGATATGGGTCAGACGGGCTGGATTTTCGAGCTGACCGCCACCTGCGCTCTGCTGCACACGCAGATTCAGCGCTTCCTGCTTCAGTTCGCGACGGCGTGCGGAGAGTTCTTCCACAGTCGATTCACGGAGTTCTTTGATCTTCATAATTCAGTTCGCGGTTCGCTTTAATTAATTGTGCAGGCTTTCGCGGCTGACGAAGCGGCAGCGCAGGCCCAGCTTCGTGTTGGCCAAACGGCAGGCTTCACGAGCGGTGGCTTCGTTCACACCGGAGATTTCAAACAGCATGTGCCCAGGAAGCACCACTGCGACCCAGAATTCTGGAGCGCCTTTACCCTTACCCATTCGGACTTCCGGTGGACGCTGGGTGACTGGCTTGTGGGGGAAAATGCGGCAGAAAACTTTACCTTTGCGCTTCAGGAAGCGGGTGATTGCGACACGGCAAGCTTCGATGTGGATGTTTTTGATCCAGCCACGCTCAAGGGTCTGGAGACCGAAGTCACCAAAGTCCAACTTGTTGCCGCTGGTGGCGTTGCCGCCACGGTTGCCGCGCTGCGATTTACGATATTTTACTCTGCTTGGAAGAAGGGCCATACGTCTAGGTCCGGTAGAAAGGGGTTAGTTAAAAGAGGAGCAGTTTTTATGCTTGGGCTGGGGCCGGAGATGGAGCACCGCCACCATAACCACCACCGCCGCCTTGTGGGCCACGACGATCACCACCACGAGGACCAGGAGCCCCTGGAGCGCCACCGCCTGGGCGACGGTCATCTCTGCGTGGACGGCGGTCACCTTGGGGACGGGAAACGCCTTCGGGAGCATTGCCACGGTTCATCCAGCACTTGACGCCGATGATTCCATAAACGGTGCGGGCTTCTGCGAAACCATAATCGATCGGGATACGCAGGGTCTGAAGAGGCACCTTGCCCTGGCGATACCACTCAGCACGGGCGATGTCAGCACCACCAAGACGGCCGGCGCAGCGGAGACGAATGCCGTCTGCACCCATGTCCATGGCGGTCTGCACGGAGCGCTTCATGGCGCGGCGGAAAGAAATACGGCGCTCAAGTTGAACTGCAACGGCTTCAGCGACGAGCTGGGCGTCAAGTTCAGGCTGCTTGATTTCGAAGATGTCGATCTTGACCTGCTTACCGCCGCACATTTCGGAGACCTTCTGGCTCATGACGTCGATTTCCTGACCTTTACGGCCAATGACGAGACCCGGACGAGCGGTGTGAAGGGTCACGCGGACCTGATTCCATGCACGCTCGATCACGATCTTCGAGATCGCCGCCTGCATGAGTTTTTCCTTCAGGTAGCTACGAATAGCGAGATCGCTGTGGAGCGAGTCTGCGTATTCTTTTTCAGGTGCGTACCACTTGGAGCGCCAGTCTTTGGTGACTGCGAGGCGGAAGCCGATCGGATTTACTTTCTGTCCCATAAAGTGAAGAGGTGCGGTTGGGGGGCGTTGCGGTTATTCAGAAGCTTTCTTGGCTTTGGCTGCCTTCTTGACGGCAGGTGCATTCCGGCGTGCGGATTTCGGAGCCTTCTTCTCACCTTCGGCTTTGGCTTCTTCAGCCTTTGGTGCGCCGATGATGACAGTGATATGAGTCATGCGCTTCTTGATCGGAGCGGCTGAACCACGTGCACGTGGCATGATGCGGCTAAGAACCGGACCGGGAGTGGCAATGGCAGACTGAACGATGAATTCAGAAGCATCCTGCTCGTGGTTGTTCTCGGCATTCGCGATGGCGGAACGGAGAGTCTTGCCGACAAGGAAGGCGGCTTTCTTTGGAGTGAAGTCGAGAACGCTCAGCGCCTGGGAGACGGGCATGCCGGTGATGGCACGTGTGACCTGACGGGCTTTCTGCGAGGAGATCCTGGCGTATTTGAGGACGGAACGGACGGACATAAAGCGAGGGGGGGTTCTTGACTTCGTTAGAGAGATTTGTTGAGATCGACGCGACCCCGGTCACCGACGCGGACGGGATCATTGGCAGTGGCCAGTTCCTGGACTACGGCACCACAAACAGAGTTGCGGACTTCAGTGACAAGGACTTTCGCGATGGGCTTGTCTTCGCGGTAAATTTCAAAGGGCATTCCAGGCTTCACCCCATCTTTGGAACCAATGGAGAGAACGGCGATACCGAATTCACTCTTCAGGCTGACGACTCGGGCGTTTTGCAAGTCACCAACGGCCTGGCCATTTTGACCACCACCGGCTTTGACAAGCGCGGCATCGGCAGTGGTAATAGCCTTGTTCAAGCGGTCGGCGGCGGCAGGATCAGCATTCTGAGAGGACTTCATCAGGCCCATGCCCGATTCAGCCAATTCAATCAGGGCGTTGGCGAGTTCATCGCGCTGCTCTTTCATGATGCGCAGGTCGCTGAGAGCAGCGAGCAGACGCTCCTGGGTTTGATCTTTGGTGTTTTCAAGTGCCCCGACGCCGAGACCTTCAAGCAGACCGCGCAACTTTTCGTAGCGGTCCTTAAGCTCGTTGGTTTCAGCATTGGCGGCAGCGGCACTCTGAGCCAGCGCGTCGTTTTTATCCTTGGCAGCAAGAAGCTGAGCATCTTGAGCTTGGATCTTGGCGGCGGCGACTTGGAGCGAGATATGCAGTTCCTGATTTTCGAGCCTGTCATCCGCACCACGCAGTCCTGACACACCCACTGCGAGAAGCAGCGAGAACGTGGTGCAGGTGATGGAATTGCGGAGTGACATGAAATGGCTCGGAGCGCAGGAATTACTTGGCAGCCTTAACGGTGACGGCACCGTGGGACTTGAACAGACGGGTCAAGGAGAATTCACCGAGGCGGTGACCCACCATATTTTCAGTCACATAGACAGAGACGAAGTCCTTGCCGTTGTGAACCAGAAACGTGTGACCGACGAGGTCAGGAGTGACCATTGAGGAACGGGCCCAAGTCTTGATGGGGCGTTTCTGCTTGGCGTCGTTAAGCTTGTCCACCTTGTCGAGGAGGGCTTGCTGAACGAAAGGACCTTTTTTGAGGGAGCGTGCCATGAGAGTGCTTGAGTGAGGAATGGATTACTTCTTGGCGTGACGGCTCTGAATGATGAGCTTGTTTGTCGCCTTCTTCTTGTTGCGGGTCTTCTCACCCTTCGCGTGGCCCCAAGGGCTAAGCAGGTGCTGACGACCACCACCGGACTTGGAACGACCTTCACCACCACCGTTCGGATGGTCGATCGGGTTCATACACATGCCGCGGACGGTTGGGCGAGTGCCCTGCCAGCGGGTGCGGCCCGCCTTGGCGCTGACAACGTTCATATGCTCGACGTTGCCGACCTGCCCAATCGTGGCGTAGCAGACAGCGAGGATCTTGCGGATTTCTCCAGAAGGCATGCGCACCAGGGCGAAGTCACCTTCACGGTTGGAGAGCACAGCGGCCTGTCCTGCAGCACGGGCGACGACGCCGCCTTTGCCTGGGGAGAGTTCGATGTTGTGAATCGAGGTACCAAGAGGGATCTTGCTCAGAGGAAGTGCGTTGCCCAGTTCAGGAGCTGCTTTTTCACCAGCCATCACCGAGGCACCCACTGTCAGGGCATTTGGTGCGAGGATGTAAGCACGCTGGCCGTCCTTGTATTCGATGAGGGCGATGCGAGCAGAGCGATTCGGATCGTATTCGATGCCGACCACTTTAGCTGCTTCATCACGGCGTGAGCGCTTGAAGTCGATGAGACGATAACGCTTGTCGTGACCACCACCGATGTGACGGCAGGTGATGCGACCAGTGTTGTTACGGCCACCGGATTTGCGGAGAGCCACGGTGAGGCTTTTCTCCGGCGAATGCTTGGTGATCTCCTCGAAGGAGTTCCACTCTTTGTAGCGATTGGTGGGCGTAGTAGGCTTGAATGTTTTCAGCGCCATGACGGTAGGATAAGTTAAAGGGTTACTGGCCTGGGTTTACGCGAGGTCGAACTTTTCGCCAGCCTTGAGGCGGACGATCGCTTTCTTCCAGTGATTGGTGCGGCCGTAATCGGCGCGGCGCTCACGACGGGCCTTGCCGTCATAGTTCGCAGTGCGGACACCGGTGACTTTTTTGCCAAACAGTTTTTCGATGGCCTGTTTGATGTCGATTTTTGTGGCTTCGACATCAACTGAGAACACGTACTCGTTGTTTTGTTCTCCCAGCAGCGTGGCTTTTTCGCTGAGGCGGATGTTTTTGATGACTTTATGAAGGTCTTTCATGATCAGGCGGTCCTTTTGGCAAGAGTTTCAAGGGCGGCGCCGGTCACCACAACACTGCGGTAGCGCAGAAGGTGCTCGGCATTCACGTCGTCAGCGGAGATGAGCTGGACGTTCTGGACATTGCGGCCAGCGCGGAAGGTCAGTTCATCAAAGCCAGTGCCGATGAGCAGAACGTTTTTCGCGGTGGTGAGGCCGTTGACGGCGGCGATGAAGCTTTTGGTCTTGCCATCTGCCACAGCGAAGCTGGCAGTGGTGAGCACTTCACCATCAAGGATACGAGCGGTCAAAGCAGCACGCAGAGCGAGCTTCTTGGTGCCTTTCGTGGTTTTTTTAGCCCACACAGTCGTGTTGCGAGGGCCAAAGACGACACCACCACCACTCCAGATTGGGGAACGCTTGCTGCCCATACGAGCATTGCCGGTTCCTTTCTGGTTCCAGAGTTTCTTGCCGGAGCCGGAAACTTCAGAACGGTTTTTTGTGTGGGCGTTGCCCTGACGGCGGTTGGCACGGTAGGCCACCAGCGTGTCGTTAAGAGCCTGGGAGCCTTTATAGCCCTCGGTAAGTTGAATGTTGGCCGCCTTGGCGGCGTCGGCTGAGAGAATGGTCGCGGACATGGTTCAGTTCCTCGTAATTATTTCTTAACGACGGCTTTTTTGCCGGGGCGCACCACAACGATGCTGCCTGTGTTGCCGGGGAGTGCACCTTTGATGAGAAGGATGCCTTCTTCAGGACGGCTCTGCACGACGACCAGATTCTGCGTGGTGCAGCGAGTGGTGCCGTCATGGCCAGGCATCTTCTGGTTTTTCCAGACGAGACCTGGAGTCAGACGACAACCGATGGAACCAGGACGACGGTGCATCATGTGACCGTGCGTAGCTGGCTGACCTGCAAAGTTCCAGCGCTTGACGACGCCCTGGAAACCTTTGCCTTTGGTGTGACCGATCACGTCAACGATCTGGCCATTGCTGAAAAGGCTGGCGTCAATCTTGGCATCAGCGGCTGGCAGTTGGTCGTCGCCTGTGAGGCGGAATTCTTTGACGATGCGCTTCGCTGTCGTGCAACCGTGTTTCTTGAAATGGCCAAGCAGCGGCTTGCTGACGCGGGAGTCCTTCAACTGATCTCCGTAGCCAACCTGAACTGCGCTGTACTTGTCCTTGCCGTCTGTGCGCTTCACCTGAAGAATGGTGTTGCCGCTGACGTCAACCACTGTGACTGAGATTGCGTCGCCTTTAGCGTCGTAAACCTTTGTCATTCCGAGTTTTTTACCGATCAATCCGAGACTCATGAGTGTGTCCTCCTGTGTTTAAAAGTAATGAGATCGAGTTAGATCTTAATGGTGATGTCCACGCCGGAAGGAAGATTGAGCTTCTTGAGCTCGTCCACTGTGCGGGAGGTTGGGTCAACGATATCCAGCAGGCGCTTGTGCGTGCGGATTTCGAACTGGTCCATCGATTTCTTATCGACGTGGGGTGAGCGGTTCACGGTGAACTTCTCGATGCGTGTAGGCAGCGGGATGGGGCCTGCAACACGTGCGCCGGTGCGCTTCGCTGTTTCGACGATGTCGGCAGTGCTTTTGTCGAGCACGCGATAGTCATAGGCGCGAAGGCGGATTCTGATGCGTTGATTTGTCATGACGATGGTCCTTGGGATACGGGGGGTTCAGTGCGCGTGGGCCGTTACTTGGAGCCTCCACGCTGCTCGACGATCTGCTCAACAATCTGATGCGGCACCTGCTCGAAGTGAGAAGGCTGCATGGAGTAGCTGGCGCGTCCGGAAGAAAGAGTGCGGATGGCGGTGGAGTAGCCAAACATTTCAGCGAGAGGAACTTCAGCGCGGAGGATGGCGGTCGTGCCGCGGCTGTCCATGCCCTGAATCTTGCCACGGCGACGGTTCAAGTCACCCATGATGTCGCCCTGATAATCTTCTGGCGTGGAGGCTTCCACGGCCATGATCGGCTCAAGGAGGATGCACTTGGCTTTCTTGAGCGCATCTTTGACGGCGAAGATACCGGCCATCTTGAAAGCGTTTTCGTTGGAATCCACATCGTGGCTGGAGCCATCAACAAGTTCGATGTGCATGTCGATCACTGGGTAACCAGCGATAATGCCGTTAAGAGCAGCTTCCACACAACCTGCCTTGGCAGGGTTGATGAACTCCTTGGGAATCGTTCCGCCAACCACTTTGTTTTCGACGACGATGCCGGAACCCTTCTCACCAGGACGAACCTTGATGACAACGTGACCGTATTGACCACGACCACCGGACTGCTTGACCAGCTTTCCTTCGCCATCAGCTGGCTGGGTAAGGGTTTCGCGGTAGGCGATCTGAGGCTTGCCGGTGGTGGTTTCCACTTTGTGCTCGCGCTTGAGGCGGTCGCAAAGAATTTCCAAGTGAAGCTCGCCCATGCCGGCGATGATGACCTGTCCTGTTTCTTCGTCGGTCTTGACGAAGAATGTCGGATCTTCTTCGGAAAGGCGCTGAAGAGCATTGCCCATCTTTTCTTGGTCACCTTTGGTTTTTGGCTCAACGGCCATCGAGATCACCGGTTCTGGGAATGTTGGTGGTTCGAGCAGGATGTCGAGATCTTCATCACAGAAGGTGTCGCCAGTGCGCACGTCCTTCACACCCACTAGGGCTGCGATGTCACCGGAGTAGCAGGTTTCGATGTCCTTATGAACGCTCGCCTGAATCTGAATCAAACGGCCCACGCGCTCAGACTTACGGGTGCGGGGATTGTAGATCGTATCGCCCTTGGATACCTTGCCGGAATAGACGCGGAAGAAAACGAGACGGCCGAATTTGTCGGACCAGAGCTTGAAGCCGAGGGCGCAGAATTTGCCCGAGTCATCTGGATTGGCTTCGACTTTGGTGTCAGGATCGTCCACGAGCTGGCCGGTCTGGGGCTCAATGTCGAGCGGTCCTGGAAGGTAGTCGATAACGGCGTCGATCAAATACTGGACACCCTTATTTTTGAAGGCTGAACCACCGGCCATAGGGATGATCTTGTTAGCGATCACCGTGCGGCGAAGGGCTTCCTTGACTTCCTTGATCGTGATTGGCAGCTCTTCGAGGAACTTCATTCCAAGTTCTTCGTCCTGATTGCAAATTTCAGCGACAAGACCGTCATAAGCTTCCTTGGCTTTTGCGATTTCCGCACCTTCAAGATCACGCACCTTGTAGGAGGAACCAAACTTTTCGTCGTCGTTGTAGATGATGGCCTTCTGGTTCACCACGTCAATCTGACCGATGAGGTTGTCTTCAGCACCGATCGGGATAAGGATCGGCCAGGCATTGGCACCCAGCTTAACGCGAACGTCATTCACCACGTTGTCGAAGTTGGCACCCGTACGGTCCATCTTGTTGACGAAAGCGATACGAGGAACGCGATACTTTTCAGCCTGACGATAAACGGTTTCGGACTGCGGCTGCACACCGGCCACTCCGCAGAGAACGAAGATCGCGCCGTCAAGCACACGCAGGGAACGTTCCACTTCAGCGGTGAAGTCCACGTGTCCGGGGGTGTCGATGATATTGACGCGGATGTCTTCCAGTTCACGAAGCTTGAAGATGCCTTCTTCCTTGAGCTGCTTCCAGCGTGCCGTCACAGCAGCGGAGGTGATGGTGATACCACGCTCTTTTTCCTGTTCCATCCAGTCTGTAGTCGCAGCGCCGTCATGCACTTCGCCGATCTTGTGGATCATGCCAGTGTAGAACAGAATACGCTCAGTCAGGGTCGTCTTACCCGCGTCAATGTGGGCGCAGATACCGATGTTACGGGTACGCTCAAGTGGGTATTCGCGGTTGGGGGAATTGGGGTTCGACATGGGTCGGAAATACGTAAAGTGGACGGAAAAAGTGAAGTGAAACGATTAGAAGCGGAAGTGGGCGAAGGCGCGGTTGGCCTGGGCCTGCTTGTGAACATCGTCACGCTTGCGAACGGCGTTCCCCTGCCCTTGTGCGGCATCCTTCAACTCATTGGCAAGAGCGCGGTGCATCGCCTGACCTTTGCGGCCACGGGCGTATCCAACGATCCAGCGCATGGCCAGAGATTCCTGACGACGAGGAGAAACTTCGAGAGGCACCTGATATGTGGCACCACCCACACGACGAGCTTTGACTTCGACACGTGGCTTGGTGTTCTCAATGGCGCGATTGAAGAGCTCCAAAGGATCGACGCTGTCGGTTTTGTCGTTGAGCGCTTCAATGGCGGAATAGACGATGCGCTCAGCGAGCGACTTCTTGCCATCAAGCATGATGTTGCTGATGAGTGTGGCAACGAGTTCGCTGTCGTAGCGGCTGTCCTTGCGAACCTCTTTGTTATAAACGCGTTTTCTGCGGGCCATGGCGTGGGAAAATTAGGAGTGAATTCAGCGGAAATTATTTCTTCTTGGCAGCAGCGGCGGCAGCACCTGGCTTTGGACGCTTTGCACCATACTTGGAACGGCCACGGCGACGAGCATCAACGCCAAGGCAGTCAAGGGTGCCGCGAACGATGTGGTAACGCACACCCGGCAAATCCTTCACACGTCCGCCACGCACCAGCACAATGCTGTGTTCCTGGAGATTGTGGCCTTCACCACCGATGTAGGCGATGACTTCGAAACCGTTGGTCAGACGCACCTTGGCCACCTTACGCAAAGCGGAGTTGGGCTTTTTAGGTGTGCGGGTCATCACCTGGAGGCAGACGCCACGGCGCTGCGGGCACTTTGCAAGCGCAGGAGACTTCGACTTTACCGCTTTATCTTTGCGGCCGTGTCTGACGAGTTGATTGATGGTGGGCATGGTGTGAAAGAGCTGTGAACCTTGGCTTAATTCGTAGCCAGTTCCGGGGGACAGCGCGCCATGCTCACATTGAGCACACGCAGACTTTTCCGGTTCTGGTTCCGATAATGAAGAGCCTCCGTGGAGGTTCTTTATTTTTGCCAGTCTCGTTGAGGAGGCTGGGCCTTGGGAGCGCGCATTCTGGCGAGTCTCAGAGTAGCCGCAAGCTCTTTTTGAAGCTTTTTGAAATAATTATTCACATTGCCTCTCACTTATTCACTGTTCTTCCAGCGCCTCATGCCACCATACCCACCAATCTTCGCTGCCATGCGTGCGTTTGCGTCACCGCCACATTAGGCCACACTACCGCTATGCGTTCTCTTTTCTGCCTCCTGCTTCTCTTGGTCAATCCCCTGCCCGCCCAGCAGCCAGCCCCTTCGGATCGCAAACTCGAATCCCTCCTACTCATGCCTGAGCCCAAGGCCATGCGCGGGGCCTATTCTCTGACTTTACCCAATTCAAAGCAGACTGTGTTCACCTGTTATCGTGAGAGCACCGCAGTAATCAGCGGCGTCGAAGCCTACTCGTTAGAAACCTTCACCAAACTCGGTCTCAGCGTGGAATCCTTCGCCGCCCGCGCCAAGACCGCCGCTGATAAACGCCTCCTGCAGCTCAAGCCAGAACTCATCAAAGGCGAAGACGGCAGGATCGCCTACGCGGTCTATCGCGGCGAATCCCCGCTCTACGCCACACTGCTCATCGCCCCCTCACTTCCCAAGATATTCGCGGAACTGTTTGGCCAGGAGATCTGGGTCGTCACACCTGACCGCCACTCCCTTTACATCTTCCCCGCCAAGGCCGAACTCCTCGATGAATTTGCCGCCGATCTCGCCGAGCGCTACGCCACCGATGCCTATGCTGCGAGCTGCGAAATCTTCTCGATCAAAGCTGACGCCGAGCCACGCGTGGTTGCCACCTTCGCAGGAGAACCGTAAGACCCAAGTTTTGGGCTCGACAGCTAAGTTTTGCAGCGAATGCTCAAGGCTTTCCTGCCATGAAAGCCATCCTGCTGCCCGCACTCTTGATTTCCGTGTCCTTCTCTCTGGCAGAACCCGCCGAGCCGAAGGAGCCAAAGAAATCAAGTGCGGGGATTTCCCCAGTGCCACCCAAAAACGAACAGCCGCTGCCAGTGAAGCCGGGCGGCACGACGATGGACGTCCGCACGTTTCTGATCGGCACGAAATGGTCCTGGCGCAATGTGAGCGCCGGCGTGCCAGATCGCGAGTGCATCTTCATGGCCGACGGCACTTTCCGGCACCCTCATTTTGTCGCCAAATTCACCGTCAAAGATCCGCACACTGTCGTTCTAACGAAAAAAGGCGGCAAGGCAGTGCTGACCTTTGATGCGGACTACCAGAGCTTTGAAGCGCTCGACTTCAATCAGGTGCGGATCACCGGCGGCAGGCTGTAAATGCAGTGCCCGAGTTCGTGGAAAGGCAATGAGGCCTGACTGCCTCACGGCCCGTCAAACACCAGGCCCCCATCGTCAGCCGCTTCTTTGGCCGCTCCCTTTTTGTGCTCCAGCCCTTCCGCGCGACGGCGGCGGGCCTCGGCAAAGAATTCCTTGAGGATGCGCACGCAGTCGTCATTCAGCACACCAGAGGTGATCTCAGTGCGGTGATTGAGATTCGGAGCCTGCAGCAGGTTCCAGAAACCGCCGGCGGCACCGCCTTTGACATCAGGGCAGCCAAAAATGACGCGGCGCACGCGACAGTGCATGATGGCCCCGGCACACATCGGGCAGGGCTCTTTGGTGACGTAGAGATCGCACTCAGTGAGCCGCCAGTCGCCGAGGGCGCTCTCAGCCTGAGTCAATGCGAGCATTTCCGCATGGGCTGTGGCGTCCTTCAGCGTCTCCACCTGATTCCATGCACGGCCAATGATGGCGCCCTGATGCACGATCACTGCGCCGATGGGCACCTCGTCCTGCTGCGCCGCCTTGCGCGCCTGGCGCAGCGCCTGGCGCATGAAGTGTTCGTCGTCGAAGGGATTGATGATCAGGGGCTCGTCCACCGCGCCTTATAAACGCTGTCCGCTTCAACTCAAACCTTGAACTTTAAACCCTGAACCTTATCTCAGGGCATGGATCACACGACCAACCTCATCCTCCCTTCCCTGCTTGCCTCTGACTGGTCGAACATCGACGCCCAGGTCAAACGTGCCGCTGCCGCCGGAGCGCAATGGCTGCACCTGGATGTGATGGACGGAAACTTCGTGGACAACATCTCTTTCGGCCCGCAGATGGTGCAGGTCGTGCGCAAATGCACGGACATGTATCTGGACGTGCATCTCATGATCCACCGCCCGGATCACTACCTGGAGCGCTTCATCAAGGCCGGAGCGCAGAACATCACGATCCACGTCGAGGCAAACTACGACACGGGCGTGGCCGAGACGCTGAAGCGCATCCGCGCAGCAGGAATCCACTGTGGCATCGCACTGCACCCCAACACCCCCTTTGAAGCCGCACTGCCATTCGTGCAGGACATCGACCTGCTGCTGGTCATGACCGTCGTTCCAGGCTTCGGCGGCCAGCCGTTCATGGAAAAGGAAACCATGCCAAAGCTCGCCGCCGCACGTGATTACCGCGATGCCCACGGTTTGAAATTTCACCTCGAAGTGGATGGCGGCATATACACGCACACCGCCCCCATTGCCAAACAGCACGGCGCAAACCTCTTCGTCTGCGGCACCTCCTCCTTCGGCCCGCCAGACATGAACCAGTCGATGCGCGATCTCGCAGCCTCCGTGGCCTAGACCAGTTCTCGAAAAGATTGTCCTATTGAATCGGCGAGCGCAGCGGCCCCAGTGGCAAGGCGGGAGAGCCGCCTGCTATTGAACAATAACAGGCAAACGACCAACGCAGCCCATGGGGCCGCTCCGCCGTCCGGGCAATCGGACAAGATTTTTGAGACTTGGTCTAACAATAAAAAGGGCAGGAAGTGAATCCTGCCCTTCGTGGTACTTTGGAGTTGTTATTCAGCCGCAGGAGGCGGCGGCGCTTCGGCCTTTGCTGGCGGGGCCTCAGCCGCAGGAGCCGGCTCCGCGTGGTTGGCCTCGTCATGATGATCATCATGGTGGTCATCGTGCTCATCATGCTTGTCCTCGCGCGGATCATGCCCCTCTTCGTGGTGGACGATGTCCTTATGTTCCGTGACGCCTTTGAGGTGCGTCTTGAACTTGCGCTGGCGCTGACGTTCCGGCAGCGGACTGAGCTGCATGTTGATGTTACGGCCCGCCATACGCGGATCCTGATCCACGTGCCCCATGGTCAGCAGGTCGGCCTTGATCTTTTTGGCCAGCAGGTGACCCAGCTCCTGATGCGCCATCTGACGGCCACGGAACTGCAACTGGATGCGCACCTTGTGGCCTTCCGCTAGGAAGTCTTCCGCATGCGTGATCTTGATCAAGTAATCATGCGGGTCGATGCCGATGCGGAATTTCATTTCCTTCACCTTGCCGCCCTTCTGATGCTTGTGGGCCTCCTTCTTGTGCTTCTCCTGGATGTACTTGTACTTGCCGTAATTGACAATCTTGCACACTGGCGGGTCCGCGTTCGGAGCCACTTCCACCAAGTCCAGTCCACGCTCTTTGGCGATGCGAATGGCCTGCGCAGTCGGGAGGACGCCAAGCTGATGCTGGCCATCTTCTTCGACCACACGCACCTTCGGCGCACGGATGCGCTCATTGATGCGGGTTTGATCCACAAAACGACCATTCGGGCGGTCCCGTCCACCGGGACGGTTGCCACCACCACCGGGACGAAACGCACCACTGGATCCTTGGTAACCTCCCGCCGGGCGGGCCGGTCCTGAAGGTCCTGCTGGCCTTGGGGCTCCCTGCGCAGGTCCGGCAGGTCCCGCTGGGCGCGGTCCTGCGGCTGGTCCGGGCGCTGAATTGGCGGGACCCGCAGGCCTCGGTGGGCCGCCTGTGCCTTGGTTTTGCTGGGGACGTGGCGCAAAATTGCCGCCGCTCAACTGCTGGAATGGATTGCTTATAGGATACCTCCGGGTGTGTTCAAAACTCCAGGCCGCCATGTGGCAGGCACCTGGAAAAGGGTTTGGGAAAGGCGCGCTGAAAAAATCATATCAGCACGGACTCGACTCCGACATGCACGCGCCAGCCCTCTCCCGATCATACGGGGTGTGTGGACGCGACAAAGAAAAAATCATGCAGGGAAAGTCAGAAAAAAGGCGCTTTCAGTAGAAAGCCGCTGGCGGAGCCATGGACTCAAACGCTGTCCATAGGTAACGACTTTCACAAGATTCAGCAAGCCGATTTATTTTCCTACGACAAATCTCAGCAAAACGCTGATCAAAGCAAGGTCTGGGAAAAAGCCCTTCACCCAGCACCATCGCAAACCACACACCTCCAATCCGTTTCACCGACGGCCTCCTATTCCTACACCATGGGCTTCAGCGACGGCTGAGTGGGCATGGCTCAGCCAGCCCAGCCTTTCGCCAGGCGCGCAAACGTTCGCGGCGTGAAGCCTGATCGGCTGCCCACCCGCCAAGCGGTCCCTGGCACCCTCTTGGGAAATCAATGCGCCTGACACCTTGATAAGCCTCATCGCACTCACGCGCCTCATCCGCTTGCGTCTCAACCTCAATTTAGCTTTGACTGACAATGTTTCACGTCAGGCAATGCCCGCATAATGCCTCTCATGTTTTTCCCGAAGGAGCCTGCTGAGAGCCGGGAATTTGCGGCGGAGCATCCTGATCTGATTGCCAAGATGAAAACGATCATGGCCGGGCAGCCTGCGCCGAGTGCGGATTTTCCGATGACGGCACCGGATCAGTGACCCGAATGAATCCAAATCGCTGTTTGTAGCGCCTGCTAGCTAGTCCTGTTTTTTCTCGGGTTGATT
>JAIXYN010000045.1 GCA_027490195.1 Verrucomicrobiaceae bacterium | reverse complement strand
GGGAGCTTGCTTCACGCGCGCAGCTCCCAAATCCATGCTTACCCTCCGTTCCACCATCCAGCCAACGCACGTATTGTAGTCCCGGCTTTAGCCGGAATCTGGGAGCTTGCTTCACGCGCACAGCTCCCAAATCCATGGTTGCCCTCCGTTCCACCATCCAGCCGCCATGAGTTCAGGTCCTTCGTATCTTTAGCGAAGAATGGGCCTCCAGTCCGCCCCTGCGCCGCAGGCGACTGCGTTCTGAGTCCAGAGCCCCATGACTCCTGCTCCAGATTTCAATCAAACTCCATTCGCGTCAGTCTATAACGCAAGTCTCAACAGGATGACGTACCGAATGGCACTTGATTAATACCACAGTTCACAGAAACAGGTCTATTCCCCCCTGGCCGCAAATTCCCTCTGTCACAAACGCGCAGCCAGCCGCTCCGGCCGTAGGTTGGTCGTGTTTGGCGTCCAAGGCGTTTCATCGCTCCATCGCCACCTCCGCCAAACCGCCCGACCACCAGCGCGTTCACACGCCCCAGCATTCACCGTGCGCCCACAAACGTGCAGGCTCTCCCCCTCCACTCCCCCGAAATTCCTCTAGCCAAATCACCGCAGTTGGCTTGTATGCGGCAGTCTTTTCCACCATGTCGTCCAAACGCTTCCGCATCGCCCTCTCCTTTGCGGGAGATCGTCGGGATTTCGTGGCGCAGGTCGCCGAAATCCTCGCGGATCAGTTGGGCCGGGAGAAGATTCTCTACGACAAGTTTCACGAGGCTGAGTTTGCCAAGCCCAGGCAGGCGCTCTCCTTGCCGGAGCTTTATTACCACGAGACCGATCTCATCGTGGCAGTCCTCTGCCCTGCCTACCTTAACAAGGAATGGTGCGTCCAGGAGTGGGATGCCATCTGCGGTCTGATCAAACAGCAGCGCGAGGATGTCATCATGCTCTCCCGCTTTGACAACGCGGAGGGCACAGGACTGTACGGCCTAGCCGGCTACATCGAGCTGGATAACAAAACACCCGCGCAATTCGCCGCGCTCATCCTTCAGCGCCTTGCGCTTGTCGATGGTGGGGGCACTGGCGCTCCACTCCCGCCATCGGATCTGGGTATCCCGCATGCCAGTTCATACCATCCGTCCAATCTCCCCGGCGGCTACATCGGCCAGCTCTTTCTCGGGCGAGAGGACTTCCTCACGGATCTGCACGCCTCCTTGGAAAAAACGACGCACGCCACCGCCATCACCCAGCAGCAGCGGCAGAGCGTGGCCACCGGCATCGAAGGCCTCGGCGGTCTGGGCAAAACGCATGCCGCAGTCGAGTACGCCCACCGCCACCGGCACCACTACTCCGCGCTCCTCTTTGTCAGTGGGGATACCCCCCAGCGGCTCGACTCCGGCCTGGCCGCTCTCTGCGAAGTCCTGCCCCTCCAAGACGCCGGCGCACTCCCCCCGGAGCAGGCCGCCCGCATCGCCGCCGTCCTGCACTGGCTCGCCACCCATCGCGACTGGCTCCTCATCGTGGACAACGTGGACGACGAAGCCGCCGCGCTCGCCCTCACCGCGTATTTCGACCACCTGCACACCGGCCACGTCCTCATCACCTCCCGCCTCCACGGCCTTTCCCGGCAGGTCGCCACGCTCGACCTCTCCGTCCTCAGCGAGGCCGATTCCACCTCTCTCCTCCTGCAGCTCACCCACGAAGACCGCCGCAAAGCCGCAGACGATGACACCCAGGCCCTCACCCTCGCACGCCTCATGGAGGGACTGCCCCTCGCCCTGCATCAGGCCGCCGGTTACATCAATGAGCAGCGCCTCACCTTCGCCCAATACCTCGCCCGCTACGATCAGGAGGGCGCAGACCTGCTCCGCTGGTTCAGCACCCTCAGCATCCCCTACGCCGGGCCAGGCACCGGCCCAGACGCCCTCGCCCCGCGCCCCGTCCTCATCACTTGGAAGACCAGCTTTGATCGCCTCGACGCCAACGCCAAAAAGTGGCTCCTCGTCTTCTCCCACTTCGCCCCAGATTCCATTCCCGAGTTCCTCCTCGAAGACGCCCCCGCTGCCAGCGCCGAGGTAAAATCCCTACACCGCGCGGCCCTCGAAGCCCTGGCCCAAGCCGAAAAAATCAGCCTCCTCACCCGCTACGACTCTCCCCCCCGCTTCAAGCTCCACCGCCTCGTCCAGCACGTCACCCGCCTCACCGCCACCGCAGCAGAGCGCGCCGCCGCGCTGGAGGTGGGCATTCAAATCATACACGAAGCCCGCCTCGGCGATTCTAGCGACGTACGAACCTGGCCTAAATGGACCCCTCTCCAGCCTCATGCCCTGGCCCTGTGTAAGCACGCGCCGGATGAGCCAGCGCCGCAGCGACTGACCTGGCTGCTGGGACAACTGGACTGCCTTTTTGACACCAAGGGCCTGCATGCCGAAGCCGAAAAACACTCCCGCCGTGCTCTAAAGATCGACGAGGCCAGCAATGGCCCGGAGCATCCCGCTGTCGCCCTCCGCCTCAACAACCTCGCTGCGTTGCTCCTTGCCACGAACCGGCTGGCGGAGGCGGAGCCGCTGATGCGCCGTGCTTTGAAGATCGACGAGGCCAGCTATGGCCCGGAGCATCCCGATGTCGCCCGAAACCTCAGCAACCTCGCTGTGTTGCTCAAGGCCACGAACCGGCTGGCGGAGGCGGAGCCGCTGATGCGCCGTGCGCTGAAAATCGACGAGGCCAGTTATGGCTCGGAGCATCCCATGGTCGCCATTCGCCTCAACAACCTCGCTCAGTTGCTCCAGGACACGAACCGGCTGGGGGAGGCGGAGCCGCTGATGCGCCGAGCCTTGAAGATCGACGAGGCCAGCTATGGCCCGGAGCATCCCAAGGTCGCCATCCGCCTCAATAACCTCGCTCAGTTGCTCCAGGACACGAACCGGCTGGCGAAGGCTGAGCCGCTGATGCGCCGTGCTTTGCAGATCGACGAGGCCAGCTATGGCCCGGAGCATTTCAAGGTCGCCATCCGCCTCAGCAACCTCGCGCAGTTGCTCCAGGCCACGAACCGGCTTGCGGAGGCGGAGCCGCTGTATCGCCGTGCCTTGCAGATCGACGAGGCCAGCTATGGCCCGGACCATCCCACGGTCGCCATCCGCCTCAACAACCTCGCTACGTTGCTCCAGGCCACGAACCGGCTTTCGGAGGCGGAGCCGCTGATGGCACGCGCCTTCGGCCTTTTTGTCCGCAGTCTGGGGCTGGAGCATCCGAACTCACAGACGGCTCGTGGCAACTACACCCACCTCCTGCAAGAACTGAAGCTGCCGGAGGAGGAGATTGGGGAGAGGGTGAGGAGCGCGATGGGCTGAGACTGAAGGGGACGCAGCGCGCCGAGAGAAAGAAGAAGCGGCACGCGCCGCAGCGCTGCCTGCACCCCCGTCACCTCCAAACAGAGGCACGGCACAGCGCTCTGGCCGTAGGTTGGTCGTGTTTGGCGTCCAGGGCGTTTCACCGCCCACCGCCACCTCCGCCAAACCGCCCGACCACCAGCGCATTCGCTCGCCAAAGTGCCTCGCCGTTCGCCCACAGACGCCTCCCATGCTTCGCGCCGCGCGCTTCAAAACTCACGGCGTCGTTCTCCAGCCAGCCCGTACTCCCCTGCGTCATCCTTCTCACGAAGGGCGATCTACCGACTCATTTTCAACTTCGCTTGGCATCACACATCGATCCCGCAAAAACCGTGATGAGCTTCTTCTTGTCGGCTACTTTCATGGGCTTGATGCGGGCATACCCGTGAAAGTCTCAGTGCGCTTGGGGCATTGCGAACCTTTATCGACGCAAGCGTTCGGTCAGCTCATGGAAGCTGATAACATCTTTCCTCTTCCTCAGATCGAAACCTCCCGATTCATCCTCCAAGTTTTCGACTCTTATCTGCCTACCGCCCTCATAATATTCCACCTGCATAGAAATCAGAGTGGTGGTGCTCGTATCCTTTTTGCTTCGAAAATAGCCCAGCAGGCTATCGAGGCCATTGATGTCACCTGGGGTGAGCTGCAGCTCTCCGATGACTTTCTTTTCCGTCATCTTTGCGGGCACGCTTTTGTCCCAGGTGATGGCGTATTGCGTGAAGAAGCATGCTCCATCGCTCTTTCTGACTTCATAGTAGGAGGTAGCATCTTGAAAGCAGCCCTTGGCTTGCAGGGTGATTTCCACCCTGTCGCCATTTTCCATGCTAGAGAAATTGAGCTCCGCAGCCAAGGCGGACATCGCCGTGAGGAGATAAAAGAGGAGAAGCTTTTTCATGGGTGCTAGAAGATCAGGGGCATGACAATCGTGGGACGCAGCGTGCTTTTCTGAGTGTGCCCACATTTGGCTAAAAATGGCCAGACATGAATAGCACTTAAATAAGACGCAGTTTCATACCTTTGCGCCACCCCTTTCTCATCCTTTTTGAGCCCTGAAAGGGCGGCATAACGTAGCCAAGGCAAGCGAGCCTCAGCGAGTGCCGCCCTGGGTTTACAGCCAGCAATGCCGGGAAGCAAACCCACCGCACTCTTAAAACACCAAGCCCACCAGCAGCGTCTGCATAGACCTCCGCCGCGCACCCGTTGCTCTCAAACGCCCCCCGGCAAAACCCAGAACCCCTCCACACGGCGCCAGGCACCAGCATGCCTGCCCTCCCAACTAACTTCCACCCAGGTACAACGACCCATTCAGCATCACTGATCGGTTCCGGCCTCAGATATCAGTGCTTTATGAGTGTCCGATGAGTGGTCCGAAACTCCGGCCAGGCTGGCAGCAAAGGAAGTGACTCCCTCTTCCACCATCCAGCCACGCGGCAGTCCGTGCTCCCGACTATTCTTAGTAAGTAGTTGAGGTGCTTCGCTTCCCTTCGGGCTCACTTCGTTCGTCTGTCTCGCTTCGCTCGGCTCGGGGTTCGCTTCGCGGCTTCGCAGCTGCCCGTTCCGGAAGCCCCGCAACACCCCAGATTTGAAGCAAGCCAACGCACGTATTGTAGTACCGGCTTTAGCCGGAATCTGGGAGCTTGCTTCACGCGCGCAGCTCCCAAATCCATGCTTACCCTCCGTTCCACCATCCAGCCAACGCACGTATTGTAGTCCCGGCTTTAGCCGGAATCT
>JAIXYN010000008.1 GCA_027490195.1 Verrucomicrobiaceae bacterium | reverse complement strand
TGAGAGGACATGCGTGCTTTCTGGAACGTAGGTCGGTCGTGTTTGGCGTCGAGGACCGCCCACGCTCCAGCGCTCACTCCGCCAAACCGCCCGACTGCGAGGACGTTCGCACGCCCCAGCGCTCAAGGCTGCCCGAACGCTCGCAGGCTCAAGACGTTTGCCCCACGCTCATGGACGGACGGGCTATCGCCACGTCCATCCTACGTCCCAGCATGGAGCGCCGGGCCTGATGCTCTGCTTGGAAAACAGACCTGTTCCTTCAGACTCATTTTCAACTGTCCTGGTTATAAGATGGTCGGCGAATCATCTGGACGCCTCAAGACAGTAAGCGAAACGGGGCTGGTAGAGAAAAGCACAGGGGTGCGGCTGTTTCTGCTCAAGTCTTGCAATGCCGAAACCATTTGACGGGTTCTGCACCGCACAACTTTAGGCTGACTTTCGTGCCAGTTGCAACACATCATCGAGCGCTTCTAGCAAGGCGTCGGCATTGTAAGGTTTGCGCAGAAAATGCTTCACGCCCAGGCTGTTGACCTGTGCTTGCATTTGGTAGCTAAGCCCGCTCGCACCAATAACAGGAAGGTCAGGATGAATTTTGAGCAGCGCTTGGATGAGTGTCGGCCCATCCATGTTGGGCATCATCATATCCGTAATGAGCGCGGCCGGCTTTTCAGAGCTTTTCAGGAAGGTCGCGATGGCGTCTGTGCCGTCGCAGGCGGCGACCACCCGGTAACCAAAGGCTTCCAAGGTGTGCTTGGTGGCGGTAAGGATGGCGGCTTCATCATCCACGACGAGGATCAGCTCTCCCTGTCCAAGGCAGCGCTTGGACTCGACCACTTGGATTTTCCTGTTCTCTATGTCTGTTTTGGCCGGCAAATAAATGCGAAACACCGTCCCCTTGCCCATCCGGCTCGTGAGATCGATGAACCCGTGGTGCGATTTGACGATGCCTAGTGTGGTGGCAAGTCCAAGTCCGGTACCCTTGCCCAATTCCTTGGTGGTGAAGAACGGATCAAAAATTCGATCCCGCACTTCCGGCGGAATCCCGGTGCCTGTGTCCCGCACTTCAAACACAACGTGCGGTCCCGTTTTTGCGTCTGGATGCATGCTGGCAAACTGCTCGTCCACGAACACATTGCTCATCGTGATGTCCAGTTCGCCCCCCTCGGGCATGGCATCCCGGGCATTGACGCAAAGATTGAGCAGCACCTGGTGCAGCTGAGTGGGGTCTCCCTCCACGTTCCACGTATCTTCTGGGCAGGAGTAGTGGCATTTGATAAACTTGGGGAAGGTCTCATGGATGAGCTGCTCGATTTCCTGGAGCACATCCTGCGGCCGCAGGCGCATGCTGCGGCCCTCGACACCACGCGCAAAACTCAGGATCTGCTTCACCATTTCCGCGCCGCGGTTCGCGCTATTCTCCATGGCGTTCAGCAGCTCGACATCGCGCGGCTGCTGCAGTTTCATGCGCAGAATTGTGAGCGACATCAAAATGGGGGTCAGCACATTGTTCAAGTCATGTGCCACACCGCCAGCGAGTGTGCCGATGCTTTCCAGACGCTGATTGCGCAGGGACTGTGATTCCATGCGGCGCTTTTCTGTCACATCGGTCATGAAGCCTTCGATGTGTCGCATCACGCCGTCCTCGGATGGAATCCCCTGACCGCGTTCCCAGATCCATTTCACCGCGCCTTCCGCCGTGCGGATGCGATAGCTCATCTCAAAGCGCTTCCCGCCTGTGACGGCCTCTGTCACCGTCTGGCGTACATGTTCCTTGTCCTCCGGATGAATCAGATCACCGAAGAAGACCTCGCCGTTGCCAGCCAACACTTCTGCCTCGTAACCTGTCAGCTCCAAACAGCCTTCGCTGATAAACTCCAGAGTCCATTGTTCACCGACGAGAGAGCGGTAGGCGGCACCGGGAAGGTTGCCCATCAGCGTCGAAATCATGCGTTCATTTTCGTGGAGTGCTTCGATGGCCTGCTGGCGTTCCTTCTCACGCTCCACGGTTTCCATGGCAAAGGAGAGGTCATTGGCCAGGGCGGTGAGCACACGAATTTCCTCCTCTTGGAAGCAGTCGCGCTCGTCAGCATAGATCAGCAGCACACCCACAGGAATGTTGCCTGGTTTCAGAGGGAAGGCAGCGCAGGAACGAAAGCCACTCTCCAGGGCCCGCTCTCGAAAATAGTAGAACGTGTCATCGTGCTCGATGTCATTGGAGATCTCATGTGTGCCGCCCCTGAAGGCGCGTCCCGCCGGTCCACGTCCCGAGGGATGATCACCGCTGGTGATCAGCGTCAGGCCGGCTAGGTAGTTCTGATAATCACCGGCGCAGGCTACCGGCTTCAAGCTTTGCGTCGCCTCATCAAAGAAGCCAATCCAGGCCATCTTCATGCTGCCCTTCTCCACCGCGATGCTTACCGCCGCTTCGTAAAGCAGCTGCGGTTCGCGGATGCGGACGATCGCCTCGTTGATGCTGCTGGACATCGCATGCAGCCGGTTCAGACGCAGCAGGCGTTGCTCGTCCAGCTTGCGTTCGTGAATGTCCAGTGCAGACCCCGCCATGCGGTAGGGTTCGCCGTGTTTGTCCCACAAGGCTTGGCCGCGCGCCTCAAACCAGCGATATCCGCCAGACTTCACCCGAATGCGGTATTCGATGCAAAATTCACTGCGTTGCTCCAGATGGCTCTCCAGTGCTGCACGCACCAGCGGCAGGTCCGCCGGGTGCATTTTCTGCTCCCAGGCAAAAAACAAACTGGGAAATTCTTCGTGGTTGTAACCGAGCAGTTCACGAAAACGTGCGGAATAGTATACACCACCGGTGCGAATGTCCCAGTCCCAGACACCTCCGGTAGACCCTGTGGCCGCCAGCGCATAACGCTCTTCACTCTGCCGCAGGGCCAGCTCTGCCTGGTGGCGTTCCATCTCCGCCGCCGCACGAACTGCAAAAAGCTGGAACATGGCCTGCAGGCGCTCGCGGTGGTCCAGCGTATGTTCGCTGAACACTGCAATCATGCCGATCACGCGCCCGTCAGTGGCATGCAGTGGCATGCCCATGTAGCTGTTTGCACCTAGCTCCTGCAGGATCTGGTCGTCTGGGAAGTGCAACTGCACATTGCTGTCATAATAACAGACCTCACCACTGGCCACATTGTAACAGGGCGTGCCGATCAGGGAGTAGGTCTTGTTGGGCAGCACCTTGCCGTCCGCACAGAAACCCAGTGTCCGCACCATTCGGTCGCGCTCCGGCAGGAGCATCGCCACCGTGGCGTATTTGGCCTCAACAGTGCGGGCCACTTGTAGGCAGAGCGACTGGAAAAAGGTCTCGCCGCTGCGTGCATCCACGCCTTCGGCCATCGCCCGCAGTGCTTCTTCCATTTTCTTCTCCACCGTGATGTCCGAGGACAGGGAGAGAATCGACTGCAGTTCCCCCTCTTCATTCAACAGGGCTGAATTGTGCCATTCACATACAATTACCCGCCCATCACTGGTGAAATTGCGGTTGATGCAGGTGTTGCGGGATTCCGACCGGTCCAGCAGCCGGCCCAGCGTCGCTTTCACCCGTGGCAAATCTTCAGGATGAACGAAGTTCCAGTTATTGTGATCGTTCCCCATGACGGAGGCCTCAGTCCAGCCGAAGATTTTCTCCGCTTGAGGGGACCACCGGCAGATGCGGCCGTTGGTGTCGCACTCCACCAGCGCTAGCGAGGTGTTTTCCAAATGATACAGCAGCGTCGCATGCGCCTGCTGCTGCAGTGCCTCCTCCTGCTCGCGTCGCGTGGTGAAATCACGCAGGTTGCCGATGATCGCCACCGGTTTGCCTTCACTGTCTCTGACGACGGAACGGTTGTCACTTATCCAACGATAAGCCTCATTCTTGTGCTTGAATCGATATTCCAGGACGGGTTGAAAATCCCCGTTCAAATTGCGCGTCAACAATTTTTCCAGCCGCTCGCGCTTCGACTGGTAATCCTCGGGATGAATCCGCGAAATCATGAACCGAAGTCCTCCCTCGATGCATTCCTCAATGCTGAAACCCAGCACCTGCTCCACTGCTGGACTGATGTAATCATAAGTCAGCGTGGGCAGGCTGAGACAGTACACCGGGTCCTTGGAATTACCGAGCACGGTCCGAAATCGTTCCTCGCTCTGTCGTAGTTCACTCTCGGAAAGCTTCCGCTTGGAAATATCACGCACCGTGACGATCAGCCTGTCTTTCCCGAGGATCTCGGCCTTGCGCATGCTCACCTCCACCCAGAACACCCGTCCAGATCGTGTGCGGGCCTGCCATTCGAATATTTGCGGGCCTTCTTCCATCGCCTTTCGCATCCAGTACAGCGACTCCTCCAGCGTGTAAGGCGGAGTGTTCGCGCTAAGCGCGGCCATGGAGAGCAGCCGCATTTCGTCAGGATCGCAGCCATACATTTCACAAGCACGCTGATTGACCTCCAGAATGGCTCCTGTGACGACATCATGGATGAAAACCGCATCATTGAGACAGTCAAAAACACTGCGAAACCAGTCTCCTTGCAAGTCGATGTCCAGGTCATCGGTGGCCGTCATCATGGATGGAATGATCATGCAGCAGTGGGTACAAGCATTTAAAAAGACATTTTGAGTGACAATCCCTCTGAAGCCTTGGGCTCGTGGGCTCCAGTGCCGCTGATGGCAGTGATCGTTTCTGCCAGTAACTTGAGACCCTGCTCCTTTGAGACGTAGCCATGCACATCACCTCGGCTCAAAACCGGCAGCATGTCGGCGCTGGAATGGCTGCTTAGAACGATGACTTTGAGCCCCTGCTGGATGAAGTGCCCGCTTTGCTCCACCAGGTCAATGGCAGATCCATCCGGCAGAGTCATGTCAACGACCATCACATTAATAGGGCGTGAACGCAGCACCGTGAGCGCAGCGGCCACGCAGTCCGCCTCCAACATTTCAAAATCGGGCAGGTATTTGCCTAGAGCGGCACGCACCACTTCACGGTAGATGTCATGATCTTCCACGAACAGGATCACCCCGGATTTTCCTGAACGGTTGGAATGGCAATTTGCCTGCTGCATGAATGCTCTTTAGTTTCTGGTTATGACTGGAATCAGCAGTAGCATACAGCAAATCTGACACGTGTAGCGTGGAAGCATGATAATGAATAATCATTTAGACGCGACCAAGCCTTGGCAGCATGACTCGATACGGTCGAATTTTTCTGATACGGAGGAACCCATAGTGGAGACAAATGACTTCCTCGGCAGCATGGGACATGAGCTTCGCAATCCGCTCGCGAACATTATAGCTCAGGCGGAAACGCTGCAGGAGGGTATTTACGGGCCTTTGGAAAGCGCGCAGAAAAAGGCTGTCACAGCCATTCAGGACAGCGCGCGTCAGTTGCTCCATCTTATCACTGACGTGGTGGATCTCGGCAGGATCGAAGCGGGGGCATCACCTCTGACGCAGACCCCATGCAAAGTGAGTGAAAAGTGCGCTGGCAGCGTGACCCTAGTGGCAGGGCTTGCGCAGTCGCGGTCCATTCAGATTGTCACGGAGATACAGCCACCCGACCTCGTGGTCCTTGCCGATGCGCGCAGGCTGCAGCAGATGATCTCGGAACTGCTCTCGGCCGCTGTTTTATCCATGCACACTGGTGGTCAGTTGCGGCTTGGCATCACCCATGACGGCGGCGGACTGCAACTCCAGACTTTGGGCGGTGCCGGTCAGTCACCTTCGGAGCCAGCGCATCTCCTCAACCGACTGGGAAAAGTCAAACCTATCGGTCTGGCCTTGCTGCAGCAATTGGTGCAACTTCACGGCGGCACCTTTGCGGTGAGCGAAGCCGCTGGGCAGGAGGTCTGCATGACCATAAGTGTGCCAATGAGCCGGTGGTTGGATGCGACGCCACTGCAGGAAGAGCGCCTGACTGAGACTTCGGTCAGCAGCGGAGCTCCTCTTCCAACTTCTTCCAGCCGGCCCACCATTCTGATCGCCGATGATCAGCCCGCGCTCATCGCCGTCACGCGCAATTATCTTGAAAGCGTCGGCTTCCAAGTCATCACAGCCCGGGATGGCAGTGAAGCCATTCAGCAGGCCTGCACGCTTCAGCCAGATCTCATCCTGATGGACGTCCGCATGCCAGTCGTGGATGGCTTGAGCGCCATCCGGGAGATTCGTGCCTCCACAGATCCTAAAACCCGTGACATTGCCATCGTCAGTCTTTCGGGTCATGCAAGTGCCGCAGATAAAGAAAAGTGTCTGGCCGCAGGAGCCACCGCCTATCTGAACAAACCGTTCGGTGTACGCGAACTGGATCGCATCATAGCTGAGCATATACGCCCAGATGTTGGTTGATCTGGCTTGGTCCAGATCGCCAGGTAGTGGCTTGTCGATGCAGAGACTGCGCTGCAAGCACATCGGCGTCGGACTCAGAGGGTCGAGTGAATATTTGCCGTGACCTGCGCGGGAGGCGAACGGCATGCCGTTCCAAGATGTGAATGTGGCTCCGTACCTTGGGGGACGAGGCGAGGATGCTGTCGAACAGGCGGGGGCAGATGAAACCAAGGTTGGCGATTTTTGCCTTAAACTATTGGCGCTCGGTGAGTTGCTGAATATATTTTCAATAATAATAGTATTCGATTTTAGGAGTTAGATTTATAATTTGCATGCCTGTCGACCCCCAAACGCAAGCAGACAAAAAAATCGTCGCAAACGGCCCCCAGTTTCCGGCGACGATGTGGTCGATGATCCAGTCGGCGAAGACTGAGGAAGATGGTCTAGTGGGGCTGGAGCGGCTGGCGCGGGCGTATTGGGAACCGCTGTATGTGGTGGCACGGCAGCGGGGTTCCACGCATGAAGCTGCGGCTGACGAGGTGCAGGGTTTCTTTGAATATCTGCTCTCGCATGAGGTGCTGAAAAATGTGCAGAAAGGCGAGGTGCTGTTCCGCAGTTTCTTGCTGCGCTGTTTTACGAACTGGGTGGTCAATGAGTATAACCGGTCTCAGGCGGCGAAGCGCGGCGGCGGTGCGACGCTGCTCTCGGTGGATGAGATGGTGATGCAGCCGCATGAACCCGCCATGGTTGATGGTCGGACACCGGAGTGGGCTTATGATCATAGCTGGGCGCGGGCGCTGGTGGATCAGGCTTTGCAACAGTTGGACGAGGAAATCATCCGGAAGGATCGTGCGGTGTTTTTGCAGGAATTGAGACGGCGTGCTTTTGCCACCGATGAGCGTGGCCCGGACTGGGAGGAGGTGGCCAGGAGGCATGGCCTGTCCCACGGTGCGGTGCGGAAGGCGGTGTCTGACCTGCGCCGTCGTTTTGGTGTGCTGCTGCGCCGTGAGGTGCGGAAAGTCGTGACGAAGGATGAGGAGGTGAACGATGAACTGCGGCACCTGGTGAATTTGCTCTCGATCGACGCATGAGTGCCGCCTCCCAGCCGAAAATCTGCCCTAAATGCTCCTGCAGGCTGGAGAAAGACGGCGTCTGTCTGGTGTGCCTGCTGAATGAAGGAATGGAGGCTGAGGACGGGCCGTTGGATGGGGTGGAGAAATCATCCCGAACGTTGGTCCTGCCCTGCGAGTTCGCCGGGCACCGGCTGGTGCGTGAGATCGCCAGCGGCGGAATGGGCATCGTTTATGAGGCAGAGGATGTGAAACTGAAGCGCGTGGTGGCCATGAAGGTGGTGCGCAATGCGCACTTCGCCACCCAGGAGGAGGCGGCCCGGTTTCGTGCGGAGGCGCAGGCGGTGGGCATGCTCGACCACCCGGCCATCGTCCCGATCTATGAAAGCGGTGAAGAGGACGGGGTGCCTTATTACACCATGCGTCTGGCGGAGGGTGGATCGCTGGGGGATCACCTGAAAAAGCAGGGGGTAATGCCGGAACGTGAGGCGGCTGCCTTCATGAGCATCATAGCGCGGGCGGTGCAGCATGCACATGATCACGGGGTGCTGCATCGTGATCTCAAGCCGGCGAACATTCTGATGGATGTGGGCGGAGGGCCGATGCTGTCGGACTTTGGGCTGGCGAAGCTGCTGTACACGGAATTGCACATGACGCACAGTCAGGCGCACATGGGCACGCCCTATTACATGAGCCCGGAACAGGTAGCGGGCAACGCCAAGCAAATCACCACGGCGAGTGATGTGTGGGCTCTGGGGGTGATGTTGTACCAGATGATCACGGACAGGCTGCCGTTTCAAGGTGTGAACGCCCTGGAGGTGATGCGACGGATTACTGAGGAGGAGCCGGAAATAAGTTCGGTGGGAAGGCTGACCGTCCGGTTGGGACCCAAATCGGGGAATGCCACCGCGAGCAGCACTTCGACCGTTTCAATGCGGCGAGTGCAGCCGGATATCGCCACTTTGATCTTGCGCTGCCTGGAGAAGCAGCCTGCCCGGCGGCTTTCCAGCGCCGGACTTCTGGCCGATGAGCTGGACCGCTTCTTGAAAGGTGAACCGATCCAGTCCCGAGCGGTGGGCTCGTTCGAGCGGCTCAAGAAGTTTGCCTGGAGGAACAAGGCTGCGACGCTGGGAATTCTTGCCACCTCGGCCGCGCTGATCGCGGGCACCTGCATCTCGCTTTGGCAGGCCGTGAAGGCCCGGCAGGCGGAGCAGCAGGCGCTCCAACAAAAGGCGGATTCGGACGAGATCGCAGCCATCTTGATGACGGCTGCGCGCCCTACGAATGAGCGGTTTGCTGGCGAACCACCGGATTCAGATCAAATGCGGAATGATCTGCTGAGGAGGGTGAAGGCCTTCACTGGAGACCCTGAGCGGAAGGCTGAACTGCTGATGGATGTGTCCGACATGCTGAGAAAACCTTCAGACATCAAAGTTTACCGGCAGGTTTTGGCTGATTTGGAGACGGAGCTGAAGGAGGACGATCCGCTGTTGTGGAGTCTGCGCTACCATGTGGAGCTCAAGAGGATGCATGCTTCGGATGCTGGGAGCGAGGATTCACGCGCAGCGCGCGAAGAACTGCGCCGAATCCTGGCTTGGCAGACCGCGCATTTGGACGAGACAGACACGCAGATCTACCACACCAAGTTTGCGCTGGCGGTCGAGTTGCAGGGAGAGGTGGGAACGCCCGCCGCCTTGCAGGAGGCCGAGGAGCTTTTCCGTTCTTGCAAGGCGCATTACGAGCGTCAAAAAAACGCCTCCGATCTCATCCTCTGCCGCATTGAATGGATGACGACGATCTATGAGCAGGGCAGGCAAGAAGAGGCACTGAAGATCGGCCGTGAAACCTGTGAATATGCGATGAAGGAACGTGGCCTGCGCCATGTGGTCACAGGCCGGGCCTATGGCCGCCTAGCAAAGCATTGCCGCGAGGCCGGGTTGATCGATGAGGCAATCTCCCACAGCCGCTGTTCCCTGGACATTTACTGGCACACCGTCGGCCCAGGTTATAGCAAGGCGGACTCCACTACGGACGCACTGGTCGGTATGCTGAAAAAAAAGGGCGACATGGAAGGCGTGCTGCAGCTCCGGCGTGCCTCCTTGAGCGTGTTTGACCAGCAAATGGGCGTGATGTCCCCGGACACCCAGTGGGAGGCTGGCAATGTCGTAGATGTGCTGAGGGACATGAGCCGCCTGGAGGAGGCGCATGCCCTAGCGGAAATGTGGATGGACCGTGTGCGGGTGGATGGCCACCTGCCACCCGGTGCCGCCTCACTGCTGGTCTATGATTTCCTGAACCTGCGTGACATGGGCAGGCAGGAAGAGGCTGAAAAGCTGATGCGGCAACTGCCCGAACTCCTCAAGGCAGAGAACTGGAGCGGGTCCGCTTATTACGTCCTCAGGCGCTGGAAGGCTGTCGCCGGGAGGTTGAACAACGCAGATCGGCACTCCGAGTGCGTCAGCATCGCCAAGCACGTCATCGAGATTCTGGACAAAGGCACCATCAGCGGACGTAAAGCCAACGGAACGCGGCCAGAGTTTCAAAAACTTCTAGAGGAGGCTCTGGCAGAACAAAAGAAGACCTCAAGCGGGACCGTCATCAAAGCCGGGTAAAGAGCCTCATTGGCAACCGCCACCGCGCGATTTCCAGTCAGCTCAGAGAGCAGCAGAGGGTGGGCTGGCAGGTCCGGTTCTGTGTCTGACTTTATTTTGCCGGTAACAAAGCGGCCAAAAAACTGTGGAATATAGGGTTGGGCCAGAACAGCTCTAAATAAATACTTATAAAGTGCTAAATATTAGTGTGGAAATTTGCTAAATGAATAGCTAAAACACTGAGAATTAAGCTGTTTCGCATAACTCCAGGAGCAGAAATTGAACATGAATTCTCGCAAAAAACGGTCAGGAATTTCCAACTTCGTCGCACCAGTCCTCATGGTCTTGGTCGTGTCCGCGCAGGGTCTTGAGCCAGCCAAGGAAGAGCGGTTGAGCTTGCGCGCGGTGATTCTGAAAGCGCTGGAAAACAACAACGACATCATGATCCAGGACCTCGGGCGTCTGGTCGAGCTGGAGAAAATCAAGGTGGCCAATCAGGCGCTCAACCCGCGCTTTGAAGGGAGCTATGCGTATCAGTCCATCCGCACACCGCAAAACACTCAGGATTACATTGCGACCGGGGGCGGGATCGCGACCACGGCAACGCCGCAGCTGACTGCACCGCACGTCTTCATGCAGCGCAATCATGTGAGCAAGCTGACGTTGATTGATAAGCTCACCACGGGTGCCACGATCGAGCTGGGCACCACAATGAGGGTTCTGTCCAACAGCCTTAACCGCCGTCAGCCGCCGGGGATTTTCAGTCCTGAGTGGGAGTCCTTCACGGGCATTACCGCCACGCAGCCATTGCTGAGAGGTTTTGGGAAAGACGCCAACCTGGCGGAAATTCGCATTGCCAAAGCCAATGCAAAGATCGCGGACTACGAGTGGCAGTTTCGGACTTCGACGGTGGTCGCTGATGTGATGAAGCAGTATTATGACGTGATCTTCACCCGCGAGAACATTGCCGTGCAAAAGGAAGGGATCGAGCTTGCTGAGAAGCTGCTTGGAGACACACGGAAGCGCAGCAAGGAAGGTGTGGCGGCCAACAACGACGTGGTGGTGGCCGAGGCAGGAATCTATCAGCGCAAAGAAGAGCTGCTGGCGGCCGAACTTTTGTACATCGAGCGCCAGAATGCGCTTCAACTTCTGTTCAGGCGTTCCACGGATGTTTACAGTCAAAGCACTCGTGTGATGCCGGCGGATCGCCTCAGCGACAGCATGCCAGTCACCAGCCGTAACGAGTTGATGGGGCTGGCGGTCAACAACCGCTACGAAGTCAAGCAGGCGGAGGAGTTCATCAAAGCCCGCTATGCGCAGTCGCAACTGGCGCGCAATCAATCCATGTCCCGGCTGGATTTGGTAGCGAGCGGCGGCCTGCACGGCCTGGATGGCAATATTGGTCAGACCTATTCCAACGCGTTTCAGAGTCAGGCTCCCGAATGGACGGCGGGTTTTCAGTTCTCGGTGCCATTGAACAAGGACAATCAAAAAGCAACGGAGCGACTGGCTTACCGTCAGCAGGAGCAGGCTGAGAAGCAGGCTGAGAAGCTGCGTTTGCAAGTGCTGCTGGAGGTGGACACGGTTTACAACCGGGTGCTGATCAATCAGGATCGACTGATTGCGACGCGCAAGAGCCGTGAGGCCGCCAGTCAGTCTGCCGATGCGGAATTGAAACGACTTCAGCAGGGGGTCTCGACCAGCTATCAGGTGTTGCAGCTTCAGCGCAACTATTCACAAGCCAAGAGCCGTGAAGTGGCGGCCCTGGCAGATTTCAACAAGAGCATCGTGGATCTGGACCTCATCACCGCCACGCTGCTGAAGAATCTGCGCATCAATATTACTGAGCCAACACCGCCAGCCTCAGCCGCACCAGTTCCATTTCCAGTGCCCGCTGTGGCGCAGGTCAGTCCGGTGGCTAAGCCTGTCAAACCTGAGGTTGAGCCGGTTCCGGTCAAGACAGAGGTAGCCAAGAAGGAAGCCAGCGTTCCGACCAAGAAAGTCACGCTGGGTGGCCGGATCAGCAAATTTTTTGGACGCGGCAATCGTGACGGACAATAACATTGGAGACGGTCGTCCGTAAGCCCCTCTCATGCGCGCCCACCTACTGACTGCAGTTGCCTCAGCTTTTCTGTGCAGTCTCACTGCGGGCGTGGCGCAGACTACCGCGCCCGAGTGGCGTGAAGGAGTCGCCAAGCCTTTTCGTGCGGTGATTCTCAGTGCCTCCCTGCGCGAAATGATCACCAGCATCTCTGTTGCTGAAGGGGACCGCATCAAGGAAGGGCAGGTCATTGTCAATCTGCAGTCAGGCAAGGAGAAAGTGGCAGTGGAGCGCCTGCAGCTTATGCTGGAAAAAGCGGAGTTTGATTACAATGCCGCGAGACGACTCTTTGAGCAGAATGTCTCCAGCAAGGACGAGGCGCTGGCGAAGGAACTGGAGGTAAAACGCATCAAGGCGGACCTGAAGATCGCCGAAGCCGATGTGGCCGAGCGAGAGATCCGTTCGCCGCTCAACGGCGTGGTGGTGCATCGCCTGCATGAAGTGGGAGAAGCGGTGAATGAGGCGGAAGCGATCATGCAGGTCATGGAGGTGGACCGGTTGCTGCTGCTGTTTCATCTGGAGGCAACGATGCTTTCAGTGCTGAAACTTGGGCAGGAGATCGAGGTGAATTTCCCTGAGCTGTCACCCCCAGTGCAAGGCCGTGCGAAGGTGCATTTCATCGACCCTGAAGTGGATGCGCGCAGCGGGTTGTTTCGCGTGCGTCTGCTGTTTGAAAATCAGGAAGGCCAGGCGCGGCCGGGCATGAAAGTGAGAGCCAAGTTTTCCCCGCAATGAGTTCCAGGATCGAGCCATTGAGCGACTTTGATTTCCTGGCTTCCTTCGCGGGAGAGCCCGGAGTTTTCTGGCCGCGCTGGTGCTTGCTGGCCCGGGCGCGTTTCGAAGCGGATGGTGCCTGCCTGTTGCTGCAGGCAGGGCAGGGGGCGGATGCCGTGCGCGTGGTGGCGCAGGACCGGCCGTCTTCAGCGCAGCGCGTGGTGCAGAGTGGCGTGGTGCCTTCCTTGGGAAAATTCAATGCGGGCGGTGTGCATGTCTGGTCTCCCAGAGTGATGGTGCTTAGCATGCCGGGCAGTGGGGAGGCCAGTCCGCAGCTGTGGCTGGTGCTTTTGGATGCCATTGGCGAGGACACAGAGGGTGTCGCCCGCGAACTGCGTCTGCTGGCGGAAACGTATCAAGCAAGGCGGCGTGAGAGTCGGCAAAGTGAGCAGTTGCTTACCTTGCGTGAGGTGCTGGACCTGGGACTCGACATGGGTGGTTGCAAAACCATGCTCGAAGCTGGCCTGCGTCTCTGCCACCGGGTGGCTGCAATCTTGGGCGGCAGCCGCGTGACCTTGGGCTGGAGGGAAGGTGTTGATCTGAAACTCATCGCCACGAGCCATGGCGGCCGTGTGGCGCAGAACCTTCAAGAGGCTGAGGCGATCGTGCGCGCCATGGATGAATGCGCGGATCAGAACAATGAGGTCTCCTTTCCGGCCATTGCAGAAAGCCGGGCGGTCACGCGCGAGCATCAGGCCTTCAGCCGCAGTCATGAGGATGAGTCATTGCTTTCAGCGCCGCTGCGCGATGGCGAAGGCGCTGCCGCAGGCGTGTTGCTGGTGGAGCGAGAGGCTGTCACGGGCCGCTGGGCCGAGGCCGATCTGGAGCGCCTGCGTCTGGCCTGTGATTTGGTGGCGGGCAGGCTGGAGGATTTGCAGAAGCGGTCCGGCTGGTGGGGCCGACGCGCCTGGCGTGCACTGCGCGCCTCCGCTGCGAAATGGCTGGGCGTAGAGCATACCGGGCCCAAGCTGGCCGTGCTGGTGCTGCTGTTGACGGTAGTCTGCCTGGCGGTCATTCCAGTGGATCACAAAGTGAGCGCACCTTTCCTGCTCAAGACAGATTCGGCTCTGCTGAGCACAGCACCTTTCTCCGGCTACATCGACCAAGTCCGCTATCATTTGGGTGATGTGGTGAAAAAAGGCGATGTGCTGCTGACTTTGGACCGGCGAGAGCTCCTGCTGGAAGAAGCCAATGGCATGGCCACGCGTGACAGCAGCGAGCGTGAGGCCCGCAGCTACGAAGCTGAAAACAAACTCGCCGAAGCTCTGATGGCGCAGGCCCGCGTGAGGCAGGAAGATGCCAAGCTGGCCATCGTGCGGCATCGTCTGGCCAAGACGGAAGTGAAGGCCCCCTTTGACGGCGTGGTGGTCGAAGGTGATCTGCGTGAACGCCTTTCGGCTCCAGTGCAATTGGGCGAGCCGCTCCTGAAAATGGTGCAACTGCGGGACCTGACGGCCTTGCTGCAGGTGGATGAGCGCGACATCGGTTTCCTTGGCCAGGGGTTGAAAGGCGAAGTCGTTTTTGCCAGCCGCCCGGGTGAAGCCTTCAAGGTTTTGATCGACCGCTTTGAGCCGGTGGCGGAAGTGCGCTCTGAGGGCAATGTGTTTCTGCTGCGGGTACAGATCACGGATCCCTCGCAGGATTGGTGGCGGCCGGGCATGAGTGGAATTGGCAAGATCGTCGCCGGACGGCGCAGCCTTCTGTGGGTGCTGGCGCACCGCACGGTGGAAACCCTGCGGCTGTGGCTCTGGTGGTAACAACCCGAAGACGATGAGCACACCGCTGCCAACCTTTGATGAATCGTGGCACCAGGTGACCCCTAGGCGGGTGCGGCTGCGGCCAGGGGTCGAAATTCATGCGCAACGTTTCCGTGGCCAGCGCTGGTATGTGCTGCGTGATCACCTGAGCGGGAAATTCTTTCGAGTGAGGCCTGCCGCCTACACGTTCATCACGGAAATGGAGCGTAGCGCCAACGTGGGTGAAGCCTGGGAGCGCTGCATGACTGCGGAGCCAGATCACGCTCCCGGTCAGGGGGAGGTGGTGCATTTGCTCAGCCAGCTGCATCGTGCCGGGCTGCTCCGCAGCGACGTCGAAGGAGATGTGGAAGGCTTGGCCGAGGTCTTTGCCAAAGAGAAACAGCGGGATGCGGTGCAGCGCTGGACGAACCTGCTGTTCTTCCGCATGCCCCTGTGGTGCCCGGATGCCTTTTTGCGCTCAACGGCCTGGGTGGGCACGGCGATGTTTTCACGCTGGGGTCTGCTGCTCTGGCTGGTCCTGGTAGGCTGGGGGAGCGCGGAGGTGGTGTCGAACTGGGCGGCTTTCGCCACCGACAGCAGCGGCCTGCTGGGTGCGGCCAATTTGTTGTGGATGTACGTCGTGATGGTTGTCATCAAAGTGCTGCATGAGTTTGGTCATGGCTACGCTTGCCGGCGGTTGGGCGGTGAGGTGCCTGAAATGGGGGTGATGCTGCTGCTGTTCAATCCGCTGCCGTATGTGGATGCATCCGCCAGTACGGCGTTTCGCAACAAGTGGCACCGCATTCTCGTCGGTGCGGCGGGAATGCTGGTGGAAATAGGCATCGCGGGCATCGCCGCCATCGTCTGGTCGCACAGCGGCACGGGTGCGGTTCACAATCTGGCCTTCAACGCCATCATCGCAGCCTCCGTGGTGACGCTGGTCTTCAACGTCAACCCGTTGCTGCGCTATGACGGTTACCATATGCTCTCCGACTGGCTGGAGACGCCCAATCTGCAGGGACGGGCATCCCAAATGATGCTCCACCTGACAGATCATTATCTGTTTGGTCTCAAGTCCTCGCGCAGTCCGGCAGAAACGACCGGCGAGGGTATCTGGCTGGCAATTTACTGGGTCTGCTCATGGGCGTACCGGCTCATGATTACCTTTGGCATACTTCTCATCGTGTCTCTGAACTACCTGGGGTTCGGCATGCTCATGGCGGTGGTGTTTGGGTTCATGTGGGTGGTGCTGCCGGTTATCAAATCCATCCAATATCTCCTGTTCAGTCCCAAGCTGGAGCGCTGTCGTTTGCGGGCCTGTGGGGTGAGCGGCGGGCTGGTGGCTGTGGTGCTGGCGTTTTTGGTTTTGATTCCCATGCCGTATTACTTTCGTGCCGAAGGCGTGGTGCGTGCCGAGCCCTTTGCGCGGGTGTATGTGGGAGTGGACGGCCGCATGGCGAAACTGCTGGTGCCATCTGGCACGCTGGTGAAGCAGGGCACGCCCCTGGTGGAGCTGGAGAATGCCGAACTGAGCCATGAAAAAGATCTCTTAAAGGGCCAGGTGGCCTTGGCGGAGGCCCATCAGCGGCTGGCCCTGGACACGGACCCTGCCCGCTATGCGAGCATGAAGTCTTACTTCCTTGCGCTTGCTCTGCGCCGGACACGGCTTGAGGAAGATACCCGGGCGCTGACGGTACTTGCTCCTTGTGACGGACTCTGGCTGGCTCCCGATGCCTTCCAGTATCAGAGCAACATGCTGCCACGCGGGCTTGAGCTGGGCGTGGTGCAAAACACCGAGGCCTTTGCGGTTTCCGCAGTGGTGCGGCAGGATGATGTCTCCCGATTGTTCACTCCCGAACAGGTGCATGGCACTGAGGTGCGTGTGCGCGGGCAGGAGGGGCGCATGCTGGGCGTGGCCAGTTTCAACGCCATCCCGGCGGAACGCCAGGATCTGCCCTCCGCCGCTCTGGGGATTCTAGGAGGCGGCAAGGTGGCCGTCGAAAATCCAGGTGCCCAAGGCCGCAGGCAGACTTCTTCCGGTGCCATGACGTCCGATGATGAGGGCAGGCATGCGAAGGAACCGATTTTTGAAATTCGCGCACTGCTTCAGCCGGATGCCAGCGTCAAACTGCTGCACGGTCAGCGCGTGGTGGTCCGCATGACTTTGGAGTCAACCCCGCTGGCAGCGCAGTGGTGGCGCAGCCTCAGGCAGACCTTCCAGCGGACGTACAAACTCTGACCGATGTCCCCCACCGAGCATCAACGCTGTTTCACAGAACGTGCTCCGGCGCAGCCCCGGCGCGGCCTGGACGTATGGGCGCATGGTCTCGTCGGTAGGTGCAAACGCGGTCCGCAGCAGCGGAAGCGTCTGGCAGCACAGGCGCGTGCTATCGCCGTGCTGCGGGAGGAGCTGGAAAAGCTTACTGAAGCCGAATTGAACGAACGCTTGCATGCCTTGCAGCGTGAGCGCCGGAGACGACCGCAGCACTGGCAGCTCTTGTGCCATGAGGGGCTGGCCATTCTAGCGGTCATGGCTCACCGGGAGTTGGGCTTGCGTGCCTATGAGGTGCAGCTGATGGCCGCCATCGCTTTGGTTGAGGGCTTTTTTGCCGAGGTGGACACCGGGGAAGGGAAGACCCTGGCCATCGGCCTGGCGGCGGCGTTTCAGGCTCTGGGTGGCGTGCCCTGCCATGTGATCACCGCCAATGATTATCTCGCGGAGCGTGATGCCCGGCAACTGCGCCCCTACTACGACCGAGCCGGGCTGACGGTGGGGGCCGTGCTTTCCGAACATGACGATACGGCCCGGCGGGCGGGGTATGCCTGCGGTGTGACTTACACCACGGCCAAGGAGGTGGCGGCGGATTACCTCCGCGACCGCCTGCGGATAGGGACCCATGGCACGGTCAGGCAGTCTTCCGCTCGTCTGTTTGGCCTGCTGACCGAGAGGTTGTCGAATTCGGCACCCGTCCAGAGAGGGCTACACTGCGCGCTCATTGATGAAGCGGACCACGCTTTGATCGATGAGGCTGTCACCCCTCTCATCATCAGCCGCCTTCAGGATGCGGGGGAGATCGCTGCCGCCGTGCATGCCGTCTGGGATTTGGTGCGAATGCTGGACCCGGCGGTCGATTACCGGGTGGATGCCGAGTCTCGAACCATCGAGCTGCTTCCCCCTGGTCTGGCACGGGTGCATGGGGAACTAGCCCTACATCGGACCGGCCTCTGGGCGAGTGAGCGCCGCCGCATTGAGCTGGTGGGTCTCGGCCTTGAGGCACGTGAATTTTTCCTGCGGGACAAGCAGTACGTTATCGACGACGGCAAGGTGGTCATCGTGGACCCCGCTACTGGCCGGCCTATGCCCATGCGCACCTGGCGGCAGGGGCTGCACCAGGTCATTGAGGCCAAGGAGGGGCTAGAGATTTCGGGTCCATCCGAGACGCTGGCCCGCACCTCCTTCCAGGCCTTTTTCCGCAAGTACCTGCGCCTTGCCGGAGCCTCAGGAACCCTGCGTGAGGCGGCGGCGGAGATCTGGCACACCTACTCCGCGCCCTTCGTTTCCATCCCCCGCCACCTGCCATGTCAGCGCCATTATGCGGGGGTGAACTTCTTCCCCAGTCAAGAATTGCGTGATGCGGCGCTTTTGCATGAGGTCAAGATTCGTCATGCTCGGGGGCAGCCCCTGCTCATCGGCACCCACACAGTTGAGAGCAGTGAAACCATTGCCGACCTGCTCCACAATCACGGTCTGCCGGGCGGGCAGGTGCTCAATGCGCGGCGTCACCGGGAGGAGGCGGCCATCGTTTCCCAGGCTGGCCAGGAGGGGCAAATCATCATCGCCACCGGCATGGCGGGACGTGGCACGGACATCCGATTGGGGACGGGCGTGGCGAATTTGGGGGGGCTGCATGTGGTGGCCACGGAGGTCAACGAGAGCCCTCGAGTGGACCGTCAGCTGTTCGGACGAGCTGCCCGTCAGGGGGACCCCGGCGGAGTGATCTCTTATTATAGTGTGGATGACGCAGTGCTGAAACGGTTCGTCCCGGGGGGCATTTTGGCGCTGTGGAGGCGTTCATTTTCGGTCCCCTGGCTAGCCCAAAAACTTGGCCAGGGACTACTCCGCTGGACCCAATCGACTGCCCGCCGACAGGCCGTGCGCCGCCGCCGCGGTATTATAATGAGTGAGGAAGAGATCCGCCGCTCACTGGGTTTCACCGTGGGAAATGAAAATGGCATAAAAAATGCGGTAACATCGAATCCATAATCCTGTGGATATAGGAATGCGGTGGTCTGATTTCAAAAAATCGTGACTCTCTGCGCCAGATTTTCCGCTCAGTTCACTCATCATTTCCATGCTTCTTACCCAATCCAAATCACTCTCCCGTGCCCATCGGCACGCGGGTGGTGATTTTGTATTGGAGATGATGGAACCGCGCATCCTTCTTTCGGGTGCGCCGATGGACCTGCCGCAGCCGGTCGTGGACATGGTTTCACCACCGCCGTCACCTACCGCTTCGGCGGATCAGGTGGTCCTGATGATCCCCGGCAGCACCTCACTGAATGCGGACATTACAGCCACTCCGAGTGCCGCTATGACACATTCGGTCTTCGGCCAAACGGAAGCACTTCCTGCCGCTGAAGAGCCCGAGCAGCAGCCGCTGACTCCCGAAAACGCCGCCAAGTCGGCTGAAGTTACCACGGTCAAAGTCGCGGATAAATCCGATAAACCAGCCGTCGAACCCCTTCTTCCTACCTCCCTTGAGGCGGGATTAACAGTTTCCAAAGCAGTGCCAGCCAGCAACACCATGACGAATGAACTGGTGGACACGCTCCACGCAGCCAACGGACCGCCGGCCACTCCAGCTTCCTCCTCTGATGTAACAAACGGTTCAAATACAACGATTTATCAAAACAACGGAACGGGTGCCACATCCGGTTCGATGTACGTGCCCGCGCAGCTTATCATCATTGATGGCGCCGTGAGCGGTTTTAGCCCCCTGATCGAAGGGCTGCAAAGTGGAAATAGCCATGTGCAGGTGGTCTTTTTGGACACACAGTCCAATGGCATCCAGCAAATCACCGAGCTGCTGAAGTCCTTCCACAATCTGGACGCGATCCACATTTTGGCGCATGGCGGAGACGGCGCGCTGCGGTTGGGCAACTTGGTCCTCAACGACTCCAAGCTGACCGAAAACCAGCAAAGCATTGCCTCATGGGGTGACTCACTCAAAATGGGAGGCGACATTTTGCTGTATGGCTGTGATGTGGCTGAAAGTGACAAAGGTGCACAATTCGTTTCACGCCTCGCTCAGGTTACGGGTGCTGATATTGCCGCCTCAACAAACGCGACAGGAACTGCCAATCTGGGTGGTGACTGGCGCTTGGAGTATCAAACGGGTACCATCGATGTGGGTGTCCCGTTTGCCGACGGGGCGATGGCTTCTTATAATACTCTGCTCGATTCGCTAACAAGCGTGACTCTCAGCAGCGGCGACACGACCACTGTGACAATCGGTTCGACAGTCACCGTCGGAATCGGAGGTACCAATTATACCTCCCTGACGGTTTCTGGAACCGCAGCCTTGAATGGAACGTTGGCCGTCAGTGTCAGCAGCGGCTTCAATATTTCCGCCGGCCAGACTTTTGACCTTTTGACGGCGGGCAGCGTGACCGGAGCTTTCTCCAATGCGACCGGCCTCTTTAATAATGGCGGTCTGTATTTTGAGATCGTCCAAACGGCCAGCAAGCTGCAGCTGGTGGTGAAGGAGCTGCCAGGCAGCGCCGTTGGCACGCTCGGCCTGCAAATCTCCGCCGGTCTCCAATCCGCCCGCGACGCGCTGGGCAAAATCTTCAACGATTACTTCGTCAACCCGCCGGGGGTCTCAGCCAGCCTCGATCTTTCCATCAGCGGATTCGCCACTCTGAGCGGGATCTTCGGAGTTCAGAAAACCGGCGGAGTGATCACCCTGGTCGCGCAAAACGCCAGCGCCCTGCTTACAGCTGGCACTGCCTCGGTGGGCATCAGCGCTGCCAATATCGCGGTGCAGCTCAACTCAAATGGCACCCGGGTCGTCTATGGAACCGGACAGTTCGCCATCACGGCGGGGTCAAGTTTCGTCAATGCCTCTGGAACGGTCACCCTGACCGAAAACACCACCGCCTCGGCCACCACGATTCAGACAGTCACTGTCAGCGGCATCTCAGTAAACATGCCCGTGATCGCCGCCGGAGTGCAGTCTCTTGCCGGGACCGGTCTGAGTGTCGATGTGAATGGCTTCGCCACCCTCACCGGAAACTTCAGCTTTAAGAAGAGCGCGGGTGACCTCGAAATCGTGGCCAACAACGCCAGCGCGCTTTTGACCACCTCCGTCGCCAGCGTCGGAGTGACCAGCGCCACCTTGGGCCTGCTGCTCAAATCCACCGGCGGCATCGCCCTCAGCGCCTCGGGCACTCCGGTGCTGACGCTGCCGACCACCTTTGGCATACCGAGCGCCACTAGCATTGCGGTGGAGTACAACACGACAGGAGCCGCCGTCAGCCAGACCCTGACCGGCAGTGGTGTCAGCCAGGTGCTCAACCTGCAGACTGGTTCCGCCGCCTCTCCTTATAGTACAGTCACTGTCACGGGTTTCACGGCCAGCATCACGGACTTCGTCACGCTCTCCGGAAACTTCGGTTTCCAAAAGAGCGGCAGCGACCTCCTCGCTGCGGCCACCGGTGCGGCTGCGAGCATGAGCGTCAGCAGCGTCGTGCGTTCCGGGCTGAGCAATGGGACGATCGGCCTGCTGCTCAAGAGTGACGGCACCCTGGCCATCGACGGCAGCGGCGCGGCAGACATTAACCTTGGCCCGAGCTTCGGCAGCGCGAGCGCAACGAGTGTCACCATCAAGTACAACAACACCGGTGCCAATGTGGCGCGCACGTTGACCATCGGCTCCATCAATGCTTCGCTCAATGCGCAGAACAATGTCAGCGAGGTCTCAGCCGCCGGGTTCAACTCGACGATCAACAACTTCGTGAACATTACCGGCGACCTCGGCTTCAAGAAGACCAGCGCTGGCCTGATCGTGCTCGGGCAAAATGTGGATGCGAAGCTCGCGGTCGGCAGTGTTCTGGCAGTCGGCATCACCAACGGCAAGCTGGGGATGATCATCAACTCATTCAACCGTGTGGTGCTGCAGGCCGAGGGCGGGCTGGTGATGAATTTGGGTTCCGGCAGCTTCACGGTGGGTTCTGTCACGGCGGACAGGGTCAAGGTTGAGTTTAACAACACCGGCGTGGATGTGAACACCACGGTTACCGTCGGCAGCCTCACCCAGGCCATCAATGTTAAGAGGAGCACCATCTCGGTCAGCGCCTTCAACTTCCGCGCGCAGATCCTCGACTTCATCGACATCTTTGGCGACCTCAGCTTCAAGAGGCTCACCCTCGGCGACTTCAACCTGCCGGGTTTCCCCAGCCTGCCAACTTGGGATCCGAGCCTGCCAAATATCAATCTACCGACGATCCCCGACTTCGGCGGTGTGAGTCTGCCGACCTTGCCGGGCCTGCCCGGTCTGCCAGCCTGGCCGACCGTGAATCTGCCGGACTTCCCTGAGTTCAATTTCGGTAGCCTGCCTTCATTGCCGTCTCTGCCAAGTCTGCCAAACCTCGGCGACTTCGGCCTCGGTGGCTTCAGCATCGCTGGCATCAACATGGGGATCAACCTGTCGATTCCTGGCTTCAGCCTCGGCACGTTCAATGCCGACTTTGGCATGCTCATCGACGGCTTCGGCAAGTTCGCCCTCGACATCCATGGCCTGCCAAGCTTCGACATAGGGCTCGCTGACATCGGCAGCATCGGCGCCCAGGAAGTTTCGGTGAAGTTTAATAATACGGGTGTGGATGTGAATGGCAGCGCCAAGGACGTGAATGGCAATGCTAAGGGCGTGCAGGTGGAGAAGGGCCTGGCGGAGATGAACATCAAAGGCTTCTACGCCATCCTTAACAACGTCGTCGACTTCAAAGGCGACTTCGGATTCGCGCTCGCTGCGAATCGTTCCGAGATCATCGGCGTCGGCCAAAATGTGCGAGCGAAGCTGTTGCCGACCACACCTTCGAGTGTCTTTGATCTCGGCATCAGCAACGGCACGATGGCCATGGTCATCAAAAAAGGAGCCACCCTGACCTCCAAGCCGACCATCGCCGTGAGCGGTTCCGGTGCTTTGCAGGCCAGTCTCGGCGGAGGCTTGGTGGGTGTCAGCGCTACCAGAGCGGGACTGAACTTCAACAACACTGGCGTCGATCAGGATCGCACCTTCACCGTGGGCTCCATCACGCAGAGCTTGAAAGCCAAGGCAGGCATCACAGAGGTCACCGCCACGGGCCTGAATGCGACGATCAATCAGTTCGTGACCCTCACCGGTGATTTCGGTTTCCAGCAGACTCCTGGCGGCGACATCAACGTGATCGCGAACAACGCAGGTGCCACGCTGGCATCCGGTAGCCAGAGCATCGGTGTCACGGGAGCGACGATCGGCATGATCCTCAAGGCGGATGGCAAGATCGCCATGCAGGCCACCGGCCTACAGGATATGAAGCTGGGCACCGGTTTTGCCAGCGTCTCCGCCACGGCGGTGACGGTGGCTTACAACAACACCGGCGCTGACGTGAACACCACGCTGACTGCCGGTGCCGTGTCAGCTACGATCAATGTGGCGAACAACACCACGGCGATCACTGCCACAGGCTTGGTGGCGACGATCAGCGAGTTCGTCACCATCAGCGGCAATTTTGGGTTTAGGAAGACCAGCGGTGGTGACATCGTGCTGGCAGGCACGGGAGCGAGCGCCAAGCTGACTGCTGGAGCGGGCATCGAGATCGGTGTGAGCAACGCCACCATTGGACTGCTCCTCCAGTCGAACGGCAAGATCGCCCTCGATGCATCAGGCGCCTTCGCGATGAGCCTAGGCAGCAGCTTCGCCAGCGCGAGCGCCACCAGCGTTGTGGTGAAATACAACAACACCGGCGCGGCTGTGAACACGAGCGTCACGGTGGGCACCGCGACAGCCGCTATCGATGTCGCCGATGGTGTCACTGCGATCTCCACGACCGGCTTCATCGCCACCATCGTCAACTTCGTCACCCTTACGGGCGATTTCGGCTTCAAGAAGTCCACCGGTGGAGACATCATCGTGGTGGCGCAGAATGCGGCAGCGACACTGCTCGCCAGCAGCCTCTCGGTGGGGGTGGTAGGAGCGACGCTGGGAATGATCATCAAGTCAGACGGCAAGATCGCGCTTCAGGGCAGTGGCCCGTTGAACTTCAATCTCGGGAGTGCCTTCGCGAGTGTGTCCGCGACATCTGCAGTCATCGCCTTCAACAACACAGGAGCGAATGTGAACACCACGGTGGCAGTGGGGGCGGTGAGCGCACCGATTGTCGTGGATAACAATACGGTTGCCATGACAATGGTCGGCTTCCAGGCCTCAATCGCAAACTTTGTCACATTGAAGGGTGACTTCGGCTTCAAAAAATCCGGCAATGACATGTCGGTGGCGGTGAGCGGAGCCAGCGCAACGCTGACGGTTGGTTCTTTCGAAGTGGGTGTCACGAGTGCGACGCTCGGCATGGTGGTGACCAGCGCTGGCAAGATCGCGTTGCAGGCCAGTGGCACGCCGCGCTTGGTGCTGCCTGGCAACTTCGACGGTATTTCCGCCACGAGTGTCACCGTCAGCTACAACAACACCGGCGCGGATGTGAACACCAGTGTGGTCATCGGCAGCATCACCGCACCGATCGTTGTGGCCAACAACACCACTTCGGTCACCGTCACCGGCTTTGAAGCCACGCTGCTCGACTTCGTCACGGTGAAAGGCAACTTCGGCTTCCAGAAGAGCGGCAATGACATGGTCATCGCCGCCTCGGGTGCCAGCGCGACGCTGAAGGTGGGTAGCACGGAAGTTGGTGTGACCAACGCCACTCTGGGCCTCATCATCAAGGATGGCGGCGGCACGATTCTCCAGGCCAGTGGTGCGCCACGCCTTGTGCTGCCGGTTGATTTTGCCACGGTGACAGCGACGAGTGTCAGTGTTGCCTATAATAATACCGCCAGCGCGGTGAACACCACCCTCAACGTCGGCGGCATCACTGCCACGGTGAATGTGGCCGCGAACACGACGGCGGTGACCGCTACCGGTCTGAACGCTACGATTTCGAACTTCGTCACGCTCAGCGGCAACTTCGGCTTCAAAAAATCTGGCAGTGACATCGTGACCGTCGCCACCAATGCGAGCGCGATCATGTCGGGCGCCGGATTCAGCGTGGGCCTCACGGGCGCTACGCTGGCGATGCTGATGAAGTCAGACGGTACGATGGCACTGCAGGCCAGCGGCACGCCGGTACTGACGATCCCGGTGGACATGTCCAGCGTGCTCAGCTTTACGATCACAACGCTGGCGGTCGGTTACAACACCACGGGAGCCGCGATCGACACGACGATGACCGTGGGCTCTCTCAGCGCTCCGCTGAAGGTGGCCGGTGGCACGGTGGCCAATCCTTATCTTGCCATTGGTGGCAGTGCGTCGATCACCATTGCTGGCTTCCTCACTCTGTCGGGTGATTTCGGTTTCTCGAAAACCACGGACAGCGCCACCGACACTACGAAAATCAAGATTGGCGCGGCCAACGTCACAGGATTGGGAGATGGAGACAAATACGGCCTCACTGACGGCACCCTCGGACTGGTGCTGTTCCGCAAGACTTCCAACAGCACCTCGCTCGGCTACGCTTTGGAAGCATCCACCACGGGTTATCTGAAAACCGGCGGATCTTTGAGCGCCCAGGCCACCGTGACTTTCCGCCGCAACACGACGACCTTTGCCGTGAACGAGCTGGTGCCGGTGCTCGCGGTTCAGCTGCCCGTGGTCTTCGGTGCGAGCGAAGTGGCGAGGAATGGTACGCCGTTCAACACCGTCGCCATGTCCGATGCGATCATCAAGATCGGTGACATCACCATCAAGGGCAGCTACGCCAGTCAGCCGAACGGCCCCAATGGCGAAAGCATCACCAGGATTACGAATGCCAGCCTGGAATTCGGCGATCCGCTGATCTTCAAGCTCACTGCGGCCTCCGTCACTTACAAGTCCTTCGGCTCCTCGGTCACTCTTGGCGGCGTGACCTATGCAGACGGCGTGCAGCAGGTCATCATCACCGGTGGTGAAATCAAGCTCGGTGAGGTGGTCACGTTGTTCGGTTCCTTCAACATCACCCGCAGCAAGTCTGCCGGAACGACGCAGACCAATGTGGGCTTCACCGGCCTGGGCATCAGCCTTAAGGTGGATGGCCGAGTGATGGTCACCGTCGCTGGTGACGGTATGTTCCACTACGGTGGTCCGGATGGCTTCAAGCTCGACAGCCTTGTTCCCACCACCTTCGATATTCTTCCAGACAGGCAGCCGGGCTACACACCGCCGCCTCCCGCCGCTCCAGGAGCACCCTCTGCGCCAGCCGCATCATCATCATCCACGCCGAGCAGCCCGCCGAAGTCCATCACCCTCGGGCCGCTCACGCTCACCAATCCGGATGTCACCTTCACGGATTTTGGTGTGAGCTTCAAAGATGGCAAAATTGTCCTGAAACTGAAGGTGACCATTGGCGTTGAAAAAGCCTCTCTGCTCAGCCCGGGCGGAACAGGTGCCAAAATTACGGATGGCAATGATGCGGACAAGTTCGGCATTGCCGGCAGCTTCGACATGGATGTGCTGCTTGATCCGGCAAACAATTTTGCGCCCTCCGGCGTGAACACCGGCAACTTCCAGCTCAAGATCGACCAATTCGAGCTGAACCTCGGCGGCTTCCTGGTCCTCAAGGCCAAAGACTTCATCTACAATCCGAGTGCTGCGGATGATGCGGTCATGTTCTATTTCGGCAGCGCGGAGGCTTTCGTCAATGCAGGTCCGCTGGCCATCGGTGGTGGCGCGGAAGACTTCTCCATCATGGGGAATGGTGACTTCGTCGCGGGTCCGAACTTCGCCATCACGCTTACTTTGGGAGGAGATACCGATGCTGCCTCCACCTTTAAAACGCCCGAGTGGATGCCTCTCAAGAACCTGCGCGTGACGCTGCGTTGGGAGGACGACAACTTCACCAAGAATCCGTCCAAGTTCCTCATCGTGCTCGATGCCGATGTCGCCACCATCAAGGGCATGTCGGGTGTGTCCGTGACCGGCGGATTCAAGGGGCTGACCATTGATGTGGAGAAGCTTGCCGCCGGAGAATTTGCGATCCTCAGCATCGACTCCTTCAATGTGGGCATCTCAGGCGAGGCGTTTGGCGGCCAGATCAGTGCCTCGTTGGTGATGGGTGTGGTCAAGCTAGATGCGGACTACAACATCATTGAATCCGGCTCCAGCACCCCGGTGGCCCGTCGCTTCTTCTACGGCGGCATTCAGGGCGGGATCACCCTCGCGGGTATTGGCAAGGTGGACATGCGCCTGGGCTTCTCAGACTTCGGACCGCTGTCGTTCTTTATTAGCGCGAGTATTCCCATTGTGGTCGATGCCGCCTCAGGTCTAACGCTCGACAACCTGCGGGGTGGTGTTGATTTTGGTGCCAAGATTTCTGACCCCACGGTTTACGAATTGAATTCACAGGGGGAAAAGATCATTGATCCGACCACGGGTGTTTACAAAATCGATGCCCAGGCCAGTGCCTTCGCGCTGCGCGCCCTCAAGCTGGCGAACAACCCCACGGACATGACATCCAGTGCGTGGGAGAACAGCCTCAGGAGGCAGATCGCCACGATCATCAAGAATGGCGGCGGCAACACCGTGAGCTTTGACGATCTGGCCAAGAACATCGTCATTCATGCGGGTGCGACCTTGTACACCAGCTACACCTCCAAGTTCGTTTTCCGTGCGGATGTGGACCTTTCCATTGACATCACCGGCAAAATCCTGCTTACCGGCACGGCCACCTTCAATAACACGAAGACGATGGACGCCTATTTCTACGCGGACCTCACCCAGGTCGCGAGCGGCTCTGCTAGGTTCCTCTTCCTGTTTGACGATCCCGGCTCTCCTCTTCGCAATCTTGGCGGCATCAGCTTGTATGGTCTGCTAGACATTGGTCTGGTGGATAGCACCGGCAAGCGACTGGCCGCTGCCGACCTGCAGGACAAGTATTTCGTCACCAAAACAACACGTGACACCTTCACATGGAATGCCAGCACCAGCAGCACGCTCATGCTGCAGAACACACCCGTGACGAGCGGTGCCGATTTCACCGTCATCGTGGGCACCCGTCCCCTTGCCACGAGCGAATACAAGCTAACTGGCAACACGATCACTCTGACGACCGCGCCCAACGAGGGTGACAAAATTGCCGTCGATTACAGCTTCAAGGATTTTTATGGGATCGATGCAGACGGCAATCCGATTGCCAACCCGGCTTCCGTAACGCCTGAGGCCGACGGGTTCCAAATTCTGATCGCTGGCGGACTGCGTGCGGATGTTCTGGACAACACGCTGTTCGTGCAGCTCTCCGGCCAGTTGACGCTGACCTTCACGTCCACGCAGTTCACGATTGATGTCTCGGCGAAATTGGAGGTCAGCATTCTGGGCGTGCTCGGGGCTGCGGCAGGTCGTCTGGTCGTCCAGTATGAGCCTTTTGCCATCTGGGGCGCGTTGAAGCTCGCCAGCGGTGACGGACTGCGGAAGCTGGAGCAATACGGCATCAAGATCCAGGCGCAGATCACCATCACCATCAACACCACCAAGGAAGAGAAGGTGCTGGACATGCAGCTTCCTGCGACCAAACAGGCACGCACCACCGACATCTTTGACCTGGCCAAAGGCGACTCCCCAACGCTCTACATGAGCCACTCGCGTCTTGCGGGTGGATCACTCACCGTGAAGGAAGGCAGCACCACGCTGGTGGAAGGCACGGACTACGACTTTGATCCCTACAATTCAATCATCACGTTGCGTGACATCAATGACACGACGTCGGCCACTAAGAATGCGCGGAAGATCACGGTGGAGTATGACTCGGAGGACTATCTGGCCCTTCATGTGACGGCCGCGCCCGAGTCGCTCAATGTGGTGGCGACGGTGCTGGCCACCTTCTCTGTCATTAACACCGACGGCAGTTCCACCGAGTTCTTCCGCATGCATGCCGCCCTCTCGATGACCATCGGCAGTGAGGGCTTCAGCCTGATTTTGGTGGGCAAACTCATGATCGGCGATCCCGGTGACCCGTTCCTGAGCTTTGACACGACGGCCCTTGTTTATGCTGGCGTCATTGACGGCAAGTTTGGCTTTGCGGCCATGTTCAAGGTTTCGCTCAAAGCCATGCTTGGACCGTTTGGCATTGACGCAGTGGTGCTGGTGCAGACAAACACTTTCGGTAAAGAAGTCGTGTTTAACATTCCGAATGTGAATCCGGCTTTCCCGACCATCACTGACCAAAATGGCCAGTCCATGGAAAGGACCGTTCAGCAAACCTCTTTGCTGCGCAATTCCGACGGCACGCCCCGGCTGGATGCCAACGGCAATCAGATGACCACGACAGTGACATCGCGCACGGTGTCGATCTCCGGCGGCGCGCCGCGTTTGCAGGGTGGCTTCGAGGCGGATGCGCCATACTTCATGCTGCGTGGCAAAGGCACGCTGAACCTGATCGACTCGGAAGTCAGCGGTCAGTTCTACATCAGCCTGACCCCCACCAAGCTCCGCATCAACGTTTCCGGTGAGATGACCTACCTCATCGTCAACAAGTTCCTTGTAGCCGGTGACTTGAACGTGGTTTACGAACCTGGAAAGTTTTATGCGTATGGCGGTCTGCTGGCGACGAGAAAGACCGGCAGCGGTGATCCGCTGGAAGCCTTTGGTGTCTATCTCAGTGCAACTGGGATCATCGTGCTGAACACGGACACGGAAGCCCACACCATCAACTTGATCATCCCAGGGAACGGGGCCGCGCAGAACATTACCATTGCCAAGTCTCTCGTTGAGTTTAGAGCCAAGGCCTCCGTGAGCTTCCGTGTCGCTGGGAAGGAGCTCTTCCGCATCGAGGGAGCCGTGATCATAGGCATCTCCACCGACCCTGTGGGCTCAAGGATCATTATCGAGGGCGAATTGAAAATAGGTGCTGATACCCCCCTCTTTGTCTTCAAGGCCAACGCGGCCATCTATGTGGGAGCGCTTCCTTCCGGCAAGGGTGGCTTTGCGGCGATGATCGCCGTCACCCTTGACTCTAGCTTCCTGCCTGGAGTGGAAATTTCCGGCGGCTTCTTGTTCATGACCAATACCTTTGGCGAGGACGTGAACTTCGACCTCGGCGAAGTCAATGACCCCACCTTCACGATGCCGACCATCGTGGATGAAGAAAACAAAAGCGTCGAAAAAACCGTCAGCAGAGATGGGAAGACTTATCGCCAGGTCACCATCCCAGGCGGTGCTCCTAAATTGACGGGCGACGGTAATGAAGATGCTGGAGCGTATGTCATGATCCGCGGCATGGGCGAGGTGAACATTCTGGATTCCTTCGTTTTCAAAGGCCGCTTCGGCATCCTGATCACCACTGAGAAGTTCCAGCTCGGCGTCAGCGCCACGCTCAATCTTGGGCCGTTGGGCGACGTGTTGGCCAATGGCTTCATTGAGATCAACTCCAAAGGCATCGTCGGCGCGTTCGCGCTCACCGTGGACACGGGCGAATTTGGCAAGGCAATCGGCCTCAAGTTTGACGCCAGCTTCATGTTTGCCGTCAACACCCTCGGTGAAAAACGCACGGTGACCTTTCTCGATGGCAGCTCTCTCGACGTCGAACAAGGCGTCCGCATCAAGGTGAAAGGCACGCTAACCTTTGCCGAGGTGCTCGAAGCGGATGCGGAGGTGGACATCCAGTTCTCCGAAGGCAAGTTCCAATTGAAAGGCACCGCCGGGATTCTCCTTGCAGGTGGCCTGATCGATGCCCGCATCGACCTGCTTGTCATCATCAGCGACAAGGGCTTCGTCTTTGCGACCGACATCAACGTGAGAACCTCAATTGCCGGCGGCGTGATCAAAATCACCGCCAGCGGTAAGCTCTACATCAACACGACTGATGAATCAGTGTCCTTTGGAAATTATGAACTCACCGCCAAGAGCGTTCGTGTCAAACTGACGGGCAAGCTGTCGATCCTGGAAGTCTTCACTGTTGATACCTCCATGGAACTGGTTGTGGGGGGCACGTTTCAGCGCACAGGCTCGCCGGATGCCATCCTTGGCGTCGGCGAGTGGGGCTTTAGTCTGAGGGCTTCAATCAAATTCTTCGACTTCCTCGAGGTCATGTTTGACGGCTGGATCATGTGGGATGGTTCGTTCCGTGTCACAGTGTCTGGTGAAATTACGATTGGCTCCAAATACCTTGGCTTCGGGCTCGGTATCTCGGCCACCATCTCCTACGACAAAGAGACAGACAGGCTCTTTATCGAAGCAACTGTGACCGGCACCGTTTACATCTTTGGCTTTGAAGCTTCGATCAGCCTCGGATTGTCGTACGATTCCAGCGACGGCGCGATCAGGCTGAACGCATCGGCCAAAGGCAAGGAAGGGAAAAATGAAGTAACCAAGGAAAAGGGTTGGGTCATCGGCTATCTGCAGAAGCCCAAACCCGTCTATCTGGGCATGGACAGCAAGGGCAACCGGCTCTCGGATGGCAACAGCGTCGGCCCGTCGGGAGAGCTGCATCTCACCATGGGCAATGGTGCCAAGCGCGACTATCTCTCGAACGTAGTGGACACCACCTACACGGTCACCAACGTGAGCACACAGTCCGACGGCAGCGAGACCGTCAAGGTCAGCTTTAATGGCCGCGAGGCCGAATACCGCGGCGTGCGCAAGATCGTCCTCAACGGCGGCTCCGGCAAAGAGACGCTCTACATTCAGGATGGGGTGAGGTCCCAGCTCCAGCTCGACGGCGGCGGCGGCGATGACATCTTCATGATCAGCGGCGGCAGCAGGGGCGTGTCCAACGTCATCAAAGGTGGCGACGGCAACGACTTCATCCAGATCAGTGACAATAACACACGCAGCTACACCATCTCCGGTGATGCGGGCACCAACACCATCCTCGGTGGAAACGGCAATGATATTTTTTATGGAGGCAGTGGTACTGACTTCATTACTGGTGGCCTGGGTGCTGACACCTTCTACTCTGGCACTGGTATCGCCTACATGTTGGGCGATCTGGGCGTCAACGGCAGCGGAACCTCAGCTCCGGGAGTGCTTTCTTCGAGCTCCGCTGTTGGCTCCGCCGACACCTTCTATGCAACAACCGGCACCAACTTCATCTTTGGCGGCGCGGGCAACGACCGCGTCTTTGGCGGCGGCGAAAACTATGTGGTCGGCGACAATGGCACCATGGAGTTCGATGGGTCCGGTAAAGTCACCAGCATGACCGCCGATGGTGCGGTGGGTGGCAGCGACTACTTCGACAGCGTGGGCGGCGAAGGCACGAGCATCTTCTTCGGTGGTGCCGGAAAAGACACGGTCAAAGGCGGCGATGCCACCAACATCGTGCTGGGCGGCAACGGCAACGCGACCTTCGACGGCGGCAAAATCATCGAGATCATCAGCGACGAACTGACGGGCGACGACGACACGATCACGCTGGGCGACGGCCTCAATGTCGCACTCGGCGGTGGCGGCAACGACACCATCATTGGCGGCAACGGCAAGAGCAACATCGGCGGCGACAACGGCAAGGCGACCTTTTACGAAGACGGCAAACTCAAAGAATTCACCGATGGCGATATCAACGGCGATGACATCCTGGTCGCTGGCGACGGCAACAGCGTGATCATTGGCGGCGGCGGCAACGACACCATCACCGCCGGCAATGGCAACAGTGTGCTCATCGGCGATGAAGGCACGGCCACCTTCAATGCCGACGGCTTCCTGCTCGAAATCACCACCATCAACCCGTCCAACGGCGGGAATGACACCATTACCGCAGGAAACGGCACCAACGTCATCTTTGGCGGCTCTGGTCAGGACATCCTCAGACTGGGGGTCGGCTACTCGGTCGCCATTGGCGACAACGGCAAGGCCACCTTCACCGGCAGCAGCGTCCTGAGCACCGTCACCACGCTGGACCCGAACAATGGCGGCGCAGACAACATCACTGGGACGAGCGGCAACAACGTGATCTTTGGCGGCTCTGGCGCTGACATCATCAATGTCAATGACCTCGGTGATGTCATCCTTGGCGACAACGGCAGCGCCACCTTCAACAGCTCCGGCCTGCTGCTCTCACTCATTTCCAGCGACCCGAACATCGGCGGCGATGACATCATCACCACCGGCATCGGTTCCAATGTCATCTTCGGTGGCGTCGGCGCGGATCAAATCACCGCCGGCATCGGCAACAACATCATTCTCGGCGACAGTGGCCGTGCCAATTTCAACGTTGTCGGTGGCAAGAGCATCCTTTCCAGCGTCGCCAGCACCGATGCTTCCAGCGGCGCGGCTGACCGCATCACCGCAGGCAACGGCAAGAACATTATCTTCGGCGGCGCAGGTGCTGACAACCTCAACAGCGGTGCCGGCTTCAGCATCCTGGCCGGTGACGGTGCCTCCGCTCAGTTTGACTCCACCGGTCTGCTCGTCTCGATCCAGACCATTGATCCCACGGTCGGCAGCGGTGACACCATCCGCTCCACAGACGGCCGCACCATCGTGCTGGGAGGTGCGGGTGCGGATGACATCGCCACAGGACGTGGTGATGATGTGATCCTCGGCGACAACGGCATCGCCACCTTTGTGACCTCCGGCGGCACCCCTTCCGGCATCGGCAGCATCGTCTTCAGCAATGACGGAATCCTTACCTCGATCACGAGCACAGACACCAGCGTTGGCGCGGATGACATCATCACCGGCTCCGAAGGCTTCAATGTCATCGTCGGCGGTCTCGGCGCGGATCAGATCACCGGGGGGGCTGAACGTGACATCGTGATCGGTGACAATGGCCGCGCTCTTTTTGATAACACGGGCGTCCTTACCCTGATCGAAAGCACGGACGCTGCAGTTGGCGGCAGTTCCAATGACAATATCATCGTCGGCAACGGTCCTGACGTTGTGATCGGTGGCAACGGCAAGGACAACATCCAGGCTGGCGGGGACATTTCCGACGACGTCATCATTGGTGACAATGGCAGGGCCACCTTCGACAGCACCGCCGGCCAGAGCCTCCTCCGTGACATCATCAGCACGGACCCAAGCCTCGGCGACGATGACACCATCAATGCGGGTGACGGCTACAACATCGTCATCGGTGGTGCCGGCAAGGATCAAATCACCGGCGGTGCCAACACGGACGTCATCATCGGCGACAACGGTCATGCCGTTTTCAACACGGATGGCGTGGTGACTTTCATCACCACCACCAGCCCTTCCATCGGTGATAATGACACGATTACCTTCGGCGCAGGCAACAACACGGTCTTCGGCGGCGCTGGTGCTGACACCCTGACCGGCCTGGAAGGCACGGATGTGATTGTCGGTGACAATGGCAATGCCAGCTTTACCGACACAGGTTTGATCACCTTCATCACCACCAGCGATGTCAGCTTCGGCGGTGACGACATCATCCAAACCGGCGCAGGGTTCAACACCGTGCTCGGCGGCTCCGGCAATGACACCGTCACCGGCGGGGTGAACACCGACGTTGTCATCGGTGACAATGGCAACGCCACCTTTGACCCCTCCAGTGGCATCAGCATCGTGCGTGATATCATCAGCACCGACACCACCATTGGCGGTGACGATATCATCAGCGTTGGCGATGGATTCAATGTCATCATCGCAGGCTTCGGTGCCGACCAAGTCACCGGCGGGGCAGGGGATGACGTTATCCTCGGTGACAGCGGCCACGCCGTCTTCAATGCCACCGGCATCCTGACGTTCATCACCACCATCTCCCCTTCGGTCGGTGGCAACGACATCATCAAGGTGGGTGATGGCAGCAACACCGTTCTCAGCGGCTTTGGCGCAGACGAAGTCACGGGCGGTGTGAATGGCGACGTCGTCATCGGCGACAACGGCAACGCGACCTTCACCGATGCTGGCGTCCTGACCTACATCACCACCTCGCAGCCCGGCATCGGTGGCGATGACATCATCAAAGTGGCGGACGGCTTCAATGTCGTACTCGCCGGTTACGGCGCTGACCAAGTCACTGGCGGTAATGACCGCGACGTGGTTCTTGGCGACAATGGCAACGCGACCTTCACCACCGTCGGCATTCTGACCTACATCACCACCACCGAGCCAGACATCGGTGGAGACGATGTCATCAAGACGGGTGATGGCGAGAACTTCGTCCTCGGCGGTTTCGGCAATGATCAGATCACCGGCGGTGAAGGCCGCGATGTGGTGGTGGGAGACAACGGCAACGCGACCTTCGACACTGCGGGTGTTCTCACCTTCATCACTACCAGCGACCCTGCCATCGGTGGCGATGACATCATCAACGTCGGCAACGGTTTCAATATCGTCCTCGCTGGCGTCGGCGCTGACCAAGTGACCGGCGGCACCGGCCGCGACGTGATCCTCGGGGACAATGGCAACGCCACCTTCGACAGCACCAGCATCCTGCGTGACATCATCAGCACCGACACCGCCATCGGCGGTAACGACATCATCAATGGCGGCTCCGGCAACAACATCGTGTTTGGCGGCACCGCTGCCGACACCATCACGACCCTCGGAGGCGATGACATCGCCCTTGGCGACAGCGGGCACGCCACCTTTGATGCCCTTGGCAATATCACCTTCATCACCACCATCACTCCTGCCATCGGCGGGGACGACATCATCAACGTCGGCGACGGTTACAACATCGTCCTCGCCGGCGTCGGCGCTGATCAGGTGACTGGCGGCATGGGTGGCGGGGTGATGCTCGGGGACAATGGCAACGCCACCTTCGACACCACCAGCGGCAAAAGCATCCTGCGCGATGTCATCAACACGGACACCGACATCGGCGGCGATGACATCCTCGTCGCGGCCGGAGGTAACAACATCATCTTTGGCGGCACCGGCAACGACTCCATCACCACCGGCAGCGGTGACGACATCGCACTCGGAGACAGCGGCCACGCGGTCTTTAACGCCGCCGGTATTCTCACCTTGGTCACCACCATCACCCCTGCCATCGGCGGAGATGACATCATCACCGTAGGCGACGGCAACAACATCGTCTTCGGTGGCTTTGGCAAAGACTTGATCACCAGCGGCGACGGTGTGGATCTGGTTCTCGGAGACAACGGCTACGCCACCTTCAATGACTCAGGCGTCCTCACCTACTTGACCACCACCGATCACGCCATCGGTGATGACGACAGGATCTTCACTAACGGTGGGGACGACATGATTTTCGGCGGCACCGCCAATGACTTCATCGATGCCGGCAGCGGAGATGACACCATTCTTGGAGACTTCGGTTACTACAGCCTCGAACTCCTGATCGGCCCCTACGCAGGTTATGCGCTCAGGAATCAACTGCCGCCCGCCCTCCAGTATCCACGCGGAATCGATTTGTTGGAAGAGATCACCGGCGGCAATGACACCATCTTTGGCCGTTCCGGCAAAGATTACATCCTTGGCGAAGGTGGTAACGACTACATCGATGGCGGGTCTCAAGACGACTCCATTTTTGCCGGCTACGGTGATGACATCCTGGCTGGTGGGGAAGACGATGACATCATGCTCGGCGGCCCCGGCGGCGACTTCTTTGACAGCGGCTGGGGCGCTGATGTGCTCTATGTCGATGTATTCGACGAATGGAATGGCGGCATGATGGAAGACACCATCGTGGGCGGGCCTTACCACAGCACGAACACCCAGCTTTCCTTTGGTCTGCCAGCTCTCGGCGCTGCGGCTGGTCTTGCACCACCCGGAGCCTCAGTAGGTGTGGCCAGCATCACCGTCCTTTTTGCGGGACCTCAATGGAGCGTCATCTCAGGCGGTGCTGCGGGCGGTGGAAGCCAGTTCCCCTTGAGCACGTCATCTTCGATTCTGGCTCCTTCATCGGATCAGATCTTTGTTTCCAGCAACTTCAATTCCCTGCGCTGGGGTGGTTCAGGCTCGGGCTTCGCTCTCCTTGCACGGGATGAAATCGGCACCTCGCCACTGATTGGCATAGGCGACTTCCTCGAAGTGCTCTGGAATGACCTCATAGCCCTTTATTCATAAAAACATGCCGTGGAGCAGTTGCAGCTAGTAGAGCCTTAGGCGTCGGAGATGGCTCGGATGGACAGAGCCGAAGCACCGACGATTTCGAAAAGTGCTGTGCGGACAGGAATGCCTTGGCGTTGTTGCAATCCTGGCACGTGGAAGCCACCCTGTCGCAGATCTGATGCATTGATGGTGCAAGTTGTACCACAAAAGTGGCCAAGGTCAGTTCCCTCGACTTTTGCGAGGTCTCCTTCAAAATCGTTGTCCCTTAGCAAGTGCCGGAGACAGGACTCGAACCTGCACTAGTTTCCCAACCAGATCCTAAGTCTGGCGCGTCTACCAATTCCGCCACTCCGGCATGGAGTTGCATGCCTGCATGATTCCGTGTGGACGTTCATGCTGCAAATGAATTATCGCGCGCGCAGCAGACGGGTGGCGATCCAGCCGGTGAGCAGGACGGTGCACAGTGGCATGAGCCCGACTTTTAGATTGGCACCGATCCATGGCAGCCAATTCTCCGTATAGTTGGTGAGGGCGCTGAAGTATTTCAGGCCGAAGACCCAGCCTCCGTGCAGGCCGATTCCGGCCCACAAGGCCCCCGTTTGCATGCGTACTTTGGCCAGCACCCAGCCAACGGCGAAGAGCGTGGCAAATTCAGCGAGGAGAAAATGCACATCGCCAAATCCAGCGGCGATTTGTCTGAGCACGAGGAATCCACTGCTCCAGGTGACGTCGGCATCGCTGATCTGCCAGCCTTCCGGTGGCTTGAGAAAATGCACCAGGGCAAAGACCAAGGTGAGTGAGAGCAGTGCTTTCGTCTCCGTCATGGTCCGCAGCAGCAGACCCAGCAGCAGGCCACGGAAGAAAAACTCCTCCACGATGCCAGCGCCGAGTGCAGCGGTGATGGGCTCTCCCAGCTTCCACCAGCGTGGGTCGGGGCGCAGTTGATAGGCTTCGATTTTGAGAAAAATGAACCCAAGCGCGAGCAGCAGACCCGCAGCCAGAACAAAACCGACGGCCCATTGTTTAAGCCCTGTGTTGAACGGGCGCCAGGCGGGCAGCAGGGTGCGCTCCAGCCGCACCCAGCGCATGAAAGGCCAGATGAAAACGACGGCGCAGACGAGCACCGCCCGGTTGAAATAACGCGTGAACTGCGCCCGCTCGATTTCTGCGAGCAGCCACTTCACCAGACCTACGTCATGCCATGAAGAGGTGGAAAACCAGCCATGGACAGCTTTGCCGAAGTGAAAAAGCGGTGCGGACAGCACCGCACCGCCGAGCATGACGGCGAAAAGATAGAGCAGGAGTTTCGGCAGGGCAGGGGAACTGCCTGGGCTGGCGGCTTGCATGGGAGCAATACTAGCGCATCCTGCGCGCTCTCAATGACCAAAAACCAAATCCACGAATGGCATGAACGTCTCGAAGACGGCCGCAAACAATACATCCGCGCCTACTGGAACTCGCGCGAATGGCTGTTTCGATATGCGCATCCCGATGGCGAGGAGTGGATGCCGCTTGAAACTCCGCCGCCAGAGCGCTGGCTGGAGCTGCGCGATCTGCTTTTCCGCAAGTATCAGCGCAAAAAGCTTCCCTGGAAGTACGTCGTCGATCTGGATAAGAAGCTGGAGGACATGGGGATCAAGCTAGAGGGGGACGAGCCGCAGGCAGAGGACGAATGACACGCCCTCATTGGACCCCGGCATTCGTTTTGATCTCAGATGTCACACCTCCGCCATAGGCTGCACCGAAGCGCATGCCCACCTGCACCTCTGGGAACAGAAAACGACGGTCCGCACGAGAAGTGCGCCGCCGAGAAAGGAACCCGAGCAAGGCAAAGACCACGGCACCTCCTGCGAGCAAAGCTGGAATGGCCATGGCGAACTGCTTTTCACCTCGTTGGAGCCAGAGCGACTGCCTCAGCCGTACGCTTTCCATGCTGCGCAGCCGGTCAATCCAGTAGCGCGTGGCCTGTGCGAGCCGTTCTTCGAGGGCGAGTTTCGTATCCGCCTGAATGCGGCGTGTTTCCTGCATGATCTCCACGAGCTCGGCCGCCGGGTAGCGTTCCCAAAAATCTGGGGAGAAGGACATTGCGTTGCTGTCGGTGGCACGGTCGTAGGTCATCAATACGGCAGGCCGCGTCGCGCTCCATTCACGTCTTGTGACCTGGGCCTGTCGGCGGACGGTGAGCCCCGTAGGCATGAAACTGGTGGCTTGGATCCACGCATCGCATTTCAAATCCTGGGAAAACTGTCTGAGTTCCTCGGCAATGACGCTGTGGGTTTCGGCGGTGAGCGCCCGAGTATCGTCCTGGATACCGTCTGCAGGCGGCGCACCCTGGGCAAGTCCCCACCCGGACACGGCCAGCCAAACCCCGGCATAAGCTGGGAAAAGCAGGCGTTGTTTGAAGCATGGGGCGTGTCGCATGTCCGGGATCAGTTTGTCCCAGACCGGGCCTGAGGGCAACTTCAGGCACGTTTCTCCCCCGATCCCTACCCTCAGAAAAGGAGTAAGAGGGGGCGTTTTGACCGCGCTTGTGAAATTTTTCACAAAATCGCCTTGCCGCTCTTTGGGCAGCGTAGATAGATACTCCTCACGCACGCTACCAGCCCCCTGCTTTTCATGCCCACTGTCACCCGAGAATACGAGGCCCCGGATACCGCCGCCAAAGCGGCCCGGCAGCTCGAAGCCGTGGAAGAAGCTACGACGGACATTGTCGGAGAGAAATTGGTGCTCAACATGGGGCCCAGCCATCCCGCGACACATGGCGTGCTGCGCCTGATTCTGGAACTGGACGGCGAGATCATCACCAAGTGCGATCCTGATGTCGGCTTCCTGCATCGTGGTGACGAAAAAATCGCTGAAAACATGCACTACAACCAGTTCGTGCCTTACACGGACCGGTTGGACTATCTAGCGCCGCTGGCGAATAACGTGGCTTATGCCCTTGCCGTGGAAAAGCTCATGGGCTGGGAAGTGCCTGAGCGTGGCCGCGCCATCCGCGTGATCTGCTGCGAGCTGGCCCGCATTTCTGCCCACATGCTCGGAGTCGGGGTGTTTGCCATGGATGTCGGCGCGATGACCGTCTTCCTCTACACCTTCACCGAGCGCGAAAAGATCTACAATCTGTGCGAGCAGCTCACTGGCGCACGCTTCACCACCAGCTACACTCGTGTGGGTGGGCAGATCCGCGATTTGCCGGATGGCTTTGTCGGTGCTGTGAAAACCTTTCTCGATCAGTTGGAACCCGTGATCGATGAGATCGACAAGCTGCTCTCGCGCAATCGCATTTTCATCGACCGCACGCAGGACATCGGGGTGATCTCCAAAGCAGATGCCATCGGCTACGGTCTCACCGGGCCAAATCTGCGCGGGTCGGGCGTCGAACATGACCTGCGCAAGGCGCATCCCTATCTCGATTACGACAAGTATGAGTTCGACGTGCCTGTCGGCACCAAGGGCGACTGCTATGATCGATATCTCGTGCGCATGGAGGAGATGCGCCAGAGCGTGCGCATCCTCAGGCAGGTGCTCGCCACCTTGCCCGAAGGTCCGATCAACGTGGCTGACGCCAAAGGACTCCTGCCCAAGAAAGAAAAAGTGCTGATGAAAATGGAGGAGCTTATCCACCACTTCATCATCTCCACTCAGGGCATCGATGCTCCTGCGGGAGAAGTTTATTTTGCCGCCGAAAATCCCAAGGGCGAACTTGGCTTCTACATCAACAGCACGGGCGGCGGAGTCCCTCATCGCTTGAAAATTCGCGCCCCTTCCTTTCTCAATCTCAGCATCATCTCCAAGCTGATCCCCGGCCACATGCTCAGTGACATTCCTGCAGTGCTTGGCAGCCTGGACTTCGTCATGGGCGAATGCGACCGCTGATTCATCCTAACCCTTTTCATCCGAGACACTCCCCGCATGGCCTTTGAAGTTCCAGCCGAATTGGAAAAACGCATGGACGAGGCGATCTCGCATTATCCCGTTTCCAAGCGCAGCGCCGTCCTCCCCCTGTTGCATCTGGTGCAGGAACATTTCCGCTTCATCAGTGATGAGGCTGTGAATTGGGTGGCTGCCAAGCTCTCTCTGGAGCCGATTCAAGTGCTCGAAGTGGTCACCTTTTATCCGGGTTTCCGTCAAGCCGCCCCCGGCAAGTACCACATTCGAGTGTGCCGCACGCTCTCATGTGCCATGGCTGGGAGCTATGAGTTGATGGACGCGCTCTGCAAAGCCGGCAACATCGACCGTTCTCACACCGATCACCATCACCCCATCGCCGTGAGTGCGGATGGCAAGTACAGCATTGAATTTGCCGAGTGTCTTGCGAGCTGCGGTTTTGGCCCGGTCTGCATGATCGAGGATGACTTCTATGAGAGGGTCGATCCCGCCAAGGCGGGTGAACTGCTCGCGCAGCGCGCCTGATCAAGGCATAAAAAAGCGCAGCGGTTTGCCGCTGCGCCTCTCAAATGAATTGATGTCGGGTTCTTACTTGGAGCGCCAGGACACAACGTCATCCTGGGTCTGGGGCTTCAAGTCCTGGCCCCAGCTGTAGATCGCGACTTCTAAAGGAAGCTTTTGTGGTGGTGGGCTGATGACGTTGGCAGAAATTTTGGGATCCGAGTTGCCCAAATCTGGATTGTTTACTTGCAGATCGCCATTGGAATCAATCAGCACCTGATAAACGGAGCCCCAGAGATCGACCAGCCGATAGGGAGGCTGGGCGTTGACCAGACCAAACTTGCCATTCCTGGCGATCGGGAGGTCGATGAATTTGATGTTCTTGGGGTTCAGGTTGACGGCTCCGCTGCCACCACCTGCTCCACTGCTTGCGGATGATGTCAGGGTTGTCAGAGCTCCGACAATGCCACTGTTCTCATCCGTCTGCAAAGCCGGCACGTCCTCGCCGGAAGATGCGGCGCTGAGCAGGCTGGCATTCACCGGGTAGCGGTTGTATTCGACCTGATAGCTTGAGATGGCTATGCGCAAATCTTTGAGAACGGTCTGCACCTGCAGCTTTCTCCCATCTGCCATCATCTTGGTGGCCTGGGATGTGACCAGACCTGCAAGCACGGCTATGATGGTGATCACCACCAGCAGTTCGATGAGCGTAAAGCCCGCTCGTATAATTGAGTTGGAACAAGGTTTGATTTTCATGATCTTCGGTTGGGTTTGTATATGACAGGTGCCAGGAACGCAGCGGGCTCAAAAAATAGTCGTCGTTCCGCTGGAGTATTTAATCGTTTTTGCGTCGTCACGTCAATACTTGTCATGAACAAGCGCCAACTTCGACGGCTGCGGACAAGGTGAACCATGATCACTGTGAGCCACAATGCGCCGCATTCATCGCGGGCTTTGATTGTCAACTAATGCTTGCATCATATACTGCAACGATTTAAATCCGCGCTTCAATCCCCACTGAACACACACACAACCACGGATCGCATCAGACGATTCGAAATATCTCATATGGCAAAGACAGCATCCAAGGGCAGCGCAGACAAAAAGAAGTACGTTTACTTTTTCGGACCAGGAAAATCAGACGGTGATGGTTCCATGAAAGCATTGTTGGGCGGCAAGGGCGCCAATCTCGCAGAGATGAGCCGCATCGGCCTTCCTGTTCCTCCCGGGTTCACCATCAGCACAGAGGTCTGCACCTACTTTTACGAGAACAAGAAAACCTATCCGTCCTCGTTGCAGTCGCAGATGGAAGCCGCAGTCAAGGGCATGGAAAAAATCATGGGCTACAAGTTCGGTGACGCCAAAGGCTTCCCGCTCCTCGTTGCCGTGCGTTCCGGTGCGCGTGACTCCATGCCCGGCATGATGGACACCATCCTCAACCTGGGTCTGAATGATCAAACCGTCCTCTCGCTCACGGCTGCCACTAACAATGAACGATTCGCCTGGGACTGCTACCGCCGCTTCGTTCAGATGTATGGTGACGTCGTCCTCGGCGTGCAGAAGCTCGAAGGTGAAGACCATGAGCCGTTTGAAGTGGTCATCGAAAACTTCAAGCATGAAGTCTATCACAAGGACATCGTGGACAGCGAACTGACCGCTGATGACCAGAAAGAACTGGTGAAGCGCTTCAAGCAGCTCGTCAAAGACCGCACCGGCAAAACTTTCCCGAGCGATCCATGGGATCAGCTTCGTGGCGCCGCTGGCGCTGTCTTCGGCTCATGGATGAATGACCGTGCGATCGTGTATCGCCGCAAGTACAACATCCCTGCTGAGTGGGGCACTGCTGTGAACGTGCAGGCCATGGTGTTCGGCAACACCGGCCCGACCTCCGGCTCCGGCGTGGCATTCACCCGCAATCCTGCCAACGGTGCCAATGAATTCTACGGTGAGTTCCTCATCAATGCCCAAGGTGAAGACGTCGTCGCCGGCGTGCGCACTCCAGAGCCTGTGATTGAGCTCAAGAAGCAGATGCCGAAGTCCTATGCAGAACTGCTCGTCGTCCGCCAGAAGCTTGAGAAGCATTTCAAGGATGTGCAGGACATCGAGTTCACCATTCAGGAAGGCAAGCTGTTCATGCTGCAGACCCGCAATGGCAAGCGTACCGCCGCCGCCGCTCTGAAGTTCTCCATCGACATGGTGAAGGAAAAGCTCATCGACTGGGAAACCGCCGTGCTGCGCAATCCTGCGGATCAGCTCGAGCAGCTCCTCGCTCCGATCTTCGACATCGCAGACGTCAAGAAGGCCAAGGCTATCGCTACTGGCCTTCCAGCCGGCCCTGGCGCAGCCTCCGGCAAGATCTACCTCAATGCCGACCGCGCAGTTCTTGCTGAAGCAAGAGGTGAGAAGGTTCTCCTCGTCCGCAACGAAACCAGCCCTGAAGATCTTCGCGGCATGATCGCTGCTGAAGGCATTCTGACCGCACGCGGTGGTGTTTCATCCCACGCCGCTCTGGTCGCTCGTCAGATGGGCAAGGTTTGCATTTGCGGCGCTGCCGCTCTGGAGATCGATTATGACAAGAAGACGGTCACCGTTGCAGGGCAGACCTTCAAAGAAGGTGACTTCCTCTCCATCGACGGCACCAGTGGTATTGTTTACGGTGGCGAGCTGAAGACCGCTCCTTCCGAAATCATCACTGGCATGATCAGTGGCGACAAGGCCGCTCAGGCCACTGAAAAATTCAAGAGCTTCCAGCAGCTCATGATCTGGTGCGGCAAGGCCACGCGCATGCAGGTTCGCACGAACGCCGACAATCCGGAGCAGACGCAGAACGCCATTGCATTCGGTGCGCAGGGCATCGGCCTCACCCGCACAGAGCACATGTTCTTTGAAGGTGACCGCATTGACGCCGTGCGTGAAATGATTCTGGCTGACAACGTGGCTGATCGCAAAAAGGCGCTCGCCAAGTTGCTGCCATATCAGCGTGATGACTTCACCGGCATCTTCAAGGAGCTCAAAGGACTTCCTGCCACCATCCGTCTGCTTGATCCTCCGCTTCACGAGTTCGTGCCGCATGATGAAAAAGCGCAGACTGAACTCGCCAAGAAAATGGGCGTGCCGGTTGAAAAAGTCATCGCACGTATTGCTGCTCTGCATGAGTTCAATCCGATGCTCGGACATCGCGGCTGCCGTCTTGGCATCGCTTATCCTGAGATCACCGAGATGCAGGCCCGCGCAATCTTTGAAGCCGCCGCAGATGTGGCCAAGCTGAAGATCAAGGTGAAGCCTGAAGTGATGATTCCTCTTGTCGGTTTCAAGAAAGAACTCGACCTGCAGGTGGAAATCGTGCATAAAGTGGCAAAAGAAGTGATGGCTGAGAAAAAAATTAAGCTCGACTATCTTGTCGGCACCATGATTGAGGTGCCGCGTGGAGCTCTCACGGCAGATGAAATCGCCGAGACCGCACAGTTCTTCAGCTTCGGCACCAATGACCTCACGCAGACTGCGCTTGGCATCAGCCGTGATGACATGGGCAGCTTCCTGATGCCCTACACGGAGAACGAAATCTTCAAGAAGAACCCCTTTGCTACTCTGGATCAAACCGGTGTTGGCCAGCTCATCAATATCGCCATCGAAAAAGGCCGCAAGACCAAGCCCGACATCAAACTGGGCATCTGCGGTGAACACGGCGGCGATCCTGAGAGCGTCAAATTCTGCCACCGTGCAGGCCTCACGTATGTGAGTTGCAGTCCTTTCCGAGTCCCGGTTGCACGCCTTGCCGCAGCGCAGGCCGCGATCGAAGAAAAGCGTGCCGCCGCTCCGGCTGCCGCAGGAAAAAGTGTCCGTGAAAGTGCCAAAAGCGCGTCCGCGGCAAAACAAAACAACAACGCAACCAACAACAAACAGAGGATAAACACCATGGCTAAGAAAGCTGCAAAGAAAGCCGCCAAAAAGGCACCCGCAAAGAAAGCCGCCAAAAAGGCCGCTCCTGCTAAGAAAGTCGCCAAAAAGGCTGCGAAAAAGAAGTAACGCATTGACCTCCTAGGGAGGTCAATGTGGCGGAGCAATCCGCCGCCAAAAGCCCTGTGGGGATCACTCCTCACAGGGCTTTATCTTTGGATGCGATGCCTCTGTCGAGAGGTCGAACTAGGCAGTCGTCGTCTTTTTTAACGTCTTGGACCCTGATCGTAAACGGAGCCGGGCGGCGGCGCGGAAAGGTAGGTGCCCCCGGAGGACATGGCATCATTGCGGATGCTCTTGGATTGGCCGATCTGCTCATTGGCAGATCGCATGCTGCCCATGCCAGCCGAACCTCCCATGCCTGTCACCGCTCCGTAATTTTGATAGGAGGGCATGTAAAATCCTCCGCCCACTGAGGACGCAAAGCCCAAAGCCACTGGCTGATCCGGAGTCGGAACACCGTCGGATTTACGCTCTGATTCAGCCAGGTAGTGTTTGTTCCATGCCGCGTCGTTGACACTCTCCGCGACCTTGGAATCCAGCCGGCGCTTTTCCTCCGCATAGTCAGCTTTGCTGATCGCACCGCTGGCCAGCTTCTTCTCAAGTTCATCATACATCACCTGATACCTAGCGTGGACCACTTGCTCGTAGGCATTCAGGTCTGCCAATGTGGGGATACTGTCCATTGTTTTGCTGGCGCATGAAGCCAGAAGACCAGAGAGCACTGCGGCCTGAAGGAGTTTCGAGACGTTATTCATGGCTCATTCTAAGTCTCCCGCAGCGGCATTTCAAATCAAAGCGCCGTTGCATACCGCTACCCCGCAGCCCATTTTATGAAAGAAATCGCCCCTGTTTTGGACCCCATTGACGCTGCTCTGCAAGCCCCCGAACCCCGCGGCAATTACCTGCCGTATCCAGTTTCGCGCCTGGCTGCCAAAATCATCCCGCAGGATCTGACCAACTTCAAATCCCGCGGCGTCTCCCGGGTCGAGCGTGTGCTTCAGCAGGAGATGGTGGAAATTCAGGAGCGCTACATGGAGGTCATCGATGCCTTCAACTGGAACAAACTCATCTACGAAAGCAGCTTCGGCTTTGAACCTGTCTGTGGCGAGGTCTACCACCTCTACGAAGTCTCGGGCAGGCACCAGCTCAGCATGATTTCTCCCGAAGAGTGGCATCAGCGCTGGCTCGGCAGTGTCAGACTGAATGCGGATGGCCGCTGGCAGATTGAAAAAGCTGCGCCAGATTTCAGCATTCGCGACTGGGTGCAGACCTCGGTCGGCTCTTGATGCAACCCACCTTCTCAGACATCGGCCAGCGCCTTGCGGGCCCCAGCGGCATCCAGGAACTCATGGATGACTGCGGAGCCGCGCTCACCACCCATCCAGACATGCGAATGCTCGGCGGTGGACAGCCTGCGGCCATTCCCGAGGTGCAGCAGCTCTGGCGCACGCGCATGCACGGCATGCTCGATGACGGCAGCATCGACCGCACCTTGCTCAACTACGATCCTCCGGGTGGTAATCCGCTCTTTCGCGAAGCCTTCGCGGCTTTTCTCAAGCGCGAATGCGGCTGGAATGTGACCCATGAAAACATCGCGGTCATGCCCAGCTCGCAGTCCGCGTTCTTCCTGCTCTTCAATCTTCTCGCCGGTCAAACCGGTGCTACGAAGAAGCGCATCCTGTTCCCGCTGCTGCCTGAATACATTGGTTACGCCAATCAGGCGCTCAGCACAGGCCAGTTCACCGCCTGTCTGCCGCGCATTGTCGAAACCGCTCCTCACGAGATCAAATATCACGTCGATTTCGACCAGCTGCGCATCACGCCCGACATCGCCGCGATGTGTGTCTCGTGCCCCACGAATCCCACGGGCAATGTCCTCACGCAAAACGAGTTCGACAGCCTGCACGCACTGGCGGATGCACACGGCATCCCGCTCATCATCGACAACGCTTATGGGCATCCTTTTCCCGGTGTCATTCACAATGGCTTCCAGCCCAATTGGCAGCCGGGCATGATCTTCAGCATCAGCATGAGCAAGGTCGGCCTGCCCGGCGTGCGCACGGCCATGATCGTTGCCGATCCTCACATCGTGAAGGCGCTCTCTAACATGAACGCCATCGTCTCGCTGGCGAATGGCAATCTCGGCCAGGCGCTCCTCATGCCGCTGCTCAAAGACGACACCCTCGTCAAACTCGGCCCCTCGGTCATTCGCCCCTTTTACCGCGAGCGCTCCGACTTCGCCAAATCCGTTCTCGCCGCCGCGCTGGGAGATCGCGTGCCGTGGGCCTTGCATGCCCAGGAAGGGGCCTTCTTCCTCTGGCTCTGGGTGAATGGCCTGCCCATCCCTGCCGCAGAATTGTATCTTCGGCTCAAAGAACGCAAAGTCCTCGTCATCCCCGGGCATTACTTCGCCTTCGGCCTGGAGAAAGACTGGCGTCATCCGCACGAATGCCTGCGCCTTACCTATTCGCAGCCGCAGCACATTGTGCGCGAAGGCTTGGAAATCATCGCCGATGAAATCATCCGCAGTTTCTGAGCCCTTCTCCTCCTTCATGGCGCGTGCCCTGTTCGATCCCGAACGCGGCTATTACACCCGGCAGATTCGCACTGTTGGAAGGGCTGGAGATTTCTCCACTTCCGCTACGCTTTCGCCAGCCTTGGGACGGGCCGTCGCAGCCTGGATCAAAGCGGAATCGCGACTGCAGCCCCAGGTGTGTCACATCATCGAGATCGGTGCAGGCGATGGCTCTCTCATGCACGCAGTGCGCAAGTCGCTCGGCTGGTGGGCGCGACGCCGCTTCACCTTCCACATCGTCGATACCTCCCCGGTGCTGCGGCAGGAGCAGCAAAAGAAACTGGGTACCAAAGTGACGTGGCATCAGGACATCGAGTCCGCACTCGCCGCTGCGCAAGGCCACGCGTTCATCTACCACAACGAACTTCTTGATGCCTTCCCCGCCACCCTCGTGCAGTGGAGCGCTGCCGAGCAGCGCTGGCTTGAGGTCTGGGTGCCGGAGCAGCTTCACCCGCAGTCTCTCGACGCAGCCCATTTCAGCGCGCTGCGTCACACCACATTCGCGGACCGCCAGCGCTGTGAGCTTCACCCCAGCATCCGCGACTGGTTGCAGCAATGGACACCGCATTGGAAGAGCGGTGCCATGCTCACCATCGACTACGGCGACGAATTCCCCCGGCTCTACCATCGGCGGCCACACGGCACGCTGCGTGCTTATCTCCTGCATCAAAGACTCACCGGAGCCGACATCTATGCCAATCCTGGCCGCCAGGACATCACCGCCGACATCAATTTCACCGATTATGCCTCCTGGCTGCGTGAATTGGGCCTCGAGCAGTCATCCCAGCAGACCCTGGCCGAATTTCTGCATTCACAAGTTGCGCCAGCCTGTCTCACCGATTCCGACGGAGCCGGAACTGCCTTCAAATGCTTCGTGCATCGCCGTCAGGCATGCGCATCATAAAATCACCCCTCATGAATTCTGTAAACGACCGCCCCGGCACGCTTGAGAAAGCCCTCAAGATCAATCTCGCGCACACCATCTACGGCACCTTTGCTGAAATCGGCGCCGGTCAGGAAATCGCCAACTGGTTCTTCCGCGCAGGCGGTGCCTCCGGCACCGTGGCCAAGAGCATGTCGGCCTATGACATGACCATCAGCGATGAAATCTACGGCAAGTGCTCCCGCTACGTCTCACGCCAGCGCATGTGCGCAATGCTGGATCATGAGTACCCCATGCTGATTGAGCGGCTGAACCCCAAACGCGGTGCCACCACCACCTTCTTCACGCTGGCAGACACCGTGCGCGCCCGCTCCTATCGCGACACCAAGGAGGAATGCCACGGCTGGATCGGCTTGCGTTTCCAAACTGAACCCGGAGGTCCTAGCAGCGAAATCCAGATGCACATGCGTCTGCTGGACGACTCCAATGCGCGGCAGTCGGATGCTCTTGGAAAACTGGGGGTGAACCTCATCTACGCCGCCTTCCATCTGCGGGATGACCTCTCCACCTTTCTTCAAAGCCTGCTCGATGATCTCACACGCAAGCGCGTCGAGATCGACATGATCGACTTTACCGGCCCCGCCTTCGCAGCCTCAGAATTTCAGGATCGTCTCGTCGCATTGAAACTCGTCCGACTGGGTTTGGCAGACGCCGCGCTTTTCGGCGCTGACGGTGAAATCTGGCAGGCCTCTGACGTGCTTTATAAAAAGCCGGTCTTCCTCAAACGTGGCAGCTTTGATCCCATCACCAAGCTCAATCTCGACATGATCGAGCGAGGGCAGGCGGCCTTTCAGGCAGATTTTGGGGATGCCGCCAACAACAACATCGAGATTCTCGAAATCACCATGCACAATCTCCTCGCCAGTGGGGCCGAGGTGCCGGACAGCGAATTCCTTGCGCGTGCAGACGTGCTCCAGGCGCTTGGCAAAAACGTGCTCATTTCGAATTATCCGGAGTTCCATCGCGTCAGCAGCTACCTTGCGCGCCACACGCAGTGTCCCATCGGCATTGTGCTCGGCCTGCCTCTCTTCCAGGAGCTGTTCAACGAGCGCTGGTGCACGGATCTCGAAGGCGGCCTGCTCGAATCCTTTGGGCGCCTCTTCAAAAACCAAGTGCGTGTTTATGTGTACCCCATGGGCAACCCAATGAACGGCCAGATTCTCGGATTGAACGACGTCCGTGTAACGCCCGAGCAAAAACATCTGCTGCGCTACCTGATCGAAACCAAAAGCGTACGTGCGCTGGAGGAACCCAATCAGGACTTCCTCTTCCACACCAGTGCCGAAGTGCGCAACATGATCCACGCCCGCGATCTCAACTGGCAGTCCCTCGTGCCGGACATCGTCCTTAAGCAGGGGCCGTGGCGTGAGATCGGGCAGCCGGTGATGTAGCACCGGTATACCTATTGCTTTTCTGGGCGCAGCCGCTTGAATTCGCGGCATCATGCCTTCCATCAAATTCGACAGCACTGGACCGCTCTGGTTCGCGGCTTGGGTCATTTATGCTTTGATATACTGCGCGACTCTCACCTACCTGCTTAACCGCAGACGCTTTGCAACCCACGAGCGCATCCTCTGGTTCCTAGTCATCACTTTCGCACCTGTCATCGGCATCCTGCTGTTTTTCTTCATCAGCGAAGATGACAAAATTCCGGCCAGTCACGCACCCAAAAACCGCCTCCCGCTTTCCGATACCACAGGCACTCCTTGGCAAAACAATCCCGGCCACACCAAAGACTCTGCTTCATGAGCGAACTATTGCCAGACGACCTCGATCTCATCACAATCACCCAGTTGCGGCAGGTCGCGAATCCAACACCGCAGCCCTACCGGCTGCACCTTCAGGTCGAATCACGCATCGAGAAAGCCACCAGCTCCGGTAGCCCGTTCTTCGAGGTGAAGCTCGTCGATGCCGCCGATTCGTTCATCTGGCGTGTCTTTGACAACAATCCGCTCTTTCAAGACGCCTCCAAACTGGCGCGCAACACCTTCATCCAGCTCGCTGGCCAGTGGGTCGAGGGCAAATACGGTCTCGAACCACGGCAGGTGCAGATGCGCATGCTCGCCGAAGACGAAACCAGCACGCTGCTGCTGGGAGATCCCGATCTCGCTTCTCGTCAGCAGGCCGATTACTCCGATATCGTCGCCTTCATCGAGTCCATTCGCGATCCACGTCTCTCGAAGCTCTGTCGGGTGTTTCTTGAACGCTACGGCGAGCGCTTCCGCCGCACCGGTGCCGCACGCAAAAACCATCATGCCCGCCGTGGTGGTCTGGTGGAGCATGTGGCGCAGATGATGCGCTGCGCCGTGGCGCTTGCAGGCCTGTATCCGCAGTTGAACCGAGACCTGATGATCGCAGGCGTCTTGTTTCACGACTGCGGCAAACTCTGGGAAAATGCCTATGCGGAGTCCGGCTTCACCATGCCCTACAATCTCACCGCTGAAATGCTGGGCCATATTCCACTCGGTCTTGAGTTGGTAAACAAACTGTGGCGTGACCTGCTGGAAGATCCTGCTGCTGCTGAATGGACCTCCCTGGAGCCCGCTTCTGAAATCGTGCGCCTGCACCTGCTGCATCTCATTGCCGCGCACCATGGCACCCATGAGTTCGGCTCCCCTGTTCTGCCAAAGACGCCGGAGGCAGTAGCGCTGCATCACGTCGATAACATCGACGCCAAACTCGAAATGTTCCGGCGCGGCTATGCCAGCAGCAAAGAACTCGGTGCCGGCATCTACGAGAAGTTTTCCCCCTGGCCAGTGAACATTGTCGCACCTCTTCCTGCCGTGCATCTGCCACAGGCGTAGTAGCTCATCACGCTTCAGTGTGGCAGGATCTCCTGCAGGGTGCCTGCATCGAAGATCCGTACCTGCTCCCGGTCATTCCAGCCTTGGATGATCAGCAGTCGTGAGCCATCGGGAGAAAGTTCGATGCTGCCCAGCGTATCCAGAATGCGGATGGAGGCCATGGTCTTGAGTTGGGGCAGGCTCAATTTCATCACATAATGGTCGTGATAGCGTTCCTGAAAAAACGCTGTGTTATCATACATGACATAGCAATGCCTGGAATCGGGGGACAACAGCACATTCGAAACGAGCGCCTTGTTGGAGTTAAAGCCTTCCACTTTGCCGGTGAGCGCGTCACACACATGAAGCATGGCATTGCCCGAGGTCAGAAGCCACTGCCCATCGCGTGTGCCTGTCACTCTTGGACCTTCCACATCATCATGCCGTGGCAGGTCAAAGAGCCGCCCAAGTCCAGGGAGCCCATAGACTGCGGCCAGTCCGAGTGAAGGTGTGACGAGGAGACGTTTGCCGCCCGGCAGAAACCAGCCGCTCAATCCGTTCTGTGCTTTCAAAGCCTCACCGATGGGTTCCTCCTTTTGCAGGTCCCAGAGCTGGAGATACCCCTCCGGCCCGTTCTCCCCGGGTCCGTCGGAGGTGATGGCATACTTTCCGTCCCGGGAGAGATCGAATGCAAACCAGTATCCGTCCCGGTTCGGATGCGTCATTGACTTGCCCGCAGCTTTCCAGTCGGAGGTGCTGTAGCGCACCAAAGTGCCGCCTGCTTCGAGGATGAAGCAGGATTTCCCATCGTTTGAGAACTGGCATCGCATGGAGTCGTCATTGGCCTCTTGTGCAGATGTCGGAGTGATCAGCGCAAGCTCTCGTCCAGATTCGATGTCGAACACATTCGCCCGCTGATCCGCATCAAACACAACCAGGGTGCGGAGATCCGGAGAGAACTTCATCAGGTCCATGCCATTTTCCAAGAGCGCCACTTTCAGCTCGGGTGAAACCGCCTTTTCAGAGCTGGCGTCAAAAACGCGCACAGTTCCATCTTGAAATCCGGCGGCGAATCGTGTGGCACCGGGCGCCATGAGAACATCTCCCCGCACCTTCATCGCTCCGATATCGCCCGTCACGGGTCTTCCGGAAGCGACATCCCAAAGCCCGACCTCTCCTTCCCTCAATTGCACCAGCACCTTGCTGCCATCATGATTCAAAAGAGCGCGCCATACACCGTGCAGATTCGCGAGGGACTTGGTGCCCGTGCCTTCATCCGCCAGTGCGAATGCAGCCATCAGGGTGACGAGTAGAATGAGAGCTTGGCAATGAAACATGAGTACGGACAATCAGCTTTAGGTTCGCAGTTTCATCAACGCCGCACGTACCATGAGTGCCTCGCCAACGTTTTCGGTGGTGAGCAGGCCGACGAGTTCACCGCTGCTGGGATCAAGGACCGGCAGGGCCGTGCAGTCGCTGGCATTCAAGATTTCGAGCGCCTGAGTCAGTTCGCTCGCGGGCTGAGTCGAGGCGGGGCAGGGGCGCATCACATCCACCACAGGCTGCCCAGGTCCCTTTTCCGCGAGCGTCGAGATCAGATCATGGCGCGTCAGCATTCCCTGCATGCCGCCATGGGCATCCAGCACGGGAAAATCCTGCTGCGTTCCGGCGAGCAGCAGCGCAACACCGTCGCGCAGCGTGGCGTCGGGTGCCAGGGTGCGGTAATCAGTGAGCATGGCGTCACGTACACGCAGATTCTTCGTCGCCTCCTGCTGGGTGACCAAGGCTGCCTCCTGACCTGCGGCCATGAAAATGAAGAAGCAGATCAGCAGTATCATCGGATCAATCTTGTGGTTCAGCAGCATGTAGATGGCCACCATCATGGCGATGCCCTGCCCGATCGAAGCCGCCCGGCGTGTGGCAACACCGTACTCCATGAACATTGCAAACAAAGAGCGCAGCACCCGGCCGCCATCCATGGGAAACGCGGGGATCAGGTTGAACAATACCATGAAGACATTCCACACCATGAGCTTCTGGAAGAAATGGCCCGTTATGAGAAAGTCATAGCCTGGATTGATTGCGGCGCTGATGCCAAAAACTAGATAAATGGCTGCGGCGATGATCACATTCACCATCGGGCCGCTGATTGCCACCACCAGCTCCTCGGAGGGCTTGCGTGGCATGCGCTCCAGCCGCGCCACGCCGCCGATGGGCAGCAGCGTGATGTCCGGCGTGCGGATGCCGTAGCCCCGTGCGGCCATCACATGGCCAAATTCATGCAGCACCACACAGATGAACATCACAGTGATGAATAGCGTCGATTCAAATGCTGCAGGAAGACCCTGCCCGCTAAGAAAACTCTGGCTGGCGACAAACAGCAGCAGCAGCAGGAAAGTGACATGAACACGAACCTCCGTGCCGGAAAAGGTGAAGAGACGAAAGGACCATTTCATGAGGAAGCGGGGGCTTGGGGAGACTTGGAGGGATCGTAGTAGATACGCACGTCGGCGTCCTTGATGCCCAGAATCTCCTGCGCACGGCGCAAAGCATTGCGGGTGGAAAGATTGGGATTGGACGGACTGGCGGCGAAGAGGTTGTCCTTCCCGATGACCTCCACCATGCCAGCACCTTTCAGCACACGATACAGATCTTTTGAGATGCCGCTGACGATGAGATCACGCCCGTCGGCACGCAGCGTTCGCACCAGTTCTTCAATCGCCATAGCGCAGGTAGCATCGAGGTGGCGTGCATTCTTGAGCCGCAGAATGACAATCCGCAGATTGGGGTCGGTACAGGAGGCCTGGATCTGCGTGCGGAACAGGTCGGCGGAGGCAAAAAACAAATCACCTTCCACATGCACGATGGAGATGGCCGGATGCTGGCGCCCGCCCTGGTGTGCTTCGGCCAGATTGCCTTCCTCATTGAAGACGTACTCCACCAGCGAGGGCTGGCTGGCCTTATGCAGGTAGAGAATGATCGAAATGCCTACACCGGTGAAGATTGCCACATGCAGCGGCACCATCAGCGTGGCCACGAAGGTTGTAATAAACACCACCGCATCCGCACCTGTCGCACGCAGGGAGATGTGGATTTGCCGCTTGTTGATGAGCGCCATGGCCACACAGATCACCATTGCCCCCAGCGCAGCTTTGGGGATGAAGGCCACCAGCGGGCCGATCGTCAAAGCTGCCACCAAACACACCACGCCACTTACAATGGCAGACACAGGCGAAACCGCTCCGCTCTCATACGCCGCCAGCGAACGCGTCAGCGAATGGGAGGCGGGCATGCCGCTAAGGTAGGCGCTGGCCAGATTAGCCGCGCCCAGGCTCAGCATGTCCTGGTTGGCATCCACATTGTGCCCTGAACGGCTGGCCAGCGTGCGGGCCATCGCGGAGTTTTCCATCATCGCCACAAACGCCAGCGAAAGCGCCAGCCCAAAAAGCTGGCTGAACTGCGCCGAGGCATTGCCGCTGGTGAAGTCAGGAAACGGCGGCAGCAATGTGCGCCAAGTGAAGGACAGATCTGAATACGTGGCCACCTGCAGCCCGGCTTTGTTCATCAGCAAAGCGATCAGTGACATCAGTACAAGCGTCAACGTCAGGGCGGGGAAGCGTTTGCCAAAACGTTTGAGGCCATAGTAACAGCCTAGGGCCAGCGCGCAGATCAGCGCACTCGGCCAGTGAATGTCTCCGAGATTGCCCAGCACATCATGCAAATCGGATACCAGCGTTCGCGCCACCGGTTTGCCAGGTGGCGCGGCGATCTGCTGGCCAAGCACCACCGGGAGCTGATGCGCAAACATCTGCAAGGCTGCACCGGTTAGATACGCCACCACCACCGCCCGGCTGATGAAGCGCGCCATGTCCGCCACGCGGAAATACGCGCCGAAGATCAGCAGCGCACCCACGAGGAACACCAGCATCGGCATTGAGGCCATCTGGTTCAGGTTAGGAAATGCGGCGAAGTAGGACGAAACCATGAACGCCGTGGCATTCGTCGGCCCATAGATGGAATGCCTTGAACTCATCAACATCGCACCCACCACACACGCCACCGCTGAACACGTGATGCCGTAGGCCAGCGGCAGCCCCGCCACCACGGCAAACGCCATGCCCTGCGGGATGGCCAGCAGCGCACCGTCCAGCCCGCTCCTGGAGTCCGCCTTGAACATTTCTTTGTCGTAGCCCTTCAGCGTCTGACGGAGCGGAAAGGGGTCCAGCTCACTTTCGGCTGCCAGCGTTTGCAGCCACGTCTTGCCCTGACGTGAGAAATCACGCACTTGCTGGAACCAGGACCGTAGTTGGGAACGCAATAGAAACTCCTTGGAAACGCTTGGCCCAAGCTAGACGTCTCAGCCCAGATCACAAGCACTGTGCACAGATTCGAATGCCGCTGGACTCGGGACACCTTGGAACCATTTTCCACCATGCCCTCTGATGCCGACGAACCGATCCCCGATGTCGTGGAGCATCCCATCGGCCCAGAACTCGATCTTCACACCTTCCGCCCCAGTGAAATCGGCAGCCTACTGCCTGAATATTTCGCCGAATGCCGCAAGCTCGGCATCCTCCGAGTCCGCATCATCCACGGCAAAGGCAGCGGCACCCTCCGCACCGGCGTGCATCAGTTGCTCGCAAAACTCCCCGAGGTACACCAATTCATCTGGCCCGCCGATGAAGCGAGCGGTTCCTGGGGTGCGACTTGGGTCGTTTTGCAGGCCTGAATGCCGTCAAGGCGTCCAGTCCGCACTCGTCCACACCTTCGGCTTGGCGTTCTCCAGCTTCTCCAAATCCAGCGCCTTGTCTTTTTTGACTTCCAGCTTCTGCCCGCGGATTTCCAGCGTCAGCGGGCCCGCCAGGTCGCCTTTTTCCAGCCAGAAGCGCAATCGGACGTCGCCGGTGGTCTGGGCTTCGATGCTTGGCGGGCGTTCCACCGGGAGAATAAAGGGGGGCACGTCCTTGCCGGCGGCATTGACCAGACGCACGTCCGGCGGCTGCATCGAGAGCGGCCGAGGGCTGGCATTCTTGTAGCGCACCTCCAGATCCAGCCGGGCATTGCCAAAGTCACGCTCCAGCGTGCAGCGGCGGAGTTGTAGGGGGGAATCGGCGCTTATTTCGGCTCCTGGGCTGTTTTCAGCCGGGTTTGGGGCCGTTTGAAACGACCACCAAATAGCGATTCCGCCTACGATAAGCAGCAGCCAGACCTCAAATCTCTGAAAAATACGCATGAAGGCTAAATTCGGGGATGTCGTTCTCTGTTTGTCAAAACCGTCAAACTGTCTATCATGCGCGCCCCTCCGGCCCGGACGCGGTTTCCCACCGCCCGGTTGTTGCGATGGATAACACTTCGCCCCTAACCTCTTTCTCATGAACATCAACGTCGAACATCAGCCCAACTGCCGCGCCGTCGCCCACGTCCGCGTTCCTTCCGACCAGGTCGGCAAAGAACGTGACGAAATCATCACCTACTTCGCCGGCATGGTTCGCATGCCCGGCTATCGCCCCGGCAAAACGCCGAAGAGCATCGTCGCTAAGCGCTACGAAAACGAAGTGAAGGACGAACTCGAGAAGAAGCTCATCAGCGAAGGCCTGCGTCAGGCTGTGAAGAGCGAAGGACTCGAACTCCTGAACGTCCTCGCCGTGAACGACAAAATGTATCACGACACCGACAAGAGCTTCAGCTTCACCATTGAGATGAGCCTCGCGCCGAAGTTTGAGCTGCCCGAGTACACCGGCATCCCTGTCAAGCTCCCACGCATCGAAGTCACCGACGCTGATGTGGACCACGATCTCCTCCACATCCGTGAAAACCAGGCCAACTACTCAGAAGTGGACCGTGTCGCCGCCGTGGGCGATGTCGTCGTTCTCAGCGTCACCGGCAGCCTCGAAGGCCAGCCGCTCGCTGAAGCCATGCCAGACGCACCCTCCCATCTCAAGGAGATGAAGGAAAACTGGTTCCTCCTCGCCGAAGAAGACGATTTCCTCCCCGGCTTCTACGCAGGCCTCATCGGCATTGCCAAAGATGACGAGCGCACGCTGAACATCACCATCGCAGACGACTTCAACTTTGAAGCCCTGCGCGGCAAGACCATCTCTCTGGCCGCCAAATGCCACGGCGTGAAGAACAAGACCGTGCCAGAGCTCACCGAAGAGTTCATCAAAAAGATCGGCGGCGATGAAATGACCCTCGAAACCCTGCGCGATGAAGTGCGCGATGGCATCCGCCGCCGCCGCGAGCAGGCCCGCGATGCCGCAAAGTCCAATCAGGTCATCGCCCACCTCTTCGAAAAGGTGGAGTTCGAACTCCCTCAGGAAGTCGTGAATCGCGAAGCCCAGCGCCGCACCAACGAAATCGCCCAGCGCGCCATGCAGCAGGGCATCGGCGAAGAAGAGCTGATGAAGCAGCAGGACGAGATCCTCAACAGCGCCACCAATCAGGCCCGCCAGAACGTTAAAGTCAGCTTCATCCTTGAGCAGATCGCCAAGAAGGAAGCCCTCGAAGTTCCCGGTCAGAAGATCGCCATGGCCCTCGCCCGAATCGCCGAGCGTCAGAAGATGCCCGCGAAGAAGTTCATGGCCGAAGCACAGAAGAACGGTCTCATCGACAACGTGCGCGGCGACCTCCTCCTGCAGGAGGCCATGGAATTCCTCAAGGACAAGGCCATCGTCGAGGAAACCGAGCCTGAAGCAGAACACTGCGATACGCACAGCAAGTAAGCGTCGGCGTAGCCGTCAAAGATTGGTCAAGCGGTCGCGTGATAGCGGCCCTTGACCCTTATTTTTCTTTCTCCAGCCGGTTCCTCCAGCGAGTGGCCTCTTTCTCCAGCACTTCCTTCGGACGCGTGCTGAAGAAATCGTAGGCTACTTTGTTCTTCGCCGCCATTTCGTGGAAGGTGACATAGACAATGCCGTCTTCGGCACCGGCGAAGATGGGCTTGCCGGTTTTCAGATCGTAAAAGCGCGCCCAGATCACCTCGGTGCTCGCGGGATCGTTGACGTAGTCGGTCTTGCCCTCGGCCGTTTTGGTTTTCCTCAGTCCCGTGAGCCGATGCGACTCGAACCATTTCATCGCTGACTCGATCACGCTGACAACCTCGGGTGTGGTGGGACCGTTGCGCATGAGGAACTTCACCAAGTTGGCAGATTCGCCACCGCTCAGGGAAGGGGGCTCCTTGGCCCGGGCCTTCACCGGAGCCAGCGTGAGCGGATGATGCTGCGCACACCAGACGGTGGGGACGCCGTCGATTTTGACCTGCATGGCCGCAATGCAGGCGATGCCTTTGTCGAATGCGGCCTGCGCCCGCTGCTTCAGTGGTTCATCGGCGAAAGTGAAGAGCTTTTCGCCCCTTGTGATGGCGAGCAGCAGTTCAAGCACGTGCATCATGGCATCGTCATTCAGCGTGATGGCCTCGTGGTAGCCGCGCTCCACCGGGTAGTTCTGCGGCCAGCCCCCGTTGGGATATTGCGCGTTGAAAACGTATTCGAGCCCCTTCATCAGCGCGGCATGCACGTCCTCACGTTTCGTTGCTGTGAACACACCAGCCAGAAACTTGATCTGTTCGGTCGTCGTGCGGTTGTCGAAGGTGCCGCAGTAATGCCACGCGTCCCCCTTTTGGGCCGTCCAGTGTGTGCCCGGCTGGCGCGGGCCCTTGGTGTAATCGACCGCCTTTGACCAGCCTCCTGTGGGGGTTTGGTAGCTGATCACCACCTCGGCTAGCCTCTGGTTTTCGGCGCTGCCAAACCACTCGGTGGGCGTGTCACTGTCGAACTCAAACTCCTTGCGGTTGCCCGGGGCGGGTGCTGATTTTTCCATCCCGGCCTTCTGGCACTCCTCCGCAAGGATGCGGTGCTCATTGGCGGCGGCTTCGCGCGATTTCGCGATGTGGGCTGTCCACACGACGCGTTGTGCCTCGGGGAGCTGCGTCAGCAGTTCGTTTGTGAGCATCGTGAAAGGTTTTTCTTCGGCCGAGACGGCAGTGGCCAGCACGAGATGAACGAACAGGAGGCGTGTGAGCATGATGATATTGGTTGTTCACGACCTCAGGCAGTGCGAATCGTATTTTCTGATGTTCGCCATAGCGGCAGCCTATCCTTCCAAGCGGGCCGCCTTGACCGTTTGCCACATGATTGCTCCTTTGCGGATATAATGCACCACGATCTCCACGCCGCTCTCAAACACCACTTTGGCCACAAGGCCTTTCGTGCCGGGCAGGAGCAGGTGATGGAAGCACTCCTTGCTGGGCGCAGCGCTCTAGCGCTTTTCCCCACCAGCGCCGGTAAATCGCTCTGTTATCAGCTTCCTGCGCTTTTGATGGACGGCGTCACGCTGGTCATCTCCCCCCTGATTGCGCTGATGAAGGACCAGGTGCAGGCGCTGCGTGCACGCGGCATTGCCGCAGCACGCTTGGATTCTTCACTCTCAGCGGATGAGGCCGCGCAAGTCTTTGACGACATGCGCAACGGCACACTGAAGCTCCTCTACATCGCCCCGGAGCGCCTGATGAATGAAAACTTCGTCGAGCGGCTCAAGCGCCTACGCATTTCGATGATGGCGGTCGATGAAGCGCACTGCATCTCCGAGTGGGGGCACAATTTTCGTCCGGAATACCTGCGTCTTGCACTTGTCGCGAAGGAGCTCGGCATCAAGCCCGTGCTCGCCCTCACCGCCACCGCCACGCCGTCGGTCGCGGCAGACATTCGCAAGGCCTTTGGCATTGAGCAGGAAGATCATGTGCAGACCTCGTTCCTGCGCGCAAACCTGCATTTTCGCATCACCCCTTGCACTGCGCAGCAGCGCCTGCCCGTACTCACCAAGCTGCTGCTGAAGCGCAAGGTGCCCTCCATCGTCTATGTGACACTGCAAAACACCGCCGAGCATGTGGCCACGCATTTGCAGAAGAATGGCGTGAACGCTCTGGCCTACCACGCCGGTTTGCCGGACGAGTACCGCCACGCCGCGCAGGATGCCTTCATGAATGGCCAGACCGATGTCATCGTCGCCACCATCGCCTTCGGCATGGGCATCGACAAAGCGGACATCCGCGCCGTCTATCACTACAACCTGCCCAAGACGCTCGAAAACTACTCGCAGGAAACCGGTCGCGCAGGCCGCGATGGCAAGGTTTCAGTCTGCGAGCTGCTCGCCTGCGCGGACGACTGCATCGTGCTGGAAAATTTCACCTTTGGCGACACCCCCACGCCGCAGGCTATCCGCCAGCTTCTCGATCATCTGCTGCTCCAAGGTGCGGAATTCGATATCTCGATGTACGACCTAGCCCATGCCACGGACATCCGCCCGCTGGTCATCGAAACGGTCATCACCAACCTCGAACTCGACGGCATCCTGCGTCCGCTTGGCTCTTTTTACGCCAGCTATCAATTCCGCTTCATCCAGCCGGAGCAGCGCATTCTTTCCGGTCACAAACCGGAGCGTCAGGCATTCCTGCGCCAGTTATTTCAATGCGGCAAACGCGGCACCAAGTGGATCACGCTCAATCCCGACGAAGCCGCCGCCGAACTCAGCGAACCGCGTGATCGCGTGCTCAAAGCCCTGACCTATCTGCAGGAATCCGGCGACATCGAACTCAAGCCCAGCGGCAGCCGCCAGAAGTATCGCCTGTCCGAAGACGCGCATCGTCGTGATCCCAAAGAGATCACGAAAAAGATGCAGCAGCTCTTTGCCGATCGTGAACGCCGTGATGTCGAGCGCCTGAACGAGGTGCTCACCTTCGCCCAGCATCGTGGCTGCCTCACCCGCTGGCTCTTGCACTACTTTGGTGAAGAAATGGCCGCCGACTGCGGCACCTGCACCAGTTGCAAAGAGCACGAAAAAGGCAGCACCGACGAATCACCGCGCGGAATCCCCCAGTCCGAGCCGCCGCCTATCACTGTTCAGCATGTCGCTGCGATCCGTGAATTGATGAATGAGCGCCATGCCGCGCTGAACAACTCTCGTCAGCTCGCCCGCTTCCTTTGCGGACTCACCAGCCCTGCCACCACCCGTGCGCGCCTCGGCCGGCATGAGTCCTACGGCCTGCTGGATCGCATCCCCTTTGGCGATGTCCTTGCGCAGACGGAATCCATGCTGAGTTAAGAATTCTTTGCCAGAAATCCTCTTTTTTGGAGGTATGTCCCTCTCTCCTTTCAACCACCATGCGCATTCTCCCGCTTCTTTCCATCCTCCTCGCCGCCGTCAGTCTGCGTGCTGAGTCCCTGCTGCCGCCCAACGCCCGTGTCGCCGTCATTGGTGACAGCATCACAGAGCAGAAGATTTATTCCAAATACATCGAGACCTACCTGCTCGCCTGCACCGGTCGCAGCGACATCAAGGTGTTCCAGTTCGGCTGGAGTGGCGAACGCGCCGGCGGCTTCGCAGCTCGTCTTGAAAACGATCTCGCTATCTTCAATCCGAATGTCGCCACGACCTGCTACGGCATGAACGACGGCAGCTACCGGCCTTATGCGCCCGAAGTCGGTGCTGAGTATGAGAAGAACATGCGCCTGGTCATCGACGGCCTGAAAAAGGTCGGCGTGAAGGCCATGGCCATCGGCTCCCCCGGCGGTGTGGACCCGGATTACTTCAAGAAAAACGTCACTGGCCAGGACTACAACGACAACCTCTCCCACCTGCGTGACATCGCCAAAAAACTCGCAGAAGAGAACAAGCAGTCCTTCGCCAACGTGTATGACACGATGATCAGCGCTCTCACCAAGTCGAAGGCGGCGCTGGGCAAGGAATACGGCCCCTTCGGTGGCGATGGCTTCCATCCGGCACCCGCAGGTCAGCTCTTGATGGCACAGGCCTTCTTGAAAGCACTGGGCTTTGACGGCGAGATCGGCACGATTACGGTCGATGTGAAAGGCACCAGCACCGCCAGCAGTGGCCACGCCGTCAAAGGCGGTCAAAACGGCAGCGTGACTTTGGAAAGCACGAAGTGGCCGTTTGTCTTCGACGCAGATTCTGTCTCAGCAGGCAGCAATCGCAGCATCCTGCCCTACACCAGCTTCAATCAGGACCTCAACCGCTTCACTCTCAAGGTGGTGAACCTCGGCAGCGCCAAGGCCAAGGTCACCTGGGGCAGCCAGAGCAAGGAGTTCACCCTCGCCCAGCTCGAAGCAGGTATCAATCTCGCCGCCGAGTTCACCAAGACACCTTTTGATAATGACTTTGCCGCATTGACCAACGCCATCACCCAGAAGGAGAGCTATGAAACGATCCTGATCAAAAATCTCGTCACTCACATGCGCGTGATCGCCACTGAAGCTGCGGAAGAACCCAAAGTGGCCGCCGCTTTGGTGAAACTGAAGAAGAATCTGGCCGCCGAGCATGCCAAGCAGGACGCCAACGTCCGCAGGTTCATCAAACCCGTCACCCACACCATCAAGGTGGAGGAAGTGAAGTAATCAGCTCTTTTGACCATGCAACTCGCCGATTTGAAATGGACTGAAGTCGCGGCGCTTAGCCGTGACACGCCGGTGATCTTCCCCCTCGCGGCCCTGGAGCAGCACGGGCGGCACATGCCGGTCTTCACCGACAGCATGCTGACCAACGAACTCATCCGCCGCACCGAAGCAGTGCTGGGAGAGCGTGTCTTGATCGCACCACTCACATGGCTCGGAAATTCCCACCATCACATGGACTTCCCCGGCACCTTGTCGGCGGAGCCACGGCTGTATCTTGATCTGCTCAATGGCCTGATGGAGAACTTCATCGCCCACGGCTTCAAGCGTCTCGTCTTTCTCAATGGTCACGGCGGCAACGACATTCCCGGCAAACAGGCCGTGTTTGAAACGCGGCAGAAATACCGTGATCGCAACGATCTGCTGCTCCTCTTCGCCACTTATTGGAACCTCGGAGCCGAGCCCTGGACCCGCGATCCCTCCATTCAGCAGCGCGTCATGGGCCACGCCTGCGAATGGGAGACCAGCATGGTGCTGCGCCTGCGCCCCGAACTCGTCGGCGATCTCACCCATACGGGCGACGTCCCTTTCGGCAACGCCTTCGAGCCCGCCTCACGCGGCTGGATCATGACAGATCGCAGCGAGCCCGGCCACGTCGGCGATCCCCGCTCCGCAACCGCAGAAAAAGGCGAGGTTCTTTTCCAGTGTTTCAACGAGTCAGTCGTAAAGCTGCTGGACCGCGTGATCGCATGGGATGGAAAGAACTGGGAGGGGTGAACTATTTGCCCTTCTCATGAATCCAGAGATGCTCACTCCAATTGGGACGATTGGATGGTTTGCGATGCTGGTGATCGGCCCGATCAGAAGAGGGCGATTTGGAGAATTGGTATTGCCTCTCTTATTTGGCATGGGTGTTATTGACGTGTGGGCGGTGGCACCGGCTCAGGTAAGCGAAGACACATCATGGAAGACGGTAAGCGCGGTCTGGATGGCCGCGTTGTTGCCATACGCTATAATGGTCTTTTGGATGGTCAAACATGTGCTGAACAACAAGCGAGCGATTCAATGATTTCAGCCATCTTCGGTAGCCTGCTCTTTGCACACAAAGAAAAATGCAGTGAACTCATTTTGCCGCCGTACTGAACCTCATGCCCACTCCCCGCTCCTCCCTCTGGAAATGGTATCTCTGCGGCCTGCTGCTGCTGGCGACGACGATCAATTACATGGACCGGCAGACGCTGGCGAATGCTTCCACGCGGGTGACGAAGGAGTTCCATCTGTCGCAGGAGCAGTATGGCGATGTGGAGCTGGCGTTTGGTTGGGCGTTCGCGGTGGGGTCGCTGGTGTTCGGATTTTTGGCGGACCGGTTTCGGGTTTATTGGCTCTATCCGGTGGTGTTGAGCGGGTGGTCGCTGATGGGGATTGCCTCGGCGCATACCAATGGCTACTGGCCGCTGCTGATGTGCCGGGTACTGCTGGGCTTTTTTGAAGCAGGGCACTGGCCGTGTGCGTTGAAGACAACCTTCGCCCTGCTGGAGTCGAAAGACCGCACCATGGGCAACAGCGTGTTGCAAAGTGGCGCATCCATAGGTGCCGTGGTGACGCCGCCGCTGATGCTCTGGCTGATGACGGAGGACATCTCGAGCTGGCGGCTGGCGTTTGAGGTCATCGGCTACATCGGGTTGCTGTGGGTGGTGCTGTGGTTTGTGTCGATGCGCAAAGGCGATCTGGATGTGGTGGCGGAGGATGATCCGGCAAAGCGAGAAAGCCTGGGAGACATTCTGCGGGGTGGCCGATTCTGGGCGCTGGCCTTGTTGATCTTCGGTGCGCAGACCTGTTGGCAACTCTTCCGCGTCTGGTTGCCGAAGTTCATGCAGGAAGGGCGCGGTTATTCGGAGACTGAGGCGCTGTCCTTCAATTCGGCGTACTATCTTGGCACGGACATCGGCTGCATCGCGGCGGGATTCATTTCGCTGTGGCTGGCGCGGCGGTTTGCCATCTCGGCGCATGGCGCACGGCGCTGGGTGTATGCCGGCGCGTGTGTGATGACGTCATTCAGTGTGCTCCTCCTGTGGCTGCCTAAGGGTTGGCCGCTGATGGGAGCGATCCTCGTCGTCGGTGCCGGTGCGCTGGCCTTGTTTCCCTGCTACTACAGCTTTGTACAGGAGCTTTCAGATAGGCATGTGGGACGGCTCACGGGCTTGCTCAGCACTTGGGTATGGGCGGTGTCATCCCCCATGCACAAACTCTTTGGCAGGCTCGTGGATGAAACAAAGTCCTTCGATCTCGGCATGGCGATGTCAGGACTCGTTCCATGGCTCGGCGTCATCGCCATGAAGCTGCTGTGGGACAGACACAAGTCGAACGACCCAGCCGCTGTGAAGCTTTGAGATGCGGCAGTCAGCCCGCCTCATTCCAAATACTCACCAGCAATCACTTCTTCCTCGCCTTCATTGGCATGGATGGCACCTGAAATGACACGTTCGGTCACTTCATCGAGGTACGTTTGCAAGACCTTGCTGAGCTCCAGAAACTCCGGCCACAGCGTTTCATTCACAAAACTACGCGGCACTCGGACCATGACCGTGGTCCTTCGCTGGCGTGCGTAGCGATACGGTTTGAGCGCATACCGGCGCAGCAGGGCGGTGAAAAGTTTTTTCGACCAGCCATCGCTCAGGGTGAACTTGTACTCGATGGGCCGCTCAATCTTGGCTGTCTCACCCAGCCGTCGTTTGATGCGCTCCATGGCATCCGCAGCGGCTTCCTTTTCACCAGGAGTGGCCGCGCCTGCGTAGAGCCGCTCGATCTTGCTGAGCTTGTCGAGGAGGTCCTGTTCGTGCATGCAGGTTCTTTCTCAAACCAGGTGCACTTGTCAACGGTTGCCCAAATCAAGACGAACGGCGGATGCCACGTGTGGCCAGGATGTTGCGCACCAGTCGCAGCATGTCGGCGGGTTCGTACGGCTTGGGCAGCACGGCAGCAAAGCCGTAGGAGGCCGGGTTGGCCATGACCGGATCGTCCGAATAGCCGCTGGAAACAATCGCAAAAACATCGGGGTCGATACCACGGAGTTTTTCCATCGTTCGCACACCGCCCATGCCATTGGGAATGCTGAGATCGAGAATGACGAGGTCAAAGGCGCGACCTTGGGTCAGGCTTTCCTGGTACATGCGCACCGTTTCACTGCCTTCGGAGCTCTCGGCGACATCAAAGCCGTTGCTGGTCAGATTGCGGACGATCAAGGAGCGCACCAGCGGATCGTCTTCCAGCACCAGAATGCGCGGATTCGCGGCATTCAGTTCTGGCGGCGCGTCGAAAACCTTGCTGAGGCCAAAGCCGTCGGCTTCTTCACCATCGGAATCCAGGGGCAGGTAGAAGCGCACCGTGGTGCCCTTGCCTTGCTCTGAACTGACGGTCAGCGAGCCGCCGTGGGCTTTGGCAATGGATTCACAGACCGTGAGGCCCAGCCCGGTGGCGTTGTCGGCCTTGCGGGTACTGAAGTAGGGTTCAAAAATATGAGTCAGGTGCTCCGTCAGAATGCCTTCGCCTTTGTCTTCGACTTCGATGGCGAGCCCGGAGGGCTGGAAGTTCGTGTCGGTGACCATTTCACCGGGGAACATCTCGGCATGGTCAGGCGCGAAGCAGCGCACCGTGATTTCACCGCCGTTCGGCTGCGCCTGTTCGGCATTGCGGATGAGATTGCTCAGCAGGCGGCGGATCTGTGCGCCATCTATGGCGATCTGTGGCAGGCCCGGCTGCGCTTCGATGCGGTATTCGACGCGATTTGCACGCGTGTGATGCATGAAGAAGGTCTCGATGAGATCGCCAAGTCGGATCTGCGTTTTAATCGGCGCACCGCCACGGGCAAAAGTAAGCAGCTGCTGCACGAGGTTCTGCGCCTGCAGCGTGGCCTGTTTGGCCGTGTGCAGTTCGGGCAGCGTGATCGCATTGCGCAGGCGCATCTCGGCCAGCGATATGTTGCCCAGCAGGACGGTGAGAAGATTGTTGAAATCGTGGGCGAAGCCACGGGCCAGCAGGCCCAGTGATTCGAGGCGGTCGATGCGGTTGCGCCTCTCAGCTTCTTCGCGCCGGGCCGTCACATCCTGTACGAGAAGCAGCAGGCCTTCTCCAAATGGGTAACCCCTCAGTTCGAGCCAGATCTGTTTTTCGTCGAGATAAAGTTCACGGTTCACCGTCTCGCGATGCAGCATGGCATGGGCGAAAGCTTCATGATGCTGTTCACGGGTGGCGCTGGGCATGATGTCCCACAGCGACAGGCCCAGCATGTTCTGCAGGTTGCGGTCAAAGAGCCGCAGAGCGCTCGCATTGGCATACGTCACACGCCAGCGGGCATCCAGAGCAAACAGCGGATCGGAAATGCTTTCGACGACATCGACCAGCGGCGCAGTGCTCCGGTTGGCCATCATCGGGGCTTCCACCGGCGCTGGCAAAACAGCAGCACGGAACAGAATGATGAGTCCGGTCAGCTGGCCATGCGCATCACGCAGCGGGGTCGTACGGTCCTGGATCGGCACGCGTTCACCCGCAAGGGTCGTGAGATACACGGTGCGCTCGGCCGCTTGCGTGGCGGTCTCGGCTGAGAGAATCTCGGCTGGCTCACCGGTGCTCTGATAGATGCGAAAGACTTCGTTCAAGGAGCGCCCAACGGCTTCCTGCGCATTCCAGCCAGTGGCACGAGCGGCAGAGGGGTTCATGAACACCACTCCGCCGGACAGATCGGCCGCGATGACGCCGTCGGCGAGGCTCTGAAAGGCTTCGAAGTAGCTGTGCTCACGACGCAGACGCTCGTTCTCTTCAAAATGGCGCTGTGCAGCCACTTCGACGGCAAGTCGCAGTTCATCGTGATTGAAGGGCTTGAGCAGGTACCCATGTGGGTGAGTTTCACGGGCACGGGCGACGGTGTCCAGATCCGCGCAGGCTGTGACATAGACGATGGCCACACGGCTGCGGCTTTGCAGCTCACGGGCAGTATCAATGCCATCAAGCTGCCCCGCTAGGTGAACATCCATCAAGACCAGATCAGGGCGGAATTCGTCCAAGCGCTCCAGCGCTTCCTCACCCGAGGCACAAATGGCGACGACCACATAACCGAGTTTGCCGAGAGTCGTGGCCATGTCGCAGCCCACGAGGCCCTCGTTTTCGACGATCAAGATGCGGATGCGATCAGAATTGGTCATTTCCCCTGGAGTGAATTATTCTAACCGATATGAATTAGAAACGCCATAGGAATTCTAACTCCTTTTATTTGACTGGTGAGAATTTGCTGAACTGGCGCGCTTCATCGGTCGGGCTACTTGGCGGAACTGGCAGGTCCGTTCATTCCCGGGGGAAAGAAACTGACATCAATGCCTTCTTCGCGCAGGCCCTTCTTCACCTCTTCGCTGAGCTGCACGCAGCTCCGGTCGCGGTGCAGATGCTTATCCGTAGCAGCGGCCACAGCCTCGTCGCTCATGCTCTAGGGGCATCAACTCTTCGATGGCGATCATGGTGAACCCCCTGCCGCCAGCCCCCTGAAACCCTCCTGCCGCCAAACAGTCAGCCTTGCTGGTGAATCCAAAAATGTCGCGCATTCAGTTGTCTGGCCAGCCATGGCTCCTGAAAAAACAGACGCCAGACACAATTTGACTCGCTATTCGTCGCGTTGTTTTAATAATATTACTGTACATTTTTCACCGTCTCTCCTATGAAAAGGCTCACCGCATTTCTCGCTGTCCTGGCTCTCAGTTTCTCACTTGCGTCAGCTCAAACCGCCCCGCACAAGAAAAGTCCGCCCAAGCCCTCGGCCACGGTGGAGGCCGTTGCCAAAACCCTGACTCTCTCAGAGACGTCCATGTTGCTGTCTCTGCTGAATGAGGGTGATCTGGCGGCTCTCATGGCAATCCCCGGTATTGGCGAGGTTCGTGCCAAGGCCATTCAAAAAATCCGTCCTCTGGCTAATGTGACTCAGGTGGTGGAGGCCGAAGGCGTCGGAGAGGGCATGTTTGCCCAAATGGCCGCCTATGCGAAGGCTGGTTTTCCCCAGCCAGAGAAAAAAGCACCCTCCAAGAAGAAGTCTTCGTCCAAGACAACGGACAACAGGGCCCCCAATTAGCCTCCAGAGGGCAGCTCTGGCGGCTCCCCGACTGCTAATCCAGACGATTCAAGGCCTGTTTCTGCCTGATTTTGCGATTCCGGCTCGGCCTTGTGAAATTTTTCACAAATAGCGGTTGCCGCACTGCGGGACGTTCGGATAATCAAATCCGACTCTCCTGCGGTTCCCTGCTCATACATGGCCACTATCATTGTACAACGTCCCAAACTTGCCTGGCATGAACGCTGGTTCATTTCCACGCTGTTCAAAGGGCTGAAAATCACGATTGGGCACGGCATCAAGACCTTCCTCCAGATCGCCGGGAGCAAGCCCAAGGTGACCATGGAATACCCGGAACAGAAGTGGGACGAGCATCTGCCCGAACACTATCGTGGTGCCCCCGCTCTAGTTACCGACGAGCAGGATCGCGAGCGCTGCGTAAGCTGCCAGCTCTGCGAATTCATCTGCCCGCCCAAGGCCATCAAAATCATCCCCGCTGAGATCCCCAGCGACGATCCGTGGGCTAAGGTCGAGAAGCGTCCCAAGGAATTCGACATCGACATGATTCGCTGCATTTATTGCGGCATGTGCGAGGAGGTCTGCCCGGAGCAAGCCATTTTCCTGCGCAAGGACTACGCCATCACCGGTCTCTCACGCCAGGAGATGGTGCACAACAAAAAGCGCCTCTATGAAATCGGCGGCCAGCGTGTGGGACTGGTAAACAAGTGGAACGAGCTCAAGTAATGCCCCCGCTTCTGTTCTATCTCTTTGCTTTGATCACCCTGGGTTTCGGCTTCCTGGTCGTTACCGGGCGCAATCCAGTCACCTGTGCTCTCGCTCTTGCTGCCAGCTTCGTCGGCCTCGCCGCGCTGTTCTTGAGCCTCGACGCCTACTTCATTGGGGTGATCCAGATTCTCGTTTATGCCGGCGCGGTGATGGTACTCTTCCTCTTCATCATCATGCTGCTGGACATCAAGTCGGAGGAGGGCAAGAAACTGAACCTGCCCGCCATCGTGTCCGGCGTGCTGCTCGCAGTGTTGCTGACCTTGCAAATCATCGCGGTTGTCGGCAGCACGGAACTGGCGCAGAAAACTTCGCAGGACACTCCTCTGTCTCTGACTGAAGCCGCGACGAAAATCGGAAAGGCGGCGGCACTCCCCACGATCTCCAACGACCTCAAGGCCGGAACACTGCCTGATGCCAAGCTCATCGGCTTCACTCTTTTTGATCAATACGGCTTCCACCTTCAAGTGATCGGCCTACTGCTGCTGGTTGGAACCATCGGTGTCGTAGTTCTCAGCAAACGCGAAAGGAGCGCCCCATGATCACCCTCGGCCACTATCTCGTTGTCAGCGGCATGCTGTTCTCTCTGGGTCTCGCTGGCGTCATTGCCAGGAGAAACATCATCATCGTCTATATGTGTCTGGAGATGATGCTCAGCGCCGCGAATCTCGCCCTCGTCGGTTTCTCCCGCTTTCATCTCGTCAACGGCCTGCCGGACTACACCGCGCAGTCGCTCGTGTTTTTCACCATCACCGTGGCCGCTGCTGAAGTGGCCGTGGGCCTCGCCATCATCGTGGCTCTCTTCCGCTCCAAGCAGAGCGTGGATGTGGAGTCCGTCACCAAACTTCAAGGATAACGCGCCCGCATGCTCACCAGCATCATCCTTCTGCTGCCATTCTTTTCGGCGCTTCTCATTCTCCTCGGCCACCGCCAGCTCAAAGGTGCCGCCGTGCTCATCTCCGTCGGTTCTTCGATCATCTCCTTCATTGCCTGCCTTGTTCTCCTGGCGGCGGCGGACGATAAAGACAACACCAAGCTCCTCCTCCCCTTTCTCGATATCGGCGATTTCCATGCGAACATTGACGTCCTGATCGACAAGCAGAGCCGGGGTATGATGTTCATCGTCAGCTTCATCGGGTTGCTGGTGCACATCTTTTCGCTCGGCTACATGAAGGACGACGATGCCAGGCCGCGCTTCTTTGGGTCGCTTTCCCTGTTCATGTTCTCCATGACCGGCATCGTGCTGGCCGGAAACCTGATCATGATGTTCATCTTCTGGGAACTCGTCGGTCTGAGTTCCTACCTACTGATCGGGCATTGGTATCAAAAAGCCAGCGCCGCTGAAGCCTGCAAAAAAGCCTTTCTCACCAACCGCATCGGCGACTTCGGCTTCATGATCGGCATTCTGCTGCTCTTTGGCCTGAACAAGGGTGATGTGTCGTTCGACAACTTGCGGGATGCCTTTGTGCAGGGTGGGCCGCTGTTCGACGCGCAAAAGTCGAATCCAGGCATCATCACGGCCGCCGCGCTCTGCATCTTCATGGGGGCTGTTGGCAAATCTGCCCAGTTCCCCCTGCACGTCTGGCTTCCAGACGCCATGGAAGGCCCCACACCCGTCTCCGCTCTCATCCACGCTGCCACCATGGTCGCCGCAGGTGTTTACATGCTGGTGCGTGTGAGTTTCCTCATTGAGGCTTCACCACTCGCCGCAGAAATTATTGCCGGCATCGGTTGTTTCACTGCAGTTTTGGCCGCTTTGATGGCCACTCAGCAGAATGACATCAAGCGTGTGCTGGCCTACTCCACACTGTCGCAGCTCGGCTACATGGTCATGGCCGTCGGTGCCGTGGCCATGCATGTTCAGCACGGCCACGAGCTGCACGGTCCGAATCCGGGCCATCCTGCCATGTTCCACCTCTACACGCACGCTTTCTTCAAGGCGCTGCTCTTCCTCGGATCTGGCGCGATCATCTATGCCTGCCACCACGAGCAGGACATCTGGAAGATGGGCGGCCTGCGCAAGCACATGCCCGTCACCTTCTGGACCTTTCTCATCGGCACCCTCGCGTTGATGGGACTGCCGTGGATCACCAGTGGTTTCTGGAGCAAGGAAGGCATCCTTGGGGCGGCCTATGACAGCGGTTGCAGCATCCTTTTCCACGCCGGCACGCTCACGGCGGTCCTCACGTCCTTCTACATGATGCGGTTGGTCATCGTGGCCTTCTTTGGCAAGCCACGCACCGAATCGGCGCATCACGCTTCCGAGGTGCCGCTGATCATGCTCCTGCCCTTGGTACTTCTGGCGGTCTTTTCGATCTTCTCGGCTTGGGATGGATTTGCCACGCCTTTGCAGGCCCTGAAGCCAGCGCATGAGCCTCCTCACACGACGGTCCTGTTTGCCTCCATCGCAGCATTCCTCATCGGAACCGGCGGTGCCATCTACCTGTATCGCGGCAAGGACAAGGACCCCGTCAGCATCAAGCTTTTCGCCAACAAATTCTACTTCGACGAAATTTACGCCGTCATCGTCCGCATCTGCCAGGATCGCCTGGCGTGGATCGTCACCGCCTTGGAGCGCGTGCTCGTCGATGGCCTCGTCGCCCGTCTGCCCACGGCGATCGTTGCACGTCTCGGTGCCGCCACCCGCATGCTGCAGGGTGGTCATCTACAAGGCTACACCTTCCTTCTCGGCGGCGGTGTCATTGCCGTCATTTATCTTGTCGTGTTTGTGCTGCCCCGCTTGGGCCATTGATGGAGAAATTGAATGAGCGTTCTTGAAATAATCATCGCACTCCCGCTGCTCGCCGCCTTGGCGATCTGGCTCGGTGCGCCTGCCCGCGCTGCATCCCTCGGTGCCACCTCCATCAATCTGATCCTCGTGTTGTACACGGCGGTGCAATACTGGGGCAAAACTGGCCTCGCCTTTACCTATTCGCGGCCCATCCTCGAAAATCCTTCCCTCAGCTTCGCCGTTGGTGCGGATGGCATCTCGATCATTCTCGCCCTGCTCACCACGCTGGTGATGCTGGCCGCCATCTGGCAGATCCATGATCGCCCCGCCATTTTCTACGTTTCCTCGCTGCTCATCGGCGGCGGTGCGCTTGGGGCCTTCCTCACCACGGATATCTTCTTCATCTACGCCTTCCACGAGCTCGCATTGATCCCCACCTTCCTCATGATTGCCCTTCATGGGCGTGCCGAACCTGCCTATCGCAAGGCCGTTGCATGGAAGGCCACCATCTATCTCGGAGTCGGCAGTCTTGTGCTGCTCGCTGGTTTGGTCTGGCTTGTGCTCGAATTCAGTGGTGGCTCCAAGCTCACCTTCGACCTCGAAGCCCTCCGCAGTCAGGCCAAGCTCAATCCGCTGCCCGATTCCAAGCAGGCACAGATCTTCTTCGTGCTCCTTTTGGGCTTCGGCTCACTCGTCAGCCTTTTCCCCTTCCATAGCTGGGCTGCACCCGCTTACGCCACCGCTCCTACCCCAGTGGCCATGCTGCATTCCGGCGTGCTGAAAAAATTCGGTCTCTACGGCCTCATCCGCATTGCCCTGCCACTGCTGCCGCACGGCGTGCACGTAGAGTGGGTGCAGAACGCGCTGCTGCTCATGCTTCTGGGCAATATTCTCGTCATGGGCCTCGTCACCATCCATGCGAAGCGCCTCGACGACACGCTGGCCAACTCCAGTGTCATGCACATGGGCTACATCTTCCTCGGGATCGCCGCAGGCACTGACATCGCTCTCAAAGGAGCCGTGATCCTCATGTTCGCACACGGCATCTCCATTGCTCTGCTGTTCGGCCTCCTTGGCCGCATGCGCAATCAGCTTGGCACTCTGGAGTACAACAAGCTCGGTGGCCTCGCCAACCATGCCCCAGCCTTCACCGTGCTGTTCGCCTTTGGCACCTTTGCCTCCATCGGCCTCCCGGGTCTCACCAACTTCGCTGGCGAAGTATTGATCTTCCTCGGCAACTTCACCGAATTCAAAGCAGGTGGTTTGACCCATCTTCAATGGACCGTCATCCTGGCTCTCTGGGGCGTGGTGATGTCCGCTGTTTACATGCTGCGCGCCTATCGAAGCATCTTCCACGGCAGCCCTGCCACCGGCCTGTTCATGATCGATCCTGCGCTCTCACAGCGTGTGCCTTTCATCATGCTCGCCGCCACTCTGCTTGTCACGGGCTGCTGCCCTTGGCTGCTACTCAACCTCATGAAATCCGCGCTGTAGTCCTGCCATGAGCGTTTTCACCATCGAAGCCGGCCTCGCCCTCCTCGGACTTGCACTGCTGCTGCTCGAGGCCCTCAAGCCCGAGATCTCCCGCCGCACCCTCGGACTCACCGCCATCGCTGGCACCACCCTCGCGCTCGTGCTGTTCATCTTCGCGCCGCACGACTCCGCCAGCCAGCCCGCTTTCATCCAGCCTTGGCATCAGCTCGACAGCCTCGCCATCTTCTACAAAGGTTTCGCGCTCGTCATCACCATCCTCGTCCTCTGGCTCACGCTCGAATGCGCGCCGTATCTCACCCGCTTCACCGTGGATGGCAAGCTGGCCGAAATGTTCAGCCTGCCGCTCATCGTTTGCGCCGGCATGATGTGGATGGCCTCCGCGCGTGACCTCGTCACCGTCTTCGTCGCACTCGAACTCGTCACCGTTTCCTTCTACGTCCTCGTCGCGTTCGCACGGAAAAGCGCCTTCAGCCTCGAAGCCGGCGTCAAATACCTCATCCTCGGCGCTCTTTCTACCGGTGTCCTCGTCTATGGCATCGCCTGGATCTACGGTGCAACCGGCACGATGAGCTTCGACGGCATCGCCAAGGCGCTCGCCAATCCTGCCACCAGCAAAACCACGGCCCTCTTCGGTGCCGCCGTACTGCTCTGTGGTCTCGGTTTCAAAGTCGCCGCTGCGCCCTTCCACATGTGGGTTCCAGATGTGTATCAGGGTGCCCCCACCCCCGTGACCGCCTTCCTTTCCGTCGGCTCCAAAGCCGCTGGCTTCGTCGTCCTCACCCGCGCGCTGGACGCCTTCCTGGTCGAAGGTTCCATTATTGGCAGCGAGATCCAGGCCCTTCTGCTTGTCGTTGGCTCTCTCACCGCCCTCCTCGGCAGCCTGCCCGCAATGTTCCAGACCAGCGTCAAGCGTCTGCTCGCCTACTCCAGCATTTCCCACGCAGGCTACCTCCTCCTCGCGCTCGCCTGCCGCGAAAGCGCCCGCTTCGATCTCTCCTCCGGTGGCATCGTCGCCTTCTACCTTGCCACCTACCTGCCCATGACCGTTCTCGGCTTCCTCGGCCTCGGCCTCATGCGCGCCAACGGCCTCGGAGAAGACATCAAGGACTTCACCGGACTCGCCAAACGCAACCCGCTCCTCGCGTTGCTAATGACCCTCTCCTTCGCCTCTCTCGCCGGTCTGCCGCTGACCGCAGGCTTCCTCGGCAAGCTCTTCGTCTTCCTCGGCCTTGCCGATCACGGCTACTGGGGTGCCCTCAGCTGCGCCGTCATCGCCGCCGCCGCCGGCTTCTATTACTACTTCAAGACCATCCTTGCGATGTACACCACCGAAGGCACCGACGTCCCCGCGCTGACCTTCTCGGTCCCCGCAAAAGCCGTCGCCGGCGCCCTTGCACTCGCCATCCTGATCCTAGGTGTTTATCCCAAGCCGCTGCAAAGCGTGCTCACGGGTAAGTCGCAAGCGCACAAAGTGGATTCCAAGTAGCCCGAAGCACCATTAAAAGATTGACGCTCGCGTCGAAGGGCGGGTATTCATGGCTGATGCTGCGATTTCTTTCTCTCCTCGTCTACCTCCTGGTAGGATTCACTTCTTCCCGACTCTACTCTCAATCGAGCGCATCTAAAGGAAGTTTGGACGCCATGATAGACTGGGCAAATCCTCTGGCCTTGACGCCTGAAAAGTTCAAGGCAGTTGCAGAAACATTGCCAAAAAAGCAATCTGAGCGTGCCTATAAAGTAAAAATGCTGAGCGATGGCACAGCAATCTATAACATCGAGTCGTGGAACTCTCTTAGCACTCCGGGAGGAAAAAAAATAAACCTGTTTAACGGAACCGTGCAAATTGATTCGTTAACGGCGATCTTTCAGAGGGAAAAGCCGGTTAGAATTAATATTAGCTTAGGTTTAGGACACCTCCACGGAACTCATGCCCGAAAACCCAGCGCAAAAGACGTGGAAAAATTCAAGACCGAACTGGCGAGAGTTACAGGCGATGCCTCTCCTAAACCTTGTGAGATTGACATGGGTGGAACAGAGCCGCGCAGACCAGGCCTGCAATGGACACATAGCAAATACAAGGTGCAGATGAGCGAAACCTATGAATTCCTTGATGCAGGTCGCGTCGATACCAAAACTGGCATTTTCAATATCAGTATTCTCTCCCTGGCAGAACGCTGAGAAATCGCCGCCATACTGGTCTGGAAATCACTATGAAACGATTCTTATCCTGCGCTATTCTAGGCATTGTTTTTGGGATCCTAACATCGTCAACCCATGCTCAGAATCGTTCTCCAAAAGGTTCTTTGGATGCACTCATTGACTGGAATAATCCATGGTCTGTGACCCGTGACCGTTGTCAGAAAGAATTCGATTCACTTTGGGGTGGGCGCAACCCGGTCTTCCGCTCACCGCTGGCTTCCTCGGCAAGCTCTTCGTCTTCCTCGGTCTTGCTGATCATGGCTACTGGGGTGCCCTTAGCTGCGCCGTCATCGCCGCCGCCCCCGGTTTCTCCGACCGCGCCGCTGTAGTGGCGAAGTAACGGGAGGCAAGGTTTTTGTAGGCCGCGTGATGACGTGGGCAGGCATTAAACATTGACAGCTTTAGGTCAAACCAGATAAATAAGTCGAATGAAATTTCGGCTCCTCATCACCTCGGTTTTGCTCACGTGGATGGGTCTTACTTCTGCAGCCAAAGCGCAGATTGCGTCCACCAAGCCTTCCATCGATGATTTGATTGATTGGTCTGATCCGATGGAGATGACTCCGCAAAAGCTCAGTAGCTTTTTGGATGCAAACACCAAAGATCGGAGCAGACCTATTTATACACAAGATTTGTCGGATGAGCAAGAAATTCGTATCTCTTACCATGCGCGGGACAGAGCCAAATTGAGCATGCTTGAAAACACTATGTTTAACGGACTCTTCAAAATTAATTATTTGGAAGTTTGGTATTACAAATTGGGTGGAATGGAACCTCATTACGCAATTACTTTCAGTGATGAAAATCTGACGAAGAAAAAAATGGGCACCTTGGAGGTTCTTCTGGGGCAAAAAACGGGTGATACTGCCCCTAAAGAGATTCCATTAACTGGCCCCGGACAAACTTCGCTTAATTGGTCAAACACGAAATATACTGTTCGTGTTTACTCGAGTGGGGTGTCGTTGTACTTGAATATCAATCCGTTGCCCACCGCCAGGCGGGTCCCGCTACCTCAAGTATCTAGCGAACCCGTCAAACAGCCAGACTTGTCGGCCAATCTCGATGCCCTGCTGAACTTCGGCGCCTTGTGGTTGTGGACGCCATCTGACTTGGAAAAGAATTATGTGCTGAAGCTCGAAGATCAGGAAAAGCAGCAGAATCCCCCGCAGTTCGAATGGGTCAGCGCGAGCAAGGACCGCGTTCGTTTCTCCCGCCACATGTTCAGCGACACCGAAACCAATCTCACGATGTTTGGTGGTTCCATCAAAGTCGAAGAGGCCATTCTGGAATTCGTGAACGGAAAAGCAGCACGCGCCACCATCTCCTTCTACAACCGTGGCGACTCAGGTGACATCGAAGTGAAGGAATTCGATCGCATTTTAAAACAGATTGGTCAGAACCTCGGTCAGGTGATGAAAGTCGCTCCCAAGCGGCAGTTGATATCCTCCAATGCCGCGCTGCCCGTCACCGGCTGGAACTGGACCGCCCCCAGCGGCATCGCCCTCCTCGAATACAACAACTACAACACACCCGGCAAAGTCACCAAGCCCGAGTTCCTTCGCCTGAAACTCGCTGCCCCCAATCAGGCCGACTGGAGCATGGGCAAGATGGCCACTGGTGTCCAGCGCATGGAATTGCTCCAGCGTGTCAAAAAGACCGCCGAAGGTGATGTCTATATTTCAAGTGTGCCCATGGTGGATCAGGGCCAGAAAGGCTACTGCGTCGCCGCTAGCTGCCAGCGCCTGTTTGAATACATGCGCATTCCTTGTGACCAGCACGAGATGGCCAAGCTCGTCAGCATTGATGCTGGAAGCGGCGCAGACATCACCACCATGCAGAAGAGCCTCGCCAAAATCGACGGCGCATTCAATGTGACGTTCAAACCGCTGGTGAATCCCGAACAGTATTACTACAACGGTAAACGCCGTGTCTCTGAGAAGGAGTTTCTCTCCATCATCAAAGAATACACCGAGAAAGGGGTGCCTCTGCTCTGGGGCTTGTTCCTCGGCCAGAAGCCCGAGGATCCACCGTTGCCGAACGGTGGGCAGGTCAGCGGCGGCCACATGCGCATGGTCATTGGTTACAACCTGGCTAAGAATCAGGTGCTCTTCACCGACTCCTGGGGTGCCGGCCATGAGCTCAAGCGTATGACATTGCTCGACGCCTACGATGTGACGCTGGGCCTCTACTCGATGGCTCCTCGCGGGCTCTGATCAGGGCGCACGGCCTTCTTCGACATCCATCATGTCAAAGAACGTCACCAAGTCTTCGCGATGGCCGAGGCCAGCTTCTGCACGTTGCTTGATGAGCCCTTCGGAGGCCGCATCGCGCCAACCGCGTTTGTGCATGAAGCCGTTCCAGATCTCGATCTGCTCCGCTGTCGGCCGGTTGCCATTCAAGCAGCACCACTCCAGGATTTCCTCGTCAGTGCCACCCTCAAGCGTGCGCGCTGAGAGCTCGTTGAAATCGACGCCCAAAAACTTGCACACACGCTCATCAAAGGTGCGGTTCCCCGCCAGATAGCCCAGGTGATAGCCGTCGGGCAGTTTGCCTTCCTTGGCGTTGAGACGGATTTTATCGAGGATGCGGCCAAACACGGCGATGCCGCCGACCAGATCACGAGGAGAACGAATGGGAAATGCCATGTGCCTTTTTAACGAGGACACATGGCAAAGTCAATCCACCGCACTTACTCAGCCTGCTTCTTCCCCTTCACAGCGCCTTTGGCGGGAGCGGGAGCAGCGACCTTTTCACCGGGCTTTGGCAGGGTGACCTTCACTTCTTCCCAAGCAGGATTGAGTGTCGCCTCGGACATTGAGAAGTTGCGAAAATCCACCGACTGGCCGCTGACGGTAAAGCCGGGGTTGGCTTTCTCGGTCATGAAAAGATCATTGGCACCCCAGGCGACGAGGTCGTCCACCTTGCCGAGAATCTTGTCTCCCACCATTTCCAGGCGAACCTTATGCCAGCCTTCGCCCAGTTCTGTGGGGAAACGTGCAAAAACGACAGCCTTGTCCGGCCCCTTATGGTCGCTGTCATCACGCTGCACCGTCACCGACTTCGGCGTGATCAAGATGCGCGCCATGTGGCCCTTGATGGAGTTGATGGAAAGGCTCGTGGTCTTGGCTCCAGAAAACTTGAACTCATACTCAATGACAAAATCCTTCAGATTATTGGGCAGGCGGGTCACCGCACCATGCTTGTCAGCCTCAAGTTCAGAACCACGCAGCACGCCGTCCACCGGCTCCCACTTGCCCTTGGCAGCCTTCCACGGCGCACCAGCACCGGAGCTCAGGTTGTTTTCATAGATGACCTTGCCAGGGATAGCGAGCAGCGGCTTGTCCTCGGCACGTGCTGTAAAGGCGGCAAGGGCGAGCGTCAGGGTGAGCAGGGAGGTATGTTTCATGGGGCGTTGTGAACGAAACTGATGCGTCCATGTTGCTTAAAAACTCCCAACCTGATAGAACCGGCGCATGCGCACGACTGTTGTCTTCCTAACCCTCTTGCTCACCACGATGCACGCCGCCGAACCCAATGCCGTCGCCGATGCTTGGCTGGCGAAGGCAAAAATCGCCCCACCCTTGATGTTGCCTGCCACACTGGAGTCCTGGCAGCAGCAGCGGACACAAATCCGCGCGAAGTTAAACGAACTTCTCGGCGACCTCCCACCGCGCCCACCCACCTCAGCATTCCAAATCATCAGCCGCGAAGACAAAGGCAGCTACACCCTGGAGACCCTCCAGTTTGACAACGGCGCAGGCGAAACCGTCAAAGGCTACGTCTTTGTTCCCAAGACTGCCACGGCACAAAGCAAAGCTCCAGCCATCCTCTACTGCCACTGGCACGGCGGACAGTATGACATCGGCAAACAGGAACTCCTGCAGACGAATGCCACCCCCATCGCCGCAGGTCCCGCGCTGGCAGCAGCCGGTTACGTGGTCCTCGGCATCGACGCACCCTGCTTTGGCGAGCGCAACGGCCAGGGCCCCGACGGACCCCAGCAGAAAGGCGGCACAGGCGAGATGACCGCCGCCAAATTCAATCTCTGGGTCGGCCGCACGCTGTGGGGCATGATGCTGCGCGATGACCTCACGGCCCTCGACTACCTCTGCTCACGCACCGATGTCGATGCGCAGCGCATTGGCGTCACCGGCATCAGCATGGGCTCCACTCGCAGCTGGTGGATCATGGCGCTCGATGACCGCCCCCGTGCCGCCGTCTGCGTCGGCTGCATGACACGCTACGAAGAACTGATCCGCGCCGGTATGCTCAAAGCACACGGTATTTACTACTTTGTCCCCGGCATGCTCAAACACTTCGACACCGAAGCCGTCATTGCCCTCGGCGCACCGCGTCCGATGCTCTTCATGACCGGCGATCAAGACGGCGGCTCACCTACCGATGGCGTGCGGCATATCGGCGAAATCGTCAGCCAAGTGTATGCCCTGCATGGCCCGGATGCCTCATCCCATTTCGAAAACACAATCTACCCCGGCGTCGGCCACGTGTATCTCCCGGCGATGTGGGAGAAGACGGTGAAATGGATGGACCGCTGGGTGAAGAATGAAAGTCCAGCGCGGTAGGCCAAGAGGGCGCTCCCGCCCATCTTGACCATCTTTCCACTACCACGAACTCAAATCATCATGCAGCCTCTCCATCTCAAGTGAGAAGGCCGCGCGTTCCGGCATGTCTGGCTCGCCATAGGGCACGATTTCAATGACATTCTTCCGCAGCGCGGTGATACCGCTGCTGCCGTCACTCTTCTGAATAGTTGTCCACGCACAATCCGCAAAACGCGCGGCCAGCAGGCAGTCCTGCGGCGTCGTATGGCCGCCGCGCTGCAAGTGGCCGAGAACGGAAGGCCGCACTTCAAGATCAGGGAAGGGGGCCCCGGAGCGCTGGAAGTACTGCTGGAAGGCATCCATCAGTACATAGGCGCGGTTGCGCTTCTGGGGTGGGTCAAACTCCACGCCTTCCGCCACCAGCACAATGGCATGGCCGCGTCCGCGCGTCATCGCGCCTTCAATCTTGGCCGCGAGCTTCTTCATGGCTTCCTCATTCAGCGGGCCTCCTTCAGGGGTGACGATCATCTCCGCGCCCGAGGCCAGACCGGCCATGCGGGCTAGGTCACCGCTCGCACGGCCCATCGTTTCCAGCACCATCACGCGGCGGTGGCTGCGCGCTGTGTCGATGAAATGATCCACCGCCCAGACCAGCGTGTTGACCGCTGTATCCACGCCCAGCGCCATGTCAGTGAACTGAAGATCGTTATCAATGGTGGCAGGAATGCCGATGACGCGCAGGTCGCTTTCTTCAGCCAGCAGCCGGGCACCCGTGAGCGATCCATCCCCGCCGACGACGACCAGCGCGCGCACATTCAGGCTCTTGAGAAGCTTGATGACGCTCTCACGCACTTTTTTCTCGTGGAATTCCAGGCAGCGCGCAGAGCCGAGGATGGTGCCGCCCTTGCCCATGATGCCGCTCACACTGGCGTGGTCCATCTGGATGACGTGCAGTTGTTCGGAGATCAGTCCCGCACGACCCGTGTGGGTAGCGATGTCATTTTTCAAGCGCATCAAGGCGTCCGCGTCGTCATTCACGGCACGTGCCGTGCGGACAAGGCCGCGGTAGCCGTCTCGAATGCCGAGCACAGCGATTTTTTCACGGTTCAGTCCCAGGCGCACAATGGCGCGCAAGAAGGCATTCATGCCGGGTGAGTCACCACCACTGAAGAGGACTGCGACGGATTGTTCGGGAAAAGTGGCTCTCATGGGAAATAATAAAAAAGGGGGAATCTCTGCTTAGCGAGCACTCTGCGCGTGGCAAGTGGCTGCTGATGGGGGTGCAGTTCCTCGGGCTTGCTACCCTGCGCCCGCGTGTTAATGGCGTGGGTGTCCACAGCCTTCGCCACCACGCTTTTTCCGCTCATAGCTGCCCTCTTGTACGCCTTTGGTGCCCTCGTGCTGAAACGCTCCAGCGACCTCGGTGTCGGCCTATGGCGCACCACCTTTGTCGCAAATTTGATCGTCGCGGTACTCTTTTCCTTCCTCTGGCTGCTCGGCGGGCCGCCATTGGAAATAGTGGACCTTTGGAAGCCCGGGGTCATCGCCATGTGCCTTTTCGTCGGTCAGATTTCGCAGTTTTTGGCGCTGGAGAAAGGAGATGTCTCCGTCGCAGTACCCGTCTTCGGGCTAAAGGTCATCCTCGTCGCTTTCTTCACCCCGCTGCTCATTGGCGAAGCCGTGGGGGCAAAGCTCTGGATCGCCGCCTTTCTGAGTGTGCTGGGCATCACCTTCCTCAACCGCAAAGATGCCGCTCAGCCGCCGCGCAATCTGCTCATCACCTTCGTAGCGGGCGGTGTCGGTGCGGTGGCCTTTGCCGTGTTTGATGTGCTCGTCCAAAAGTGGGGGCCCTATTTTGGCATCGGTCGCCTGCTGCCCTGCATTTTCTGGATCAATGCTCTGCTTTCCTTCGGCCTCATCTTTCGTTTTTCCGCACCGCTCAGCGCCATTCGCCCGCAGGCCTGGCCATGGCTCGCTGGCGGAGCCGCCTTGCTCGGCACCCAGAGCATCATTTTCGTCAGCACAGTCGCCGTCTTTGGAAAAGCCACCTCGGCCAACATCGTCTATTCCTCACGCGGCCTCCTCAGCGTGGCCCTTGTCTGGATGATCGGCCACTGGTTCATGAATGCCGAACAGCACCTCGGCCCCAAGGTCATGCGCTGGCGTCTGGCCGGCGCCCTGCTCATGATGAGCGCCATCGTGCTGGTGGTGGTGTGATCGATGACCTTCTGCATGAATAGCAAATTCACCAGCGCTCTGGCACGATCCCGGAGAGCCGTAGCGAAGCGAAGACAGCCGAAGGCAAATCACAGCCGGTAGCCAGGGGTAAGCGAGGCACGAGCGCCACCCCTGGACCACATGCATCTTACCACCTTCTACAGATCGCATGCCGTAGGTATGCCAGCACTGCACACAGGACACACAAACCTACTCCTCCCGCACAATCACAAACGTCCTCGCACTCAACCCACTCGACTCGTCCCTCACCTCAATCTCATGCCTCCCCGCCTTGAGAATGGCAAACCTGTGGGCACCTTCACTCTTGAGCTCTAGCGTCTTGCAGCTCCAGCTCAAATGATCCGCGCCCGCCGCCTGCAGCAGCAAACGGTTGCCACTGTTGCGAATGTCAGGATCAAGAATCACCACCGTGCCCGGAATCGGATTCGTGATCCGTAGCAATGGCCTTTCCTCAGTCTCCGCCGTCGTGACCAAATCCCCCAGCCAGTTCGCGCCGCTGCCAATCCATCCGGCATAGTCACGCGGCAGAATCGCCCGACCGCGCGCATCATAATCACCCGCTTGCGCCACAGCGGGGAGCTTGCCGCCGACGAAAAACTCCTCGCGACTCACCCGCGCAGGCGGCGTTTGGGGTGTCAGCCTTTTGCCTGTGCGCGGGTCAATGCGCGCCCGCACAATGCCCTTCGGTATCGCAAACCACGTGGCAGGATGTTTCTCATGCAGGTGCAGCATCACATCGCGGAAAATCGGCCCTGCGCCGGTGACACCGCTGACATCCTGCATCGGCGTGTTGTCGAAATTGCCCACCCATACTCCCACCGTAAATTCTGGCGTGTAGCCCACCGTCCAGTTGTCGCGAAAGGTGGAACTGGTGCCCGTTTTCACCGCACACCTAAATGGCAGCCGTAGCACCGACCAGCCCCCAAAAGCCATCTCACGTGCCTGATTGTCACTCAAAATATCCGCGATCAGCCAGCTTTCATTCTCTCCCAAAAGCCGCCGCTCTTCAGCAGCTCGATCATCCTGCAGCAGCGTCCACGGCTTGAACAGCCCCAGACGCGCGAGACACGCATACGCATTCGCGAGTTCAACCAAGCGCACCGAGGCATTCCCAATCGTGAGGCCCAGTCCATAGTGCGCGGCGTCCTCGTTCAGCGTGCTCATGCCAAGGTCACGCAGCTTCGTCAGCAGCGTCTCGGCCCCGCCAATGGAATCCAGCACGCGCACCGCAGAGATGTTGAGCGAATTGCCGAGCGCATAGCGATACGTCATCGGCCCATAGCTCCGCAGTGAGAAATTTTCAGGCCGATAGGTCCCTGAAGTCGTCGCAAACTCAATGGGCAGATCCGCAACAATGCTCGCAGGCGTGGCCCCACGCTCAAAGGCGAGCAGGTAAGTAAACGGCTTCATCGCCGATCCCGGCGAATGCGCCGCCCAAGCCCCATTAAGTTGCCCACCATCCTGCGCAAAAAAATCGCGCGAACCAGCCAGTGCCAGCACCGCCCCCGTCGCATTCTCGATCACCACCACCGCCGCATGCGTCACATGACGTCCTTTCAGCGACTCCAGCCTCTGCGCAATGCTCGTCTCCACCTGCTGCTGCAGCATGGCATTCAGTGTCGTACGAATCGTTTCTCCATGTCCTCCTCCGCGCAGCATCTCCACCGCATGCGGAGCTGCAAACCCACCGCTGAAACGTTGCAGCACGATCTTCTGATCCAATGCCACACGATGCTGCTCGTCATCCAGCCAGTGCAGTTCATGCATCTTGTTCAGAATGCGACGCTGACGCGGCAACACGCCCTCCAGATTACGAAACGGATTCAGTCGCGCGGGAGACTGCGGTAATGCTGCCAGCAGCGCACACTCCGCAGGCGTGAGATCCCCCAGCGGCTTGTGGAAGTAGCCGGACGCAGCCGTCGCGGCACCGGTCATGAGATTACCAAAAGAAACCCGGTTCGCATAGGATGCGAGCACCTCTTCGCGGCTCCAGGACATCGCCAGCCGTCGCGCACGCAGTGCTTCAGTGAACTTCACCCCCAGCGTCCGTTTGCCCGTTTGCGGCGTGGTGTTCTTGATGAGCTGCTGATGAATCGTCGAAGCACCGGAAACGATGTGCCCGCTGCGTGCATTGTCCCAACCCGCGCGCACCACAGCGATCAAATCAATGCCGCCATGCGAAAAGAAGCGTTTGTCCTCGGCGGCCAGCAGCGCATGCACGAGCGCAGGCGGAATCTCAGTGTATTTCACCGGTGGCGCAGAGCGCGTTCCGTCCTCGTTCAGCAGATGCCGCAGCGGCGTGCCGTCGCTGGAGAGATAAAGCGTGGAAGATGGCGGCGCTTGCAGCAGCGCCTCCGGCAGTGGCAGCAGCCACGGCACCCCCCACCAGCCGCCTGCCGCCAGCACAAGCAGGGTGGTGAGGATTATTTTCCAGCGGCGGCGCATGAGGAAAGGAACGCGAGGGTGTGATTAAATCCAGCGCGGTGTTCTTGACCATAGGCCTCAGCGGCGGAGCATGCACGGCTCGCATGAATCCACCGCCAACCATCGCCTGCCTCGGTCCAGAGGGCAGTTTTTCGCATCTGATCACGCAGATGCGTTTCCCCGGCGCGGCGGTCAGCCTGCGCGACAACGTGGGCGATGTGTTCGAGTTCCTCGCCACCAATCCGGACGCTCTCGGCATCGTGCCCATCGAAAACTCCTCCGGCGGCTTTATCATCGACACCGTGGATCGTCTGGTGGACACCCGCAGCACCTTGTCCATTCTCGAAGAACTCACGCTGGATGTGAAACTCGCGCTGCTCGGCAGGGCAGGGGAGTCCGTCACTTCCATTCATTCCCACGCGATGCCCTTCTATCATGGCGATGAATGGCTCAAGGCCAACTATCCCGACGTAAAGCGCGTGGTGGAGCCCAGCACCGCGAAAGCCGCCGAAAAAGCCGTCGCCACACCCGGTGCCGCCGCCATCGGCCCACGCCAAAACGCAGAGCGCCATGGCCTACAGATCCTACATTTCCCCATTGCAGGCGAGGTGCCAAACATCACGCAGTTCTATCTCATCGGGCACGCGGCCAACACACCCGGACTCGAACACAATCGCACCGCGCTCATCGTCGAGCTCCCCGACCGCTCCGGCAGCCTCTGCCGTTTTCTCACCCCACTGAGCGAGAACGACATCAACATGAAGCGCCTCGAATCACGCCCCATCCGCGGTCAGCCGAACAAGTACCGCTTCTACATTGAGATCGAAGGCTCCACCGCCGATCCGCGCGTGCAAAAGGCCCTCAATCAAACGCGTGCCGATGGCGCGACGATCCGCAGCGTGGGCTCTTACTCCGCCGACCTGCGCTTTGAATCGTAACGGGGCCATTCCTGGCCCCTCTGGAAACAGATCCAACAACCATCCTATGAAGTACATCCTCACCTGCCTGCTGGCTTTATCCGTCAGCCTCAATGCCGCACCCACCATCTCTAAACGCGCCAGCGAAATCGACCCGCGCGCCAAGGAGCATCCGGAAATCGATTTCGTCTTCACCGATAAAAAAGGCAAGCCACAGGACCTCCAAAACGCGAGTGTCGATGTGAAGGTCAAGCCACAGGGCAAGCTCGTGATCTGGCTCATGGGCCACAGCGCCCCTTTGTTCGAGCGCCTCAACAGCTACGGCCTGCACGCCATCCAGGTGCACTACGCCAACAAGTGGTTCGGCATCATCCCTCCGGCGCGTCTTAATGACGGCAAAACACTCGGCGACATCCGCCTCGAAGCCTCAACTGGCGATGACCACAGCGACCTCGTCACCATTCCGCAGCCGGATGGCATCATGGAGCGCTCCTTTCAGTTTGTGAAGTGGCTTGCCAAAGAACATCCCGAGGGCAAATGGGGCCAGTTCATCAGCGAAGACGGCAAAGGTCTCCGTTGGGACAAGGTGATCCTTTCAGGTGCATCCCATGGCGCCACCACTTCGGCCCGCTTTGCGAAACATCAGAAAGTGGATCGCGTCGTCTGCTTATGCGGTCCGCGTGACAACTTCGAAACCTGGCAGTCTCTTCCCTCCGCAACGCCGGCCAACCGCATCTTCGGCTTCAGCCACGTCCTTGATGGCGGCTGGTCTGCCGATCACTACTGTCGCTCCTGGGAGATGATGGGACTGAATCAGTTCGGCCCCATTGTGGATGTGGACATCAGCGCCCCACCATTTCAAAACACCCGCCGTCTCATCACCAATGCCGATGTGAAAGGCGACGACAAACGCGCGCACAGTTCCGTGATGCCCGGTGGCGCGGCGGTGAAGGACAAGGATGGCAAATACATCCATGAAGCCGTCTGGCAGTATCTCTTCAATCATCCGGTCGATAAAACCGGTACCCCAACACCCGCCGATCCCGACTGTGTGAAGGATCAGCGCAAATAATCCCGTTAAATCACGTCCGACCCAATCCTCCAACCTGCTTACTTATGTTGCTCTCGCTTCGCCCCCTCTCCATCGCCGCCGTATTCAGTCTCGGCTCCCTTCTTAATGCTGCTGACAATCCTTTCGTCGGCCGCTGGGCGCTCACCATTCCTGGCGGTGGCGCAGGCTGGCTCGGCGTTGAGTCCAAAGACGGCGCTCTTACCTCCAGCATCCTCTGGGGCGGTGGCAGCGTGACGCCGACCACCAGCACCAAGGTAGATGGCGACACCCTCATCGTGACTCGCGAGCAAAAAAATAAAGAAGGCAAGCTGGCGACCATCGAAACGATCACCGCGAAAGCAGAAGGCGAAGCTTTGAAACTCTCCACCTCCAAGAAAAATGCAGAAGGCAAAGAAGTCGGCAAGGCGCAGGAATTCGTCGGCAAGCGCATCGCTGACGTGCCACCGGCACCTGATCTCTCGAAGGTGAAATACGGCGCACCCATCCAACTCCTGAATGGCAAGGACCTCACCGGCTGGCGTCTGCTCAAGGAAGGTGCCGATAACGGCTGGAGCGTTGTCGATGGCATCCTGCAAAACCGCGTGGTGAAGGCCAAGGACAAGCACTTCGGCAATCTGCGCACGGACGCAGAATTTGAAGACTTCAATCTGAAGACCGAAGTGCGCACCCAGGAAGGCAGCAACAGCGGCATCTACCTCCGCGGCATCTATGAAGTGCAGGTCATGGAAAGCTTCGGCAAGCCGCTCGATTCACACCACATGGGCGCGCTCTACAGCCGCATCACCCCAAGCGTGGCCGCCGAGAAGCCCATTGGCGAATGGCAGACGCTCGACATTACCTTGGTTGACCGTCACCTCACCGTCATCCTCAATGGCAAGACCATCATCAACAACGCCTCCGTGCTCGGCTGCACCGGCGGTGCCATGAGCAGCGATGAATTCAAGCCCGGCCCCATCTACCTCCAGGGCGACCATACCAACGTGGACTACCGCAACATGGTCCTGACCCCGGTGGCAAAGTAACACAATTGCCCGCTTTCGTGGGTGTGAAGCGAATCAAAGGATTCGTTTCACACCCCCAGGCGCTCTTTCACGGTTTTGATGGCCTTGTGCCGGTTGTCCACCGCGAGCTTTTTAAAGATGTGCTCGTTGTGCCTGTTCACCGTGTGCAGCGTCACATCGAGAATCTGCGCGATTTCAGGGTTGTTCTTCCCCTCGCACACCCAGTGCATGACTTCAGCCTCTCGCTCCGTCAGGCCGAGGCTCTGTAGCCGTTCGATGGAAACCTCCAAGGATTCCACGCGGCCCAACAGGTAGAAGCGGTTATCCTTGCAACGGGCGAGCGAGAGCACGATCCGATGCCCTCCCTGCTCCATTTCCAGCGGAGTAAAAATATTCTCATTTTCGACGGCAAGCTGCTGCAGCCATTGGCGGACCGTTGGCGGCAGAAAATAATGCGGGGCACCGGGCGCGCGCTCCAAAGATTTGCCAAAAAACCAGTGGGCGGCTTTGTCACCTTCGAGAATTTCTCCCTGCTCCGTGACGATGAGGAGTTCACATGCAGCCGAGGCCAGCGGCGCATCGCTCAGGGTCTGAGGCGCAAGCTCCGTGATCTTGCCCATGATGGAGCTGTGGTGCGGCGCTGGCTGCGTCGTATGGCAGAAGATGAGCCGTTGATTGGCGATGCGTATTTCATCTCCGTTCCGTAGGCGGCGCGCACTGTTAAGACGCAGGCCATTGACGAGGACGCCATTGCGGCTGCCCAGGTCATTGAGCCACCAGTCGTCGTTTAAATTCATCAGCACCGCGTGGCGCCGTGAAGCCTGCACGTTGTTGATGGGAATGTCGTTGTCCGAACGACGACCAATGAAGCAGGGGCCGACGAGCGTGTGCACGCCTCCGCTCCACTTCAAAAAGGCTGGTTGGTCCTTCGTCCCGGCATTCACTGGCATGCCGGATTTTGCGCAGAAGTAGGCGATGTGCAACGCGGGGAAAAAAGTTCTCGTATTGGCAGGTCTGCCAATAGCGCGCTTTTCGGTTCCGCTCGAAGCATGCGCTCGCTCATTCTCGCACTCATGAAAACTGATGTTTTGGAACCCATCCAGTCACGCTCGTCGAGGGCGTGTTCTGTCTCTAATAGTGCAGCCAAAAGACTTCCCTGCGCTTCCGGCGCGACAAGCACGCAGCGTCCGTTCTGCATGCTTTGCGTCCATTGCCCCAAGTGTCTGGAGAATCCGCATTCGGTCAGTTGTGACCTCTGCGCCGGGTGTCGCGCATGCTCAATGCATGGCCGGGCCGGCTAGGCTAGGGCCTGGACAGGTGGTGTCAAAGGGCAGGCGGCCTCGTTTCAAAAAGCCGCCAGTCACCATGACGCCGAAGAGCGTTTCGTCATCAGCAACTCAGCCGTTCTTCTGCTTCTTCATCACCCGATACACCAGCCACGCAGCGATGTTGATTACTGCCATGGCTGCAAGCAGTTGAGTGAACGTCGTCGCGAGGCTGCCTTTGCCCAATCCGCTGCCCACGAGGCTGAAGGCCACGTTCAGCGGCAGGTAGCCCAGCAGCGTTCCCAGCAGAAAACGCGTGTGCTTCACTGGTGTCATGCCCAGCAGCACGTTCAAGACCAGTCCCGGCACCATGAGCTGCCGTACCCAGAACACCCGCAAGACAGATGGCTTTTTCAGCAATTTTTTGAGCCACGGCCATTTCTCCGCTCGCGATTCAACTGCTCTACGGAACCCATGACGTGACAGCACAAACGCTCCATACGACCCCAGCGTCGAGGCCACCAGCGAGAGCACCAGTCCTTCACCAAAGCCAAACACCAGGCCTGCGGCCGCGCACATCGGCAGCCGCGGCACGCCGAGCATCACCGCTCCGGCGCACGCGCCCATGAAGATCGCATGCGCCCCCCAGCCAAACTCACGCACGAGGTCTTTCCAGCGCTTGACGTCCGTGAGCCATTCTTTCAGCGGCGTGAAATGCACCACCGTCATGAACGCCGCCACCAGCAGCACCGCAAACAGCACCTGACGCGTTTCCTTCCCCAGCGCACGTGAGGTCTCCTGCTCCACCTCGCTCGTGATGGAGACATCCAGCTCTTCAGGCTCTGCCGCAGGCTCGTCCGTGGTCGCCATTATTGCAGCTTCCAAAGTTTCGCGTCACTGCGCACATAGATCGCTCCGCCAGAAACCGCCGGAGTCGTCAGCACAGTTTCCTTCAGTTCAATCTCCTTCACCACCTTGCCCTCAGGCGCTTCCGGATCAATCACCTGAAAAATACCACGCTCATTCACGGTGTAGATCCGCTTGCCAGCAGCCACCGGGGAGCCGCTGAACGGGCCCTTCATGCGCAGCTTCCACGCCTCATCACCATTCTTGACGCTCGCTTTGATCAGCACGCCCGCGCCATTCACCACATAGATGGAATCACCCAGCACCAGCGGACTCGCCGTGCCCGGATTCAGCTTCTCATTGCGCCACAGCTGCGTCACTGAGCCCTTCTCTGGGGCCAGCGCCGTAATGCCATGAGACACCGCATACAGCGTCTCGCCTGAGCCCACGCTCGAAGGGATCGTGCTCGCCCCATCGCTGTAATCCCACACCGTCTTTCCCGTCGTTGGGTCCACCGCCAGGATGCCCTTGCTCGACTGCAGGGCCACCGTGTTCTTCCACACCGTCGCGCTCGACCAGTTTGCCGCCTTCGGGCGCTCCAGCTTCCACTTGTTGCGGCCGGTCGCCACATCCAGGCCTGCTGCGAAGGACTCGCTGTCATTCTCGCTCTGCACCACCAGCGTCCCATCCAGTACCACCGGCGACTGCGACATCCCCAGGCTGTTGCTCGCATTCGCATAATCAAACGTCAGCCCACGCAGCCACAGCAGATTCCCGTCGAGATCAAAGGCAAACAGGTCGTTCGATGAAAACAGCGCAAACACCCGGTCCCCATCACTGCACGGCGTATTCGCCGCCACGCACGTCTTGTTGTGCGTCATCGTGCGTCCTGTCGAGCGCATCGCGCGCTCCCAGCGCTTCGTGCCATCCGCCGCATTGAAGCAAAACACATGCAGCGTCTCCTGCCCCGGTCCGCTGGAGCACGTCACAAAGATTCGGTCTCCCACCACAATCGGTGCCGAAAGCCCACGTCCCGGCAGATCCGCCGTCCACGCCACCTTCAGGTCATCCCCCGGTGCCTTCGCCTCCGTGGAAACCGCCGTCGCATTCGGTCCGCGAAATTGCAGCCAGTCGGCTCGCACCACGCTCGTTGCGAGGCACATCATCAAACACATCGAAATCGTCTTCATGGTCATTATCGAGGTTAAAAATTACTTCGCCGCTAGGATCGCCGTCCCTGTCGCATCACAAATGCGCAGTTGGAACTCCCACTCCACCGTCCACTGCTCCGTCTGCTCATTCTGGCAGCATTTCACCAGGATCGTGTTCTTCCCCTTCTTGAGCTGGCAGGGCAGCTTGTACTGGTCCAACTTCGCACCGCGGTGGTACTCATCACGCGCAAACAGCAGCTCGCCGTTTAGCCACACTTTCCAGCCATCTTTGCAGCCGATGCGGATCTCCGCCGGACGATCCTCAGTGCTGAAAAAATCTGTCGCCGCATAGCCCACCACGCTCTTCTCCATGCCAAAGGGCTTGTTGAAGTCGATTTTGCCGTACTCTTCCGTGCTCGTGAAGTCCAGCCACTTGGCTTCCTTCGTCTTGCCTTCATAGACCGCATCAAACTTCAGCTCTTTCTCTGGCGGATACACCGTATCGAACCCAGCGCGATCCGCATTGCTGAACGGCGCGATCATCTTCCAGCTCATCAAAAATCCAAAATGCTTCGGTAGGTCCACCTTCTGGCCCAGATCCCGCAGCTTCTTCGCCAGCACCTTGATCTGGTCCTCATCCCGCGCCCCGCCCAATCCCTTTCCATAAGTCACGATCGCCGCTGCATTGTCCTTCTTCTCCAGCGCCGCGTCACCCGCCTCAATCAGCTTCGCCACCGGATGCCTTCTCAAGTCCGAGCTCGGGTCCTCCAGCAGCGTCGGCGTCAGTTCCTCCGCCAGTTTCTCGTCCGCCCGGTGGATCAGATCAAACGCCACCACCCGCGCTCCGGGGCTGTTTTGCGTGTTCTTCAAAAACGTCACCAGCGTAGGCACCGGCAGCTTCTTCGCCTTCAGCGCCTCATCCGCGATCACGCCCACCGCCGCACGTAGCCAGTTTTCCGCCAGCGGATTCGCCCCGTTCATGCCCTTCAGCACCTCCGGCAAAGTGGCCGCATCCGCCTTCACAATCTCCTGCCACGCCTTCCCCGCCGCCTCATTTCCCTGGCCCTCTTTGCCCACCGCACGCAGAGCTTCGATGGGTTTCGACAAATCCTCCGCCGCCTGCAAAGACACAGCGGCGAGGGCAAACAAACAGATGAGGCTCAATTTCATAGGCAGACGGCCAAGCTTTCACAAAGAACGCCCCACGCCAAGCCGGAGTTTCGTCACATATCATTCTGCCGGAAGCGATCGCACCTCGATCAGGCGCATTCTCACCGCCCGGCAGGTTTGAGCGTCCAGCGTCACCTCCAGCACCGCGCCCCGGTCCCACTCCGCATCCGGCCCGGGGCCGTCAAAAACAGCATTGCCCAGTGAAAAGGCCACGCTGCCCGCATACGTGTGCTCCAGCGGCTGCAGGGCATGTGGACCACTGCCCGCGATGAGATGCACCCCGGCTTGCATGAGCTTCACAGCCACCTCGCGCTGTCGCGCCGTCGGTGTCGTCCGGTGTTCTCTGCCCCAGTGCGGCAGGGCGATGACATAATCCGCCTTCACATTCAGCTCCGGCACTTCTCCATCCTCCCGCGAATCATCAAAAGCCACCACCGCCATGCGCTTGCCCTTCACCTCAAAGATTTTCACCTGCGAACCGATGGGTGCAATGCCTTCCGCCTGCAACGCCGCTTGAGTCGCCACCCGGCCCCCCGCACCCAAATCCAGCGCGTGATTGTTTTCCACGCTCACCCCATCCAGCCCTGCTTCCCCTAGCAAGTCCACACACTTCGGCGGCGCGATCAATTGCAGACGATCTCGCGGCCGCACCGTGCCGATCACGCATTCCAGATTTCCCAGCGCCAGATCCGCCCGCTTTAAAATCGGAGCCACATTTTTCAGCGGATCCGCACGATCAGCGACGCTGCGTCCCAGCATCAAATCCCCGCAAATCGCGATGCGTATCACGTCCTCCGGTTCCCGTATCGTCATCAGCACAGGCTCAGCACGTTTTTGACGCAGCTTCCCAAACGAAAGAATTTCCGGCACCCCCTCCAGTTGATGCACACACAGGTCCGAATCGTCCAGCTTCCCCAGCGGAGGACGGTCCTCCCACAACGCCGCCAGATGCGACCCAAAATGCAGCAGCAGCGGCGTCTCCGGTGAATCGCAGCGCGTCAGAAGCGGCTTCACATCATTCGGACTGCCCCACGGCAGCAGCCACCCCTCTGCCCGCAGCGCCGCCGTGATGAAGTTCGCACAGTCAGCCCCATACCGGGCCTCCGCTCCTGTCTGCGTGCCGCGCATCAGCAGGCGTGAATCAAACACATAGGGAAGCCCAAACTGCCTGCTCCACTCTGCCCGCACACCCGTCGTCCCCGCTTGGCTCAGGCGGACGATCTCTGCGGGCGTGCGCGTGCTTTCACCATCCCGGATGATCTCCGCATAAACCTCAAACGTCCCGCAATCAGCGCCGCGCGTGAGCTGTTCCACAGTCAGACTTCCTAATGCAGGACCTTCCGCCAAAAGCCGCCGCTTCCGCCAGATCCAGCGCGGAGCCTGCACGGCAAATCCCAGATTCGCATCACTGATCCGGTAGCTCGATTCCGCCGCTTCCAGGGCCCACCAGCGCACCTTCGAACCCGTCGGCGGCGGCACCAGTTCCAGGCTGGCCTTGGGATTGAAATCCAGCTCCCACGTGCCGCTTGGCGCTCTCAGCTTTCCCGGTACGTCAATCCGGTGCTGAAACGGCGCTCCCGCCCACTCCGCCAGCAGTTCCTCCGCTTGCGGGTGCCGCCAGTGCTCCAGCAGCACGCTGCGCAGCTCCGGTCCAGCTTTCGTCACATCAAACGCCGGCAATCTTTTCCCCTGCCTCTCCAGCAGCCGCGCCATCAGCGAGCGATCCGGCCCCGTCTTCGCAAACGGATCAAAATGCACCTCCGCATTCGGAATCCGCCACGCCGCATCCAGCGCCAGCGTCGTCAGCCGCTCTGCCTGCGCTGCATCTCGCAGATACGGCGATGAAATCGCAAAGCTCAATCCGCGCAGCGCACGCATGCGCAGCAGTAAACCCATGAGCCCCTCCATCTGCGGAGCCAGATCAGCATCCGCACTCTTCGCGAAATAATCCAGATCCACACTCGCCACCACCGGCTTCGACTCCGGCCAGTCTTGCGCCTCACGCGCAAAGCCTTCGAGGCTCAGCACCCGATACCGCGGCCCCAGCGCCCCCGCCTCCCTCGGCAGCGCTTCCTCATGCGCATCCAGATATTCACGCGCATCCGTTTCCAGCGCCGCCCGCTCCGCCTCGCTCAGTCGCGCCGCAGGAATCCAGATCACCTCCGCAATCGGTGCAGGCATCAGCGGCTCGATCCAGTTGTAGCATTGGATCTTCCCCATCCGCCTCCACTCCGCCAGCATCTCCGCACGCTGCTTCACCGTCGGCCCGCGTCGGATCGCCTTGCGGATCTCATCCGAGTTCGCCATCCCGTTCGCATCACAATGCGCATCAATCAAAACCAGCGTATGCGCCTCCCTCAGCGGCAGCGTCTCCACCAAATGGTAAAACGCACCCGCATGCGACTCTTCGACATAAACTGGCAGCGTCTGCGCCAGGGCCTGGCTGGCGAGGAAGCAGACGATCCATGCGGCTTTCATGGCGTAAGTCAGCGAATCGGTATGACTCCGGGCGCTTTGTCGAGCGGCTGTACCAGCACGATGCGGCTGATGGCCGTGTCATGAAATTTGGCTCCAGGATACACTCCGGCGACCGTGAGCTTGATGTTTTTCACCACCTCTTTGGACGCGGGTAGATCAAAGTAAAACATGCGGAAGTTCAGGCGTTCATCAGGTATCAGCACACGAATCGGCTTGCCTCCATTGACGCTGACATCCAGCGCGGACACGCGCCCGTTGGCTTCGTAAAGTTCATCGGATCTGGCATACCCGTTCACAATGCCTATCTGTTGAATGCGCGCAGGTTTGTTGGGCGTGATGACAAGTGACTCGCCCAACCCATCTCCAGGCACGCCTTCGACCCAGGCATGTTCCTCATTCCTTTGACGAAGGTTTTCAGCCCTGTAGTTCAAGCCGTTCTCTTCGGGCAGTTCAGAGCTCGCTTTGATCTGATAGCTGCTGTGATGTGCCTCCCACTTCTTGGCGCGAAAACGGTCATCCACCCATTCGCCACCCTCGGCAACATAGAATCCGTCCAGTCCGGTCTTGGAGTTCGCTGCGTTGACCTCACGAGTGTCGAAATGCTGCTTCCACGTCTTCGAAGGCTCCTGGAGCTCCAAATCATCTTCCAGCGTGGGCTCAAAATCGTGAAAAGCCCATTCCCAATGATCCTCTTTCCATTCAAAACGTTTCGGATGATTGAAAGCGATCTCAGCCTTGGGACGACCCATTGGGCGGACGATGACTAGGCCGTCGCGAATCGGCCCCTGCCACATTCCTGCCGCAGAAAAGAGGTAGGTGAATCTTCCGAGTGAGTTCTGCCTGTAAGTCACGCTCAGCTTGCGTGCCTGACCCGCATCAAAATTGAACTTCACCTTGTACCAGCCGGTGACGCTCCGGTCCGCTCCTGCGGGACCGATGTTCTTGAGGTCGAGCTTGTCAGGCACCAGTTCAAACTCCAGCGGCTTGCCGTCGAGCGTGGCCTCAAAGCCTTGCAGTTTTTCGGTGACAGCCGTGGCAAGCCGGGTCTTTGGATCGGTGACCGGCGCAGGAGTTCCCGGCATCACATATTGGGGTGGAGTCTCGGAGACGGGAAAGCCCGCCTCGATTTTGACCTTCTTCCCCGGATTGTGGAGCAGGTATTCCACACGGATGGTCGCATACTCGATGTGCAAATCGATATTCAGACGCTCCGAAAGTATTTCGACCTGATCGATGCCAATGGGCTGGAACGGCCCAGCAGTCTTGCTGCTGATAGTGGCATAACCACCCCCGTTGGCAACGGCGCTCGAAACCGCAAGCAGGCTTAAAAAAGCGATATGGAGAGTCTTCATGAAAGGACAAGGAAATGCATAGAGGCGAGTCACCCGGCTGTGGCAATGATACTTGGCCACGCCTTCATCGTGCTGGCTGGATCTTGGGCGTTTTGTTCAGTGGTACGAGCAGTTCCACACTCGAGATGGCCGTGTCTCTGTAAGTGGTGCCAGGATAGATCGCGGCGATTTCCAGTTTGACGGTTTTCACCAGCTCAGAGTTTGCAGGCAGGTCAAACCAGAAACGTTCCTCCTGCAAAAACTCATCTGGAACCTCCACATTGAAAGGCTTGCCATCATTGACGCTGACCTTGAGCATCATCACGCGGTTGTTGGCCTCATAGAGTTCACGGGACCTGGCGAAACCGTTCACAATTCTCACGCGGCCTACTTTGGCGGGTTTTTTCAATGTCAGGGTGATGAACTCACCCACTCCGTCGCTGGGATGGCCTTCCACCCAGGCTGAACTTCTTAGCCAGCTCACCACATTTTCAGGCTTGTGTTCGGTCCCATCCGCTTCCTTCAGGAAGGACGAGGCTGTGGCGGTAAATCCTGCCTTCATCATCCATCGTGCATTCTTGTGGGAGCCGTCTTTCCACTCGCCACCCTCAGCGAGGTAGCCTCCATTATACCCATGCTCATCCAGGTGCGTTTGAATGACGAGATCATCCTCCAGCGTGGGTTCAAGATCGGCAAACGACCACTTCCATGTGCCCTTCTCTCCTGCAAAGCGCTTGGGATGGTTGAACCGCACCTTCTCCGGATCCACAGACGTCGCGTTGACGATCACCGTGCCCTGCTTGATCGGCCCTGCCCACAGCGCAGCGGCGGAAAACGCATACGTCAGGCTGGGGGCCGTCCGAGTCCAGTCCTCAGAAACGGAATGAAAGGAGATGTGATAAGGGTTTCGGTAGCTCACCTGGATGTGCCGCGTCTGACCTTCTGCAAAAGGGATCTTCACCACATGCCAGGATGCAATCTTGCGCACGCTGAAACCCGGAACAACTGCCTCGTCTTCAGTCACTTTCGCCGCGATTGCCTTCCCATCGGCGAGCAGGGAAAACGCCTCCAGCTCCTGCGGCTTGCGCGGTGTCGCACGTTGTCCCGGGGCCAGCGGCGGCGGATACCCTCCAGGGTTGTCAAACACCGCCGGAAACCCGCACTCCACCGTCACCTTCTTCCCCGGATTGTGCAGCACATACTCAATCCGGACGTCGGCATACTCGATGTGCAGATTGATTTCCAAAAGCTCAGACAGCATCTCCACCTGCTCGACACCGATCGGCTGAAAAGCCGACGTCGAAACGACGCCTTTCGAATACCCACCCCCATTGGCATGCATCGCAGTCGTGACAACCAGCAGGCCGAAAACCAGGGTAAAAAGGAATCTCATCATGGAATGGGGATAATACCCGCCGAACCGCTTTGCCAAGCCCGCATTTTCTCAGCAACGCGCGGCATCCTCGCCTACGCACTCGACACGACGCAAATCAATGCCCTCACCGCGCCGCCAAATCATAGCAAAAGATCTGGTCCTGGGCGCGGATGATCAGCTTCTTCTCATGAATGCTGGGATGCGGCCAGCTTGGGCCTTTCACGGCGGGCAGTTTAAAAGTACCCTGCAGTTTGTAACCAGCAGGTGTTGCCTCAATGAGGCCCATCGTGCCGTCTTGCCAGCGGAAGTACAGTTCGCCTTCCGCGCTCACGACCGCCGCGCTTTCGCGGCCGGGACGCTCGCTCTGCTCCCACACGATTTTGCCGGTTTTCCATTCAAGACAAACCGGGATGCCGTTGTTGTGACCGCTGCCCGCATAAATGTAGTCGCCGATGCGCACCATGCCGCCGTGGTGGTTCTGAAACGTGCCTGGTTTGAGGAAATACTTCTCTTCGGCGGTGACACCATCGCCGTCCTTCTTGAGCTGGAGCAGCGCTGCGCCCGTGCCGTAACCTGAGGACGTGAAGACATAATCATCCCACACCAGCGGCGTGGGGATGTTCGCCGTGCCATTGGCCACGGCATTGTAGGTCCACAACGTTTTGCCATCGCTGGCCCTTACGCTGACAAGGCCGCGGCCCGCCAGTGTGATGTACTGCTTCACTCCGCCGCCATTGGAGATCACCACGCCGGTGTAGCCCGCGCCATCCTTGCCACGCGTGCCCACATCGGCTGGCAGCGCGGATTTCCACTTCACCTCGCCGGTTTTCTTGTCCATCGCGGCCACGATGCAGTCATTGCCACCCGGCACGCCGATTACGAGATCGCCATCGACGAGCGGTGACTCGCTGAAACCCCAGCCGCTCATGATCAGCCCGCCCAGATCCGCCGTGTAGCTCTTGCGCCACAGCAGCTCGCCACTCTCTGCATCGCAGCAGGCCAGGATGCCGTCCTTGCTCACGGAATACAGCCGTTCTCCATCAAAGGTCGGCGCGCCATTCGGCTGGTCACGCTTGTCACTGACCACCGTGCTCCACACTTCCTTCTGCGTCGTCAGATCAAAGGCCGTAAGACACACACCCTCCTTGCGGTTTCCCACCACAAACACGCGCCCCTTGCCCACCGTCACAGATCCCATGCCGCCACCCGCGCCTTTGATCTCCCACAGCAGCTTGGGTCCTTCCGTAGGCCAGGATTTGAGCAATCCGGTTTCTGTCGAGATTCCGTCACGATTCGGCCCGCGAAACTGATGCCAGCCCGGTGTCGCGGTAGTTGTGTCTGCTGAAAACGCCACGCTCGCTGAGAGCGAGCCCAATAATGCGATGAGGAGCCGGGAAGAGTGCATGCAGAGAAGCCAAACGCCCGCCGCCGTCGTCTTTATCGTTTTCTCCGATTCGGAAGCACATTGCCTGCGCCCTCGACACTTCGCAATTCATCGCCACAGTGGACGCCCCCTTTCCCTCATGCTCTCCGTTTCCAATGTCAGCAAAACTTACGCCGGCCGCACTCTGTTCAGCCAGGTGTCGTTTCACATCAATCGTGGCGAAAAAATCGGTCTGATCGGCCCCAATGGCGCCGGCAAATCCACGCTCTTCTCCCTGCTGCTGCGTGACACCGTCCCGGACGATGGCCAGGTGGTCATGGAGCGTGGCATCACCTTCGGCTTCCTGCCTCAGGAAAGCGCTCCCATCGATGATGTGACCGTGCTGGAGCTCGCCACAGGCCATGTGGAAGAACATCAGCGCTGGGAGATCGAGCCCAAGGCCAAGCGCATCCTCAGCGGCCTCGCGTTTCGCGAGTCCGACTTCGAGCGCAATGCCCGCACCCTCAGCGGTGGTTGGGTTATGCGCGCCCACCTTGCCCGCCTTCTGGTGCAAGAGCCCGATTTGCTGATGCTTGATGAGCCGACCAACCACCTCGACCTCGAATCCCTCATCTGGTTCCAGAGCTACCTCCAGAGCTACCCGGGTGCCATCCTCATGATTTCGCACGACCGCGAATTCCTCAACGCCCTCTGCGACAGCATCCTCGAAGTCGCCCACAGCAAGATCACTCGTTACACCGGCAACTACGACGATTACACCCGCGAAAAAGCCGCACGCATGGAGCAGCTCCAAGGCGCCTACGACAACCAGCAGCGCGAGCTCGCCAAGATGCAGGCCTGGGTGGACAAATTTAAAGCCAAGGCCAACTTCGCCTCCCGTGCTCAGGACAAGGCCAAGATGATCGACCGCATCGAAAAAGTCGATGCCCCCGTGGCCGATGCCAAGACCGTCAAGTTCCGCTTCCCGCAGCCACCCCGCAGCGGCCAGCGCGTCATCCGCGTGAAGGACGTGGATTTCGCCTACGGCACCCAGCCCGTTTACACCGGCCTCGATCTCGAAATCGAGCGCGGCCAGTGCACCGTCCTCGTCGGGCCCAACGGCGCTGGCAAATCCACCCTGCTCAAACTCCTCGCCGGAGCGCTCACCCCTCAGGCCGGTGTGCGCGAGCTCGGCCACAACGTCAAACTCGGCTACTTCGCCCAGTATCGCGGCGATGTGCTCAACATGAAGCACACCGTCCTGCAGTCCGCCATGGATCTGCCAAGCCGTCCCGGTGAAAACATGTGCCGCACCCTCCTCGGCTCCTTCCTGTTTCATGGTGACGACGTGTTCAAGCCAGTCGGCGTCCTTAGCGGGGGGGAAAAATCACGCCTCGTCCTCGTGCGCCTCCTGCTCGATCCGCCAAACTTCCTCCTCATGGATGAGCCCACCACCCATCTCGACATGGGCAGCATCGATGCGCTCATCGGCGCGCTCGCTCAATACGAAGGTACCCTCGTCTTCATCAGCCATGACGTGCACTTCATCCGCCAAATGGCCAAACACGTCCTCCACGTCAGCGCCGGCGTCATCACCCCCTACGCTGGCGACTACCAGTACTACCTCGACAAGTCCAAGGCTGGCTCCGCCCGCGAGGCCCTCACCGCCACCCTGCACAACGCCCAGCCCACTTCCTACAGCGCCGCTTCCGCGCCGAAAGAGGCCAAAAGCAAGCAGCAGCGCCGTGCCGAAGCCGATGCCCGCAATGCCTACAGCAAAGCCAAAAAGGAGCTCGATCTCCGCATCTTCAAAATCGAGCAGGAACTCGCCACCCTCGACAAGCGCAAGCACGAGATCGTCAATCTCCTCCAGGAAGAAGCCACCTATGCAGACGCCGCCCAGTTCCGCGTCCTCAGCGCCGAACTCGAAGCCGTCGAAACCAAGATCCCCAAATTCACCTCCGAGTGGGAAAAAGCCACGGAGGAACTGGAGAAACTGGTGCCAGTGGACACAAAGTAGCCATGTAGAACGCTTGCTGCCGCGAAATCGGTTGCCAGCACAAGGGGGCTGTGTTTTACCCGGCAGCGTGAACTTGTCATCCCATGAACATTGTCTGCGTCGTGGTGCCGTGTGCTGCGTGCTGCTGTTGGTTTCGGTCAGCCTGATGTCTTGCTCAAATGTAGTCGAAGTCCGCCACCCGATCCCCGGCACAGGCGCCTTCTGGATTGAAAGAGTCCCGGTGTACAAAAGAACCCGGGCACCGAATGCTTCGCGAACGGCACCCCCCGCATGTGATGTGGGCGAGTGGCACGGCGACTCCATGACCGGCTCTCCGAGCATGCTGATCCGTCTGAGCGAGCAGAAAATCTACTTTTACAAAGGCGGCCAGCTTGCCGGCGTCTCGCCGATTTCCTCGGGGCGTGAAGGCATGGCCACCAAGGCGGGCAGTTTCTCCGTCACAGAGAAAGACATTGATCACGCCTCCTCCTTGTTCGGCGACTACGTCAGCAAGGACGGCACCGTCCTCAAGCGCGAGATCGACGTACGCAAAGATTCGCGCCCGCCCGGTGCCTTGTTTGACCCGGCCAGAATGCCCTACTTCATGCGCATCACCGGCGCCATCGGCATGCACGAAGGCTACCTCCCCGGCTACCCCGCCTCTCACGGCTGCATCCGCCTCCCCCAGCGCATGGCCGAGATCTTTTACCGTCACTCCTCCGTCGGCACGCCTGTGAAGGTTGTGCCTTAATGGCAGTTCCGGTAGTCCCATGGAACGGGTAGCGATGCTCAGGGTGTCAGCGGACTACTCTCCACAGATCACCGCCTCGATCCGATACCCATCCGGATCCATCACGAACGCTGCAAAATACCCCGGCCCATATTCCGGGTGCAGTCCCGCGCCGCCGTTATCCGTGCCCCCATACGCCAGCGCGGCCTCATAAAACGCACCCACCGCCTCACGTGATGGCGCGGCAAAGGCCACATGAAAACCATCCCCCGGCACCCCCGCATTCCCCGGCCTCAGCTTCAGCGCAAACACATCCTTCCCCGGCTCCGTGCCATACCCCACAAAGGTCTGATCCTCCCACACCCGCCCATACCCCAGCGGGGCCAGCACGGCATCATAGAAGGCCCCGGATCTGGAGAGGTCTGTGACGGCGAAGGAGAGATGATGAAGCATGGCTTGTCGTGATGCAGTTCGCTGACCACAGGAATGCGCATGGTGCGCACACTACGCCACCGTACAAATCTGCACCCCCTGCTTCAGCGACGCGAGCTTGTCCGCCCGCTTCGGAATGAACTCCTGCCCCAGATATCCGGTATATCCCGTCTCCTGAATCGCCTTGATGATCGCCGGATAATTCAGCTCCTGCGTCTCATCAATCTCAGCGCGTCCGGGAACACCGCCCGTGTGATAATGCGCAAAGTACTCATGATCCCGCTGGATCGTCGCGATCACATCGCCCTCCATGATCTGCATGTGGTAGATGTCATACAGCAGTTTGAAGTGCGGCGAGCCGATCTTCTTGCACAAGGCCACGCCCCACGCGCTGTGGTCGCACATGTAGTCAGGGTGGTTCACCTTGCTGTTCAGCAGTTCCATCACCAGCGTCACTCCCAGCTTTTCACACAGCGGCATCAGACGCTGCAGCCCCTTCGCGCAGTTCTCCAGTCCCTGCTCGTCATTCATGCCATCACGATTCCCGCTGAAGCAGATCACCTGCTTAAATCCCGCCTCCGCGCTCGTCTGCAGCAGCGGCTCATACGCCTGCACCAGCAGGTCATGATGCTCCACGCGGTTCCACCCCTTGGGGATCGGTCCCAGCTTCACGCCGCCCGGCGCTTCAATCGTGGGATAGCTCACCATCGCGCAGTGCAGCCCATGCTTCTTCACCGTAGCAAAATCCTCCGGATTCAGCAGCTCCACCGACTCCAGCCCGATCTCCTTCGCTGCCACACAAAAATCCTCCAACGGAATATCCTTGTAGCACCACTTGCAAACCGAGTGTCTCACCTTGCCACCAGCCGCCGCCTTGTCCGCCGCTTCAATCTGCGTCCGCAGCATCGCCGCGATGGCACTGACACTGGCAAGAGTTCCGAACTGGCGACGCGAGAGGTGGGTTGGAGTCATTCCCAAATCCTACACGGACACCCCGCAAGATTCCAAGCAGAGAATCACCGCTTCTACCCGCGCCAGACGAATCTTCAATCCGTGCGCGTGAATTCCAGACCTGTCTTGAAGGCCAACGGCCTTCCGTATTTCAGCCCAGGGGTGCCGAGCTTTAGCGAGTGCTCCCCTGGGTATCAGCCATCACACCGGGAAGCAAACCCAGCACTCCGCCACATCCAATGCTCACCAGCAGCGTCTGCAATGCGCACCGCCACGCATTTGCGCGATACAACCTCCCATAGCTCCAAAAATTCGACGAACTGTTTCTTCACCGCTTGGCGAGACGACATTCAAGTTCCTTCAGTGAAATGCGTTTCACCTTGCCGCAGCGATAAGCACTCCACCGCTGTTCCAAAGTCTCTTGATGCCACTTCGGCGTCTTGCTGCGGTCATCCATACAGGAAAGCCACAACTCGTCAGCCAGCTGCATTCGCTTCCTTTTCGGCAACCGTGCCAGTTCGGGGAAATGCTCGAGACTCATGATGCAAGACTATGCCTTCACCATCTCCAGGCAAGCCCCGCTTCCTACAGCCTCACCGGCACCCCACGCGCCCCCAGATACTTCTTCACATCCCCCACGGTGTACTCACCAAAGTGGAAAATGCTCGCCGCCAGCACCGCATCCGCTTTCCCGTCTCTCAAGACATCCACCATGTGGTCAATGTTCCCTGCGCCACCGCTGGCGATCACCGGAATCGTCACCGCCTCGCTCACCGCTTTGGTCAGCCCGATGTCATAGCCATTCTTCGTGCCATCCGAGTCCATGCTCGTCAGCAAAATCTCACCGGCACCGCGTCGGCACACCTCTGCGGCCCATTCCACCGCATCCAGCTCCGTCGCATTGCGGCCGCCATGCGTGTAAACCGTCCATGAGCCATGCGCATTGCGCTTCGCATCGATCGCCACCACCAGGCACTGGCAGCCAAACGCATTCGCTGCCTCATCAATCACCTGCGGCGTCTTCACCGCCGCCGTATTGATCCCCACCTTGTCCGCTCCGGCCAGCAGCATCTCGCGCATGTCCGCCACGGTGCGGATGCCACCACCCACGGTCAGCGGCATGAAACAGCTCGCCGCAGTGCGTGCCACCACATCCACCATCGTCTTGCGCTCCTCATGGCTCGCCGTGATGTCCAGAAAGACGAGCTCGTCCGCCCCCTGCGCATTGTACACCTGCGCACACTCCACCGGATCGCCAGCGTCACGCAGTTGCAGGAACTTCGTGCCTTTCACGACACGACCTTCCTTCACGTCGAGACAAGGGATGATGCGTTTGGTAAGCATGGAAATTCTTGGAGTAGTGGAGAGATGGAAGACGGGAGTATTGGCCGGAATTCAGGCTTTGCGCCTGGATCATTCACAACTCCAATACTCCTTCACTCCATTTTTCCAACGTGGAGCCTCAGCCCAAAGCTGCGGCCACCATCGTTTCCAGCTTCACGATGTCCTTCGCAAAGTTACGGATGCCCTCGGCGGTCTTCTCAGTCGCCATGGCGTCTTCGTTGAACAACCAGCGGAAGGTCTTCTCGTCGCTGCCGATCTTCTCGATCTTCAGGGACTTTGCATTCGCAGCGCTCAGCTTCGGCGTGATGGCTTCTTCGCTTGCTGCCAGTTCACCCAGCAGGCCGGGGCTGATGGTCAGCAGGTCGCAGCCGGTGAGTTCAGTGATCTCACCCTTGTTGCGGAAGCTGGCACCCATCACCTCGGTCGTGTAGCCAAAGTGCTTGTAGTAGTTGTAGATCTGCGTCACGGACTGCACGCCCGGATCTTCTGCACCGGCGAAATCCTTGCCCGTGCTCTTCTTGTGCCAGTCGAGGATGCGACCCACAAACGGGGAAATCAGCTTGATGCCGCCCTCGGCGCAAACCACCGCCTGCGCTAGGCTGAAAAGCAGCGTCAGGTTGCAGTTGATGCCTTCCTTCTGCAGCACTTCGGCAGCCTTGATGCCTTCCCACGTGGAAGCGATCTTGATCAGGATGCGCTCACGGCCAATGCCGGCCTTTTCGTACATGCCGATCAGTTGGCGCGCCTTGTCGATGTTGGCCTGAGTGTCGAACGACAGGCGGGCATCCACTTCCGTCGAAACACGACCCGGGACGATCTTCAAAATCTCAAGACCAAAGGCCACCACCAGATTGTCCATCACCGCGTCCACGCCGCCGGATTTGCCATCAGTCACAGCTTTGTCGAACAGCGACTTGTACTCCGCCTTCTGTGAAGCCTGGAGGATGAGGGAAGGGTTGGTCGTGGCGTCCTGAGGCTTGTAGGCCTTCATGGCTTCGAAGTCGCCGGTGTCGGCGACCACCACGGTGTGCTGCTTGAGCTGATCGAGCTGGGTCATAGTCTGGGGGTTTTGGGGGGATATGAGAGTAAAGGCTGTGGCCGGTTAATCAAGCGCGAGGAACCGCACACAGATGCTCCCCGGGACGTTCACCTTCGTGCCGGTGAAGGTCAGCTTGCCGCTGTCCTGATCCACCTTGAAAAGCGCCGCCGTGGCGCTGTCCTGATGCGCGGCGATCAGCCACTTCCCAGTCGGGTCTAGGCAGATGTTCCGGGGGATCTTGCCTTCCACAGGCACGTTTTGCAGCAGCGTCAGTTTCCCCGTGGCAGGATCGCAGGCAAACACGGCAATGGTGTCGTGCGTGCGATTCGAAACATACACCACACGGCCATTCGGATGCGCCACCGACTCAGCCGTGCTAAGCCCCTTCAGGCCACGGTCCGCTTCCGGCAGCGTGGAAACGGTTTCCACCTCAGTCAGCGCGCCCTTTTCTGCATCATAGGAAAAAACTGTCTCGGTCATGGCCATCTCGTTGTTCACAAAGACAAACTTGCCACTGGGATGAAATGCCAGATGGCGCGGCCCGCCGCCTGCGGGTGTTTTGGCAAAAGGCGGGTCATTCGGTGTCAGCGTGCCCGTGGCGGGGTCGGCCTTGTAGATCAGCACCTTGTCTAGGCCCAAGTCGCACGCGAAGGCAAAGCGGTTGTCCGGGCTGAAGTTCACCGAATGCGCATGCGGTCCCGCTTGCCGCTTCGGGTCAGCGCCTGAGCCCTCATGCTGGAAGAAGCTCACTTCCGGAGAGACCGCGCCGTCCTCCTTGATCGCAAAAGAACCAATGCTCCCGCTGCCGTAGTTCGCGATCGTCGCCATCTTTCCCGTCTTGTCCACGCTCACATGGCAGGGGCCCGCGCCCGCCGTCGCAGCCTGATTGATCAGCGTCAGCTTCCCGCTTTTTGAGTCGATCCCAAACGCGCTGATTCCCCCGGCCTTCTTGCCATCGGCCTTCATCACATCCCCGCAGGCATACAGAAATTTCTTCGAAGGATGAATCGCCAGGAATCCGGGGTTGCCTGCCTCAGCCGCCAGTTGTGGCTCCGTCAGTTCTCCGGTCGCCGTATTAAATCGGGACACATACACCCCCTTGCTGCCATTCTTCGCGCTGGTGTTCGTACCAAAGTAAACGAGGAAATTTTCCCCGGCGATGGCGGTGGTGGTGAGTGCGGCAAAGGCAAAGGCGATGGAGGCTCGGGTCATAGTGCCCCGATGCTGACGGCGTGTGGCTGTCCGGTCAAGCCCTCACTGCGGCAGCTGCATGATCGGATTTCATCCAGCCAATTTGTTGACTTGCTCCTTGAAAAGGACGGCGCATCTTCCGCCTCATGAAACCGTACCTGTTTCTTCTTGCCGCCCTTCTGCTTGTCCTCCCTGGCTGCAGTGGCTTCCAGCCCATCAAGCTCGAGCACGATACGGATAAGGAGAAGCCTCTCGACTATCGTGACGGCGACTGGATCCCGAAGAACACTTAAAGCAGCTTCTCGTTCTGCGAGATGAACCGAGGGCTCGTTCAAGAGTCCGGGTTCTCGCATTGAAGCGCCGGCCTCGGAGCGCGGAATTTATTCCGCAGCACTCCGCCACATGCCGAACCCCGCATTTCATGCTCCCTGCGCATCCAGGATAAGCATGGCTCCGCGAAGCTTTCCCTGCTCTTGCCTTTCCTCACCTAGCCGCTCGCGGGATCCTAAACAGCTCAATGCCCATAGGTCACCGCACCTCAGGCCAATTTAGAATTCTCAGTTTTCAGTTCCCAGTTTGCAATTCCCACACGCGCCGGCCACGTTCTCCGCTGCCTTGAACTAAGCGCCATTCGCATTACGCCCGCATTTGACCGCGCCTCACGTCCTCGCCACGGTGTGTCCCATGCATCACGCCTGGTTCCACGTCGAAAACGAAGCTGACATCCCATCTCCCGCGCTCCTGTTCTACCGCAGTCGCATCGAGCACAATCTGGCGCTCATGATCCAGATTGCCGGCAACCCCGGGCGCCTGCGGCCACATGTGAAGACCCACAAGACAGCCGAGGTCATCGCCATGCAGCTCCGCCTCGGTATCACCAAGTTCAAGACCTCCACCATCGCCGAGGCCGAGATGTGCGCCGCCGTCGGTGCCACAGACGTGCTGCTCGCCATGCCCTGCGTCGGCATCAATGCCCACCGCCTCGCCGAGCTCGCGCTCAAGTTCCCAGACACCCAGTTCTCCAGCATCGCCGATGCCGAGGAGACCATCACCTTCCTCGCCTCCGCCGCTCAGCAGCACAATGTTACCCTCGGTGTTTACATTGAGATCGACTGCGGCATGGGCCGCACCGGCATCGTCCCCGGCGATGAAGCCGCCATACTCGCACACGTCATCAAAGACACCCCCCGCCTCCAGTTCTGCGGCATCCATTGCTATGACGGCCACATTCATGATGACAGCCTCGACGTCCGTCGCGAGCGCTGTGACGCCGCCTTCGCGCCCGTCCTCCAGTTCCGCTGCCGCCTCCAGGGGGAAGGCATCATCGTCAAAGAACTCGTCGCCGGCGGCTCACCCACCTTCGGCATTCACGCCACCTATCCAGACCGCACCCTCAGCCCCGGCACCACCGTCCTTTGGGACTTCGGCTACGGCGACAAATACCCTACCGATCTACCCTTCCAGCCCGCCGCCGCGGTCCTCGCCCGTGTCATCAGCAAGCCCGGCAAAAACCGCATCACCCTCGACCTCGGCCACAAATCCGTCGCCCCGGAGAATCCCCATCCCCGCGTCCGCTTCGAAGAACTGCCCGACGCCATCGTCGTCATGCAAAGCGAGGAGCACCTCGTCCTCGAAACCGAACGCGCCCACGAATTCACCATCGGCCAGGCCCTCCACGGCATCCCCCGCCACGTTTGCCCCACCGTTTCCATGCACGGCGAAGCCTACGTCATCGACGGCCTCAAAACCACCGAACGCTGGCCCATCACCGCCCGCAATCGGATCATCACGGTGTAAGCCCGACAAGTTGGCTTTCCCTTTCCGTGCCTTCCGTGTATTCCGTAGGCCCTCCCCATGCACCACTGGCTCCTCAAATCCGAACCCGACGTCTTCTCCTTCGACCACCTGAAGCAGCGCCCCAAGAAGACCGAGCCCTGGAACGGCGTGCGCAATTACCAGGTCCGCAACATGATGCGTGACCAGATGTCCATCGGCGACCTCGGCTTCTTCTACCACTCCAGTTGCGACGTCCCCGGCATCGCTGGCGTCGTGAAGATCGTCAAGGAAGCCTACCCCGATCACACCCAGTTCGACCCCTCCTCCGAATACTTCGACCAAGGCAGCAAACGCGAAGAACCCCGCTGGCTCATGGTCGATGTAAAATGGGAGGCCGACTTCAAAACCTTCGTCACCCTCGACATGCTCCGCGCCGAACCCAAGCTCGCCGACATGCTCATCCTCCGTCGCGGCAACCGCCTCTCCATCACCCAGGTCGAAACCAAACACTGGGACCGCATCTGCAAATTGGGCGGTCTGTAGATCATCGCCCGCCGTCGCCGGAGCACTTTAAATAATGACGTAACCTCAATGTCACCCCAAAAGGTGCCTGCGCAGATGGATTGAAGTACGATAGACACTCCTGTCTGTCGATCAGCGCTTTCCAATCACCCCTGTCCGACGGATCAGGTCCATCGTGCTTAACAGAGCCTTCTGAGAGGCTACGTCAGAATTTAAAGTGCTCCAGCCCCGGAGCATCCAATCAGCCGACTCGAGTTGGAAGCTTCAAAGCCCGTCAGATCTACTTGTTCACCACCAGCTCCGTCACACTCACCGTGCCATAGCTGAAGCCCACACTTAGATTGGTCTTGGCGCGCGCAATCGACGCATGCTCATACGTCTTCGTGAACTCCCCCACCTTGACCGTCGCCTTCGTTCCCCTCAGTTCCACACTGACCTTGGTCCACTCGTCCGCTCTAAGCTTCACCGCAGTCTCATTCCCCAGCGAGATCGACTTGTGCTCCTTCTCCTCCGGAGGGAAAGCCCGTACCCCCATGCCAGCCTGGCTGAAAACCAGCCGAAACACATGCCCCTCCGCACTATTGGCCGTGAAGACGACCATCTTGTTCGCCGCATCAGGTTTCACACCGAAATGGATCACCGCGTCAGTGTAAGCGAGATCATAAAACAGGATCGGGCCATGATCCTTGTTCTTCTTATACAACGCATCGTCCTGGGTGCAGGTGGCGCTTCCTTCGGCGAATTTCCAGTCACCCCGTAAAGCGCGGCGGCCGGCGAATTCCGGCAGAAGAAAATCGTCTTTGAGCAGCGGTGCGTCAGCAGCAAAAACGGCGGTGGCAAGCAACAGGAACAGTACAGTTCTCATGGCAGTGTTTTGGCGATCTTGTTAAAACCTTCGCGCACAGTCCCGTCAGCGCCAATGAGCGGCTGCGGATGTTCCACGCGTCCCAGCTCACGCACCCCCGGCGCATCCTTCGTCTTATCCCCGAGATCAGCCCTCATCGTCTCCGCCTGCTTCTGCAACTGCGCCACGATGTCCGCATGCTCCGCCGCGACATTCTTCGCTTCACCGATGTCCGCATCCAAATTGTACAACTCACCTTTACCCAGGTGCAGCTTCCACGGCCCGCTCCGCACCGCCTGCAGGTTGAAGCCGCTGTAGTAGTGAAACACATCATGCCCTGCTGCCTCCTTCTGGCCGAGTAGGACAGGGGAGATGTCCTTCCCATCCAGCTTCAGCTCACCAAGGCTCTTGCAACGCGCCAGCGTTCCAAACGTCGGCAGCCAGTCCATGTGCGCGGTGATCTCGTTCGTCTTTGAACCCGCAGCAATCTTCCCCGGCCACCAAGCAAGCGTGCAGACCCGGATCCCGCCTTCCAGCGTGCTGCCCTTGCTTCCCCGCAGCGGCGTGTTGTCCGCGCCCTGATTGATCGGACCACCGTTGTCGCTCGTGAAAACGACCAGCGTCTTCGAGTCCAGCTTCAACTCACGCAGCGTGTCCAGTACCTGCCCCACAGACCAGTCCACCTCCATCGCCCAGTCCTTCTGCAGACTGATCCCCGATTTGCCTGTGAAATCCTGATGTGGGTAATGCGGGAAGTGCACCGCGTTGTGCGGCAGATAAAGAAAGAACGGCTGCTTCTGATTCTGCCGGATGAACTTCACCGCCCGCTCCGTGTAGCGCTTGGTAAAAGTGTGGTGTTGCTCCGCTTTCACGCGTTCCACCACGTTGTGGTCTTCCACCAGCGGCAGCGGCGGCTGCGCGTTCCCTTTCAGCCCCGTTTCAGGCTCTACATCTCCCTTGCCTGCTCCCGCTTTGCCTTTGCCCTTGGCAGGCCCCTTCGGCAGCGGCTGGTCCGGATTGCTCTTCGACCCCTCCGCTGCAGGCCCCATGTCATTCGAATAAGGAATGCCAAAGTAGTGTTCAAATCCCTGACTTGTCGGAAGAAACTCCGGCTGGTCACCCAGATGCCATTTGCCAATGCATGCCGTCGCATACCCACCCGCCTTCAGCACCTCCGCCACCGTGATCGCATTCGGATTCAACCCCACCGCCGCCGCCGGAAACAGCACCCCCGGAATCGGCAGCACCCGCTTCGGGTAGCACCCCGTCATCATCGCCGCACGCGAGGGCGAGCACACCGGCGCTGCATAATGACTCATCAGCTTCATCCCTTCCTTCGCCATCCGGTCCAAATTCGGCGTGGAAATCTTGGCCCCAAACGGACCAATGTCCGCATAGCCCAGATCATCAATGTTGATGAGCACGATGTTCGGCGTCGCCGCAAAGGACGAATGCACGAGAGCAAATGAAAGAAGGAACAGCAGCGGTTTCATGAAGAATAGGTTGGCAGAGGAGTAAAAGAAAATTCTGGTCTGGAGAAGATGCACCGCCTCATCACTTCTTGGCTGCTTTTCCACCCAGCGGATCCACTAGCTCAGGCGCATACATCACATTCCCTTGGGGAATCTCCGGCGTCTTCCCATTCGCAGGATACGTCGTCTTCACGATGCCATGCAGCTGTTCAGACAGCTTCGCCTGCACTTCAGCCTGCTCTGCTTTATCAGCCAGATTGGTCAGCTCCTTGGGGTCCGTCTCATGATCGTAGAGTTCCTTGCCAGCCTTGCCTTCATCCCACTCGGTGTAGCGATAGCGATCCGTGCGCAGCGCATAACCAAAAATGCGTTTACCATCATCGCCCTTCGCCGCACTCGCCCCTTGGCGCTTGAAGCCACCACCGCGCACCACCTGGCTCAGCACCCAGCCGCGTCCCTTCACCATCGGGTCCTTCAGCATCGGCACCAGGCTTTGCCCCTGAAGATTCTCGGGAGCTTTGACACCACAAAGCTCCGCGAGCGTTGGGTAGAGATCGATCAATCCCACGGGAGAATTGGCCACCACACCCTTTTTGGCACCAGGACCAGCAATCAAAAGCGGCACTCGGGCGCTTTCCTCAAAGAGGCTCTGCTTCTGCCACAGTCCATGCTCACCCAGATGATAGCCATGGTCGCTGGTGAACACGACAATCGTGTTTTCCACCAGCCCGAGCCGGTCCAGCGCATCTAGCACCTTGCCCGCCTGCGCATCCATGAAGCTGATGGCGGAAAAGTATGCCTGCAGTGCCTGCCTGCGCAGGTCATCCGTCAGCTTGTCCTGCTCCTTCTTGTAACTCCCGAGCGCAGGCACTGGCAGGTCCGCCTGATCCTCCTTCACCCCTTGCACCACAGGCATTTCCGCCTCCGGGTAGCCCTTGAACCACTTTTCCGGCGAGACATAAGGCGTGTGCGGACGGAAGAACCCAAGTGCCAGGAAGAACGGACGATCCTTCTCCTTCGCGCAGCGCTCCAGCACCCACTCCGCATCCTTCGCTTGGAGCCCATCCGTGTGCTTCTCATCAGGCCGCGGCGAGGCATACCAGCTCAGCGTGCCGCCAAAGTTTCCCGGCAGGAGCGAGAAAATATCAGGATGCTCCAGCAGGCGGTCGCAGCCCGCAGGATTGAGTTCAAGCTCCCAGGAAGAAGGGTCGTCATGCCCGTTCGTGCCGATCGAGTTCGGCACTCCATAGTGATAAAGTTTCCCGATTCGCGCTGCGAAGTATCCCTCCCGCCGAAAAGCCTGCGGCAGACTCACCGTGTTCGGGATCGTCTGTCGAAAAAGCTGGGAGTTGGTCAAAATGCCCGTGCTGTTCGGATACAAACCCGTCAGTATCGAGTTCCGGCTCGGGCCGCAGAGCGGAAACTGGCAGTTCGCATTCTGAAACCTCACCCCCCGTGCTGCCAGCTTGTCCAGATTCGGCGTTTTCACCAGCGGATGCCCGTAGCAGCCGAGACTGTTGTTCAAATCGTCCGCCATCATGAACAGCACATTCGGCCGCTGGGCGGCGTGCAGCTGAGAAAAAACGGTAAGTAGGGCGGTGGCGAGAAAGGTCGGGAGTCTCATGCGGCGGGGTGAAACGCAGCGAAAAGTGACATCTTGCCAGGAGCTGAAGATGGTTTGGCGCTGCGTTACGGTATGAAAGAGCATGGGTTGTCAGAAAACCTCGCGTTCTGGGGTAAATACAACCTTTAAAAGGAATGGGCGGGCAATGATATCTTTACTGTAATATCGAATAAAGTCTTGCCTTTGCACCTCGTTTTCTCGTACCCTCTACCTCCCCCCAACCGAATTAATTATGAAGTACTTACGCGCTTACCGGCGGTTCATCGGCACGCTCATGACGGCATTGATGCTTTCATGGCAAATCGGCCAGCCTTTGCAGGCAGCAACGCTCTACTGGGACGCTGATGCATTTGCAACGGGCAACGCTTCCACCGGTACGGGCCTCGGCGGCTCGGGCACTTGGAATACCAGCAACGCAAACTGGTGGAATGGGGTCACGGCCTTCGATCAGGCTTGGAGCAATTTGCTCAACGCGGGCGACACAACGGTCTTCGCTGGCACAGCGGGAACGGTGACTTTGGGGGCACCGATCACGGTTGCCGGACTGACGTTCAATGTCGGCGGCTACACGCTTGCGGGCGGCGGCAGCAACCTCACGCTCAGCCCTGCGGGTGGGTTGTCCCCCGTGGTAAATGCCACCACAGGCTCCACCACCATCACTTCAAACCTAGTGCTTGGAACCAGTGCCTTTCTGGGCGGCGCAGGCAGTCTGACCATCAATACTGGCGTTATCAGTGATGGCGGCTCGAACTTTGGTTTCACCAAATTCGGTGCGGGTGCCTTGACGCTTGCGGGTGCGAACACTTTTGGCGGCGGCGTCAATCTCGCCGGTGGCACGATCATCATCACGGCAGCGAACAACCTGGGTTCCGGCGGCGCTTCCAACACGCTTAGGTTTACCGGCGGCACTCTCCAGACCTCCGGCACCTTCAGTCTCGGTGCTAACCGCGGGCCTATCATCGGTGTCGGTGGCGCAAACTTGGATGTGACCAACACCTTGACGGTCGATGGAGCTCTCTCCGTCGTCGGCATCACAGGCACCAGCACTGCGGCTGGCACGGTCAATCTCACCAAGACGAACTCCGGCACCCTGACTTTTACCAGCACATCCAACAGCACCGCCTTGGTCAACACCATCGTCAATGCCGGAACCGTGAGTTTCGGCCTGAACACCACGCTGGGCGGCGGCTATGTCGTGCTTAATGGGGGTGCCTTGCTCAACACCACCACAACCACCATGACCAATGCCATTGGGCTTGGGGCCTCCGGGGGCACCATCGCAGTCGCATCAGGCCAGACTCTCACAAACAGCACCGCGATCAATGGCCCTGGCTCGCTGACCGTTGGCACCTCTGGCAACACGGGCATTTTAAGGCTCTCCGGTGCAGCCACCTATGCCGGTTCCACCACGGTCGCTTTCGGCACCTTGCAAAACGGCATCGCCTCATCGCTCCCTGCGGGCACCTCGCTCACGGTCAATTCGGGTGCCACCTTTGATGTCAATGCGCTCGCGGTCACAGTCGCCTCCATCAGCGGCTCTGGTACCATCAACAACAGCAGCGGCACCACCGCCGCACTGACCCTCGGCAACACCGCCGGTCCTCAGAACACCACCTGGTCGGGTACTTTCAGCGCAGCAACTGCTGCCAACATGACGTTGGTCAAAAATTCGGGTGGCACGCTCACCATTGCCACTCCCACGGCCAATGTGGGTAACAATACGGGCGCCTGGACGCTCAATGCTGGCACAGTGGACATCAACTACGCAGTGAATGGCTCTGCCACTGCCAGCATGACCACTGCCCGCGCGATGACCCTCGGCGGCGGCACCCTCAGGGTCACCGGTCGCAGCGGTGCCACCGTGACGCAAACCTTGGGCGCTATCACGGTAGGCGCGCGCGGTGGTCAGATCGTCGTCGTGGATCCAGGTGGTGGCGCACTCACCAGATTACAGCTCACCACGCTCACGGCACCCACGACGGCTGGCTCCTCCCTGCTGATCAATGCTCCCTCGGCAGCGAACAACGGTGTCTTCACTAGCACCATAACGCTGGTGCAAAACATCTTCAGCGCTCGCTACGTTTACACAAACAACGGCGCTGGCTATGACTGGGCCACCAACGGAGGCACCGCCGCCAACCCAATCACGGGGTTAGCCTCTGGTTCCTACACGACCTTGGGCGCCACTCCAGCCGCCGGTTCTGACACCAACAACTCCCTGGCGACCGGTTCCGTGGCTCCCCTCGGCAGTATCACCACCAACACCCTGAAAATCGCACCTTCAGGAGCCTCCCAGTCCTTCACACTGGGTGCTAATAATCTGGCTCTCACCGCCGGCGGCCTGCTCTTCACCGGCTCCAATGCCTACAGCATCACCAGCACCACCGGCACCCTAACAAGCAACTCCGCCACCACGGGGGATTTGGTCATCCATCAATACAGTTCGGCCGATTTGACCATCGGTGCGATCATTGCCGATGGCACGACAGGGGCCACCGCACTGACCAAGGCGGGCACGGGCCGGCTCATTCTCTCCGGCGCTAACTCCTTTAGCGGCGCGATTTCCATCAACAGCGGCACGCTCAGTGTGAGCAATAACAACCAGCTCGGCAACGCCGCCGCCGCTACGATCATCACCCTCAATGACGGTGCCACTTTTCAGACCACATCTTCGCTCTCGATTGCAGGCAGTGGTGCGGCATCGCACACCTTCGCACTCACAGGTGGCACAGCCACCTTCGATATCGTCGGCAGCGGCAACACCCTCGCAGTCGCAAGTGCAGTCGCAGGCACCGCAGGCGGTCTCACGCTCATCAATTCCGGAACGGCGGGTTCCTTTTACTCCCCCAGTGTTGCCGCGACCTATACCGGCCAGACAACCATCGGTACCGGTGTCACCTACAGGCCAACGGTTGCCTCATCCCTGGCTGCGGCCGGCGGCACGGTCATCGTCAATGGTTCTCTCGACATGAACAATTTCGCGCTCAGTGCCGGCGGAATCGCGGGCGCGGGCAGTATCTTTAACAGTGGCGCGACTGCTGGCACCGTCCTCACCGTCGGCGCCAACAACATGTCCTCCACTTACACCGGTGTGCTGCAGAGCAGCGGTACGGCGGCAAACTTGGCGCTCACCAAAAACGGTTCCGGCACCCTCAATTTGGGTGGGGTCAGCCTCTACACCGGTGCCACCATCATCAATAACGGCTACATCCAGTTGGGCGTGGACAATGCGCTCGCCTCCGGCTCCGCGATCAGCATCATCCCGTTGGTCGCAGGTACGGTGTCAGGTCTTGATTTAAATGGTCGCGCCTTCACCACCTCGCAGACCATCACCCTCGGCGGCACAAGCGCCGCCACCACGGCCACCCCGGTGATCAATCTCAACGGCGGCACGCTGACCTTTTCCGCCGCCAGAGGCATCTCTTTCGCAGCCACGACCAACGTCCTCGGTGGCCAGGTCAACGGCGGCACCATCAACCTGACGACCGCCGCGACACCCTTCAGCACGGCCAACAGCACCAGCGCTTCAGCTGACCTCACCATCAACTCCACCATTTCCGGTGCGGGCGGCATCACCGCCACAGGTGCGGGAACGCTCGTCATCAATGGCAACTTCACCGCCACGGGTGCCATGGCTCTGAACGGTGCCACTGCGGTTGCGAACGGCTCCTATGCCACAAACCTGAACGGAACGGTCAATACGGGCGCTGGCGGATGGACCCTGGGGGGGGTGGCCGGCAATTCCGTGCTCAATTTGAATTCAGGCTCCAATGTGACGATCAACAATATCGTTGTTGGAAACCTTGCCGCCGCCAATTCGGCTCTGAACATTCTCCCCGGTGCCACCGCGGTGATCAGTCCGACATCCGCCTCTGACACCAACTTCGCGTTTGGCGCTGTTGCCGGCTCTTACGGTTATTTAAACATGTCAGGCGGGACAGTGAGTGTGGGAAGGTTCCAGCCCGCAAATGCAGGAACTGGGGTCGTGATGATTTCGGGCGGCAATCTCTCGGTAGGCGAGTACCTCATCTTTGGACGCGCCACCGGCACCGGCGCTTCGGTAAGCATCACAGGTGGCACGATCGATCACTCTGCAGGGACGCAAAATTTGGCCATCGGCTGGGGAGCCACGGCTGGCACCTACACTCTCAACGTGCTCGGTGGCACCATCATGAACGGCCCCGTGCGTGCGGTGTCCTTTGGCCAGAATAACGCCGCAGGTGCAACCAACATCGCCAATCTCAACGGCGGCACTTTGCAAACATTCACCATCACCAAAGGTGCCACGGGCACCTCCACTGGAACCTTTAACTTCAATGGCGGCACATTGCAGGCCACGGGCAGCAACACCGCTTTCCTCGATCTGACCACCGGCATGGCTGTTGCCGGCAATGCCTATGTCAATGGGGCCTTTGGTGCCTTCGCTGGCGGGGCGGTCATCGACACCAATGGTTTCTCCGTCAACATCGCCCAGCCGCTGATCACTCCGACTGGCAATGGCGTCGCCAGCATCGGGACTCCCGGCACGCAGGGCAGCGGCTACATCGGTGCTCCGCTCGTCCTCATCACAGGCGGCGGCGGCACGGGGGCCACCGCCATCGCCAACATGGTGGATGACGGCACAGGATCCGGGACCTTCCGAGTGGCAGGCTTCACCATCACCAATCCGGGTGTCGGCTACACCGGCACACCCACTTACACCCTCACCGGGGGTGGTGCAGTGACGGCGGCAACCACGGATGGCGCGGTCACGACCTCAGCCAACACCAGCGGCGGTCTCACCAAAAATGGCAACGGCATCCTCACTTTGAGCGGCGCGAACACCTACACCGGCGCCACCACGTCCAATGCAGGAGCGCTGTTTGTCGCAGGTTCACTCAATGGCTCGGCATCTCTGACCGCCAATGCAGGCGCCAGGATTAGCATTCTGAACAGCGGCTCCATCAGCAACGTTGCGACACTGAACGCCGCCGGCGGCAGCATCACCATCAATGGCACCCTATCCACCCCCGGCGCGATCACTGCTGTCACCGTCAGCGGCGGTGGTACATTGAATCTTCTCAACGGCACCGGCACCGCCCTTTCCGGCCTCACCACCCTCAATCTCGGGAGCGGCATCGGCCCCGCCAATCTGGGGATCGAAGCAGGCACCTCCACCGGCACCCTCACCACCAGCAATGCCGCCGTCACCACCGGTACCGTCAATCTCAATGTCACTCCCATCACGGGTTTCACTCTGGGCAGCACTTACAACCTCCTCGCTGCGCCCAGCGGCCTGGACACTGCTTCCTACAAGGTGCTCCTCGGTGGCTACACCTTCACCAGCAGTGTCACCGGCTCCCTGGTCAGCATTACTCCGACGGCAGCTGTCACTGGCAGTCTCTTTTGGAAGGGCAGTTTTGACAATTCCTGGACCACCTTCAATTCCACGGACACCAACTGGACCACCGACATTCTCGGCACCAACAACGCGCAGACCACCCCCGGCTCCGCCAATACGGTGGTCTTCAGCGGCAACGGTCTCAGCGCCACCTCTCTCACCACCACGCTGGATGCGAATATTTCCATCAACGACTTGGTGATCAACAGCAACAAAGGCTCCGGCCCGCTCAACACCCTCACCATCGCTTCGGGCGCGGGCACAAACACACTGACGATCGCACCGGGCGCATCGACTGACGGCATCAACATGCAGACCGGAGCCCCTGCGAGCGTCAACATCTCTGCTCCCCTCACCTTGGGAGCGACACAAACCTGGACCGTGGCAGACAGTGGCTCGACTCTTGCCGTCAGCGGCGTCATCAGCGGCGCTGCAGGCGTGAGTCTGAACAAAGCAGGAGCAGGCACACTGGCACTGACCGGCAGTGGCAGTGTCTTCGGCGGCGCAGGAACCTCGGTCAATGTGCTGGCCGGCACCCTGCAGTTCAGCGCGGCTGCGCAGCTTGGCCATGCCTTGAATACCCTCTCTCTCGGTACTTCTTCCAACGTCGTCACCTTGATGTACTCCGGCGCCTCCTCGACTGTCTCTCAAAACATTGCCCTTGGATCTCTCGTTGGTAGCACGACAGGCCAGACGATCAATGTCGGCTCAGGCACGAATCTGGTCCTTTCAGGCATCATCAGCGGCGGCCCCCTGCCTGGGGTGGCCAACACCGCCATGACCATCGCCGGTGGCGGCATGGTGACCTTGGCCGGCACGAACACCTTCACAGGAAATGTGGTCGTCACCGGCAGCGGCACCACTCTTTCCTTCAGCAGCGCTGCCTTGAGCAATGCTGATGTTAACAGCACCATCGGCGCGGCCGGTGCGCACACCTACACCGTGCAGAATGGCGGCATCATCAGTGTGAATGGCTCAAGCACGATCAACGTGACATCGGGCAGCGGCAAAGTTTTTGTCGTCGGCACCGGAGGCGGCACCTTTGATGTGGGCACCGGCAGCATCCTTCAGATGGATGACGCCTCGCAGTTTGCCCTCTCTTCCAATCTCACCAAAACGGGTGCCGGTGTGTTGTGGCTGGGAAATGACTACAGCAGTGCAATCACGGCCGGAAATTCCGTCTTTGTGAACGCCGGCACACTCCGGCTCGGCAACATCAATGCCCTCGGCGGCTCCGGCAGCAAAGCAGCCATCATCATGGCCTCAGGCACCACGCTGGACCTACGCGTCAACGGTGGCGGCGTCCTCGGCAACAATGTGACCCTCAACGGTGATATCACCCTCAGTTCGGGACGCGTCACCGCAGCTGCGACAAACATCACCGAGACCTTCGGTGCTCTGACCATGGGTGGAGGCACGCTGACTTTCATCAGTGGCAACGGCAACACCGCCCCTGCTGTGGCCCACGTCGCATTCACATCCACCACGCTTTCCGGCAGTCCCACGTTCAATCTGAACAACGTCAACGGTGCGGGCATTGCCACACTGGGCTTGGGCACCTTGAATGATGGCGGTGTCGCCCGTACCATCACCCTGACCACCACCGGTTCTCCATCAGCGCTCTCCATCGGCGGCACCTCCCCCAGCACGTATTCCGGCACCATCAATGTCACCAACGGCACCTACCTCGTCCTGGCTGGCGCAGGTGCCACCGGCACCGGAACCGTCAATGTGACCAATGGTTCCGTCGTTTACGCCGCCACCAGTGCCAACTCAGGTGGCACCATCCTCATCGGGGACACGACGGGCAGCAGTGCTGCCACCCTCTCCGTCGGAGCCAGCGGCGTCGTAGTCAATAATCCCTTCGTGCTGCAAACCGGCAGCACCGGCACCACCACCATCAACACCGTCTCAGCCGCCACCAGTGCCAACAGCGCCAATGCCTTCGGCATGCCTCTCGGCGGTTTCGGCACCATCTCGCAGTCGTTCAACATCAACAAGACTTCCACCCTTGCGAGTAGCTCGTTCAATTTCGGCGCGGCGGCCGGCACCAGCCTTATCCTGACGGGAGCCATCGGCGAATCCGGCGGCACTAGGACGTTCACTTCGACGGGCCCCGGCACCATCTACCTTCTCGGAGACAAGACCTTCACGGGCGGCATCAATATCACCGGCGGCACTTTGGTTCTCGGCCAGTCCACCAGCAATTTCACCGGCACCACCACCATCAATGGCGGGGCGCTGGCCTTGCTCACCGGCTACACCCTTCCAGGTGCCATCACAGTGGGTTCCGCCGCATCCGGCAGCAGCATCCAGTATCTGGTTGGCGGTGTCACCACGGACCTCAGTTCCTCCCTCACACTGACCAACGGTGGCAACCTCACTCTCGATGTCCTTCCCACCGTCTCCATCACCTATGCCACCGCCTTCGGCAGCTCGACCACTTCGGGCCTGAGCAAGGCGGGAGGCGGCACGCTGACCCTGGCGCCAGCGACCGGATCGAACACCTTCACCGGTCCGCTGACCGTAGGCGCGGGCACACTGAATCTGAACTTTGTCAGCGGCGGCACCGCCAGCAACATCGTCAGCGGCAGTTCCATTCTCCAGATGCAGGGCGGCACCTTGACAGTGAACGGCAATACCAACACCAATGCTGTGGCGCAGGCCTTCGCCAGCACAAATCTTCAGGCGGGGCAATCCGTCGTGACCCTGACCAAGGGCTCTGCCACAACAGTCGGTCTGACTCTCGGTGCCATCACCCGCAGCGCGGGTGCGGCCATCAACTTCAGCCTGCTGCCAGCCAGCACTTCCATCAACATTGCCGGAAACTCCAACAATGCCGCTGGCATCCTTGGCGGCTGGGCCACCTACAACACCAGCGCCACCTTGACCGACTGGGCGATGAACAATGGCAGCAATCTTGTCGCGCCTTATGCAGGCTACACCGCCATGTCCAGTGCCAACGCCAATACCGGGACGGTGACCACCAATTTTAACATCGCTTCTGGAACGATCACACCGACAACGAGCAGCGCCATCAGCATCAATTCGCTGCGCTTGCAGGCCAACAGCACCGTCCTGGCGCTCGGCACGGCCAACCGTCTCACCATCAACAACTCCAATGGCGGCATCATGTATGCCCTCACCAGCGGCACCGGCACCATCAGCGGCACGGCCGCTGTGGCCACGGGGCTGGGCATGGTCAGCACGGGCACGGCTTCCGGCGGTGAACTGCTCATTTATGTCAATGCGGGCGGTACGCTGACCATCAGCGCCGGCGTGGGCGGCGTTGCCAGCACCACCAACGGCTTTGGCATCACCAAGTCCGGTGGCGGCACGCTCAATCTGACCAACGGCACCGCCAGCAATCTCAACAACTACAATGGCCAGACCGTGATCAATGGCGGTGTTCTGCAGGCGCTCGCACCCGATCGCCTGGGCAGCTCCAGCGGCATCACCCTCAACGGCGGCACCTTGTTTTCCGGCAGCACCTCGCTCTCCGGCAGCATCACCCAGGCCCTCACTCTGGGTCTTTCCGGCGGCACCTTGTCCTACAACAGTACGACCGGCACGGGTTCTGGCAATGGGGGGTGGAACAACGCCACAGCCATCGCCTTCCTGGGTTCTGGCAGTCGCACGCTGACCCTCACTGGTACTAACACGGATCGTATCGCCACTCTGGTCGGCGCTCTGGGCGACGGTGGCGGGCCTACTTCCTTGATTGTGAGTGGCGGCACAGTGACGTCTGGCTTCCAGCTCTCCGGCGCCAATTCCTATTCTGGCCCCACTCTGCTTCAGGGAGGTTACCTGATTCTCAACAATGCTTCGGCATTGCCATCCATGAGCGCTCTCACTTTCAATGGCACCGGTTCCAATCTGGCCGAGCTCGAGTTCACGGCCACTTCCGGCACCACTTTCACACGCTCTCTCGGTACGGGGACCGGCCAGGTGCAGTGGCTTGGCAACGGCGGCTTCAGCGCTGGTGCCGGTACCAACACCGCCACCGGTTCCGTCATCGTCAATCTGGGCGGCGCAGGTGCCACGGTTACTTGGGGTTCCGGCGGCTTTGTTCCCAGTAGCTTCACCTTGGGTTTCAATCAGAGCTCCCTCAATAACCCTTCGCTCGGTGCCGTGGATTTCCAAAATGGCATCGACTTTGGCAATGCGACAACTCGAACCATCGAGGTGGCAAACGGCAGCTATGCCTTCAATACCTCGGGCATTGCTTCCAGCAACACGGGCTTTGATGCCAAACTGAGTGGCAATCTTCTCAGCACCAGCACCGGTGGCTTCACCAAGTCCGGAGCCGGTGTCTTGTGGGTGACTGGCAGCAATTCGGGCTTTCTGGGGAACATGACCATCGCCAATGGTTTCACCTTGTTTGCCAATGCCAGCGCACTTCCTGCCAATGCCGGCGGCCTCACTGTTTCCAGCACCGCCACCGCCACCGGCGGTGTGGTCCTGCTTGGGCAGACCAATTTCACCACCCTGTTCTCCCGTCTCAACAGTGCTTCGTCCGGCACCCTGGCGCTGGACACCAGTTCGGCGGAAAACATCAACTTCAACGCGGCTGGCCTCACCAATGCCCGCTTTGGTGCCTTCAGCACGGTGGTGTACCAGGGCTTGTTCACTCCCGGCACCGCTGGCGTTTATAAGCTCAATGGCCCGCAGGGGAACAACGTCGCCAACGCGGCCGGCTTGAGCTCCCTGGTACTGACCCGTCAAAACGCCATCTCTGGAACCGCCAGCACCCTAGATGTTGGAAGTGGCATCCTCCTGCTGGGCTCATCCAATGCTTTTGGCGACCCCACCCGTGGTGTGAACATTCAGCCTCAGGCTGCTCTGAACGGTGCCGCCGGTGGCAACAGCGCCGTGGTCTATGTGGCCAAGGATGGTGCACTTGGCTCGGGCCCCATCAGCCTGACCAATGCCCAGAGTGTGACCGCCACTCCCTCCATGGTGCTCGGCGCGGCCTACGGTGACCACACCCTCGCCAACAACATCTCAATCAACAACACTGGCGGCATCACCAACGTGAACTTCGTTCTGGGTGGCGACACAGCATCCGATCTCGTTCCCTCCGCAGGCCGGATGACCTACACGGGCACTCTGAGCGTTGCAGGGACCAGCAACATCGTGATCAATCCGCGCACCACCGGTTATATTCTCAACGGCAGCATTTCCGGCAGCCCGATCATCCACATCAGTGGTGGCGCAAGCCTGGTGGTTTTTAACAACCTCAACAACACCCTCACTCCAAGTGCTTATTCCAGCAGCACTTTGTTCATGAGCAGTGCCCCCACTTTCCTCATTGGAAACTCTCGAGACCTGGGTGACACGGCCACGGCACGTGTGCTGAACTGGAACTCCAATGCCATTTTTGGCATCCTTCCCGGCGTGGGCGACATCACCACCTCCAGCAACATCACCTTTGGAGACAACGGTAACAACTTCAACAAGATCATCGACGTGCCAACCAGCCAGACCTTGAAGGTCGCCAGTGGCTTGATCAGCGCCAACCGCACTGGGCAGCTTTACACCAAGACAGGCACCGGCACTTTCGACATTGGCGCCATCCTGAATCCAGGCACCGGCGCTTCCACTTGGGGAACTGCCGGTATCGAAATCAGGCAAGGCACTCTCAAGGCGGACTTTGGCAATGCGGCGGCTGCCACCAACATCATCGGTTTGGCCGCCACCGGCACCGCAGCGGCGCCTTTGACTCTCTCTGGCGGCACCCTGCTCCTCGTCGGCAAAAGTGGCGTGGCCAACACCCAGGCCTTTGGCGCTCTAACAGTGAACCTGGGAGCAAATGCCATCACTTTGAATTCCAACGGTGCGACACTGGGAGCCTCCTTCACCTCCATGGGCACACGCGCGGCCGGGGGCACGGTGGCTCTAACTTTGCCTGAGGCCGTACCCGCATCTGTCACTGTCACCACCGGACTGGTCTCGCAGAACTCCTTGCTGGTGGATACAGCCGGAAGAAAATCAGCCTTCATGGTGGTCGGCACGCAGAATACGCTGGGCGGTGCCATCACCGACTGGGCATCTGTCTCCGGCACCGCCATCGTCGCGCTTTCAAGCTACACTGCCACCACGGGCACCACCATTTCCGGCAATGCCACTGTGGCCACAAGTGTGGACACCACGCTGGCCGCCAATGCTGCGGCGGACAGCCTGCGCTTCAATCTTGCCGAGGCGCGCACGCTCAATCTTGGCGGCTTCACTTTGAATACCGGCGGGATTCTGGTGACCTCCGCTGTCGGTGCCAATGCTTCCACAATTTCAGGCGGTTCGCTCAGCACCGCCTCCGGTGCCGCTGCCAACGCTGACTTGGTGATCTATCAGGACAATGCAAATGCAGCAGGCGCTCTCACCATCAGCGCCGGCATTGTGGACAACGGTGCCAACGCCGTCGCCCTAACCAAGAGCGGCGCGGGAGAACTGGTGCTCTCCGGTGCCAGCAGCTTCAGCGGCAATCTGAACTTGAATGCAGGCGCGGTCACCTTCAACGCGGTGAACGGCCTGGGCTCCGGCAACGGTGCCATCAATCTCGCGGGTGCCGCGCTTCGTTACACGGGTGCCAGCGATCCCTCAAACTCGGGCACCTTGACCAATGCCAACGTCAATATTCTGCGGCCCACCACACTCACCGTGGACAATGGCGCCACTCTGACCATGACGGGTACGGTCACCAGCACCTTGCTGAGTCCGGTGTTCGAGCAGCTCACCAAGACCGGAGCCGGTACGCTCTCCCTGAGCGGCAACGGGAGCAACGTTCTGTTGGTCGTTGTGCAGCAGGGAACTCTGATTCTCAACAAATCGGGTGGCAACGTGAATGCCGTGGGCGTCAGCGCCATCAACGTGCTCTCCAATGTGGGACTGACCGTAGAGAATGGTGCGCTCGTCAAGCTCGGGGGTGACAGTGCCAGCGGTGATCAGATTCTCAACTCGACCAGCGTGCAGCTCAATGGCACTGGCACCCTGGATCTGGCTGGGCGTAACGAAACAATCGACGGCCTCGGCGGCCAGGCTGCCAGCATCATCACCAACTCCAATACCTTGGGTGCGGTTCTTACCGTGGGCAGCTCATCCATGGCGCTGGGCGGTCCCAAGCAGTACGATGGCGTCCTGCAGGATGGCGCGGGCACGCTCGGTCTGACCATGATCGGCGGGAACATCTTCACCCTGACAGGGGTGAACACCTACACTGGTAAAACGACCATCACCGGTCAGCAGTACCTCACCACCGGAGTTTACTTCGGCGGCATCAGCATCTCTTCAGAGGCAAATCTGGGAAGCAATCCGGTCAACTTCACATCAGATCAGTGGTCGTTGAATGGCGGGCGGCTGGTGATGACTGACAACGTCACGCTGGATGCCTCGCGCAACAATGTAGGCATCACTCTGGGAGCAGGCGGCGGCATTTTTGAAGTGGCTGACACCAAGACCTTCACCATCGCCGCTGCCAACATCATCACCGGCACGGGTGGCTTTACCAAGGAAGGTTTGGGCACCGTGGTCATGCTCGGCGGTGCGAACAGCTACACCGGCAAGACCATCCTGAATCAGGGCGTCCTCTCGATCTCCGCCCAGGGGGCTCTGGGTGGCAACCCCGTTGCCACCACGGCAGATCAGCTCACCTTCAATGGTGGTCAGTTGGTGACGACCGCCTCCCTCTCCCTCAACGACTCCAACCGTGGCATCACCATTCAAGGTTATGGCGGCACCCTGACTCCGGCTCTTGGTACCACCCTGACCGTGACGGACGACATTTCAGGCACGGGCGACCTGACCATCAACGGTGCTGGCACCGTTGTGCTCGGCGGGGCCAACACACCCTGGACCGGCAAGACCCTTTTGTTGGGTGGCGAGCTGCAAATCAGCTCCGATGTGAACCTCGGCACGCCGCCGACCTCCGCCGTGGCCAACCAGTTGCAGATCAGCAACAACGCCATCTTTCGCCTCACCGCAGACATGTCATTCAATGTCAACCGTGGCGTCACCATCGGCACCGGCGGAGCTACCATCAACGTAGATGCTTCGAAACTTGCCACCATCGCTGGCAATCTGGCGCTCGATGCAGGCACTCTGACCAAGACAGGGGCCGGTGTGCTGGTCCTGTCTGGCACCAGTTCTGCAGCCAGCGGCACGCAGGTGGCCGTCTCAGCAGGTGTTCTGCGGTTGGCCTCCACAGGGGCTTTGTCCACCAGCAGCAACGTCAGTCTCAGCGGCGGTGCTGTCATTGAACTTGTCAGCAGTGACTTCACCCGCGCTTTGGGAACCGGCAACAATGAGATTCAATGGACTGGCAGCGGCGGCTTCGGCGCTTATGGCGCGGATCGCAATGTGAACTTGGGTGGTGCGGGAGCAACGGTCGTTTGGAACAGCGGCAGTTTCGTCCCCACCGGTAGCGCCTTGGTGCTCTCCAGTTCGACCTCGGACAGCACCGTCAACTTGCAGAATGGCATCGACACCAATGGTGCTCTTCGCACGGTTCAGGTGGCTGACGGTTCATCGGCTACAGATGCCGTGCTTTCCGGTTCTCTCAGTGACAGCGGCACCGGTGGCGGCATCGTTAAAACAGGTGCAGGCACTCTCTCCCTCACTGGCTCCAGCACCTATGCTGGCACCACTCAGATCAGTGGTGGCACACTGCTCGCCGGTGCTGCCAATGTGTTCTCCAGCTCGTCCGCTTTCACGCTCAACAACACCGCTGGCGTCACTCTCGATCTCAGCAGCAACAATCAGACCATCGGTTCCCTGTCAGGCGGCGGGGCCACAGGCGGCAATGTCGCTCTCGGTTCAGGCGTGCTGACTGCAGGCGGCAACAATGCCACGACGTTCTATGATGGCGTCATATCTGGTACTTCGGGTGGGTTGAGCAAGGTCGGTACGGGGAACATGTCCCTCACCAACGCGCAGGCTTATACCGGGGCGACTACCATCAGTGGTGGCGGGCTGTTTGTGAACAGCACGTTGGCCACTTCGGGTGTTTCGGTTGGCGCTTCAGGCACCTTGGGTGGCAGCGGTTCCATCGCCGCTCTGACCACCGTGTCCTCCGGCGGCACCCTTCAGGCAGGAGATGTCACCAGCACAGGTTCGCTGACTTTGAGCGGTGGGCTGACTTTTCTGGGCGGCGGCACCATCAAAGTCGGTCAGGTGGCCGAAGGGACTCCAAACATCCTCAATGTGGGCGCGCTGACGGTGGGCTCTGCAGCAGCTTCGATCACGATCAATGTCATCACCAACTCACCTTCGGGCTATGTCAACGCCACTCCCTACACGCTGCTCACCTACACCGGCGGCTCCATTCTCGGCACGGCAGGATTCAGTGCATTCACGCTTGGAACCATCGCTGGCACCAACTCCCGCACGACTGGCACGCTCGCAGACACTGGCAGCGCCATCACGCTGACCCTCACTGCTGAGAATCCAAAATGGACGGGCTTCGATACGACGGCAGGAGCTGCCAGCTCACGCTGGGCGCAGGATGACACGCTGTTTGTCAATCCGGTGACCAATTGGGCGACCAGCACTCCGACCTCCTATCTTGAGGGTGACGTGGTGCTCTTTGACGACTCCGCCACGGGTTCCAAGACGGTGGACATCTCGGATGGTGATGTGCATCCCTCCTCAGTCACTTTTAACAACAGCTCCGGTGCAGGTAATATCTACACCATTACTGGCAGCAATGGCATGGCAGGTACGGCCAACCTCACGAAGTCGGGTGCCGGCACGCTGGTCATCAACAACACCAACTCCTTCAATGGCGGCATCATTCTCAATGGCGGCGTCATTCAGCTCGGAGCCACGGGCGCACTGGGTACGACCAACGGCCTGCTGTTTGGGGCCAGTGTCGCCGCAGGCACAAAACTGCAGCTCAATTCCAACAGCATCACTCTTGCTGGCCTGAATACGAATGCCACACCGGGCTCGGCAGTTGTGGAGAACGGGGGTGGCGCGGACGCCACTCTCACCCTGAATCTCCAGACGGTTGGCGGCCCTCCAAGCGGAGACGCAACCAGTGTCTTTGCCGGTGTCCTGCAGGATGGTTCTAGCGGCAGCCTTGGACTCACACAGACGGGCAATGGCAGTCTCACGCTCACAGGTGCCAGCACTTATACCGGCCTGACCACCATCAGCGGCGGCACTTTGCGCATTGGTAATGGCGGCACCACCGGCTCCATTGTGGGCACCGGCGGCATCACCAACAATGCCTCGCTCATCTTCAATCGCAGCGACGCTTACAGCTACACCGGTAACATCACCGGCACCGGCATCACCCAGGTCACGGGCGGCGGCACGCTCACTCTGACGGGCTCGCTTGGCAGCACCGGCGGCACCACGATTGATTCGACCAACACGCTGAACATCGGCAATGGCGGAGCAGGCGGCTCCATCTTTGGGAACATCCTGAACAATGGGGCCCTCAAGTTCAATACGACCAGCACCGGCCTCGTCGTTTCTGGCAACATCACCGGCACCGGCTCGCTCGAAAACATTGCGGGTGTCACCATCCTCGCCGGCACCAACAACTTCGGCACAGGCTCGTCCACGACCATCACCGGCGGCACTCTTCAGATCGGCAACGGTGGCACCACCGGTTCGATCACCGGCAACATTTTGGACAATGGCGTCCTTGCCTTCAGCCGCTCTGACAATTCCACCTTTGCCGGCAACATCACCGGCAGCGGTTCGGTGCTGATCAACATGTCATCCCCCGCCGCTGTCAAAACTCTCTCTGGGACGAACGACTATCTTGGCGGTGTCAGCATTGCACAGGGCGTCCTGGCCCTCGGCAGCACCACCGCCGTTCCCACGGGCTCTGCCGTGAGCATCGGTGGCACCGGCACCAGTGGCACCTTGGACCTGAATGGGTTCAACCTCAGCGTCAGTTCTCTCACAACCGCCGGTGTGGCCGCGAACCAGACCATCACCAACAACAGCACCACCAGCAATTCGGTCCTCACCTACAACAGCGCAGCTTCCAGCACCTTCGGGGGCCTGCTTAGCAACGGTGCCTCGCGCAACATTTCCCTCGTCGTCACCGGCGGCGGCACCTTGGACTTGGCCAACACCAACTCTTTCACCGGCGGCGTGAGCGTGCTCAACGGCACCATACAGTTGGATGCCAACGGCGCACTTGGCACCGGTGCCATCACACTGGGAACGACTGGCACCAACGGCGTGCTGGATCTCAACGGATTTAGCCAAACCGTCAGTTCGCTCGCCGTGGGCGCAGGAGCCGTGGCGGGCAGCCAGATCGTTGGCAACAGCAGCACCTCGGCGGATGGATTCCTTACCATCAACGGCACCTCCTCGTTTGGCGGCCTCATCAGGGACGAACTGGGTTCAGGCACCTTCAAGACCGGCCTCATCATTGCTTCCGGCACCACCACGCTGACCAATGCCAACACCTACACGGGCGCCACGCAGGTCAACTCCGGCGCAACCCTGCAGCTGGGCAATGGCGGCACCACCGGCAGTCTCAGCAATGGTACCACCATCACGGACAACGGCACACTCTCCTTCAATCGCAGCGACGTGGTCACCTTCGGTGCTACAGTGTCTGGTTCCGGCGGTCTCCAACAGGTGGGATCGGGCTCCTTGGAGCTGACGGGTGCAAACAGCTACAGCGGCGTGACTGTTTTGAACAATGCCTCGGCGACGCTCAGAACCTCCGGCACCAACAGCAGCGCCATCGGTGGCACCACACTCACGGCGGGCACTCTCCTTCTGAACAACACCGGCGCCAACAACGGCGGTCTTGCCGGTGGCACCATCATCATCAGCGGCGGCACCATCGACAACATCACCGGCTCCGCACTCACCCTTGCGCAGAACAACAGCGTGACCATCAATGGCAGCTTCATCTTCACCGGTAGCAATGATCTGAATTTCGGCACCGGCGCTGTGAACAACAGTGTCACCGCTCAAACAATCACCATCGGCGGCACCGGCAGGACGCTGACACTCGGGGCCATGACCAACACCACCGGCACCGGCATCAACACCATCACCGTCAATGGGGCGGGCAACACCTTCGTTCTCGGCAGCTATGCCCTGAGCAACAACGCCACCAGCCGCATTGACGTCATCACCGGCTCCGCCAACGTGATCATCAATGGTGCCGTCACCAACGGCGGTTCTTCGACCGCCAGCGGCCTGACCTTCACCGGCACCGGCATCATGACGCTGAACGGTGCCAGCAACTACGGCGGCACCACCACCCAGACCACCGCGGGCAGCACGATGGTATTCAATGGCAGCAACAGCGGCACTGGCGGCACGACTTTGACCAATGGCACCATCCAGCTCGGTGGTTCCGTCAACGGCGGTATTGCCGCGGTCGGCACCCTCACCCTCTCGGCAGGCACCTTGCAGGCAGTCGGCGCTGCGCGCACCATTTCCAATCCGGTCTCCTTCACCGCAGTCACGGTATCGGGCTCGCAAAGCCTGACCATGAGCGGCAACTTCTCAGTCGTGAATGCTGCGGGCCGCACCCTGACGAACAGCATCACTGGCGGTGGCTCGCTGACCATCGGCCAGGCGGGTTCCAGCGTGTTCCTGTCCAATTCCTTGACCGTAGCCGGTGGCCTGACCATCGCCGGCGCTGCCAATACCTCCGTGCTCGGTGACATCAGGGACGCCAATGGCGCTGGCCTCTCAAGCGCCTTCAGCATCACCAATACCGGTATCACCACCCTCAGTGGTTCGAGCACCTATACCGGCACCACCACCATGAATTCAACGGGCACCTTGGTGCTCTCCGGCAGCAACAGCAGCTCGGGTGCCTTCACCTTGACCGCCGGCAATCTCCAGTTCAACGGCAGTTCGAACGGCGGCATCGCCAGCGGTCTGCTCACCCTCACTGCCGGTACGATTCAGGCATTGAACGCCTCCCGCAGCCTTTCCAACGCCGTCCTCCTGACAGCAGTAACGGTGACCGGCACTCAAAGCCTCGACCTCAACGGCAAGCTCACCGGTGCCACCGGCGGCAGTCGCACACTCACCAACAACATAGGTGCTGGGAGCACCCTGACGATCGGTAGCGTGGACATCAACAATGACACGGGCGCCACGGCCCGCACGCTCACCATCGCAGGTTCTGGAAACACCACCATCACAGGTGTCATCGCCAATGGCGCAGGAACCACCACCAACAACGCTCTGACCATCACCAACACTGGCACGACCACCCTCAGCGGCGCAAACACCTACTCTGGCAATACCACCATCTCCGCAGGCACGGTCAAGATGGGTGCCAGCTCGGTCATTCCTGGTGGCACCGGCAGAGGCAACGTTTCATTCAATCCCGCCACAGCAGTCACCGCCACCTTGGATCTCAACGGCTTCAACCAGTCCGTTAACGGCTTTGCCAGCAGCGGCGCCGGCACCACCATCCTCGACAATACCGCCGCTGGCGCTGCCACTCTCACCGTAGGGGGCAATGATCAGGTCTCCACTTTTGCCGGGACGATCCAGAACTCCTCAGGTTCCATCTCCCTCGTGAAGACTGGCGTGGGCACCCAGACCCTCAGCGGCACCACCCTGACTTATTCCGGCACCACCACGGTCAGCGCGGGTACGCTCAGCATCACGGGCTCCGTTGGGGCCGCCCTCCAGACCACTGGCATCACCGTCGCAGGCGGTGCCACCTTGAACACCCTGAACACCGTCGGTCAGACCCTCGATCTCGTTGCGGGCACGCTCAATCTCGGGGCTGGCACAGGCACCACCACTCTGGGTCTCGATCTCGGTTCCTCCAGCGCTTACGACCGCTACATCACCTCAGCCGTTGCCACCACGGCCAATGCCGTGCAGTTCAACATCAACTTCATCGCCGGTCACGGCGTGGGCACTTATGACCTGCTCACCGCAGCAGGCGGCCTCGACACCGCCAGCTACTCACTCGGCAGCATCACTGGCGCGGCTGGCGTCAAAGTGAGCCTCCAGCCCATCACCTCCACCCTCGTTCAACTCTCTGCCACTGCCGCGGCCGGAGACTTCTACTGGAAGGGTGGTGTCAATACCAGTTGGACCGGTGCCGCTTCCGGAACAGGCAACACCAACTTTGGCACCGACATTTCTGGAACCCAGGCCACCATCTTTGCCAATGGCACTCCTGGCCTGAACAGCAGCGTTTTCTTCAATGCCACAGGCATCACCGGCACCACGCTCACCACCACGCTTGATGCCGCCTTCAGCATCAAGGATCTCACCTTCAACAACACCGTGGGCACAGGTCCTCTCGGCACCATCAACTTAAATGCTGGCACCGGCGGATCCCTCACCCTGACTCCTTCCGTGGCCACCTCCGGCATCAATGTGCAGACTGGAGCCCCTGCCGCCATCACCATCGGCGCTCCGGTGGTCCTCGGCGCGGATCAGACTTGGACTGTGACCGAAACCGCCAACACTCTTACCGTCAGCGGTATCATCAGCCAGACCGGTGGCGCACGCGCCTTGACCAAAGCTGGCTCAGGCACGCTGGTATTGAGCGGCATCAACACCTATGACGGCGTCACAACCATCTCCGGCGGTATTGTTAGTCTCACCGGAACCACCGCCACGCTGGGTTCCGCAGTGGGTGGCACCGTGGTCCAGAGCGGCGCTGCCCTGCGCTTGCTCTCCAGCATGACGGTCGCTGATAATTTGACTCTCAGCGGCACCGGCGTCGGTGCAGGTGCAAACTCCTATGGTGCGGTGCTGATGAATGCAAACAACGGCACTTGGACCTTCAGCGGTGTCATCACCCTCGCCGGAGGTGCGGCTCTTGACACCTATCAGGCCGGCCTTGCCACAATTAACATTGCCCAGGGCATCCTTGGTACGGGCGATCTTACCCTCGCTGGCGGCGCTGCCAACAACGGCTCCACCCTCTACAACCTGCAAGGCCAGTCCTCCTACACCGGTGACACCTACATCACCACATTCAGCTCTCAGGGCAACACGGTCCAGAACGCCATCCACAATGCCCTTCCCATCACCACCATCCTCCGGCTGCAGGCCACCTCCGGCACCACCACCTTCGGCAAATACAAGCTCAACGGGTTCAATCAGGAAGTGGCGGGAATCCAGGCCAGCGTTGCCGCCAACACCCTCAACAGCATCGTCGGCGGTTCCTCCACCCTCTCCACCCTCACCGTCAACAGCAGCAGCAACACCACCTTCGACGGCCAGCTCGGCAACACCGGCACCGATGAAAACAATCTGGGTCTGACCAAATCTGGCACCGGTACGCTCACCCTCACCGCCGCCAATACGTTCTCCGGCCCGCTCACCGTCACAGGCGGCTTCATCGCCTTCAGCAGCGCCCCTGCCACCAGCGGGGCCCTTGGCAATACGACCGTGGTCAACCTCGACGGCGGCGGCATCAGCTACACCGCCGCCACTTCCACCTCGCTAAACCGCTCGGTCGCCATCGGCGCTGCCAACGGCACCGTGGACGTCGCCAGTCCTACCGGCGTCCTGAACATTGCCAGTGTCACAAGCACGGGCGGTGACTTCGTCAAGACCGGCCTGGGTACCGTCCAGATCGCAGGCACCACCACCCTCAACGGCGGCGCTGCTGGCGTCACGGTGAGCAATGGCACCCTCAAGGCCACCTTCAGCTCCAGCGGCATCAGCTCTCTGAACGTGGCTGGCACCGGCAACATGAACTTCAACAACTCGGTCATCGACACCTTGACCCTCGGCAATGCGGCTGCCGCGCTCACCCTCCACAACGGTGCGCGTCTCGGGCTTGAACTCACCAATCTTGGCACCAACGACAGCATCACGGTCGGTGCCAGCGGCACTGCATCCGCTGGCGGCACCATCACGCTCGACTTCTCCGGCACGGTGGCAGGTCTGACCACCTACAACCTCCTGATTGCTGCCGGCGGTGGCCTGAACCCCGGCGGTAATACGGTGAACTACGTGTTGGGCAATGCTCCGAGCGGTTTCAATTACATCATCAATGCTACAGACACCCTCGTCTCCGTCAGCACCTTCATCCTCAGCAATCGCTACTGGACCGGTCAGGTCGCAGGCGGCTCCTGGGCACCTACGGGCGTGACCAACTGGTCCAGCACGGCCGATGGCCTGACAGATCCCGGCACCACGCCAGTCAGCGCCGATGCCGTGATCTTTAGCGCCTCCAATGCCCCCTTCACCTCAGGCACCAGCATTGACACCACTTTGGATCAGGCCTTTGTGATCGACAGCCTGCAGTTCACCAACCTGCCCGCCACGATCACGACGGTGTCGATCAATTCCGGTATCGGCGGCCTAGCCAGCACTCTGACGCTCGCTCCAGTGAGCTCCACCAACGGCATTGCCGTGGCGGCCAATGGCGGCGCGGTCACCATCGGTGCTCCCGTCATTGCCAGCACTGCGCAGACCTGGTCCGTGAATGGCACCGGTGCCTCCTCCCTCACTCTCAGCGGCCCTGTTACCTTCACCGGCAGCGTCACCAAGACGGGTGCTGGGGCCCTGACCCTGAGCGGCACCGGCAACTCCGGCTCGGGCGCCTTCACTCTCACCACGGGCACCCTGAACCTCAACAGCGACGCCGCGCTCGGCACCGGCATCTTCACCATCGGTGCTGGCACCACGCTCAACAACACCGGCGCTGCTCTGGCCACACTTTCCAACAGCGCGGTAAACTGGAACGGTGACTTCACCTTCACCGGCTCTCAGAGCCTGAACCTCGGTACCGGCGCTGTTGCTCTGGGTGCCAGCCTGACTGCCACTGTTTCAGGGCAAAACCTCATGGTCGGTGGTGCTGTGGGTGACGGCGGAAACAATCGCTCCCTTACCAAGGCGGGTGCCGGCACCTTGACTCTCACGGGTGCAAACACCTACACCGGACTGACGACGGTCAGCACAGGCGTGCTCAACATCCGGAACAACACCGCTCTGGGCACCACTGCCACTGGCACCACCATCGCCTCCGGCGCTGCTTTGGAAATCCAAGGAGACATCACCGTCGGTTCTGAGGCCCTCACCCTCAGTGGCACCGGCGTCAGCACTGGCGGTGCTCTCCGCAACATCTCCGGCACCAACACCTTCGGTGGTCTCGTGACTCTGGCGGCTGCCACCCGCATCAATTCAGACGCCGACACCCTGACCCTCAGCAATACCGGCCCCATCACCGGTGCCACCTTTGGCCTCACGGTCGGCGGCTCGGGCAATACCACCATCGCTAGCCGCATCGCCACGACCACCGGCACCCTCAACAAAGACGGTTCCGGCACTCTCACGCTCTCAGGTCTGAGCTCCACGGCGGCCAGCAACTACACCGGACTGACCACCTTGGATGGCGGCACCACCGCCATCACCACCACCGCAGCCCTCACCGGCGGCCTGACTATCGGTGCCTCAGCCGGCTCTGCAAATCTCAGCACCCTCAATTTGGACAACGGCAGCGCCACCTTTACCGGTGCCTTTTTGGTCCAGACCAATGCGGCCACGGCCAACACCATCAGCATTGGCAGCGGCCAGACCCTGCGCTTCAACAACGCCGTGGCCCTGGGCTACAACTCCGCAGCCACTTCCTTCACCAGGCTGACCGTCACCGGCGCGGGCACTCTCACCATTGGTGCCGTCGGTGCCGCCACCAATCAGAACGTAGTCGTCGGCAACGGCACGACCGCAAACATCAGCAACGCAGGCATTTGGGATATGAGCGGTCTCTCCACGTTCTATGCCAATCTTGGCACCGGCACTTTCAGGGTTGGGCAGGGCACCAATTCGAGCGGCACCGGCACCGCAGGCTCAACGCTCATCTTGGCGGCCAGCAGCACCATTGTCGCCACGACCATCACCTCTGACTCACCCGACGGCAATGTGACTCAGGTCATCAAGCTCGGCAGTGGTGCCAATGAGTTTAACGCCAACACCATCACCATTGGTGGCGCGGCCAATCGCGGCATGGGCACTCTGGACTTCAATGGTTCCAACGGAACATTCAAAGTTCGCAATCTTGCCGGTACCGGACGTGCCGACATGAACGTTCAAAATGGCGGCGCCACCACCGGTTTTGCCCTCAGTGGCTTGGTGGATCTCTCGGCCCACAGCGCAGATCTGTTGCTGGGCACTCTGGCCATTGCTGGCCGCAGCGGCGGCGCAGGAACTGGCGGCACTGGCTCCTTCACTTTTGACACAGGTGTTCTTGATGCCACCACCGTCAATCTGGCCATCCGCAGCGGTACCACCCTCACCTCTGGTGCCATCACCGGCACGCTCAATCTCGGCGGCACCACCTCTGGCACCTCGGTGACCATCGGCACGCTCACCATGAGCTCCAATTCGGTCGGCACGGCAGTCTCCACAGGCGCAACCACCTCCACGCTCAGCATCAGTGGCATCGGCACCACCAGCATCTCCACCCTCAACATGGGCAGCAACGCTGGCAGCGGCGCTTCAGGCTCCACCAGTGGCGTCTCAGCCACGGTGAACGTCTCTGGAAGCACCACCACCATTGGTTCCCTCAACATGGCCGTGAACGCCAACCAGGCTTCCGTGGGCGCCGCCACCACCGCCGCCTCCACGCTGAACATCAGCTCGGGCTCTGTGACGGTGACCAATGACATCAGCATGGGCAGCACCTCGCTGTTCGTCCAAAACTCGATCAACAACGCCATCAACATCACCGGTGGTTCCCTCAGCGTTGGTGGCAACATCGCCTACACCAACGGCGTCGGTTCAGAGACCGTCGCCATCACCTTGAATGGCGGCATGCTTGACATGACCAATGGCAGCATCGGCTCATCCGGCGCTCCTATTACCTTCAATGCCCAATCCGGCACCCTCAGAAACCTCCTTGAGCTCAATGGTGGCGGGACGCTCAACAAAACCACCTCCGGCACCCTGACTCTCGACACCGCCAACAGCTACTCCGGTGCCACGACGGTCTCCGCCGGTCTTCTCATCATCTCCAACGGCAGCGCCCTCGGCACCACCACCAATGGCACCAGTGTGGCCGCAGGCGGCAACCTGCAGCTCTCCAACAACATCACCGTTACTGACGAGACGCTCTCCCTGACTGCTGGCGCAGGTGGTGACGCAATCCTCAGCAATGCCGACGGCAATAACACCTGGAGCACCGCCATCACCGTCAATACCGGAACGGATGCCAATAACCGCGTGCGCATCCTTTCTGCGGCAGGTTCCAGCTTGCTGATTGTCGGTGCGGTCGATCTCAGCTCCGGCACCCAGGATTTTGTCATTGGCGGCCCTGGTGACGGTGAAATCAATGGCCAGATCACCGGATCACAGCGCCTCTTCAAAAGTTCAGTGGGCTCCGGCACTTGGATCCTCAGCGGAGACAACAGCAGCACCTTCACCGGCAAGACCACCATCAGCAATGGCGCTGTCCAGATCTCCTCGGAGGCAAATCTGGGTGCCACACCGGGTGCGTACGTCGCCGACCAGCTGACCCTCGGCGGGGGCAGCACCAGCGGCACTCTGAAGACCACTGCGACAACTTCTTTGAGCACCAGCCGCGGCGTCACTGTCGCTGCAGGCGGCGGCTCCTTTGACATCGCAGCTTCCACCACGCTGACCGTCAACAGCATCGTCACCGGCGGCGGCGCCCTCACCAAAGAAGGCGCTGGCACCCTGTTGTTGATGGCGTCCAACACCAACACCGGCACGCTAACGGTTAACAATGGCATCCTCGGCGGCACCGGCACTGTCGGCGGAGATTTGATCGTGAGCAGGGGGGGTATGGTTGCCCCGGGTGTGGAAGCCGAAGGCCGGCTCACGCTCACCGGTGCTCTCACCGTCAGTTCCGGTGGCACGCTCCTCATGCAGCTCGGGGGTGCCACCGCCAACGATGCCTTCACCATTCAGTCGCAGATGGACAGCAATGGCAATCTGACTGGGCTGATTGGCAGTGTGCCTCCTGCCTGGAGCACTTACCTCGCGGGCACCACCCTGCACGACAACATTCTCGTCAATGGGATCTCAGCTCCCACCATCAACGGCACCCTCAAAATCGACCCCACTTTCCTCTACGGCTACAATCCATCTTACGGCGACATCTTCAAACTCATCGACTGGACAGCCGCAGGCAGCATCGCCGGAACAACCTCCTTCGATTACACCGGATTGACGCTCAATGGCCTGAGCTTCAATTCCGATCTCTTCGCCAGCAATGGCATTCTCGTCGTCGTCCCTGAGCCTTCCCGTGTGCTCTTCCTCATGCTCGGCCTTCTCGGTCTCATGCTCCGCCGCCGCCGCACCGGTTCCATCTCCTGATCACAGCCGTTGGGTTCCTCCCCTCTCAGAGCCAGAAAGCGAAGTCACATTTCTCGTTCGTGCTTCCCTGTCCTCCGTAGCTCAACGAGCGAAGGTGGAGGCTTTACCGAAGGAGGAACATCGTTCCGAATCTCGTACCCGATCACTCATCACCATGAGTAATACCACGATTCGCAGAAAACAGGTCTGTTCTCCACGGGCAGCAGATTTCTTCTGGAACAGGCGGGCAGCGAGCCGCTCCGGTCGTAGGTTGGTCGTGTTTGGCGTCCAAGGCATTTCATCGCCCAGCGCCAGCTCCGCCAAACCGCCCGACCACCAGCGCGTTCGCATGCCGAAGTGCGTTGCATGACCTTCAAATACGGGCGGGCTTTCGCCACCCCCACCCAACGACGGCCAGACAAATGAACTTCATTGCACACAAGCCATCATGCTTTTTCAGCGCAAAGCTCTCTCTGCAGGTGGTCCTTTCCAGACTCGTTTTCATCTACCCATGATATAACCCAGCGCCATCGAGCTCCCATCCTCGGCTTCCGGTTCTTCGTATTGTAGTCCCGGCTTCAGCCGGTTCCGGAGCGCCGCCATTCTCGCCCAACTCCGCGTCACGCAGCCGCCCATTCACCGCCCCACTTCCAGCAGATTCGGCAGCTTGTTCAGCGGCGTAAACTCCGCGCTTGCACCCGCCGCCGGTTTGGCCGCCTGCGGATTACTCGACTTCAGATACCGGAACAACTCGCTGTCCGTCGTGAAGATCATCGTCGTGTCAGACGTGATCAGCTGCTTGTACGTCTCCATCGTCTTCAGGAAATCAAACAGCTGCGCCGCTTCCGGCGTCTGGTTGTACGCCTTCGCATAAATCTCCGTCGCTTTCGCATCCGCAGTTCCTTCCATCTCCTGCACCTTGCGGTATGCCTCAGACTCGATGGTCGCCAGATCACGCTCGCGCTCGCCGTTGATCTTCGCCGCTTCTCCTTCGCCTTCCGCACGGTGCAGCTTCGCGATCTGCTCTCGCTCTGAAATCATGCGCTGGTGGATCGACTGACTCACCGAAGGATCGTAGTCGATGCGCTTGAAGCGCACATCCAGCAGCCGGATGCCATACCCCTCAATCTTCGGAACCGCATTCTTCAGCACCTCTGCCTCGAGTTCGACTCGGCCATACATGATCGGCGGCAGCACACCGAGCCGTGAATCCGCACTCGAAGGCGCGCTCCCGACCGTGGTCGTGTTTGTCACATCACGGATCGCTTTGCGGTCCTTCGTCGTGCGCACCGCTTCAATGAAGTCATGCTTCGCAATCACGATGCGCGTCTCGCTCGCCAGAATGTCATCCAGCCGCGACTGCGCGCGGGGCTCGTCCGTCAGCTGGCGGAAAAACACCAGCGGATCGCTGATCTCCCAGCGTCCAAACACATCCACCACCACGATGACCTTGTCCTTCGTCGTCATGTTGGCCGAAGGCCCGTCCCACTCCAGCACCCGTTTGTCCAGGCGGTTGATGGTCTGCACAAAAGGCGTCTTCCAGTGCAGACCAGCGTTTCGGATCGACTCCCCCACCGGCTTGCCGAACTGGGTGATCACCACCTGCTCCGTCTCACTCACGGTGTACAAACCGGAGCTCGCCACGATCCCCAGCGCGAGGACAACTATCAAAACAAGGGAGGATTTCATCGTGTGGCAGGGGCAGGGGTGGTTTGCGGTTCCGCTTGGCGGAGATTCATCAGCGGGAGAAACGAGGAGGCCTTTTCATCCAGAATGATTTTGCCCGGCACCTGTGACAGCACCTCGCCCATCGTCTCCAGATACAGGCGCTTCTTGGTCACCTCCGGCGCTTTCAGGTATTCAGCCAGCACGGACTTAAACCGCGCCGCATCTCCTTCCGCCTCATTCACGCGTTTGGCAGCGTAGCCTTCGGCACCTTTGACCTTCTGCTCCGCTTCACCACGCGCCTTGGGGATGATCTGGTAGTAATTCCCGCTCGCCGCATTGATGGCGGACTCCTTCTCCTGCTTCGCGCGGTTCACATCGCTGAAGCTCGCCTGCACATCGTCAGGGGGATTGATGTTGCCGAGCTGGATCTGGTCAATCCGCACACCCATGTTCAGGGCCGCCACCAGTTCACGCAGTCGTTCCGCACATTTGACCTCCATTTCCTGACGGCCAATCGTCAGCACTTCATCCACGGTACGATCACCCACCACCTCACGCATCACCGCTTGGGAAAGGTCTCGCAGCGTAGGCAGCGGCTCACGAAAGTTGAACACATAGGCCACTGGGTCGCTGATGTGGTACTGCACCACCCATTCCACCAGCGCGGTGTTCAGATCGCCGGTCACCATCGTTTTTTCGCCCTCCTGTTCACGAGGATCCACGAACTGATACGGGTTCCTCGCACCCCGGGTGCCAAACCCAAATTCCAGTTTCTGCTGCCGCTGGATCTCCACCAGCGTGTATTGATCAATACCCCACGGCAGCTTGAAATGCAGACCAGGAGTCTCCGTCTTCAAGTAGCCGCCAAAGCGCTGCACCACCGCCACCGACTCCGCTGGCACCTGGTAAACCCCCGAAAACAGGCCGACCGCCAAAAACAGTCCAATAAGTCCCGTGAGTATCAATCGCGGGTTGAAGCTTATCTGCGGCGCATTCGCAAAAGGTCGTATCTCACTCATGCAGCGAGGCTACTGCATTCCACAGGCACGGCAAAGCCTACTTCATTCCAAAGTCCGTCACATATTGTTCGACGATCACCTTCAGCTCCGGCGGCCTCGGCAGACCAATCGCCTCCGCGCGCGCGCCATCCACCTGCTGCGGCCAGTTGTCCACGATCCCCTGAATCCGCGCATCAAACGCATCCACAATCGGCCCCAGCGTGATCCCTTTCTCTGCCGCCACTTCCTGAATCACCTTCTCCGCGATCTGCGGCGTCACCCGGTGCGCAGGCAGCACATACGCACGGTCCTTGCCCAGCTTCTCCTCCGGCACCTCGCTCAGCACGATGAATGACTCGATCACCGTCCGGTAACCCGTCATCGGATGCGGCTGCTCACGCCGGATCGGCAGCAGGCACGCCTCACCATTCAGCGGCTCACGAAACATCCCGCTCGCCCAGCTCGATGCCGCAGCGTTCGGTTTGCCCGGCCGCACGATCACCGTCGGCAGTCGCACACTGCGCCCGTCAAAGTGGCCTTTGCGCGTGTGGTCGTTCACCATCATCTCGCACATCGCCTTCGTCATCCCGTAGGTTGTCTGCGGCAGTTGCTTCGTCATATCAGACATCATCTGCGACATGTCGATGCCGCCATAGACCGCCACACTGCTCGCAAACACCACCCGTGGCCGACCTTCCGCCGCACGCGCTGCCTCAAACACATTGCGCCCGCCTTCCAGGTTCACGCGCATCGCATCATCAAATCTCTCCTCACACTCCCCGCTCACCATCGAGGCCAGGTGAAAAATCACGTCAAACTTCGACCCCGTCGCCGCCAGCACCGTCGCCCGGTCACCAATGTCACCTTGCACATGCTTCACCCGCGCATCCGTCGGCTCCCCACGAAAAAACGCATCCAGCAGCACCATCTCCGTGATCGCCCCGCCGCACCACGTGCCACGTTCCAAAAGTTTCTGCGCAAGTTGGGAGCCAAGGAAGCCGCCGCCGCCGGTGATGATGATTTTCATGGTTGAGTAGGGAAGGGTTTGCCATCAGGCACGGCCTGATGTGAGTTCGTCGGACATGAGCAAGCCTCTCACAGGACACAAGATCGGATTCGTCGGACTCGGCAACATGGGCCGCGCCAATGCACGTCACCTCCATGAAGCCGGAGCCGACGTCATCGTCTGGAATCGCAGCCCCGCCCCCGCAGAAGCCGCCGTCGCCCTCGGCCTGCGCCGCGCCGCCACCCTCCCCGACCTCGCCCGCGAGATCGGCCCCGGCATCATCTGCATCAATCTCACCATGACCGACGTCGTCGAAGCCGTCGTCTTCGGCCCCGGCGGCCTCATCGAAGGCCTGCACCCAGACGCCCTCATCATCGACTTCGGCACCACCGGCGTCCCCGAGACCAAGAAATGGGCCGAACGCGTCAACTGGGTCGACTCCCCCGTCTCCGGCGGTCAAGTCGGAGCCGAGGCCGCCACCCTCACCATCATGGCCGGCGGCAGCGACGCCAATTTCCAGCGCGCCATCCCCATCTTCCAGGCCGTCGGCAAAAACATCACCCACCTCGGCCCCGTCGGCAGCGGCCAGGTCACCAAGCTCGCCAATCAGCTCATCGTCGCCCAGACCATCGACGCCGTCGCCCAGGCCCTCCGCCTCGCCGAACTCTCCGGCGTCGATCCCGCCCTCGTCCGGAAAGCCCTCCTCGGCGGCTTCGCCGAAAGCCGCATCCTCGATCTCCACGGCGACCGCATGGTCCGCCGCGATTTCGCCCCCGGCGGCCGCGCCACTCTCCAGCTCAAAGACGTCCGCCTCATGTCCCAGCTTGCCGACTCCGTTGGCCTCAACTCCCCCACTCTGAAAAACTCCCTCGCCCAGTGGGAAAAATTCGTCCACGAAAAACACCTCGGCGACCTCGACCACAGCGGCCTCTTCCGCCTCTACGAGTAAAGCAAACTTCCGAGCTGACTGTTCATCTGGAAGTACGATGGGCACTCCTGCCCGTCGGTCAGCGCCACCGCTGGCTCACCCGCTTTCGCTCTACGCCTGAGAGACCTACACCTGTGCCCCACCGCACCTCGCTGCAGATACCCATAGCAGGGCTCCTGCATTCTGGTTTCCGTGTATTCCGTAGTTATACCACGCACAACTTAAAACAGGTCTGTATTCCGGACGCAGCGGAAACCTCTTCCCAAACAGATGCAAGGCCCGGTGCTCGGGGCTGTAGGTTGGTCGTGTTTGGCGTCCAAGGCATTTCATCCCCCAGCGCCATCTCCGCCAAACCGCCCGACTGCGAGGACCTTCGCACTCCCCAGCATTTCCGTGCGCGCACAGACACCTCCCATTCTTCGCACTGTGCGCTTCAAAACTCACTGCGCACTTCCCCAGCCAGCCTGTGAGACCATCCGCCATCCTTCTCACGAAGGGGGATCTTCAGACTCTTTTTCAACTGCGCGTGGTATTAAAAACTCTGCCACCTCTGCCTCTCCGCTCCTCTGCGGCTAAATCGAACGTCCCTGCGATCATTCCCCCTCACGAATGCATCACCGTCCCCCCATCAATATTGATCGTCTGTCCGGTGATATTCTTCGCATGATCTGACGCCAGAAACGTCGCCATCGCCGCATACTCGTCCGGCATCTGCCAGCGCCCCAGGTGCGACACCTTCTTGATCTTCTCTGCCGCCCAGTCATCAAAGCTCTGCCGCTTGTCCTCCGGCACCTTTTTCTGCCCCGCTGCCCAAATAGACTGATTCAGCTCCGTCTTCACCATCCCCGGTGCCAGCGCATTCACGCGCACATTGTACGGCCCCAGATCCTTCGCCGCGCACTGCGTAAAGTTAATCAGCGCCGCCTTCGACGCGCTATAAGGCGGATCCGTCTGCGATCCCATCTGCCCCGCCACAGACACAAGAAACAGCATCGATCCCCCACCGCTCTCGATCAGCTTCGGCGCAAACGCATGCGCCACATTCACTGCGCCGATCAGATTCACCTCCAGCACCCGCGCCCAATCGCCGGGCTCCAGATTCCAAAACGGAAATCCAAACTTCCCCGACCCAATGCCCACGCAAAACACCACATGGTCCACCCTCTCAAACTCCCCCGCAAAACTCTTCACCGACTCATAGCTCGCCACATCCCCCACAGTCACAAACTCCGCCGCCTTCTCCCGGTCAAATCCCCGCACCGCGCAGCCCTCCGCCACAAACCCATCCGCAATCGCCCGGCCAATACCACGCGCAGCTCCAAACACAGCAACCGACTGCCCTTCAAGATTCAAATTCATCCCCCAATATGAAACGCACTCTCCGCTTCTGCAAAGCTCACCTGCAGGAATGATACCATAACTCGTCGAATACAGGTCTATTATGTGCTAACTCTGGAGCATGGTAAAAACATTTCAGCTTGGACGGCCTGAACTGGCCGAGGAAGTCGAAGGGTTGCTGGCACAGGGCGGCAGCCGCAGGCAGATGGAACGGCTCATAGCATTGCGCCTTGGGCTGGGCGGAGAGCACACGCTTGAGCAGATTGGCCAGACAGTGGGGCGCGCACGTTCGCGCATCATTGCATGGATGAAGATTGCGCGGGATGAAGGCGTCGAAGCTCTGCTGGGCATTCATCAGGGACGGGGGCGCAAAGCGCAGGTCAGCGCCGCAGCGTTCAAGGGGCTGCGACAGGGGCTGCGCCGTGGCCGCTGGAAGCGCGCCAAAGAAGCCGCCGAGTGGCTGCAGCAGCGCCACGGCATCACCATGGGAGAGGGAGGCGTGCGCTACTGGTTAAAAAAAGCGGGGGAGTCGTAAAGCGCCCGCGCCGGACTCACACCCGCAAAGACGCGGAGCACGCCGAGAGATTCAAAACCACGCTGGCAAGACGGCTCTGCGAGCTGCGCCTGCCCAAGGACAAAGCAGTGCGTGTGTGGGCCATTGATGAGCATCGATACGGACTCATCAGCCACCAGCGCCGCTGCTGGGGCCTGCGCCGGGTGCGTCCCCATGCCCCTTACCGCACCAAGTACGACTGGGGGTATTTGTCCAGCGCGCTGGAGATCGACGGCAAGGACCAGGCGGTGTGTGTGTTTCTGCCAGTGGTCAGCAAGGAGGCCAGCGCGAGCTTTTTGCATGAACTGGCCGCCACCGACACGCAGGCCATCCACGTGGTCATCCAGGATCAGGCTGGGTTCCGCCCCAAGGCACAGGATGAAGGATTGCCGGAGAACGTGCGTCTGCTGCCACTGCCACCCTACAGCCCGGAGCTCAACCCGGTGGAACGGGTGGGGGATCTGATCAAGGACGCCACAGGCAACCGGGTGTTTGGCAGCTTGGAGGAGATGGAGAAGGCCATTGAGAAGGAAATCAGCCCGCTGTGGAGCCAGCCCTCAAGGGTGCGCTCGTTGGTTGGCGAAGGCTGGAACCGCTCTCAAGTAAACGCTATCTCCGGTTAAGAACGAGACCCGTTTTTAACTGAGCTTGGCATTATCTCCTGGCTGGGAGCGTCGCTGTCCACATCGGCTCCGGTCGCACGTCTCTGCCTAAACCACGGTACGCATCCCGTCGAAAAGCTCCCCCCGGGCCTGCGAAAGATGATCCTCATGATCTCTTGCAGAGACCATCACCGCTCCACCACACCTCAATCAAGTCACCCGCCGCCCATTCCTTTGCCAACACATTCCTCTGCCGAAAAACAGCGCTCCCTTTTTGTCCATCCACCCTCTCTCCCACCCAGCCTCCTCTCCCCATTCCTTTGCTCTCCATTCCCTTGCTAAAAACAAACGCCCCCATTCGCCCACATGCCCCATCCCGCCAGGTGCATTTGAGATACATCCTTGTGCGCTTAGCACCACCATCCACTGACAGATTCCGCACCCACGACTTGTAATTTTCCAACCCCTCCGTTTCCACCCCCATGTCCCATCTTCATCCTCACCAAGCTCCAACCGTCTTCATGCGCCTCTGCCGCATGCCCGGGTTCATCCTGCTGGTGTCGAACATGACGTTGGCCCACGCGCAAACCGCACCACCCCAGATCGAGAAAAACTGCCTCGAATGCCACGACAAGGACAACACCAAAGGCAGCCTCGATCTCTCCGCTCTCCCTTTTGATCTCACCAACCCTGCCACCCGCGACCGCTGGATCCGCATCTACGACCGCGTCGAAAAAGGTGAGATGCCCCCCAAGGCTGAAGACCTTCCAAAACCCGAGCGCGTCGAACTCGTCAAATCCCTGGCCGCATCCATCACCGCCGCCGATCACGCCGACATCCTCGCCCACGGTCGCGGCCCCCTCCGCCGCCTCAACCGCGACGAGTACGAACAAAACCTGCGCGATCTCCTCCAGCTCCCCGACCTCGACATCCGCGACATCCTCCCCGAGGACCGCGAAGGCCACCGCTTCAACAAAACCACCGACATGCTCGACATGTCCCGCGTGCAACTCGTCGCCTATCTGGACGCCGCAGAGGCCGCGCTGCACACGGCCAGGACAACCGAAGCCGCCCCACCACCGGTAATCAAATATCGCGCCGTCGGCACCGATCTCTTCCCCGGCACCGGCACCTTCGGCAATCGCGAGGCCATGTTCTTCACCCGCGACAACAAGGTCATCGAGTTCAACCGGAAAAAAGACAAAGACAAAGGCAAAGACGAGCCCACCGAAAAGGACAGCGCCAAAGACGAAACCATCGAAATGGCCCTCTTCCGCGCCGCCAGTTGGCCCTACATCGGCACCCCCAAGCACTTCACCGCCAAACGCACCGGCAACTACAAGGTCCGCTTCTCCGCACGCGCCGTACTCCAGCAGCCCGGCTTCGTCATCACCCCGGCCAAGCAGCCCCTGCCCATGACCTTCCGCACTCGCAAGCCCGCGGGTGCCGACATCATCAACGAAGTGCACGACGCTGGCGGCATCATCGACATCCAGCCCGAAAAGCGCGTTTACGAAACCACTGTCCGCCTCCGTGAAGGCGAAGCCATTGAGTACAGCCTCCTCGGCCTGCCCATGCCGCTGGCCATGAACCCCAACGGCTCCGGCCCCAGCTACCGCTACCCACCGTTTCCCGAAGGCGGTCAGCCCGGCCTCGCCGTGCAGTGGCTCGAAATCGAAGGCCCCATCGCATCCCAAACCTGGCCTCCACCCTCACACCGCGTCCTCTTTGACGACCTTGGCATCGAGCCCAAACCCAAGGACCCTCAGCAGGAAGCAAAACGCCTCCTGCGCCGCTTCGTCAAACTCGCCGCCCGCGAGCCCGTGCCCGAGGAAGACTTGCAGATGTTCGATGCCCTCATCCAGGCCCAGCTCGCCAAAAACGCCTCATTCGCTGAGGCCATGCTCGCCGGCTACAAAGCCTTCCTCGCCTCCGGCGACTTCATCTACGTCCGCGAACCCATGCAGGCCGGCGACCACTTCGCCATCGCCTCCCGCCTCTCCCATTTCCTCACCAACTCACGTCCTGACGCAAAACTCATGGACCTCGCGCAAAACAAAAAACTGCGCGATCCCCAGGTCCTTCGCGCCGAAACCGAACGCCTCATCGCCAGCACCGGCTTTGATCGCTTCGTCAAAAACTTCACCGACTGCTGGCTCAACCTCCGCCACGTCCGCCGCGACGACCCCGACATCCGCCTCTTCCCCGAGTACCGCTTCGACGAGTACCTCGTCGAAAGCATGGAGCGCGAAACCCGCACCTTCTTCACCGCGATGATCCGCGACAACCTGCCTGCCAGCGTGCTGGTAAAAACAGACTTCGTCTTCGCCAACGACCGCCTCGCCAAACACTACCAGCTTCCACCACTCATCGGCTCCGCCATGCGCAAAGTCACCCTGCCCAAGGACAGCCCCCTCGGCGGCCTCCTCACCCAGGCCGCAGTATTAAAAGTCAGCGCCAACGGCACCACCACCTCCCCCGTCGTGCGCGGCGCCTGGGTCATGGAGCGCCTCATCGGCCAGCCACCTCCACCACCACCCACCAGCGTCCCCGCCGTCGAACCCGACATACGCGGAGCCAAAACCATCCGCGATCTCCTCGCACTCCACACCAAATCCAAATCCTGCGCCGCCTGCCACGCCCGCTTCGATCCCGTCGGCCTCGCCCTCGAAAACTTCGACATTCTTGGCGGCTGTCGCACCCACTATCGCGGCCTCGAAGAAGGTCAGCGCATCACCGGCATCGACCGCGCCGGACACAGTTACAGCTACACCATCTCCGCTCCCGTGGACACCACCGGCAAACTCCTCGACGGCCGCACCTTCAATAACATCAACGACCTCAAAACCCTCATCGCCGCCGACCCCCGCCAGCTCGCTCGCAACCTCCTCCACCAGTTCACCATCTACGCCACCGGCACCCCCGTCCGCTTCTCCGACCGCCCCGAAATCGAATCCCTCCTCAACACCTGCGCCCAAAACAACTACCCCATCCGCGACCTCCTCCACGCCCTCATCCAAAGCCCCATCTTTGTTGGCAGTCTTTGAAAAGCTGCCGAGCATCCAAAAACAAAGGCCACCAGTTCTTCCGCTCCCGATGTTAAAAATCCCACGAGCACCGCAAGTGCGACAGCATAGTGGTCCGCACAGTCCCCTGTGCGGCGCTCCGCAATCAATCTCCCTCTTCGCGCTTCACTGAAAGCACTCGAAGTAATCACCGCCCTGGTTCTCCAACATGGCCTCGGAAGCTGGAACACATATCACTAACCCGTTGAAACCTGTGGAAATCGAAGCCGAACGAGCACCTCCATTTTATCCAGACGATCAACCATTGATCGCCTTCCAGCTTTCCTATGACGAGATGGCGCTTCGCTTTGGGCCTTCACACCGGGTGATGGACGAGAACGACAATGAACCTGGACCATGCGAATACTGGTCATTCGCCTTTCCGTGCGGACTCACCATTTTTATCGCCTTTCATTTGCAAGCTCCAACAGGGCCTAGCGGAAATGTTCACGCTTCCAGTCGTGACATCGGCCACATCCTCGAACACCTGCCTGTCGATGACTGTGTATTTTGGCGTCTCGACATAGCCGAACCTGACATCTACAGCCAACTCGGCGGAACCTCTTCTGCCAAGTGCCAGTGGGGTGCCAAACAAAGTACTTAATCAAAGTATGAACTCTTCTTGCTTCCCTGGGTCCCTCTCCAGCCGCCGCTCCTCCTGCCCACTCGCCACGCTCCCAACAGCACATGTCCGGCCGACGCTATCTTCCTTCAATACGCCCCGCTCTACACCAGCCCCAAAGGGGCTGCGGAGTACAGATATGGTCAGCGCAAGAGCGAAGGTTTAGATTTTTTTTCAGGCCTCCAGTTTGGCGAAGTTTTTAACGAAGGGATTGTCATGTTTGAGGACGCCAAAAGCGACACGGATGATCTTGTGCATGATGGCCCCCAGAGCACACATCTTGGATT
>JAIXYN010000097.1 GCA_027490195.1 Verrucomicrobiaceae bacterium | reverse complement strand
GTATGCAAGCGACAGCGGCACTGCGAAGAATGCGCCGCAGACACAGAATCCTCACCGCCTGCTTCGCCCAAGCCGAACTTTGGCCTTAACGTCAGTCTATTATACAAGTCTCAATAATAGCACACTAATAATGAGACTGAGATAGAATTCAGGAGGCTTGGATTAGTGGGTATTAGTGTTTGATTAGTGGTTCAATGTTTGTGGATTGGTTTGGATTGGATTGGACTGGCCGCAAAAAAAGGCACAAAGCCGATCCGCAAAAAAACGGAGGCGGATTTTGAACCACTGAATGTCACTGACTTGATTGATGGGCTGCATGCGGCGTGAAGGGCATGACGGACGCTGTGCTTTTTGGGGGCGTCGATGGCGGCTGCGGGGAGAAAGTGATGCGGGGCATTTGGTTCAGCCTTTGAATCTTGACCTCTGTTTCACCGTTTTAGCCATGCTCACGCGCCTGATTGGTTGGCGCGCCCACCCACATTGACCTTTGATTTACAATTCTTTAGCGCTTGTGATGCAGACATTAAGCCTGACAACCTTTTGAAGGCGATGGTTGAGGACGGGGACGAGGATTTGTCTGCCCCTATTTTCGTTTTTCCCGACGATCTCACCTTGCATGACTTCGTTGCGACAGCATTGTGATTAGCCCAATTCGTAAAGAATATGCAGTCACCAACTTGGATTCGTGCGCGTGAAATTGACCAGTGGGCTGATAGCCCTCAGGGCAAAGTTCTACTGCCGGAACTGATTGGCCGACTCGTAAGAGCGACCGTTCCAGTAGGCGACCTAAGCAAGTGTGATTTTGCTTCAGAAGCGGAAACACACCGCCCTGGGTATGACGGCACGACAGTCACCGACAAAGGAACTCTTTATGTGCCTGCTGGCATTGCTTTTTGGGAGCTGGGGTGTGACACCAATCCTCAAAAAAAGGCAGAGGACGATTACCTAAAGCGCATCAGCGAGCACGAAGAACGTGTGAAAGCCGGTGAAACTGATGATATCAGCAAGGCAGTATACGTCGCCGTAACTGGGCGTGATTGGCATGATAAAAAAGCACCTCGAATCAAGAAGACTGTAAAAGGAAGCAAAGGAAAAAACACCACCCAGCCGACGATTCCAAGAGGAATGGCCGAATGGGCGAAGATAAAAACTAAAGAGAAGCGCTTCAGAACAGTTGAAGCTTATGATTCTAACAGAATCGAGCAATGGCTCCGTGAGGCTCCAGCTGTTGCGTTGTGGCTGGCGAGGCAAATGGGAAAAACCATTTCTGGAATCCATGACATCAAATCATATTGGCTGGACATTCAGGCGACTCTTCAAAAACCGCTACCGCCAGAAGTACTGTTGGTGAGCAGAGACGATACGGCAGCGGCGTTCAAGCGTTGGGTGGAAGGTTCACCTTGCGAACTTCCTGTCAGGGCCCCTTCAGCCATGGAGGTGGCAGCAGTTTTTACGGCCTGGGTTCATACGCTTCCCGATACAGAAGCCAATGCTATTTCGTCTCGAACGATTGTCGTTGAAGACCGTGAAACCTGGATCTCTCTCTGCGAATCGCTCAATTCATTGATTTTGATTGCTGCGCCTCGGTTAGAACCAGACCCAGAACTTTTCTCCAAAGCCATTCGGAAAGAACATTTCGTGCTTAGGCATGCCAATTTGCGGACGCCATCGCGCGGAACGGCTGTGGATCTGGGACGAATGCGACGCTTCGATTTGGAGCAGTCATTGAAGAAAGCTGGTCTCGAAGAGGCGGAAGCACGTCGGATTGCAAACGCCGCAGGGGGAAACTTCACCATTCTACGGAGAATTTATTCAAAATCACCTCCTGATGGGATGACACCCCGGTGGGAGAAGGATTCTACACTGGCCGCATTGCTTCTTGCTGTGTCTTGGGAAGACAATCGGACTGCTGACCGCGAAATCGTTGAGAAATTAACAAAGCGGGACTATGCCGATGTCCGCGAAGTGGCTGCTCAATGGCGAACGGAAACCGACGCACCGTTGCGGCTTACCGTAAAGGATCGCGGTGACGGCAAAGTGTGGGAGTTTTTGTCAACTCTCGACGCTTGGGAATCACTGCATTTCCAACTGAATTCAGATGTCATTACTCTCTTTAAGAACCTAGCGGTGGAGGTATTGAGTGAAGATAATCCCGGTCTCTCACTTCCACCAGATGAACGTCCAATGGCAGCAGTAAAAGGACTGGTGCCGCATTTTTCACACTATTTGCGTCACGGAATAGCGGAAATACTCGCCATCGGGGCGACACGAGAAGACGAGAGTGGGATACTGAGAGATTTTGACTTCAAAGGGTGCGCTGCCGCTGTGGTCAAACGCGTGCTGGATAGCAATTGCAAATGGCAGCGCTGGGCTTCGCTCGGGCAACTGCTCTCTTCACTCGCGGAAGCTGCGCCCGATGAGTTTCTCACAGCAGTCGAAAATGATGTGTATTCCTCCAATTCCCAGATTGTGGAACTCATTCGACAGGAAATACCACCTAGTGGCTTCGGTGGTGCAGCCTATCACTCAGGACTTTTGTGGGCATTGGAAACAGCTGCCTGGCCATCGATTCACTTTCGAAGGGTGGCATCGATACTCGCCCAGCTTAGTGAGCGTGATCCGGGTGGTAATTGGTCGAACCGACCGCAAGCAAGTACCGTGAGCCTTTTTTTTTCCTGGAGGCCGCAAACCGTGGCCCCCATCGGAGAACGCATAGAAACTCTGAGGATGATTTGCTCGCGCTGGCCCGCCGCTGCATGGGGTATTCTGACAAGACTTATGCCGGAAAACCACGAGGCAATTTCCGACAGTTCAAAACCTGTTTACCGAGACTGGGCCGCCGGTTGGAGTGGCAACGTCACATACGAAGATTATTTCACGTTCATTGATACGCTGGTTGAGCTGGCAGTCCAGTTAGCTCACGATGCACCTGTAAGATGGGGGGATTTGCTGGATGAGATTTCAAATCTCCACCGTATTTCCAGAACGGCTTATGCGAAGGTTAAAGGTGCTTTTGAAGCGCTTTCTACAGATGGCATGTCCTCGGATCTTCGAGTCATGCTTTGGCAAAAACTTCGTGTGACAGTCCAGCAGCACACTCGCTTTCATGATGCGAATTGGGCCATGCCAATGGAGGAGCTAAAAAACTGGGAGATGGCGCGAGATCGGCTAGCCCCAGATGATCCCGTTATTTATCTGGCTCATCTATTTTCACATGGTGCCTGGGAAAGCAGTGATGACTCGTTGAGTTATGAGCAGCAGCAGGAAAAACTGGTTTTGGATCGCCGTGCTGCGATTCGCAAAATTTGGCTATCTGGTGGCATTGAAGCAGTTAAACGTTTGGCCCTGAGGTCCAATGAACCATGGGCAATCGGCTGGCCTCTGGCCCTTGAATTAGGGGATGAGGCATTTGTTGATGTTATTCCATTCCTCCTTAAGGACGACAATGAAGCATTGGTACAATTTGCAGCCACATTCGCCATGCAACTCATTAATACACGGGATGTTGAATGGGCTGAATCAGTGCCCACGGGAGCATGGTCAACAGCTCAAGTAGCCGTGTGGTCCCTTCAGATGCCATTCGGGACCCGGACTTGGGATTGGGTGGCACAGCGTGGAGAAGAGGTTGAAAGCTACTACTGGCAGCGAGTTGGCAGCTGGGTCCCGCCAGGTCTCAGTATGGAGGAAGTGACGCGTGCCTTTCACAAATTTCTCAGCGCAAGCCGTGCATGGATTGGCCTGAAGTTTCTTCTTTCGAGAGAGGATATAAAGAAACCAGCGAATGCGGGTTTATTCATTACTGCTTTGGAGGCTGTTTTGAGTGATTCGAATAGTGAAAACGGTGATATGGCGGCGCACCATTTGCATAAAGCTCTTTCATTTCTTCAAAAGCCGGAGACTGGCGCTGATCTGACTCGCGTGGCGCAGCTTGAGTTTTCATTTTTGCCGGTACTGGATGAGCATTTTATTCTGCCTCACACACTTCAACGGGAACTTTCTCGCGATCCGGCTTTTTTTGTGGACTGCCTGAAAATCGTCTATCGACCGCGCGACAGCGAAAGTCTCCCCGAAGGGGACGGCGCAGAAACGAAAGAGCAGACACCGGAACAAAAAAAACACCAAGCTCAACGGATCTGGAAGCTGCTTCACAGCTGGAAGTTTATCCCAGGAACGAATGACCAAGGCGTCATGGCACCCGACGTCTTCCACTCATGGGTGACGGAAGCAAGAAAATTGGGTAACGCCGCCCATAGACGCGAAGTTTGCGACTCATATCTTGGCGGGCTTTTCGCAAAATCTCCAGCAGACACGGACGATGGCATTCCCCTTGTGGTGATCCGAAATGTAATCGAAGAATGCAAGTCGGAGGAAATGGAAAGAGGGTTTATGACCGGCCTGCGTAATCTGCGGGGAGTGTGGTCGAAAAGTCACGATGAGGGCGGCAAGCAAGAGCGCGACCTAGCGGCAAATTTTGAGAAACATGCGCATATATGCGCTCCTTGGCCCAGAACGGCACAGGCGCTTCGTACAGTGGCTAAAGAGTATCTGCGTGAAGCTGAACTTGAAGATGAACGGGCAAGCTCGCGTGAGTAGCCAATTATCTCCAGACTGGGTTAGGCCTAGAATGAATGGCCCTCGGTGCAGGAGTTTGATCCTGCGTATTGAAAACATCCGGACACTTTGGCGGCGACACAGGTGCGTCCGACACGCAATCCGACGATCACCCGCAGCGCGATGAAAAACATCATTGCACATTGACCGTGGACCGTCGCCGAGGAAGCAGATGGGAGACGAGACACTCATGATTTCCCAAACAAGCTTTTATATTATCCTCGGCTCCCTTCTGGTACCTACGTGCGCCGTGCTGGGCATGGCCCATGTGCTGCGCTGGCGCAGAGAGAAATACAAAACGCAGGCGCGATCTCCCATTTCAGACAAGCTGCTGCGGCCTGCGGGCGAATCTCTGCGGCTGAGGGTGGATGAGCTTGGAGAGCAGTTCGGAGACCGACTCTCTTTTGCCATGATATTGCCAGGGGTGATTCTGGCTGCGGTGCTGCTAACCTCTGACGATGGCAGCATCTCCCAGAACCGAGCGGTCGTCGCATTCGTCATCTGCGCCCTTCTGCTGGTCTTCCTTTTGCGGCGTGCATTCCAGACGCAGGCGGAACTCTCCCAATGCAGGCTGGGCTTTCACGGTGAGCGAGCGGTGGGGGAGGAACTGAGCCAGTTGATGTCTGAAGGGTGCCGCGTGTTTCATGATCTGCCGATTGAACCCTACGGCAATATTGACCATGTCATTGTCTCCTCCGTCGGTGTCTTTGCGGTGGAAACCAAGACGCGCCGCAAACGCCCGGCACCCCAAGGGAAACGCGACTGCGATGCCGAGTTTGACGGTGTGGCAGTTCACTTTCCCACATGGACAGAGACGAAGATGGTGGATCAGGCGAGGATGCAGGGGGAGCGGCTGAGCACCTTTCTGACGAGTGCTGTGGGCGCACCGGTGGCTGTGCAGGCGGTGCTTACGCTACCTGGCTGGTTTCTCACGAGCCGCGTCCCACCCGGCAAGGTGCGGGTTCTCAATCCAAAGAGGATTCGAAGCATTGCGGTGGATCCGCACATCACCAAACTGACCGCAGAAATGATCCAGCGTATCTGCCACCATCTTGAGGCCAAATGCCGAACGGTGGAACTTTGAATTGCGCGGCATTCAGGCTCGACATGAATGTCAGTGGGATAACGGCATTGAGCGTGACTGTTGGAGCTGCGGCACGTTCGGATCGCGACGGAGCGCATTGAAGGCGCTGCTGGTGGGTGTGGTGTGTGGAGAAGGCGCTGGGTTTGCTTTCCGGATTTGATGGAGGAAACCCAGGGTCGCCTCGCCTAGGCTCGGCTGACCCTGGGCTGAAATCCGCAGCCCCTTTGGGGCTGGTGTGGGCGCGGGGCGGAGTGACGAAAGAACGCGGCAGTTTCTCAAGGAGGTGCTGAGTTGCTGGTATTGCAGGTTCTACGTGTAGACTGCTTCAATGCGTGAGATTCATGGCCGGGTCTTTTTTGCTGAGCCGGCACTTGGCAAGTGCCGCTCCTTGCTCTTAAAGGGGGCTGGTGCAGCGCATGCCCATGTCATGAATCATGAACCCATAGGATCGTCCGGCGAGGAGGCAGGGGCTGTTGTTCTGACGCTGCCTCTGCATTTTGAGGTCGTTTTGGACAGGGAGGCGGACCGGAAGTTTGTGCGCTTGATGCATGGTGGGGTGATCAGGCGTGAGCTGGCGTTTTTTTGGATGAGGAACCTGTTTGGTTATGCGGGGCTGGTGCTCGGCATGTACTGCGCCCTGAGCAGCGAAAGGGGCTTGACGGCCAGCCTCATCGGCACTTTGGGGGTGTGGCTTTTTCAGCAGCACCGGGTGGTGGCCACGGCGATGGAGGAGTCAAGGATGTCGGTGGTGGATCCCGTGCGCTTGAGGGTGGTGATCAGCGAGGAGGGAGTGGCTGAAACGCGAGGTGGTATCGAGGTGCGGTTTGGCTGGTCTGCTATGCACGAATGGCTGCTGGCGGAAGACATTCTTTGCATCCGGGTGACCACGAATGCGTGGGCGTGGCTGCCTGGCAAGGGCATGGAGCCTGCGCTGAGGCTGGAGGATCTTGCGGGGCTTTTGGCAAGTCGAGGTGTGCCTGAGAGTGGGCTGCGGTCTGAGGCGGGTAAGAGTGGGTGATCCCCTGCCCTTTCCAGACCGGCTGAACAGGCTGTGTGAAAACTCCTTCTCATATTTGACCGCTGACATGTTCATGCGCATCTAAATGGGCATGAGCCACCTTCGAGGAACTGATCGCGGCGAAGTGCAGATGCTG
>JAIXYN010000027.1 GCA_027490195.1 Verrucomicrobiaceae bacterium | reverse complement strand
CCCAAAGCCATGAACGCCCCTCACATCTCCACCGCCTCCTCCCCCATGCCCCGCCGCACCTTCCTGCGCGGCCTCGGCATCACGCTCGGGCTTCCGATGCTCGAATGCATGACACCCGTCTTCGCGAGAGCTGCGCAAGCGCCGATGCCGAAGCGCATGCTGGTCATCGCGAACAATCTCGGCGTGCTGCCGAAGAATTTCTTTCCGACGACCACTGGCCGCGACTACGCGCTCTCGCCTTACCTTGAGATGCTCGCCGAGGTGCGGAATGAGTTCAGCGTGTTCAGCGGTCTTTCGCATCCCGGCGTGACCGGCGGACACAGCACGGACAACTGCTTCCTCACGTCAGCACGCGGCGCATTCAAAGCCGGATTCCGCAACAGCATCTCGCTCGATCAATACGCCGCCGAAAAGCTCGGCCAAGTCACGCGCTTCCCCACGCTGAACCTCGGCGTGAACATCGAGAAAGCGAACCGCAGTCTCTCATGGACGCGCGATGGCGTGCTGCTGCCCGCCGAGGATAGCGCCAAAGCATTGTTCAATAGGATGTTCGTTCAAGGCAGTGCCGATGAGGTGAAACAACAACTCCTCCGGCTCAAGCAACGCGGCAGCATTCTCGACACACTCAACGCCGAGGCCGGACGATTCAGCCGCACGCTCGGCAGCACGGACAAAGCCCGCCTCGACCAATACCTTACCTCCGTGCGCGAAGTGGAGCAGCGTTTGCAAACCTCCAGCGAATGGGAGCATCGCCCGAAGCCCGTCGCCACGCAGCCCGCGCCGTCCGACATCAACGACAGCAAACTCTTCTTCGAGAAGTTCGACCTCATGCTCAGCATCGCGCAGCTCGCCTTCGAATCCGACAGCACCCGCATCGTCACGCTGATGGTCGATGCCTTCAAAACACCCGTGTTCTCTCTCCCCGGACAAAAGGCCACCACCGAGACCTATCACAACCTCAGCCACCACGGGCAGAACGAGGAAAAGGTAAAGCAACTCGAAGCCGCCGACCGCCAGCACATGGCGCTGCTACGCAAACTCATCGGCAACCTCGCCGCCAAGCCCGAAGGCGGCCAGCGCCTTCTCGACCGCACCATGGTCCTCTACGGCAGCAACCTTGGCGACGCCAACATCCACGACAACACCAACCTCCCCATCCTCCTCGCCGGCGGCGGCCTCCAACACGGCCAGCACCTCGCCTTCAAGCGCGATCACAACAAACCGCTCAGCAACCTCTTCGTCACCATGCTGCAAAATATGGGCGTCGAGACCGACACCTTTGGAAGCAATGCGGGAACCTTGAATGAGCTAAAGTCTGCGTAACCCCTCAGCACCTCATGAAAACACTACTCCTCACCCTTCTCCTACTCGCGTCCGCAGCCTCAGCGCAGACGCCGCTCTCCGATGGCAAGACCTTCACGGGCTGGGAGGGCGATACCACCACGCAATGGCGCATCGAAGACGGCGCTTTCACATCGGGTTCACTCGAGAAGAAGCAAATCCGCAACGACTACCTCACGACGACCAAAGAGTTCGGCGACTTCGAACTCACGCTGAAATGGAAGCTGGAAGGCACCGAGGGCTTCGTGAATGGCGGTGTGCACTTCCGCTCCAAGCGTGTCCCGAAGGGCACCGAAGTATCCGGATTTCAGGCGGACCTCGGCGCAGGTTACGACGGAGCGCTCTACGACCACATTCGCCGCAGCAAAGTCATCCAGAGACCCACGAAGGAAGTGCTGGAAAAGGCGCGCAAGCCCGTGGGCGAATGGAACGACTACCGCATCCGCGCTGAAGGCTCGCGCATTCAGATCTGGCTCAATGGCGTGCAGACCGTGGACTACACCGAGACCGACCCGACCGTCGAGACCACCGGCATCATCGCCGTTCAGATCCACGGCAATTCAACCGCCATCGTCCGATACAAGGACATCGCCATCACGGAGCTGACCGCAGCGAAGGCGAAGTAATGATCCGACACCTCTGCAACTGACTTGAACTAATGCTATGAGACCCACCCTCACCCTGCTCACCGCCCTCCTGCTCGCGCCACTGGGCGCACTGCACGCCGGGGACGCAATCAAACCGGCGGCCAAGACTATGTTGTTCGACGGAAAAACCCTAGACGGCTGGATTCCTTTCAGCTCCGAGGCTGGGAAGGGTAAAGACGACAATTCAAACGGCGCAAAGGTCTGGTCAGTCCGCGACGGCGTGATCCACTGTGAGGGCAAGCCGTCGGGTTACCTCTGCACCAGCAAAGATTACGCGAACTATCAACTGCATCTCGAGTGGCGCTGGGACGGCAAGCCGACCAACAGCGGCGTGCTGCTGCACAAGACAGGCCCCGACTTCCTCTGGCCAACCTCCATCGAGGCCCAAGTCATGCATGAGAACGCAGGTGATTTCTATTTGATCAACCTCTCGTCCTTGACCGTCAACGGCAAGCAGCTCGGCCCGGTTGTAAAACCATACCTAAGAGCCAAGAAACAGGGGGTATCGAACGAGAAACCCCCGGGCGAGTGGAACAGCTACGACATCGTCTGCGATGGCGACTCGATCCAATTGACCATCAACGGCCTGCTGCAGAACAAGGGCACCGGCGCCAAACCGTCCAGCGGCGCGATCTGCCTGCAAAGCGAGGGCAGCCCGATCCAGTTCCGCAATATCTACCTCAAACCGCTTGAGAAGTAATGATCCCCCCCCTGCAACTGCCTTCAACCCACACCATGAAACTCTCCCACACACTCCCTACCGACATCACCCGTCGCACCTTCCTCCAACGTTCGGCGGGAGCGCTCGCTACCTGCACCGCCTTTTCGGAATACGCCCAGGCGGAACCCGAGAACACCTATGGCGTTGCGACGCCAGAACTGCGCAGCCGCGCCGAGGTCGCCGCCTTTCTGGGCAAGGCACCGAAGCCCGCTGCGGAGGCGAGCCTGCGACCGCTCACCATTCTCTTCGCAGGCGGTGCCAAGGATCATCCGCCGAGGTCCCATTCTCACGATGTGCTGCCGAAACGCTGGAAGGTGCTGCTGGGCGGCGCAGGTCCAGGTGATGAGGCGGTGACGAACATGTATCGCCCCGAGGTGGAGGCGGACCGCGACTTGATCACATCGGGTTCACCGCAGGTCACGGCCCTGAGCACCTTGGACTGGCCCACCGAAGAGCAGTTCGCCACGGCGGATGTCATCATGCTATATCAACACCCGAAGTGTATGTCTGACGCGAAGCATCAGCAGCAGATCGAGGCATTCCTGAATCGTGGCGGCGGTCTCGTGCTGTCGCACTATGTGCTCTGGAATGCTTCGCCAGCGCTCGCGAATCTGCTCGGCCTGGCCAAGGGAAAAGACAGCCACTACAAGCACAAGGTCATCACCCTGAAGCTGCCGGAGCCGCGTCATCCCATCATGCTCGGATTGCCCGATACCTTCACCCTCGCCGACGAATGCTTCTGGAGCCTGCAAGGCGACCGCAGCAAGGTGACCGCGCTCGCCACCTCCGATGAAACCGTGGGCGACAAGGTCAGCGCCGAACCCGTCATCTGGGCCTACGAACGCGGTAAAGGCCGCGTCGTGGCCTCCACCCTGGGCCACTTCGATTGGACCTTCGACGACCCCTTCTTCCGCACCATCCTGCTGCGCGGCATAGCTTGGGCCGCAGGCGATTCACCCTATCGCTTCGATCCTCTCATCCTGCGCGGCATTCCACTCAAAGACTGATCCCATGAAACGACGCACCTTCCTCACCACCACCACACTCGCCGCGCTTGCCTCGCAGGTCGAACATCTGCGCGCCGCCACAGCGGGCACGAAGATCAAAATAGGAGCCTGTGACTGGACCATGAAGCTCGCCGCGCAACCGGCCTCGCTTGATCTCGCCAAGCGCATCGGGCTGGATGGTGTGCAAGTCGATTTCGGGAGCAAGCCGGATGCCCAGGGATGGCTGCCGCTGTTCGATGAGAAGCTGCAGGACAGCTACCTCGCCAAATCCGCCGAACTCGGGATCGCGGTGCCTTCACTGGCGTTGGCCACGCTCAACGGTGTGCCGCTCAAAAGCGAGCCCGAGGCCGCAAAGTGGGTGCTGGCTAGCCCCAAGGTCGCTCAACGCCTGAAAGCACGTTGCGTTCTTCTGGCCTTCTTTGGCAAAGGAAGCCTCGCTGGCGACGAGGCAGGCATCGAGAAGGTCACCGGCATCCTCAAAAAACTCGCGCCGCTCGCCGAGAACGCAGGCGTCATCTACGGCATCGAGTCCACGCTCAAGGTGCCCGTGTTGGAAAAGATGCTCGAAGCCGTGCGCTCGCCGAACATCCAGGTCTGGTATGACGTGGCCAACATGGACAAAGAGGGCGAGGACTACGGCGAGGCCATCCGCAGGCTTGGCAAAGAGCGCATCTGTGAGTTTCACGCCAAGGACTTCAAGGGACTCTACGGCCAGGGAAACATCGACTTCGGAAAAATGCGAGACGCCATGCACGACATCGGTTGGCACGACGCGTGGGTTCACATCGAGGGCACGCAACTCCCGAACGGCATCGAGCAGGACATCCGCTACGATGCGGACTACCTCCGCAGAACATTCGCACGCTGAGCCGCTGAACCATGACACAGCACCCCATGAAACCCACCCTTACTGTTGCCTGCATCTTTTTGAAATCAGTTTGGCAGGCTGTCTCGCTTCGCTCGGCTCTCACCGCCCTCCTGCTCGCGCCAATGGCCCACTGCTTGGAGGAAGGAGATTGATTTATGTTATCACCTCCCCCGGTTCTGCCTTCGGAAATCCTGCGGGGACATGCCGACGACTTGT
>JAIXYN010000081.1 GCA_027490195.1 Verrucomicrobiaceae bacterium | reverse complement strand
TGTCGATGCCTTCAGAGTCGAATGTTGGAGTCATAGGTGGCTGTATGTTTTGGGCGAACGTCTCGGATCAGGCGACGGCGAGCGCAAGACGTTGCTGACACGACAGATAGCCTTCGAGCCGTTGCCTGCATCCGTTTTGTTCGCCCTTGGTTGGTTGTGGTGGTTTCTCAAGGCAGTTGACCAAGCTTCCGAGCCCACGACAAAGCGTAGTCCTCGGCAAAGTCCTCTCGCCGAGTGAGGCTGTGGAATGCTGGCTGGTTAATATGGCCCATCTCGTGAAGGAAAAGGTGGTAGCGATAGTAACGACGAACCTCCTCGGCTGTCCACACCTGAAGATGTCTGCCGTCCCGAACCTCCCAGCGGTCACACCATGGTGCATAATGGCTGCGGGCAAGCATTGATGGCGGACGAGTGCCCCAATCTAACTCATTAGTGACGGGAAACGGGTAAAGGATGATGCAAAGATATCTCCGTCTGGCCTCAACACCTCGGTCTCTGTCCTGTGAACTGGAACGACGAAACACGACCGCGCGAAGATGTCTCCAATGCTTGCGTGGCAGGTGGGCAAGCACCTGCCGAAGGTCCTCCTCAGAGCAAGGGTGATAGTAGTCCCGAGACGGGTTCTCGGTGATGAAGAAAATCTCGCCATCGTCTGGACGCTCCGAAAGGCGTGTCCAAATGTCATCCTGCTGACGTGCTCTGGAACGCTTCTCGATGGCCTGTCCATCACGCACTCTGCCACCCTGCGTCAGACCAATCTTCTTGCTGCGGCGAACGGGATTACGCATTGGAGTTGGGCGAACATTGAAGATCATTCACAGATCGTGAGGTTTGTCAGCAGCTTTATAGCCGACACTTTGACGGGAATATCACGCGTTTTTGTCTTTATGGTGTCGCTTTAGCCGCCTATGGCGTACTCGCGCAACAAAAAAGGGGAATATCACGCAAATACTGGATAGTGGGAGTGTTCATGAGCAACAAAGCAGACCCCAAACTGGAGGACAAGCTGCGTGGCGTGCTCCGCCTCAAGCAATACTCGCCCCGCAAAAAGTTGCCGGGAATTTTGTAATCTTATCAGCGTGCCAAGCCGCTGATAATCAATCAATAAATACTTTCCTAACGCCACCCGTATTTGACGCGTGATTGTCAGCGGATCAGCGCTTGGTTCAGCCACCTCCCCTTTGGAAAATGGCAGCTTATCAGCGGCGTTACCGCTCTCAGGGACTGCACGACGCACAGCCAGATCCGGCGGCACTCCTACAACGACTCACTTATCTTGAGTTATTACACTTTCCTGCGACCTCCCTGACACACTCCATTCTATAAAGACAGCGAATCCTGCAAACGTTCGCATTCAATTCCCAAACAGCGGGCGCGGCTTCGGCGGAGGCGGATTCACCTTGGCCTTCGCCGGACTGCCGCCAATGCGCTGCGCTTCCTGCAGCTCTTTTTCAGTGGGTGGTTTTCGTTCGTCCTTGTTGCCACCACCAAAGATGCGCGGGTGCCACTTGGTGTCGCCAATGGTACCCGACCCCTTGTAGGCCAGCAGCTGGGTCACCGGAAACAGCAGGATGCCCAGGCCGCGCATGCGCACCTCGGCGTTGAAGTCGATGTCGTCACGAATGAAGTCCACGTTGCCACGGCTGAAAATGCGAAAGGCGCTGGACTCGGCCTCAATGTTTTCCGTGACGATAAAGCCATCCGCCACCTCGAAGGTGCAGTCCGCTTTCTTGGCCACATTGTAGCCCTTGATCGGCGAAGGCAGGAAGGCCCCAATGATCGGAGTCAGCGGCCCGAGCACGGGCAGCGCGAGGAGGTTACCATTGACGATGATCAGCGCACCGCCGCCTTTCAGCGCCTTCCAGTCGTCCATGCGACCGGTGAATTTAAAATGGCCGCTGATGTCTCCCACACTTTCATTGCCCGGGGAGTACACTTGAGCAAAGCGCTGGAAGCTGAGGGCGTTCATGCGCAGTTCGCCGTCATAGGCAGTCGGCTCGCGGTTTTCGTTCAGGTTTCCCTTCAAAGTCATGCCCCCGCCCAGCACATCCGCCGCGATGTCGATCCGCGCAATCCCCTCCCGGTTGTGCACATCTGCCCGCACCTCCTCAAACGGCAGCTTACGGCCAAACACAGCATAAGGGAAGCGTCCGGCCCGCACCTCCACATCGTACCCTCTCACCCCGGGTGTGAGATTCACCGCGCCTTTGGCCTGGAGGATGTCCCCGAAAAGGCGGCCGTTGAAATCGAAGTTCAACATGTTCCCGACGATGTGTATTTTTCCATTAGGCGCATTGATCGGATAGTCCTCATTCCACAGCACGTAATGCGCACCACCCACCGGATTTTTGAAATCGACTTTGTAGTTGTTGAACTGTGGATTGTTCTTGAAGCCGATGGTGCCATTGGCGGTCACATCGGTGCCAGCTGAAAAGCGGTAGAGCGCGATCTGATCCGCCACCTTCGGGGCAAACGCGCGCACAATGCCAGCCGCATCCGCAACCGTATGCAGATTGACAAGCCGCAGCCACTTCTCGTTGTCCTCATCGTTGACGAACACCAGCTCCGCCTCTGCCGGGCCATCCGGACGCTGCACCCGCACATTGGCATAATTTTGAATGTCTCCGAACAGCGCCAGATCCATCTCAGCGGATTCAAACAGCACATCTTTGTAGCGAAAGTTGCGCAGCACACCATGGCCGGAGCTGGGGCATTCGCGCAGATTGGGCGACGGTCCGGCACAGGCTAGATGTACGTCGATCTGCGAAGTGTCATCAAAGGCAAAGCGCTGAATGATTTCACGCGTCTTCGGCAGTAGCACGAAAGGAAGAAACACATTCGGGTCCATGCGCAGCGCCAGATTGTATTTAAAGCCCAGCGTTCGGTGATGCATCACATCCAGCGCCAGCGTGCCAGTCTTGTGCTTCAGCAGCGCATCACGCACAAAGATGCCCTCAGGGTTCGCACCAAAAGACAGGCTAAGTGAATTGAAAACCTCCCCGCGACTGCCAAACCGCCCGCAGTCCAGCCGGCCAGTCACCTCCGCCGGCAGAAAATCTTCGGGCTTTTGCTTGTTCAAAAAGATCTTCCCTTCCAGCGCCAGTTGCGGTGCTTCATAAAACACCACCTCGCGCAGTTGCTCGCTGCTGAAAAACGCCCGGGCCAGTCCCGGCAGGTCGGCGCTCGAAGTCAGCCGAAAGCGCAGGTGCTCCGCACCGATCCGCCAGGTGGCGGTGGCTTCCATCGTGCCCAGATGATCCAACAGATGCAGCCGCTTCAAATCCACAAACCCGCCTTCATACTCCGCCTCTGCCACAAGCTCCTTCCAGACATAATCTTCAAACTGCAGGCCATCTGCCTGAAACAGCAGCTCCGCCTTGAGCTCCTGCGGCCGGTCCAGCGCACCGGAGACCTTCACGCTCAGCGTGGGCACATGCGGCGCACGAAACCGTGCCAGCCAGTCCAGCCCATGTTGAATCTGCGAACGATGCTCTCGTATCGCGCTCAGCCGCTCCTGCGCACTCGGTCCCGGCTCGCCTGACTTCGACTCCGGCAGCTCCAGCACACCGCTGATCATGATGCGCAGCCCGTCGGACAGCAGGCCTTCCGCATGCCGGATGTCCAGCCGCCGCTCTTCCAGCAAGGCCCGCGCACTGAGATCCTTCAGCTCGATCACCGTCAGTTCGGGATGCTCGGGATCCAGCGGCAGAGCCATGCTCGCATGCAGCAGCTCCAGCCCGTCAATCTTGACCCTGCCCTCGATCAGGCTGCCAAAGTCAACGTCCAGATTCAACCGGTCCACCGACGCCACGATGCTCTCTTTGCTAGCGTCATTAAACACCTTCACACCGCGCGCCACCAGCCCGCCAAACGGATTCACCGTCAGGTGCTCAAAATTCAGATGCACCCCATGCTGCGCCAATTCGCCGGTGACAAACCCATGCCAGCGCTCATGGAAGGCCGTCGTGTTCAAATACGCGCTTCCCGCCAGCAGAAAACTGGCGACAAGAAAGAGCAGAAGACGGCGCAGGAAACGGAGCATGAACTGACAAAGTTACCCAAGCTCTCCGAACTTCACAAGCTCTGGATAAACAACCGTCAACCATCGTTAACAACTGTAAACGACCGTCCACTCCCCCTACCGATACTGCTCAGGTCTGCCGATCGGTAGAAGCCCAAATGGCGCAATCTGACTGGCACGCAGTTTTTCCGGCCCGATGCTCGGTGCATCAGCGGCAAGAAACACCGCCAGTTGAATCAACCCCGTCCGCCCCTGAGGGCTGGTGTCAAACAACACCGCATCGCCGTCCACCTTCTTAAACAGCAGCGGCCCCTGTGCCGCATGATCCAGCACCAAAGTGCCTTTTGGCTCCACGCGCAAACTGCCACGCCCGAGAGAGGCAGTGCGCCCTGTCTGGGCATCTTTACCATCGACGCCCGCGCTGAGCTCCAGCGGCATCGGCGTACGATTTTTCAACACAATGCGATAGGCCTGATTGGGCAGTCCGGCCACAAACAGAATGCCACCGCAGAGGTGCGATTCAAGCCACTTGCCCGACGCCGCATCCTGCACCCCCAGATCCACCGTGCCATCTCCCATGCGTGCAAGCCCGCGCTGTGTATCTGGCACATCGCCCTGGCGCTCAATCATGTGACTGACCTGCTCCGGTGCCGCGTACACCACTCGGGCCACCATGTGGGGCGTCGTCGTTGTTTGTGAGTCACGAGCCGGAAAGCCCTGGTGGAAAAGGTTCGGGTCCTGCTGCCAGGCGGGCCGCAGCGGTGCGATGCTGCTGCCGCACGATGCCAGCAGACCTGTGCCTGCTGCTGCCACTGCTTTGATCCATACCATTGTCCTGCCTGCGTTACCTGAAGTCATTCTGAATGCCCTGTTGTCTTGATTTGAAAAGTAACACGCACCAGACCCGACACTTCTTCCACCGATCGACGCACCTCGCAGCCGATGAGTCGCTCGATCATTTCGCATTCGAGTTCATCCACAATGCCGTAGCGCGCCGCCAGTTCCCGTAGAGGGCGGTGATGCTCCACCAGAAGGAGACGGCCCTGCGCATCGGTCTCGCAGGCGCACATGCACCCATCCGCACTGCGCAGCCGCGCCAGCAGCCGGGCACGCTCCTCCAAAGTCGTGGCTTTGGCCAGCTTGGCACCCCAGGCCTCCCCCTTGGACTGGAAATAGGTGAACAACAGCTTCGGCGGGGCGCTTTCCCCATAGACCTTCTCCGCCGTCGTCAAAAGATCCAGCGTCAAGGCCGGCCCGCTGCCAAGAAAAAGCGCGTCCGCTTTGGACGTCAGCCGATACAGCTTTTCGGGCCGCCCTGCCGCCTTGGGCCGACGCCAGGTGTCAAGAAACCCGGCCTTCTCCAATTCCACGCAGTGCTGCTTCACCCCCATGTAGCTCATCTTCATCGCCGTACAAAGCTCCGTCACCGTCATGCCCGTGGAATGCTTCAGGCGCTGGACAATGTCCAGCACTGGCGAGTGCAGCATTTCTCGGAGCAGGGTTACCATGGCTTATGGACCCACAGACTAGCGCCATTGCCGGTCAGGCGCAATCCTGCGTCCGATCTTCAGCTGATCAGCAGCAGACGCGGCGGCTGTCCGGGCTGCGTCGCAGGAGCACGGTGGATACACGGCGGCACCGGGCTGCCAGGATATTCGGTGGCAATGCGCCAGAGATGGCCAAGGCCAAAGGAAAACGGCCGGGCATGGGGCAACAGCTTGTAATGCAGATCCAGGTAATTTTCGTTCAGGAATTCGCGGAATCCCACGTCATCACCTCCTCCATAAAGCTGCCGAAGTTCCGCACGCAATTCAGGCACATCCACCCGCCGTATCGCCTCCTCATTTCGAAGCCCTTCGGAGGCGGCTCCGAAATAGGTGCACAGATAAGTGTCCGCTTCCACGGTGGCGCTGTCCACATGCCAAGACTGCACATCCGTGCGCAGCAGCTCGCTCTCGATCTCATTCACATAGCCGTTGATGCAGTCGAGACTTGGCTGCAACTCGCGGGCGCGCAGCATCTCCAGGTCTTGCAGCAAAATCTCACGCGCCACGCGTCCCTCGTCGCTCAGTTCCAGCGCCATTAGGCGCTCCTCGTCAATACTCGTGATCCCCTTCCCCACCCCCAGCTTCTGCACAATCTCGCCAAAATCTCCCGGCAGCGTGCGCGGCCAGCACAAGGCATTGATGCCATCACGCATCGGCGTCATGACCAGCTCCTCAAAACCAGCCACGACTTTGATGCGTGGATTGAGCGTGGAGACAGTTTGGTCCATCTTTTTCGTAAAACTGCGTCCTCTCAAGACACCACATGCCGCGCCTGCCTGCTCCCCGCAGTGCTGCGCTTGGGCGCTTCACGCTCAGCAGGCTGTGTTCCGCTCAGGCGCAAACCCTCGCGCCCCGGCACCCGGTTCCAATCCTGCATCATCGTTGTTGCTGCGATCTCGGATGGCACACCGCACTCACCTGCCAGATAATCAAACAACGACTGCGCCAGCACCGGCAGCGCGATCTGATGCGTGCGGCGCAGCTTCGCGTAGAGGCTGTCGGCAAAGGCCATGAAGGCCTCAAAGGGCGATTCGCCCTGCTGCCACAACAGCGCCAGCGTGGCGGTGAAGTTCCCGCTGTTCGCCACCAGATCCCAGTAGCGCGCAAAGCGCCGCATCCGCTGCATCTCGACAAACGGAATGTCCCGGTTCTCCAGCATCTCGTAGGGTGGCACCGGCGAGTACTTCATCCGATACTCCGCGTCATGCCGCACGATCGGCGTGCCGCGTAGCCGTTTCAAAATGCCCACCTGAATCTCCTGCGGCCCCATCTTCACCAGCCGGTCAAAGCCACGCCCAAAACTCGCCACGTCCTCTCCCGGCAGTCCCACAATCAGGTCCGCATGCACATGGATGCCCGTTTGTTCGCGCAGAAAGCGCAGGTTGTCCTCCAGCCGCGTCAGATTCTGCCGCCGGCTGATGTTCTTCGAAGTCGCTTCATCAAAGGTTTGAATGCCCACCTCAAACTGCACCGCACCCGCAGGAAACTCACGGATGATGTCGCGCAACTGCTCCGGCAGACGGTCCGGCACCATCTCAAAATGCAGGAACATCCCATCACGCCAGCGATCCAAAAAGAAGCGCAGGATCGCCATGCTCGTCGGCAGGTGCAGATTGAAGGTGCGGTCCACAAACTTGAACGTCAGCGCCCCACGATCCAGCAGCCCCTGCATGGCGGCAAGAAAAGCCTCCAGCGCAAAAGCACGCACCGGCACATCCAGCGAGGAAAGGCAAAACTCACAGGTAAACGGGCACCCTCGCGAGGCCTCCACATAGAGGATGCGATGCGCCAGATCCGACTCCGTGTAGAGGTCATAGGGCATGACCACCTTCTCCAGCGCCGGCAGTCCGGCAGGCATCACCTTCGGTAGCGCTGCCTGCGCCGCCGCATCTTCACCCAGCAGCACGCCACAAACCTCGGCAAACTTCAGATCCGCCTCGCCGGTGATCACATGGTCTGCCAGCGCCACAATAGGCTGCCCGTCCCATTCATACGACACCTCCGGCCCGCCCAGCACGATGCGGATCTCCGGCCGCAAACGCCGCAGCATGCCCAGCACCTCCGTTGTCTGCACGACATTCCAGATGTACACCCCGAAGCCCACAATGCGCGGCTCCAGCGCCAGCACCGCCTCCACGATTTCCAGCGGCGCCTGGTTGATCTGAAATTCCGCAATGCAAGCCCGCTCCCGCAAGGGTCCCAGGTTTGCCAGCAGATAGCGCAGCCCGAAAGAGCTGTGGATGTATTTGGCGTTGAGCGTGGCTAGGACGATGTCGGGCATCACCCCGAGTGTGGCCGAGTTGTGGTTAGGCGGCAAACGCCTTTGCACCTCCACCCGGTGACTTTCGAGTCACCGCCCATCCAGAACAGGCCCCCGCCCCGATGCAAGGAATGTACCCAAACTCCCGCAGGGGACGTTTGACATCTCAACCCTCCCGCGCCTAACCTCCGCGCCCACCGATCCCGCAGCACATGCACGACACCCCACCGCTGCCTGAGAAGGAGTTCCGTTCCTCCGCCCCAGGTTATTGGTCCGCCAAGAACATCTCCCCCTCCGACTGGAACAGCGCCACCTGGCAGCTCAAGAATCGGATCACGACCCTCAAACAACTTGAGGAGCACCTGACGCTCACGGAGGAAGAACGCGCTGGCGTGCTACTCTCCGGCAACAAGCTGGCGATGGCCATCACCCCGCATTATTTCAATCTCATCGACGCCGAAGATCCAGGCTGCCCCATCCGCCGCCAGGTGATCCCACGCATCGAAGAGACCTTGGAAGATCCCGATGAAATGAGCGACCCCTGTGGCGAAGACAGCCACATGCCCGTCCCGGGCCTCGTCCACCGCTACCCTGACCGCGTGCTGTTCCTCGTCACCGACCGCTGCGCCAGCTACTGCCGCTACTGCACCCGCAGCCGCGTCGTTTCCGGTGTGGGCGAACAGGAGCTGCACACCGAATTCGAAGCCGCCTTCCGCTACCTGGAGCGCCACACCGAAGTGCGCGACGTCCTGCTCTCCGGCGGCGATCCCCTGCTCTTCTCAGACGCCAAGCTCGACGCCCTCCTCACCCGCCTGCGCTCCATCAAGCACATCGAATTCGTACGCATCGGCTCCCGCGTGCCCATCTTCGTGCCGCAACGCATCACGCCCGAGCTTTGCAAGATGCTGCAAAAGCACCATCCCCTCTGGCTGAGCATCCACACCAACCACCCGCGCGAACTCACCACTGAAGTGCGCGATGCCCTCGCCCTCCTCGCCAATCACGGCGTCCCCCTCGGCAATCAAAGCGTCCTCCTTCGCGGTGTGAATGACAACGCCGAAGTGATGAAGAGCCTCGTGCAGAAGCTCCTCATGTGCCGCGTCCGCCCCTACTACCTCTATCAGTGCGATCTGATCCAGGGCAGTTCCCACCTGCGCACCAGCGTCGCCGACGGCATCGACATCATTGAACAACTCCGCGGCCACACCACCGGCTACGCCATCCCCCAGTTCGTCATCGACGCCCCCGGCGGCGGCGGCAAAGTCCCCCTCAATCCCGACTACGTCCTTGTCCGCGACGAACAACGCGTCGTCATCCGCAACTACGAAGGCAAGACCTTTGAGTATCCCGAGCCCGCTCTGGTGCGGCGGTGAACGCAGCTAAAGCCGAGAGGCTGTATCAGAGTGAGGTATGGCTTCGGGTATTCTGGAAGTGAACCGGCATGCCCTGCATAGTACCTGGGATGAGTGGTAATACCACGATTCGTAGAAAACAGGTCTGTTCTCCACTGGCAGCAGATTTCTTCTGGAACAGGCGCGCAGCGAGCCGCTCCGGTCGTAGGTTGGGGGTGTTTGGCGTCGAAAGAGTGCTTCGCTCCTTCACTTCCTCCGCCAAACCGCCCGACCACCAGCGCGTTCGCATGCCAAAGTGCGTTGCATGACGTTCAAATACCGACGGGCTTTCGCCACCCCACCCAACGACGGCCAGACAAATGAACTTCATTGCACAAGCCATCATGCTTTTTCAGCGCAAAGCTCTCTCTGCAAGTGGTCCTTTCCAGACTCGTTTTCATCTACATGTGATATAACCAGCTAATACCATGCTCAATTGAAAAAAGGTCTGTTCGCTGAGAGGAAATGAGTGCTTTCTGGAACGTAGGTCGGTCGTGTTTGGCGTCGAGGACCGCCCATGCTCCAGCGCCCACTCCGCCAAACCGCCCGACTGCGAGGACGTTCGCAAGCCCCAGCGCTCACGGTGCGCTCAAGGCTGCCCGAACGCTCGCAGGCCCAAGACGTTTGCCTCGCGCTCATGGACGGACGGGCTGTCGCCACGTCCATCCTACGTCCCAGCATGAAGCGCCGGGCCTGATACTCTGCT